>OY970338.1:0-1838930 GCA_963717515.1 uncultured Candidatus Woesearchaeota archaeon
TTTCCAAAACCTTTTTATACCTCTAAAACTCTGTCTCTGAATATGTCCCACTCGCCCGAGCGCAATGCCATAAAGAAGCTCTTCGCCCTCTCAGGCAATGAGTGCGCGTTTCCGGAATGCAAGTCCCATATCGTCGACTTAAAATACGGCACTGTCGTAGGTGAAATCGCCCATGTCAAGAATCACCAGTCAATATCCCGTAAAATGAAGTAAAAACTTCATCTTCAGTTCGAAGGACTTGTGGTTCTTGAGCATGCTCAGGAATAACACGACCAACAGATTGGACAGATAAGCGTTGCTTATCTATTTCAAAAGAGAAGAGTGGTATTCCTGACACATCAAGGGCAGGCATAAGCTTGCTGCGAGGTATGATCCATCCCAGACAGAATCCGAAAGAAACGCATTCGGAAACCTCATCCTCCTCTGCCCCAAGCACCATAAGATAATAGACGCAAACCCGGAAGAATTGCTGAAAAACATGAAGCAAGCCCATGAGCACTTAATCAGGACAGAAGAAGTCATAGAGCCAAAAAAAGAGATTCTCGATGAACTGATCAATAAGCTCGAAAAGCTTCCGGAAAATTCTCAATCAGATTTATAAAGAAAGATCATCTCTTAAATTAAATAACCAAAAGATTTAAATACATAATATTATGTACCTACATACATAATGAAGACTGAGCAGAAGATCCTGAAGCACCTCATCGAAAACAAGGGCAGGTATACCATAAGGCAGGTATCAAAAAATATCGGATCAGATTATCGGATAACCCATACAGCGGCAAATAGACTGATTGAAAAAGGGCTATTAAACACCGAAACTATCGGAAAATCAAAGGCAATATCCTTGTCCGGAAGATTTTCAGGCGAGGTGTTCTCAGTCGAATATGAGAGGCAGAGGAGAACGCTGAAGAACAAAGATCTCAAGGTCATTGTTGAAGACCTTAAAAAGGTCTCGGCAAACCTGACAGTGCTTGTGTTCGGATCCCATGCAAAAGGCACCAGCACCAAGCATTCTGACATTGACCTGATGATTATTGTCCCTCATCAATCAATGAAAAAAAGGATCGAGAATGCCCTATCCCTGCTGCCTTTCAGTGTGCATGATTTCATATTCACTGAAAAGGAATTCCAGGACATGAGGTTTGGAAAGCCGAATGTCGTGCATGAAGCAATCAAGAACAATGTCATCCTCTATGGCATTGAGGGGTATTATGAGCTATTAAGATGATATCAGAACAAAGGATGAGGGAAGCGAAAAATAACTTCGCCGTATACCTGCAGGACGGTCTTGTCAAAAAGGAAAAGAATGAGACAGCAAAGCAGATGTATGTCAGGAATGCTGAGATGTCCCTTGGCGTGGCTGAAAACCTCATGAAGGATGATAAGAAGCCTTATCTGTGGGTCGTTGTCTGCAGCTATTATTCCATGTTCTATATCGCCAATGCCGTGATTCTCGAGCTTGGATACAGGATAGGTGGAAAGATTGCGCATAAGGTCACGACAGATGCCCTGATCGTCCTTGTCCTTCACAGGCTGAAAAAAGAGCTTCTGACAGAATTTGAAGAGATACAGAAAGATGCTTTGGACCTGGCGTCTGCAAGGGCAGAGGATATTGTCGACAGCTATGATCTTGAGAGGGCCAAGAGGTCAAGGTTCCAGTATGACATGGGTGAAAATGCAAAGGCTGCAAAGGCAAAAACATCACTTAAGCGGGCAAAGGAGTTCATGTTTGAACTCAAGAAGATGCTGGTCTGATTTCCATCCAACTGTTATTTTCCGGAATATTCTCGGCAAGTTCAATATCTCCTGCCAAAACAGCAAAACTTATAAAACAGATAATCTATCCAATCACATGAGATACAACCACACCCAGGTCGGGTATCTGATGATCTATGTAACAGCCGCAGTCGTAATATTCTTCGGGTTTATCCTGTCAATGACAGGTCCGGAACCCTTTGCCATAGCAGTAATCTTCCTCATCATATTGGCCCTCGTGTCATTCTCATCGCTCAATGTGAAAATCGATGAAGAATACCTCAAGATAAGATTCGGCTATGGCATCTACAGCAAAAGCTTCCTCTTAAAAGACATAGGCCAGGCCAAGGCTGTAAGGAACCATTGGTATTACGGCTGGGGGATAAGATTATGGCTCTGGCCTCATACAGTCATCTACAATGTCTCCGGATTCGATGCAGTCGAGATAAAGATGAAGAACAAAAAGACATACAGGATAGGCACTGATGAGCCAAAAGAGCTGGAATCTGCAATCATTCAGGCAATCAAATGAGATGCAGGAAAATCCTGTGAAATGAAGCCTACCCCGGGCCTGTCTTCAACAGAGAGGCATAATAATCTGGTCAGAGCCGCCAGTCCTTCACTTGTTGTACAAAGGGCATGAGCTGCAGAAATCGTCATTGGGCATCGCAGGGCAGTCAGGGAACTGCCTGTTGCACGACAGGGGCTTTTCTGCCCTTTTCGGCCTTGACCTGCTGCTCTTATGGCTCGGCGCCCTTCCCATACCTCCGGCAATAATCGTGGTAGTATATATTGTTTATTGTTCTGATGACAAATCATCTACAGGCCTGCCTCAATATCCGAACCTCCTATCATATTCCTTGTGCTTCATCCATTCAAGGATGATTGCCATAACCAGCACTTCATTCTTCTTGATGGTATAGACAAGCCTCCATCCATTTGGCAGGTTGTATTTCCAGAGGTTGTCAACATTGATGTATGTCTTTGGAATCAGTCTTTTTCTTATCTGGATGCCGGAGAATGCATGTTTTTTGATCTTCAAGAGAGCATTCTCTATGTGTTCATACAATTGCTTATCTTTCTTTTCTAATCTATGGAATGAACTCAATAGCTTCTCATTTGCAAAGACTATTTCGGCTTCCATCTCAGATACGGTCGTGACATATAATATTTCACCCCTTCCGGATCCCAGATCCAGCCGACTGTCCCGTTTTTATCCCGGGCAATCTTCCCTGATTTTTCCAGATAATCAAAGATGACGCAGAATGTCTGGTACATCATCTTCCTGGGCAGAGACTCCCACAGCTTTCTCTTCTTGAACTCTCCAGAGTTATCCCTGATGAAGTCCTCGACCATCATCACTGTGTCCAGCTGCGGATAATGAAGCACCATGTTGTTGTATAAACTTATACAACTATTTAAATCTTTTGCTTTGGAATCCATGTACATGTTGCAGTCTGCATGCTTTATGAATTCTGTCCAGGATTATTCAAAAAACCTCCGGGACAGCCAAAAAATCAAGTGCCCAAGTCAAAAACATCTTCTTATGATATCCGGATTTGAGCAGAAACTCCATTACTGACGAAAATTCTCACTTAACAATAACAATTATAAACACAGCCACAAACTCCAACACCAAAATGCCAAACCTACTCTATGTCCCGGACATCGCGCACTTCACAGTCCTCGGCATAGACAGCCTCAATGCCCGTGAGATACCGCAGAAAATTGAAAGTGTCAGGTCAAACTACGAAAATCTGGAAAACGCAGGTATACCTCTGGAAGAAAAAGTCATGCTCCTTTCCATCGACCCTGTCCAGAAAGCCATGGTCCCGAAGTCTATCCTGACAGAAGCAGGGTTTCAGCCTGGCAAGTATCCGCTTCTCCAGCTGTTCGAGTCGTACGGCGCAAAAGTCGTCAAGGCATTCGAGGGCGGACCCCTGGACATAGAGTTCCTGTACAGGCAGACATCCTATGATTCAGGCGCGCTATGCCATTTCTCTGACAATCATGATATAATCGCAATTTCAACCATCCTCGGCAACCTGAAATCGACATGGAATGCGGTGATGATGGTGAAGAGGTGCATGAACAAGATACAGGCAATGAACGGGATTCCTGCTGAATATGCAGATTCCCTGAATCAGACAATCGAGGACCTGAGGAACTCATACATCGGCCATGTGATGAGGATTTGCAGGAATGTCAAGGACAAGGCCCTGAAGAACGACACTTACGGGGTCGATATCTATCCAGCGGAATCCTCAAGGATTGATGGCAGGGATCTTGCACTCATCGAGACGCCTCATTCTCCCGGCTCATACATCACCCCAAGGCATGATTCCAGCCAATACCCTGACAAGATAAGGTCGAAGATGGAAAAAACGAAGCTTGAGATAGAGATAATGAGCATGCGTTGTGACGCATTCTTCAAGCCCCAGGGTCTTGACAAGGCTCTTGAGACAATTCCAGAACCTAAGCTACTCATAACCGATGTCTATGCAAGGGAGGTATTCCCTGAGATAAACAGCTGGGACCTTAGCATACTCAACAAAGAATTCGACATAAGGGAAATCCAATTCCTCTGATAAATACTGAACAACGCCATTCCATACAACTCTTCAGCATGCAATGCTGGAGGTTCATCCCTCAGCCTTCTCAAGGTTCTTTTCCACCTGGTTCCAGTCTATCACATTGAAGAACGCGTCGATGTACTCTGCCCTCCTGTTCTGGTACTTAAGGTAGTAGGCGTGCTCCCAGACATCGATGCCAAGAAGAGGAGTCTTTCCCATAGAAAGCGGATTATCCTGGTTCGGTGTAGCCACAATCTCCAGCTTCCTGTCATCATAGACCAGCCATGCCCAGCCAGAGCCGAACACTGTCATGGCCTTGGCAGAGAATTCCTCCATGAACCTGTCGAAGCTTCCGAAGGCCTTCTCTATCTCCACCAATATCCTGCCGCCGAGCTCGACATCCTTCTTCAACAATGGCCAGAAGAAGCTGTGATTCAGGTGCCCTCCGCCGTGGTTCCTCACAGCTGCCCTTATCTTCTCAGGCACATGGCCTATGTCCCTGACAAGTTCCTCAACATCCTCTTTCTGCAAAGCAGGATACCCCTCGAGCGCGGCATTGAGCTTGTCTATGTATGCCTGGTGGTGCTTGGTATGGTGTATCTCCATCGTCTTCCTGTCAATATAAGGCTCGAGCGCATCGTACTTATACCCTAAAGCCGGCAATGAATGTTTCATAATGATCACCCCTTATAGCAATAAGCAGAAGAAATAATAATAATTATTGTTTAAGGGTTAAACCGGCTCATGAACTCAATTTAAACGAAACATTTATAAACCCACACCGAACCCAGGTATATCCAAGAGCATAAGTCGAGAAAGCACTTGCTCAAATCACGGTTTGGACATTTCGCTTTTTCTGGAGTAGTGCTTATTAACATACAATGAGGTAAATAGAATGAATGAATTTGAAGAATTGAACCTAAAAGAAGGTTTGCTAAGGACAATACAACATCTCGGATTCGAGAGCCCTACCGATATACAGAGGCTTTCGATCCCTCACGTCCTACAAGGAAAAGACGTAATAGGAGAATCAGCCACAGGCTCTGGAAAGACCCTGGCGTTCGGCTGCGGCATAATCGAGAAGGCAGTCCCGGGAAGGGGCCTGCAGGCACTTGTCCTGACACCCACTAGGGAGCTCTGCGAGCAGGTCAAGGATGAGATGAGAAGGCTCTCAGGAAAGAGCCTGAAGATAATCGCTGTATACGGCGGCGTGTCGATAGGTCCGCAGATGGATGCCCTCGAAAGGTCGGAAGTCGCTGTGGCGACCCCGGGAAGGCTCCTTGACCACATGGAGAGGGGGACTATCAACCTGCAGAACGTAAGGATACTTGTCCTCGACGAGGTCGACAGGATGCTTGACATGGGATTCATAGAGGATGTCGAGAGGATAATCTCCGCTGTCCCGAGAGACAGGCAGACCCTGTTCTTCTCAGCGACAGTGTCGGCTGAGATAAGGGAGCTGTCGAAAAGGTTCACCCATGATGCAGAGCTCGTCTCTGTAAGCAACCAGGTGGACCCTAGCAAGCTAAAGCAGGTCTACTACAATGTTCAGGGCAACATGAAGCTTTCGCTTCTGCTGCATCTTCTCAAGACTGACAGGTCAGGGCTTGCGATGGTCTTCTGCAACACGAGAAAGACAGTCGATTTCGTGGTGAGCAACCTAAAGAAGAACAGGATAGACGCGATTGCCATACATGGCGGGCTCACCCAGAACAAGAGGTCAAGGACAATGGACATGTTCAGCGATGCGAAGGCAGGCGTGCTTGTATGCACAGACGTCGCATCAAGGGGGCTCCACATAGACAATGTCTCGCATATCTACAACTACGAGATTCCCAAAGACCCAAAGGACTATGTCCACAGGATAGGCAGGACCGCAAGGGCTGGCGAGGAAGGCATAGCTGTCAACCTGCTCTCTGACTTCGACCATGACAATTTCGGAAGGGTCGAGAGGGAATACGATTTCAACATAGAGCTTAGGAAGAGGCCGTATGTCGAGAGGATAATGGCTGTGAAGACAGAGATGCCGAGGGACAGAAGGAATTTCAGGCGGCAGAGAAGATACTGACCAAAATATTTATATATTCTTTTTCCTGCAGGGTGCATATGCACCTGGGCAGGAGGTCTTTTATTCTTAAGTCACTATCTTTAGTCCTATCCACCATCCTGCTCCGCCAGTATGCAATCGCTGAAGAAGAGGAGGATACGCTGACAGAGGCAGAGTCGCTCGAGGATTCTGCAAAGGGCAGCTCATCGGAATTCCTGGAGAGCCTACCAGATCCCGAAAGCCTTGAAGAGCTCGCAATCAGATACGAGTTGAGGATGAAAGGTGATTACAACCTGAGCTTAAGGTCTGTTGCGGATATCAGGCTTGAGAATACAGGCAGGGACAATTACAGGACATCGCTCAAGGTGCAGGTTCCGGAAGGCGAGGGCCTGTTCAGCATTCTTGCCATGGGGCTTGTAGGCAAGAGGACAAAGCAATACCATGAGGTGAGAAAATCCGTCTCAAAGCTTTTTACAGAGGAGATGCACTTTGATGGAAGGTTCCATACAAGAAATTTTACAGTGATCCCTGACAGGCAAATCAATCCGGAGATGCCCAAGCAGTTCATCGAGTTCGACTATAAGACATCAAGGATATGCTCCTGGACAAGCCATGCACCTGACAGCAGATTTGTCAGGCCATACGACGGCCAGGCATGCGCTCTAACCGGATTCTGGAACTATGTCTTCTTCGGTCCTCCGAAAGGCGGGATGCAGATCGTGAACATCGCAAAGAAGAGAGGGTCACATGTACCTGACGCGGAATTCACCTTTGAGGATATAAGCTTTGAGGACAATGGGAATTTCACAGAGCTTGTCTATACAGGCAGGGCCCTGCTTGACCTGATAGGGGGCAAGGTGAGGTACAAGCTTGAGAAAGATGCTGGCAGGATGCTGCCCTACCTTGTCAGGGCAGGCGGGATAATAGACAACACATCCCTTCAGGGCCATTTCCCAAGGTTCAAGGCAAGGGACCTCAGGGCGTATCTTTCAGACGTGCGGGTATGAGGTCAGTCGAACTTCATGCCGAAGTTTAGGTTGAAACCTGCGAGAAGCTCACTGCATTCTTTCAGGCATCTTATTCCGAAGTTCTTGATATTGAGCAGCTCCTTCTCTTTCTTTGCTGCAAGATCCCTTATTTTCCTGATATCCGCCCCTTCAAGGCACTTTGCTGTCCTGACACTGAGTCCGAATCCATCCAGATCAAGCTTCAGGTTTTCTCTGTACTGTTCCTGAACACTTGGCACAGCGTTGTCAAGGTCCAGATAGATTTCAAGCAGACCCTTCATCTGGGGTGTATCTTTCAGGAAACTTTTAGTCTTGTCAATCACTTCCTGCATCCAGTATATCCTGTCCTGAAGCTCTGAATTCTTCTCTTCCAATGAACTGACATATGCGAGCATGGCTTTTGGATACCTGTACCTGGACAGGATCTCCCTGTTTTTTGGCTTTCTGAGCTTTCTCAGCGCCTTTCTCTTTATCTGGCCTATCCTTTCATTGCTGACTGCATAATCTTTCCCGACACTGACTTGGGTCCTCTTTTCAAGGTATATGTCCCTAATGACCTTCTGTTCTCTGGGAGTCAGTCCATCTATCATATCTTCAAGCTTTTTTTTGTCGATGAACTCAGGGGGCATGTAGTTCTTGTGAAATACTTCGAGCACATAGCTCCTTGCGAAGGACCTGAAATTCTCTATTGTATACTCCCCTTTTTTCGCCTTCCTAAATTCATTGTATAACCCTGGTTCATATCCTGGGTATTGCAGGACATCATTGAGCAGCCTCTGGTACGGATCAGAAATGAGGAGGTCGTCGATGGAGAGGTCTTTTTCCGCCTGCCTGATGGTCTTCCTGAGAATCTTCCTCTCAAAGATCTTCTTTACATACCAGTCCATGCCATCGGACGACAAAGCATCCAGCAGCCCGGTGAAATATGTCCTTATCCCTTCATCGAGCCTCTGGTTGTTCGTGCCTTCAGATACATATACCCCGTTGTCTCTTGCCTCCCTGTAGATATTTTTCACGCTTCCATTGCTGAGCTTCACTGAGGAAGAGGCTTCGTCATATGTCAGGCCCATATTATAGAGCCTGATCGCTAGCCTTTTGCTGAAATCGTCAATTCTCCCTTCCATCCATGATGTTAACCAGAAGTCATATTTATAATTTACTATTATGAGGTGGTATCAATCCATGACAAATTTTTTATCTTCCATCACATTCCCTGTCAGCATGTGCGGAAGATACACTATCACCTTCACGATTGAAGAGGCTCTCGAGGCGTTCAATGCAGAGAGAGTGATAGAGGATTTTGCCCCTAATTTCAATGCAGCTCCGACCCAGGACCTGCCTGTCATAATTAAGGTGAAAGGCAAGGTCGTGCTGGACCTGTTCCGCTGGGGGCTCATCCCCCACTGGGCCAAGGACATGGAAGTCTCCTACAAGATGATAAATGCCCGGGCAGAGACAGTCGCAGAGAAGCCGTCTTACAAGGGTGCCTTTCTCAACCACAGATGCCTTGTGCCTGCTTCCGGATTCTTCGAGTGGGAGAAAACAGAGACAGGAAAAGTTCCGCATTACATCACTCTCAAAGACAGGAAGATATTTGCCTTTGCAGGCATATCATCGACCTGGACAAGCCCTGAGGGCGAGACCATCAACTCATTCTCCATTGTCACGACCACAGCGAACCCGCTTATGCTGAAGCTCCATGACAGGATGCCTGTCATAATCCCGAGACAGGATGAGAAGGCATGGCTTGACAATGAGATAACTGACATAGAGAGGCTCAAGTCCCTCATGGTGCCATACGATGCAGAAGAGATGCAGGAGCACGCAGTCTCGTCAAAGGTAAACTCTCCGAAGAACAATGCCAAAGAATTGTTAGAGCCTCTTCAAAGTTTTAATCAGGCACTGGACAAGTGGGTGTGAGGCTTATAAACTGATTCTTATCCAGCAAGGCATACAATCAAGCAGTGCAGACTACAGAACTACCTGGAGCCGAGGCTCTCGTACAACAGCGGAAAGGACCTCAGCATCTACGCCTGGAGAAAGAAGGTCCTTGAAAGGGACATGGACAGGTGCAAAAACTGCAAAGGGAAGATAAGGGACAGGTACAGGAAGAAGATATTCCCGCTCGAGGCCCATCACATAATCCCCAGGAGGCATGGCGGGAGGAACACGCTTGCGAACGGCGTGACCCTCTGCAGGTTCTGCCATAATTATTTTGACTACATGTATTCGGCAGAAGGCCTCGATTATCATGAGATCAGGAAGTCGAAGACAGGAGATGAGATTATACAAGAGACAGAGTCCCTCATGAAGAGGAGGTTTTACAGGTTTTTGTCCAGGGTGATGCATTATGGAGAAGAATATATCTGAAAAAGGGAGGATGGTGCTTGTCAAAGGCACCCACAGGGAAGTGAGGGACAGGATGGCTGAGCTTTCTGTAGAACTGTCCAGGACATGCGAGAAGATGCTCTTCATCGACACCATGAACAGCATGGACCCGCACCATCCTGTCTACAGGGTGCCTGACCAGGAGAGCCTGTTCAAAAGGATATACTGCGCAAGGACGCCGAAGCCGTATGACCTGCTTGCAAGGCTCAGGACAGCGAAGTATTTCATAAAGAGGAACAGGATAGGGGCGGTACTCATAAATTCACTGACCCTCTTGTTCGAGGATTCAGATGAGGATGAGGTGAACCCTGTGCTCAGGCAGATTCTTGCTGAGTTGAAAGAATTGACAGAGGAGAACGGCCTCATAACGATAATCGGCAGCTCACCAAGAGATGCAGTGCCTGTAAGGCAGGCTGAGGCCACCATAAAGGCAGCAGGAATGGTATGATGGGGCACACTGTCCATCCCATGCGCCAGGTAATCTACGCAAGGATTGCAGAGCTGAAAAAACTCTGCAGAGGCTTGAGGGAGCCTGACAGGACCGCAGCAGAGAGCCTGCTCTTCCACATCTACCAGAACATATCGGCGATAAGCTATGCAAACCCCATGCCGAATGATGTCGAGGACAGCATGCTCTTTGTGATCCTGATACAGGAGAAGCTTGCGCAGGCATCCATGATTGACGAGCTCACGCTCCTGGTATTCTCTCTAATGGTGCGCTACAGGGTGAACAGGGAGAGGTATCCTGATGAAGGCGACATTCATAGACTGCTTCAGGCAGGGAGATGACATCATCCTCTGGCTGAAGAGAGGCAAAGACGACATCATGCTAGCCGACACCTTCATGCCGAAGGTATACATCAGGCACAGGGACCTCAGGGGGATGAAACAGATCCTTTCAGAGCACGGCATAGGCTCGCGCTTCGCAAAGAAGAACAGCTTCTATGCAAGGGATGTCTGGGTTCTTGAGATACCTGTCAGCAGGCTGTCCCTGTACGAGAGGACAGTGAAGAGGATCGAGAACATCACAGGCTACACAGCCGAGCTCTACAATGCTGACCTCAAGCCTGAAGAATATTACATGTTCGAAAAAGACATCTTCCCTCTTGCCGAGGTCGAGGTCGTGCAGAAAGGCGGCAGGATAATATCCATATATTCAGCCGACGACATCGACAGGATCGATTACAGCATTCCAAAGTTCAGGGTCTGCTCGCTCAGGATAAAGACAGCCGACAACCTCTTCAAGGGCATGGGGACAGGGCTTCTTTCTGTGCGCATGAACAACGAACTCATCGATGGGAGCGAGGAAGAGATGCTGAGGGGATTCAAGGAGAGGTTCGAGAGCCTCGACCCTGACATTGTCTGGGCAGAGAACGGCAACCTCGTCCTGCCGTATCTTTCAGCTAAGTTCAGGGAATACGGCATCGGATTCAGTTTCAGCAGGTTCGGTGACGACGACATGTCTTTTAAGCAGGGCGAGCATTATTTCACGTACTCGCGCGTGGTCTACCGCACGCATTCAATCTTTCTAAAAGGCAGGCTCCATTTCGATGCGCGCAGCTTCTTTGCCGACGACACAGGCCTGCGCGGGATACTCGACGGCGCAAGAGTGTGCCGGCAGAGGATACAGAGGACAGAGATGCGCTCGGCAGGCGCGGCTGTGACGAACCTGCTCATGTACACTGCGCACAGCATGGGCTTTCTCCTGCCCTACAAGACAGGCATCATCGAGCGCTTCAAGACAATGCACGAGCTCTACAATGCAGACAGGGGCTCTGTGATATTCGAGCCGAGAGTGGGGTTCCATGCTGATGTCGCAGAGTTCGACTACGTGTCCCTGTATCCCAATATCATGAACAGGCACAACCTCAGCCCTGAGACACTCTATTGCAGGTGCTGCAGGGACAACAAAGTGCCCGGGCTCTCATACAATTACTGCACGAAAAATCGCGGGGTCGTCGCCATTGTCGCAGAGAAGCTGATAAAGAGGAGGATCGCTCTCAAGAGCATGCCAACGCCTGAGAACAAGGAGAAGGTGGACTATCTCAAATGGCTTCTCGTGACAATGTTCGGGTATCAGGCATTCAAGAACAGGAAGATAGGGACAATCGAGAACCACGAGTCAATACAGAGCTATGCAAGAGAGACCCTGATGAGCTCTGCGAGGGTAGCCGAGAGAGCGGGCTGGGAGGTGGTCCACGGCATAATCGACTCTGTATACGTGAAGAAGAAAGACGGCTATGATGCGAGGGATGCACAGAGGCTCGGAAAGGAGCTCTACAATGAGACAGGGCTGGAGATTGCGCATGACGGGGATTACAGGTGGATGGTTTTCCTGCCGTCTGTGCTCGAGCGAAACATCCCTGTGCCCACGAGGTTCTACGGCGTGACAATGGACGGCAGGCCCAAGGCAAGGGGCATAGAACTCAGGAGGAAGGATTCGCCTGCAGTCGTCAAGAACATGCAGAAAGAAGTCATCGGGAGGCTCGCTCCGGCAAGGGACGAGGAAGGTTTCCGCTCGCTCTTTCCGCAGGTTTTCAGGATACTGCGCAACCATGCCAGGGTTCTCTGTCATGCATCGGCAGAGGACCTGAAAATCAGGAGGACCCTATCGAAGACAGATTACAGGGGCGACATCGCCCAGAAAGTGGTGATCAGGAAGATGAAGAAGGAGGGCTTCGACATCAGGCCAGGGCAGTCGATATCCTATATCCTGAGGGATACGGGCAACAGGAACCCGCATAAGAGGTATTCGAGCATAGAGGGATTCGACGGTGTTGCCGACACGCAGAAGTATTCAGAGCTCATGGCAAGGGCGGTCTTCGGCATGCTGCAGCCCTTCGGCGTGACAATGGCGCAGGTGGAGGAGAGCATGAAGCCCGGCAGGCAGGCGAAAGTATGGGAGTTTGTGCCGTTGAAGAAGATGGCAGGGCAGAAGGGAAATGCATTTAAACATCGTTGAGCACCGGATTTTCTGATGAAGAGGACTATAATAGAGATAAAAGCGCGCTCTAAAGAGCATGGGAAGGTCAGGGACATATTAAAAAGAGAGAAGGCCGATTTCAGGGGCACTGACCACCAGGTCGATACGTATTTCAACGTCAAATCCGGCAGGCTCAAGCTCAGGGAAGGCAATATAGAGAATCACCTGATATTCTATGACAGGGAGAACAAGAAAGGGCCGAAGCAATCGGATGTGATGCTGTATGTGACAGGGCCGGAGTCATCATTGAAAGAAATCCTTACCAAATCACTTGGCATTCTGGTTGTCGTCGACAAGATGAGGGAAATATACTTCATGGGCAATGTCAAGTTCCACCTGGACACAGTGGAAGGGCTGGGGGAATTCGTCGAGATAGAGGCAATCGACGATAAAGGTGATATAGGCAGGGAGAAGCTGCTTGCACAGTGCAGGCATTACATGGAATTGCACAATATTTCTGAGAAGGACCTTGTCACCGGCTCATACAGCGACATGCTGATGGAGAAAAAATAGGCTCAACTGCCAAAATCCATGACCCTTCCGTCGAAATCCTCTTTCATGAGGAGCGTGACCCTGCTCCTTTCATGCTCATCTATCAGCCTGTAGTCAGTGTGCTTGAGCATCTCATTAGTGAATGCCCTTATGTCCTCATGGCGGGGCATGTTCTCCTTGTCCATCCTGTCTTTTGAGCAGCCCACGAACATGTATGCCTTGACCTCGACAAAACGGGGCTGGTACTTATTTATTATCCCTGCCCATTCTTCGGGACGCACCATGTTCAGGCCTTTGATTATCGTGAATCTCATGCATGTCCTTGTCTTCATGTTCAGCTCAGGAATCAGTGACAGGGATTCATTGAGCCTTTTCCAGCCGTCTGGAAGGAGGGGCTGGTCGATCTTCTTGAAGAGCTCCTCATCCGGCGCATCAACTGAGAAATACAGCTGTGTCGGAGGCTCAAGCCCTCTTATCACGTCCGGCTCCATTGCGTTCGTGACGACAAACGTTGAATAACCTCTGCTGTGGAGTTCTCTTATGAGCTTGTTGAGTTTCGGATACAGGGTGGGCTCGCCTGTGAGCGATATCGCAAAATGCAGGGGCTTCATGGATTCTTCGAGCTTCTTTCTGTCGGCCTTGTCATTTCCGCCGAAGCCGGCAAGAAGGCTGCGCTGGCCATCGATGCATCTGTCTATGACATCCTCAGGGCTGTCGAAATCATCCATCTCCATCCCTTCTGAATATTCAAGCGGCCTCCAGCAGAATATGCACCTGTTCTGGCAGAAGCCCACGCTAGGGCTCATCTGCACGCACCTGTGGCTGTTTATACCGTAGAACTGCTGCTTGTAACAGACACCCTCGTCCCGTATGCTCTTCTTTGTCCATGAGCATATCTTGACAGCTGTGTGCTTCCCTGCGAAGCGGTACTGCTGCTTTTCGAGGAGGGCTTTTACATTATTGTCCATTGTGTGCAGGACTGAGCCTATTCTTATAAAGGTTTTCAGGCAGGGGAGGAAGAAGTGTCATTTGTTCAAGCATAAGTTTGTAGAATGGAAATTCCCAGTTGAAATATTAAAGGTCATGTTTATAAATGACGGCTGCATATGTTATATACAATAAAAATTCAAGGGTGATGATATTGATGGATGATAGCATGACATGCAATGACCTCTGCTTCCTGAAGACCAAGAAGAAGAACGACCTTGAGATCGAGGAGCAGATATTCATAAATGACTGTGACTGCTGACAAAGCAGGCATTTTTCTTTTTTTTATGCACTTGGGGCATCAGGCAGATAAAGGAAGTTCTTTAAGCCTCAAGCAGTAATTAAATATACTATCCATGACGATAATGTATAGGTTAATTTCCAAATATTTATAAACTATATAGCATTAGCATTTTACGGGGGTGATAGAAATGCCGGATGTTACAGTTTACAGCACGCCGATATGCCCATTCTGCAAAAAGGCCAAGGATTTTTTGAAGCAGCATGATGTCAAATTCGAGGATGTAGATGTGAGCGCTGACCATGAGAGGCAGCATGAGATGATCGAGAAGTCAGGCCAGATGGGTGTGCCTGTGCTTGACATAGACGGGCAGATAATAGTCGGGTTCGATGTCGAGAAGATCAAGGCGGCTTTGGGAATCTGACAATGATGCTCAGTATTCTATTGCTTGTCAGAGCAGGTCTTTGGAGGACAGGATGAAAAGAGCAGATGAGATAGGTTTCATCGGCCTTGGCAGGATGGGAGCTAACATGGTATCCAGGATCCTTGATAAGAAAGGAATCAGGGTAGTTGTTTGGAACCGCTCGCCTGGACCTATGGAAGAGGCTGTGAAAAAAGGCGCAGAAGGCGCAGGCTCGATAAAGGAGCTTGCCGGGATGCTCAAGGCAGACAGGAAGGTAGTCTGGCTCATGCTTCCTGCAGGTGAAATCACTGAAAATGCCTTCAAGGAGGTGTCAGGCCTGCTTCGGAAGGGCGATATCATAATTGACGGGGCAAACTCGAATTTCCATGATACTCTCAGGAGGCATGAAGAGGCTGAAAAAACAGGCATCGAGATGCTTGATGTAGGTGTCAGCGGCGGGATAATCGCAAAAGAAAGAGGCTATCCGATGATGGTAGGTGGAAAGAAAGATATCTACGAGCACTGCCTGCCTGTTTTACAAAGCTTCGGAATAGAAGAGGGATACAGCCTTGTGGGCGGACCGGGCTCAGGCCATTATGTGAAGATGGTGCACAATGCAGTCGAGTACGGCATGATGCAGGCGATTGCCGAGGGCTTTGACCTGCTTGAGAATGGTAGGATCAAAGGGCTTGACCTGGGGATGATAGCCCATGTATGGAACCATGGGACCATTGTCAGCTCATTTCTCATGGAGATGGTGGAGAATGCCCTCAAAAAGAGCCCGAAGCTTGATTACCTGAAGCCTTATGTCGACGATAGCGGTGAAGGAAGATGGGGTGCGATCGAGGCGATGGAGCATTCAGTCCCGTTTGCGGCAAACACATATGCGCTGCATGCGCGCTATATATCAAGGGATGCTGATTCGCTCGCATTCAGGATGCTTGCAGCGATGAGGAATGAGTTCGGCGGCCATGAGATCAAAAAGACATCATGAACAGCACCGCTGCATGGAGTCATGACGCTGACGAGGTGGCAGGAAATTTGGCAATGACAATAACGGGTCCGAGAATTGAGCTTGAGAAGCAGGCAGCAGGGATAATCAGGGATTCTGCGTTCAGGGTGCTGAGGTCGAAGAAAAACGCAGTTCTGGCCGTGCCTGGGGGAAGGAGCGTCTCAGGGATATTCAGGCTGCTGATGAAGGACAGGTTCATGCCATGGGACAATATCCAGATCTTCATGGTGGATGAGAGGCTTGTACCGATAACAGATGAACAGAGCAATTTCAGGCTTGCAAATGAAACTTTTTTGCGGTACCTGATTGATGAGGGGCGCCTGCCAAAGGATAATGTGCATCCCTTTGTGATGGACAGCTTCAAGTCCGATTTCGGAGCAGGGAAGTATGCAGATGAGCTAAAAGTGCATGGTGGTGCATATGACATAGTCCTGCTCAGCTCAGGCGAGGACGGCCATGTAGGCGGACTGTATCCAGGACATCATTCAATAACAGATGAATCAGACTTTTTCCTGGTGATGCATGATTCCCCAAAACCTCCAAAGGACAGGATGACCATGTCAAGAAAGCTGCTGCTGGGTGCAGGGACTGCGCTCCTGCTGTTTTTCGGTGAAGGCAAGAGGGATGCATTTGAGATGTTTTCAAAGGACAAAGCGAAATTTGTGTCCTGCCCGGCAAGGCTTGTCCACGAGATCAAGACAGCATATGCGTTTTCAGATACAGCAGGTGAAAAGGGATGAAAGCTAAGAAACAGCCTCTGATGATAGTCATCTTCGGCGCGACTGGCGACCTTACAAAAAGGATGCTCATTCCTGCATTGTATAACCTCTATGCCAAAAGCTGGCTAGATGATTCCCATCTCATAGTGTGCACAGGGAGAAAGAGGATTTCAAGACAGCAGTTTTTGAGCACCCTGGACATGAAGGGGTTCATCCCCGGTGCTGAGAATGATAAGATAAAAAAGTTCAGGGATCTCATAAGGTATCTTCCCATCGACCTGGAAGGCGAGCCCATTGCGTTTGCCAGGGAACTTGAGAAGCTTGACAGGAAATACGACAGGCACAGCAACAAGATATTCTATCTTGCGACTCCTGCATCATCATTTGAAAAGATAACTGAGGTCCTGAAGAGGAGCGGTGTGCTTGATGGAAGCAACTTCAAGAGGGTCGCCTATGAAAAGCCGTTCGGCTATGACCTGAAAAGCGCACGGAGGATAAACAGGTGCATCAAGAGCGTCTTTTCCGAGGGACAGATCTACAGGATAGACCATTTCCTGGGAAAAGACCTCGTCCAGAACATCATGGTATCAAGGTTCGCAAACACATTGCTCCATGACATCTGGAACCGGAAGTTCATCGATAATGTCCAGATAACCGTATCCGAGACCCTGGGCATAGAGAGGCGGGGGGTATATTATGACAAGGCAGGAGTGTTCCGTGACATTGTCCAGAACCATTTGCTCCAGCTTCTTGCGCTTGCCGCAATGGAGCCACCGAAATCCCTTGATGTCCGGGACATACGAAAAGAGAAAGTCAAGCTATTGAGTTCGATAGGATTAGCCAGGCCAGAAGATATTGTTGTCGGCCAGTATGGAGGGGGCAAAATACATGGGCATGAGGTATTGTCTTACAAAAAAGAGGAAAATGTCCCTGCACGCTCCATGACACCCACATTTGCAGCTGTCAGGCTGCATGTAAACAACCGGAGATGGAAGGGGGTCCCTTTCTATCTGAGGACTGGCAAGAGGCTTGCCATCACAGAATCCAGGGTAGATGTGATGCTCAAGGACATATCATGCAGCCTCTTCTGCAGGGAAGGGCAGATGCAGAAGCCGAATGTGCTCAGTTTCAGGATTAAGCCTGATGAAGGGCTCTCGATTATACTAAACCAGAAGATACCCGGCCCTGCCCTCGACATTGCCAGGGTTAACCTTGATTATTGTCATGACTGCATATTCGGGGGACCGTCCCCTCTTGCATACGAGCTGCTGCTCCAGCAGATAATGGCAGGAGACATGACCCTATTCACAGGCTGGGAAGAGGTCCTTGCCAGCTGGAAGGCTGTCGACAGGATGATAAAGATATCAGGCAGGCTGAAACTTCACAGGTACAGGCCGGCAAGCACGGGTCCTAAAGAATCTGATGACCTCCTGAAAAAAGACAGCAGGGAATGGATAAAGCTTATATAATATGGAGTGATTGCATGGGCATGAAGCTGACACTTGTGCTTTTGATTGCTGCATTGATTATGATTGCAGCCTGCAGCAGGGTGCCAGCAGGAATCACCCAAGTCAATGCTGTAAATACGAGCGATTCCGCTGCAGAGGACATAGACAATATGGGAAGCAACGGCATCCAGATAAGGGTTGTCTCCATTGCAGAGGTTGCCTTGCACAATTCCAAAGAGGACTGCTGGATAGCAATCCATGGGAAGGTGTACGAAATGACAGATTTCATAAAGGTCCATCCCGGAGGAGATGCCATTCTCCAGGGTTGCGGAGCGGACGGGACAGACCTCTACGAGACAAGGCCGATGGGCTCAGGCACATCCCACTCCCAGGACGCAATGGAGCTGCTGGACCAGTATTACATCGGGGTGCTGTATTAAGATGGTGCTCAACAGCATATCCTACTATTATGTCAACGGACTGCCTGTCATAGCATACCTAGGCATGGTGACATTGTTCATGCTGTTATTGACGATGTCTGTGTCCATCTCGTATCTGAAGGGCTGGAAGTGGATAGGATTCCGCTGGCATCCGAGGCTTGCATTCATCACACTTACACTTGCAATCATACATGGGCTTCTGGCCATGCTGTCATATTTTTGATTTGAAAAGAAATCAACATAACACAAAGGAGGGGATATGATGTCAAAGACAGAAGATAATCTGAAATCAGCATTTGCCGGCGAGAGCCAGGCACGGAATAAGTACGACTATTTTGCAAAGGCCGCAAGAAAGGAGGGCTACCTATACATCGCGAGGATATTCGAGGAGACTGCGCTCAATGAGATGCAGCATGCAAAAGATGAGTTCAAGCTCCTCAAGGGCATAGGAGACACGAAAGCCAATCTCAAAGAAGCCATCTCCGGTGAAAGCTATGAGAACAAGAGCATGTATCCGACATTCGCAAAAGAGGCTGATGAGGAAGGGAACAAAGAGGCTGCAGCACTCTTCCGGATGATATCAAAGGTCGAGGTACAGCATGAGAACAGGTATAAGAAGCTCCTTGAAATGGTCGAGAACGGAACAGTATACAAGAGAGACAAGCCGATAAGGTGGAAATGCTCAAAATGCGGATACATCCATGAAGGCACAGAGCCTCCCGGGATATGCCCCTCGTGCAAGCACGCAAGGGAGTATTACGAGCCTGAATGCATGTGCTTTTCAGATGACTGCGCATGCTGCAACTGTCAATAAACAGGAGGTCATGAAAATGAATGACACGAAAAAAACAACCAGGGAATGCTTTACATTCTCAGGAAAAACCATATGCCAGGTCTGTGGATGCGATGATGTCAAATGTGAATGCACGCATGAATACATTGAATAGGGGGTGAATGGATGGTATTGTGGAGATGCGAGATTTGCGGGGACCCATACATTGGTGACGAGGCTCCTTCAAATTGCCCGTTCTGCGGAGCAAAGAGGAAGTTCATGAAGCTGTTTGCGGATGCAAAAGCTGAATTTGATGTAGAACTCACAGACAAGGACAGGGCCAATGCAGAGAAAGCGCTCCAGGTCGAAATCAGCAATGCTGCGTTCTACTTCTGCGCTGCAGGAAAAGTTGATGACCTGGAAGGTCAGAAGCTCTTCAAGGCCCTGGGCAAGGTCGAGGCAGAGCACGCATCCATCTGGAAGAAGATACTCAAACTTGACATGGTGCCCGAGGGGACTGACACATGCTCTGCTGATTACCATGAGGATCTCGAGGATTCGAATGAAAGAGAGACAAGGGCGATCGATTTTTACAGAGAAGCAGCAGCTGAGTCAGACAGCCCAAGGCTTGCACAGATATTCAGCGCACTTGTGGAAGTCGAGACTGACCATCTGAAGCTCTCTGAGGAAAGGATGAATTGATTGATAATGAGGTGAGGATAGATGACAAAGAAGAATGGAGTGTATAAATGCAATATATGCGGCAATGTAGTCGAACTTTTGGTCAGTGGGGAAGGGGACCTTGTCTGCTGTGATGAGGTGATGGAGCTGCAGGAAGAGAATACAGTGGATGCGGCCCTGGAAAAGCATGTCCCTGTAGTAGAGATCGACGGCAAAAATGTGAAAGTCAAAGTGGGCTCTGTAGAGCATCCCATGGTTGAATCGCATTATATCCAGTGGATAGAGCTTCTCGACAAAGACGGCATTGTCGCGTTCAAAGAGCTCAAGCCGGGAGATAAGCCGGTCGCAGAGTTCTGCGTTGAGAAGACAGAAGGGATCTATGCACGGGAGTACTGCAACCTGCACGGGCTGTGGAAGTCTTGATGAATTCTTCTTGATCTTTTTTTTTGTAAAAAATAATAGAATAAAAAATGGGGCTGCGAGGATTTGAACCCCGGTTAGAAGCTGTCCGTTTCATGGATGGAGACCTTGCGTCTCCTGCTCGACGAACCCCGAGCTCCAGTGATAATTGCTCTCAGGCAACTAAAGTGCTTGCACTGAACCAAACTACACTACAGCCCCATGAAATAAATACATTTTAGTTTTCATTTGAGTTTCTTAATGAGATTGTTTACGAAATCGACGTACTTAATCTCACCTGCGAACATCCTGAAGTCCTGGTTCGGAAATTTCTCAGTCTTCTCGACCTCCTCCAGGTGTTTTTTCAATGCAACGACAATGATTTTCTTTTCATCTTCCGATAGCTCCATTTGACCTCCCTCCTACTCGAATTATTGAGAATAATCTTAAGTGCAATAAAAAGGTTTCGACTTCATGCAGGAGTGTTAAATGTGTATATTAATAAAATCCTAGATATAATCTGGGGCTGGGAGGATTTCCACGTAAGGGTCAGGACCCTTACTATCCCTCAGTCAAGTACAGCTCAGTCTGCTGAGCTGTACGAACATCAAGTCCAATATGGGGCTGGGAGGATTTCCACGTAAGGGTCAGGACCCTTACTATCCCTCAGTCAAGTACAGCTCAGTCTGCTGAGCTGTACGAACATCAAGTCCAATATGGGGCTGGGAGGATTTCCACGTAAGGGTCAGGACCCTTACTATCCCTCAGTCAAGTACAGCTCAGTCTGCTGAGCTGTACGAACATCAAGTCCAATATGGGGCTGGGAGGATTTGAACCCCCGACCTCGCGGCCCCGAACCGCGAATCATACCAAGCTAGACTACAGCCCCAAGCATGCAATATGGATTTTAAAGGGGCTTTTTATATTTAACTAAACTAAATATTTAAATATCTCTTTGCCTATTGGCTATTTATGAACAAGATAATGCTGGGTATAATAATCATCTGGTCAGTTTTCTGGCTGGGATACGCGATATACATATTCAACAACGAGGAATTCTACATAAAACGAAACAAGAAGTGCAGAAAAGCCGAGAACCCGCTCCTGTTCCATGCAGAGCTCGTAGTATCATTGTTCTGGTCATTGTCAGGATACGTGATGCTTTTCATATTCCTCCAGAGCAATATCTAGACTATGCCATATCTCATTATCGCGTCCCTGAGCTCCTGATGGGTCTTCATGTATGTCCTCAGAGGAATGCCTTTCATGACACCTTCTGTCGCCTGTCTGATAGCCATTGCACCATACCTCGTCCCCTTCGGATGCCAATGGCATCCGCCGCCGAACTGCATTACGATGTTCTTTCCCATCGCTTTCATCAGCTTCGGGACTGAGCCCGGGTGAAGCCCGCCTGAAGCCACAGCAAGCGTCGGCTTAATATTGTGCCATCTCTGCTCAAGGATGTACCCACTGTCCATTATGAATTTCTCCTCAATCTCATCCTCTATCTCCAGCGTGTCATGCTTTGATTCTGCCATCTTCCCTACATACGCTGTACCGATGTGTATCTGATCAACACCTATGAGCCTTGCGCATTTGGCAATGACAAGCATGGAGATACCATGCCTACTAGACCTGGTGAATGCCCCATGACCTGCACGATGAGCGTGGATAACCTGCGTGACATTATTGCGCACAGTCTGCAGACCTGCAAATCCCGCTGTAAGAATGTCGACCATGACATACTCCCCTCCTTGCATCTTGACATGCTTTGCACGCTTGAGCATCTCAAGACTCTCTGCTGTTATGTTCGGCATGTAGATCTTTTTCTCTCCTGTCTCTTTTTCAGCCTTGTCCCTGAGCTTCAATGTCTCAGTGATCCTTTTGTTGAACCTATTGAAAGACATGCTTGAGAGATTTTCGTCGTCCTTGACAATGTCAAGCCCTCCTACCCATGCCTCATATGCGACTTTTGCATGGCCCTTCTCATCAAGCCCCACTTTAGGCTTGACTATAGTGCCTATGAGGGGCCTCCTCCTCACCCCAGTCAATCTCCTGATGCCAGCGATGCCGTGGCGCGGCCCCTTGAATGATTCTACGAGTTTTTTCGGAAAGCTGATATCCAGAAGCCTGATATTTTCGACATCCTTCATCCCGAAAAGGTTTCCTGCGATGCTTGAGAGCACCTGGGGCATATTGCCTGGCTCGAACAGCTCCCTGCTGTAGGCAATCTTCACTATACCTCTCTTCCTGTCCAGGCGGTATATCGTCGGCCGAAGCTTTTTTATAATCTTTTCATCAAGCGTCGATATTGCTGTCCAAGTGCCTATCGAGCTTTCAGCTGCCACATGATTTGCAGCCTTCTCAAAGCTAATCCCTCTTCCCGGCTCAAGATAGTATTCTGCGACAAGGTCATCCTTCGTCGGCATGTATTTTGTGTCAGTGTAGGTCTTGATTTTCATGTTAAGCAATATCCCTGAACATCCTGATATTTATTACTTGCGGAAAAAATGCATCAATGCATAGATTTAAATATTAGTTATTCATAATCTATCTAAGTAGTTGGGGGAATGAATGGACATGGAATCAAAGACTGTTAAGGAAGAATATGCGATAGTGCTCGATTTTTTGCCGAACGGATACCCGTTCGACAAGAGGCCCATCCATAGGAAGACTTCTGTAGCGCAAGCCATAGGGATAAACCACTTCAATCTCCTTGAGCTTGTCCCTAAAAAAGATATATTCCTCCAGCCATATGACAGCATATATATCGGGGACGGGAAGAGGGACAAGATACACCACATAACTGGCAGGCTGTCACTGGATAAACTGACAGGCACTGCAAGGAGCGAGCTCAATTTCGTGATAAATGAAATCATCGAAAAGAATGAGAAGATGTTTGTCGATTTCTTCAACGAGGCCAGGCCTCTCTCGACAAGGATGCACCAGCTTGAGCTTCTGCCAGGCGTAGGGAAGAAGCACATGTGGCAGATAATCGAGGAGAGGAGAAATGAGCCCTTCAAAAGCTTTGAAGACATCAAGAAGAGGGTTAAGCTCCTTCCAGATCCAAAGAAGACAATCGTGAGACGGATAATGTCAGAGCTCCAGGGCAAGGAGAAATACAATCTGTTCTCAGAGCGCTAGCTGCAGATTCCGGCAGTGCAGTATCCTGTGCAGGATGTTAAAAGAATATTCTCGTTGTCGAATGAGCACTGAGACCCAGATGTGCCGGGGGAGATGCAGGTAAAATTTATATAGTCCCTGTAGACGTCACTGCCTTGGCAGTATTGTTCCCCGACAAATGTGCTTTCTCCGCAATCTTCATCGTTGTAGCAGCTTATTACTGATTTTCTGCAGCTTCCGTCAGGATCGCATGTTTCATAGTGAGAGCATCCGCAGTCGTCTGCAGTGCCAGCCTGGAGATCAGGTCCGTAGCACATGTATTTGAGCATCCCGGAATAGCAATATTTCGGAAGATTTACCGAGCATGCACCAAACATTGTGCCGTCAGAGCATCTGGGGATGGCATCATCTCCAATTGCATCAGCCTTAGATAATATCATTGCAATCGAAAGTCCTGACTCGTTCCCGATGATTTCTGAACAGTTTTCGTCCTCGAAATCTTCTGATAGATAAACTTTGAGCAGATCCTTGACCTCATATAGAGTCAGCCTGCTGCTTGCAGGGTTTTGCAGATAATTGAACATGCTCTTTTTTATCTTCAGGCTGAAGACATCTCCGGACGGACAGGCAGCTGCTGAACCGATTGAAACCAGAACAATGAGCACAAGCAATCTCTTCAACATCTAATCACCTGAGCCACCGACAGCCACGATATAATTCCCAAAGCAGAATTCGCTCGACCCCCAATCAGAGGGGTCATTGGGCAGATGCCAGGTTGTGCCGGATGAATCGTGGAGAGTCGCATTGTATTCCCATGTCCCAGCATTATTGTCCCTTGACCAGGTGATAACAGGACAATCCGGCTGGCAGCTGACATGCTTCAAATCATAATTGTAATGCCCTTTCTGGACACCGTTCTTGTATTCGTATATCGTGACGCTTGTGAAATTATACGGAAAGGAAGGGGCACCGTCCATCTCAGGAGTCGTGTTTATCTCAAGATTAAGATAATAAACCGGACCGCCGCCCGTAGTGGAGAATCTATAGGCAGGCGTCGACTTGGGATAACACTTATTGCATGCTGTGCTGCCCCCTCCAGTGACACACTTCTCTGTAGAGGGATTGCATGTCCTGTAGCTGTAGTCATAGGAAGTGCCTGTGCCCTGCTTGCAATATGAATCAACCATTCCCGGGTTCTTGCAGATGCTGTTGTTGTATATGGCCTTTATCTGATATGTGCTATAGCACTCGTATTGTCCTGTGTACAATTTAGGGCAGTCTGAATCGCTGCTGCATGCTACGCAGTCCTGGGCAGTGTTTGAACAGACCTTGCCCTCTTTTGTGCAGTTCCTGTAATATGCATGCGGCGTTCCTGCCTGGCAGTAATTATTTATGCATTCAGTGTCGAATGAATCAGTCCTGAGCATTTCACCAACACAAGTAGTGTATGCAGGATATTGTGTGGTGCAGTCATTGGAATAATAGCATAGGACATTGCAGTACCCTGTCTCCTCATTGCACGGATCCTGGCCTGCAGGGCATCCGCAATTGTCATCAGTCTCCGAATAATCCATGTCAGGCCCTGCGCACATGGGGACGAGCTTTCCCGAATAGCAGAAGAACGGCTGGTTCTTGGAGCAGTCTCCATAGAGTGTGCCGTCAGCAGGGCATCTTGGGAACGTATTCTTCTGGGGCAGCGAAATCATCTTCCCTATGACGACACTGAGGTTTACATTGTTGTAATTTCCTATATTGGAGGCTGTTGACTGCTGACAGATGAGCGAGCTGTCGATGTCATTAGTCTGCGAGACATAAAAATGCAGGGTTGCATTCAGCTCATCAAAACTCACATCATCCGCTGAGTCCGGGTTCGAGAGGAACTCAAAAAGGCTCTGTTTTAGATATGATGTGAAGACCTTTGTCGACGTTATCTCAGAGATCTGGCTGGAGCAGTCTGCATAAGTCCATGCTGCCTGGACAAGGACAATAAGGCAGCATATTACGACAATCCTCTTTTTCAGCAGCATTTTTGGTATTTTTCACAGCACTCTTCCCTTGTAATGAAGCCTAGTGAAGCGAGCCTGGTCATGCATGTGCCTGCCTCATCCGCAGAGTTGCATGCCCGTCTTCTCGAGCTCAAAGACATGATTCCCTGTGGCAGTGTTCGTAAGGTTTGCGGGATTCTCGTTCCCGACAATTGCCTGTTGAGTGCAGCCTGCCAGGATGAAAAGAAATAATGATGCCAGCAATATTTTTTTCAGCATGATGGAATTTCAGGTATCCTTGTTTAAATAATTTTCGATTTGCAGGAAAGCTCCTCAAGAAAATCAGACGCAATGAACCCAAACCCTAGCTTCTTCTGGAGCCTGTCGCCAATCTGGCCATTGAGCCTTGCGCCCAGGCGCGCAGAATCAAAAAGGCTCCTGCCCTGGCATAAAAGGCCTGCGCATATGCCCGAGAGGACATCCCCTGTTCCGCCGACAGTCATCCCAGGATTGCCTGTCCTGTTGATGCTTGTCCTGTCTCTAGAAATGATCCTGTCAACATGTCCCTTCAGAAGGATGATATTATCTTCCAGCCTGTCACTTATATTGCCTTCATCCAGCCCAGAATTATCAAGGAGGATCTCAAACTCTTTCCTGTGAGGGGTCAATATGCTGTTATTCACATCCTGGAGCCTGACTGCCTTAATCGCGTCAGCATCAATGACCTTCTTTTTATCCCGATTCTCCCTTATGATTTTCCTGATGAAATCAGCAGTTGATTTCCTCTGCCCCATGCCGTTTCCTATAAGGACGACATCGCTCCAGTCGACAGCTTCCCTGATTATGTCGTTGTGCCTGGCAGTGATGAAGTCTCCTTTCAGCTTTATCGTGATGAGGTCTGGGCAGAGCGAATTGATGGTCCATGCAACTTTTTCAGGTGCAGCAATCCTGACAAGGTCTGCGCCCATCCTGAGGGCAGCCACCGACGCTAGATAGACAGCCCCTGGATATTCCTCAGATCCCCCGATTACGAGGACCCTTCCGTTGTCGCCTTTCCTGGACCTTTTTTTCCTTTTCATATTTGCCATGTTGTCTCAGCTTTCCACAATCCGGCATCCGCCTGCAGGCAGGAACCTGGTTATCTCATCCAGGTCGCCTCCAATCCTCTTCCTAATCTTCTTTGCAGTGTCGCTGGTCTTTTCGCTGCCCTGGGCAATCACGACTGACTTGTCAGCCCTTGCCCTGACTGCATCGATTGGCCCGCCTATAATCCTTCCGCCCATCGACCCTAAGGCTATGCCCATCTTGTTATCTATATAAGTGGTCCTGCCATATATCATGAATGCGCCCTTGGCCACAAACTCCCCGCTCCTTGCAGTCTTAGAGACCTGTTCAGGCTTCACATGGAAGACTCTCTGGGTGGCCATCCCTTTTCCCCATCCCCTTGAATATGAAGCAGTCGCATCAGCTGTCTCATGCATGGTCTTCTCCCCGGGGGCCTTTCCTTCTGTCTTGATGACAAAGAATGGGGAGCCTGCCATGTCTGTGTGGAAGACAATGTCATCCTTTGACGTGTGCTTCTTGATCACTATCTCATTTGAAGTCGCATCCCTTCCGCCTATCACAAGAAAACCCTCGGATGATATGAACCATCGGAATTTCTCGAACCATTCCTTTCTGCGGGCCGGCTTCTCTGCTGCATCTTCAGACTTTGATTCCTTCTGCCTGACTATCCTCTCAAGCCTCTTCCTGCTCTTTTCGAGGGCAGCCCTGGCACCTTCCAGCTTCTTCTTATCCTTCTTGGCCTTGTCGAAATACGTGCCAGCATTCTGCTCAACAGACCTATCAAGGCTGAGAATTATCCTTGCCATCAGAAGGTCTAATCATGTTGGATTTAAAAATATTTGCATGCAACCTATGGGCATATAGGGATAGAAGTAATCTCCTCGTTCATGTCGCATTCTTGGAGCTTGCCAGAGGAGTTGATCATTGGGTAGATGTTAAGCTTCACAAGCTTCCCGTATCTGTCCGGGTCATAGGATATCAGAAGCTTTCCCTGCTCTTTTGGCCCTATGCTCATGGCGTATTCGCTGTTGAGTACATTGTTCTGCCCTGATGCTGTAGTCTTGAACCTGGCAATATTATTGTTCTCCTTGTTGTTTATGAAAATCTCTATCTCCTTGGTCTGATCATTGTAGCAGACCCTCTGCTTGTTATTTACCTTGTCAATCTGGACATTGCATTTGCCAAAAGGCTGAAGCTGGATGATTACAGTCGCAAGTGCAACAGCAAATGCAAGGAGGAGAACTGTGGCAATGAGCGGACTGACGCCCTTTTTTGACAACATGGCGGTTTTTATATCAAAGTCATATATAAAATTATCGGGTGCCTGATCTGGCCTGTGATGAGGGCTGTGGCAAATATTTAAATAGGATTGAGGATTAATCAAACTTCATGAACATCGGCGGCCAGGCTGTAATGGAAGGGGTCATGATGCGTGGAAAGAAAGGATATTCCACAGCTGTCAGGAGAAAGGACGGCTCCCTTACCCTGAAGACAGAGAAGTACTTATCTTATTCAGAGAGATACAGTATTCTCGGCCTGCCTATATTTCGCGGAGCTGTCGCACTTGTCGAATCTCTTGTAATAGGCATGAAGACCCTGTCATATTCTGCAGACATCGCAATCGAGGATGAAGATGGAGCAGGGGATACGAAGGCTGACGATAAAAAAAAAGATAGTTCATGGCTCACTGGACTTGCAACCATAATCATCGCATTGGTTGCGGGCATAGGCCTGTTCATGGCCCTTCCTTATTACCTCACAGGTCTTATCCCTTACACTAAAAAGTCAAGTCCGTTGCTCTTCAACCTGACCGCCGGGATAATCAGGATATCCTTCTTCCTGATATACATCTATGCAATATCGTTCCTTGAGGACGTCCGCAGGCTCTTTGAATACCACGGCGCAGAGCATAAGGCCATTGCATGCTATGAGAATAACAGGCCACTGGATTTCAAGAATGCAAAAGGATATTCGACATGCCATGAGAGATGCGGAACAAGTTTCCTATTGATTGCAGCAATATCCTGCATCCTGGTATTTGCATTTGCCGATGCATTGATTGCCCTCTTCTGGAGCGCGTATCTGTCCCCTCCATGGTATCTCAGGCTGTCTGTCCATCTGCCTCTGGTCCCTGTCGTCTCAGGCCTATCCTATGAGGTGCTTAGATTATCAGCAAAGCACAGGAAAAACAGGCTTTGGCTGCTATTATCCTTGCCAGGGATATGGCTGCAGAAGATAACTACAAGGGAACCAGATAAAAGCCAGCTGGAGGTTGCATTCGCATCCCTCGGCGAAGTATTGAAGCTTGAAGAAACCTAGCCGAGAAATTTCTTGTAGATGAGATATGCGATCAGGAAAATGAAGAAAAGCGCAATAATAATGGACTGAATGTTCTGATAGGTCATGAATCGTATGTTCTTCTTGTGTATATTATGGGTCTCCTTGACAATGTCAGTCTGGGTCACAAGACCGATGAGCTTCTCATTGTCGACTATTGGAAGGTGCCTGATATCCTTCTCTTTCATCATCTGCCCGGCTTCAGCGAGGTCTGTATAGGAATTGACTGAATATGGATCTTTTGTCATCACATCATCGACCTTGACTTTTGAGAAGCTTTTCTGAGGGAGGAGTATCTTCTTGATGAGGTCTCTCTCGGTTATTATACCCACCATCCTGTCATCCTCTGTGATGATGATTGAGCTGATCTTGCTCTTTGCCATGGTCTTGATGACCTCAGCAAGCCCCTTCTTTTTCGGGATTGTGATGACCTTGTGGGTCATTATTTCGCTGACTTTTGTCATGATGAACCTGATTCTGATTCTGCTCCTATATAAATTTTTTGTTTGGCCGGAAATACCACATATTTTTATTATCAAATTTATAGTGCATCATAACTGCCTGGAACTCTATCAACAATAAATATTTATATGTTACAACATATTTATAAACCACGGACCAGATGCAATACAATAATCAAACAAAATACACCAAAATGAGTTCGGCAACTGATAATAATTTCACATGCAACCTGTGCGGATCGTCCGATTGCAGGCATCTCTTTAAAAAAAACAAGAATGAAATATGCAGATGCAATAAATGCTCTCTCTTGTGTGTATATCCTAAACCTTCAGCCCAGGAACTGAAAAGGTATTATTCAGAACAGATGTTTGAGAGGGTCTCTGAAAAATATAGCTATGAATATCTTCCAAGTGAAGCCAGGCTTGTTTATCCAGAGGAACCGAATGACATCAAGAAATTGAGATATGTCAGGAGATTCATAAGAGCCGGGAGGTTGCTGGATGTGGGCTGTGCTTATGGTTTTTTCCTTTTTCAAGCGAGGAGATACTTCGATGTCAAAGGTCTTGAATATTCTGCGTCAGCAGTCATGGTTGCGAAAAAATTAGGACTGGATGTCACAGAGGGAGAGATAAATGGCCTAAGGAAAGGGTCAAGGTTTGATGCTGTCACTCTATGGGATGTCATTGAGCATGCAGCCAATCCGTCTGAGATGCTTGCTGAAATCAATAAAAGGATGAATAAAGGAGGTCATATCTTCATCTCAACCGGTGATGCCTCTGCAATCCTTCCAAAGCTGTCGCTTAAGAACTGGGCACTTATGATTCCTCCGCTTCACCTGTATTTCTTTAGCAGGAAAACCATTTCAGCAATCCTTGAAAAAAACGGTTTTACTGTCATTGATATCAGATATTTCGGCAAGATGATGGATCTTGGCTGGGTAATGTTCAAAATCGCTGACTCGACAGGCAGCCGCCTTCTCAAGTACATCCATCACCATATTAAGGATACATGGATAGGAAGATTGAGGTTTCCAATAAATACATATGATATAATGACTGTATGCGCAAGGAAGACAAGTGATGTCTGAGAAGGAATATAAAGATGGATACAAGTTTATATCCTTGTAAATTTTATTATTAGGTCGGAAATACCGCAGATTTTATTGGTGAAATTTTTTAAATCATGTTCCCTGCCTGGGATTGATGGAAACAAAATCAAAAAAAACCTTCCTGTGGATAGTCCTTGCGTTGATCCTCATAGGGAGCCTGTATCTTGTCAACAGGTCGTTAAGCCCTGCATACAGGGTCGTCTATGAGAATTCCACTATGATGCCAATGAGCTATTTCTGCCCTCAGGATGACTGCATGGGGATTCTTCAAAACCTTACCGACGCTTCGAATAGGGTGGACTGCGCATTCTACGACCTGGACCTGGAGGAGCTGATAGGGGAATTTGAATCAAAGGGGGCAGGAGTGAGGATTGTGATGGACCATGACAATTACAATGACAACAAGGAAAAGCTCAAAGGTATCGCTGATGAGATAAGGGTAGCTATACCCAACCACCAGATGCACAACAAGTTCTGCATTTTCGACGACAATATCGTCGCAACAGGAAGCTTCAATCCCACGATCCGTGGGAATTTTAAGAACAACAATAACCTTGTTGTCATAGAATCACATTATCTTGCTAAGAATTACGAGGATGAGTTCGATGAGCTCTGGAAGGGAGTATACAGCAGAGGCAAAAAAGTGAGATATCCTGAAATAAACCTCGATGGCAGGACTATTGAGGATTATTTCTGCCCAGATGACTGCAGCCCGGAGATATACACAAAGCTGATTGACAAGGCAGAACAATCGGTTTATTTCATGGCATTCTCATTCACACGCGATGATATCGGTGATGCCCTAATCTCTGCAGGAAAAAGAGGTGTGGATATCAGGGGGGTAATGGAGAGGTCGCAGGACAGCCAGTGGAGCGAATACAAAAGGCTCAAAGATGCAGGGATAGATGTCCGGTGGGATACAAATCCTGCCAACATGCACCACAAGGTCTTCATCATCGACGGCAATGTCGTCATGACAGGCTCTGCAAACCCGACCGGGAACGGAATCTACCACAATGATGAGAACATCATCGTGCTTCATGACAGGCTTCTTGCAGATGGGTTCATGGAAGAATTCAGCATGGTTTACAACCAAAACCTTAATAAATAACCGAACCAAGGAAATCTAAAAAAAGAGGTAAAAAGAAATCCTGGGGATTTCTCTGCACCTGCTCATCGGGCAATTCGGAGGGAAAATGGAGCCGCTCTTGATACTTACACACCTGTCAATAATACTTCTATTCGGCATCCTCTGCACGATTGTCGCAAAACGGCTCAAAGTCCCGTATATGCTTCTCCTCATCATCTGCGGGATGGCGCTTGGCAGTCTCATATATAACGGTGAACCGCTAATCACCTTCCCGCCCATTTTCACAAACTCTATCGGGGTGCTGGCGTTGGTCCTGGTTGTCTTCGACGCTTCCTCAAGGTTCAAATGGAAGGAATTCGACACACTGACTTTACAGGCGACAAAGATCACCATTGCATTCCTCCTCTTCAATATCCTCTTTCTGACCATCATGACAACCATCATGTTCAGGATCGAGAATATCTACCTTGCATTGATCTTCTCCTCGCTCATGGCCGGTACCAGTGCGGATGTCGTGCTCTCCATATTCATGAACAAGTCCAACAAAGTCACAAATCTCCTCGAGGTGGAATCCATAGTCAACACCCCTTTCACTGTGCTACTGCCATTTATCATACTTACAATCATGCAGAGGATAATGGTGGAGAACATGGTGCTTACTGATTTTTTGAGGCAGATATTGGGGATTCTCCAACAGATAGTCACAGGCATAGGTGCGGGGGTCCTGATGGGGATTGTCATATTCAAGATAATGAGGAAATATTACAGCCAGAGGCTCTCACCGCTCATCCTGATAACATCGACCCTGCTCACCTATATCCTTGCCGAGCAGCTGAGCGGAAGCGGAGTCCTGGCCGTGACAATCCTCGGACTATTCTTCGGGAATTTCTATGTCAAGCAGAAGCAGGTGCTGTTCGAGTTCTCTTCGATCTTCGGCAATTCCCTGATGATACTGGTCTTTGTACTTGTCGGCCTTCAGATCCGGCTGCCATTCCATGACCTGGGATTCTTCATCGCCTCGCTGATCCTGTTTGGAATATATATAGCCATAAGGTCAATGGCAGTCTATGTCTCGACCATGAAGTCGGACCTAACGCCCAAGGAGAAGATATTCATCACCCTGAATTCACCCAAAGGCATCGCTGTCGCCGTCATAGTCTTTTCCCTCCTTTCTTACCAGTTCGTTGGAGGCACGCTCAACGGGTTCAGTTTCCTGAGCCTGCCCTGGGCAGAGCTGATACTCAACCTCACCCTGACTTTCATGGTTTACTCCCTGATACTTTCTACTGTCGTCAACCATTTTTCAAAATACTTCATCAAGATCAATGTCTAGAATGATATGCCTTGGACCAGCTGGAACAGGCGGGGAAGTGCTTTCCGGGCTGACTTTCATAAAAGATAAAGGCCTCTCTGCTGCAGAGATAGAATTCACGCATGGCGTGAGGATGGGCATCGAAAAGGCAAAAGAGGTGGCAGTTCTCAACAGGAAGCTTGGGCTCAGGCTCAGCGTCCATGCACCGTATTTCATAAACCTTGCATCCAAGGACAGGCAGAAGACCCTGGCATCTAGGAAGAGGATACTCGATTCCTGCGAGAGGGCGCATCACATGGGCGCGGACCATGTCGTCTTCCATCCTGGATTCCTGATGAGCCGTAACAGACAGGCTGTCTATGAGTTGATAAAGATTGAGATTTCTGAACTAATGGGGCAGGTCAGGAAAAAGAAATGGAATGGTGTCATCCTTGCACCCGAGACAACAGGAAAGATTAGCCAGTTCGGGGACCTGGACGAACTCCTGAGGATGAGAAAAGAGACCGGCTGCGGCATATGTATTGATTTTGCCCACCTCTACGCAAGGCATCAGGGAAAGATAGGCTTCGGGGAGGTATGCGAAAAGCTGAAGGGTCTTGGCCATGTGCATGCACATTTCTCAGGCATTGAATTCACAGAGAAGGGGGAGAGGCGGCATGTTGAGATGGAAAGGGAGTTTTTCAGGCCCCTGGCGAGAGAGATCATTGACAGGAATATGGACATCACCATCATATCAGAGTCGCCGGTGACATGGGAGGACTCTCTCAGGATGAAGGAGGTGTTTCTCGAATTAAAACCGCAATCTATTTAAATACACCTTTTATCCTCAGAATAGATGCCCGATTACCAGAAAATAGTCCTGGACACGAATTTCCTGCTGATTCCGGGCCAGTTCGGTGTTGATATATTTGATGAGATGCAGAGAAGGCTTGATTTCAGGTTTAAGCTCTTTATCCTTGAAGGTTCGATTGCAGAACTCGACAGGATAATCGAAAAAGATAAAAAGAAAGACAAAATTGCAGCAAAAATCGCAAAGGAGCTGCTAAAAGCAAAAGATATAAATATCATCGGCTCTGAGCCTGATGAGATTGTCGATGACAGGCTCGTAATCCTTTCACAGGAAGGCTACATCATAGCAACCCAGGACAGGGAACTCAAGGGCCGGATTAAGAACAGGAAGATAATACTGAGGCAGAAAAAATATATTGAACTGGTGAGATAAATGTTTTACAGGATAAGACTTTCAGACCACATAAGGCTTCCTCCGGAGATGTTCAATCTCGAGCTGGAAGATGCCCTGATGAAGAGGATAAGGAACAAGTTCGAGGGCTACATCTCGAAGGAGATAGGGGTCGTCATAGATGTATGCACCATAGGTATTATCGGTGAGGGAGTCATCCTGCCTGGTGACGGCGCACCCTTCTATCAGGTGGAGTTTGAGCTGCTGACATTCAAGCCTGAACTCCAGGAGGTCCTCAACGGGAGGATCAAGGACATAGCTGAGTTCGGCGCTTTCATAACACTTGGCCCGGTCGAAGGCATGATACACGTATCCCAGACTATGAATGACTATGTGTCGTTCGGCAAAGAGAAAGTGCTACAGGGAAAGGAGTCAAAGCGCAGCCTAAAGGTCGGTGACCTTTGCAGGGCAAGGGTCATTGCCTACAGCTACAAGGACATAAGCAATCCCAAGCTCGGGCTGACAATGAGGCAGCCGGGTCTTGGAAAGCTTGAATGGCTTGAGGAAGATAGGATGCCGAAGACAGGCGCTCCAAAGCCGGCAACTGCAAAACAGGCCAAAGGCGCCAAAAAATGATAAAAATCAAGTTTTTCAGCATTTTTTCAAAGGTGCAAAAATGAGCAAGAAAAAAGTATGCAAGAAGTGCAAGATATTCGTCGAAGGGCCAGAGTGCCCGATATGTAAGGGGCAGTCCTTCTCGACAAACTGGCAGGGCAGGGTCTATGTGGTCGATCCTTCGAAGTCAGAGGTCGCTGAGAAGGTCGGGCTCAAGGTCAAGGGAGAATACGCGATTAAGGCAAGGTAAAAAATGGAAATCGAGATAGTAAAGGAAATAGAGACACCGCTTCTTTCTAGGAAAAGAGTGACTGCATGGGCAACATTCCAGGGTCCAACCCCTTCAAGGGTACAGATCCTAAAAGAGGCTGCAAAGGTGCTGAAGACAGATGAGGGCCTGATATCCATAAGGCATATTTACACAAGATTCGGCCATGAGAGGGTCAAATTGATAATCCATGTGTATAATGACCAGAACACGATGGTTATGCTCGAAGGCAAGGGACTTGCTGACAAGCACAAGCAAAAAAAGCAGGTTGATGTGAAGACCGGGGCCGGGACTGAGAAGAAGGAAGCAGAGTTCAAGGAAGAGAAGGCAGAGAAGAAGCCCAAAGCTAAGGAAGAGAAGGCAGAGGAGAAGCCTGAAGCCAAGGAAGAGAAGGCAGAGAAGAAGCCCGAAGCTAAAGAAGAGAAAGAGGAGAAACCCGAAACCAAGGAAGAGAAAGCTGAGGCGAAGGCTGAAGGAAAAAAAGAAGCGAAGCCTAAGGAAGAGTATCCTGCAAAGCCTGCTGAAGAGAAAAAGGAAGGTTAGATAATGGGAAAAAAACAGAGAAAACCTAAGAGGACAAGCAAAGTCTCAAATAATTATGAAGCAGCAGGCGGAGAACTGAAAAGGAAGAATAAGTTCTGCCCTAAATGCGGAGAGGGAGTGTTCCTTGCCCAGCATAAGGGGAGGATGACCTGCGGCAGATGCCATTACATGGAAAAGATCTGAGTAATCCTCAGGTCCTTTGAATTACTTCTGAAGTGCAGGGCATGATGCTTATTTCAGCACCCTGCCTGTCCTGAGATACCACATCCTGAGGTCAAGTTCTGCTGGTGTGATGCGTGTCTCATCAGCAATCCTGATAAACCTTATTTCTATCTCCATATATTTTTTTCTTGTCAAGGTCTTCGGGATATCATCGATTATGCTGTATTCTTTCATCCCTCTCAATATGTGCCTGTCAAGGATGGACAGGCTGAAAAAGCCGACATTTCTCATGAAATGGGATGCTTCTTTGTAGCCCAGACCACTGATATTATCAACCAGCCACTGTCTTGCAGCAGGCTCCCCTTTTTTTTCAGCGATGGCTGTTATCTTCTTCTTGATATCCATATGCTCCCTTGCTCCCATGATGAAGCGAGCCTTGTTGTTGTGGAACCTGTGCTTGTGCTTGATTATGCAATCCCTTATGTCTTTTTCAGAATAATTGCAGAAACCCGCAGGCCCCAGATCTTCCTGTATAGCCATTCCGGATTCTGCTTTCGAATTTGCAGTCAGGATGCAGAAGCAGAGCTCAGAGAACCAATACTTGTTGGCCTTATTGGAGAAAGAGCTGAACTGCTCAAGCCTGGCAGCTATCAGGTCCAGTATATCAGGTGCTATCTTCTCGAGCTCAATAATAAGATTTTTCATCATCTGGCGGATTATCCATGGCTTTATATTATTTACCGCAGATTTGACCATGTGAGGTCCATATGCAATTAAGCATGTTACCTCAACAAGACAAATCCTTATATAGTATCAATTTTTTTTATGACCAAAAACACAGAAGTGATCGACATAAAAGTGACTTTAATTAAGGATGGCTGCCCTCTCTGCGGAAATGATGTCAGGGGAAATGATGATGTGAAATACCTGTGCAAAAGATGCATGATGCTTTTTGAGGAGCGACATTTAAAAAAGATTTAAATATACCGACTTTCTAAGCCAATCTGATGACAATAGCTCTGTTCATAGGACGGTTCCAGCCATTCCACAATGGCCACCTTTGGGCTGTCAAGGAGATCCTGAAAAAGTCCGACAAGGTGATAATAGGAATTGGCAGCAGCCAATACCAGAAAACAGCTGTCAACCCTTTCTCGTCTGCGCAGAGAAAAGAGATGATCAAGGAGACGTTAAGATCCGAAAGCATCAGCAGCTATGCCATTTTCGAGATACCTGATCTGCACTCTGACAATGAATGGGTAAGCCATGTATGCCGGATTATCCCTGGGTTTGATGTCGTCTTCACAGGCAGCCCGCTATCTAAGAGACTATTTACTGAAAAGGGTTTTGTCGTCGAATCCCTGCCAAGGCACAAGAACATCAGCGCATCCGAGGTAAGGCTCAGGATACACAAGGGTCTTGAATGGAAATCCATGGTGCCTGCTCCAGTTGCAGGCATCCTTGAGCAGATAGGGGCAAAACACAGGCTCAATAACTGCTCAGTGTAATGCTTCCTTTAGCTTTGAGAATAAGCCCCTTCCTGGCGATATGTCCTGGCGGGTGACTTTTGCATATTCCATCAATGCCTTCTTCTGAACAGAGGTGAGCTTTGCCGGTGTCTTGATTGTTGTCCTGACATACTCATCCCCACTGCCGTAGCCATGCAGCTTCTGGATGCCTTTACCCTTGAGCCTGAACAAGGTCCCTGTCTGTGTGCCTGCAGGTATGACCATCCTTGCTTTCCCATCAATCGTTGGAACCTCTATCTCATCGCCGAAGACTGCCTGGACAAAGCTTATGGGGATGTCATAATAAATGTCATTGCCTCTTCTTTCAAAGAGTTCATGCTCAAGGATATGTATAGTTATGAACAGGTCGCCTGGAGGTGCGTTCCTCTCTCCTGCCTCAGCCTTCGTTGGCAATCCGCAGGTGGGAGCCAGATTCGATCCCTGCAGGAACAGAAATCTCTATGTTCCTGTTTTTCTCGACCCTGCCTGTCCCCCTGCATGCATTGCATTTTCTCTTGATGGTCTTGCCCTCGCCATGGCATACATTGCATACAGTCGTGGTGGAAAACATCCCAAATGGCGTCCTTGCTGTCCTCTTTATCTGTCCGCTGCCCCTGCAAGTCTCGCATGTAACTATGTCAGAATCGTTCTCTGCACCTGAACCATTGCAGCTGCTGCATAATTCCATGCGTGGGACTATGACTGTCTTCTTGGTGCCGAATGCAGCCTCCTCGAGTGTGATCTCCATCTCGTATCGGAGGTCAGAGCCCTTCCTCTGTCCTCTCTGCCTGCCGCCCCTGCCGAAGAATGGATTTCCGCCGAAAACTGCCTCGAATATGTCATCTATGCCTCCTGAACCGAAACCGCCAAGGTCAGAGAAGTCAAATCCCTGGAACCCATTGAACTGCTCCGCTGTCGTCCCAAACCTGTCATACTGCTCTCGTCTCTTGTCGTCGCCGAGCACAGCTGCAGCTTCATTAATCTCCTTGAACTTGTCTGTTGAACCAGGGTCCTTGTTGATGTCAGGATGGTATTTCTTTGCGAGCCTTTTGTAGGCTTTCTTTATCTCCTCTTTGGATGAATTCCTATCAACACCCAGTATATTGTAATAATCCTTTGCCATCAGCTTCTCATCTCCTCATTCTCCATCTCTATCTGCAGCTCACCTGGCCCTATCCTTATGATTGAGAAGATCTCATCCTCTATCTGCCTGATGCGCGCATTGATTTTTTCTGTCCTTTCATTGTCCTGCCTCTCACCCGGATGCCCTTTCTTCCATCTCGCCATGCCTTCCTTGTTTCGCTCTACTGCAGATACAATCCGGTCATGGGAAACCCTCTTGTCTGAATAGTAGACGACCTTTTCCTCCCAGGTCGAAGGGCCCTGCCCTGTCAGGACAGAGCTGTATGCATGGCTCCGAATTATCCTTGCAAGCTCAGGGTAGCTTTTCATGAACAGCTCATAACCTGCCATATTATGCCTCTTCCCCTCGAATTTATCCTTCAAGCCCCTGTAGAATTCCTTATCTTCATCAGATAGGCCATGGATACCAGAAAGATCCTTGATGTCGACAGTCCTTGCGATGTCATGAAGGGAAGCCCCTGCCCTTACAAGTCCTATATCGATGGCAATCCCGCTGCTCTTCAGCCTCCTGGCTAGGAATACAGCGACTCTCGTCACTACGCTGATATGCCTCATGATATTGCCTGGGACCCTGTATTCTTCCAGCAGTCCTCTGCACTCCTCCTCTGTCGGATACTTGGTCATAATCTTCATTCAGTTTGTGGTGATAAAAAAAAGAAAAAAATCATTTTTTCTTCTTATCATCCTCTTCTACCTTGTAGTCGGCATCTACGACCTTGTCGCCTTTCTTCTTCGCTTTCTTAGGCTCTTCGCTCTTTTCCTCAGAAGATTCCTGCTGCTGCTTTGCAGCCTGCTCAGCAGCTGCCTTCTGGTAGAGCTCTGTCGAGACCTTCTGGACTTTCTTATTAATCTCGTCCATCTTCTTCTTGAGGGCCTCGATATCCTTCTTTTCAGGTTCCAGCAGCTTCTTGAGTTCGCCTATCTCTTTTTTGATGTCGTCAAGCTCTCCTGAACCTGCCTTGCCATCGAGATCCGAGAACAGCTTTTCTGTCTGGAAAACAAGCGCTTCAGCATTGTTTATTGTCTCCACTTCCTCCTTGCGCTTCCTGTCCTCCTCAGCATAGTTCTCTGCCTCTTTCTTCATCTTCTCGACTTCTGCCTCATCAAGCTTCTGGGATGCTGTTATCTTAATCGATTGCTCCTTTTTTGTTCCAAGGTCCTTTGCAGTGACATTGAGTATGCCATCGGCATCGATGTCGAATGCGACCTCTATCTGGGGCACACCCCTGGGTGCCGGCGGTATGCCGACCAGGTCGAACCGTCCCAGGCTCTTGTTGTCCTGGGCCATGGGCCTCTCACCCTGCAGGACATTTATGGTCACTGCAGGCTGGTTGTCAGCTGCTGTCGAGAACACCTGGCTCTTTTTTGACGGGATTGTCGTGTTTCTTTCAATGAGCGTGGTTGCGACACCGCCTAACGTCTCTATCGAAAGCGTCAACGGGGTCACGTCCAGGAGCAGGACATCCTTTACATCTCCTGCAAGTATCCCTGCCTGGACAGCTGCACCCTGGGCGACACATTCCATCGGGTCGATACCCCTCTCAGCTTCCTTGCCTATTGTGCCTTCGACAAATTTCCTGACGACAGGCATCCTGGTAGGACCTCCTACAAGGATTATCTTATCTATATCCTTTACGCTGAGCTTGCCGTCCTTGATGGCCTGGTCCAGGGGAGCCCGACATCTCTTGATTATCGGTTCGACAAGCTGCTCAAGCTTTGATCTTGTAAGCTTCAGGTTCAGATGCTTTGGACCCTTGTCTGTAGCTGTGATGTATGGAAGGTTGATGTCTGTCTCAATTGTCGTCGAGAGCTCAATCTTCGCCTTCTCTGCAGCCTCTCTCAGCCTCTGCATCGCTGTGTCGTCGTCATTGAGATCAAAGCCCTCCTGTTTCTTGAATTCCTCGATAAGGTGCTTCATCAATGCCTCGTCCATGTCTGTGCCACCGAGCTGTGTATCACCGCTGGTGGATTTCACCTCGAATACGCCGTCGCCGAATTCCATTATCGTCACATCAAGAGTGCCCCCACCAAAGTCGAAGACCAGGATACTGTGCTCCTTTTCGCTCTTGTCAAGTCCGTATGCCATGGATGCTGCTGTCGGCTCATTTACAAGCCTCTTGACCTCGAGGCCTGCAATCTTTCCTGCGTCTTTTGTCGCCTGTCTCTGGTCATCGTCGAAATATGCAGGGACCGTTATCACAGCGCCGGTGACCTTCTCACCAAGGAACTCTTCAGCATCCTTCTTTATCTTCTGGAGTATGAATGCCGAGATCTGCTGCGGAGTGTACTCCTTGCTGTTGATCTTATACTTGTGATTTGTCCCCATCTTCCTCTTTGCCGCAACAATCGTGCCTCTCGGGTTTGAGATAGCCTGCCTCCTTGCAGGCTCTCCGACTAGGACCTGGTCGCCTTTCGTGAAAGCGACAACAGACGGGAATGCCTTGCCGTACTGCGTTGCTCCCTCTGCGCTGGGTATGATTGTGGGTTTTCCTGCCTGCAGCACAGCTGCAGCAGAGTTGCTTGTTCCAAGATCGATTCCTATTATCTTTGCCATTGTTATCTACCTCCTGTTGTAGTGTTGTTCGTTGGTTATGATTCCAAGACCATTTCAATACGGTCAGCTTAGCCGAAATAGCTCGGAAGGCTGGTCTTAGACCTGTCCTGCTTGCCCTGCTCGAGCAGGTTCTTGTTCTTTTTCTCTGCCTTCTCGATAGCAGCCGGCTTCTTTATCTTGCCGAATTCCTTCTCATACCTGGATAGCACGCCCCCCATGAGCTCATGAAACTTCTTCGTATGGTACGGGTCAAGCATGACGATATTGTGCTTGAGCGCGATTGTCGGCCCCTGCTGGTTCCTGGGATCGCTTCGTGGTGTTATGCACTTGAAGTCAAGTATGAACTGAGTCGGGTTGAAGTTTATGGTCACCTCGTGGGCGAAGAACTCATCACCCTCTGCTATGCTGAAATTAATCTTTTTCTCTTGCATTTTTAACCTCCCTGTATAGATCATTAAGGTCTGTCCTATCCTTTGATTTCTCTTTTATCTCCCTTACTCTCTCTTCCCTGAGCACTGTCCTTTTCTTCTTCAGGGCATGCCGAAAGCTAAGCACATCCACGTTCTCCAGGAACTTTACAAGCTTGCTGTAATTGATGTGCTCTTTATCCTTTACCGAGCCTATCGCCTCATAGAGGCTCTGGTCAGTTGTGATCATATCAAGCTTTCCAGGCTTGCAGAAGACAAGGGTCTCCATGTCTTCGTCACCGAGGAGATATTTGTATATCATCTCTGCTCTCAGATAGACCTGTTTTCTTGCATGATTTCTTTCCATGTTTTTTGCCATCCAAATTACCTCATTTCAAAATGTCATAATTCAGTATCCTGTCCAGCCTTTTCCTGTCAGGGACAAGCTCATGAAGGTTTCCACCTGGTATTGTCGGATGGGTCTTGAGGTACTGTGCCCATTCCCTGATTGCCTGGGGGTCGTCCGGGTCAAGGACAAAGTTGAGCATGAACCAGATGTTTATCTCCTGGCCGAATTCTCCGCAGCCTGATGCCAGCCTGCAATGCTCGGGCTTGAAATCATGGATAGAGCACAGGTTGTCGTCGAGGAACACGCACTGTCCGTAGGGTTTGCCGTCCCTTTTGAGCTTGCCTTTGTGGACAGTCTTGTTGTAGATCGTCTTCTCCTCGAGAAATCTCTTCCTGAAATCTTCTTCGGGAATGCCCAGCCTTCCTGATATTTTCTTTATATCATCATCAAGGAATATGCCTGAATCATACCTGCAGCAACTTGCGCACATGCTGCAATCTGAAGACAGTCTCTCCACATAGCTCTTATGAGTGCCCTTTGTAATCATTACAGAAGGCAGTTCGTCTTTAACCCTCTCGCTCATTTTTCAGCCTCACCATCCACTTTATGCGGCTCTTCTTCAGGTTCAGGGCCATGCTCCTGCTCTTTTTGGTTTATCCTGACTTTTGAATGCCTGAGAACCGTCTCATTGAGCATATATCCTTTCTGGATCTCACCAGTCACTATCTCATCATCAATATCAGGGTTGCTCTCCTTCAGCACAGCCTCATGCCAGTACGGGTTGAATCTTTTTCCCATGGACTCGATAGGCCTTAACCCTGCTCCTGATAGGATTGCTGTCAGCTGCCTGTAAAGCTGTTGAAGACCTGCCCTGCTTGCTTCATCCTGTGATCTGGCATTAAGGGCTGATTCAAAACTGTCCAGGAACGGCAGAAGCCTGGTCAATATATCCTGCGAGGCTGACTTCACTGCAAGGGCCTGGACCCTTTCGCATCTCTTCCTGAAATTCTCAAATTCTGCCTGGAGCCTCTTGAGCATATCCTCGTATTCAGCGCATTTCTTCTCAAGCAGCTCCTGCTCAACTGATTTTTTGGGCTGTAGAGATTTTTGTTTTTCAGATTTATCCTTTTTCACTGCTATCACCTGGACTCTGTAAGATAAAATAAATAAGACAGACAAGGCCCAAACCTATTCATTTTATCTCAATCCTTTTTTTATTGTCCTGCTCTTTTTTCGGGACCTCGATTCTCAGCATGCCGTTCTTGTACTCTGCCTCGGCCTTTGACGAATCAATCTTCTGCGCCAGAGGGATGCTTCTGTAGAAGCTGGTCTGTCCACTCATGAAACTGTAGGAATCCTTGCCCTTCTCCTCTTTATGTTCCCTCTTCTCGACCTTGACCTCTATGCTGTCATCAGTTATATTTAGCTCAATATCCTTCTTATCTACTCCAGGAAGCTCAAATGCTGCAACAATTGAGCTCTCTGTCTCCCGGAGGTCGCACTTAGGCATCCTGAATAAGGCATGCTCGGTCCTGGGCGCTAGCTCACTGCCTTTCCCAGAATGGTCAGGCAGCGGCATCCTATTGTCAAATGCCTGCGAAAACAGCCTGTCCATCTCCCTCTGCATCCTCATCATGTCCCTGAAAAATTCATCTCCAATCATTTCTACCACCTCGCCGATGTTTTATTCATATTTATAAATTTATTTAATTTAGTTTACTTTAAATAAACCAAACTGCACTAAGGTAAACAAAACTTATATATAAATCTTTTCTTTAATGCTTCGCTATGATGTTTAGGACAAGCAGACCATATATAGATGAGATCACATTCGTTCACATTCATATATGATATATGTGGGAGGTATAATTGATTTTCATCTCTTATTCTGCTAAAAAAGCGCAAAGTTTTTAAATGACTTGTAAATTCAACGAACAAGAGGCTTGATTGACAACGGACTTAAATGATTATAGGACGGTAGAATATGAAATACATGAATGAAATCGAGACATCCCAATTGATTAATGAGCTGGCTCCAGAACTCAAGAAGGTCGAGCAGGTCGTTCCTCCATCCTGGGCAGCTTTCGTCAGGACTGGCACAAACAAGGAGAGACCTCCTGTACAGGAAGACTGGTGGTATTTAAGGGCTGCATCTGTTCTTGTTAAAATCCAGGCAAGGGGGCCTGTCGGAGTATCAAAACTAAGGACTCTTTACGGCGGAAAGAAAAGAAGGGGCCACAAGCCGGCTGAATTCAGGAAAGCATCAGGAAACATACTGAGAAAACTTCTGCAGCAGCTTGAGTCTGCAGGCCTGTTGAAGCAGGAAGAGAAAGGCGTATACAAGGGAAGGATACTGACAGCAAAAGCCAAATCGCTTATAAACACAGTGGCCAAGGCCTCAAAGAAAAGGGCCCCAAAAATACCTCCACAAACTCAGATAAAGGAAAAAAAATCTAAACCTTCAGACGATGCTGAAAAGCCAAAAGCAAAATCAAAGGATGAGACATCGGATAAAGAAGCTGAAGAAAAAGCTGGTATCCAGGAAAAAAAGCAGGCTCCAAAGGTGTCTGAAAATACAGTCATCAAAAAAGCAAAGCCAAAAGCAGAGGAAGGTCCGGCTAAAACACCCTCTGTTCAGGGCACAGATGATAATAACAAGGAAAATAATCAGGAAAAATGAGATTCCAGACCCAGACTGATGATGAGGCTCTAGCAGAGCAGGAGCTTGCACGAAAAGTCCAGGCGCTTGAAGAGAACCTGAGAAGGCGGCTTTCAAGGGATGCTCTCCTGAGGTATGGCAACATCAAGTCAGCAAATCCCGAGATGGCATTGAGCATCCTTGTCACGCTAACAGGCTACCTTGAGCGTAACAGGGACGGAAACCTGAGTGATGAGGATTTCAAGGCAATGCTCAAGGAGATGGTCCCCAGGAAGAGGGACATAAGCATCATGAGGAAATAAAATGGCAAGATTCATACATCTCAGCAGGAAGATAAGGCTTGCAAAGTGCAAGAGACAGTCAAGATGGGCGCCTTTCTGGACAGTCCCGAAGATATACGGAAAGACCAGGAGAGTTCATCCTGGACGTCATACGGCTATCAAGAGGAACTGGAGAAGGGGAAAGACCAAGGCATAGAGGGAACAGAATATGGCAAAAAAGAAAGATGACAAACCTAAGATTGTCCTTGAGAGGACCTTCAATATCCCGCTGAGGAAGGAATTCCAGAAAGTGCCTAAATACAAGCGGGCAAAGAAGGCAGTGACAGCACTGAGAAAATATCTGCAGAGGCATATGAAATCAGATAATATCAAGCTCGGCAAGAACCTCAATGAGCTTATATGGGCAAATGGCATCAAAAACCCACCTCATCACGTGAAAGTCTCTGCTGTCAAGGAGGATTCAGGGGTCATCAGGGCTGAGCTCGTAGGAAAGCCGATATATATTGAAGAGCCGGAACCGGCTGATAAGAAGAAAAAGGCGAAGGAAGAGAAGGCAGAAGAGAAAATTGCAGAAAAGAAGACAGAGGAGAAAATAACAGAGAAGAAGACAGAGGAGAAAGAGCAGAAAAAAGAAAACATAGAGCCTGAGCCTGTTGCAGAGAAAAAGCCTGAGATGAATAAATCAGAGGAAAAACCAGAGAAAAAGGGCAAAGCAGACGATTCAAAACCTGCTGAAGAGAAAAAACAGTCCTCTGCAAAAGAGCCAGAGAAAACACCAGATCATGCAGAGAAGTCTCTTCCACGAGAGCAGCCTGAAAAGGGGGGGCATGGCCAGAAGGAAGCCAAAGAATCTGAAGAGATGCCTCAAGAAGAATCTTCAAAAGAGAAACCTGCTGCAGAAGACAAGCTGGCTTAGACCAAGGATCAATCCCGGCCATCTGCGTATAATTTTTTTTTCTTGAAACCAATACTTATTTAAATCATGATGCATACACCTGTTGATATGGGCAAAAAAGTGGTCATGATAGTCGATGATGAGGAGCATATCGTAGATCTCATCAAGCTGAGCCTGGGCGATGAATATGATTTCATCGAAGCATACAACGGGCAGGGAGGCCCTCTCCAAGGTCGAAGAGAAGAAGCCTGACCTGATCCTTCTTGACATCATGATGCCTGGGATGGACGGCTACGATGTGGCGAGGAGACTCAAGGCAGACCCGAAGACAAAGGACATCATCATCGCCATGGTCTCTGCAAAGAAGGAAGAGCATGACATCCTGTCAGGCATTGACGTCGGCGCGATATCTTTCATAACCAAGCCCTTCAAGCCGTTCGAGCTCCAGGAAAAGGTACAGGAGCTCCTTGAGATCTCACAGGACACCACTTCTCAATAGAAACTTTTTTATAAACAAGCTGCATCACTCCAGAAATATCCATTCAAAGGTGATTTTATGAAAAGACTGCTGATTGTTTTATGCATGGTTGTCCTCGTTTACGGGTGCGCTGAGGCTGTTCAGGAACAAAAGTCCCCTGATATGCCGCTGAATTTCACGACATATGTTGTCGACAGCGGCCAGGGCATGGCTGAGCAGGCAGGGACAGGCCAGTTCAAGTCATTCAATATCCGGTCAATGGACAGCGGTTTCTCCCCTGATGCTATAAAAGTAAAAGAAGGCGACACAGTCGGGATGTTCGTGACTTATACAGGTACAGCGGATGCCGGGACATTCAGCATCAATGGATATGCATCAGAGGAATTCTATCACTCAGGAAACATCATTTATATCGAGTTTGTCGCTGACAGGAAGGGTGAGTTTGATTTCGGCGATGACAGGACAGAGGGAGTTAAAGGCAGGCTCATAGTAAGCTAGAGTAAGATCAGATGAATTCATCGAGCCCCCTCTGGGGCTGTCTTATTGTCATTTTTCCTCTGCCAGGTACTTTTGGGTCGCTATCATCCTGGTCGGCAGCATTTTTCCTGACATCCTTTGAGTCGAACACAGGCGCACCGTAGACACCATCATAGCCCGGTCTTACATGAATCTTCCCTTCCCTGTTAAGCATTATGAGGTCAACTATCGCAGGCGTGGTGACTTCCAGAAGCATTTCCTTAGGTACATTGAGCAGCACGTCGAATTCATTCTTGCCTGACTTCAGGATCCGGTAGTATTCTTCCCATGTGGCTTTTGTTGCTATCCCTTTTTCAAGGTGAGTCGAGAGAATCTCGTGAAGGGGCATAAGGTACCTGAACGGAACCCTGTTAACGTGGGTATATCCCACATCCCTGTCTGCAAGGTCTTCGACCCTGTGGAGCACTCCAATAGTGAGCGGCTTCCTGCATACAGGGCAGATATCCTTGTTCTTCCTGGACTCAGCTGGCTCCATGACAATATTGCAGTTCCGATGCCCGTCGAGATGGTATTTCCCGTAATTCGGGTCGACCTCGATTGTCTCTACAATCCCCTTCCTTGTCTTCAGTGCTGATATCAGTGAATCATATTCCAGCCCAATGTCAAATACAGTCGCTTCCCTCCCGATTCTCCATGGCCAGTAGCTGTGCAGGTCAGAAAAGCTCACTATCGAGATATTGTCAAGCTGGGACAGCCTCCAGTTCATCGCAGGGTCGGATGAGAGGCCTGTCTCGATCGCATGGATATGCACAGCTTGGTCGCCGAAGCATTCCTTGAGTGAGTCAAAGCCAGAGTTAGAGCCGAACATCGCGAAATGCGGTGTCCAGATATGGGCCGGGATAATCTCGATTCCCGGATTGATGCTCTTGAGCATCCTGACAAACTCAGGGCATGGTATCTTGAATATGGGCCTGCCGTCATAATCAATCCTTCCTCTCTTCAGCAGCTCTTCAGTTATTTTTTCAACAGTCTGGAAATCCGGGGCGAGGACGACATTGTGGACCTTCCTTCCCCTGCCTCCCTGCGTGTATATCAGGGAGATCTCAGTCTGGAGGATGAACGGGAAGCCTGTCCTTGTCCTAAGCACGCCAGTCCCATCCTCTGTCAGTTTTGCCTTCAGCTCCTTTATCCATTCAGGATGGGTGAAATCACCTGTGCCGAGAAGGTCGACCCCTTTTATCTTTGCGTATTTTTCAAGGTTCTTTATATCGAGGTCCTTTGAGCATCCACGGGAGTATTTGCTGTGGATATGGAGGTCGGCTATGATTCTCATGGATTCAGGAAATTCCACTATTGTTTAAATAGTTTGTTCTTATTGAATTCCTTCATACAGAACCTTTCTTCAGGCAATACATCAATACCTGCTCATCAAAACAACATCTGAAAATTTCATTGACAGAAGGCTCAATGAAAATTGCGGTCCCTTTTTCTCCTGTTTTTTCAATCACAGCATAGTCAGCCCCAAAATTTTTCATTGATTCATCTATTATCTTGTCATAGAACCTTGTCAGGGCTTCAAAGTAACTTTTATTGACAGTCGGTATGAAAAATTTACCTGCAACCCTGATTCTTCCTTTGCCTACCAGTTCATCCAGGCAGACAGGCTCTTTCAGGATAGGGCTATAGATAGAAAGACCATACTTGTTCATACTTGTAGTCCTGTCAATCTCGAATGGGATAATGTGATTCGAACCTTGCACCATGAGGGCATTTTCTGTCATTTTACAGCGTAGTATCAACCTATGTTTTATAAATGTATTTATTTGTAACTACTTTTCAGGCACAACTCACCTATCCATAACGGAAAGATGAAATCGCCTGTTCCGGGAAGGTCATTTCCTTTGGTGAGCCGCTGCAATCTTGTCTTATTCCATCAAGGAACAAAATATATAAATCCTTCAATACAAATTAAAGTCAGATGACAGGTAGAAAAGCGCAGATTGCAGTTTTCCTGATAATAGGCATGATAATAATGTTCGCTGTCATTGGATTCAGCCTCCTCAATAGTGAACTCAAAGTTGTCCAGTTGAGAGGTAAGACCGCTGAAATCCCCCAGGAGGCAGAGCCTGTCAATGCCTTTGTCGAAGCATGTCTCGGCAGGGAACTGAATGACGGAATCATTCTTATCAGCAGCCAGGGTGGTTATTACAAGACACCAGAGCCTGAGTATTATTCATATCCATTCAAAATTCCGTATTATTATTACCAGGAGATTGAAAAAATTCCTGGGTTGGATGACATTGAAGCTGGACTATCATCTTATATAAATGACAACCTGCCAGCATGCCTGGACAATTTCGAATCATTCAGGGATAAGGGTTATGATATCGATGCAGGAGGCATGTTAGTTAAGTCAAGAATATCTGATCATGGGATTGTGGCCTATCTGGAAGGCAGCTTAACTGTAAAGAAGGGCACAATGATTATAACCCTGGACAATATCAGCACTTCAAGATACTCAAAATTCGGGGAGCTGTACTCGATGATAATGGATATAATGTCTGAACAGAGGAAGGATTATAATTCAATCCCCATCAGCTACATGGCAACAGCTTCCTATGAGAATAACCTATCCTATGAATTGACCTATCTTGGCGACGGATCGGTGATATTCAAATATATGCTGAATGAATCAGTCCTCGATAAGTCGCTTGTATATTCATATGCAGTCAAGTATCACTGGAAAACAAATGTTTCAGGCGGAGAGTTCTATATAGAGCACATACCTGAATTCAACCTAACGAGCGAAAATCAGGCAATAGAATACCAAGTGCAGACCAACAGCCCCGCTGCATCATTCTATGATTACTCTGACTTATTGGACATTGACACCAATACAGGGTGGGTTGAAGTCGATTCCTATGGGCTGCCAAATGGGAGAGACACCGCACTTATCAAGGCGGTCGATGAAAACGGCGTTGAGGCATATGCATACATGGTTATCAACATCGACATGCCTGACAATCTGCCTGCCATTGAAGATATCGGAAACCAGACAGCCTATGTCGGAAAAGAGTTCAGCTATAAAGTCAATGCAACAGACCCTTCAGGGACTTTCCTCACATTCCTTGATGACACTACCTTGTTCGATATAGATGTGATTACAGGGCAGATTAGATTCATCCCGACAATCCCTGGGAATTATTCTATCAAAATAACTGCTGTCAATAGCTTCGGGCACACATCAAAATACCTGAGGCTTGGTGTAAAGTGAAAGAGAAAATCGTGTCGTGGATGATGCTTGCCATGGTCATAGCCATGGTGGGAACGCATGCGCAGGATGTCCATGTCGTCGACTGGAGCGATTCTGGGTCGATGAGCCAGCCTGAATTCCAGGACAGCATGATAAAGGATCCTGTCGGGGCTTTTGACGCAGACCCGGCAAGGGCATGGAATACGATAGAGGCTGACCCGGGCCTCATGAAAGAGCCAGGAATTCTCGATGTTGCTTTCCTCAAGGACCCGCTGGCAGCATCGAACATGATCAACAAGAAACCGGACCTGCTGGATGATTCTAATGTAGCTGCCCGTTTCGACAAAGAAGCACGCAAGACTCTACTGGTTCTCAACGACAATCCTGAAGCCAAGAAGAGATGGTTCGCCCAAAGGGGAATAACCGATGAGGGGGCCGAGGTTGAAAGCTATGACGGAACTTTAATAAGTACAAGAGGGCCCGAGGCGACAACTTTTGACATAAAAGCAAACCCAGGTGCCAGGGTCCTATCCACAGGCAAGTTGATACTTGAAAACGGTGCAGAATTCATCCTTGGCAGAGTATCAGTCGCCAAGGACGGAAGCATCCTTTTTACCGGAGAATCGGACAGCAGCAATGTTGACCTGTCGAATACAAAGGATGCAGATGTCCAGGTGGAAAAAGGGACAGTGATACTTAGGGACAGGAAATACCAGTCATGCACCGGGGTTGCCATCGACATCCAGAGAAAGGACGGCCAGGATACCATCTCAGGAATCTCAGTCGTCGAGATGGATATCCTGTCAGGAGAAATCACCTCAGAGTTCTCAGGGACAATCTCAATTTATGCTGACGGCCACAGGAAGATTTACAGTGGCACTGAATATGCAGTATACCAGGATGGCAAGGAATCACGTGTTTACACCACTAGCAAGGATGTGCTGTATTACAGCAAGCAGGAGAGATGCAGCCCGGGTACAAATTGTATAGAGGACTACCTTGATCCCAATGACCCGCTTGCGCTTCTATATGACAAGCTTAAATCAGAGAGCCAGAAGGAGGGATTCAGCCTGGATAATTTCATCAGAGTGCAGGAAGAGGATTTCAAGGTCGCCCATTATGTCCCTGACCCGGAATCCAGGTATTTCAACCTGTTCCTGGAGATGTCCAACCTCCAGCAGCTGACCCAGGACAGCAACTTTGATCTGAAGGCTTATATGGTCCAAAGTGCGGACTATATCAAGAACAGTCATCCGGATGTGGCAGGCATGCTTGCTGACCCATTGTACGGGTTCTATTCCGACCTCAGCAGATATGTGTCGAGCGAGGGAACTGCAGGAGTAAAAGATTACATCAATCTCCAATTGAGGGATTTCATGATAAATGACTATGAAAAGAGGCCTGAAAATGAAGAAAACAGGGTATACAGGATGCTGGAAGACATGAAAACAGCCAAAGCCAGCTGGAAAGATGGCTACAATGTACAGGATTATCTCGCAGATATAGGAAATCCTCCAACTGTGAACAGGGTGAAGATATCAGCAGTCGATGACCCGAATGTCGAGGGTGACAACATAATCAGCCTAAGACTCATCGATGGATCTGTGGACGGATTGGCCATGGACCAGATCAAAGACAAAAGCCAGGTAGACCTCAATGTCAAAGATGCAAGAAAAATCTCATTTACAGAAGATTCAATCAAGCTGGAAGGTGACCCTGATGTCATGACAAACCTGGACATCACTGCATCGTACATAAATGAGATCGGCGAGCAGCACGACTTCAGCCTTGAGAACGGGGTTGTCACACACTGCAGCATGCCATGTAAGATCTGCGGGAATTATTATTCTGCCGCCGAAAGGGTGATACAGAACTTCAAGGAGATAGACTGGGACCAGATGAAGGAACTCAAATCATACCTGACAAGCAAATGGGGCTCATACCCAAGGTCATACCTGAACTGCTTCAATGAAGAGTCAGAGAAGGATTTCATCAGCATGTGCTATAGGGTCTCAGAGACCGCATCCCAGAACAAGAACGGGATAAAAGTGACTCCGCAGGAGGTTGCAGTGACATTCATGGCAGAGGGCGGAATAAATATCTTTTCACTCAAGAAGGAGAAGATGCCAATCCCGGCAGATCAAAAAGAGATTGAATATAACAACAATATCTATGAAGTAAAGATAAATTCAGATGGGGAAGCCTATATTGAGCTGCCAACAACTTATTCACAGTACTGGTTACCTATCCCTGACAATGTCAAGGAATTAAATATAAATGGAATTACTTACTCTATAAAATCAGATAATGGTGGCCAATATTTTGAAGAGAAATATAATAAAATAATGGATGTTGACGCACCGGCAGGCTCGAACTATGAGTACAATGGCAAGAGTTATGTTGTTGCAAAGGGTGCTAAGTTCACTTATATCACAATCGAAGCAGTGGAAAAGCATTACGAAATGCCCATTGACCCGGAGGCTAAAGATGTCGAATACAATGGAAAGATATATCCTGTCTATAATACAAATGACGGTGATCCATTCGTATTACTACCAGGCAAAGATAGGCTGTATGAGATACCAATCCCTGACGGCTCAAACAAGGTCACAATCCAGGGAAAAGTATTCAAGGTATTTACTAATGAATATGGGGGTAAATATTACTATTCAGACGGGATGTATTATGATGACCATAATCTGCCTGTGAATGGAATAGCCGATCTTGGGACTGATGTTATAGGTATGAAGAACAGGGATGGAGAGGTCGAGTTCGACAGGCTGAAGAGATTAGGCTATATCCCTGAATATGTACAGATGACCCCTCAAGGTTCGCAAATAACAGATGATTACAAAGTTAAGTCAGGAAGCTTCAACACGCTCTTAGACGGTTTTTCGACGCTCGCCGGTGTCTATGCAGAGAGGAAATACGAGACAAAAACAACATGGGACAAATTATACAATGAGGGCTCTTTAAAGGTCAAATGGGATGATTTGCCGGTCGAAGAGCAATTTTACTGGACCACAATATTTTACAACACACCCACTCGGTTGCGGGAATCCTCTATAATAGAACAAAATGGAAAAGTTAAAAATGCCCTTGACACCTGTGGTAACTATTGTAGAGATTATTGGATAAATGCCCAGAGAAGGGCTGCCCAGCTTGAATATATGAATGCTGCAAACCTGTTCAGGTAGAATATTATTTCCGTGGAAAAACTCCGACCACTCCAGGTATGTCAATCTTAATATTGAAACGGGTGGCATCATGTTTCGGACCATAAGTCTCAAATTCTCCATAAGTGACATAATCCACCTTGGCTGATTTCACTATCATATCAGCCTCATAGCCCCCGTCCATGTTCATCGCTGTGTGGATATTGAAGCCCTTGTCAGGCCTTCTATTGCTGTCTTTAAGGAACCTTCCGAGATTATATAGGGTGAAATAACCGCCTTCAGTCGTCATAAAAAGGATTTTTTTCTCCCGGTCTTTTGCGGCAATCGTCCTGTTCGCCTGCCAGTTTGTGGATTTGACCTTTATCTTTCCTTCCCTGTCCAGCAGTATAGGCCAGTGCTGGATTCCCTGTGTATAGGGTGTTGTTTTATAATCGAAACTGTCAAAGTCAAAATCGAGCAGGTCGATTCCTGGAAAACCCTTCCTCTTTGGCTCGCTTACCAGCATTCCCTTTGCATTTTTATTCTTCGGCGGGCCTATCAGAGAGTGTTTGTACCTAAGCTGCCCGTCATCCCCCTTTGACACCCTCTCTCCCATGACAAGGGCGCAGGGCATGTAATATGGGTCTGCCATGTACTGGGCGCTGTTTATCATTACAGTCGCTCCGGTTGTTCTCTGCCAGGCCTCGATATTGCCGACAACGGACCTATCCTCGTCAAAGCCATTGAATACCCTGACCCTGCACTTATCCGGATCGATTCTTGAAGCGGCTATTATATCAACCAGATTTCCGTCATTGTATACTTCTGCCCTTGTGAAATCAATTCCGTATGATACAGGCTTCCAATGGATATCCGAATGAGAGACATTATTATAATCAGGATTAGGCAGTGCACTGAATTCCTTTGCAATGACAGTCTCAATATCCAGTTCTGAAGCCCAGAGCTTTCCCAGATAGGAAAAGCCGCTGATTCCTCCAAGAGCAATGCCCCCTCCGAAGATTTTTACGAAATCCCTTCTGCTGACCATCTTTTACCTCCCATATAGGGCAGAATTAATCTTTTTCAATTGCTGCATATACCTTGTGTTAAGCTGCCTCAGCTCCCTCTTGCTCATCCTGTCAATCCTGTTTCCTCTCTCGAGACAGCCGCATCTGCTGTCATAGACTGAAAAATAATCCTTGTGGCCTCCCTTTCTGAGCCCGTCCATATCACTGTCTATGAAATATTCTATTGTAGTCATGCCTGTCCTGGTCATGCCATTGATATTTAACAGGAAGGTTCTATACTGCCCCTCGGTTTTATCATAAACGACATTTATTGTCCCAGTCCTCCCGTTCTCCAGCTTTATATTCTCCATTGTATAGACAATATCATTGCTATATTCCTCACTCGAGAAATTCCTCTCCAGAGAATGAATTATCCCCTTCTCAAGGTCGCCTATATTGCCATTCTGAGGTTCCTGAGCCATTGCAGGGCTGCCAATCATTGACAGGACCAAAGCATTGTATACTATCTTCTTGAATTCCCCCATTTTTGGCTATTGAATACATTATTTAGTATTTAAATTTTTCGTTTTTTACCACTAATTAGTAGTTTATATATTATGCCTTGAATTGCAGAAAAAACTTTGCCTTAAGGAATCAAGAAGTACAGTCGGATTGCAAATATCACATCTCTTCAAGCACGCCAATGTCGAGAAGCCCGAGCCCTGACCTCAGCACTTCCCTTATGCAGAATATCAGGAGCAACCTTGCCCTCTTTTGTTTCTCAGGGGCCTTAAGGATCGGCACCTTGTGATAGTACTCATTGAATCTCTGGGAAAGGTCGAGAAGATACCTGCATACAGCAGAAGGCTTGTATCTGGCAGAATCAGAAACAATGTCCGGGAACAAAGAAAGCTGCCTGACCAGTTCTGTCTCTTCTGCACCAATAGCATCATAATCCGATGAATCGCTGATTACTTTTCCATGCTTTTTCAGTATGCTTGAGATCCTGGCATACGCGTACTGGACATACGGCCCTGTCTCGCCTTCAAACGATATCGATTCCTTCGGGTCAAAAGTCATGTCCTTGCCAGGGTCTGTCCTGAGCATGAAGAATTTGAGGGCTCCCAGCCCGATGACCTCTGAGCGCTTCTGAGTCTCCTTCTCATCCAGCCTTTCATACCTTTTTTCCACCTCAGCTCTTGCAAGCCCCAGCATATCATCTATTATGGTGTCAGCATCTACGACAGTGCCTTCACGGGATTTCATCCTTCCCTCTGGCAGGTACACCATGCCATAGCTCAGGTGATGGCAGTCCTTGACAATGCTGCTGCCAAGCTTCTCAAGGATCGCAAAAAGCTGAGCAAAATGCATGTTCTGCTCTGAGCCTACGACGTATATCGACCTGTCCAGATTGAAATCCTTGAATTTTCTTATCGCGAGGTATATGTCCTGGGTCATGTACAGGGTCGTCCCGTCAGCCCGTACAAGCACCTTGTCAGGCAGACTGAAATCCTCCAGCTCTGCTGTTATCGCACCATCAATGTTTTTAAAAATACCGTCTTCCAGTCCCTTCCCGACTATATCCCTGCCTTTATCATAGATATCTGATTCATGATAGAACCTGTCAAACTTGATCCCCAGCCTGGTGTAGGTCTCATTGAACCCTTTTTCAGCCCAGGAATTCATCTTCTTCCAGAGACTTTTCACATCACTGTCCCCATTCTCCCATCTCCTGAGAAGATCCTGTGCCTCCTCTTCGAGCTCAGGGGCAGATTTCACCTTCTCATTGAACATCACATAGAAATCACCGACAAAATGGTCTGCTTTCCTGTCAGGCTCCCTGTCTTTGCCCCATCTCTGGTATGCAAGCATTGATTTCGATATGTGGATGCCCCTGTCATTTACAAGACAGGACTGGATAACCCTGTTTCCCTTGAAAGCCAGGATGTTTGACATGGACTTGCCGATGACGATGTTCCTCACATGGCCTAGATGGAGAGGCTTGTTCGTGTTCGGTGAGGAGTATTCGACCATTATCGTCTTATTATCCTTTGACCTGCCATAGCTGCCCTTGGCTTCGATTATCCGGCCAAGGACATCTCCTGCCAGCCTGGCCTTATTGATGAAAAAATTAAGGTATGGCCCGGTATTTCTCACCTCTGCGATAAGTTCGTCAGGCTTGATTTTTCCTGCGAGCTCTTCTGCAATGGCTGCAGGGCTTTTTTTCTGTTCTCTTGCAAAAGTAAAGCAGGGGATGGCAAAATCCCCAAGCGATGAGTCCGGGGGTATCTCGATGAGAGACTCATCTGCCTTGATATGCCTGTTCAAAGATTCATATATCCTTTTCTTGAAGATGTTCATTTTATTCTCTTGAGCATACCCTAGTCGAGCCTCGAAACAGCAGTGTTGAGCTTCTGCACCTCAATTCTCATCTCCCTCATCAGCCTCCTCAGGGAAAAGAGCTCATAGAATCTCATCATCCCAAGAATAACATAGAGGCCGAAGAGCCCACTGAAGATCATCTTCATGAATCCTGCAATGGACCCGGTATTTGCTACCACTTTCACCAGAAGCGTCTGGACTGACATGTTTATATCCATCCTGTCATGATAAAGGGATTCATTTAATAAATTTTCTGTTTCCAGTCCACAGAGCATAGAAATCTTTAAATAGTCTGGGGATATGGATTGGATGCATGAGACTCCTTGCAGCATTCATGGTCCTGCTCATACTGGTATCAGGGTGCACGATATGCGAAAGGCCTTTCATCAAGATAAATGGTGACTGCTGCCTTGATGACGACAATAACAATATCTGCGATTTTGCCTCTATCGTCCATGATAATGCCTCTGCAGTCCATGGGGAGACAGTGCAGACAGCACCGGATGAAAAAAATCCAGGGCAGCCTGCCGGCAATGATAGCATATTCAGATATGCCCTGAGCAGCCTTGTTGTCAGCTCCAGGATATATGAGCCAACCCCCGATGGGGATACGGATGTTATCGTATCGACAATGGGCTACAAAGAGCTCAAAGGTGCAGAATTGACATTCATACCCATGTGCGGGAAAGATCATCTGATGGGCATCATGCTCAATGGCAAGCTCGTGGACTCTGTCAATGTAGCATGTGGCAAGATGCAGAACATCACATTGTCAAAGGATTCATTCCAGGAGGGCAGGAACCCTCTGAGATTCAGCACTGCCAATGGCCCTTTCCTCATCAAGAAGGCTGCGGTCAGGCTTCATTTTGAAAATTCACCGGTCATTGAGCAGGATTTTCTCGATTTCGTCGCAGAGAGCGTCAAGAGGACCATTGATGTGGGTTCGAAAAGCCAGGCTGTCATGCAGAACTATTATGACCAGTCATTCAGTGTCACAGAACGGGAATATCCAGGTGATTTCAAGCTGTCATTCAATGCAGACAGCAGCGGACTCCTTGTCATCTATCTCAACGGGAGGAGGATATATGAAGGGGAGATAAGCAAAGGCAGGTTCAATCTTAACCTTCCAAAGGATGACATCAGGAAAGGGACGAATAATCTGAGATACATCATCCTGCCATGAAACCGGACTTTCTGAAATCGAAACTTTTATAAACTGAATTTTCAAATGATATAGCATGGCATTTCCAATTGAAGGGCAGATCATGAAGGGTGTCCATATAAGGTTCAAGGGAGTATTCGATTTCCCTGAGATATGGAGGCTCATCGGCGACTGGTTCGAATCAAAAGGTTTCGAGATATTAGAGACCAAGGCAAAGCACAAGTCAGGGCCTCTAGGTGAGGAGATGGAATGCGGCCTTGATGCCTGGAGGAATGTCACGGACTACTACAGGTTCAGGATGACAGTCTACACAAAATATTATGACGGCGTGCCTGTGGAGATAATCAAGAACGGCGTGAAGAAGAAGATGATAAAGGCAAGGGTATATTTCAGGGTAGGGGGAAAGCTTATCCTGGACTATTCTGACAGGTATGACAAGAGCCGGTTCACCAAGGCAGTGGGAAAATTTTTAAACGATTACGTGCTGCATTGGCAATGGGATTCGATTTACGGGGATCAGCTCAACTACAAGATACTCGAGCTTCAGAACGTGATAAAGGAGTATCTCAACATGACTGTGACAGGCAGCGAGTTCGCTGACATGTGGTAAGGATGGGAGAACGAAGGATAATTATCGACAATCTCCTCCTCCAGTACGAGGGGCTTTTCGAGCTCAGGGAGCTATATATGATGATAGACAAATGGCTGCGGCAGAAGGGATATGACAAGTTCGAGAAGAGGAACCATGAGCATGTTCTCAAGGAGGGTAAATACATCGAGGTCGAGCTTGAGCCGTGGAAGAAGATAACAGACTATGCAAAGATTGTAATCAACATGTATATGCATTGCTACAATGTAAAGGATGTCGTCGTAAAAAAGGACAGGCAGGATGTCAGGATGAACCAGGGAAGGGTGAAGATAAGGTTCATCGGCTACCTGGTGACAGACTACGAGGACAAGTGGGAGGGAAAACCGGTGTTCTATTTCCTTCGGGCTGTCATGGACAAGTACATCTACAGGGTCGCGGCTGACAAGTACGAGGGTGCTGTGTCCGAGGATGTCAAGCACCTTTACCAGAATGTCAAGGCGTTTTTGAACCTTTCGAGGTACTGAAAAAACATCAAGAGCGTATCGCAAACCTACTTCTTGCACAGTTAAAATAATGGTTGTAACACTAAACATCTAATTTTAATACTTGAATGGCTTACTATCAGCCTATCAATAGGTATTGCCTCATATCTAAGGTATTTTTGTTCTGAAGTCCATGGTTGAAAACTGATAACTGAAGTGTGAAAATGAGAAATATGAATCCAGTCGTCCATTTTGAGATGCCTGCAGCTGACATGAAGCGAATGGTGGGGTTTTATGAGAAGGTGTTCGGATGGAAGACCCAGCAATTGGGCGAGGAAATGGGGCGTTATGTCATCGCAACAACAACAGAGTTAGAGAAGTCAGGATTTCCGAAGGAGCCTGGAAGGATCAATGGTGGATTTTACCCGAGGAATAAAGGAACCTGGGGGTATCCATCCATAGTGATAGCGGTGGACGATATTGATGAACATATGAAGAAGGTAACGAAAGCAGGCGGAAAGGTGCTGGGCAAGCCTGTCGACATACCCGGCATTGGGATGTATGTATCATTTGAAGATACAGAAAACAACAGGCTGAGCATCCTCCAGCCGAAGATGAAGGCAAATTGATATTAAGGGGGGTGATACAGATGGATGCATCAAAAAGATCCGGTATTAGGCTATGTAGCAGAGGGCATGTATATACAGGTAAGGCACCTTGTCCGGTCTGCTATCCCGGCTTTTACAAAAACAAGGGTGGAGGAAAATAAGATGTCTGGGCAGAAAATTACGCCGTTCCTCTGGTTCGAAGACAAGGCAGAAGAGGCGGCGAAATTTTATGTCAGCCTCTTCAACAGTAACCCAAAAAAGAGACAGGAATCAAAGATTGAAGCTGTGGCATTGTATGATGAGGCCGGTGCAGAGGCTTCAGGAAGGCCTGCAGGGTCGGTGATGACAGTATCCTTCAAGCTCGATGGCCAAAGGTTCACGGCGATAAACGGCGGTCCCCAGTTCAAGTTCACCAGTGCAGTATCATTTGTCGTGGACTGCGAGACCCAGGAAGAGGTTGATCATTTCTGGGATAGTCTGTCAGAAGGGGGCGAGGAAGGGGTCTGCGGCTGGATAAACAGGGACAGGTTCGGGATTACATGGCAGGTAGTCCCAGGATCGCTTCCTGAATACCTGGGAGACCAGGACAAGGAAAAAGCAGGAAGGGTCATGAGGGCGATGCTGAAGATGAAGAAGATCGACATCAGCCAGCTCAAGATGGCATATGAAGGAAATTAGTCGGCATAATCAATTATCCTGACGGGAGGGGATGAAAATGAAATCAATGAACATTTATCTGAACTTCATGGGAAAGACTGAAGAGGCATTCAATTTCTACATGTCTGTATTCGGCGGGAAGCTGGAAACGCTCCAAAGGTACGGTGAAGCGAAAGAGATGCCCGGAAGCGACAAGCTCTCGGAAAATGACAAGGAAAAGCTCATGCATGTCTCACTCCCTTTGGGCAAGAGCATGCTTATGGGTGCTGACGGGGTCGAGTCAATGGGGCACAAGATTACCCAGGGAAATAATTTCTATGTCTCTGTAAACGCTGATTCAAGAAAAGAGACAGAAAAAATTTTCAGAGCGCTTTCAGAGGGCGGGAAAGTGGAGATGCCCCTGTCTGACACTTTCTGGGGCTCTTATTTCGGGATGCTCAGGGACAAGTTCGGGATACAGTGGATGGTGAGCTATGATAAGCCAAAGGCTGAATGAAATTGCTGCTGGACCAAGCGACAGGGGGACAAGAATGGAAATTCCAGACGGAAAAAATTTGGAAGCACGCACAGGGATACGGATAAATGCGCCGTTGGAGAAAGTATGGGACGCGCTTGTAAATCCTGATCTCATCAGTAGATACATGTTAGGGACACAGGTGAAATCAGAATGGCGGGAAGGAAGCCCCATAATTTGGAAGGGGGAATGGCAGGGGAAAGAATATGAGGACAAAGGGACAATAATCCTGTTGAAGGTCAACAAGCTGCTTAAGTACAGCCATTTCAGCCCTATGGGTGGAAAAAAGGACAGCCCTGAAAATTATCACATGGTAACTGTCAGGCTGTCGTCAGTGAGCAATGGGACGGATGTCCTGCTCCTCCAGGACAATAACGAATCAGAAGAGGTGAAAACACACTCTGAGAAGATCTGGAAATCGGTTCTGGAAAACATGAAGAAGCTGTTGGAGGCAGGCTAAGGCATGGAGACCGGCTGGAGCCAGACCCAGGACAAATTCGATAGGTATCTGGGTTCAGGGACAAGCAGTTGTGAGATTATATTAAAATGAAGCTTGAAAACAGGACCGCTATAGTCACAGGGGGCGGAAAAGGAATCGGAAAGCAGATTTGCCTTGCGCTTGCAAAGAAAGGGGTGAATGTAGTAATTGCAGCAAGGACCCTCTCAGAGATAGAGGCAGTGAGGGATGAGATACTGAAAAATGGAGGAAAGGCAGTCGCTGTACAGACAGATGTCACAGCCGAAGACCAGGTCAGGAATCTTATTGACATGGCAATCAATAATTTTGGGAGAATCGACATCCTAGTGAACAACGCGGGCGTAGCAGTGAGAAAAATTGTGGCTGAGACAAGCCTGGATGAGTATGACAATATCATGGATGTCAATGTCAAGGGCATGTTCCTCTGTACGAAATATGCGATTGCCTGGATGTCGGAGAAGAAAGACTCAATCATAATAAATATATCCTCTGGTGCAGGCAAGACAGGCTTTCCAGGTCTTGCAGTCTACTGCGCTTCCAAGTTTGCTGTGCTGGGATTCACAGAAGCCCTGGCAGGTGAAGTCCAGGGAAAGGTATATGCTGTATGCCCAGGGGGAGTGAATACAGACATGTACAAGGGACTGTTCGGCTCAAGAGCTGGGCTTGAGCCAGAGTATGTGGCATCAAAGGTGGTCGGCCTATGCGAAAAGGAGAATCTTTCCAGCGGGTCATCACTCGAAATATACAGCTGAAAGGTTCCAAACATCATAAAAAACTGCGAGGGACGGGATTCGAACCCGCGGACCCACTAAGGGACAGGATATCCCAGAGGGATCTTGTCATGCAAAGGCATGCGGTCCCCTTCTTAAGTCCTGCGCGTTTACCAGGCTTCGCTACCCTCGCGAGAAACATGGTCCATAAGAAAACCCGTCTGTTTTTAAAGGTTTTTATAATATATGGCTGTAGGGAGCATGAATATTGTTCGGCAGCTGCTGGATAAAAAGGAGATGATAAGCATGGAATGGGATGACATTTACAGGACTATGCCGCTTGAGAGGATACCCTGGCATTCGGAGAAACCTCCAGAATCCCTTGTGAGGAATGTGAGGAAATTGAAGCACGGCAATGCCTTAGATCTGTGCTGCGGTGCAGGGACAAACTCTATATTCCTGGCTAAGAACGGATTCATGGTCACAGCAATCGACATATCTGAATCAGCAGTGGACATAGCCAAAATGAGGGCAGGGAAGGAGGGTGTCAAGGTCGATTTCAGGGTGGGTGATGTACTTGACTTCGATCCAGGCAAGAAGATCGATTTCGCATTCGACAGGGGATGCTTCCACCATGTTCCGCTTTCAAAAAGGATGGAATTTGCAGTGAACCTGGCAGGATTCGTGAAGCCCGGCGGGAAATTCCAGCTCATGGCATTCAGCGACAGGAACGGATTTGAGAAATCGCTTGAAAAGGAAGACATAAAAAAGATATTCTCGCCATATTTTGATGTGGAAGAAATCGATGAAGAGCTCCATATAGAACCGGACGGCAGCAGGATATACATGCATGTCGCTCTCATGACCCGGCGCAGGGATCATGTTGCTGCATGATGCCCATCGGAATAGGAATGAGGCTATCTGATTTTAACCGGTGCTGTTCTTGTTCCTGCTTATCTCTGTGAGGACCTGGCCGAGCTTATCAAGATTGTCGCCGATGCCTGCCCAGTCTCCGTTTCTCATCGACTCCAACACCTGCTGGTATAGGGTGTTTGCATCATCTATCAGGGCTGAGCTTGTAAGGTTCTGCCCTGTGCCATGGGGCTGCGAAGGAACTGCCTTGCCGAAAAGGTCCTGAAGAGCCAGGCCAAGGTTGACCTCCATGAACACCCTGTCACCATCAGATACTATCACTCTTTTAAGTTCGGGAAGCTGGCCCTGGACTGACTGCAGATACAAGGGTTCGATATATAGCAGGCTGTTCTCGATAGGGATCACCAGGAGGTTTCCTCTTGTAACGCTCGATCCCTGCTGACCCCAGAGGGTTAACTGCTGTGAGATCACGGAATCCTGATCGATCTTGGCCTCTATCTGGGAAGGGCCATAAACCAGCTTGTCCTTCGGGAACTTGTAGAGAAGCAACTTCCCGTATTCCTGGCGGTCGCTTCTTGCGGCGAACCAAGAGACCATATTATCCTTGCTTATCGGCGTAAAGGATGACATGAGCACGAACTCGCCCTGCGTCTCTCCGGGGAGCTTTATGATTATATAGTATGGCTCTACAGGGACCTGCTGGCCCACACCGTAAATCTCATTTGGTATCTGCCAGGCATCTTCCTTGTTGTAGAACACATTAGGGTCTTCCATGTGGTATGTGCTGTATATGGAAGACTGTATCCTGAACAGGTCTTCGGGATATCTGATATGTTTCTTGAGATCTTCTGGCATCTCATCAAAGCTCTTGAATGCCCCGCTGAATATGTTGGAGTAAGTCTGGATTATGGGGTCGTTCTTGTCAGCGATGTAGTACGTCACCTTTCCGCTGTATGCGTCAACCACGACCTTGACAGAGTTCCTTATGTAGTTGAAATTACCACTCTTCGCCGAATAAGGGAAATTCCCTGTCATCGTGTAAGCATCCTGGATCCAGTAGAGCTTTCCCTGGCTGATGACGATGTACGGGTCCTTGTCAAGGTTCAGGTAGGGCATGATTGTGTGGATCCTGTTCTGGATGTTCCTGATGAACATTATCCTGCTCTGAGATGTGATGTCTGATGACAGTAGTATCTTGATATCCCTGAATCTAAGCGCCATGAGGACCTTCTTTGCAAACGTGTCCAGGAGGACCCCTCCTGTCCCGGCATAACTGACGTATTCGTTCGTGTTTCCCTTGGGGTAGTCGAACTCAGGCGTCTTGGTATTCACGATGACGAAATTGTTGTCTTTCTCCCCGTAATATATGGCCGGCTGGCTGATCCTGATATCCTGGTCTTCAGTTGTATAGACCGGAGGGACATCCTTGATTATGTAGTTGGGCAGGCCCTGGTCAGTCACATTGTTGACAGGGCTCATGACAACCCCGTATCCATGCGTGTATATCTCATGCAGGTTGACCCAAGTCTGGGCATCAGTCGTTATCTGGCTCTGGTCAAGCTCCCTTGGCGCTATCATGACCTGCGTCTCTTTTCCGCTAAGATTATACCTGTCGATGTCGATCCCTGACAGGTCGTAATACAGCCTTATCTCCTGGGTCTGCTTGTATGTCGTCGTCAGGGGCCTGTAGTCGAGGATCCGGATATTGTCTATCGTCACCCTGTCCTTGTCTATCACATTGATCGTCAGGTTCTGGTCAGCAGAGAAATTTTTCTCTACAACATCGGACAGCTTGTAGGCAATCTTGGTGAAATTGATGTTGTTCTGTATATACGGCTTCTCAAGGTTGAACTCATTTGGTGAAACCCTGAAATTCTGGACAAGCGCCGGCACCACAGACTGGCCGATAAAAGCGATGATGAAATATGCCAGTATGGTATAGACTAGCAGATTCCTTTTCATGGGGGACTTGCCTGACAGCACTATCCAGAAGAATGTGAATACCGCAAGACCCAGCGCAAACACGATCAGTATCTGCATCACAGGAAGGAAGACAGAGACGTCAGTGTAGCCGGCGCCGACCACAATCCCGCTCTCTGAATACATTATCGAGAACCTGGCCAGGTAGTTCTTCGCAGCAAGCAGTATGAAGAATGCCGATACCAGGACAGAGATGTGGACAAGGGCAGATTTCTTAATCTTCTTTAGCTCCTGCATGAGATTCACAGAATATTGGGGAACCTGGCCGACCGACTGCCTGGGCTGAGGCGCCCTGAAAAAATTCCCTATCAATGCCTGGAAATAGTCGAGGACGATGAGGATTGTCGTGATTATGATTGTCGTGAAGGCGAAATTCCATATGATGAGATAGAACGGGAGCGAAAACACATAGAAGGATACGTCCTTGAAGAATATGGGGTCGTTCAGGTTGAATGGGACCTGACGGAAGAATCCGAGTATGGTGAGCCACCTGCCTGAATAGGCCACTCCGAAGAAGAATGAAATGAACAATGCTATGATGAGCTTTGTCTTGAACTTCACGATATTCTTGAGATTTCCCCTAAGCTTTGAAGATACCCAGAGGTTGATGAGCAGGAATGTGAAGAATATGAGGGCCGATACCAGGAATATCAGCACATTCGCCTCCAAAGTTATGATGAATATATTCTTGAACCCAAGGTTGTCGAACCATAGATAGTCAGTGAGAAGCGTCGCTATCCTGAAGATGAACAGTATCAGGAGCAGTGCAATCACAATCAATGTGAACTGGATGTTCTGTCTCTTCGCCACCGGAATTATGGGAGTGGGGTTGAGTTTTTAAAGGTTTGGTATGAAATTTTTATAGATCAAATATTTATACTACTTACATATGACGAATAAATGAAAGAATTTAATATGTTTGAAATAATATTTGGGATGCATGGACCAATCAATTAACGCTTTCTTTAAAAAAATCTGCAAAACTTTTATAAATCTCGTATAAATTCAAAGCGAATGTATCCATTCCGCCCCCGTGGCTTAGAGGTATAGCGCGCGCTTGGTAAGTTTTTCGGTCGTCAAATACAGACTCCCCAAAACTACTGGAAAGCGCGAGGTCCCGAGTTCAATTCTCGGCGGGGGCTCCTTATTTTTCACAAAAAGTTTAATATTTCTAAACATTTAGTGAATTATAGTAAGATTTATATAGTAGAAAGACTACTCTACCATTATGGTAACAAGATATGATGTCTTTTATGTGATTGCAAGCAAAGGTGAGATAAAGGTATCAGAGATAGTCGACGAGCTGAATAAACCGAAGGAAGAATACCAGAATATCTACAATAATGTTTCAAGGCTTGAGAGATCCGGATTAATTGAAAAGAAGGAAAAAGTAAAAGTCATGCATACAGACAAATCTGTCCAATTATTCAATCTTATCTCATTCTGTCTGGGCAACAGGATAAATTACAACCTGTTGTTCAAGCCAAGGATGCTTAGATTCATACAGAAAGCCGCGGGAAAGGAATTCTTCACAAGGAAAGACTTCAATATCCATGGACAGACATTCAAGTTGTATGTGGATGCACTGTCCAGCTATGGGTTTCTTCTTATCCTATCAAGAAAACCGATGAAATGCAAGGTATTGAGGCACCATTTCCTTAGTGAGGTTTTGAAGCATTTTGGATTAAAGTTGACTTTTTATAAGAACAGCGAGTACAAATTCACCCAAGACATCAAGAAAGAGCTAAGAATCAATAAAATAAATCAAAGAATCCATAAAACTGCCATAGGTGAGATAGAAAGAGCAAAAGAAGTGAATTTCATATATGCCTCACTCAATCTGGAGGGCAATCCGATAACCCTTCCTGAAACCCAGAAACTAATTGAGGAAGCCATTGTACCTGAAAAACATAAGATTGAACATATTGAGGCGATAACAAATTATAAAAAAGCGGTGGATTATATGATTGCTAATACAGGAAAAAAAGTAAAAATCAGCAAGAATCTTTTCCTTGAATATCATAGGATTGCCATGAGTCAGATAAAAGAGGCTGGAATCATAAGAAAAAGGAATGTGAAAATCAAGAACAATCCTCATTTCATAACATCTGACTGGAAGGAGATACCTATAAAGCTGGACCTTTTGAAAAGGAGATATCAGGAATTTGAATCGAAAAAAACCAAGGATATTGAGGAGATAATCTCATTTGCCTCATATTTCCATAATGAATTCCAGAGGATCCATCCTTTTATCGATGGGAACAGCAGAATATCCAGATTATTGATGTGGCATATCATCAGGTCATATGATATACCAGTCCTGGATCTGCCTCTGGGGTACTTTGATGAATATCTTGACCTTACAAAAAATTCAAAAAAAAGAGATGATAAGGCTTTCAAGCGATTGGTTGAAGAGATAGTTTTCATAAACCTAAGAAATCTTAATAATTCGTTAGGATAATTCCCTTCCAAATGGAACCAATCAGCTGCATTCTCGGCGGGGGCTTTCATAATTTTCTTCGGAAATTATTTCCTGCGCACACTCGACAGGAGCTTGAATTTTTCAGTCCAGGAACAGGTCTCCAACGAGATGATCTTCAGCCGGGCTGCCTTATCATCAAATAAAGATATAGGTGTTTTATAACAATAAATATTATATATCATCTGTTCCAGAAAATCAAACATGGACGGGAAGCAGTGGGATGAATATGCGCAGGATTATCATGATTACATCATCTCGCCATTGGGTGAGGATGTGAAAAATCCGCTGTTTTCTGAGCTTGAAAAGCTTGATTCACAGAATGTTGTAGCTGACCTGGGGACAGGAAGAGGCGATCTGCTTCCTCTATTGTCAAAGAAATTCACAGAAGTTTATGCGATAGATTTCTCCCAGAACATGCTCATGAAGGCAAGAAAGAGATCTGCACCAAATGTAAAGCTGATCAAAAAAGACATGCAAAGACTGACTGAACTTGATATCAATTTTGATCTTGCAATCTCTGTCAACTCGATCCTTCATCCAAGCCCGAAAGTTGTCGACAGTATGCTGCAGGAGATATTTGAAAGTCTGAATCCAGGCGGAAGGCTCAAGGCAGTTTTCCCTTCGATGGAATCTGTCCTGTATTATTTCCAGCTGGTCTACGAACGCGAGTTTGAGAGATACAATGATGAGAAGAAGGCATTGGCCATGACTAGAAAGAAGGCCGCAAGGAAGTGCTACAACATCATTACATGCACCTACGATGATGGGGAAATGCAGAAATTATTCTATAATTTTGAGCTTAGGATGAGGCTGAAAAAAGCCGGATTCAAGGAGATCAGATTCAAGAAGGTGTATTATCCCTGGGGCGATGCGATAGGTGATTTTGAAGATTTCCATGGCAAGCCCAGGATGTGGGACTGGTATGTCTCGGCACGGAAATGAATCCTCCCAGAAATGAGACCAATCGGTAGCATTCTCGGCAGGGGCTATTACAGATTTCTTTGACAGAAATATTGATTTAGAAGTTATGCAATTCAAGAGACAGACCTATTATGACTAATCTTTTTTCTTTCCGCCTTTCATCAAAGCAGATGCCTTCTGCTCAAAATCCAATATCTCCTCCATCGAGTCGACATTGACTTCAAAGACCAGCTTTTTTAGCTTTCTATTGATTGTCATGCCATCCTGGAGATGTTCGGGAATATTTCCGATAATGCTTTCAAAACTCTTATCATCAAGGACTAGAAATAGCATCTTGCCGCGTAGGAAAGTCACCTGCACCCCAATGTCCTCTATATCCCTGAAATTGATGTTAGCATAGACAATATCCCTGAGCTTGTCTTTATTGAGCACCAACTTGCTGTCAGAATGGAATATGACAATCCCGTCCTTGACAAGGGAAATAATGCCCCTGTTCGCCCTGCCATGCGTCCAGTACAGGGTCTTGTGTTCTTCCATCCGATTCCTAAGCACCATCATATATTTAAATTTTGTGTTGTCTTGAATCCATAATCTTTATATACAAGATGAATTTTTTCTGGAAGCATCAGGGCCCGTAGTCTAGCGGCTATGACGTTGCCTCGACAAGACATGCGTTTCAGGGGTTTGCCCTGCTGGCGCGGTTTTCGGTATGGCGAAGGTCGCCGGTTCGATTCCGGTCGGGCCCATTTTATCTCATGTTATTATTCGTTCGGGCTGAGCAGAGCGAATGTCCAACTTGCATGCAAGTAAGTTTAATTTGCAGGCCGAATTTTGGGTGCAACCCTTTCCTGGGATTCATGTCGGGCCTATTACAACATTCTTATTGCACTGTTTTATGGTCTTAAAAAAACCAAAAAGTTTATATATTACCGTCATTATAGAAAACAGGTGGGTAATCAAACTTATTGATTGATTTAAGTGAGGTGGGGTTAACAATGAAAAAAGCAGAAATGGGTGTAGGCACCCTGATTATATTCATCGCGTTGCTGCTTGTCGCAGCAGTGGCAGCGGGAGTCCTTCTTCAGACTGCCGGATCATTACAAGAAAAGAGTCTTGCCACAGGACAGCAGGCAAGGTCCCAGATTTCGACAAATGCAGAGACAGTCGAAGTGTCGGCAACAGATGGAAGGGACGGTCAGCTCAATGACTTCAACCAGCTGATGAAGCTTTCACCTGGATCAGATGATATCAAGCTTGACCAGGTCATCTTCACATTCAACACCAAAGATGAGACTTCGACCCTGAAATACAGAGGAACAAGCGGAATATGCAGGAACAACAAGACTGTAGGATATCATACAAGGAAGGCCGAGGTTGTCAGCTCGGACATAAATGACAGCATATGGTATAATTTTGACGAAGATATAGATTATGACGGCATCTATACAGACAGGGTCAAGGTAGCTGCTGACGGTGCAGCACTTGAGTTCGACCTCTCATCCATGGCAACGAATTACAACTATTCGATAACAAGCATCGCTGATGCAGATGCAGGGATTGCATTTTCAATCCCTGAAGAGACCATTAACCCTAGTAACAGGACTTTCGGAAAGATATCTATCAACGGCACTACGAACACCAACCTGACAATGCTTGCTGATATGATAACAGTCTATCCATATCTGGAAGGAGAAGGATTTTACACAGTTGAATACCTTCAGGAAGGGACTAATTTTGTTGCAGGGAATCTCCAGAAAGGAGACCTCATCAAGCTTTGTTATGAAGCTCCGCAGGGAATCGGCGAGGATGTCGAGGTCAGGCTGAATTTCATCCCAAAGATTGGGACAGCGACACTTACTGAGTTTGTCACACCTGATGTGATCAGCACAGAAAGGACGTATCTTTATCCATGATATTAAAAGGAGGTGCTTTAAAATAGCAAGAACCAGAATAAGATCGCACGTATTGGAGAAAATCATCGGTGCGCTGATGGCAATTTTCGGCCTTGCTGCAATCTCGATATTTTTCATGTCAGTGAGCATGGGTTACCTTGCCCAGGACATAGCGATGATTGAGCTTCTGCTGATAATCGTCCTTGCAATCCTTGCACAGACTGTTGTCCTCATCCGCATATATGAGCAGCATGATTAATTTTTATTTTTTTTAATGATGGATTTCTGCATTGTTGTCTCTGAAAAAGATCCAGCAGGGATGAACATAATGTCCTGCCTCATTCATAGGCATGGTTTCACCATGCAGGGGGACATATATCAGCATAACGGAATCAAGCTGGCAAAGATCGAGGAAGATACGCTATATTCTGACAATATCGACAAGAGAATAGATGCAGACCTGTTCATTTTTGCGACAAAGCACAGCTCAGCAAGCGGAGTCAATTCGCTTTCTGTCCATGTCCCTGGAAACTGGGGAAGGGCCGAGCATGGAGGAAAAGAAAGCACTTTATGCATCGCACCTGGGTCATATATAAAAGAGGGGCTCAAGGCACTCAATGAGATTGCAGGAAGAAATAAATTTGAGATAACTGTCGAGCAAACCCATCATGGCCCTTATCTTGAGAAGCCGTGCATATTCATCGAGATCGGTAGCAATATGGAACAATGGCAGGACAGCGAAGCTGGAATTATAATCGCTGATGCAATAATGAAAATCATCTCTGCTGAGCCAACATACCCTGCTGCATTGATGCTAGGGGGTGGTCATTACAACATTTGGGCTAACAGGATACTTCTTGAGACTGAATATGCAATAGGCCACATATGTTCAAGGCATTCGCTGGAAGACCTGGATATGGAGATGCTCATGCAGGCATTGGATAAGACATGTGAAGCAGTTGAATTGGTAATAATTGATTGGAAAGGGCTTGGAAGCTGGAAAACCAAGGTGATGGGGCTTCTTGACGAAGCAGGAGTGAAATATGAGCGTGCAAGAAATATGATAAAAAGAACAATATAATTATTTTTCAGCCTTCTCTTCTTTGCCTTTTGCCGGCTCCTTGCCATCCTCGGGCTTCTTCTCCTCTGCCGGCAGAAGCTCGTCAATGATCTTACCTGGGATCTCAACTTCGACAAGTGCAGCCTTTATCTCAGAGCGCTCCTTGCCTGCCATCTGGGTTATTATCTCCTTTGCCTTGGCCTCAAACTCCCCTCTTCTCTTTTCCATATCTTCTTGGAGCTTCTTCTTCTCTTCAGCAAGCTCCTTTAATTCTTCTGCAGAAAGCTCTGTCTTACCGCTGAGTATTTTTTCCCTGTACTTACCAATATCAATCTCCTTGGCTGGCTTTCCCTCGACCATCACACCCATTGAATTGCATGTACCGATAATCTCCATAGCTTTTGAAATATTGTCTGTTCCGAGAAGTGAGTCAGATTTCATCTTGGCAATCTTGATTACCTGCTCAATCTTTAGGTCAGCCACCTTGTCTGCCAGAGGATTTGAGGAGCCTTTGGTTATGCCTGCTTCCTTCATGATTAGGGCAGAGGCGGGCGGCGTACCGACCTTTATGTCAAATGCTTTTGTATCCCTGTCGATTATGACTTTTACAGGCACCTTCATGCCTGAGAATTCCTTTGTCTTCTCATTAATCAGGCTGACTACCGCAGGTATCGGGACTCCCATTGGGCCGAGCGCAGGACCGAGCGGCGGGGCTGCTGTGGCTTTGCCCCCTTCAATCAATACATCTATAGTCTCTTTTGCCATGATTAATCCCTATGGATTTGACAATCCTTTATAAATATAACGGTAGTCCAGAATAAAAAAAATAATCCCCTCAGCTAATCATCATCCTCAACGTGGTCATCAGAATCTCGCCTAATGACCTTTATGGAGTCGAACTTGAGAGTGATTGGGATTGGGACAGCAGCTTCAAGCAGCTCAACTATGACCTCTTCCTTTGACTTGTCGATCCTTGTGACTTTGCACTTCTCGCGCTTGAACGGTCCGCTGATAATCTCAGCGATATCATTTTTCCTTATATTCACTTCCCTTTTGACCTGCTCCAGCATGTGCTCTATCTCATTATATGCCACTTCGTTTTTGAGGAGGCCCCTTGCATATGGGACATTGAACGCTGACTCTTCAGCCTGGCTTCTCTTTGATGCTTCTATGAAGATATAGCTTCGCATGCCATGTGGCCTGATGATGCTGTAGACCTCTATGCCTTTCTTCGTGACATTCGAAGTGATGAAGTCCATCACCTGGTCTTCCCTGTTTGCTGTTGTCCTGAGAGCAAATATATGGCTGTTTTTCTCTTCTTCTTCCATCCTTACCTCAATATCTCCCTAAGCATCCTGATGATGAACCCGATTACGCCGATTATCGCCATCCCCAGGCCTGAAACCTTGACGATTGTCTTGAATTCCATGCTGTCGGGCTTCTTGGTTATCCTTAGCACCCTCTTCCATTCATTCAGTGTCCTTTTGATGTCCATCTTAATCAACAAACTCTATTCCCAGGTCGCTTTGGATCTCTTCCTTTGTGCTGGAGGACTTTGTCCTGGTCCTGCCGAATATCTGTGATGACTTCACTCCTGTTACAATGAGCATGGCTCGTATCGTCTTTGACATGTCCTCAGAGATCTGTGCTCCCCATATCACCCTTGCATCCTCATCAAGCCTGTTCGAAACAGTCTCCACAACCTTCCTGGCCTCGTCAAGAGTCATGTCCGAGCCGCCTATGACATTTATGAGAGCTCCGTTGGCTCCGCTGATATCAGCATCGAGAAGCGGGTTCTGGATTGCCTTCTCGACTGCCTCTGTCGCGCGGTTGTCAGTGTCTGACTCGCCGACCCCGATCAATGCGACACCGCCTTTTCCCATGACTGCGCGGATATCCGCAAAATCAAGGTTGACCAGCCCTGCCTTGGTGACTAGCTCTGCAATGCCTTTTACAGCATTGGTCAGTATCTCATCAGCTACCTTGAATGCAGTGTGCATGGGAAGGTCCGGAGCAAGCTCAAGAAGCTTGTCATTCGGAATAACTATCAGGGTGTCGACGATGCTCTCAAGCTTCTCAAGGCCGACTATCGCATTTTCATATCTCCTCTGTCCTTCCATTGTGAACGGAATAGTTACAATTGCCACTGTCAGGGCACCTACTTTCTTTGCGACTTCTGCGATTATGGGTGCGCTGCCTGTGCCTGTTCCGCCTCCAAGCCCGCAGGTTATGAATACCATGTCAGCTCCCATGAGAGCCTCTTTTATCTCGTGCTCGCTCTCACGAGCAGACTCTTCACCTATCTTTGGGATGGATCCTGCACCGAGGCCATGGGTCATGTCCCTGCCAATCAATATCTTCTTGTCCGCAGTCGTATAAAGCAGGTCCTGGGCGTCTGTATTGAGAGCAATCACCTCTGCTCCTGCAACGCCTACTTCCGATATCCTGTTGGCTGTATTGTTGCCGGCCCCGCCTGCGCCGATGACCTTGATAGTGGCCTTCTGCTTGGAGAGTATCTCCTCTAGTTCAGTGTCCAGGTCGTGCTTCCTTGCCTGGTCCATTATTTCCGGTGGCTCATCCGGTATCTCAATCCTTCTTTTAGGCTGCTCTTCCATCTTCGGTTTTTGGCTGACCTCTCCTGTGACTGTCTTCTCAGGTCTTCTTTCAATCCTGTCTATATCCTCATAACTCGGCTCCTCTGACCTGAACACATTCTCAGAATCTTCCTCGGAATCTGCTGATTCATCATTTGGCTTGATAAACTCATCCATTTTATACCCACCCTTCCATGAAACGTTATTCATTTAAGGTTATTACTTATATATAAATCTGTCGGATTTTTTTATTATGCCTGGCTCGTAACTGATTTCTCAAACACAACCTTCTTGACAGCCGGGATCGCTTTTTTGATCTTCCCGTCAAGAGCACTTTTGACATCAGAAGGGAACTCAACAGGGGACCTGACAGTGAGGTTGCCTTCCTTGAGCTCGACATCTATGTTCTTCTCGCCGAACATCAGTGAAAGATAGCTTTTCGCTTTCCTGGTATCGTCTTCAACCAGGGATATTATCCTGACCCTGTAGTTTATGTCTTTTGATGCCAACGGGTGGTTGAAATCGATGAGAGTCCTTCCGCCTGACACTGTCTTCACTGTCCCTACCATGTCATCGACTGTGACCTGCATCCCAGGCATAGGGCTTATGTTCTGCTTCCTGAACTTCGAGGTGTTGACCAGTTGAAAATTCTTTGCATCCTTCTTTCCGAATGCATCCACTGCCCGGACATCGATTTCATAATCCTTGCCTACTTCTTTTCCTTCCAGCTGGTCATCAAGACCTTTTATGACCTGACCCTCCCCGACGCATATGACCATGGGGCCGTATTTCATCTCGGGATTGAAGAGGTCATTCTCTTTTGCCGTCTTCTCGTCGGTGGTGTCGAAGATGATATCATCATCTTTTGTCGCACCTGTGTATTCGATCTCAATGAAATCCAGTTTTTTTATCATTTGTTTTTTTTCAACCAATCTGTCCACCAATCACTACTCCCCTGAAAAACTTAAGAAGCAGCCTGCTCATCGGAATGAGCTCTTGTTTTTAAAGCTTCTGTTTTTATGAAATCTTCTATCCTGTCAACGACCTCATCTATGCTGATTGCAGAAGAGTCGATGACAAGATCATAGTTGTCCATGTCTGTATAATCGAAATCATAGTATCTCATCCATCTCTCCCTGTTGATTGCTTCTCTCTTCTGCATCTTCTCCTTCACAGTCCTGATATCATCATAGGCCTCTTCGTCCCTCCTGTGCCCAAGCCTCCTCTCTGCCCTGGTGTCCATGTCAGCGTCGATGAAAATCTTGAGAGCTTCGGGTATGAATTTTGCGCCCAGCCAGGAGTCGATGACAAAATCATCCTCTTCAGCTCCAATCTTCATCTGCCTGTCATCTATCATCCTGTCGATGCTGTCATCCCTGCTCTCGATCTTCCCAAGCTCAACTATGTCAATATTCCTCTCAATTGCAATCTGTCTCTGGAGGTCTCCCATTGAATAATGCCTTAGACCCAGCCGCTCAGCAAGGGCTTTTCCCACAGAGCTTTTTCCTGATGCAGGGCTGCCTGATATCACTATCTTCATGGATTTTCAGAAACACTGCTCATATTTTAATCTTTTTGTTGCCGCATATACTTTTGTTGGTGTATGTACGGTTGAAACCTTAAAATATTTATACATGGGGCGATTATCATCATGCCATGGTTGAGCTGGAGGAGATAGGAAGCCTTAGAAGAAGACTGCGGCTTACACAGAAAGAGCTTGCGAAGAGGGCAAATGTATCGCAGTCATTAATCGCAAAGATAGAGGCTGGAATGATAGACCCGTCATACTCAAAGGCAAAGCTTATCATCGACACCCTGGAGAGTCTCGGCAACGACAGGATGAAAGCAGCAGTTGTGATGAACAAGAACATCATATCAGTCAGGCCAGATGACAGCATCAAGAAGGCTATAGACAAGATGAAGAGATACAACATTTCCCAGATGCCGGTCGTCGAGGACAGGAAGGTCCTTGGACTGGTATCAGAGGCCATAATACTCGAGGCGCTGGTAGAGGACAAGGGGAACAAATCAGAAGTCAGGGACATAATGAGGGACTGCCCTCCTATAATAACCGGGGATGCGTCTCTCAACATCGTGACCAATCTTCTGAGGGAATATCCTATAATACTTGTGAGCGAGAAAGGCAGGTTAAGGGGGCATATCACAAAATCTGACCTCCTGACCAAGGCATTCAGGTGATCAGCCATGGATTTTCGGCAGAACCCTGTATGCGATGACTGCTGAGATTATGATTATGCCCCAGAACACCCATATATTGTTCATCCCGAATGCCAGTGCCACAAGATTTGCCGTCAGGGCTAATACAAGGATGATTGCAAGGATTCTTCTTCTCATGTCTGCAGGCAAATGCCTCATGCTATTAATATTTTCCTTTCTGCAAAACTGAAAATTTTGAAAATCATTATATGCTGGAAATCATGCTGGAAATGTTTATAAAATGCCGGTGTTAACCATCTCTGATGAAAGATCCAGATACAGCTGAAGATGTTCAGACCGCTCATGCGATCATGCACATGTTCCAGTATAATTTCAAGGACCAGTGGGTTCCCCAGAAAGCGATACATCAGAAGAGCAGGCTGTGGACTAGGGTCTTCAATGACCTGGTGAAAAATGGGCTGATTGAGAGGAAGAAGACATTCAGGGGATACAGGTACAGGTGGGCAGGGAGGTTTCCCTGATTATAATGTCATCGTGGAATATTGGAAGATACCATAAGATTAATCTGCTCAATCATGACTAAAACATCTTCCCGATTACATCAACCATGTAAAGTACCATGGCATGGGCCTGCTGTGCCGAAGGATAGAAGCTCTCTTTCTTCACATGGACAGAACTTATCCTGACCTGATTGATGAGATGTATCTGCTGGGTGAGCCCCGGGTCGAACCTGACCTTCTTCTCTGCAAGTTTCGCTATGAGCTTGCCAAGGCCGATGCCAGGGTTCTTCTCGAGGATGTCGTTTCCGGTCGCCTCATAATACTTCCTGTGCAGGCAGGTCTCAAGAATCCTTCCGCAGAGGATTGCAGACGCACGATAGCACCCTGAGTTGAAAGACTTTTCAAGCTCTCTTATGTCAGATGAGACATCAGGTCTTATCGGAGCAGGAATATTGCCCGGGACAGCAATGGAAAGCGAGCCTGCCCTCGGCTTTTGATTCAGGGAAGATGCAAGAGTCCTGAGCTTGTCAATTTCCCTTTCATCTTCTGCAAAATCGCCATCGGCAATCTTGAGGATGCCGAGTATCGCGTCCTTGTTCTTCCTGTCATCCCTGTATAAGCCAGCCAGGCTGAATGAATGGTCCCTCAGCCTCTGCACAGATGCCTCAATATCCTTCTTATACAGGCCGCTTCTCTGCACAGAGAAATCATAGGCTCTGTTTTTCCCAATGCTTCTGTCCTTTGGCCTGTTCCTCAGGAGTTGCCTGAGATTATCCAGCTCATCGATGAATTTCTGCCTCATCCTGCATCAAAATGATCACTTAAATAAAAAACCTCACATAAAAAAAGAAAAAGACTGATTCTAAAACCACACCCCCCGGTTACCTGAAAAACATCTCTTTTTTCATCATATAAAAACCTTTGCATTTTGGGTATACAAAAATATATACTATGGATGCGATGTGTGATAAAAATGAAAAAATTTTCCAAAAATAGTTGCCTGGGAACCTGTCTGGCATATGTATCATTGCCTTGATTTCCAGGCTTCAATTGAAATCTTATGAGTAAGATATTTAAATAAGTTAGGATTCTTCCATGACAGTAAAATTCGGATTTATGAATATTCTGGAATGGAGGTGTATGACATGAATATCAAACCCATCGGAGAAAGAGTTTTGATAAGGCCGGTTAAGACCGGCGAGAAGACAAAGGGAGGCATCTACATCCCTGAGTCAGCAAAAGAGGAGAAGAAGGAAGGTGAGGTTGTCGCCACCGGCACCCTGAAGGACGGCAAACCCATGCCCTTAAAGAAAGGGGACAGGATAATCTACGGGGGCTACAGCTCGGACGAGTTCGAGCTAGATGACAAGAAATACATCTTTGTCGACTACAAGGATATCCTGGCAAAGATTGAGTGAGGTGACATGATGGCAAAGAAGATAATGTTTGAAGAGAATGCAAGAAAGGCGCTGCAGGCAGGCGTCAACAAGGTGGCAGACACTGTCAAGGTGACGCTCGGGCCGAAAGGAAGGAATGTTGTACTCGACAAGTCGACAAACCCTACGATAACGAACGACGGGGTCACCATCGCAAAGGAGATTGAGCTCCATGACAGGTTCGAGAACATGGGGGCAAAGCTCATCATCGAGGTCGCCTCAAAGACCCAGGACTCAGCAGGCGACGGCACGACGACAGCAATCATCCTTGCCCAGTCCATGATATCCGAGGGGCTGAAGAACATCACGTCAGGCGCAAACCCAATCGAGATCAAGAAAGGCATTGAGATAGCCACAGCCGAGGTCGTCAAGTTCCTGAAGAAGCAGTCAGTGGATGTCAAAGACAAGATTATGGAAGTCGCGACAATCTCAGCGAACAATGACGAGGAGATAGGCAAGCTCATCGCTGATGCGATGAAAAAGGTCGGAAATGACGGCGTGATAACTGTCGAGGAGGCAAAGAGCATTGAGACCAGCCTCGAGGTCGTCGAGGGCATGCAGTTCGAGCGGGGATTCATATCACCCTACATGGCGACAGATCAGGAGAAGATGGTGACAGAGTTCGACGACCCCTACATCCTTATAGCTGACAAGAAGATCAGCAGTGTCAAGCAGATTGTCCCTGTCCTTGAAAAGGTCGCATCAGAAGGAAAGCCGCTCCTCATAATAGCAGATGATGTCGAGGGAGATGCTCAGGCGGCCCTCATCCTGAACATAATAAGGGGATCGCTCAAGGTATGCGCTGTGAAATCTCCGGGATTCGGGGACGAACAGAAGAAGATGCTCGACGACATAGCAGTGCTCACAGGCGGCATCGTGATTAGCGAGGACAAGGGCATGAAGCTCGAGGAGTTCAAGGAGGAGATGCTCGGAAGGGCAAGGAAGGTCAGGATCGACAATGAGAACACGATAATCGTCGAAGGCAGGGGCGAAAAAAAGGCTATCGACAGGAGAAAGGGCCTGATCGAGGCGCAGATAAAAGATGCTGACTCTGATTATGAGAAGACAGACCTCAAGAAGAGGCTTGCAAGGCTTGGAAGCGGGGTCGCTGTCATCAATGTCGGCGCTGCTACAGAGACAGAGATGAAGGAGAAGAAGATGAGGATAGACGATGCCCTCCATGCTACTAAGGCAGCTGTCGAGGAAGGGATAGTCACAGGAGGCGGTGTCACTCTCTACAGGGCAAGATCAGTCCTTGATGCGCTGAAGCTTGAGAGTGACCAGCAGACTGGCCTGCATATAGTTCAGAGAGCGCTTGAGGAGCCTATCAGGCAGATAGCGAAGAATTCGGGAAAGGAGAGTGCAGAGATAATCTCTGTAATCAAGAAGGAGAAGAACCCGAAGGTCGGCTACAATGCAAAGAAGGACATCTTCGAGGATCTCTTTGCAGCTGGTGTAATCGATCCGGCAAAGGTCGTCCGTTCAGCCCTTCAGAACGCATCATCGATATCAGCTCTAATGCTGACAACTGAGGCGCTCGTGACTGAATATGATGCTGAGAAGGACGAAAAGCCTGCGACGATAATCATCTGAACATTCAATGTTTTTTTGTTTTTTTCTCTCATCTTTTCTTTCATTCTTTTATATACATTCAAGCACAGATATATATTTAAATGATAAACCCCTGTTATACAGAATGCAATGATTATACATGCAAAAGATATTCTGGGAGCAATTATATCATTCTAATATAGAAAAATATATATATGATTAGTATCTTATATTATATTATCATATAAAGTAATACTAATTTAGGGATAAGCTGGATTGACGGGATGCAATTTTATCAACGAGGGACTTAATGTATATCAATGCCCAGATTGGGCGTGATGATGCAATGGGCAAGAACATAGGATTTGTCAGCACAAGGTTCGCAGGGACGGACGGCGTCTCACTTGAAGCCAGCAAATGGGCTGAGGTTCTGAGAAAATCAGGTCATGAATGCTATTGGTTCGCAGGAGAGCTTGACAAGAGTCCTGACAAGAGCTATCTGGTTCCAGAAGCCCACTTCAAGAACCCGTTGAATGAATACATCAACAAGGTATCATTCGGATCCTGCCGTAAACTATCTGACCATGATGCCAGGATGATAACGGATTACCAGGCATTGCTCAAGGATGAGCTGCTCTGGTTCATTGACAAGTACAATATTGACATGATCATAGCCCAGAACTGCCTCACGATCCCTATGCAGATGCCTCTCGGGCTTGCATTGACAGAGGTGATTGGTGAAAAAAGGATAGATACTATCGCCCATCATCATGATTTCTACTGGGAGAGGGAGAGGTTTCTGGAAAATTCAGTCGGTCCATACCTTCACATGGCATTTCCGCCAGACCTTCCCAATATCCGGCATGTGGTCATAAATTCAGATGCCAAGGAGCAGCTTCTTGAGCGCAGAGGTATTGAATCAATTGTCGTGCCGAATGTCCTTGACTTCGACAATCCGCCTGTCATCGACCTTGGCAAGGCCTATAGGTTCAGGCAGGAGATGGGCCTAAAGGACCATGAGAAGATGGTTCTCCAGCCGACCCGAGTAGTGGAAAGGAAGGGAATCGAATATGCGATTGAGCTGCTTCGGGGACTGAAGGATCAGGATATGGTGCTTGTCATATCTCATGAGGCAGGAGACGAGGGGTTAGAATACAGTGACCGGATCAAATCTACTGCAAAACGCAAGGGGGTAAAACTGTTATTTTATGAGGGGAAGATAGCCAACCCTATATACAGGGATGGTGATTATCTTGATAAGGAAATAACGCTCTGGGACACATATCCTAGTGCAAACCTTGTCACATTCCCAAGCACTTATGAGGGATTCGGAAATGCATTCCTTGAAGCGATACTGTTCAGGAAGCCCTTGATGGTGAACAGATACTCAGTCTATAAGCGTGATATCGCACCGAATGGTTTTGATGTTGTTGAGATTGACGGCCATCTCACAGATGATACAGTCAAGAAAGTAAGGGAGACGACATTATCTGAAAGCCGGCAGAGGGAAGCTGCTGAAAAAAATTATGATATCGCAAGGACAAAATTTTCATACAAGGTACTGGAAGATGCTTTCGAACAGCTGATGAATTAGATATTCTTCTTCTCAGCCTTCTCTGATATGATTGCAGAATTCCCTGTCTTGTCCTCGATTATGATCTTGAGCTTCTCTTGGCCCCACATGACTTTCTGCAGCTTCTTGAGCATGTTCTTTGCTTTCTTCTGCTCATCCTTCTCCTCTGCATTGTCCCTGGCCTGTTCGATGATCCTTATGAACCGCCTGAGAAGGCCCTCTATGTTGGTTATGAAACCCTGCGCAGCCTCGCCCGGCTCCATTGTTATCATGTGTGGGATCCTGACTGTCCCTTCTGCTGATTTGACGACCCTTATACTCATATCATCTTCAGAGGCGACCTCTATGGTATACCTTGCGCCTTCGTGCTTCTCAGCGCACTCGACATCAGCCTTGTGATACCTGCAACCGGAGCATGTCATCGAATAGAGGAATACCTTCCCGAAATATGGTATATCCTTCTCCATCTCCGTAAGGGTCAGGTTCTTGGTCCTGCACATCGGGCAATCCTGCCCGGGAAGGGATTCTATCTTGTCTTCAGCCATGCTCTTCCAATCTTCCTGTATGTATATATAATTTTCTATTCTCCAGCCTAACTCTCGCTCATGCCCATATGCTTCATTATCTTTGCCAGCTTCTGGTTGACCGCACGCAAGCTGTAGACAATCGATATTATCGACCCTGCTGCAATTGCTATCAATGTTATGATAACCTGATCCATCTTATCACCCCAGCCATATCCATGTTCATATCAGTATTTAAAATTATTGGAATTGAACAATCAAAATATATTAAGAAAGAATGGAAGAATTATTCGACTGTCTTTGTCTGCTTTGACCTGTATATCTCAGCAAATGATGGCACTGCAACGATATAGTCATCTCCGAAACCTGCAATGTCGCCGTCAATGACGTCAGTCGTCTTCTTCAGCTTGTTTATAGCCCTCTTGAGCTCGACAAGGTCCTTGTCCTTGAGGGATTTGATATTGACAAGGCAGATGGTATAGCCTTCCCTTAGGCTGTCAAGGATTGGTTTCACATCAGAGAAGTCCTCGATGACAAAAGGCCTAACAATAATCTTGCTCTTTGCATCGCCGGAGGAGACTGTGTCAAGCTCGACATATTCCTCCTCTGCGTCCTCGTGTTCAAGATCTTCTTTGGAGAATGTTCTTTTGATGTGATCCATAAGTTTTTTCATTTGTTTACCCTCCTTGAATAATAATACTTAAACTGTCATGGTTATATATAAACTTTTTGTTTTTCACAGGAAAATGGACTTGACAACCCTTCCAAAAAGCCACATGTCCAGGACGGTCTTGTTGAAGAGTCCGGGATAGAACCAGGAAAAAAGATTGATGAAAATGAAGAAAAAATTCTTCCCGAGCTTCATGGGCTTGTCCATCAGCCAGACCCTTTATTTCGTCCCGTAGTAGAAGAACTTGTCTATCGCCACGTCCTCTGAGCTGAATCCTCCTGAGCGGGGGCTGGATGGTGCCTGTCTCTGGACACTCTCCTGGGGTGCTCGCATCGGCTCTGCGGGCTTCTCTTCAGCAACATGGACCTGGACATGAGACTCTTCGTCCCTGCTCCTGGCTGCAGGTTCTGCGACTTTTTTCGCCTCGAGCATCTCCCTGAGCTCCTTTATCATCTCATCCTGAGAGCTTAATTTTTCAGTCATCCTGTTTATCTCAGAAGAGAACTGGTCGGCGAACGACTGGAGGATGTTCTTCACCTGCTCCTCATCGAATACCTTTCTCTCTGCCGCCTGCTCTGTCTCCAGGGTCTCCTGGCTTTCATCCCTGTGGATAGATATCTTCTGGTCAGGTTCGACAAACACCTTTGAGAACTGGGTCTCATCCACAGTCCCAACCATGTCACCTGCCATGCTTGCGGCATCCTCTCTTGTGGCTGCAAGGCCGTGCTGCTTGAGTGTGTCAGCAAGCACATTCATTTTTTTCAGTTTGTCAACATTCATGATATCACCATATTAGTATATTTATTCGTATATTAATCTAAACAAACTTATATTTAAAACTTTCGATTTCAATAGAACGCCGGATGAAGGGATTAATTCAGAGGCCTGTGAAACCATTGCCCTGGACCTGGAACAGCCTTTTTGCTGAAGATTTGCTGGCTGAGTGAAGAACCTCTCCAATGAAAATTATGTGGTCGCCTGCCTCTACCTGGTCAACAACCCTGCATTCAAGAGTAGCAGAGGCCTCTCTGACTGTAGGGCAGTCGACAGAAGTCCCATCCTCCCTGGTGAGCCCTGACTTGTCGAACTTGTCAATATGCTCACCTGAATGGGTTCCGCAGAACATGGCAGCATCCTTCAATTCTGCAGAGATGAAGTTGACTATGAACACTTTCGACTCATCTATCAGCTTTCTTGAGAATCTTGTCTTTCCGACAGATATTGCATAAAGCATAGGATCGAATGAAACGCACATATGCCCGTTCATGGTAATGATATTGTCCTTCAAAGCCTCAAGCCCAAGGACTGCAGCCCTGCCACGGCTTGTCACGAGGACTGTCTGGACAGGCTTTGATATCTCATGCATTCTGGTACCTGTATTTCCTTTCGCTGATAAGGAGGATTGATATCGTGAACAGAAGGATAAAAAGGGCAACATGGATGTAATGCAAATTTATGAGCATTATATTGAATGGCTCTGCAAGTAGCAGGATTGTAGATGAATAAAGTGCACAAAGGAGTATCTGTCGGAATCTCATCTTCAGTTTGAATGCCCTTATCAGCACGTAGGCAATGATGCTCAGCATGTAAATGATTAACAATGACTTTACCATCATGAACAATAAGTATCCTAGCAGGATTCCCGGAAACATCAGGACAAGTGCGAGATATAGGAAATCACCCAGTCCTTTCGGGTCTTTGCCCAGATTAGTATAATCTGTCGTCACTGGTTTGCTGTTGAACAGACAGAGAGGTCTCAGGAGCATACATGACAGCGGTTTTCTCTGTATCTCACTGCTCGTTATCAGGATGTTCTGGCCTGTATAATTCATGTCATTGGCAATCACGATATTCTGCTTGCCGAAGACTATCGGCTCGCTGAAGCTGCAGCTAACCTTCAGGGTGTCGAGCTTTGCAAGCTCATTGTCGAGGGTGGCATGCAAAGAGACCATGTTTATCCCTATCAAGACACCGAGGATCAATGATGATATCAGGATTATTCCAAGAAAATATTTCACAGATGAGGTCATGGGCCTTGCTGAAAGGTCATGGTATTTTTCAGGATTGAATGTCTTCAGAAGAGTCTTGAGAAAGAAAAAAAGCCTGTCCTCAGGAGGCTTGTCAAAGATTTTCTTGGCCATATCATCCCTGTCATGTTCACTGGTTTTTAAATTTTGCTATGAAGATGATGTCCTTGTCATGCTCAATCCTCTTCAATACAGAGAAATGCCTGTTGACAATATCCTCGATAAAATCCCTTTTTTTGGATCTTTTCTGGAATGTCAATGCAAAAACTCCCTTGCAAACCCTCTTCATCTCCATCGCTGCTGCTTCAATGTCAGTGAAATTCTGCAATGCTGTCACAGAGACGACAACATCGAATGCTTTGTCCCTGAAAGGGAGCTTCTCAGCATATCCCAAGACCTTGGGTATATCTGCTCTCCTCAGCAGCCCAATGCTTGGGTCCAACCCTATCACCTTGCAGCCGAAATCACCAAAATATGGCCCGCAGCCGATGTCGAGAAGGAGAGACGAATCGCTGACAGTAATATTGTCCTTTATGATGGCAATCTTCTCAAGCTGTTCCTCTCTATGAAGCTCTTCATAGCCTTCGGAGATGTCATCATAATAAGTCATTCTGTTATCCACACCCAAGTCCAGATTTCCTGAAAATGAGGTTTTCAGAAATGTTCACATCCTGTGTAAAGCAGCCTCAAATTCAGACATGAGCGCGTTGACGGATTTTGCATCAACGACTTCAGCATCGACCTCATGCTTAATCTTCTCAATCCTGAATCTCATCCCCTGCTCAAGCGAATGGAGCCTGCTTATAAGGCCTTCAGGGACGCGTTTGCCGACTTCTCTTTTGCTCCTGAACACCCTGATTGCCTGGTTCAGTCTTGAATGGAAACCATCAAGGTTTTTCAGGATCCCTTCTTCAATCCGGATTATCTGCTCTTCCCTTCCCTTAAGCTCTTTTAAGATTGCATCTTCATGGGTTTCTGTCTCCTGGACCCCGAATATCTTCTTCATTACGCCCATTGTTTTTACCTCATTGCTGGATTCGTACAATTGTTATATAAATATTTCCTTAATGAGCGGCAGCAAGAAGCGGGTTTCGCAAAACTTTTAAACCCATCTGATATCTCCAAGTCATGACGCATGAACTGGTTATGAGTCTTCTGAAAAGATATACCGGACACAATAATATTGAGCTCACCTCCAGGGGGAACACAGCCATATTTGCGGCTCTCTATGTGGCCAGGAAACTTGCTCCAAGGAAGAAGAACGTCCTGATACCTGACCAGGGCGGATGGTTGACTTATAAGAAATATCCCAAGATGCTCGAGATGAAGGTCGTTGAGCTCAGGACTGACCTGGGTGTGATTGGACTTGACGAGCTGAAAAAGGCCCTGGATTCATATGATGTCAACTGCCTGCTCTATCAGAACCCTGCAGGGTATTTTGCAGAACAGGATATAAGGAGGATACATGAAGCATGCAGAGGGAAGTGCACTATCATACTCGATGTGTCAGGTTCGCTCGGAGACATGAGCATGTGCAATGGCAGTCATGCAGACATCATGGTAGGCAGCTTCGGCAGGGCAAAGCCTGTCAATGTCGGCTATGGCGGTTTTGTATCTATCAGGGAAGAAAGGAACTATAGCCTGGCAAAGGAGATATTCAACACTACTGCATTCGATGACGATTATCTGGAGCCGTTGTGCAGTGAGCTAAAAGGTGTGAAGGATAAGCTTGAATATTTTTACTCTGAGTCTGAAAAGATAAAATCAGAGCTGGCGGATTTCAAAATCGCCCATAGGGACAAGAGAGGGATAAATGTGATCGTGATGTATGATATTGAAAAAGAGAAGCAGGAGATTATAGCTTACTGCGAAAGAAATAAATATGAATACACTCAATGCCCAAGATACATACGCGTCATGAAGGATGCGATATCGATTGAAGTCAAAAGACTGAGGTGAGGATATATGCTGAGAGAGCCACAATCAATGGATGAAGTGATATATTTTACAAACAGGACCCTGGAGGGCAGCGGCAAGGCAAGGGCATGGGTCTACAAGAAGGTCTGCCCCGAGTGCGGAAAGGCAAAGATGGGAAAGCCTGTCGAAGGCGGGAAGGTAAAGATTAGGGCCAATGAGTATGTCTGCCCTGAATGCGGCCACACTGAGGAGAAGAAAGAGCACGAGGAGAGCCTCATGGTCGAGGTACAGTACACATGTCCCCATTGCGCAAAGGAAGGCGAAGCGACAACCGAATACAGGAGGAAGAGTTTTGAAGGTGTTCCGGCGTATGTCTTTACGTGCGAAAGCTGCGGTAAGAAGTTAGGGATTACAAAGAAGATGAAGCAGGGGAAGAAATAGGTTTATTAACCAGGAATATAATGTATTTCATAATTCAGCCTATACATCATCGGCTTGAAGGACGTGCCTGATATTTCCACTTTGACTATCTCTATTTGGTCCATGATATCTTCCAGAGGATAATCTTTAACATGAATGGTCTCATGATATCTCATACCTTTCAGGAGCTTGTTGAAGAGCGACTGCGCAAGGACCCTTTGCCTCAGTGTTTCGACAGGAAGGCCTAAGTTGATCAGCTCCTGTTTCATCTTGTATTCAGAGAACCATCCTTCCTGGTTTTTTGCAAGCTCTATGAGCTTATTTTTATACCTCTCTTCATACTGGATAGATTCTTTTATTAAGCCCAACACCATTTTGCTATCAAAGAATAGTGACTAATATAAAAATATTTTGGTTCGATTAATCGGAATATATTTAAATCAAGCGGATTAACATTGAAAAATGGCAAAGAAAATCCTTGTGACATCAGCGCTTCTCTATGCAAACGGCCCTCTCCATGTGGGCCATCTTGTCGAATACATCCAGACAGACATATTTGTCAGGTACCAGAGGCTCAGGAAAAGGGAAGTGCTATTCTGCTGCGCAGACGACACGCACGGCGCGCCGATCCAGATAAATGCCGAGAAGCTCGGCATGACACCAGAGGCACTGATAAAGAGATTCTACAAAGAGCACAAGAGGGATTTTGCCGCATTTGGCATCAGCTTTGACAATTACTATACTACACACAGCGAGGAGAACAGGGCTTATTCTGACCTGTTCTTCAAGAGGGCCAATGAAAAAGGCTTCATATTCAAGAAAGAGGTGACTCAGCTCTACTGCAGTTCATGCAATAGGTTCCTCCCTGACAGGTATGTCAAGGGTGAATGCCCTAATTGCGGGGCAAAGGAACAGTATGGTGATGTCTGCGAGGTCTGCGGCTCGACATACAAGACAACAGACCTTATCAACCCGAGATGCACAATATGCGCAAGCACACCTGTCCAGAAGTCTTCAGAGCATCTGTTCTTCAGGCTGAGCGCATTCTCAAAGAAGCTTGACAAGTGGCTGACAGGGAACAAGGTCCTGCAGAAGGAGATTGTGAACTCTGTAAGGCAGTGGATAAAAGAAGGGCTTAGCGACTGGGACATCTCAAGAGACGGGCCATATTTCGGCTTTCCCATACCAGGAGAGAAGGACCTTTATTATTATGTATGGTGGGATGCACCTATTGGCTACCTGGCATCGGCAGAGAACCTCCTCAAGAAAAAGAAAGAAAATGCTGAAGAGTACTGGAACAGCTCAGACGTGATTCATTTCATCGGCAAGGACATTATCTATTTCCATTTCCTTTTCTGGCCAGCTGTGCTCATGGCTTGCGGCATGAAGCTCCCTGAGAACATCGCTGTCCATGGGTTTCTGACAGTGAACGGGGAGAAGATGAGCAAGAGCAGGGGCACATTCATAACTGCAGAGGATTTCCTCAAGGGTCATGATGCAGAGAACCTCAGGTATTTCTTTGCAGGCATGATAGGAAGGAAGCTCTCTGATATCGACCTGAATTTTGATGACCTGGTATCCAGGGTCAACAATGAGCTGGTTGCGAACCTCGGGAATTTCTGCTACAGGGCGATATCGTTCACAAACAAAAATCTCAGCTCGGCAATCAAGGGTTTTGACGACGATAAGATGCTGATAGCAGAGATAGAGAAAAAGATAGCTAATATAGAAAAATGCTATGAATCCCTCAATCTCCGGGAGGCTGTGTCTGAGATAATGGCAGTGAGCGCTCTCGGAAACAAATATATGCAGGACAATGCTCCTTGGAAGCTCATCAAAGAGGATGAGCAAAAGGCCCGGGCAGTCATGGGACTATGCATAAATATCGCAAGAAACCTGTCTATATTGGTAAAACCCGTCATGCCCGGATTCTCTGAAAAACTTCAGACTCAGCTAAAGCTTGGTGAGCAGTCCTGGGATGACCTTGGTTTCACTCTCATCGACCACGAGATAGGGGAGCCTGAAATACTCATAAGCAAGATAGAGAAAGAGGCAAATGAAAACTTTCCCTTCGACATCAGAGTGGCTATGATAATAAAGGCTGAACCTCATCCTGAGGCAGACAAGCTGCTTGTCCTGCAGGTGGATATGGGCGATGAGAAACGCCAGCTGGTCGCCGGCCTTAGAGAGCATTACAATCCAGTGGATCTCGAAGGTAAGAAGATTCTCGTGCTGTGCAACCTAAAGCCTGCAAAACTCAGGGGAATGGAGAGCCAGGGCATGCTGCTTGCAGCTGAAAAAGACAAACAGGTCAAAGTGATCACAGCAGATAAAGCAGTCCCCGGGGATCAGGTCAGGCCTGCTGATTTCGATATCAAGAAAGATCAGATAACAATTGACCAGTTCATCAAACTCAACAAGCTTACGGTCAGGAACAAAAAACTGTTGTACAACAACTCTGAATTATTATCCTCTGGCAAAGAGGCCATAAGGATTGATATGCCGGACGGATCATCTGTCAGGTGATCATGCCCTGGCTTTGCTGACTGCCTTCTTGAGGTTTGAGACATAACCGCTCTTCCTGCTTTCCCTGTACCATCTCGAGACTATCCTTCCGGCATAAGTCTTGATTATCAGGTTTCTCCATTTCCTCTTTATCTCGCTCCATGAACTGACAAGACTCTCATAGAATATGTTTCTTCTTGGGATCAGACCCAGGCCAGGCCTAATATTCTTCATCCTCCGTGATTCAATGATGTTCCTGGCAAAGCTCTTAGTGTAGAACATGGCAAAATGAAGGGGAAACCCAACAGTGGCATAGAATGCCCAGTTCAGCCAGTTACCGTAGTTGAGACCTTGAGTGAGGACTCCACCAAGGTATCTTTTCTTCATCAATAACCTCGGAAGCTCATGAAGCTCGTACGGGTCAAGCCCTTCAGGCGTAGGGTCATAGCAGAGGAACATGCCGTCGTACTTGTCCCAGCCTACCATCTCAAGCGGAAGCAGCCTTCCTTCTGACTCCAGCCTGCTCCTTAGCTCTGTCCCTGGAAGGGGGACGGCATTGAATACCTGGACAGTGTCTATCCGTGCCTTATTGAAGAACCTCATATAAGCCCTTGCTCTCTGCTTGAGGCTGAGCCCTGACCTGAATTTAGCGTCACTGAACTGAGGGTAGCCAAACATGAACATACCATGGATATAGAAATGCTTTGACAGCTTCCTGGACCTCTCGAGAAGTTTCTCGACAGTTACACCCTTTCTCATGGATTTTAACTCTTCGTTTATCGGGCTTTCAAACCCGATTGCCAGGCTATTTATGCCTGCATATTCCATGGCCTCGATAAGCTCGGGGCTGTCTGCCACCTCAGAGCGGACCTGGACCATGATTGATAATTTCTTCCTGAATTCTTTCCTGTAATCGCCAAGCCTCCTGCAGAAGTCCAGGGCTTTTTCCTTGTCCTGTGTGAAATTATCATCAGTTATGAAGAAGCTCCTGTATCCCATGTCTGAATACCTGACAAACTGCCTGATGACCTTGTCCCTTGTGCAGACCTTGTATCTTCCATACTGCTTGTTGACGACGCAGAACTCGCAGTTGAAGTTGCATCCTCTCCCCATGCTTATGGGTACAGCACTCCATCTCTTCCTAAGATATTTTATCAGTGTCAGGTCAGGGTCTCTCAATTCCTGGAGATCGCTGATAGGCTTTCTTTTACCGGTAAATACCAGCTCTCCCTTCTCATCAAGGTAGCTTATTCCCCTGATGTCCCTGATGCTTTTTCTGAAATCCGCTGCATCAGCGCCGAAAGCTCTGATGAGCTCCCTGATGGTCTTTTCCCCCTCGCCGTGGACAACTACGTCAATACCTGAGCTGAGAGCTTCAGATGGCAATGCATCAACATGGCTCCCTCCTGCAATCGTCACTGCGCCGAATCCTCTGTACTGCTGGGCGAGGGCGAACATCCTGGGGACTGAATTGGTCATCCCTCCGTAGAAAAGTGCGAGCCTTGCAGGCTCATTCTCCTGAAGGAACCTGTGGTCAGGCATGCCAGTATAATCCCTGGGCCCTGCATAGTTGTTCTCATCAACAGAATATGCATTTATCCCTGGCAGGTGTGACACCTGTGAAAGGACGGATATTATGCCTACAGGCGGCATACGGACCCCTGAATAGATATTGTTCTGTGAATGCTTTGGATATTGTGGGATTATCCCAATCACAGTGATCTTGTTTTCTTTATTCATTCTCACCTGTTTTTAGGATAATGGAAATGAGGATCGGTTTATATGTTCTTTGATTATAAAAGCGTGATGCGTGCTTAAAACAGCAAGATTTAAATATCATGTATCCCACAAAATCCGGAACCTGTTCAAAAAAGTGGGAAGTGATGGGAAACCTGAAAATACTATCGATATTCATGTCTGCATTGATCATTACATTGCCGCTCAATACTGCATATGTGATGGGCATGATAAATTCAGTAAAGGTGCAGGACAAGAATGGCCAAGACAGCTATGTTGCTGAATCAGAGGATTATTTCAAGATACTTGCTATGCTTGATTCTGAGACATCAAATTCCAAAATCCGGACAAATTACCCGTCAAACCTGCCCTTCGACGAATGCCATGCGGACGGTGGCCAATATGCATGCACATTCACATCAAAAGTCCAGGACATGAACAGCGGAAGGTACAGCTTTACAGTGACTGAGTATGATGATGCAGGCCAGCAGATGGACAAGGCAGAGAGCGAATTCTATGTAGATGGCGAGAAGCCGGTCATACCTGAATTCAATGCCAACCAGACAGGGGAAAACCTTCAATTCTCTTACATGGCAAGGGACTCAGCATGCCAGGGGTGCACAAACAAATGCTCCGGGATCAATTCGCTGGTGCTGATGCAGGATTCGACAGTCCTGAAGACCATCACCCCCAAGTCAGGTTCATGCGAAGCTTCAGGGAGCGGAGAGATTGCGATATCCTCTCTCGGCGAGAGTACCGGCTCAGCAGGAATCTGCCTTATGGCAATTGATAATGTCGGGCTGGAATCAGAGAAAAAATGCGTCAAGGCTGAAATAGATACTGATAAGCCTGAATTTGAAGGAGACCTGTTCAGGATTACAGACAAGGACGGGCAGAACATAACCTATGTCGCTTCTTACCCAATCGGGGCTTTGATTGAGATTGCTGTTTTTGACCCCCATCTGGACCAGGGCTCTGTAACAGCTGATCTTTCAGCCCTTAATTCTATTTCAGGCGACAAGTACAAGGATATCAAGGGCGCTTGCATGAGAGATGGCGATGATTATATCTGCTCTTGGGATGCTGTTGTTGACAAGGCAAGTGCAAACCCAAACCTTTATTTCAGCGCATTGGACTCATTCGGCAACGCTGCGGAATTCAAAAAGAGCTTATCCATTAAATCTGATACTGTCAAACCAGAGATAGAGGGCATAACTTCAAATTCAATGCCAGGAGGCAAGACGATAGCTTTGACAAGCGGAAATAATTCCATCAAAATCAGGCTGGACAGCTCAGGCTCCGGCTATTTGAAGAAAAATGTCTACATTGACCTGTCAGGGGCAGGCGGGCCATCGAGACTCAGGGCTGATACTTGCTACAAGGAAGAAGGGGGATGGTACTGCTATTTCACCCCTACTCTAACAAATAGCCAAGGGTATGAGGGATATTTCACAGTCAAGGCAGAGGATGATGCAGGCAATTCAATGGTCTCAGAGCAATTCATGGTAGTTTTTGACAATAACAAGCCAGTCATCAAGGACATCTCCCTGTCTTCAGGATGCGCTGTGGCAGGCGAGGGGCTGACTGTCGATGTTGTCGTCGATGATGAATCAGCCATCAGCATGACAGTGGATGCAAGCAGGATATCCACCCTGAATGATCCAGTAACTGCCGACTGTGTGGAAGATACCTCCGGCACTTACACATGCTCAGCATCCATATACGACCTCTTCACATCCTATACAAAGGACAGCATAGGGATAATGGTCAAAGACGCAGCAGGAAATGCAGTCCATAGGGACTATTCTGTTGAGATATGCGAGGCTGTCTCAGGCGTGACACCAAATCTCGTGAGCGCCCATGTCGGCGACATAACACCTGTCGACAAGAGGCTTCTCTCATACCTCCCGACGACAGTATATATCCCTGTGACATTCTCGACAAGCGCACAGATAATAAGGGATACAGTGAGCTGTACAGGCTCATCAAGGAATCATTTCCTGAATGAAGGCTCAAAGGATTCGACTCTCGTCTCGAGGTTGGACAAGCAGTCTGTCGGGGAGAATGCCTCCTCCATTGTCCTTGACTGCACAATAGACCTTGTGATGAAGAAGGGTACCAAGGTATACAGCACCCCCGAGACAGAGAGGCTCAACATCACGATCCCGCTCTATAACAATCCATTCGGTGAAGTGAGCGAGAGCATGAAGGGCAAGATTGCAGGGGTCGACAGCGATATCAAGGGGCTCCAGGACGACATCGACAGATGGGAGCAATGGAACATGTGGCTGAACATGCTCTGCTCCATGGCAGAGAGCATTGGGAAGCTGAACTCTTTGCTGCAGACGATAAAATCAATATTATGGTCATTAAATTGCTCATTATCTAATTTCCCCCCTACAAGAGTTGAAGCAGTAGCCAACTGGATGACAGAATGTGGAACACTCTCAAAATTCAATGGTTTTGTGGAAAATTTCGTCTGGCCGACCGGCTTTGACCTGAGCATAACAGTTGGAAATGGAGTGAAATACGGCTGTATGCTCTATTCCTGCAGGCTCTGTGACTGGAGCACATACCTCAATGTAGGGGTCTCTGCTGCAGGAGCAGCATTGATGCCGAAAACCGTAACAAAGACAGCCTTAGGTGACCAAGCCCCTGGTATAGAGGAATATCGTCTATCCCAAATAGGGGGGCCTGTTGACTGGAATAGCATAAAATTAATCGATAATTCGATAGATCAGGTTCCAATATATTTTTCATGGACCAAAACACAGGCCAAGTCATTCGGAGACCGCTGGTCAGAGGCGGCCAAAAAGACTGAGCTGACATCACCTAGCGATTCGTCCAAGTGGGTCTATGACCCGTACAAGAGCATCCATTATGCAAGCACTTGCCTGTGCCTTCCAGGCTACATCTATAACCTGAAGAAGGACAGGCAGATAAAATGCCTGTACAAGACCTGCCTTGAAGAGAGCTCGAAATCCGGCCTTCCGACAGGCACCTGCGACAATTCATATGCAGAGAGGGAATGCCTCTATGTCGACAGCGCGCAGTTCAAGGAGCACGGCTATCTTCCTGCATTCGACAATATAATCAATGCCCTGGTCCAGATGCTTCCAGGAATTATCGTAGGTATAGGTTACGCTGCATCATGCCCTGACTACAAGCATGATTTTATCGGAGTGACCTGTGGAGAGCTCCCTGCGACTGTCTGTGAGAATATAAGGGCAGCGACATGCGGACTCTCTGCAGCTGCAACAGCGATTTTGGAGATGTCCGACATCATGGACGGCGGTCTGGGCTTTTCAAAATACAACACAGACCTGGGAGGGACAGATTACTGCTCCGGAGGTGCTCCATGAAAAAAAGGCTGCTGATGCTGATATTCGTATTCATGATCTACATCATCGCCGTCTCGGCGAGCCAGTTCATCATGCCATGGTATGCTGTCGAGGACTGGGAGATAGAGGCATGCTCCAAATGGGGAGGCACGACCCAGGCAACGACAATCAGTACCGGGACAGTGGGCTCGTCATTCCTTGACCAGACGACAGTGACTCTCCAGGCGCAGAAGACTGTAATGAACGACTCTGACGGGAAGCTGACAAGTGTCTACGAGGTAGCATGGTATTTCCAGCCTGTGCAGAATGACCAGTCGTACAAGGTCCAGCTCCTTGGACCAGGCAAGACAGATGAGATATTCAAGGGTTCATCGACAGCAGTCAACGGGGACTCGGGCTATTATGCAGAAGAGACCTCATCCGGATTCGACAAGGCGAAGATAATTTATGAGACAGGTTCACTCCTTGTGCCAATTGTTCAAAAATGAAGAGATAAAGATGAAGAATGTAAAATCTGCGGTGAGAGGATTGAAGAGGACTTATCCAACAGCAGGGCTGGACTTGGCCCATTATGTTGTATTCCAGGCAGTCATAGTCCTCCTTCTGCTTGGAGTCGCAGCATTATGGCCATATGATGATGTAATGGCATCTTCAGCCAAAGTCAATGCGTACCTTCAGGAAAACGGCGCACTGCCCGGACTTGATACAGTATTCGGAAGCCAGATAGACCATGACGTCAGCCAGGTCAAGGGATTTTTTGTCGAGCTTGGTTCCATCATAATATTGGCTGTAGCATTGATATTTTTCTTTTCAGGACTATTCAGGAGCCTAGTCTACAGCAGGTTCAGGGACAAAGGATATTCTCTTGTATATTTCAAGAGGTTCATCCTTAACAACACATTATGGCTATTATCCTGGCTTATAATCATCCTGCTGTGTGCAAAATTCCTTGTACCTGCTGCCAGGAACATAATCATCATCCTTGCAGTTCTCCTATATATACATCTGTCGGTTATCTTCAGGCATCTGATGGATGAGAAAAAAGGGTATCTGGCTCTTCTTGACAGCACATTTGCAACAGGGTTCAAGAAGATTTATATCTTTATCGTACCTGCCCTTGTAATCTGCATCTCATATATCGCCTGGATAATCCTGTTCATCATGCTCATACCGTCTGCAATCATAAAGATATTCCCAGCCGGAACAAAGAATGCTCTCTCACTCGTGCTCGCTATTGTTGCAGTGCTCATGCTTTTCATGCTTACAGCCTTTGTCCGGCAGTATTACATCATTTCCATTGAATCGATAAAAAAAAGAGGCTAGAAACAACTTGAATAGAAAATCCCAGATTACGGTCTTCATAATAATCGGCCTGCTCATTCTCTTATCGACAGTGCTCATATTCTACATCAGGTCAAAGGCCATGACAAAGGATCTGGTGCCGAAGCTTGACAATGTGCCTGATGACCAGAAAGAGCTTCAGGGTTTTATCCTTGGTTGTGTCGACCAGACCGCCACTGAGGCATTGGTAAAAATTGGGGAGCACGGAGGATACATCGACCCTGCTGACCCTGACTTATCTCTCAGATACTTTAACCAGAATCCCATGCCAACAGAATCTGATGTGGTTTACATGAACCCGGGCTATGAGGTTCCGTACTGGTGGTATCTCAAATCTCCGAGCGATTGTACAGACTGCATTGTCTCAGATGAGAACATCCCGACAATCATAGATATCCAGGACCAGGTGAACAGGTACGTGGACACTTATCTGGGTGATTGCCTGTCAGGTTTTGGAACCTTTGCTGATGAAGGCATAAGTGTCAGGGAGAACGGAAACATAAGCACTAAGACCATCATTGCAGACAGCGATGTAATAGTATATGTCAATTACCCTATCACAGCTTACATAGGGGGCCAGACAGCATCCATGGAGAACTTTCCAGTCGAAATCAATCTCGATTTCACTGATATATATTCGCTTTCAGTCGCAGTGGCACAGGGTGAAAAAGACAGCCAGTACCTCGAGACAATCCTCATGCATCTGATCAGCTCTTATTCAGCACCCGAACCGACTAAGCTTCCGCCGACAGCTGCATTCGAGGAGGGCTTTGGGACTGTTACATGGGCCAGGCCAGCTGTCGAGCAGGAGCTGAGGGACATACTCCAGAGCTATATCCCTTTCATACAGGTTAATAATACAAAAGGGTATGAGAAGATAGAGTCAGGCGACCCTTTCCAGGATGCAATGTATAAGGTCTTCACATTGAACAGCAATGTGTCATATCCAGGCAAGGAAGTGAGCTTTTCCTATCTCAACTGGCCGATACATCTCGACATAACCCCAAGGACCGGAGAGCTTCTCAAGCCCACGAGCTACAGGACAGAGTACCCGTTCAACATTGCACCTACGACACAGACCAACCATTACGAATTCTTTTATGATGTGGCATTTCCTGTTGTCGTCGAGATAAGGGATGATGAGGCTCTGTCGAAAAGAGGATACAGCTTTGTCTTTGCATTGGAGGGCAATGTCATCGACAACAAGAATCTGGCTCTCTGGCACATAGGGGAGGGTACCATCGGTCCCTGGGACTATTCCTCAGTCACTTACTCAATGACAGACAATACCGGAAAGGCCCCGACTCTGACAGAATATGATGAGCAGTCGCAGAAGTATGTCAACAAGAGCTATAGCCTTCCTAAAAAGAGACTCATGTGCGACGAAAGCCAGAGGCTGAGCGGCAATATCACCATCTTCGTAAGGGACAGGGATACGGGTGATGGCATCAGCCGTGCATCAGTAAGCTTCGGCTGCGGAAACTATGGCACATGCACAATAGGGATGACTGATACTGAGGGCAGGTACATCGGAAGGCTTCCTGTCTGCATCGGTGGGGGATACCTCACATTAGAAAGGGACGGCTATGCACCGGCAGCAGAGAGCAGCCTCTCTATAAGACCTGGCCAGGGCCAGATATTCAGGGTAAGGATGAAGCCCCTCAAGCAGGTCACTGCATCTGTCAGGCTCCTGAGCATGGAAAGCCTCCAGGGCCCTATCTATGATGTCCAGGCCATATATGACAAAAAGCATTCATCTGTACCTATGCAGGAAAATGAGGAAGCGATGATGACTATCTCCAAAGTAAAGGATGACCTTTTCGAGCCGGGCTATTCCCAGTTTGTCGACATCACAGGGAGCAATTCCCAGAATATAATGCTTTCAGAAGGAAAATACACAATCAGCGGCACTTTCATGGATCTCGATGGATTTTCGATTCCAGAGCATAATGAGACAATCGGAGGGCAGAAGGTACTGTTACATGAGATGGACATGAAGCCTGCACTGCTCGGAGGGATTGACATAAATGATGGCAACGGGTACTGGATAATTAGCAGCGATGACGTCAAGAATGAAAATGTTGAACTGTACCTGTTCAGGTCAGAAGTTCCGACGACAAGCGCTGGCATTGAGCTGGCATCATCATACAGAGATTATTCAGACCGGTACAGGAGCATCGCTGACCCTGATTTCAGCTGACTGCAGTGGCTGTCGTGTTTCCCTGGCTTTTCTCGATCGCCCTTATGTTCTTGAGCTGCTCGCATGATCTCTTAACATAGACATCGCTTATCTTATCGCATACAGTATAATCTTCCTGGTTGAGGAAATGCATATAGCATATGTTGAGCTTTGATTCGCTCCTGATATCTGCGCAATAGTCGGACTGGCCGTATGCCTGGGATATCATCAGATAGCAGTCATCGCCCATCCTCTCATCATCTATGATGTTGCATAACCTGAGGGATTCAGGTTCATCACTGTTCCCGATACCTGATACCTTCTCCAGGATCTGCTTGTTGTCAGGCCTTACCGGAGAATCAGCACAGGCCAGGCATACGCCCCCGCAGTCAGTCTTCACCTCATCCTGGTTAAGTATCCCGTCATTGCAGGTCGGCACTGCCTCAGTCTTGCATGGAGGACATACGCCCCCGCAGTCAGTCTTCAGCTCATCCTGGTTGAGTATCCTGTCATTGCAGGTCGGCACTGCCTCAGTCTTGCATGGAGGACATACGCCCCCGCAGTCAGTCTTCAGCTCATCCTGGTTGAGTATCCTGTCATTGCAGGTCGGCACTGCCTCAGTCTTGCATGGTAGGCACGAACCTCCGCAGTCGGTCATCTCTTCGTCCTGGTTCAGTATGCCGTCGGTACAGGTCTCCTCTGGGTCAGGCTGAGAAATCCAGAAATTCACTGATGCATTCGCTGTCTGCTTTCCATAATGGACAGATCCGTCAAGCCTGTACATTCCGGGCTTTGCATCTGTTGGCATGAAAATCTGCTGTTCTTTTGATATGACTGTCGAGATGCCTATTGTCTCCTGCTTGGAGTTGAGCATCTCACCTGTATCTGCATCTGTAATCATATAGCTGGCCTGCATGTCATATTTCCTCTCTGAGCCGAGGTTGAAGAAGCTGTTGGTGAAATAAAGCGTGTCACCCGGCATGACCTCATTCGATCTGAGGCTTATCTCATAGTCGAGAAGCTGCATCGGGCCCCCTGAATTGAGCAGATGGTATATACCGAATCCTCCTCCGACAGTGGCAGAGACAATAAGGAAGAGCAGGACAAATGTCCTGGTTGAGATGTCAATCACATGCCTGATATGCGGTTCCTGCCTGTTAGCTGACCTGACAGCCTCATCTATATCTTCCTGGCCATAATTGTACTGCCTCAGGTAGCCTGTGATAGAGGCAGTGTCATATCCTTTCGAGATGTAATACCTGATGTAATTTACAAGCCTTGGGTCCGGCAGCCTCTTCTTATGGAATATCCTGGATAGCAATGGCTTACTCTCAAGGCTCTCAATAGCTGCGAGGACCTGCTGACCACTATAGCCGTATCTCACCAGATACTGTGTCACCTGCTCTTTTGTGAACCCCTTTTTAAGCTGCTCGTCAATGTACTGTGCAAGACTGAATCCACCCATCGTTCATCAATTGGCTGTCGGGTTTTATAAATATTGCTGTTGAGAAAGGGCAAGCTTTAAATATAGCCTGCTAGTTATGTCATGAAATCACGCATATTTTTAATATCAGGTGACAGGGAATAGAATTGACAAGGAATAAGAATGGCAAAACCGAGAAAAAAGCAGAAAGATTCAGCAAAGGTCAGGAAGAAGAGATGGTATCCTGTCCTTGCGCCAGGCATATTCAATAACCAGCAGCTCGGAGAGACGACAACATACGAACCTTCAAAGGCCGTAGGGAAGATCCTCAGGGCAAACCTGATGACGCTCACAGGCGAGGTCAGGAACCAGAATGTCAACATCAGGTTCAGGGTCAATGATATCAAGGATGGAAAGGCAGGCACAGAGATTATAGGATACATTCTATCACCATCCTTTATTAAGAGGGTCGTCAGGAGAAGGCACTCAAGGATAGATGCTACAGAAAAGTTCGAGACAAAGGACAAGAAACAGGTCAGGCTTAAGCTTCTGATGATTACAAAGAACATCGTCACCAGATCTGAGATGACCGCCCTTCGCAGGAACATGGTTGCGGACCTCAAAAAAATTTCAGGGGCGACTGATTATAATGAATTTGTCAGGATGATAATCTTCTACAAACTCCAGCTTGACCTGCGTAAGAAGCTGTCCAAGATATATCCGCTTAAGACATTGGAAGTCAAGAACATGGACGAGCTTTACACCAGGAACATGGGTGACATTGATGCCAAAGCCACTAATTGATTCCAAAAAATGCAACCTTTGCGGAACATGTGTCGAGATCTGCCCGATGAGCGTATTCAAGAAAGATGATGACAAGATAATTGTCGCTGCCCCTAACGACTGCATAGGCTGCAGGGCATGCGAGGCCCAGTGCGCCCAACAGGCTATTGTTGTTGAAGAGTGATATTTTACATCTGGAACTGATTCTTAAATTTTATAAATTCCCGGTTTCACCTATACAAAAATGAGAAAGATATTGGCCAGAGGTGCAGAGGCTGTCATCACCAGGGACCGGGACATGGTAGTCAAGGAGAGGGTCGTAAAAAATTACAGGCTGAGAGAGATTGACGAGCGCCTGAAAAAACAGAGGACAAGGCGTGAAGGCAAGATCATGAAGACGCTGCCTGTGCCGGGCCCGAGAGTCATCAATGTCGACGATAAGAACATGTCTATAAAGATGGAGTTTCTGGACGGCCCAAAGCTTTCTGATGTGCTGGAAGAGAATGATTACCGGGCCCTCTCCCTCGAGATTGGAAAAAAGATAAGGATGCTTCATGAAAAAGGCATAATCCACGGGGACCTGACAACCTCAAACATGCTGCTTCTTGACGAGATATACTTCATAGATTTTGGGCTGTCATTCCAGTCAGAAAAGACCGAGGACAAGGCTGTGGACCTTCATCTCCTCAGGCAGGCGCTTGAGAGCAGACACCATGAAATCTGGGAAGAATGCTTTCCCTATGTCATGAGAGGTTATGATGACAGTGTTGTGCTCAGGCATCTTGAAAAAGTCGAGGCCAGGGGCAGGAACAAGACAAAGTCGTCACAAAAAAGCAAAGCAGATACAAAATTTCTTTAAGCATAAAATATTTAAGTAACGAGTATCTCCATGCTTCTCATGGACAACCTCAATCTTCTTCTCGAGATATCGGAAAAGGCAGGACTTTTTGGAAGCAGCATCATCACGACTTCTGGGCTTTCGAAGAAGTTTGGGGTATCCCAACAGGGAATATCAAATGCCCTAATCAGGCTTGAGAGACAGGGCATGATTACAAGGGTCCCGTCAAATTCAGGAATCACAGTCGCACTTTCCGGCAAGGGCAGAAAGCTGCTCGAAACATTCAGCATGAGGCTCACTGAAGTCCTGAAGAAGAAGGTGTCTGTAACAGGTAAGGTTGTCGCCGGTGTCGGCCAGGGGAAATACTATACAGAGGTGCCTGGGTTCAAGCGCCAGTTCAAAAAGAAGCTCAGGATTGACACATATCCCGGCACCCTGAACCTGAAGGTCAGGCCTGTAGACAAGAAGGCATTCCTCCATGGGAGAAAAGCGATAGTCATTGATGGCTTCAAGACTGAAAAAAGGGAATTCGGCTGGATAAGATGCTATCCTGTTTTCGTGGACAGCATCCGTTGTGCAGTCACTGTCCCGGAAAGGACCTTGCACAAGGATGACATTATCGAGCTGATATCCGGTTTGAACCTCAGGCAAAAGCTTGGACTCCGCGATGGCTCAAAGGTGGTCATAGAATGGTCATGAAAAATAAGAACACAGGATATACACTGATAGGGGCATTGCTCGTGATGCTCGCAGCATCATTCTGGGGGATGGACGGGGTGGTTCTCAGGCCGCATCTCTACAACCTAGATGTCCCCATAGTGGTCTTTCTCGAGCATTTCTTGGCATTCATCTTCATGGCAGGATTCTTGATATATGAGATAAAGGAGCTCAAGAAGCTTGACGGCAAGGACTGGCTCTCATTCTTCTGGATAGCTCTTTTCGGAGGGGCCATCGGTACAATGGCGATAACTCAGGCGTTGTTCTATGTAAATTTCGAAAACCTGTCAGCGATTATAATCCTCCAGAAGCTCCAGCCTCTGTTTGCGATAGTCCTTGCAGTCCTTATCCTCAAGGAGAGGCCGGGGAAGATGTTCTATGCATGGGCAGCATTGGCTCTCATAGGTAGCTATCTAATTACATTCGGGTTCCAGAATCCTGTGCTAGCAGGAAACAAGCTCCTTGTCGCATCCTTCCTCTCACTCCTTGCAGCATTCTCATGGGGCTCAGCAACTGTGTTCGGAAAGAGGGTCATGAACAAGGTCAATTACAGGGTAGCGACCTACATCAGGTTCGGGCTGACCTGTGTTGTGATGCTCGCCATAATCTCAATACTATCAGCAGTAACCTGGAAGGACAGGTTTCTCGGATTCGGTGCAGTGAACCTTGGCGACCTGAAGATCCTGCTGATAATAGTTTTCACATCAGGTGGGCTTGCAACATTCATCTATTACTACGGGCTCAAGAGAATCAAGGCATCGATGTCGACGATATATGAGCTGGCATTTCCTGTCACAGCTATCATACTAGATTATTTCATAAACGGCAATGTCATGTCACCAGGGCAGTTCCTAGGCGCAGGTTTGGTGGTATTCTCGATGATAATGATAACCAGGCCTGGCAGCGATCCTGTTGATGCCGGCAGTCCTGTGCCGGATAAATGATAAAGAATTAAATACCCGGCTGATTTCCTGATAGCCGATGAGTGACAGGAATCTTATCATCGTAGGCGTTGACCCCGGCACGACATTAGGATATGCTGTGCTTGACCTTGAGGGCAATGTCATAGAGACGAACTCCTCAAAACTCTTAGACCTCAACAGCCTCATCAGGGTCATCTCGGAGATAGGACTGCCTGTTCTGGTTTCCACAGACAAGAAGGCAGTGCCTGGATTTATAAGAAAACTTTCCAGCAAGCTCGGCGCAAGGGTTATAAGCCCTGCAGAGGACATGCCAGTTACCGAGAAAAAGGGGCTTGCTGAGGGATTCAAGATAAGGAATGATCATGAACGCGATGCACTTGCATCGGCTTTGTTTGCTTACAGGCAGGCAAGACCGCTCCTGGAGAAGATTGACAGGTATGTCGAAAGGAACCAGAGACAGGCGGTATCCTACAGGCTGAAACGGATGATGCTTCTCCAGGGAAGCTCGATATCCATACAGTCAGCAGTGAGGCTGTTAGAATCCCCGGACAGACAGCAAAAAGCTGTTGTGAAAAAGATCCTCCAGAGGAGGGATTTTGAAAAGGATTACCTTAATCTTCTCCAAAAGCACAATGCACTGAAAAAAGAGAATGCCCTGCTGAGGTCCCAGAGAGATACCCTGATGGAGAAGGCCGGCCAAAAGACAATCATAAGGTCCTATGGCCGTGATGCCAGCGAAGCCCTGAGATTCAAGGACAGGAAGATAACAACCCTTGCAAATGACAACAGGAGGCAAAAGAAAGAGATGGCAGTGCTTTTGAAGAAGACAAAAGAGCTGCATAAGATGATATTCAGCATGGATAATTATCAGGTCATAAGGATTGTGGGAAACCTGGGCAGGGATTTTGAGATCAAAGACAGGGAAATGCCGTTCAGGAAAGGCGACATCATAATGGTCAGGGACCCTACAGTCGCAAGCATGAGGAATGTCGTAAGGCTTAGAGGTCTTGTTGATGTGGTCATATCTGAAAAGAAAGCAAAAAACATCTCTGATTTCATCGTGATAAGCCCGAAAGGTCTCAAAATCATCTACATGGACGGATACGGGCTTGCAGAAAAGAGGGAGCTTGGCAGGGTGCTTGACAAGAAGAGGCTGTTTGAGCATATTATCAATGAGTACAGGAACCGTGACAGGAAATCCTGAGCGACTGCTTAATGATTATTGCTTACCATGTAGAGTTTTCCCTCTATCTCGACAACCCTTAGTCTGTCCCTGTTTACCAGTCTTTCATTCTGCACCTTTGTAGGCTGGTAGGAATCTGGGTGAAGCACCTCAAGATGTGGCTTTGTCCTTGAGACCACTGCCTCTCTTATGCTAGATTTCTGGATTATCTTCTCAGGGTTTGCATACGGCTGTTTCAGGCTCTTCCCTGTCACTAGGTCAGAGCCTGTGATTGCCTTGGCCTTGACAGCCTTCACCAGGAGGTATCTTTTGCCTGCCATGATTATGTCTCCTGCTGAGAAATCCGGCAGCCGGACTAAGACAGTGACCCTGAAGACCTCTTTTCCTGTCTCATGACTCCTGGTGAAAAGCTTCCTGCTTGATTTGAGCTCCCCGCCATAGTTCTCATTGAGCCATTTCCCAAGCGATGCCATGAACCTGTTCGAGCTGAGATAAAGGTCGATGCCGTCCTTGGACTCCACAGTCTTTGCTACAAATACATTCTTCCTTGCATCAATCCTTGAGAGTGCGCTATCCAGGATGTTTTCAAAATCCGCATTCTTCCTGTTCCTCAGCTGAAGGATGCCTTCATAATAGCCTGACTTTGCTCTTGAGCATTCCCTGCAATGACTGTAGCTGATTTTCAGATGGACTGACTCTCTGCGTTTCCTGTCCCTGAATCCAAGCTCCAGCCTGACTTCTTTTTCTCCTGATCGGATGAGGCTTTCTGCCTCCCCCATATTGCGGACAGTGAATTCCCTGTACCCTCTGGACAAAAGGATGTCTGAAATCGCAGATTGCATGGATTTCTCATGAAGCCACCTGTTGCCTGAGAATATCGCCCCGCAGCTCTTGCAGAAGGTCAGGATTGATTTTTCCATGCACATGGATAACAATGCCTGATTTTTAAAGGTATTGGAATATTGGCGGATTGATGAAAAAATTTAAATACTATTTATCAGGCTGAAATAATAGAGGTGAAACAATGAGAAGGATTATCCTCATCATAATGATTTCTGTATTTATCATATCATGCAGCAGCATTGAACGGCCGTCAGCCTCCCAGGATGCAAGCCAGGGAATGCACGATGAAGATGCAGTTCAGGCGGATACCAATAGCCAGGCACCGGCGAATGCAGCCGATGTGACAGATGATGCTGGAGATGGCAGTTCTGTCCAGGCTGATTCAGACACGCTGCAGGTTTCGGATAGTGCTATAGATCCAGCAGACACAACACAGGCATCAGATGAGGGCCTTGATGTGGATTCCATAAATGATGATGCCGGGCTTCTTGATGATTCAGATGTAGATATCGACATGAGCTCTTTTGACGACTGGTAGTTTCACTTGCCAAGCCTTTCATTAGCCCTTATGCTAGGCCTGAGTTTCTCTGCACCCTTGCCCTTGTTCAGCAGCCCTCTTGATTTCTTCCCTGCGGATGTCAGACCGCGAAAGACCCTTCTCGTGTGCTGCTTTTCGCTTATCCAGTTGATCTTCCTGTCGCTTCTTATTACTGGATGGAGCGGGTCAACAAAGATTATCTCATACCAGTAATAGTTGTTGTCTTCTGCGACCCAGTAGCTGTTGAGGACCTCCAGGTTAGGGTATTTCATTGCTGCCCTCTTCTCTGAGATGAGCTGGTATGATATCTTGAGATTCTTCCTGCTCCCGAAGCGCTTTGTCCTCCTGCCTGCCTTTATCCTGGGCCTCTTGTGTCCACCGCGCTGGACCCTCTGTCGGACGATTATATAGCCCTCTTTTGCCTTGTAGCCGAGAGTCCTTGCCCTGTCCAGCCTTGTAGGCCTCTCGATCCGCTTTGTCGCGGGCTGCCTTCTCAACCTGATGAGGCGGGATTTATATTCCTCACTATTGGTAACTTTCGGCCTTTTCCAGAGGTTTGCAAGATGTTTGTAAAGTCCCATTTTTCTTCACTAATTCCATGTTGATGTTAAGAGGTTATTTATAAATTTAACTAAAAACCTCAGAATACGCCAATACTCGAAAAACTTAAATAATATCTCTTGTTCTTTTCACATAAAAAATGAGTTCTCGCTTGTTTTTTTGGAGATGATAATATGACGATACAGAAAGGAGACAGGGTAAAGATTGAATATACAGGTAAATTCGAGGATGGGACAGTCTTCGACAGCTCAGATAAGCATGGCAATCCGCTTGATTTCGAGGTAGGCAAGGGCCAGGTCATCATGGGGTTTGAGAAGGCCCTTGTAGGCATGAAGAAAGGCGACGAGAAAGAGTTCAGCCTCCAGCCCCACGAAGCATACGGCGACTACAACAAGGACATGATCAAGGATGTTCCCAGGGAGCAGCTCCCAAAGGAGGACCTCAAGCCCGGAATGATGCTTCTTATGCAGCTTCCGGACGGCAACCAGCTGCCTGCAAAGATAGCTGACGTCGGTAAGGAAGTCGTCTCAATAGACATGAACCATCCTTTAGCTGGCAAAGTCTTGAATTTCAGCATAAAGGTCACTGACGTGACCCCTGTCCAGGAGCCTGCTGCTGAAGCAAAGGAATCTGATCCTCCAGAGGCTAAGCCTGCCCCTGCACAAGACAGCAAGAGCGGCTAGGACTATTCTCTTCAATTTTATTTCCATTTTTCATCTTTTCAATATCCAATAAGTTTAAATACTAGTTTTCAAACTGATAAGTTCATGACAGGCAAACTAATCATGCTCATCTCGATTCTGCCTACCATCATCATTATCAGTTAAGGGTCCGATAATATTCTGGACCCGTGTAATAATCCAATAGAGATGAGAATATAACAAAAAACAGGAACAGGGGTATCGAAAAAATGGAACAATTAAAAATGAGGATATATGATACGTCTCTAAGGGACGGGACACAGGCAGAAGAAGTGAAGTTCACTACAAGGGACAGGTTGAACTTCATGCAGGTATTGGACAGGTTCGGGGTCGATTATATTGAGCTCGGATGGCCTTCCAACAGCCCCAGTGTCATCGATTGTTTCCAGAAAGCCAGGAGCTATAGCCTTGAGCACTCGAAGCTAGCGGCATTCGGCTCGACAAGGCTCAAGGGAATCTCTGCCGAAGAAGACAACAACCTCAGACTACTCCTTGAGACAGAAGCTCCAGTGACAACAATATTCGGAAAGACATGGCTTGACCATGTGTTCAAGCAGCTCAAAATGACTCCTGACGAGAACCTTGAAGCGATAGCCCAAAGCGTGGGTCATCTGAAGTCACATGGTCGGGAAGTGATATATGATGCAGAACATTTTTTTGACGGGTTCAAGGACAATGAAGATTATGCTCTCAAATGCATCAAAACAGCTGTAGATGCTGGCGCAGATGCAATCATCCTGTGCGACACAAATGGAGGATGTCTGAGCGATGAGATTTTTGATAAGGTCTCCAGGGTCAGGGAATTCTTCGATAAGGAAGGGATAAAGAGCGAACTTGGAATACATCTCCATGATGATAGCGGTGAGTCAGTGGCATCAACTTCCAGGGTTGCCCATATGGTACAGCAGGTCCAGGGAACAATCAATGGATATGGTGAGAGGGTCGGGAATGCAGATTTATGTGCCATTCTTCCTAACCTGATGCTCAAGAAAAATTACAAGACCAATGTGAAGCTGGATCAGCTCACGCAGGTAAGCAGGACATTCGACACGCTTGCAAACCTAAAACCAAGGGCCACAAGGCACTATACCGGAGAATCAGCCTTTGCCCAGAAAGGCGGGATACACGTCGATGCAGTTTTAAAAGGGGTATCCTATACGCATATAGACCCTGCATTAGTAGGAAACAGGCTCAGGATTGTCTCGTCTGACCAGTCAGGCTCAGCAAATATTGTTGATATCGTAAACCGATTCGGATATGAAATATCAAAGAAGGATACTCGGGCAAAGCAGATGCTGGATGAGCTCAAGCATATGGAAGAGAAGATGTATGACATCGATGGCCTGCCAGCTGAGAAATACCTCCTGACAAGGAAGCACATAGGGAATTACCGGCAGTTTTTCAGGGTAATCGGGCATAAGATCCTGAGCACTAACATGTGGGGAGAGGACTACAACGAATGTGTTGTGTTTGCAGAAGTGGGCGGCGAGCAAAAGCAGAATGTCGTCGGTCTAAGAGGAGGAGATGTCGGACCTGTGGATGTCAGCTACCAGGCATTAAGAAACAGCATCGCTTCAGAATATCCCATAATTGACAAGGTCCACCTAATGGATTACAAAGTGAGGATAGCAGAGGACCTGGGTGAAAAATCAACTGTGAGGGTCTACACTCAGTATGCCAATCATAATGAAGAATGGGCAACAGTCGGTGTGAATGCAAACATTTTCAAGGCAAGCCTCGAGGCTATAGCAAAGGGATTCGACTATTACCTCCAGAAGCAGCTAAACCCGGACAAGCATACCATGCGGGCCGGGGTTGATTATGGTAGTGTCGCCAAGCCTGTCCTTCTTCCCGCTGTTCTCGTGGATATGGCCTGAGAAGGCAAAGGCGGGCTTTGACTTGAGGATGAAATTCCGTATGCTCTTGTTACCGCAGTGGCCCGTGTCAAAGAGCCTGTCAAGCTTCGTTTCGTAGGGCGGGGCATGGGTCATGAGGATGTATTTCTTGTCTCCCTTCCTGCTCTTGAGTATCTTCTGGAATGATTTAGCAACCTTGTCGAATTGCCTGTCCACGATGGAGAAGCCGTTTCCCTCGGCCCCGAGTATGATGAACTCATCGCTCTCGAATGCCCGTCCGTCCATGTAAACGATATTTTTGAAATCTGAACAGACTTTCTTCAATCTCATGCTGTTCTCATGGTTGCCGGGGATTATGAGGACCGGCTTTTTGATGCTGTCAAACCTCCCGAGCAGAGTGTTCAGGTCCTGCTCAAAGATGGTAAGATCTCCACAGCAGATGACAAGGCCTGCATCCTTTGACTTTTCGATGACCTGCTTGAGGGTCTTTCTTGAGCCGTGCAAGTCAGTGAATGCGAGAATCTTCATGGATATGCAGAACATTGATGTGATTATTTAAATCTTGCTATCTGTCGCTCACAAACACCATGCTTCTCGGCCAGTGCTCCTTTATCTTCTCCTTTGGCATGTTGATGATAGGCTCGTAATTGTGGAAGAATGAAAGCATCGAGGTTATGGGTATGGCTGTCGTGTCTTCAATAAGGTTTGGCCCCAGGATCTTGATGAGCTTTGATATAATCTCGACATTGTAGATCTCCAGGATGTCAGAAAATTTCCTTGATTCAATGAAAAGGATGAGCAGGAGATGGCCATCATTCTCCCCCAGCCACTTGAAGCTGATATGTTTTATCTCTTTGTCTGTCAGGGGGACGTTCTGATAAGCATCAAGAAACTGCTTCCGGTAGACACCGTACCTGAACTTGATAATGTACATGACTGTCGCACCGAAGTCATCCGTCCCTTCCGGGCCATTATTGACTGCGGCAATGTATCTGACAATCCCCCTCTTTTCAAGCCCTTTCCTCTTCCTGTTGACTGTCTTGACTGGAATCTTAGTCAGCTGGGATATCTTGTTGTCGCTGAGCCTGGGATTTATGACAAGCTCCTTCAGGATGCTCTTCTCGTACTCATCAAGGTTTATACTGGTCATTTTTACTGAAATAAGCTACTTGTTGTGTTACGAGGTTTGCATATGTGATATATATATGTTTTTATTATAGCATTATTAACATAAAAAAATGATATATAAATCCAATATAAAAAGATTTATAAAGGATGACATGCCAAAAAAACATAAATAGGCATGACAGTAGATTAGTATGACTAGTCATTTAAGTTAAAGATGGTCTGTTCAATAAAGAGGAGAATATGAAGGTGCTGATGCTTGGCTGGGAGTTTCCGCCATACAGTTCAGGAGGGCTTGGCACAGCCTGCGAGGGTCTTACCAAGGGTCTTGCAAACAATGACATCAATGTCACATTTGTCTTGCCAAAGGCAGGAGGGAGCCAGAGCCCGTCCCATGTGAACCTCATAGTCGCAAGCAATGTCTTTGTAGATGATGACAGGATTCGGTTCTTAGAGGTCAATTCCCTTCTGGCACCCTATATCTCATCAGATGAGTACCTTGAGAGGTACAACAAGCACAAATGCCTCAAGCAGGGGGATATGAGGGAAATACATGAAAGCCTTTACGGCTCAGACCTCTATGAGGAAGTGCACAAGTATTCTGAGAAAGTCAATATCATTTCATCCTTTGAACAGTTCGATGTCATCCATGCCCATGACTGGATGACATATCCTGCTGGGATAAGAGCGAAGCACTCGACCGGCAAGCCCCTGGTCGTCCACATACACGCTACTGAGTTCGACAGGACAGGGGGCAATGTCAACCAGCATGTCTATGATATCGAGAGGCATGGGTTCCACGAGGCTGACAAGATAATCGCAGTGAGCAATTTCACCAAGGGCAAGGTTGTCGAGCACTATGGCATAAGTCCGGACAAGGTCGAGGTTGTTCACAATGCTGTAGATTTCACATGCTGTGATAACGAGAGCTGCATCAGGCAGGATGACAAGGTCGTGCTGTTCCTGGGTAGGATAACGCTCCAGAAAGGGCCTGAATATTTCCTATATGCAGCAAAACGGGTACTTGAGATGGACCCAGATGTCAAGTTTGTGGTTGCAGGAAGCGGGGATATGGAGGGCTTCATGATAGAGGAGGCTGCAAGGCTCGGCATCGCAAACAAGGTATTATTCACAGGGTTTCTCCGGGGAAAGGACATCGACAGGGCTTACAGGATGGCAAACCTATATGTCATGCCTTCTGTTTCTGAGCCATTCGGTATAACCCCTCTTGAGTCCATGAGGAACGGGACCCCTGTGCTGATATCCAGGAATTCAGGAGTATCTGAGGTGCTCAACCACTGCCTGAAGGTCGATTTCTGGGACATCGACCAGATGAGCAGCAAGATGCTCGCTGTGCTCAAGTACAGCTCGCTTCACAGGGAGATGAAGGAGAACGGGCTGAGGGAGGTCTACAAGTTCAACTGGGACCTGCCTGCAAAAAAATGCATTGATGTATACAACAGTGTCTTACATTAGGGAGGATTAGCAAACAGAGGGGGTGCAAGTGGTAAGCGTATGCATATATTTCCAGGTACACCAGCCGTTCAGGCTGAGAAGATACAGCGTATTCGACATAGGGAAGAATCATGATTATTTCGATGATAAGAAAAATGAGGAGATTTGCAGAAAAGTCGCCAATAAATGCTATCTTCCGGCAAATGCCATACTCCTTGAACTGATCAAGAAGACAGGTGGCAGGTTCAAGTGTGCATTCTCAATAACAGGCGTGGTCCTTGAGCAGTTCGAGAAATATACGCCTGAGGTCATCGAGAGCTTCAGGAGGCTTTCAGAGACCGGATGCGTGGAATTCCTCTCAGAAACCTATCACCATAGCCTCAGCTATCTCTATTCAAAGGAAGAGTTCAAGAGCCAGGTGAGCCTCCACAAACAGATTCTCAGGAGGCTATTCGACACAGAACCTAAGGTATTCCGGAACACAGAATTGATATATAATAACGAGCTTGCAAATTTTATCGAGAAAATGGGCTACAAGGGCATACTGGCCGAGGGCGCAGACCATATCCTCGGCTGGCGGTCGCCGAATTTCCTATACACCCCTGTCACATGCAAGAAGATAAAGCTCATGCTCAAGAACTACAAATTGAGCGATGACGTAGCTTTCCGGTTCTCGAACAAGGGCTGGAAGGAGTGGCCTCTCACAGCTGACAAGTTCGTCCAATGGATAAATGCAGTCAACGGAAACGGAGAGGTCGTCAACCTCTTCATGGACTATGAGACCCTTGGAGAGCATCAGTGGGAGGACACAGGGATATTTGAGTTCCTGAGGCATTTCCCGGACCATATCCTGAGGCACCCTGACAATGATTTCCTTACCCCGGCAGAGGCAGTCGCAAGGTATGACTCTAAATCAGAGCTGGACATCCACAATTTCATATCCTGGGCAGACATCGAGAGAGACCTCTCTGCCTGGCTTGGCAATGACATGCAGAAGAATTCCCTGCAGGAGCTCTACAGGCTTGAAAAGAACGTCATGTCAAGCAATGACAGGAAACTGATCGACGACTGGAGAAAGCTGACCACTTCAGACCATTTCTATTACATGTGCACAAAATGGTTCTCTGACGGTGATGTACACAAGTACTTCAACCCGTATGACAGCCCATATGAGTCGTTCATCGCTTTCATGAACATACTTAATGACATCATAGCCAGATTGAGGGAAAAGAGCCGGGAGCCTGCAAGTGCAAAACCTGAAGCAGGAATCAAGTTGCAGCTCTCAGAACGACCGAGCATGCTCCTCGAGCCGGATGCTGCAAGTTAAAAAGAAATATTTTTATATTAGTTGTCATAATATTAATGAAAAAGGGGTGGTTGTTATGGTAGTTAAGAAGGTCAAGGGCAAGACTAAAAAATCAAGGCCCAATGTCCTAAAGAAGGTCAGGCCGGAATTCTCATTTATAATTGTCAACGGTAAGGCTGTCAGGGACCTGCCTGCTCTGGCACTGGAGCTTGAGAACCTGGATGACAGCATGTTCCATCATCATGTCAATGAGACAAAGAACGATTTCGCAAACTGGGTCAGGGAGGTTATCGGCGAGATCGAGCTTGCTGATGCCCTGATGGGAATAAGCTCAAAAAAAGACACCCAGCTACAGATGCTGAGGCATATTGTCAAATCCCTGGGGTAGGTGGTTCCAAGATGATAGATGAAGAAAAAAAACTGGCAGATGTGCAACCTGAGAATACTTTCAGGACACATAAGGGAGGAGAGATAAAAAACCTCAGGCAGCTGCAGAGTGTTCTCGGTGAGATAAGCGCGGAAAGCTTCGAGCATCATGTTAATGACGGGAAGAATGATTTCGCAAACTGGGTCAGGAATTCTGTGGGCGATGATGAGCTTGCCGATATCATGGAAAAGACCCTTGATTTTGACAAGACAAAGCAGATAATCGCTGACAGGATATCACTCCTCGAGAAGAAGATAGAGGTCAAGAAGATCAGGGAAAGTCTGGAAAGCCTCAAGAGTGACACGATGGGGATCGACAGGATCCCTGATGACCTTGAGAGCCCTGGAAAGCCTCCTGAACAGCAGCCTGCCGAAATGGAGCCCGAGGAGACAGACTCATTCGAGGTCAGCGAGGAACCCAAAAAGATTGAGGAAGTCATGCATGATACAGGGATAATCGCAGCCGGGCCTCTGAAAGGCCTCCATGAGAAACATCCTTTCGAGCATATCAAGACAAATATCTATCTGAGGATAAGAGATATCCTTGTTGGTGTCTTCATCGGTCTTGTGCTCGGGTATATCCTGGGCGCATACCTTTAGGGATTTTCACACAGGGCAGAAAGAGCCTTCTCTGCGCAGATTCCACCACAACAGAGCTTTGCCAGGTGATCTGAATAAATATCTTTTTTCTCAATGTCTATGACAAGCTCCACCTCCTGTGCGCACATTTCCCTGCATTCCGGAAAATATGGCATAACTTCCTTTTGCATGGTCCCGTCAATCAATAGGTCGCAGGTATCCACCTTCTTTTCTGTGCTGAACTCTGCTCTTGCGATGACTATCTGCTTTCTTGCGAGGGTGGCGCAGATGTCAGTATCGTTCATAGGGTCGCTATAGAAATGGATGTCCCTTATATAGAATGATGGATGGGTGAAGGTATTTGGGTTTCCCATATCTTTTGTCATGTTTGACAACCTTGGCATCACTCTTACTGTGGAGAACAATGAGTATGCGATAAGCCCCATGCCTGCGATGAAGAGCAGGACCACGAGAAGCACGAGTATTCCTTTTCCCATCTTATTGCTTATATACCTTGTTATTTAATATTTTGCTGTTTTATTGCCTTTGCAAATGATGCCTTGGTACCTGGGTAACTCTCCTCCATCATTCTGAGGAGGTTCATGATCTTACCTTTGGCAGGTGTAAACCTTAGTCTCTTGTAATCGCAGAATAATGCAAGCTCTTCTGTCGTAACCTGGGAGAACAGAGGGAATATCCTGCCTCGCTTAATAACCATTGATGTTTTTCCCAAAAACAGCTTTCTGATATAATCCTCTAGCCCTGTTTCCATAGGCAGGGGGGCAAAAGCGATGTCTATCCTGTTTTGTCTTATGTGATGCCTGAGCATGATGTTATTGTAGATTGTATTGTCCCATGATTTGATGCCAAAGGATGACTTCGGCTTCCTGATGATTTCCACGACGGGCAGAAGAGCCCTGGCAAAATAGCCTGACAGTGGGTCCATGACCAGGATCCGTGAGCCTTTCTTAATTACAGCATCCAACCTCATATGCTTCCTTACCCTCCTTTCGATGACCTTGACAAGGCATGGCCTGCAGAATTCGCCCCTGCCTATCACTCTTCTGCATTTTTTGCATCTCATTTTCGTGACTAATCAGTTAATAATATAAGCAATTTTGTTACTACTCTAAAATGTTCAAAAACCGAAAAGTTTAAATATATGTTTAGTTACTCTAAAGTAATAATCGGGTTTGGGGCAGATTACACCTTCAGAAATTTCATAATCACCTCTTTTTCCCGCGCAAACACTCACCTAGTGGGTGTTTGCAAGGGTTTTTCATTGCTTTCTCTTCAACTTGTTTATCCTTGGCAATCTTTTTGTCCTGCGTATCTTAATGCTGATATGGTCCTGTTCATTTCTATTCTTGGGCCATGCAATAAATCCGATGGCAATCCCGATTGCCAGGCCGAGGACAAATACCCAGAAAAATCTCTTATCAGGCAGTGTGATGGTCTTCTTCTTCTCATTTGAGAAATAGATATCAAGGTTGCTAAGCTCCAGGGCATATTCTGTATATATCAGGGCAGAATAAATGTCAGAATCCCTGAGGGTCTTTGCATATTCAAAGTAGCTGTATCCTAGTATGGGCAGGTTACCCTTGTCCAGCTGCGATGCAATCTGATCATTTGCAAGGCTGAGCTTTGTATCAAGATAGCTCTTCACCTGCTCTCCTGATATCCCGATGATGCCAAGAACCACATCCGCCTCAGCCTTTGCCTTGCTTGCCTCAAAAAGGCATAGGGAGTATTCGCCGGACTTCTGATCTTCATATACCCTGTCAAGCAAGGCCCTTGTATCGCTCAACTGGTTCGGCAGATATAGCTGTACATACTGGTACCTCTCCTCTGCCTCTGAGAGCTTCTCGATGCAGGAATTCCTCAATGTTGCCTGGTTCAGGACAAGGTTCTTGCCCTCAAGGCCGAAAAATGAGCTCCACGAGGCTGCGCTGTAAAGCCTCTCTATACCATAAGACAGAAAATATACTGAATCAGCAGTCTCATTGCTGTTGAGGCTTTCAGAACTCAGGTTGAGATAATTCTCGGAGTCAATGAGCCTTTCCCTCACTATCTCATATGTCTGAAGATCCGTCAGTGTCGCAAGTTTCCTTGCTTCGATATTAGCCTCAAAGACCGTGATATTATCGCCTACAGCAACAATCTTTTCTTTGAGCTTCTCAATGCTGATGTTGCTTTCCTTAAGTATCTGGTCTGTGAGCCTGATGTTTGCCCCGAAGCAGTAGCTCGCCCTTGAATAATACTCGCCCATGCTCTCTGCAAGGTGAGCTTTCTCTGTCAGGTTCTGGGCTGACAGGAAATTGGCAGAACCTGCCTGCGCGACTTTTGCTGACAGTGCCTCAGACCTTTTGCACAGCTGGCCTGATATCTTCTCCATCGTATCAGTATATTGCGGAGTCATATTGACTTCCTTGTAGTCCTTCTTATGGCTCACGCCGGTGAACTGGTAGTATGCCTCGTCTATTGTCGATACCTCGAGAACTTCTATGCCTAGGTTCTTCCCGTATTCATATAGGTCGACAGTCACATTTGTCCCATTCACATCATTAGTGACATACCTCTCGCCTTTGGGTATGAGGACCTTTGACAGGTTGTAGTCGGCAGCAGCCTTTATCTTGTCCTGTATGCCGCCGACAGGTCCGATGAGTCCGCCTGAGTTGATGGTTCCTGTTATAGCGATTTTCTTATCAAAAGGCCTGTCTTCGAGTGCTGCTGCTGTAAGGACAGCAAGCGCACTCCCTGCGCTGGGACCACCTACTATTGCAGAATTGGACCTTATGGTGTAGAAGAAGTCAAGGCGTGAGCAGTCAAGCTGGAGATAGCTGCATGCAATGCTCCTGCCGAATCTCGTCGATATCTGCGTGTCCACCCTGGTGAAAGGGAATGTGTCTATAAAGACCCTTCCAGTCCCGGGGACAAGGTCAAGATAGAGGTCAGCGACCATGCCCTGGGGCTTATCAGTAGACTCGGAGACTGCAAGCAGGTTCATATGATAAGTCTTGGCCATTGAAAGCGGCATCAGTACCATGAATACCAGCAAGAGATAACTTCTTTTCATTCAAAGTGCAGGATACGGACGCATTTTATAAGCATTGCGGTTCAAAAATGGGAGCCTGCCTGCCACCGCAATCTTTATATAAAATCCTGAAATTCACACATGAATAAAAATTATATGAGAAAAGAACAGGAGGGATATTCATGTCAAACCAGGTACAACCCATATTTATCCTGCCAGAAGGGACCCAGCGCTCCCAGGGCAGGAATGCTCAGAAGAACAATATCATGGCAGCCAAGATGGTTGCTGAGACTGTTAGGACCACTCTCGGTCCCAAGGGAATGGACAAGATGCTTGTGGACTCTCTCGGAGATGTCGTCGTCACAAATGACGGTGTGACCATACTTGAAGAGATGACAATCGAGCATCCGTCTGCAAAGATGATAGTCGAGGTCGCAAAGACGCAGGAGAACGAGGTTGGCGACGGCACAACCACGGCTGTCGTGCTTGCAGGAGAGTTCCTCAAGAAAGCTGAAGACCTGCTAGAGCAGGACATCCATCCAACGGTCATTGCAAGGGGCTACAGGATGGGGGCAGAAAAGGCCCAGGAAGTGCTCAATGCGCTTGCTGAGCCGATAACAGACAAAGATACAGACCTTCTTAAGAAGATAGCAGGGACAGCGATGACAGGCAAGGGTGCCGAGTCAGCCAAGGACATCCTTGCAGGTCTTGCAGTCAGAGCAGTGCTCCAGGTCATGGACAAAGAGGGAGGAAGGATATCCATCAACCTTGATGACATCAAGATAGAGAAGAAAGTGGGGGCGTCCTACAATGAATCAGAGCTCATCAATGGCATAGTCATAGACAAGGAGAGGGTGCATTCAGCGATGCCAAAGATAACAAGGAATGCAAAGATTGCGCTCCTTGACTCTGCATTGGAGATAAAAAATACAGAGATAGACGCCAAGATCCAGATTACAGACCCCACACAGCTGCAAGGCTTTCTCAGGCAGGAGGAGACTATGCTTAGGGACATGGTTGAGAAGGTCGCCAAGTCCGGCGCAAATGTGCTTCTCTGCCAGAAGGGCATCGACGACCTGGCCCAGCATTTTCTAGCAAAGAAAGGAATCATGGCTGTAAGGAGGGTCAAGAAGTCTGACATGGAGAAGCTGGCCCGGGCGACAGGGGGTTCGGTTGTCACAAACCTTGATGACCTCTCAGCCTCAGATCTTGGAAAGGCAGGGATTGTCGAGGAGACCAAAGTCGGCGATGAGGAGATGACTTATATCAGGGACTGCAAAAACCCAAAATCAGTGACCCTCCTCGTCAGGGGCGGAACTGAGCATGTTGTCGACGAGATCAAACGAGCTGTCGAGGATGCTGTCGGCGACCTTGCAAGCGCGATAAAAGGCGGGAAGGTCCTTGCCGGCGCAGGGGCTCCTGAGATGGAGCTTGCAAAAGAGATTAGGAAGTATTCAGAATCACTTTCAGGAAGGGAGCAGCTGGCTGTCAAGGCTTTTGCTGACTCGATGGAGATAATACCGAGGACACTTGCAGAGAATGCGGGCCTGGACCCTATTGATGTACTTGCAGACCTCAAGGCTGCGCATGACAAGGGGAAGAAATGGGCAGGAATTAACGTGTTCACAGGAAAGACCATGGATGCATGGAAAAATGGTGTCATCGAACCGCTGAAGATAAAGACCCAGGCAGTGAGCTCTGCCTCTGAGGTGGCAGTGATGATACTGAGGATTGACGATGTTATTGCATCAGCAGGCGGAGGCTCAGGCGATATGCCTCCGGGCGGCATGCCTCCTGGAATGGGGGGGATGCCGGGAATGTGAATTTTTTTCCATTAATTTTATAAATGTTCTCTTTATTTAATATTCATGGCAAATTGGAAAAAAACATCTGAACAGAGAGGTTTTACAGCCGAATACCTCAAATTTGAAGATGGAGAGACAAAAGAGTTGACTGTTTCTGACTGGACATTCGGTAGCTTCCCATCAGGGTATCTCTTCAAGTGCTATGTCACGAGGGAGAATGGAGAAGAGGCCGATAAGATCTGGACTATCTGGGACTATGATAGTGTCCAGAAGCTCAAGCCGATTCTCGGCACAAAGCAGGTCTTCGGTGAGAAGGAATTGAAAGTCAAGATGGTCATCAATGATGATGACGAAAGCACATTTGAGTTCGTGTGAAGGGATAAATTATCCATCAGCTGACAAGTAAGGGTGTGACCCGACTAGTTCTCTTGGTATTTCCTGATGGCAGTATTCAGATGGGATGCAATGGAAAAAAGGTGCCGGCGACGGGATCTGAACCCGCGACCTCTAGATGACCCGGTCGAGTCTTTTCATCGGGAATGCACCCTCATCACTCAAAACATATGAGTCTAGCGCTCTAACCAGGCTGAGCTACGCCGGCATGGGATTGAAAAAAAAACAACACTTTTATAAAGGTTTCTAGTTTAACCTCTGCAGAAGTGAAATAGGATGAAGAGAAGGACATCAAACCTAATATCTAAGATAGGGACATGGTCTTTCATAATAGGGGTCCTTATAGCAATCCTTTCCGGGTTCTTCAGGCTGACACCGCAGGTCGTCTCCATACTGGTCGTTCTTGGGGTATTGGTTGGTCTCCTGAATGTGACAGGAAACGACGCCATGACATTCCTTCTGGCATCATTGTCCATGGTGGTGATATCAAGCCTCGGCTCTCCTGCCTTTAGCGGGATATCTGTCATCGGCGCAACACTGCAGAGGATGCTAAACAACCTGATCATCTTCGTTATACCAGCATCGATGATAGTCGCTCTGAGAGCCATATTGACTTTAGCCTACAAGAGATGATATCTTCCTGGCCAGAGCCTCCTTCTCACCCTCGGCATATTTTCCGCCCGGCCATAGCTTCAGCCCGTCGCCTGAGAACCTCGGGACTATATGGATATGGGCATGAGGCACCATCTGCCCGGCTGCCTTGTGATTGTTCATCTGGACATTGTAGCCCTGTGCAGAGACAATGTTCATCACTGCCTTTGCAGTCTTTTTCACACCCTTCATGAGCTCAGCAAGCTCCGTGTCCGGGACATCATCTAGAGTCTCGAAATGCATTTTCGGTATGACCAGGCAATGCCCTTTGTTCACAGGCATTATGTCGAGGAATGCCAGGACATGGTCGTTCTCAAATACCTTTGCAGCAGGAATCTCCTTGTTTAATATCTTGCAGAATATGCAGTCATCCATGATGATCACCCATTAGCCATGGTGCAGGCAATCTTATATAAATCTTTATAAAACATGGGTGTTTATGCATGGCCTATGTACTATGCAATGCCTGCAAGGCCAAGGAAGCTCTTTGGGATAAGGACATCGGATGTCGAGGTCAGGGACCTGCTCAAGGCATGGGGTGCAATCACCATAGCCTTCACCGTGATCCTAAGCACAGATTATTCTGCATCAGCGCTACTTACAGGATTTATCATATCTGCAGTGTGCGTAGGCTCAGCATTCCTCCTCCATGAGCTCGGCCACAAACTAGTAGCACAGAGGTACAACTGCTTTGCAGAGTTCCGGTCGAATGACCAGATGCTAATCCTTGCAATAGTATTCTCTTTTCTAGGCTTCATATTTGCCGCTCCAGGGGCAGTGATGATTGCAGGCAGGGTCAGTCCCAGGCAGAATGGCCATATATCCATTGCAGGGCCTCTGACCAATTTCATCCTTGCAATGCTGTTTTTGCCGTTTGCACTTATGGGACTGGGACTTGTATCGACAGTGGCCAGATTCGGCCTCCTGATAAACACCTGGATTGGCCTCTTCAACCTGCTGCCTTTCCTGAATTTCGACGGCAAGAAGATACTTCACTGGTCGAAGCAGGCATATTTTTCGCTCGTCCTTTTCGGAGTCATAATGCTCATCATACAGCAAATTATATAAATGATGATGCAATCTCCCTGGTGCATGACAGAATCAAAGGTCAGGTTCACAACAGAGATAGGAGAAGTCGAGAATTTCTTTATCGAGACAGAGGGTACAGTGAACCTTCTTGACGAGCTTCTTGTCGCCAGGGATGAGCTTTTCGAGAAGAAGCTCAAGGACGGGCTCAAGAACCATAACAGGCTTCTGAAGGTCTTACAAGGCGATTCACCACAAAAGAGTTAATCCTTTTATAAATACTATCTAATATACCCAAAGATTTATATAGTTAGACCTCATAATTTAAGGAAATGGGGCAGCAAGAGGTCTATAATTTTCTGAAGGAACACAAGGGGAGATGGTATACTTCTAAACAGATAAGCCTCGAGACAGGAGTCTCTATAGGCTCTGTCACCATGAGCCTCAAGAAGCTGCGCAAGAGCCAGCTCATCAAGTACAAGAACACAGGCAAGAGAAACGAGTTCCACTACATGTATAAATAAACGTGCTGAGTATTCTCATATATTTATATGAATATTTATATATCCTAACTGCTTTAATCCTTTTATGATAATTCCTTACTCTCCAGAAATGAGGAATCAGTTAGAGGAGATATTCACAGAGATAGCATCAGATCCAAATATCTCTTCACTGGTCGGACCTGGTCAATTTGATGTGTATTTTGATGAGTATCTGCAGAGAGATGGTCAGGCTTTGGTGTATTTTAAAGAGAATGTGAAAGGATTCATCGGTTGGCATTACTCCAGCAACTATAAAAATAAGCAAACCGGCAAGGTCTATGCAGAAAATGAACCCTTCCTCCATACACTGGCAGTCAGAGAGTCAGCCAGAGGCCAGGGAATAGGTACTACCCTTGTAAAAGAATGCTTGCAGGATGTAATGGACAGAGATTTAACATCTATTAAAGTAAGGACTTCGAACCAAAAGGCTCGTGATATATATAAAGCTCTTGGTTTCAAAGAATGGGCTTCTGAAAATGCTGTTAGGGATGAGATACTCTGGGATTATACTCATTTAAAATATGATTGCAGAATATGCTAATACAATGAGTATTATACATCTACAACTGAGTTAATTTCTTATCTCTAAGTTAAATAAGAAAGAAAAATTAATCTATGTAATCCTATTTCTTCTTACCCTTCATCCTCCTCACGAGCAGGATGATTGCGAAGATAATTGCGACGAGCCAGAGATACCAGTAGTTGATGAAAATCTGCCTGAACAGGCCTTCATGCTGTATGGCCAGTGCTATCTGTGTCGTATCCTCGAAACTCTTTCCCTGGGCGTCTTCCCAGTCCACAAGAAGGTCAAGGCTGTATATGCCCTGTGTTGCTGACTTGTCGGTGTTCACAACGAATTCCACATCAGCCTGCTGGCCGGGGTCAATCTCGTCGACATACCTGACTGTGCCGTCTGTCGAGAACGGAAACATGGGCAGCATCCTGACTCTTACCTTCTTAGCAATGTCAGTGCCAGTATTCTTGAGCGAGAAGCTCACAACCTTCGCGTTTTGGTTCCTGAAGAGGAGATCTGATGAGTTATTGATAGCATCAAACTTCGCCTTGTTCTTGACGACCATGTCGAATGTCATGAGGCTTGTCATGCTCTGCAGATTCTCATCCTGATATGTTAACTTGAGTGAGAGCTGGTATGTGCCTGAATCAGCGTCCTTCGGCACTTCGACTGCGAAATCTGCAGTCCTTTCCTGCTTGGCGTCGAGCAGCCCGAGGGAGTCCTTTGATTTTGACCATATGACGTCGAGAGGAGACTGGGCAGAGAGCCCTGCCTGCACAGATTGTGCCTGGAACGAGCCCTGGTTCTGGACATCGAAAGTGATTGTCGCCGTGTCCCCTGGATAGACATCCAGAGGGCTTGAGGATATCAGCTGGGCCGCAAGGTCAGGGGAGCCTTTCACGAAAATGTTAAGGACTGTTGAGCTCGTATACTGTGCAAGGGTCTGGGTCTGATAGTTGGTGTTCACAGTCAGCTGATAGGTCCCGCCTTTTGCAGTTGGGTCGATGCTCATCGGCACTGTGGCTGAGAGCACCCCGACGGAGCAAATGTCGCCGACAGGGACAGAGCTTATTCCCCTCATGATGAAAGGGGGGCCTGCCTGTATGTCCATTATGATGTCGTTTGCGCAAACTGTGGGGTGGATGTTGACAAAATCCACTGTCAGGTTGAAGTCCTTCCCAACTGCAGGACTAGCACTGAAGCCTGTGACCCAGACATCAGGCTGCAGGGCGTATGCGCCCATGACACCGGCAAGCGCGATCATAATCAACAACATAATCTTCATTGAAAATACGTTTCTCATTGTAAATCCCTCCCTCATTCGATATCCCTCTTGAACACAGCCAGCAGTATGGCTATCATGACTACAAGGAATAAAAAGAGTATGAGTACTGGATAGGCGATATTGCCCAGGCCAAGCCCTTTTGACATGACCCCGCTAAGCGCCTGGCCTGCATATGTTACAGGCAAAAATCCGGCAAGGATCTGCATCACCTTGGGCATTGCCTGCAATGGGAAAAACACACCTGCAAGGAATATTGTAGGCATGCTCACAAGCATCGACATCGCAAAATACTGCTGCTCTGTCCTGACCAGGCTTGAAATTATCATGCCTATGGCTGTCGATACACCTGCATAAATGACAATAATGAGAGCTATGAGCAGGAGGTTTCCGGCAATTGAGATGCTGAAAAAGATCATCGATACGATTATTAGGAATGTCGACCTGAAAATCTCGAACAGGATGTAGAATATAAGAGTGCCGAGGACTATGGTGGTGTTCGATGTCGGGGTCAGAAACACCCTTGTGAGCGAGCCCTCCCTCTTCTCGCCTGCAACTGCCCTGCCCATTCCCATGATAGCTCCCTGGAATATGGTCAGGGCGATTATCGATGCGATGAGGAAGTCGATGCCCCTCTTTCCTGTCCCATAGGCTGGCTTTTCATCGAGCACGACAGGTGCAAGAATCCCTTCCGGATCAGCGCCAGTGAAATCCTGCATCTTCTCCACAGGCTTGTTCACGTTCTTATCGACAGTCCTGTAATCCTGCCTAATGCCTGCTTGCGCACCTGCTTGAGCAGAAGTGATAGCAGCTTTACCCAGCATCGCCTGGGCACTCCCTATGAGTGTGGATGTCGATGTGAAAAGGGAAAGCTGATTCTGAGAAGCCCCATACCCAAGAGGCTTGAGCACTATGGTATCATTGGAAGAGGAATCACCAATTCCCTGTGGGGGTATGAATATCCTCAGTGGTGCGCTTGAAAGGACCAATGCATCTGCACTGCTGTCCATGCCCCTTTTTGCATTGGTGAGCAGAGCATCCGCCACGCCGAGCTCCTGGCTGATTGCAGGGTAACTATTCCCGGCAGAAGTAGCGTACCTGCTAATGGTAGCTGCCTGGCTGAAGACTTCCTGCTGGTAGGCTGAAAGCCTCTGCATGCCTATCTGTGCAGCAAAATTGCCAACAATGCCTCCGAGCGTACTCTGGACTGTCTGCATGACTGCAGAATCAGACTCATCAACTATCAGTGTTATTTGGGTCTGGACACCGTCCTGAATATCAGCCTCAAAGGCCTGGGGGATCTCAATTATGGACCTGACCTTGCCCGAGTCCAGGAGCCTTCTTGCCTCCCCTTCTGTGCTCACCATGTATTTTACCGACAGGACATCGCTAGCTGAGATCTCCTTGATGAACTGCTGGGATGTCTGGGTATTGTCATAGTCCACAATCGCTGTTGTAAGGTGCTTTGGGATGTTGCCTGTGGTATATCCGAATACGAGTATCATGAACACAGGGAAGAGTATCAGCGGCATGAGCCTTGTCTTGTCCCTTGTCAAGACGACCCAGTTCTTCTGGATGATTGCACCTATCTTCCTGATGTCGATTGCCTTCTCATGCTGCTCTTTTGCCATCAGTCCCTCAGCTCCTTGCTTGTCAGACGGATGAACACGTCCTCTAATGAAGGCTTGTTGATGTTAATCTCCAGGACCTTGTGGTTGCGTCTCTTGAGGAAATCAATGAGCTCTGAACAGACATCGATCTGCTTTTTGGCTGTAAGGATTATGGATTCGCCCTCTGTCTGTACAGTGCTGACAAAATCCAGCTTCGAAAGCTGTGCGACTATGTCTTTTGTGGGCTTCTCAAGCACCAGGCTAATCATTGTCGGGTTCTTGCTCAGCTTCTTGAGCTCGTCGCTCGTCCCATTAGCGATTATATTGCCCTTGTCCATGATGGTAATAGTGTCGCAGATCTTCTCTGCCTCATCCATATCATGGGTTGTGTAGATTATAGTCATGCCACTCTTGTTGAGGGTCTTTGTAAGCTCTCTCATCGCTATCCTGCTCTGGGGGTCAAGGCCGGTAGTAGGCTCGTCCATGAATAGGATCTTCGGGTCTGACATTATGCTTGCAGCAAGCGAGAGCCTCTGCTTCATCCCGCCTGAGAAGACGCCTGATATCCTGTCCCTCTGCTCGTTAAGCTGGACTGTCTTGAGAAGAAAAGTGCTCCTCTTCTCTATCTGAGGCCTGCTCATACCGTAGAGCTTGCCGATGTATGCCAGATTTTCCTCTGCAGTCAATTCAGGGAAAAGTGAGAAAGACTGAGGCACGACTCCTATGATGCTCCTTATCTCGACTCCCTCTTCAAGAAGGTCATGGCCTGCAATCTTCGCGCTGCCGGAAGTAGGCTTCATAAGCGTAGTCATCATGCTTATCGTCGTGGTCTTTCCAGCTCCGTTCGGCCCGAGGAATCCGAATATCTCACCCTCTTTCACCTTGAGGCTTATGCTGTTTACTGCAACGAAGTCGCCGAATCTCTTTGTCAGCCCCTTGATAGTTATGATGTCTGCCATAATCACTCCCCTATGAAATGGCTGGGCCTCATGCTTTATAAATCTTATCAAAGCCCCCCTCCTGGATAGCAGGGGATTCTGATGCAATAAAAATTTTGTCATGGAAAATATCGTCCAACGGATGACCAAATCTGATATGGAACAATCCTTATTCACTAAAAGAAATGATAGAATTTCTGCATCAGGCACATGCAGACAGGTTTAATTATTCCATGTTTGGGGTCATGAATAGATTTAAATACTACTTAATCCTGTGAGTCCTGTATGGACAGCGCTGATGTGAATGTCAAATGCAAGAACTGCGGTGGGATGGCGAGGGCCGGCTCTTATAAATTATCTGCTGTGCATGGCATGATGGTCTGCCCAGACTGCATGAAAAAGGCAGGAAAGAAAAAGGAGCCAGTAAAAGAGGCTTCACAACCAAAGCCTGACAGGCCTGCAGGCTGGGATTCTGAGGATGAGCAGCTTGAAAGGCTCTACAGGGAGAAGCAGGCACTCCATCCGAAACGGCCTCATCTCGAGGAAGGCATGAAGCTCAAGTGCAGGAGCTGCGGGTATGTGTTCGTGTACAAGAAGATTTACAACGACTGCCCATACTGCGGATCAGGATTCTGATTCCCTTGAGAAAAATTCAGCATAATTTCTTATGTCCTTCTGGAATGCCTCATGTACAAGGGGGATTGCCGGGTCTGGCTTGAGCCATGCAAATTCAGTATGCTCGCTGCTGAGCGACACTTCGTCAGCCTTGACTATGCAGAGAAAGGTTATCATCGTGATGACCTGGCCGTCATCCCGTGTGAAATGATGGATATTAAGCGGGCTTTTCACCTCTATATCCAATCCTGTCTCCTCCATTGTCTCCCTCCTGAGGCCCTCAAAAGGATTTTCTCCAGGCTCAAGCCTTCCTCCTGGGAAGTCCCATGTGCCAGGCTTGTGGGAGTCATTCTCATCACGCTTTATGAGGAGGACTTTGCCTCGCTTGTTGATTATGAGTGCCTTGACTGCTATGCCTGGGTTTTTCATCTGCTGTTTTTTTCATAGGACAATTTAAATCTATCGGTCAAACCGCAAATAATATATATTAAGCCTCAATATTGCATATTAACATGAGAATAACAGTTGGCAGGGAGACTAAGGAATTTGATGCAGGGACAAGCGCAAGGGAGATCGCAGAGGGGTTCGGCGATAGCAAGGCTCTTGCTGTCAAGGTCGGCGGAAATGTCAAAGACCTTCATACGAAATTTCATAAGGATTCTGCTGTAGTTTTCCTTGACTTCAACTCAAAAGAGGGCAAGGAAGTGTTCAGGCATAGCGCAGCGCATCTCCTGGCCCAGGCAGTCAAGAGGCTGTATCCTGAAGTGAAGCTCACCATCGGCCCTGCTGTCGAGGACGGGTTCTACTATGATTTCGATGTCGAAAAGCCATTTGTTCCTGAGGACCTGAAGAGGATCCAGAATGAGATGCACAGGATCATGAAGGAGAATCTTGTTTTCGAGAGGCTCGAGGTCACGACTGAAGAGGCTAAGAAGAAGCAGAAGCACGAGCCGTATAAAATAGAGATGATTGACGACCTGGGCGATGAGCAGGTGACAATATACAAATCTGGGGAGTTTTTGGACCTCTGCAAGGGCCCGCACGTGCCTTCCACAGGCTACATCAAGGCATTCAAGCTGACAAAGCTTGCAGGCGCATACTGGAGGGGCAAAGCCGAGAACAAGCAATTGCAGCGCGTTTACGGGGTTGCGTTCCCTTCAAAGGAAGAATTGAAAGACTATATGAAATTGCTGGAAGAGGCTGAGAAGAGGGACCACCGCAAGCTTGCAAAGCAGCTCAAGCTCTTCTCCATGCATGACGAGGGCCCTGGTTTTCCCTTCTGGCACCCGAGAGGGCTAATCATATTTAATAAGTTGATGGATATATGGCGAGAGAGGCACAGGAAGGCAGGGTATGTCGAGATAAAGACACCGATGATTCTGTCTAAAGAGCTGTGGCTTCGGAGCGGGCATTGGGACAATTACAAGGAGAACATGTATTTCACGCGCATAGATGATGAGGATTATGCTGTGAAGCCCATGAACTGCCCAGGAGGGATGCTCATGTACAAGGAGGATGTCCATTCATACAGGGAGTTTCCCATGCGGGTCGCTGAGGTGGGGCTTGTGCACAGGCATGAGCTGTCCGGGGTGCTTTCAGGGTTGTTCAGGGTGAGGCAGTTCCACCAGGACGATGCGCACATATACATGACAGAGGGGCAGATAAGGGATGAGATACTTGGAGTGATAAAGCTCACTGATGAATTATATTCTCTCTTTGGGTTGTCATATCACATGGAGCTTTCTACCCGTCCTGAGAAGTCCATGGGCACTGACGAGCAGTGGGAGAAGGCGACAGCTGGCCTGAGAGGGGCTCTTGATGCGACTGGCAAGGAATACATGATAAATGAGGGCGACGGTGCATTCTACGGCCCTAAGATAGATTTCCATATAAGGGATGCGATAGGCAGGACATGGCAGTGCGGGACAATCCAGCTCGACATGAGCAACCCTGAGAGGTTTGACCTGACGTACATGGGCGAGGACGGAAGGGACAGTCACAGGCCTGTGATGATACACAGGACAATATTCGGCTCTTTCGAGAGATTCATAGGAATACTTATCGAGCATTATGCAGGGAAGTTCCCATTATGGCTCTCGCCTGTGCAGGTCCGTATCCTGACTGTCGCCGACAGGTTCGATGATTATGCAATAATTGTTCAGTCTGAGCTTGAGAAAGAGGGCTTTCGGGTTGAGGCTGATACACGGTCGGAGACTTTGAACAAGAAGGTCCGCGAGGCGCAGTTGGCCAAGGTGAATTACATATTGGTTGTCGGCGAGAATGAGCAGAAAGCAGGGACAGTGACTGTCCGTACGCGCGATAACGAAGTTTTAGGCGAGAAAAAGGTAGGGGATTTTGTCAAGGGGCTGAATAAGGAGCTCGGGCCTGACCTTTCCTGATATCCTCAAGATCATCCAGCGTGAGCCTGTAGAGGTTTTCCAGCTTTATCTTCCTTCTTCTCTTGATTTCCTCTATTGCCCTGTTCTTTTGGTCCTGGTTCTTTGGCGCTGTCGATATGGTCTTGCCAGAGTCTTTCTTTGCCTTGTATGACGAGTACAAGAAGCCTGCTGCCATGAGCGCATTTGTGAAGTATCCCGGGTAATCAAAGACAGAGTCTATGACAAAGCCGGCCATGGCTCCGATGACAGTATGGTTGTAGACATCCTTCAGGTTCATGATACTGTATCTTCTCTCATCCCTGTATGTCACCAAGCCCCCTGCCAGGCCTGCCAGGAGCACGACCACTGGATTCAGTGACAGAAACCCTACTGCGCTCCCGATGAAGGAATTCTGCAATACCCTGCTGCTGTCGATGTCATGATTGGGATAATAGTCGAAGAGGAAGTTCGTGTCAGGGTGGTCGAGCCTGGAATAGTTTATGATGAAATCCATGCAGACCTTTGTCTTCTTCTCTTCCATGCTGTAGTGCTTCAATATCTCATCAGGGTCGATAGGTATTTCTCTCCCATTCCTGTATTCGACCTGGTCGCAGAGCGCGTCAAGAAGCTTTTCCTCGAGCATGGCTCCGGTGAAACTGGAGGATTATAAATATTTTGTCATTGATGAGTGAGAAATTATGCTTAAGAAGGAAGAGTATGACAATGTTAAGGACCTTTTACAGGTGTTAAATTTACTTACCGTCTGGTAAAATAATTAACTAACTAAAAATTAACCAAGCTATATTTCATTCAAAATGATATTAACATAATCTAATGAGTCATGGCTGCGATTTTTCAAGCATCTTATAATACTCTTTAGTCAGTTCAGATGTCTTCTTGATTATCGGGACATTGACCTTCTTCTCCTCAAGCAGCTCAAGCCTCTCATTTATCCAGGTTATCCATATGTCCTGGCCTGATCTTCTTATCTGCTCCTGGATCTCTTTAAGTATGATGTCCCAGTCAAGCCCTCTTTTTGCCAAGGCAATGCAGTCATCTATGTCTCCAGGCCTCTCAGTCATTGTTTTGAATGCGAAAATATCCTCATTAGAACAATTATGCACCTCCAGATTCTTAAGAGGCAGAATTTTTACAGCTCTTTTGATCATATTCTCTGACAATGAGAACTTGCCGCAGACTATCCTATTGAAAAGGTCAATCCTAAAATCTTTTCTTGCCATTATCTGGTCAAGTCCCATCCGATGGTACCCTGCATCCGGCTTTTTCGGCTTGAAATCCAGAATCTGCAATGTTTCCTTGAATGAATCATAGTCATCTGCATCCTTTACGACTAAATCAACATCCTGTGTTCCTGGTTCTATGCCTTGGTATAATAAAACAGCCCCGCCAATGACATAGACTGCCATCCTGCTTTCAAGTTTTGAATCAATCTCCATAAATAATCCCCTGATTGTACTGAATTCTTCAATCATCTTCACACCCTGATACCATACACCTTGGCCCTGTCCCTGATCTCATCTAGATCTGGATAATCATCCAATGCCTGACCCCTGAGCACCTTTTTCATATCAACAAATATCTTGTGGTCAATGCCCTTTATCTTATCCTTATTTTTCAGATAAAACAAAGCGATGAATATAAGGTTTCTGATATCATGCTCTTTTTCTGTGATATATAGCGAATGCATAAATACTTCCTTGACATCCAGGTTTCTTCTGGGAAGGGTGTAATAATGCTTGGTAGTGAGGATTTTTATGCCGTAATCCTTATAAGCCGAAAAGCCGGTGATCGATGCATCCTCACTGCTCCTGCTTGAGAACACGATCTCTTCATCATTCTTGAAGTAGATTGTTGATTCAGGCTTTACTCTGGGATCGATGGAATCCTCATATCTCCTGTATTCTGCCATAAACTCCCCAAGAGAACCCCACAGCTCTTGGTTCAGGCAATATCCATCATCCTCTTTTCTGAGGATGCTGACATCCTGCAGGTCTCTTATGCAATTGTACACTGTATCCTTTTTTATGCCTGTTCTTAGGACCACTTCATTTACTGCTCTTGGCTCAAGAAATTCAGCCAGGATAGGGATAGAGGAGCCTGAAAGCAGATCAACAAGATTAGGGTAATCTACAAGGATCCTGACCAACAGATTGATGTGTGTCTTTGGGATTAACTCAACCCTCCCGCTTTGCAGCAAAAGAATCCCATCTTTCTGGAGTTTTTTGATTGTCCTGTATACCTGAGACTTGCTTCTATTCAAAGCTGTTGCTAATCGGTTGACATCTTTCTCTCCATCCCCTATCAGATGGATTATCCTTAGCTGATTTCTGCTGAGCTTCATTTATTCTAATAAAATGCAACTAATTTATATAATTTTCGCATTTTAATAGAAAAAAGAGTTTCCTGAGTAAATGCCCTTGAATCCTGTCTGGACAGATTATTCAGGCCAGGGTCCCGACAGCGAGATAGTACGGCGAAAACCTCGTGTCTTCGAGGATCAATACCTGTGCGTGGCTGAAGCTCAGCACTGTGGTGTTGAGGCCTGATGCCTGCAGGAAGTCCATGTTGTAGTGCTCCTGGGATAGCGCTGCGTTCGCAGTGTCTATGAGGTAATCCGCCCTGATGTTCTGTGTCGATGTGAAGATGTTCTGGACACTTTTCCTGCTGTTGTGGGTGATGTCTAAGGGCATGTCGATTGTCACTGTCGTGCCCTCGCTGTTTAGGCTTACTGTGATGCTCCTTATGCCCTGGTCCTCTATCTGATAACCCTTGAGAGCAGAGAAATCGCCTAAGCATCCAGGCATCGTGGTGTTGATGTAGACTGATAGCTCCTGCTTGAACTCTTCCTTGTCTATCTGCTGCTGTATTGTCACGTTTGCAAAGCCTGCATCGACTGTGTTTTGGGACTTTAAAGTTCCTCCGTGTATGCCTAGGGTCATGAGACCCTGTCTTGCTGTATTGTCAAGGCAGCTGTCGACGTATGCTGATACAGGGTCGGAATTGCCTGATGTGATGTCGTTTGTCTGCGCCTGTCTTGAGAGCATGAGCAAGAAGACGATTATCGCCAATATGAAGATGCCTATTATCATGAATGCTGACACCTGGGCTCTTTTCATGTGGAAAGGTACTCCTTTATCTGGTCGATGATCTTTTGCTTTTCTTGCGAATCTTCTGATAATATCCTGACTGAGTTCTCCTGGCTGAGGACGTCTTCTTTAATTTTGACTGGGTATGGTGAGTATGACGTCGAGTAATTCCTGACAGTGTATGGCTTTTCCATGTAGACATTGGCGAACCTTGTCCTGTTTATTTCCCTTATGCGGAACCAGGAAGAGTAGGTGTTTGCGATTTCCTCCTGGCTGTCATCATTGCTTATCTTCAGGCTGTCGAAGATATGTCCGTTGCCTGAAATCTTATTATCTTCAGACAGGCTCTCAATCACATCATCCTGGATGAATGTCTCAGGACTGTACTCTTCGAACTCGAACATGCCGTTCATGTTAGTTTTATTTTCTACGAAATCAATCACACCGCATGATGAGCAGTTCGATGAGAAACGCTCACTTGGGCTTATTCGTGTGCAAAGCCTGAAATTTTCTGCTTCAGGCTGGATGTAGACAGAGAAATCTTGGTCTGAGATATAGCGCGATCCTGGGGAGATTGTCACGCATGCGACTTTCTGATCATAATCAGTGATGTTGCCGTTTGCTGAGTCGAGGGATACTGTGTACCTGTCGCCTGCTTTTACCATATCGATAGAATCGCCCTTGTCTAATCTGACTATTATCTGGCTGTTTGCTAATGTGAACATATTGTCATCAATCCTTGAGCTCACCAGTGCATGTATCAGTTTTCCATCAGTTATTGTAAATTGAGAAGATCCAATGTCATTGAATTGATTTCCATCGATCTGCGCCTCTGATGCGCCATCAATGCCAAAATTGCTGCCTGGATACAGTATGACTGAATCCTGGGTATTGCCGACATTATAGACATTATTGAAATAATATCCGTTTCCGCTGATCTCGTCAGCATGCTGGAACTGGTAATATCCCTGGCTGTTTATCCAGCCGTCCTGCACATTTGTCCCTGTCTCGCCATTGGAGGTAGTAATTAATTCTGCATTATTAATCTCAAGTGAACCATCATCTTTGATAATGATATTTTGCTCTCCCATACTTTTTTGATTTGAATTTGAAGTTAACTCGGCATCACCATCAATTTCTAAAGCATTTTGATTTTTTGTAATTATTCCTGATACCTTACCATCTGCATAATTATTTGAAGGTAAATTACCAGAAATCTGAGTACTTGAACCTATTTCAACATTATTAATATCTTCAAAAAACTTTTCAGGTGGAATCTCAGTTGGAGCCATTACATAACTAGAAATAATCAATAATATAAACAAAGATATGAATAATCTTTTCATATCACAATTTTTGAATTGAAAGTTTATATACTTTTTGCATTATTTTTCTTTGTCTAACAAATTTATCTTTGTTTTCATCAGTCCTTTCTAAATAATTCACTGCAAGTTCTTTTGCTTCTGAATATCGCTTTGTTCTAAATGATAATCCCGCAAGATTATATAACATTGTCAAATCAGTACTTAGAGAGACTGCTTTTTTCATTGATTGATATCCTTTTTCAATTTGATTTGTCATAATATAAGCAGACCCTAATTCATTGAAATATAATGCATTCTTATTATTCGCACTTACAAACGCAGCGTAAGAATCAATAACTTGCTGATATTTGCCTTTTTTATTAAGCTCTTCCATTTTCTTTGCTATGTTCTCATAATCTGTTGAGGTTTTTGTATTGGTTTCAGCAGCATAAACCTCTCCTATATGCGTCTTGTGGGTTGTGTTCTTATTTACCAATTTCTCAAGGCCTGATTCTACTGCATGAAACGTTGCAACAGCTAATATAGGCGTGGCTACATACTTAATGTACCACTTATCGAGCATATTGTTGATTTTCCCCATCCTAACCCCCTTTATAGCATAGCTGGTATATAAATCTTTCGGTTTTTACCAGTGAGGAGTAGTGACAAACGTAATGCTTAAATACTACTTTTTCTTCCCCTAATGCATGGAAGGGTATTCTCTGGACAAAGTCGTGGGTTTCCTGGACAACACTTACGGCAAGAGGAAATGGAAATCCGGCCTGAAGATACCAGGCAGGAAAAGCATAAGAAAAGCCCTGCTGATGTATGATATAGACCTGTTGTTCACAAGGGACATGTGCCTCGGCCTCCCTGATCTCATCATTTCGCATCACCCGATAAAAAAAGAGCACAGGAATTATCTCAGGAGCACAAAAGCCTCTATCTGCGTATATCATGACAGCATGGACTCACAACCCCTGATAGGCAACAACATGGTCCTGATCAAGTTCATCAGCGGGAAATATCCTGTCGCAAATATAACTCCCTTCGGAAAGAGGAATGGCGGACATCTCGGCTACAGCTGCATTCTTGCCGAGCCAGCAGATACGCAAAAGCTTCACGACTATATAATTCAGCTTCTCTCATCAAGGTTTCCAGTGATGTTCTATAACAACATCCCGAGGACAAGGAGGCTTGCTGTCATAAGCGGGGGGGACAGCAGGCAATTCATCCCTGAATGCCTTGATAAAGATATCGACACATTCATAACAGGCGAGCTTGATTATCTGAGTGCAGTAAAAGAGGATGAGGAAACTGTTTCGAATATACCAATCAGGAAGTTCACCCTGGGATACCTCCATGAGCTGGCACTCCAGAAATACAGGCTCAACATCATCGCACCTGGCCATGAAGAGACAGAGCTACCAGGACTATTTGCGCTGCAGGCACTCCTCTCACAGGAATTCAGAAACCTCAAAACAGAGGTGATGACCAGCCCTGACATGAAAGTCAGGTACAGGATATCCTAAAAACAAGGGATTTTCATACACAATTATACAAACGAATGTGTATGATTTCGCTCTCAAAACCCTTTCTACGAAAATATTTATAAATAATCCCGGTTTCTTGTGCACCCATGGTGCTCGAAAAGCTGGGGGATTCGCTCAAGGAGACTCTCCAGAAGATTGCGAAGTCGGTCTTTGTAGATGACAAGCTGATAAACGAGCTCGTAAAAGACATACAGAGGGCGCTTCTCCAGGCAGATGTGAATGTCAAGCTGGTATTCTCATTATCAGAGAAGATTAAGAAGAGGATAAAGGATGAGAAGACACCCTCTGGGCTCACACAGAAAGAGCAACTGGTCAATATCGTATATGAAGAGCTTGTCGCATTCCTCGGGGGCGAGGCAAGGAAGCTCGAGATAAGGAAGAAGCCCCACAGGATAATGCTCGTGGGCCTCTTCGGAAGCGGAAAGACGACCACAGCAGGCAAGCTTGCAAGGTTCTACCAGAAGAGAGGATTCAAGGTAGGCGTAATAACTACAGACACATGGCGGCCAGCTGCATACGACCAGCTCGAGCAGATAGCAAAACAGGTCAAGGCGCCGATGTTCGGGATCAGGGCAGAGAAAGACCCTGTGAAGATCCTTGAGAAATTCAATACAGAGCTGAACAAATTCGATATCGTCATAATCGACACAGCCGGCAGGGACGCTCTCAGCGACGAGCTCATAGAAGAGCTCACCAGGATAAACAAATATGCGAAGCCTGATGAGAGCCTGCTGGTGCTGTCAGCAGACATAGGCCAGGCAGCAGAGGCACAGGCTAAGAAGTTCAGCGAGACATGCGATGTCAGCGGAGTCATAATAACAAAGCTGGACGGGACTGCGAAAGGCGGCGGAGCGCTTTCTGCATGCGCGATAACAAACTCCCCTGTCAGGTTCATAGGGGTGGGCGAGAAGTCAGGAGACCTTGAGGAGTTCAACCCCAAGGGATTCGTTGGAAGGCTGCTCGGCATGGGCGACCTGGAGGCACTCCTGGAAAAAGCTAAAGAGGCCATGACCCAGGAAGAGGCAGAGGATATGGGCAAGAAGCTCCTCAAGGGCGATTTCAGCCTCATGGACCTGTATGAGCAGATGCAGGCGATGAAGAAAATGGGCTCGATGTCAAAGCTCATGGAGATGATACCCGGCATGGGCCAGCTGAAGCTTCCCAAGGACGTCCTCAATGTCCAGGAGGGCAAGCTGAAGAGATGGAGATTCATAATGGACTCATGCACAAAGGAAGAGCTTGAGGAGCCTGAGAACATAACCAGCTCAAGGGTGGAAAGGATCGCGAAAGGCTCTGGCTCGAAGACATCCGAGGTCAGGGAGCTGTTGAAACAGTACAGGACTAGCAAGAAGGTCGTCAAGATGTTCAAGGGCAACAGCGCAAAAGGCATGGAGAAGATGATGAAAAGGATGGGGGGGATGCAGAATCTCAAATTCAAAGGATGATAAGGCAAGCAAAGAACAGGAGCTCCAGCAGAAGTACGTGGATTACCAGGTCAATGAGCAGCAGATAAGGCAGATATCAGAGCAGTTCCAGGAGATAAACAGCAAGCTCATGGAGCTTGAGTACATAAGCCAGTCCCTTGACGAGATAGGGACAATAGAGAAAGGCACAGAGATTCTCGCGCCGATAAGCTCGGGCATATTCGTCAGGGCTGATATCAAGGACAGCGCAAAGCTTCTCATAAACATCGGCCAGGGCACAGTGGTGCCGAAGAGCATAAAGGAGACCAAGGACCTACTCAAGAAGCAGCTTGACGAGATAGAGGGAATAAGGGGCAGGCTCATGATGCAGCTCAATGAATATTCTGTGAAAAGCCAGAGGCTCGAGAAGGAGCTCACAGAGCTCACAGGGGTTGATGATGTTTAAGTTCTTCAAGGACAAGCTCAAGTCTGCGATAGACAGGTTCTCAAAGAATGTCGACAAGGAGAGCGAGGATGCAAAGCCAGAGGAAGCTCTGGAGGAGCTAAAGCAAGAGAAGGCAGAATCTGTAAAAGAGCTTCAGCAAGAAGAAAAGTTACAAGAGGAGAATCCTGAAGAAGAAATAATAGACGAGCCAGAGCCTGAAGAAGATATAAACGAAGAAGCAGAGCCCGAGGAAGAGAAAAAAGCAGAAGAGGAGGAGAAGCCTATTGAGGCTGAAGAAGAAGAGCCTGAGGAAGAGGAGACTCATCATGAAGAAGGGAAGGCTGAAGAAGAAATAATAGACGAGCCAGAGCCTGAAGAAGAAGGGAAAGCTGGGCAAGAAGAAAAAGCTGAAGAAAAAGAAGAGCCTGAAACGGCAAATGCAGAAGAGCTATATGAAGAAAAAATCCAGGAGATAATAGGAACGCCCAAAAAGGCAGCAAAAGAGGAAGTCAGGGCCAAGACCCATGTCATTGAAAAGGAGGCAGAGCCTAAGAAAAAAGGCATCTTTGCCCGTATTAAGGACAGGGTAACGCAAAAGGAGGAGAAGCCAGGGCCAGCAGAGCCGAATAAAGTTATCCCTTCAACATCTGAGCCTGAGCAGAGACAGAGCCTCCTCAAGAAAGTCACTGACTCTGTGACCAAGAAATCCATATCAGAATCGAAGTTCAACGACCTGTTCTGGGAGCTCGAGATAGTGCTTCTCGAGAACAATGTCGCTGTCGATGTCATCGAGAAGATAAAGGAGGACCTGAGAGCTGAGCTTGTCACAAAGAAGATAAGGATAGGCAAGACCCATGAAGTCATACTGCAGGCTCTAACAAGGTCAATAGACTCGCTCTTCAATGCCGAGAAGATATCCCTCATGGATGAGCTAAGGAAGAAGAAGCCTTACGTTATACTATTTGTCGGCGTCAACGGCGTGGGGAAGACCACGACCATAGCAAAGGTCGCCCACATGCTCCAGAAGAACAAAAAGTCCTGCGTGATAGCGGCTGCAGACACGTTCAGGGCAGCAGCGATACAGCAGCTCGAAGAGCATGCGAAGAGGCTGGGTACAAAGCTCATCAAGCATGACTACGGCTCGGACCCTGCAGCTGTCGCATTCGACGCGATAAAATACGCAAAATCAAAGGACATCGACGTTGTCCTCGTCGACACTGCAGGAAGGCAGCACTCGAACACGAACCTCATGGAAGAGATGAAGAAGATGGGAAGGGTGGCGAGCCCGGACCTCAAGCTCTTTGTCGGCGAGTCCATAACTGGGAATGACTGCATTGTCCAGGCATCGAAGTTCAACGAGGCTGTGGGGATAGACGGGATAATCCTCTCAAAGGCTGATGTCGACGACAAGGGCGGGGCCGCAATCTCGGTCTCATACGTCACGAAGAAGCCCATACTTTACCTGGGGACAGGCCAGGACTACGGAGCGCTCCAGGAGTTCGACAAAGACATCATAATAAGGAACCTCGGTCTCGCATAAACAAGCATTTTAACCAAAAAAAGAAATATTTATATATTCTGATGCTTAGACTGTATAGATAAGGTGGAAAACAGGGATTCATCCAGGTCTGAAGCAAAAGATCTCTCTGAACTTGTCATATTGCTTTCCAGTGTGAACGGCCACTTGCTAAAAAAAGACTATTATAACTTACGGGATGTGTATGAGATGTCAGTCAATCCGGCCATCAGCAATGACATCTTCAATACGGTTCTGATAAACACATACCTTGACATCGTGAACAAGATAAATGATCCAAGCGAGTATCTCCAGGCAGGGAAGATCAACGGCCTGGACAAGCTTGAAGAGGTGAGGGTGGTGATGCTCGATTATATCACCAGCAATGGCATAAGTGAAATGCTATACCAGTCTCTGAAGATGCGCATGCAGAATAATCCATTCAGCTGATTGCATATATTTATATATTCTCCTGATAAATCCATATGAATTTCAAAGGTGGAGGTGATATTATGGCATATATGGATATGGGGCAGTTATTCGGCCTTGGAGCTTTCATGGCTGCAATTGCAGGCATACTGGCGATATTGGCAGTTATCGTTATCGTTGTGTATGTCTACATGGCGATTGCATGGATGACAATATTTCGCAAGATCGAGTACAAGTATCCCTGGATTGCATGGATTCCGGTTGCGAACATAGCAGGCATGCTGCAGGCAGGCGGATTTCACTGGGCGTGGGTATTTCTCATTGTCGTGCCGATCCTTGGCTGGATACCGCTGTTCATACTTGTGATAATAGCGACGTGGAGGATCTATGAGAAGAGGAAATACCCTGGATGGCTTGCACTCATCCCTGTTGCGGCAATCATCCCGTTCATCAACTTCCTGGTCGGGCCCGCAAACCTTATAATAACAGGGGTAGTCGCGTGGGTGGACAGGTAAGATATTTTATTTTATTTTTTCTTATCTTCATCGCTGAATTCTATCTCGCCGTCAAGATAAACTCCCTGCCTGAGCCTTACCGGTCTCCAGTCGTCGACAACTAAACCTGCATCAAGCCAGGAAGCGAGCTCCTCAGGATTGCCGATCGTCGCTGAGAGGGCGATTATCTGGATGTTCTTGAGCATCCTCCTGAGGATTGTTATGAGTATCTCCAGGGTCGGCCCTCTTGATGGGTCGTTGAGCAGATGCACCTCGTCCACTATCACTACAATCACGTCCCTGAGCCATGATGTCCTGTGCCTGATTAGGGAGTCCAGCTTCTCGCTCGTGGTCACCACTAGGTCAAGCCCGGCAATCCCAGGCTGCTTTTCGTCGACATCGCCCACTGAGAGTCCGACGTTTATCATTGGGTATTTCCTGGTGAATTCATTGTATTTCTCCCTTGCAAGCGCTTTGAGAGGGACTACATATACAGCCTTGCCTCTAGCTTCAAGGATGGAGTTCAATGCAGCCAACTCAGCTATGAGGGTCTTGCCTGAAGCCGTAGGGGTGCAGACAAGCAGGCTATTCCCGTCGAGAAGTCCCTTATCCACAGCTTTTGCCTGAGCAGGCCGAAGCTCCTTTATGTCTTTTCGAAGGACTGCATAGAGCTTATTGTTGACCTTCCCTTCGATGGCTTTGAGTTCCATTAAAGACAGTATTCGGTGGGAGCTTATATTTTTTTTGCATCAGTCCCTGAGCTTCCATATCACATAGATTGACGTCAGTGCAAGCAGCACAAGGAATAGAATGAACAGGGGGGTCAGTTCATAGCTCTTGTTCGAAAGCACAGTGATGTCCAGGGTATTCTCTCCCTGGAGATAGCAGCTATCTCCATTGCTACAGACAGACTCTCCATCGATGTCAAGGGTGTATTTGCCAGGGTCAAGACCCTTTATCTCTGTAAAATATCCTGTTGCCTCTCCCCTGTATTCTGTCTCGAATGCGCTGACAACCTTGCCGTGGCTGTTTCTTGCGCTTACGGTCACAAGCGCCGGAGGGCCGCATGCAGGGTCAGGTCCGTCGGTATAGCCAGGGAGATAATTGCTGTTCATCCCTGAGCGGACCTTTGCATACAACTCTACGGACTCATTATCAAACATCACGGCCTTAGACAGTCTGGCCTCGACCTTGAGCGCCTTTATCTCGCCGACAGCGTCAAGGTATATGGAACCGAATATCTTGCTCAGCCTTATCTCATCAGATGGGCTGTAGACATAATTTCCGCAATTGGTCGAGGCCTCAGACATCTCGACAATCTTCTTGAGTATCTCCTCTGATCTGCTTCCTGGATATACCTCATCCCCATATCCAATGGCATATATACAGATGCCCTGGTCGATGAGTTTCTTCACTGTGTCATAGATGGAATACGGGCTTCCTCTGTCCCATGGCTCGCCGTCGCTCAGAAAGATTATGACCCTTCCTGAGTTGTTGTTGCCGGACTTCTGGTAGTTCTCCTTTGCCTTCTGGAATGCAGGGATGTAAAGGGTCGAACCGCCGGAATGGATGTTGTCTATCGCACTGAGCAGCAGGGACCTCTCGTCAGTGAACGGCGTTGCGATGCTCACATCATCAGAGAATTTCAGGACTGAAACCCTGTCACCGGGATAAATGATGCCAGCGAGGTGCTTAGCCGCCTCCTTGACATTATCAAGCTTGCCCCCCATCATGCTTCCTGACCTGTCTATGAGAAGCGAGAGGTCTATGTTCTTCTTGTATTGCAGGCTGAAGTTGCCGATGGTATAATTCCTGGTCCTGTTCATGACAAGGCCTCCCCTCAGTGCGGTCGACAGGTTGTCGAAATAATCATTCGGCTCTCCACCCTTGAAAGTGTAATTGAAGGTTTCTCCAGGGTATATGGTACTGCTCATGAAGCTACCGTCAAAGGAGTCCCTGCCGCTAGTCACTGTGTGGGCCTTCTTGCCGATGTTCTTCCAAACGACCGTAGTCCCGCTGGCGATGGAAATGTTCTGCGGGACATAGGCGTAATCAGTGATGAACACCATAATGTTCCTTTTGCTTGTATTTGAGAACAGGTACCTGTTTATCTCATTGCAGTCGTCTGTCTCGCACTTGTCAAACCCAGAGAAATCCTCGATATCAAGGTCACCAATGTACAGGGTGTTGTAGATGTTGCATGATTCACCTGATGAGTCCTGTATGTCGGCATTTATATATGCTTTATAATTGCCTGCAGGGATCCTCCTGTCAAGCTTGTACTGCTTGTCATCTGGGTCATAGAAAAAGGAAAATTCTGTCTGATTTCTTGCATCATCCCTCAGGAGAAGCCTGTACATCCGCAGGCGGGCTGCAGTATTGGGTCGCGCCCATCTGGAACCTGCCAGGGATCTCAAGGCCGTTCATCTGTGAATAAAGCTTTCCCTGGACCAGGAAATTCTCATAAGCTGTCAGCTGCATGCTGTCCATCTTGAGCTCCATGTCGAGCTTCGGCGTAGAGCTCACAGACTCTTCATACATCCTGCCGAGGGTGATTGAAAGGTTTGTCATCTCCCTGGGCGAATAATAATATGCCCCGCACCCTGTGGTCTCATATGATATGGCTGCCATCTCCTTGAGGATGTATTCAGCCTCGCTTCCGGGCGTTATCTCTGAGCCGAAACCCAGGGTGTTTATGCATATGTCATCCTCAGCCATCTCCTTAACCTTCTTGAATATTGTATCAGGCTTGCCCCCATCACCGGGCGCTCCGTCGCTCACAAAGAACAGCCTCCACTGGCTCTGCCTGTTTCCGTTCCTGAGAAAATTCTGGTGGGCTGTAGTGAGGGCAGGGACGTATTTTGTTGAAAGGCCAGGGCTTATGCTGTTTATGCCTGCTATGACTGGATTTCTGTCACTCGTAAAATTTTGGACCAGCTCTGATGAATCATCGAATTTGATTATCGATATTCTCGTCTCTGGATTGACCTTGTTCACAAGATTAATCATCGATGCCTTGGCCTGCTGCATCTTGTCATTATCTCCCATGGACTTGGAATGGTCAAGCATGAGGAGAAGGTCGACGCCCGGCTCGGGCTTGAGGAACGGGTTGAGGCTGATATAATCGCTAACCTCATCACAGCTGTCGACGATGCATTCAGGCTCATTCACCCTTTCAACCTCAATGAGGGATCGCGGGACATTGCAGGAGTAGGACAATCCGAAGCACTCCTTCTGGTTTGCGACACCAAAGCATTCACAGAACCTGTCATCCCTGTACCTGTCTTTCGGATAAAAGAATATGACAGAGAAAGCTATGAGAAAGACGAAGATGACGGCCCTAATGTATCTTCTCCTTGTCTCGGATATCCTGCTGCCCAGGACCTTCATGTTGATGATGATGATTATGACCAGGGGCAGGATGAGGAGGGGGAACAGGTATGATATCGGGAACTGGCCCCTGCCCTCTTGAGCTTGCCTGCCCTCCACTGGCTGGCCTATCGTGACTATGGATATCTGCTTCTCACACTCTGCTGCGAGCTCTTCATCTGTATGGTATTCAATGTCGAAGCCGTCGCCTGAATCATCGAGCTGCCAGAGCACCATCGGATCCTCTGCGACAACCTCGTAGTTCCTGTTCCTGAAATATATCTTATTGAGATTGTATGCCATGCATTTGGGTATCTTGAGGTATATCTTGATGTTCCTGATGTCCTGTTTTGGTGTAAGGCTGAAAATCCCGTCAGTGCCTCCATCACCTGTCCTGCTTCCGCTCTCTATTAAGAAAAGGTTCCTGGTCTGGTTCTGCGCTGAGATGACGTCCCTGATGTCGCTTCTTGTAACTTCATCGTATGAGATCTTTGTCTTGATAGCGGAAAGCTCATCATTGTCCAGGCCCTTATTGATGAAATAGTTCAGCGATACCACCTGATCCGGCTCTATCGTATCGATTCCGAAAGAGAGGATGATGGGCTGGATGTCTGTCAGCTGATAAGAATAATTGCTCGAGAAATCCTCTATCGATGATGATATCGACTGAGGGATTATCTGCTCCACCCTGACATTATGCAGTGCTACAGGTTTGGTGTTCTTGACCATCACATAGACTAAGGTCCCTGAGCTCTCAGGGCTCATCCTTTTTATTACTTCCAGTTCCTGTTCATTGATAATGTCGTCTATGAAGAATTCCACCTCTTCATCGCTTAGGGCCGGAACATGCCGGCTTGGATTGACCTTCCTTTTCCTGAAGTATGACGTGATGCCTGCAGACACGAAGAATTCAAAATTCACTGATCTCTTCTGCTCAAAGCCCTGGGACTTGCTGCAGATGATGTGCAGAGTGTTCTTGCCAGGCTCAGCCACAAGGCTGAAATTATCCTGGAACAGGATCTCTTCCGGTCCATTATTAAGCCTGTAGCTGCAGACCGAGGGGACATTCGTCGAGATGCTGAATGGAATATCTGTTGAATAGTACACGCTCTCATTGGGCTCTACCAGGGTTATCTTGAGGTCCTGATCAATGCGATCTGTGTAGATGTCATTGAATATGTCGCTAAGCTCATACCAGTCATCAAGGGACCTGTAATATCTGCCGCAGCCTGCCCTCTCGCTTGATATCTCTGCCATATTCTTGAGTATCTCCTCAGCCTTGTTCCCTTCCTTTACGTCATTGCCATAACCGATGGTATATAGGCAAAGGTCCTGGTCAGTCAGGCTGTAGACCTCGTCATACACAGAATGTAGGTCCTCATCTGCCGACGGCTCCCCGTCGCTCAAAAAGATTATCTTCTTGACAGTCCCTGACCTGGCACCGTCGCTGATGCCTGCTGCCATCTTCAGGGCAGGGGTGAAGAAAGTATCCCCTGATGAGCCGATGCTTCCGATTGTGTCTTTCAGCTTCTGGCTGTCGCCTGTGAAATCCTGCAGCAGAACAGCATTGCTGTCAAACACAGCGATTGACATCCTGTCCTGATCTTCCATGTTGTCTATAAGGTCATCAGCAGCTGTCTTTGCTTCCTTAAGCCTATTGCCTGACATAGACATCGACTTGTCAAGAAGGAATATGATGTCCACTCCATGTCTATTCTGAATATCCTGGACAGGCTCATCCACGGATGTTATGTTTATGGAACTGCAGTCAAGCGGGATGCCGATGCAGGAATTGCCTGACTGCGCACCAAAACAGTTGCAGATATTGATATTGCCGGGATATTCATTATAGACTGTTTTCGGATATAGGAAAAGGATGGCTGCAACCAGTATGATTATTGCAGCTACTGTCTTTTTTATCATTTTACCCCTTTTTATTCATATACTGCATCTATGGATATAAAAGGTTTTCGGCAAGAAATAAGCGACGAACCTCTGGATCAGTTGTATCTTGTGTAGTCAAACATCGCCCTTGTCCAGAACCTGACTTGGTATTCGCTCATGTGAGGGCTCACTGCGTGCTTGAGCTCATGGGCATCGACCTCCTCGAAATCCCTGCCCGTAGAGGTCGTCGCGGATCTGTATCACGCCCAGGCCAGGATAGCATCTGCCAAGGACATTGCTTCCGAGGATATGGGGCGGCACGCGTTCGACAGGCATTGAGGGGCTGAACCTTGTAAGGTCTTTTATCCTGATGATATCATATCCAGACGGAAGAGTCTTCATATAACCTCTGCCTGGTTTCTGATCTTTCTTCAGCGTATCCCGGCCCAGTTCTGGCTTCTGCAAATTATCTTTCTCATTTGCTTTAGAATCTGCATACTCCTTTTCAGTTTCGAGGTCACTGCCAGTGAGGATTCTTGGGATTGTTCAGGAGGTATTCCAGAACAATGCCGATGTCTTGCCTAGGCCTTTGTGAGAACTCCATCTCACCACCTGGCAAACTTAGCCCTGCTGCCCAGCTCCTCTTCTATCCTGAGTAGCTGGTTGTACTTTGCAGTCCTTTCCCCCCTGCATGGCGCACCTATCTTTATCTGTCCGCAGCCGATGCCTGCAGCAAGGTCTGATATGTATGGGTCTTCTGTGTCACCACTCCTGTGGCTGACCATGGTTTTCCATCCGCTTTTGCTTGCAAGCTGGAATGCCTGCAGGGATTCTGTCAGGGTCCCTACCTGGTTAGGCTTGAGAAGAAGGGCGTTGCAGAGTCCTTTCTCCAAGGCAAGCTTTATTCGACTTACATTAGTCACCAGGAGGTCATCACCAACTACCTGTATGCCAGCAGATTTTTTGAAGTCGGCAAAACTATCAAAATCATTCTGCTCGAACGGGTCTTCTATTGATATGACACCATATCTTTTGATCAGGCTATTGTAATATCCTGCCAAAGCGTTTCCGGTGTATTTCCTGTCAAGGCTGTATCTCCCGTCCTTTTTGAAGAACTCAGATGCAGCTGGGTCCATCGCAGGACTGATCTCTTTTGGATATCCTGCATTTTCCCTCGCTTTCTCTATGAGAGAGAGGGCCTGCTCTGCCTTCTCTATAGGCGGTGCAAACCCGCCTTCATCGCCTGTGTTTACTGCATTTCTGCCATATTTTCTGCTTATTATCTCCCTGAGCTCATGATATGTCTCAGAAACTGCCCTGACCCCTTCTGCAAAAGATTTTGCCCTGACAGGCGCTATCATGAACTCCTGCATCTCAAGTGGGTTTGCAGCATGCTTCCCTCCGTTTATGACATTGCAGAACGGCACAGGAAGGGTTATCTTTTTGTTCCTTGAAAGGCCTGCCAGATGCATGTATAGTGGCTTTCCCTGGACAGCTGCTGCTGTCCTCGAGACTGCTAGGCTCACGGGCAAGGATAGCATTTGCTCCGAGCCTGGACCTGTCATCTGTGTTGTCAAGCCTTATCATGAGCTCGTCAACATCTTTCTGCCTTCGCACATCAACGCCCTTCAGCCTTTTCTCAATGAGCGCAATGTTCTTCACTGCCTTTCTCACACCCTTGCCCAAGTACCTGTGTGTATTGTCCCTGAGCTCAAGCTTCTCATATATCCCTGTGGATGCGCCGCTCGGGACAATGGCCTTTGCACGAGCTGTCTTGGTGAACACCTCAGCCTCGACTGTAGGGTTGCCCCTGCTGTCCAGAACTTCCCTTCCCCTGATCCTTGTTATATTGTAATCAGCCAAAAAGCCTCACCCCTGTTGACTGACCTGGTCCAGTCATTTATATAGTTTTCTTTTTATAACCGAAACGCGTGAATCCCTTGCAGACCTGACAGTAATATGTCACTGTCTTTGTAGTTGTCCTGACCCTTGAATTTCTTCCAGGCACAAGGAATGAATTGCAGTGGCTGCAGAACTGGCGCTTGAAGATGCTTGGCATCTTGACCTTGTTCTTCATCGCAATCCTTTTCGCAAGAATGACATATCTGTCTGAGAGCCCGGAATCATTGTTGAACTGCCTGCCAGCCTCTTCAAATAGCGCACCGATCCTCTCAAGCGCTATCCTTCTCCTGTCCCTGGGCTTTTTCCTGTGCCTCTGCTTTGCCATGCATGAGGTGCGTGCTTCAGGATATAAAAAGCTTTTTATATTAATCAGAATCCCTGGAAAACATGCTTAAATTCATTAAATCGCTCCTGAAGAAGCCGGAGCAGGGAAAGGAGCTTGTGCTCAAAGAGGATGAGCTCATGTCCTGGATAGGCAGAAGGGAGAAGGATATGCTCAGGAAAGCTGATGAAGAGGCTGCCACAGTCTCTGAGAAGATAGGCAGGCTGGTCGAGGAGACGAATGGCCATCTTGACGAGCTGGAGAAGGCACAGCTCAAGAACAAGAAGATACCCCAGAGGGAACGCCAGCTCATGGAAGGCAACAGGGATTCGTACATCAGCAAGACGAAGATGTTCCTGTCGAGGGCAGACCTAGAGTCTTATGACAGCATCGAGAAATTCATAGAAAAATTCAGGCTGAACCTGGATGTGCTCGGAAAGTCAAATACAAAGAGCAATTTCGTCCTTGGAGAGTTCTTCTCTGACAATACGAAGAAGATAGCGCTCGACCTCAAGAACATGGAATCAGAGGTCGACAGGATAAGCAGCTTCATCGATGACCTTGGCCTGAAGAAGACAAGGGCAATGAAAGATGAGATTATCATCCTGAACAATGCTGAGGATGAGATCGAGAGGCTGAGTGCTGAGTCAGGGGCAAAGGATAAGGAGCTGGAAGCGATTAACAGGCAGATTGAAAGCATCACAGCCAAGATAAACAGCATAAAGAACAGCGCAGAATACAGCGATTATGAAAACCTGAGAAAAGAGAAGGAATCAGTCCTCAGGAAGCTGCGCAAAGCAGAAGATGAGATTGTGCAGTACTTCAGCCAGCTCAAGAGCGCCATGAAAAAATACAAGAGGATAGCGATTGATGAGAAACTGGTCGATTCCTACCTGGACAATCCCATAAGGGCGCTGAAGAATGACCATGAGCTCAAGGTTGTCGGCATGCTTGAAAAGGTGGTCAAGAACATCTCTGACGGGACAATAGAGATGAAGGACAAGAAGAAAGAGAAGACAGAAGGTGCCCTTTCAAACATTTCAAGGGAATTCTTTGGCAGGTGCCAGGAGAGCCTTATGAAGCTTGAAGAGGAGAAGAAAGGGATTGACGAGAGGATCCATAAGAACAGCATAATGCGCGACTACAATGAGCAGGAGTACAAGCTCAGCCACATGGAATTGAAGGTAAAGGATAACAGGAAAGCCCGGGAATCCCTGGACAAGAGCCTTGCAAGGATTGACAAGACTGCAATAAAGAAGAGGATAATCGAGCTGTTTGATTCAGACCTGGGAATCAGGCTTATTATTTCCTGACATCATCTTCTATAAAGAAATCGACGACAGAGCCTAACATGCCCCTGGCGCCAGGCTTCTTTTTCGTGAAATCACTTCTAGCAGGCGAGCTTTTTATCGGTGCTTTTCTGGGAACTGGACTTTTAGCAGACGCCTTATTGACAGGTTTCTTTTTTCCTGTTTTAATTCTTGCAGGAGCTTTTTTCACCTGTTTTTTGATGGCTGTTTTTTTTCCGACCAGTTTCTTTGTCGCTGCCTTTTTTTTCAATTGAGCTTTTTTTGCCACCTTCTTTACAGAACCAATCTTTTCCTTGAGCTTCTGGATTTCCTTGAGCCCCTGGACGAGGAGCCTCAACTCCTTCCTCATATCTGAAAACTGCTCTTTTGTGACGAATGACCTCTTCAGCCGGTAGACATCCACCATGTCTTTCTCCATCTTTTTGATGTCATTTCCAGACTTTTCCAGCTGCTTTGCAAGCCAGTCTTCCATGCTGTCGATCCTGCTGTTCATCCCGATAAGGTCATCTTTGACAGCAAGGTTGCTCTTCAGGTCGGCAATATCCCCCTGGATCCTTTCTGCTGTCTCCTTGCTTGCGAAAGCATATCGTTCATTCTCGATGTCCTGGAGCCTGGAATCGATACGGTCATACTCCTTTTTGAGGTTCTTCACCTTCTTCTCGACACCTACAAGAGGATAGATGAAATCCATGTGCTCCTCGAAGGCTTTTCTCGACACGAAATCATTCTCTACATCTTCGACATCGACACTCAGGTTCTCGAATTCCTGGAGCTTGTTCGATACCAGGTCAAGCCTCTTTCCTGAAGAATCAAGCATATGCCTGAGATTTTCAATCTCATCTTTCATGGCACTCATGGCCTGCCTTAAATGAGCAATGTCCGGGCCTGCCTCAAGGCTCTCCTGGGCTGCTTTGGAAATCCTCTCCACATCCTTCTCTGTCTTCTGGACAGCTTCTGCGAGCCCGGTCCTTATCTCAGAAAGGATGCTTTCCAGCCTCTGCCTGAGGTCTCCTGTCCTGGATTCAAGCTTCATGCTGAATGCCTCAGCCTGGGAACGCTGCACCTGCCTGATCTCTTCCATGTCCCTCTTGATTTTTGAGAAGGCTTCCCTAAGGTTTTTATCCCTTATTTTCATCACCCATATCCATTCAAGAGTGATAACAATTATTTAAAGGTTTCGATAGGTAAGCCCATATGTTCTAAAAGAAACTCTTGAACAGTAGTGACAAAATCGAAAGATTTAAATAATGCAGTTATAACCACTGGTCTATTATCGTTTTCAATGGGGGTAAAAATGAAATCGCATCCATACAATCCGGCTATCAGTACGAATCCATCTATCAGCACAGGCGATCTGCAGAAGAAGCTCAGCCTGCATATGCATGATAAAGGGACTCTTTATACAAGACGAATCCAGAATGTCAGGGACATTACGCAAAAGTACAGGCTATCAGAAGAGCAGAAGGACCTGATAGGCCGCAGTGTCCAGGAAACCCTGGAACTATATGACAAGAAGACCAACAAACAGTTCAGGACTGCGGAATACCTCTCAAAGCTCGGCAACCATGCATATGGACTGCTCAAGGAGCTCAACCAGAGGCCGAAAGGCCATAACTTCACGCAGGACCTCATAAGCTACGAGGACAGGACCGGCAGGGTAATGTATAATTCTTCATTAATGCCGGCTATCAGCACTTCGACAAAATATCCTATGTCTGTTGATTCAAAGCCTGAGGTCTCCAGAATGCCTGTAGCTGCTCCTGATTATTCTATGAACTCAAAAAAGATGTCTATTTTCCCTGAAAATGCAGAATCACTCCTGAAGACTGACAGGTCCGGCATTGCATCCGCGCCGTATATAAATGGTGGTCTCGATAAGATTCTCAGCAGAGTTTTGCCTGAAAATGACTCCAGCACCCCAGGGCGTGACATCTCCAATATATTATCGGATATGCCTGTCATGTCGACAGGAAGTGCCCCCGTGGTTTCTGATAAGCCTAAATGGGGGTTGTTCAAGAAGATTGTCGGGGGTATCGGGCTCACGGCAATGGGGGTATGGGCACTGTTAAGCTCATACAGCCCGATATCTGTATCATCTTATGCCAAAAATAATCTAATCAAACCTCCTGCCGCCAGCGCAACAATCGATGACAAGAGTTCGGTATCTCAAAAAACAGATGGTTCAGCCAAGCCGAAAGAGGCACTTGAAACATATGCTGATAGGAACTCGATGCCAATTGACAGTTTCTCATGGAACAAGTCAGATGGCTTCCAGGGCTATGACAAGTGGCACAGTTCAAAAAATACAATAGATGATTTCACCATGATGAAGAATTCTCAGAAGACACCCACGCAGAAGGAGATATTCGAACAGTGGTTCGGCTCGACAGCCAAAAACTACTGCTTTGACGAGCAGAAGAAGACTCTGACTCTTGACCTCGGCTTCATAAAGGGGTTTCCTACTGTCGAACCTTTTGCAAAGGGCGCAGACGGAAAATACCACCGGGTAAATGGCTGGAAGCATTCCTATACCAATCTCACACCTGAGCAGATCGAGGCATTCAAGCAAAACCAGAAGCTTCCATCTCCGATAGGTTTCGGATTCCAGTCAATAGACTATTCAAATGGAGTAGTGCATCGGCTCTATGTCTCAGGCTTCAAATATTTGAGCAAGCCCGGAGAAAAAGCTGTTTCCAAGGCAAAGATAGAAAAGCAGCATGCCAAGGCAAAGGAAGAAGAGAATAAGAAAAGCGTCCTTGGTGATGTCGCAATTACGAAATTCATCACAAGGCAGGGTCCGGACAAGCTGACAAACCAGGTCTTCAGGGCGGACAAGATACCATACAGTACCGAAGACGGCAAGATAGGGAATTTTGAGTTCGTAAAACTATCTGACTTAAAAAAACTGCTCGGTGAGGTAAGGTATCACAAGAGCATCGATGAGTTCTCGAACCACAATGTTCCCGAGGCAAAACATATAGTCGTTGCAGGCAATGGAGAGCTGGTATATGCAAGGAATCACAACGGGACACTGTACCAAGATGCGGAGACAGGGCAGATATTTGAAGAGGAACTGAGCAAAAGGCGCATACAGAAGGTGAAAAATGATGGAATACTGATGGACTATTACCTGGGCAAGAAGGTCAATCTCAGCAATGCATTCATGTTCCCAGCCCTTGAGAGGATTGTCCATCATGATGTCGTTGAGAAAGCTTTCCATGCACATGACTACAGGCACCTGTTCGATATCTACAGGTTCGTAAAAGATCCCAAGCAGTTCGGATTTCTCAGGGGATATGAACTGAAACACTTTTTCAGCAATCTACAGATGGAGAAGCTTGATGACCTGTTGCAACTCATAACAATTGCAGAGTCCCATTTCAATACAAACAAGCTCAGGTTTGATTTCAAATGGGATGACGATAATAATAATTACATTGTCGACGAAGGTGAGCTGGTTGGAGCGATCATAACTCCTGCAAGCACGACTGACGGCAAAAATCTCAGCGAGCCTGTCATCTTCACTGATATGATAGGTAGTGTCATGATCGGTGTTCCGAGATTCCCTGAGCAGAAAGCCGGAGGCGGAATCGGAGGCCAGGGATCTGGTGAGGGCCATGGTGGCGAGTCCGGTGAGGGGTCCGGACCTGGAAAATAAGCGAGGGGTGTATGAATGCGATTCATAAAATCAACAGGAATGTCTATCGGAGTCTTGCTGGCTCTAGTGATGGCACTAATGTCAACGGCAGCCTACAATGTAAATTACAATGTCTATGACGGCCTCCTGACTGACAATGGTCTTGTTACTGGGACAACCCCTGTAAACAATGCCAATGTCATCGGGTTTGTCTGTGCTGACCCCCAATGCAGGACAGTCTCCGGGAGGCTCTGGGGAGGCACAACACTCAATACAGGGAGCAGCAACAACATCATGCTAACCTACCCGACGGCCCTCCAGTCCACTTATGGATATCTCCTGTGGTGGTACAAGGAGGGATATGTGACCTATTGGTCGACTGCAAACTGGTACGGGGTTGGCACAGCCCAGGAATCCTACAGCAGATATCTTGCGAAAAACGACGTATGCAGTGCCCATATAGATGATTTTACTGTAATAAATGATGCTAAACCGAATATCCCTCTCGTGATAGGTGTCGATGCAAGCCTTGATGCGACCACTTATGCTGCATTCAGCTGCAAGACAGACAAATACCTGCCGCTAGAGCTCAATGACCTGTTCTCGGCAGACACCAGGGTGACGCTTGAGATATTTGATGGGGATGACAAGAAGATATTTTCCCAGCAGAAGGACCTTTCCCTTTTCTGCAGCACGTCAAAGCGGGTCGAGTTCACCTGGACTCCTGAGGCAGCAGGAAGCTATAGAGCAGTTGCAAGGACAGATGTCACGGACTCATCCTGCCTCGCAAGCCTTCCGCAGCAGGCTTCCAAGGATTTCTCAGTGCTCGGCCATGAGCCGAAGAAGCAGTGCTATACGCTCATAAACAACCTGGTGATATCGAACCCTTATCCGAAAGTCGGTGATGTGTTCGACATGAGCTTCACCAGGATATCCAACTATGCAGAGGATAACTACGCACTAAGCCCGGTCACGACTGATGTTACCATAAATGTGGTCAGGGACTCTACTGGAGCTGTTGTATACAGCACGACAGATGGTCTCAGTGCAAATCCAAATATAGTCGATCCTGTCAAGGCCAGCCATACACTTGATACCTCTGGCTTCAGTGCAGGACAATATACGATAATAGTCACAGGCAGGACAAATGACCTTAAATGCAGCGGCCTCGAGACCCTGGGGGAGACAGAGAGGCTCGGGTTCTATCTGGCAGAGAAACCTACCGAGCCCAAGAACACGCCGCCGGTCATTTCAGGACTGCCTGACAGATCAACGCAGGAGGATTCCGGATCGCACGAGAGATGGACAGACCTTTTCCAGTATGCAAGCGATGCAGAGAGCACAGATGACCAACTCTCGTTCTGGATACTCTCACAGAGCAATCCAGGGCTTATCAACTGCTATGTTGATGAATACAGGTATGTGAGCTGCAGTGCACCTGCAAAGGAGATGCATGGGACAAGCACAATCGTGGTCCAGGTGAGTGACGGTGAATTCACTGACGCTGATTCTTTTGACGTCATAGTGACAGCTGTCGACGATGCTCCTGTGATAAGCGACATACCTGATGTCACATTCCCAGAGAACTCATGCTATTCGCTGGACCTGGACAGCTATGTTGCAGACCCTGACAACACAGATGCAGAGCTCACATGGAGCGTATCAGGCAACAACAATGTGGATATCACAATCAACCCGACAAGCCATGTGGCTAAATTCTGCGCAGGCAGCTGGTACGGCTCTGAGGATGCCGTGTTCAAGGTGACTGATCCTGATGGCCTGTATGACTCAGACAATGTCAAGGTCACAGTGACCAAGGTCCATGTCAACCAGGCTCCTGTGATAAGCGACATACCTGATGTCACATTCCCAGAGAACTCATGCTATTCGCTGGACCTGGACAGCTATGTTGCAGACCCTGACAACACAGATGCAGAGCTCACATGGAGCGTATCAGGCAACAACAATGTGGATATCACAATCAACCCGACAAGCCATGTGGCTAAATTCTGCGCAGGCAGCTGGTACGGCTCTGAGGATGCCGTGTTCAAGGTGACTGATCCTGATGGCCTGTATGACTCAGACAATGTCAAGGTCACAGTGACCAAGGTCCATGTCAACCAGGCTCCTGTGATAAGCGACATACCTGATGTCACATTCCCAGAGAACTCATGCTATTCAATAGACCTGGACAACTATGTTGCAGACCCTGACAACACAGATGCAGAGCTCACATGGAGCGTGTCAGGCAACCATGATGTTGATATAACAATCAATCCGTCAAGCCATGTGGCTAAATTCTGCGCAGGCAGCTGGTACGGCTCTGAGGATGCCGTGTTCAAGGTGACTGACCCAGACGGCCTGTATGACTCAGACAATGTCAAGGTCACAGTGACCAAGGTCCATGTCAACCAGGCTCCGAAGATAACAGGCCTGCCTGATGTGGAATTCGAAGAAGGCTCTTGCTATTCGTTGGACCTAGATGATTATGTGACTGACCCTGACAACTCAAAATCAGAGTTGACATGGAAGGCACTTTACAATAATTATGTTGATATAACAATCAATCCTGATACACATGTCGCGAGATTCTGCGCAGAAAATTTCTATGGAAAGGACTACGTGAGCTTCGAGGTCATTGACCCCGAGGGCGCAAGCGACAAGGACGATATAGTAGTCACTGTGGACAAAAGTGAAAACGATCAGCCACCTGTTATAAGCGATATCCCTGATGTCACATTCCCTGAGGATACATGCTATTCGATAATGCTTGATAATTATGTATCAGACCCTGACAATGCAGACTCAGAGCTTGTATGGGGCGTGAGCGGAAATTTCAACATCAATGTGAATATCGACAGCCTGACACATGTTGCAGAGCTATGTCCCAATATGGACTGGAACGGGGGCGAGACACTCAAGTTCACTGTCACTGACCCAGGGATGATGAGTGATTCTGATGATGTGAAGGCCGTTGTGACGCCTGTAAATGATGCTCCTGTAATAACAGGACTCCCAGATGTAACATTCGACGAATACAGCTGTTATTCGCTTGACCTAGACAATTACGTGGCAGACCCGGACAATTCATACAGCGAGCTCACCTGGGAAGCTCTCTACAATAATTTTGTCACTATCACAATAGACCCATTCACACATGTCGCGAAGTTTTGTGCAGATGATTTCCACGGAAATGATTATGTGAGCTTCAGGGTGACAGACCCTGACGGAGCAAGCGACAAGGCCGACATAGTGGTGACTGTCAACAAGGTGACGCTCAACAAGCCGCCTGTCCTGGACATACCTGACCAGACCATCGAAGAGAACTCAGGACTGCATGACAATCTTATCGACATATGGGCGTATTCGAGCGACGAGACGCCTGATAGCGGGCTTTCCTTCTCGCTTGACAGCCAGAGCAGGCAGGATATTGTCAGCTGCTCGCTAGATTCCAACAGGTATTTAGACTGCACAACACAGCAGGGAATGTTCGGCGCAAGCGAGATAACAGTGACAGTTGGCGACGGCGAATTCACAACATCCGACACATTCAGCATAGATGTCACTGAAGTCATTCCAGGGGATATTGTTGTTCAGGTTATATACCCCAACGGAGGCGAGGTCCTGAAAGGGACAGCTGATATCAGATGGGATGCAGTGACAACTAATATCTGCCTGGGCAATATGAGCATCAGTCTGGACTACAGCGACGACAGTGGAAGCACATGGAATCTTATCGCCGACAACGTGGCGAATGACGGCACCTTTGAATGGGATACAAAAGGGCTCAAGGACCTTTCGACCTACCTTGTGAGAGTCACGGCAACTGACTGCCTGACATCAGGCTACGACACCTCTGATGACACTTTTACCATAAACAACCATCCGGCTGTCCATTATGAAGAGCAGCGTCCGAATTATGCCTTATACATAAAGAGCATCGTGTTTGAGAACCCTGGCGGCGACATGCCTGCACCAGGCGAGGAGCTCCAGATACTTATCACAATCGAGAACATCGGCGATGAAAAGCTCAAGGGTTTGAAGATGATGGCAATGTCTGATGACCTTGCCGAGGTCGCGTACAGCGGGCCTTTCGACCTGGGAAGGAATGACCAGGTGACAAAGAGGCTTATCCTTGATGTCCCTTATTGGGCTCAAAGAGATGAGTACCCGTTGAGAATCACAATCCAGAACAATGATGTCAAAAGAGTGGTCTACAGGTTCATCGAGGTATCCTAGAACCTGACAGCGTTCTCTTCAAGAGCCTTGACTGACGGCAGCTCATTGCCCTCAAGAAGCTCCAGAGCCGCTCCGCCACCAGTCGATATATGCGTAATCCTGTCTTGGAGGCCAAGCCCTTTAATCGAAGCAACGCTGTCTCCTCCGCCGATGATGACAGTTGCCCTTAACTCTGCCAGGAACCTGGCGATATCTTCAGTGCCTTTTGCGAATTCTGGGATCTCGAACATTCCCAGCGGGCCGTTCCATATGACAGTCCTTGCATCCCTGAGGATGTCCTTGAACTGGTCCACTGACCTTTTCCCGATATCGAGCCCATACCAGCCTTTCGGGATCTTCTTCCTGTCGACATTCTTGGTCTGGGCGCCCGGCTCTTTTTTTTCTGCTGCAACAATATCGACAGGCAGGACAAGCTTATCATTGTGCATTATCAGCTTTGCCAGATCGATCTTTTCAGGCTCATAAAGGCTCTCTCCTATCTCAAAGCCTTCTGCCTTGTAGAAAGTGAATATCATGGCACCGCCGAGAAGAAGCCGGTCCACCTTCTGGATAAGGTTGTTTATGACCCCTATTTTCCCTGAGATCTTGGACCCGCCGATGATGGCGACAAATGGCCTTGCAGGGTCATTCAGTGCCTTTCCCATGACAGAAAGCTCCCTCTCAAGCGCAAGTCCGGCACATGCAGGCAGAAACTCTGTTATCCTTGACATCGATGCATGGGCCCTGTGGCTGTTCGCGAAGGCGTCATTCACATAGATGTCTGCATACGATGCGAGCTTCTTTGCAAAGAACTCGTAGTTCTCTTTCTCCTCAGGATGGAACCTAAGGTTCTCGAGCATCACAATCCTGTCATTCGGGATCTCGATGTCCACACTGTCGTCGAGCTTGACGATGTTCTCCTCGAGAAGCTTCGAGAGCTGTTTTGCGACAGGGTCCATACGCAGCTCCTTTACAGGTTTGCCGCCGGGCCTGTGCAAGTGGCCCATGATTATCACCTGCTTTGCACCCAGGGAAATCAATTTCTTGATTGAAGGCACAGCGTTCTTCAGCCTTGTATCGTCGAGAATCTTCCCGTCATTGAGAGGCACGTCAAGGTCTGCCCTTATGAGAACCTTTTTTCCTGCAAAGTCCAAGTCTTTAATGGTCCTGTACATCTGGATTTTCAGCATTAAGTATGTTTTTATATTTTATTGTTTTGCACGCTTGTTTCAAATCAGGCAATATGCTTTATCATGTCGACTATCCTGTTGGAATATCCCCACTCATTGTCATACCAAGAGACAGCCTTTATGAACCTGCTGTCAATGACATGCGTGAGCGCAGAGTCGAATATCGATGAATGGGGGTTGTGGATTATGTCCCTGGACACTATCGGCTCGTCTGTGTATTCCAGGATGCCTCTGAGGTGGCTGTCTGCAACATTTTTGAAAAGGCTGTTTATCCCTTCAACTGTCGCATCCTTCTTCAGGACACATACAAAGTCGGTAATAGAGCCGTCCGGTGTGGGCACTCTCAGGGAAATCCCGTCAAGCTTGCCTTTGAGGTTAGGTATCACCTCTGCCACTGCCTTGGCTGCCCCCGTGCTTGTCGGAATTATGCTGACAGCTGCACTCCTCGCCCTCCTAAGGTCCCTGTGCGGCGCATCAACGAGCCTCTGGTCAGCTGTGTATGAATGGGTGGTGGTCATGAAGCCGTGCACTATGCCGAAATTGTCATTAAGCACCTTGACAATCGGCGCAAGACAGTTCGTCGTGCATGATGCATTTGATATTATGCTGTGCTTTTCACTGTCGTACATGTGCTCATTGACACCCTTGACTAAGGTTATGTCAGGATCTTTTGCAGGCGCGCTTATGAGCACCTTTCTTGACCCTGCCTTCAGATGCTTGGATGCCCCTTCCCTGTCCCTGAAAAAGCCTGTACTCTCCACGACGACATCTATTGCTAGGTCTTTCCATGGGAGCTTCTCCGGGTCCCGTTCTGCAAAGACCTTTATCTCTTTGCCGTCGACAATGAGAGCGCTTTCTGTAAAGCCCACATTCCCTCTGAAATGCCCGTGGACAGAGTCGTACTTTAGCAGATGGGCAAGGGTCTTTGTGTCGGTAAGGTCGTTGAACGCGACCCACTCGATTTCAGGGTCATTGTGCCCTGCCTGGAACACCTGCCTTCCTATCCTCCCGAAACCATTTATAGCTGCGCGAATCATGATGCATCACCGTGCTATCATAATCCTGTGCAGTTTATAAAGATTTGTCACTATTCCAAGGTTCTGTCCAGTCAAAGCGTCTTGTTGTGCAGGTCAGCTATCTTCATTACCAGTCTCTCGTACTTATCCCAACCAATGCACGGGTCTGTCCATGAGAGCCCGGGCGTGTAGGAGACCTGGCCAGGGCTGCCATTGTGCTTGCCATCATGAAGATAGGCCTCTATCATCAGCCCCTTGACCATCTCTCGTATCTCGTCATACCTGTTCCTGTTGCACATTATCTCGAGAGCTATGTCAGGCTGCTCATACCATTTTTTGCCGCTCTGGGAATGGTTAGTATCGATAATAAGTGTCGGATTCTTCAAGCTGCCATTCTCGTGCATCCTGTAGTTATCAATTATCTTTACCAGGTCCTCCCTGTGGTAATTGGGATGGCTTTCGCCGAAAAGGTCCTCCCAGCCCCTCAATATGCCGTGCGCAAGAGGATTTCCCTTTGAGTGTATCTCCTTTCCCCTGAGTGTGAAATCCTGCGGGGACTGGGCGGCTTCGATAGCATTGAGCATGATGCTGATGTTCCCTGACAATGGATTTTTCATTCCTGTGGCAACATCGAGGTAGCTTGCAGCCTCCCTGTGGAGCTGTCCTCCTGTGGTCCTTGCGCCTACAGCATGGTAACATAATACGTCCTTTACATAAAACATGTTCTCAGGATTGAGCATCTCATCAGCTGGGCCAAGCCCTACATCAAGTGCCATAATATGCATCAACCTTGACATGACTATCCCTGCATTAAGGTCAGCTGGCTTGCCAGGATCAGGATGGATCATGGCTCCTTTGTAGCCTTTTCCTGTTGTCCTTGGCTTGCCGGTATATACCCTTGGCATAAGGACAAGCACATTCTCGACAACCTCCTGAAGCCTGGCGGACCTTTCCAGGAACTCCCTCATTGGAGCTGGGTCATCTGCTGAACAAGGCCCCCCAATCAAAAGGAATTTCATGCTGTCACACGTCAGTACAGCCTCTATCTCCCTGTCCTGGAATTCCTTGACCTTTTTCTGCCTTGGGCTCAGAGGCAGCTCATTTTCTATCAACTCTTTCGGGCTTATCATGTCAGGCAATTCATCATATCCAGTCATTTTTCTTCCTCCTTGTCTGATTCTCCATTCTCATCTCTAGCTCGTTTGGAAAGGGACCCAGAAGACACGGATTTACGGATAGTTATGGTTTTGCGATGGTGCAAACCCGGTCTATGAATCCCGGTTCACCAAAAATAATAATAAAAGAAGCTAGAGCTGAAGCTGGCTGAAGAATCATTTTTCATCATACCAGCTTGTATCATTGACATTGATTTCTAAGAACTTATACTTAAAAGTTTCGGTTTTCTACTGACTGATTGCAATCCCCAGCCTCTTCAGTTCCCTTCTAAGCATCAGAGAATCAGTGAATCTTATGGTATTCTTTATGCCAGCCTTCTCTGCAGCCCGAAGATAGGATTCTGTGTCGTCGACAAAGACGCACTCTCCCGGCACGAGCCCCTCCTTGTTGAGCACTCTCCTGTATATCTCGGGCTCTGTCTTCTCGATCCCCTCAAAACATGTTGCGTATATCGCATCGAACAGCTTCTCTAGGCTGAATTTCTCAAGCTTTGCAGCGAGGAAGTCCCTGCCATCGCCTGCAAGCAGTATCACCCTGAACCTGCCCTTAAGTTCCCTGAGCACCTCTTCCATCCCCTTGACTGGAAGTATCTCCTTCTTGAAGAGATGCTTTGCGACAGGAAGGAGCCTCTCGCTAAGTCCAAGGTCTGCAAGCACCCTGGAGAAATACTCATCTATCCCTATCTTGCCCACATTATGCTCTGGGTGGTATTTCCTGGCGATAACCCAGAACTCGTCCCTTCCGACTCCCAGCATGTCCCTGTACTCATTGTCGAGCCTTGATTCCCTGTATGAGACGATGACATGGTTGAGGTCGAAAATTATGGCTTTTATCATCTTGCAATCATCCTGCCCCTGCGCGTTCAATATCCTGTTGCATTATTTAAACATTGCTTTTAAGCTCTCAATATCCTGCATCGCTGACATGCTTTTCCTGGCCATCGCCCCGAGCCCTGCTCTCTTCGCAAACCAGAGTGCATGGGTTCGCAATTCATTGAATGATTTGCTATTGTCATATCTTTGATAATATTGCAAGAACTTCAGGAACATCTCCTTGCCATCTGGAACTTTAATCTCATCATCATGCAGCCTGTTATTGCACCTTGTGAAGAATCCAGGGTCGCCCATGGCCCTCCTCCCAATCATGACAAAATCACAGCCGGTCCTGTTTTTCATCTCGACTGCCTTTGCTGCGTTTCTCACATCCCCATTGCCGATTACAGGAATGGATAGCTTCTCTTTGATATGCCTTAATATCTCCCAGTTGGCCTGTCCCCTGAATTTCTGCTCGACAGTCCTGCCATGGATGCTTATGGCAGCCACTCCCATCTTCTCAAGCCCCTGGGCGACACTGACGCCGTTTATGCTCTGGCTGTCCCATCCGATGCGAATCTTTGCAGATACAGGAGTCTTGACTTCTTCAGCTATCGGCCTGACAAGCTCATCGATCTTCTCAGGATGATGTGAATAATACCCCCCGCACCTGGCCTCTATCATGTTCTTGTCAGGGCAGGATAGATTTATGTCTATCATGTCAGCCTTCTTCTCGAAGATCCTGGCTGATTCTATCATCCTTGCAGGGTCATTGCCTATTAGCTGGAGGGCTACGGGTCTCTCCTCTGGGAGGATGTTCACGAAATCAAGAACAGCATTCCTTCCATCCTTCTCAAGCTTGTGCGTGAGGAAGTCGCAGTGGTACATCTGTGTGAATACCATGCCTGCCCCTGCCTCCCTGCACATGAGCCTGAATGCTGTGCAGTTGACCCCTGCCATCGGGGCGAGGATGAGCGGACTGTCTATCCGGATATCGTCTATTTTCAGCATATTGATTAAAGAAAATTATAAGATATAAAAACTTATTCAGGGCTGATGCCGAGTTTCTTCTCAAGCTCTGCGATTGCCAGGGTCGTCTTTATCACAGTGTCCGGGTTCAGGCTCATGGTCTGTATCCCGCACTGGACAACGAATTCTGCGAACTCGATATAATCAGACGGTGCCTGGCCGCATATGCCGATGTATTTCCCCTTCCTGTTCGCAACCTCGATGACCTGCTTGACAAGCCTCTTCACAGCCTCGTTCCTCTCGTCATATATGTGGGCGACAAGCTCAGAGTCGCGGTCCACGCCCAGGGTAAGCTGGGTAAGGTCATTTGTCCCGATGGAGAATCCATCGAACACATCCAGAAACTCATCAGCAAGTATGACATTCGACGGGATTTCGCACATGCCGATAACCTGCAGGCCATTCTCTCCCTGACGGAGGCCGAATCCTGCCATTGTCTCAATCACCTTCTTTGCCTCATCGACAGTCCTCGGGAACGGTATCATCACCTGGACATTAGTCAGCCCGAAATCGTTGCGTGCCTTTAGCATGGCCCTGCATTCAAGGCCGAATGCCTCTTTGTAGTCGTCACTGTAGTACCTGCTCGCCCCTCTCCAGCCTATCATCGGGTTGTCTTCCTTCGGCTCGAACTGATCCCCTCCTATCAGGTTTGCATACTCATTGCTCTTGAAGTCAGAGAGCCTGACAATCACCTTCTTAGGATAGAATGCAGCACCGATGAGACCGATGCCCTCTGCAAGCTTGTCAGTGAAGAATTTTGCCTTGTCCTCGTAGCCATACGTGAGGTCATCAATCTTCTTCCTGACTGCTTCATCCTTGACAGAATCGAAATGCAGGAGCGCTTTCGGATGGATCTTTATCCATGAATTGATTATGAACTCCTCCCTTGCAAGACCTACCCCTTCGTTCGGGATGAAGCTCTGCTCGAACGCCTGCTCAGGCGAGCCGATGTTCATCATTATCTTTGTCTTTGTCTTAGGCAGGCCTGAGAGGTCTGTCTCGACAATCTCGAAATCAACCTTCCCGTCATAGACATACCCTTCTGCACCCTGGGAACAGTCGATTGTCACCTCTTTTCCCGGCTTAATCTTCTCAGTCCCGACCATCGTGCCAACGACGCATGGTATCCCGAGCTCTCTTGAGATTATTGCTGCATGGCATGTCCTTCCTCCCCTGTTGGTCACTATTGCAGATGCGATCTTCATGATGGGCTCCCAGTCAGGGTCTGTCATCTCAGTGACAAGCACCTGGCCTTTCCTGAAATTGTGGATGTCATGCACGTCCCTCAGGACATTGGCCTCGCCCTGGCCAATCCTTTCGCCTACTGACTTTCCGACGATTATGATATCACCCTTTCCCCTGAGCTCGTATTTTTTGAGCTTGGTCATGTCCTTCTGGCTGTGGACAGTCTCAGGACGGGCCTGGACAATGAATAGCTTGCCTGTGGTTCCGTCCTTTGCCCATTCCATGTCCATTGGCTTGAACTTGCCTGCCTTCCCTGAATAATGATCCTCGATTATCGCTGCCCATCCTGCGAGAGTCAGCACATCATCGTCGCTTATGCAGAACATCTTCCTGTCCTGGGGGCTGACATTGACATTCTTTGTGGGGGCATTGCCGTCGAAATTGTAAATGAGCTTTTTTGCCTTCGACCCTATTGTCCTTGAAATTATCGGCCTGTGGCCCTGTTTCAATGTTGGCTTGAACACATAGAACTCGTCAGGGTTGACAGCTCCCTGGACTATGTTCTCGCCAAGTCCATAGCTTGCTGTGACAAAGATTGCATCCCTGAACCCTGATTCAGTGTCTATTGAGAACATCACCCCTGAGCAGGCTAGGTCGCTCCTGACCATCTTCTGAACACCTATAGAGAGGCCGATGGAGAAATGGTCGAAGCCCTTGTCCACCCTGTAGCTTATCGCCCTGTTGGTGAAGAGGGAGGCGAAGCATTTCTTGCAAGCGTCGATGAGCGCCAGGGGGCCGGTTATGTTTAGATAAGTCTCCTGCTGGCCTGCAAAGCTTGCGTCAGGCAGGTCTTCTGCTGTTGCGCTGCTCCTTACAGCGACATCGACATCACGTCCGTCATTGTATTGGCTGCAGAGGCTTGTGTACGCCTCAATTATCTTCTCTTTTAGGTCCTGGGGAAACTCAGCCTCGAGTATTATCTTCCTGACCTTAAGGCCCCTCTCTGCGAGATTCTTCATGTCCCGGGTATCAAGGTCGCTCAGTGCTTCCTTTATCCTGTCCCTGATGCCTGCCTTGTCCAGGAGATGATAGTAAGCAAATGCTGTGACTGCAAAGCCGTTCGGGATGCTCACCCCTTTCTGGGTGAGGTTCCTGTACATCTCTCCCAGGGAAGCGTTCTTGCCACCTACAAGGGGGACATCCTCAATGCCCAGCTGGTCAAACCATAGAATGAATTCATTTTTCTTGTCCACTTTATCTCGCCTCTTTTTGATATTGATACGACCTGTCGTCATAATTTAAATAATTTTGGTATCATTGGAGAATGAAAAAAAATCAGACCTTGACCATCATCCTTTTTGTGGAAGGCTCTATCTGCCATAGGACGCTTCTTGAGCCTTTCTGCGTCCCGGCAGACAGGATCGCTTCTTTCTCCCTCAGACCTGCAAGAAGCCTTGATGCAGAGCTTGCAGAGACCTTGAGCCTTGCCGCTATCTGGACTGTGGTCTTTGGCGATGATTTCATGTATCTTAGGACCTTTCGCTCAGCTGGGGCAAACATGCTCTCGAACCTGTCAGGCGTGTCCCTTGTGATGCTTGAGATGACGGATTTCCTGTCATCCAGGTGGGAGAACCCCTCGACATAAACCTTGTCAAGCCCGAGTATCTCTTTTGCCCCATGGTATGATACTGTATAGCTTTTCACAAGCATGGGGTTCTTGTCGCCGAACTTGTTGTGGTGGAAATCGAAAATCTCGTCAGCGTATTCGAGCAGCCTTCTCGGGTTTCCGCCTGAGCATCTGACGATGAATGCCAGGGCGTCATCGCTTAGCTTGTCTGCATAAATGAGCTTCCTGCTCTTCCTGAGCCTCCTGCGGATTATCTCTTTTAGCTCATCCTCGTCAAGGGTCCTGAGCTGCACTATCCTTGAACCCAGCCTCTCCTTGAACGATGGCGTGATGTTCTTGAGGTGCCTGCTTATCTGGGATATGATTATCGACTTTATCTTCTTGTCATTAGGGTTCTCCCATTTAGCCCTGGCCTCAAGCACGATGTTGGGGTCTGTCGCCTGGAACTCGTCGATTATAAGCACAGGCTTTCTCCTAGGCGAGTTACGCAAAAAAAGCCTGTCAAAGAAATTCCTGCTGCTCCTTAGCTCCTCCTCGAGATTGAAGCTTTCAGGCAGGTCATGTGCATCCAGATAGACGAAATTATGCCCTTTCATCTCCTGCTGGAGCTTCATCAGAAGAGATGTCTTGCCTGAGCCTGTGAGGCCGTTCAGGAAGCATATCTCCTCTTTGTTGATATGGTTCCTTAGGAGTGCCTCTTCCTTCTCGAGCCCTACAAGGCCTGTATTCGGCCTTACGTCAAGAGGATTAGAACTGAATTTCAGCTTTTCATACCAAGTCATGGTGACCTATTCAACCTGTCCAAAAAAAATAGATAAAAAAAAATTTATGCTTTTCCGAGGATCCTGAACACTTTTGTGCCGCATGTAGGGCATTCTCCTTTCATTGCCTTCATGCCGTTCTTCATGACAGTCTCTGTGCCGTTCTTGATCTCGACCTGTTTCTTGCATTTCATGCATCTTCCTTGTGCCATATTATCAACCTCCTGATTTTCTTTTTGCGGGAAACCTTTCACTCCCCGAAATTTCTCTAATGACCCAATTTTTGAGCCTTATCCATTTTTTCAATATACTCATATATAAAGGTTTTCGTGAAATCAGTCTGTTATCAGGTGAAAACATGGTTTTTAGCCACTTGCAGGTAAATAAGAATAATGCATAAGTTTTTATGGAAAACTGCAATATTGCGCAGCATGGCGGGAAAAATCTTTGTTGTCCAGAAGCATTTTGCAAGGAGCCTTCACTGGGATTTCAGGCTCGAGCTTGACGGGGTGCTGAAGTCATGGGCAGTGCCAAAAGAGCCGACCATGGAGCTGGAAGTAAGAAGGCTTGCAATCCAGGTCCAGGACCACGGAATGGAGCATGCCGGAATCGAAGGCAGGTTTATTGACAGCAAGGGAGGAGAGATCATTGTCCAGATATGGGACAGGGGGACTTACCGGCTAATCGACAGGAAAGACTACAAGCTTGTGTTCGAGCTCCATGGAAAGAAGCTCAAGGGGGCATTCGTTCTTGTCCAGATGAAGGGCAGGCAGTGGCTTCTGTTTAAGAAGAAGGATTAAACATTTATATCAAATATAATTTTCTGATCCAGGTGATAATATGGATGAACTGTATCTTGATGACTGTTATCTTAAGGAATTCGATGCCGTTGTGGAGTCTGTGAAGGACGGAAAGTTCGTGGTGCTTGACAGGACAGGGTTCTACCCCAATGCAGGAGGCCAGCCCAATGACACGGGAAAGCTCGTGCGCGAGAACGATGGCAAGGAGTTCCCTGTCGTGTTTGCAGGCAAGTTCGGAGGAATCGTGAGCCACGAGGTTTCAGAGCAGGGCCTTGAGAAGGGCGACAAGGTCAGGGGATATATCGACTGGGACAGGAGATACATCCATATGAGGATGCATACTGCTGCGCATATTCTATCCAGGGTGCTCTACATCGAGGCAGGGGCGCATACGTCAGGCAACCAGCTCGGCACAGACCAATCACGCATAGATTTCACACTTGACACGCTTGACACTGACAAGGTCCAGGGCTGGATAGACAGGACAAATGAGATAATTGCAGAGAACCACCCGATAAAGATTGAGGATATCTCACGCGAAGAGGCGATGAAGAAGTTCGACGGCCCCTCAAAGCACCTTATGGCAGACCTGCCAGTGCTCAGGGTGATAAACATAGAAGGCTTCGACATCCAGTCATGCGGAGGCACGCACCTGAAGAACACCGGGGAGATAGGGAAGCTCGAGCTTGTCAAGACTCAGAACAAGGGCAAGAACAACAGACGGATATACTACAGTGTTGTTTAATAATGTCTTGTGGTTCTCTTTAGTTTGACTCTTTCACCTGCTTCATCAAATGATATTATAAACTTGCTGAAAAATCCAACTCTTCCTAGTAAAACTGGAAAATCAAACTTTCCCAGTATCACTTTGACAGGAATCTGAAAACTATATCTCTCATGTCCTTTGGAAACCGTGATTCTCATTCTAGTTTCAACAGAATCAACCTTCCCGCCGATTCCAAATGATGGTGTGGTTTTTCCTTTCAGATCAAGACCTATAATCTCTGCAATATCTCTTGGAATTGCTGAGATATCTGCACCGGAATCCAACAAAGCTATTGTCTCGATGCTCTCCTTTCCTTTGAGGACTACAGGGATTGATGGAGTCTTTACTTCTGTTCCATCAGGTCTATTGACTGTCTTATAACGAAAAGTGATTGTCATTTTCAGAACTAAAATATCATTGTCTGTTTTTCAGGGACTCTTGTAATCAACGGACGTTTCGTTGGGCATTTTTCTTTTGCTTCCTTATAAACCTGTTTTACATCCCTACCATGCGAAACAATCTCCTGATTACAGATAGCTATCCATTTACCAATATAAGGGTCAACATTTGCCTTCATATAAAACTGGTAGTTTTTGTCCATGATGCAAAGTAAGGTCTTATTTTTTATAAATTTTTCCAATAGATTTCCGGAAAATCATGAAACAGGTCTTTGCTTGGGATGACTGCAGGGCATGTGAAATGCTCGCAGAATCATGACATCATGACATAATATTTATATAGTCCATGCGTTTTATTTTTTTGAAAAAAGGGGAATTCTCAGAAAAAGATAGAAGGTGATGCCACTTGGCTGAGTTTGTTTACCATGAAAGCGTGATATTCAAGGACCTGGCGCTTGCAAAGGAATTCGCAAAGCTGCTGGGGATTACAAGTAGGTTTGCTGACAAAAAATACATCAAAGTTATCCATGAAAACGAACAGGGGACGTTCGCAATGGAAGTCAGGGAAGGGTATGACCTTCTGGTTGTCCCGCTCTCCGCAGGTCATGACACGAAAGAAGAGGGCCTGACAAAGACTCTCAATGACCTGTACTATAAGCTTGAGAAAAGGAAGATTCTGAGAAAGATTGTCTCATATACAGCCAATGGACTGAAATCAATAGATGACCTTATATCCGGCAGGTCTGGGGAAAAGGAAGGTTTATTCAAAAAAGCTTTAGGGAGCCTCGAGACCCCAGATGTCAAGGCCTATAAGAAAGCCTACGGCTATGTCGAGAACGCAGCCCGGTTCGCAGAGGCATTCTCAGAAGACCAAGGGCTGGAGTCAAAGCTTCTTTCGATTGCAGACATCATGGACTGGGGCGTGCGAGGCGATGACCAGGGACTGATCGAAGCGGCATTGAAGGGTTTTTATGACGCTTGCAGGAAATATAAAGTCTGGATCGGAGGCGGTGAGTCAGCGATACTCAATGAGAGGGTCACATCTGATTTCAACATAACAGGAGCAGCGACAATCGCAGTGCCGAAAGGGAAAATAAAGCCAGGCAAGTACGTATTCAGGTTTGAAGGCAGGGAGCATTCCTACGTGATTGCCGAGCACAGGGGGCAGCTCATACTCCAGCGCTGCGACGGCCAGGGGACAAAGGGAGAGTTCAACATGGAAAGGATTCCCAGGGGCAGGGCCAATGCCTCTGATGCAGCAGCGATGTCAGAAGACGATGTCGGAAAGATGGTGATTGACAGGCTGCTCCTTAATGCATTCTTCGCAGAGTCCAACAGCATGGGTCTTGTCAGGGAGTTTCTCGCAGGGGTGCAGGAGCTGGAAAGAGAGAACAGGACACATGCGCCCTATGTCGCGAATTTCGACACAGGATCGGACATATCAGGATACGGGGACAGCCACTTCAACCCGACATCTGTCGCTTTCGGTGCGATGAACAGGCATGATTTCTACAATCCACCTGTCCCAAAAGCAGGCCAGAGCGTCATCTTCGTCAGGTCACTTGATCCGGAAAAATGGAACGGCAGGTGCAATGGCTCGACACAATGGAGAAGAGATGCTGTAGCATACCACGGGGGTGACAGGGATTATCATCTCACGCCGGAGGGCAGCAAGACAGCCATGGCATTCGGCAATCCTGCCATCAAGTACTTCGAGCTCTTCCAGGGACTCTATAAAAAAGGTCTTGCATCCCTTGTGGGCCACGGCAGCGGAGGGGGTTGGGACAAGAAATTCGGCAAGGTGCTTGCCGCATTCGGCCTAGGGGGTGAGTTTGTGACGGGCTATGAGCCGTTCGAGGGCCACAGGATATCCAAGCAAGTGAATGGCTGGGGTGCACAGAAATGCGCTGACAAATACAATTTCTGCGGAGATGCCTGGGTGGTTGTCAGGAAAGGCAAAGAGGAGGAGACAATCAAATACCTGAGAGAGAACGGGTTCGAAGGGGAGAATATCGGTCAGTTAGAGCACATGGAAACGCCGAAAATCAGTTTCACTTTCAGGAGCATCGGTGATACAGCAGAATTCGTCTATTGAGCATGCCTCTGCCATATGGAATGGAGGGCTTGCCATGAAATTATAAACATTTCGATAGTTTCCCACTGAAAAAAGGTTCTGTAAAACCCCACAACCGCAATCTTTATTTACATCAATGGATTCTATGCTCAGGATGAAAGGCTTTATTGTCACCATATCTTACAAGGCATCCGGCGAGGGATCCATCATCGAGATGTTCGGAAGGCTTGAGAACGGCGAGTCATTCCTTGCAAAGGTCCCCTTTTCGCCATATTTCTACATCAAGGCAGATGACCTCAGCAAAGCCCAACAAATCAAGGAGACCGGTCATGAGAAGACAGGGCTTAAGACCTTTGCCGGGGAGGCTGTTGCAAGGATACTCCTCACAAGTCCATCAGAAGTGCCTGAGGTGAGGAAGGCATTCGAGGAAGAGGGGATCGTCACCTACGAGTCAGACATCAGGTTCGTGCAGAGGTTTTTCATGGACATGGACATCATGGGCACGATCGAGATTGACGGTGAATTCAGGAAAGGGGAGAAGGTCGACAGGGTGTATGAGGGCCCGAAGATAGAGGCTGTGCCGCCTTATGACGTGAATCTTAGGACACTCTCCCTTGACATCGAGACAGACAAGGATATCGAGAGGATATATTCTGCATCTGTCATCTGCGGGGAGGTCAAAGAGGTCCATATAGTGACAGGAAAGAAGACAAAGGGATCGATAATCTATGGTTCAGAAGCAGAGCTTCTCAGAGCGCTTGTCGACAGGATGACTGAGCTCGACCCTGACCTGATAGTGGGCTGGAACATCATCAATTTCGACCTGAAGGTGATAGAGAAGAGGCTGAAATACCATAAGATACCGTTTGTGATAGGCAGGGATGAGCGGGTCGCTGTCATACGCCAGCAGGAGGACTTCTTCAGGGACAGCTCTGTTAACCTGTCTGGGAGAATCGTGTTTGATGGGATATCGCTACTCAAGCAGGCATTCCTGAGCTACCAGGATTACAAGCTAGACACTGTCGCGAAGGAGGTCCTGGGCGAGCGCAAGGTGGAGCTTGAGCAGGATTTCTGGGACAGGTTCCCTGAGATCGTGAAGAACGACCCTGCAAAGGTCGTCAAATACAATCTCAAGGATTCCCAGCTTGTCCTGGACATTCTGGACAAGCTGAAGCTGATAGACCTAATGGTCAAGAAATCCCTGATAACAGGCATGCAGCTTGACAGGGTGAAGGGCAGTGTCGCGTCGCTCGATTCTCTTTATATCCGGAATGCCAGGAAAAACGGGTATATCTGCCCCAACTCGTCATTCGGCGAGAGGGAGGAGCGAATAAAGGGGGCTTATGTCATGGACCCAAAGCCGGGCATATATGATTATGTCGGCGTCCTTGATTTCAAGAGCCTGTACCCGTCCATAATAAGGACCTACAACATCGACCCGATTGCGCATGACAGCAGGGGCACTATCCTTGCGCCGAACGGAGCCAGGTTCATGGATTCAGAAGGCATCCTTCCGCAGATAATCAAGACCCTGGGGGCAGAGAGGGACAAGGCAAAGGCTGAGAAGGATGATGTCAAGAGCTATGCGATAAAGATAATCATGAACTCGTTCTATGGCGTGCTTGCAAACCCGTCATGCAGGTTCTACAGCCTTGAGATGGGCAATGCCATCACTTCATTTGCCCGGGAGACGATAAAGGAGACAGCAGAGCTTATCAAGGAGAAGGGCTTTGACGTGCTCTACGGCGACACTGATTCTGTTTTCGTAGACCTTGGCGTCGACAATCTGGATGATGCAAGGAAGAGGGGGGATGAGATATCAGCCTATGTAAACAGGCATTTTGCAAAGAAGGTGAAGGAGAGGTACGGCAGGAAGTCATATCTTGAGCTTGAATTCGACAAGATGTTCAAGGTGCTCATGCTTCCCATGATGCGCGGGGGAGAGACAGGGGCGAAAAAAAGGTATGCCGGGCTCCTAATCAAGGAAGGCAGGGAAGAGATAAAGGTCACAGGCATGGAGATTGTCAGGCGTGACTGGACTGAGCTAGCAAAGGAGGTCCAGTGGGAGCTCCTCGACAGGGTCTTCCACAAGAAAGAGGTCGCAGCATACATAAAGAGGATCGTCGAGGACCTCAGGGCAGGCAAGTTCGACGACAAGCTCGTATACAGGAAATCGATAAGGAAGGACCTCAAGGAATATGTCAAGACCACGCCCCCGCATGTCAAGGCTGCAAGGATGCTCCCTAAACTCACGTCGAGCATCATCGAGTACTATATCACTGTGAACGGGCCTGAGCCTCTCAGCATGAGAAAGAGCACCATCGACTACGAGCACTACATCGACAAGCAGATAAAACCCATAGCCGAGACCATCCTCGCATTGTACGGCACGAATTTCGAGGAGACAGTGACGAGCACGAAGCAGAAGAACCTTTTTGACTACTGACCCGCGATATATTCCTGAGGCAGCCTCAAGGTGATTACCATGCCTGTCTAAGCATTGCCCAATTCTTGTGTGCCGCTGTCACTTCTCCATATGCACCTGTCACTGACACATCTGCAGGCCACACCATATCTGCTGTCGTCATAACAGTCTCTGTACATGCAGTCACTGTGCACAGGATCCTCGGTTGTGCTCTGGCAGACCTGGCCTGAGCATCCGCCTGTCGTGCACTCAGAGTCTGTGCTGCATTCACCCCCTGTTGAATAGCCGCAGAATTCTCCTTCAATCTCCTCCACATAAGTTCGGCCTTCAGGTGTCGTGCATTGCCTGGGGACACTCTCCAGTATCTCATAACCTGCATCCATGCAGGTGTCGAAATCACTGACCTCGACAGAATCATTCTCTTCAATCGGATTGTTTTCTTTTATCACTTCGATAAAAGTCCTGTCGTCCCGCGACCTGCACTGTCTCGGGTAGCTCTCCATGACAGGATATCCTGCTGCAGCGCACTCATCGAAATCAGAGATGAGGGACTCATCCCTGCAGGGCTCCTCCCATATCCTGAGGCATTTCTGCTTTTCCTCGCACCATGAATAGCCTGCCGAGCCGATGCAGCCGTGCTCGTCCCAGCCGTCTCCTGCAATCCGGTTTTCATGAAGGCATCCGGACAAGAGCCCCAGGCATAATACAGCAATGAACATCAACCATCTCATGACAACCACCTTCTCAAGTAATGAACTCTAAAACAGTATGCATAGCTGCATATAAAAAGATTTCTAAACCGCAATCATACCGACCCCGCAGACAGGGTCTGGAACCAGGAGCAGATTCTTCCGGAATTCAGGAACTTTTTTCATATTCCTTTATGTCTGCGAGGAACCTCTTCAGGGTCTTGACAACATGTTCGGGCTGGGTGTTAAGAATTTTTGCTGCCTCTGCCAGGGCATCGCCTTCGAATTTCTCAACTGAGCCAGGCTTCATCTCTTCCTTTGAGAGTGCCATCCCTTTCTTCTTTGCCTTCTTGGCCTTTTTCCAGAGCGCAAAGACCTCTTCTGCCATTGCAGGCACCTGCTCTGACGACACCCCGAGAAGTTTTGCAGCCTCTGCAAGCGTGCCCTCTTCTTCAGTGATGGACTTTTCAGCAGCCTTCCCTGCGGTGAATGTCAGCCTGACGACACCGTCCTGTATCTTAGTCGATTTCTCTATCCTTATACGCCCTGTCTCACCTGTGGAATTGAGATGCGTCCCTCCGCAGGCCTCGACATCGATGCCCGGTATCTCGACAATCCGGACATTCTTTCCAGGTACAGCCCCTCCCTGGTATATCTCCATTCCGAACCTGTCCTCTGCCTCCCGCCTCGGGTAGAATCCCTTGTTTATCTTCATATCCTTTGAGACTATCCTGTTCGCCTCATCCTCTATCTCTTTTAGCTCCTTGTCTGAGACTGCCTGGTAATGGGTTATGTCAAGATGCGCTTTCTCCTCTGTCTTCTTGGCCCCTGCCTGGAACACGTGCGAGCCGAGCACCTTTCGTGCTGCTGCATTTATTATGTGTGTCGCAGTATGGTGCTGGGACAGCTGTCTTCTTGTCCTGGAATCTATCTTGCCTGAGACCTGGTCTCCCTCCCTGAAATCCGGCTTTCTCTTCAATACATGGACAATCACTGCGCCCTGCTTGAAAACGTCGACGACATCCTCTCCCCCCAGCTTTCCCTTGTCATGGAGCTGGCCCCCTGAGGTCGGATAGAACAGGGTCTGGTCAAGCATGACCTTGTCGCCGATGACCTTCAATACCTTTGCAGTGAAATCAGTCTTTGAATAGTCCTCGAAGTAGTTGGCTTTTGTCTCAGGCACTTCGTCAAGGTCGAGGGAGAAGTCCTTCTTTGTCGCATGCACCTGCGCCCTCTGCTCGTGCATCTCTGCAATCTTTCCGAAGAAATTGTCAGGTATCCTTACCTTCTTTCCCTGCTTCTCTGCTTCCTCTCTGATGAGTTCAGGAGCTATTCCGTTCGAGTCATAGAGTTCCAGGAGCATGTTCTCAGTGATGCCCTTGTTTATTATGTTCTTGACTATCTGCCTGGTCTTTGCCTTTGTAGCCTCGTACTTGCCGTTCTCGACATCGAGTATCTTTTTGATGTTGTCCAGGTTGTTCATGAGCTCAGGGAATATTGGCTTTAGATACTCAGCATGCCACCTGCAGACATCAGCAAGGTCGATTTTCCACTTGTACCTGTCTATAAACGAGAGCGCTCTTCTTATCAATACTCTCAGGTTGTATCCCCCGCCGACATTCGATGGCAGGGCGCCATCGTTGAGAGTCAGGAGAAGCACCCTTGCGTGGTCGGCGATGGAGAATATCCCTGAAAGAGGAATGACCTTGCCCTTTAATCCCTGGACATCCATATCCAAGAGGTCTGCCACTTCTTTCCATGCCTTGTCTATATCATCTATCTCGTCGATATTGAGCTTGCCTGAGAGCGGGACGTATCTTTTCATGAAATCCTCGTCGATTTCCATGCCTGTCTTCTCAAGAAGCTTGTCGACGACAGTCGGATATATCGCCTGGTGCTGTGTCGACGTCGCCTGCGTGAACCAGGCATTCCTCTCCATGCCCATCCCCATGTCGAGCACCTTGAGTTTCAGGTCGACGAGCTCATCTTCAGGGGTCTGTTCATAGAGCATGTACACCTGGTTTCCGAGCTCGAGGCCCCGTGAGAAGTATTCCATGCACGGCCCTGCATTGCCCCCGCCTGCCCAGGCGTCCTCGTGGAATGTCAGCTCGCTGTCAGGTATGCCGAGGCCTTTATTCAGCCATTTCTTTATGTCCTCAAACACCCTGTCCTGGTCCCACTTCTCCTTTGGCACGAACATGTGCTGGCCAATCATCACGAATCCGGTGTTATGCCCTGCAGTTATGCCGATATTCTCTATATCCACGAACCTGAGGCAGAACTGGGGTATGACAAGAGGATTTGCCGGAGGCTCGACCTCGCCTGAGACGACAAAGGGCTGGAATGCCGCAATCGAAGCGATCGTGAAGTCCATTGTCGGGTTCCAGCGCGAGACCACGGGATACCTGTCTATCGGTGTATATCCCAGGCTCCTGAACATCTTTGCGAACTCCTGCCAGACCTCTATATAGGTTAGCTTCTTCTTCGAGGGATTGTCCTTGAAGAAACGGAACCCCCCTGAGCACATGGAATCCCCGCATATGTCCTGGTCATCATGGGTTGTCCAGAAATAGAGGCCGCAGCTTTTGCACTTCTTTCTCATGAAGCCGTATTTCCTCAAAGTTTTTGTAGCATAGTATTTATCAGGGTCTTTTGACGCAGCTTTCTTTATGTCTTTCTTGAGCTCTTTTGCCGTGCGCATGGGGCTTTAGGAAGATAGAGGTTATTTAAATAATTGTCTGAAATGGCTGTGTCCATCTGATGGAATAATCAATGGTGCCTGTGGACCTGATTGTAGTAGATCGCAGCATTCTGGTTCTGCTGGTTGATTTGCTGCTGAATCATCTGCCTGTTGTAATCCTCGTTGAATCGCCTGTTCCAGTTATCCGGATTGAACTGCTCATTGTATCCTTCAGGCAGGATATGCCTGTTCCAATCATCGGCTGTCGTTGGTTTGTTTTTGTGCTTACTGTTAAAGTAGCCCTTGTTTGGAATGGGGTTGGATGGGATTATAATTTCAGCTGTCGGCTTGTCCTGTTCCGAATTCTTATTATTCAGAATATCGCCCAGGCTGTGCCCGGACTGCGATGGCGTGTCCAGAGGCAATGAACCACCTTTAGAGGGAGAGTAATGGGGCGTAGATCCCCCATCAGATGGCGTGTCCAAAGGCGAAGAGCCGCCCTGCGAGGGAGCGTATAAAGGGGAATAGCCCTTCTCATCCCCAATGTCAACCTCTTCTATCGTGTCTGTGCCCATGCTGCCTGACCTGTCTTTGCTGCCATGATACGAAGGCGGCGTATTGTAAATCTTCTCAGGCTGCTCATCTTTCTTTGGCTCCTCTGCCGGTATCGTGCTTAATGCCTTGGGATATCCATCGGTCTCTTTGATAATATCACCCAACCCAGTCGCTTTGTTTTCATATCCCTGATCAGTATTGACAAAGACATGATTATCATATCCGCCTCCGGGGCTCGTTGTTTTGTTTGTGTAATTTTTCTCAAGATGCTCAGGCAATGGCCTCTCTTCATCCCCAACCAGCCCAAGAAACTGAGATTCCCTGGCTTTTTCTCTTTGCCTTAAATCTTCCAGATAATCTGAATAATAATAAAAGGCCGGTCTTTCTGGCTCCTTTATCGTATCAGGCTTATGTATTTTCGTATCAGGCTTCTGTATGCCGGATGCTGACTTTGCTTTTGGTGCTGCTCTTGTCTTGGAGCCATTATCATAGTCCATGCCAACCCTGTCATCATTTTCATTCTTGTATCTTATTGTCTGGATATCCTCGCCTTTCACACTAATAACCTTTGAATTCTCGTCTGAGGCGTCAGAGTTTGGAGACTTTGGCGTAAAGCCGTGGGTTATCGCAATTCCAGAAGGTCCGGCCGTATTTTCATCGGTTGCCCTTGTCTTTGAATATTCTGATACATCCATGCCAGTTCTCAAAGGTGTGGGCGAGTTTTCTGCATTCTCGCCCCTGGCTTCTGATCCATACATCGGTTTCCCTTCAATCTTCTCTGGAGGCGAAGGGGTCTTGACAATATCATCGATTGTCTTTTTGCCTGCCTTGCTGTCCATCGGGGAGTATCCCATTCTAAGATCATTCGGGAGTCCTTTTTTCTTCTGAGTCTGTTCCCTGTCTTTGAAAACCGTTTCATAATGATGTTTCTCAGGTATCTCGACTCTCCTGAAGCCATTAATATCGATTGACGAATATGCCAGAAGAATGAACGGGACAGTCAATAAGACATACATGAATCTCGACCAACCAGCTGGCCTGCGTCTGTCAGGGGCTGGTTCATGGTTTGTCACCTCCCCTGGGAAATCATCGTATTCCATATCTTTCAATATCTCGAGCCTTTCCTCAAGCGACATCCTGTTCCCCGTAAATATTCCGCGTATGTTCAACTTTTTCTCACCATGTCCTATCTATTCATGTATTCATCCAATTTTTCGTACGAGACGTTCCTCTTCAGTACATTTCTCTTTCCTGTATACGGCGTCACATTGACTATGTTGAATGTCCTGCCGACCAATTTCTCCTTCATCTCTTTCGGGAAATTTTTCTTTATGAATCTTTTTGTGTTGCCGAATGATTCGTTTTTAGTCCTGAATATGGTATCAAGCATCAGATCAGTCACGTCAAATGCAAATCCTATTGCGTATAGGGGGCTGAATATGATATCCATTACGTTTAGCTTATTTTTCCTCTCAGATTCCTGCATGATGACGTCAGAGATCTCATAGACTGTATAATTGAAGGTCTTGACCATCATGAGTTCGTGCATCGAGTAAGGACTGGGATCATTCTCAAGCAGTTCAGCAAGGTCTTTGATATCACCCTGAACCTTATAAAAGTGACCCCGCTTCAATTCATCTATTATTCCATCAGTTCTTTCCTGGTACTTGTCAAGGAAGTTGAGGTAGGACATAAGTTCTGACGCCTCTGATACAGCATCGGCGCCTTTCGGTTTCGGTATGAGTATGTTGGAGCAGGATATGGTTCCGGGAGGCACATAGACCCTGTCTTCAGAATAGTTTCTCACTTTTCTTGTAGGCGCACTGCTGCATGCTGTAACATAGGCGAATAAAAATGTTGACAGCATCAATTTTCCTGTTCTCTTCATTTCGACCCCCTCAGGTAATTGACAAGCCTGTCGTATGGTATGTTCCTTTCGGCAATCTCCCTCTTCCCTGTATAAGGAGTAACGACGACTTTGTTGAAGGTCTTCTTCTTGAGCTCCTCGACTTTCTCGGTAGGAAAAATGCCATCCACAATGCCGCTTGAGAAATAGAATTTCTTGTCGAATTTCTTGTCATTGCTCTTTCCACCAAGAAGCTTGATCGGAAGGAAGAACAGATCCATGGAAAACAACACCGCACAGCTGATCGGATACATAATGATGTTAAGCGGATTTTTTAAGTCCAACCTCAGATGCCTTTCATTTTTCTCTTCCATGACATCCGTAATTTCAAAGACAGTATAGCTGAAGCCCTTAACCTTCTCAAGCTGGGCCCTGGCGTACGGGCTGTTGTCTTCCTCCAGGAGCGAGGCGAGGTCTCTAACGTCTGCCTGGACATCGCTGAAATGCCCCTGCTTGAGCTCGTCGACAATATTCTCAGAGCGGGCTTGGTACCTGTCCATGAATTCCAGGTATGATATCAGGTCTCTTGCTCCGGACGCAGTGCTACCCTGCGGCTTAGGGGGTAGGATGTTCGAATACGAGATCGACGACGGGTTGTAGATCGCCCTGTCCTCTGAATACTTCCTGATGTTCTTCGTCGGCCCGCCGCAGCCGAGCAGATAGGCCAGAAGGACCGTTGCTGCAGCAAGCTGTCCCGGCCGTTTCATTGCGAGCCTCCAAGGAATCCTTTTATCTGGTCGTAATTTATGCCTCTCTTCAGCACTACTCTCCTTCCTGAATAGGGATAGACCTTCACGACGTCAAATGTCCTGCCCATCAGCTTTTCCTCGGTATCTTCAGAGACAAGCCTCTTGAAATTCCCCCTGGTCTCCTCGAAAGTCATCGAATGGGGGTCCAGGGTGAACAGACCCGAGGCGAATGACAATATGTCCATTCCGAGATCAAATACAGCGAAAGGAAGGACTGCTGGTGCATCCCATCCGATGCCCAGGGACTTCTTTGTCTCCTGGTCCACGACGTCTGACACCTCCAGCAAGGTGTAATTGTAATTCTTTACAAGCTCCAGCTCCTGCTTTGCGTAAGGGCTTGGATCATGTTCCAGGCATCTTGCAAGGTCTCTTGTATGGATCTCAACGTCGCAGAAATCGCCCTTCATGGTAAGCTCCATGACCTTGTCTGTCATGGTCTGGTACTTGTCTATGAAATTGAGGTAAGATATGAGCTCTTCCGCGTCCGAACTGACGCCTTCGCGACCAGGCTTCGGTATGGCGAGCCCTGAATAGGATATGGCTTTCGGACATATTTGGATGTAATCCATCCTATGCTTCTTGACAGTCCTGTTGGTTGCACTGCAGCCTGAAAGATAAGCAAACATCATCATGGTTGTGACTGTCTTCTCAAGCATATTCATCCTTCCTGCCTCACCTGGCCAGATACCTCTTCAGCAGCCGGTCCGTATTGTACGTGTCCTGTATCTTCTTGAGCTCTTCCCTGTATTGCTGTCTTGCATCCATGTCAAGCTCATGGTCCCGCACATGCGCGCTTATTTCCTGGCGTATCTGCTCGACTTTACTCCTGAGCCTCTGGTCGGCGCTTTTGGCCCTCACGGAAAGCATTTTCCTGTAACCTGCCTTCTTGCTCCTCAAGAGGCCCTGAAGCTCTTTGTCCTGGCCTGTCTCGGCATTGTATCCGTTGATCCGGTCAGAAATCGAATTGAAATTGTCGACTTTGCCCACTACTTCGTCATCACCATAGGAGCCGGAGGAGCTCTCGATGTCCTTCATCAAGTCGTATGCCTCCATGACTTCCTCGTTTGGGAAGGTTATCGGGTTCCTTCTGGCAGCCTTGGCAGGCTCTTCTGCCTTTACTTGTGGATTGGCATCGATGTAGCTTATCCTGTGAAGCCAGTTGAGCGCTGCATTCACCGTCCTCTGCAGCACTTTGACTTCATCCGACTTTATCCCTTTGACTGAATAATCTTCAGAAAGCGACATAACCCTCTGGTATATGCTTTTCAGGCTGCCTTCATCTGATGCTTGCAGCGGCCTGCTGTTCAACCTGTCATATTCATTGTCCAGCGCCAGGTATCTCCCATGCAGTATCTTTTTCTCCACAGCCTTCACTGCTTTCCTTGCCTTTGATAGAAGGCTGTCAACCTCGCCAGGGTCAAGCCCCTTGTTGCTGTACTTGTGGCTGATACCCTCAAGGGAACCCACAAGGGATTCAAGCGCAACCTTGCTGTCGGTGGGAAATCCGTATTTTTCGTAATTCTCGAATTTTTCTTCATCGCGGCCGAACTCTTGGTTCAGCTCGTATATCTCGCTGGCTTGTGCAATCCTCTTTACAAGACCTTTCATCCTGTCTTCCATGCCCCATCTCCCGAATTCTTTCCTTCTCATGAGCAGCTGGCTTTCAAGGTTCTCCATCTCAGCAAACTCATGGGCATCCACCTGGTTGTCTGAGAGTATGCTGTCCATCTTTTTTCCGCCTTCATCAAGGGTCTTTTCTGCCCGGGCAATCATCGCATGCCTCTTCTTCTGATACACCTGGTAGGAATTGTAGCCGAACCTTCCTCCGAAAAACAGCAGCCCGGCTGCCAATAAGCCGGCTCCGACCTTAAGGCTGTTCTTCCTGAACTTCCTCGCCTTCTCTTTTTGGACACGCTCCTCAGCCATGCTGGGATGATACCTATTCCCATGCTCTAGCATCTGCTCCTCAAGGCTCTTGTGGTTCATCTTCCATCATTCCATTATTTTTAGCATCCGATATTTCGCGTTTTTGCAGATTAGCTCATGTTCATACCAGAATCGTATCTATTACGGCACGGGCACGCTGCTGACAATTTCCCGTTTTTCCCTGTAAGGGTACACCCTGTATTCCTTGGTATAAAACTTCTTGACTACCGCTTGATGGATGTCAGGAATCCATTCCCTTTTTGTATAGCCCTTCTTAACCATGACCCTTCCGTCGATAACCCTGCTCATGCCATCATATAGCTGTTTCCTCTCCTTGTAAGGGAGAAATTGCCCTATGATCGCCCCTAAAAACTTCGGCGGGAGCTTGATCAGAGTCTCCCCTGTGCTTTGGACAGGTTGGCTGTATTTGGGAGGCACATAGGTTGTCTCCCAATGCCCCCTGTCCACGTCTTTTGTCTCATACACAGGTCCAATCGATACCTTCTCCAGGTAACTGTAGTCCCATAACATTTTTTGGAACTTGTCTCTTGATCTGAATGAATCGTTCAATATCTCGTTGCCTATCTCCTTAATCCTTTTCTGGAGAGCAGCATAATCTTTATTGTCCCTCAATGTGTCCAGAGCCGCTATCTCATCGCTGTAGTATTCTGTCTTTTGCTCGTCGATTCTTTGGTTAGCCTGGCTGGAATTTCCTGATGTATCTGGCTGCCTGACTTCTTGGCTGCTTGATTGAACATTGATGACATCATCATCATCTGTATAGCCTGCGGCAATTCCCTGGCTTGCATCAGGAGACATGGATGAACCTGATTTTTGCTCTTGCATTTTTCGGGCCTTTGTCTCCTGTTTTTGGAATTGCCCGGCTTTCATCTTCTGGAGCTCTTCATCGATATCTCCAATGGCTTCTGCTATCTTATCGAGGGTCTTTACAGAATGATAGAGTCTCCTTGCCAGGCGTATCCTGCCAAGCAGGGTCTCGTATGGATCCTTGAGCACCTCCTTGCTGAACTCCCTGCTCTTGGCGGAAAATGATTCATAGAGCTGGTTTATGTCCCCGAACTCCTTTTCATCTACATCGCCGTCGATGAGGATATTGTCAAGCTCTGAATTGCCCGCCCTGATCTGATCCAAGGCCTTGATGCTTTCTGCCTTCTTCACAGCAGCTCTTCTCAGTTCATAATTGTGCACCCACCTGACGGAATATGAAGCACCCACACAAATGGCAAGACCCCAGAAAATGTATTTGCTTGCCCTGAGTATCCGACTTCTTATTACTTCCACCTGTCTGCGTCTCTGACTTATCTCATCTTCACTGATTGGATAACTTCTACCCAGTTCCCTCATGCTCTCCTCAAGGCTTTTCATATTCATTTTTCCTTAAACAGCGGCGGGTTCTTGTTCTGGAAATAAGTGAGGATGTTGTCTGTCGAGTTCTTCTTGATGTTCTCGATCAGGGAATGATATCTCAGGAACATATGCCTGTAACGGTCTTTCCATTGCTGCTTGTTGAAGGATTTCCTGAAGAGGTTGCCGTCATTGTCGTATTCGACGTTCTTTTCAAGGAAACCCTTAATCTCGGCATACACCTTGTTGAGGACCGGGACGAGCCTCTTCTGCATTGCAAGGTATTTGTTGTTTATGTCAATGTCAGAGTTGAGATACCTGTGGTTCTTGAATTCCTCGAGCCTTTTGTTGTTATGGAGCAGAAGCTCAAGCGGGGCAGCCTCAGGGATACCCTGGGCATCCTTCGGAATCTCCTTGTTCTCATAGATCTTCAGGGAATTGTCCATCTTCTGTACGGCAATCACGTATTCCTTCTTGAGCCTGTCGAACATAAGCTGCTCCTCGGTCATCTTAGGGCCGTATGTTTCCTGCGCCTGCTTACCGGGGTTTTTCTGGATGGCCTCGATCCTTTTTTTGGCTTCAAGTAGGGCCCTTGAGAATTCCTCCGCAGACGAGAAGGCCCTAGATGGAATCGGTTCTAAAGACTTCTCGATCACAGGGTAGAGGATGTCACAAATGTCTTCTCCAAGCCTGACAAGATGCGGTCTCTTATCGACAATGTTGGTTGCAAGCTCGCCGGTCAGCATCTCAAAAAGGACAGAGCCGGCGCAATAATTGTCTGACTCCGGCCGGAGCTGTGTTACGTCATATATCTTCGGGTTCATATAATCAATAGGCCCCAGGTCTGTTATGTCCTTAGGAACTCTTGCGTAATGCATTCTTTTCTTCTTCTGGTTCACTTCCTGATATTTCCTGAGGGTCCTAACGAGGCCGTAATCGCCTAATTTTACATTCATGTCCCTGTCGAAAAAGATGTTGCCAGGGTTGATGTCACAATGCAGGATCTTCCTCTTGTGCAGTTCCTGGACCCCTCTCAGTATCTGGATGTTTATGTCGAGAATCCTTGAGATATCCTTGATGTCATGGTCCCTCAGTACACCGTTTTCCATGTAAGGGGAGATTATGTAACCGAACCCGTCGTTTATGTCCTGGCCGAAATCATTTATCTCCAGCAGATTGGCATGGGGAGGCATGTTCTTTATGTAATTGTAAAGTTTCCTCCTTCCCAGGAACTGGTTGAGGTAATGCTTCTCGGTGATTATCTTTACAGCCCAGGCCTGCCCGTCCTCACCTTTTGCCAGATATATCTGTCCTGTGGTGCAGTTGCACAGCTTCTTTCCAAGCCTGTTCCCGTTAATTTCCCTGTTGACCAAACTGACTAAGCCCATATTATCCCCCAAGCCTGTCAAAGGCTCAAATGATATTTATTTATGATATTTTCATTAAGCCTGAATTTTTCTCCTTTCAGATCTGATCTCTTCCATCTGTCCGGACCAATCCCGTCCTTATCCATATCATTGAACTTGAGGTTGTTGAATTTCGAAACATCCCTGATGAATCCCTTGATGTCTTTTTTGCCCTTTGCCCCGAAGTATCGGGCAAGACCCCATAACCCTTTGCTGTGCGAGACATCTGCTATCTCGCCCTCAACATTGTAGGTGAAGATCCCCCTTTCTGTGTCTATCGCCGATGGAGAAGCTTTCGTTATCCTCGAATATGCCTCAAGCTGGCCCATGAGCGCCCTGTTCTGCTCCCTTGCCTTGTCTATCATGCCCTGGTACCTGCTAATCTCCTTGTTCTGCTGCTCGAATTTCTGTGCATATGATGACTTCAGGCTCTTGACCTCATTACTATTCTTATAAGACGCTATCTTGTACCCTGAAAAGAGGGCGAGCCCTGCTATCAGCGCAGCAGGAAGAATCTTCTTTTTCAGAGCCCTCAGGAACCTTCTGGATCGTGATTCAGGAGCTTGAGGTTTCCCGTATTTGTCCTGATACCCAGTTATCTGTTTTTCCAGGTCCTTTATCCTGTCTACTTTTTCTGCATCTGATTCAGCGACAGCCTTTTCCAGGTCTTTTTTGTATTCATCAGAGGCCTTGTAATCGCTTACAGCCTCCTCCTGAACTGCTTTTTCTGTCCTGTCCTTCTCATCCTTGTATCTCTTTTCTGAAGATTCGAGTCTCTTTTCAAGCTCTTCGTTCTTTGCGCTGAGGCTGGACACCTGAACCTTGTACTGCTCATTCTCTTCTCTCTTCTCTTCCAGGTCCTTCTTCGCCTTCCTGACCTCTGAATTGTTCCTGCGGATGAATCCCAGGACCTTTCCCTTCACCCTGGCCCTGTAATCATCCAGCGCCTTCTTCTTCTCGTTCTTCATTTCCGCTGAATGTGATACCCTCATTTTGGCCAGCTCTTTCTCGAGCTCCTGCACCCTGGGTTCGTATTCCTGACTCAATGATGCCAGCTGCTCCTCAAGCCCGGCCTTCTCTTCTGTCAGTAAAGTGATATTCGCCTGATAATTCCCAGCTTCTTCTGTTTTCGATGCAAGCTCTTTTTTGAGGCATTCCATCTCTGATTCATATGCCCTAATTCTCGCGTCCAGATCTGAGACCTCCTCTTTTATCGGCACTTTCCTTGCATTCCCCCTGATGATCTCCTTCAGGACAGGGATCTTGCCTGAATAATTTCTCTTGAAATACCTGTTCTTATCAATCGCTTCTATTATCTTTTCCTTCTCAATCTCATCGATTGAGACAGACTTGGAGCTGTAGAGTTCGCTCAGCATCTCAATCCTCCTGTCCCATCTCCTCACCAGCTTCCCTTCATGCCTGTATCTTCCAGACAGGACCTCGGCTGTCTTCCTCGCTGTATCAGAAGAAAGCCCGCTTTCCAGCTCCTTCATTATGCCTGTGTAAGACCCTTTGATTATCTTTGCCTCGACAGTCTCCAATTGCCTCAATCTCTCTATCTCTGACTGCTGTTCAGCGTATTTGACTTTCAATTGCCTATGGTCGTTCTCAAGCTCTGCCAATTTACGCATCTGCTTCTTGTAGTTATTCAGTAAGGGCCTCGTCAACCTAATCAATTCACCATGTTTTTTATCGATGCTCAGTTTCTGGCGATAGTACCTGTCTTTCAGGTCATTGAGCTTTTCATTGGTCTTTACCTGAAATTCTATCCTTTTCTCTTTCTCTTCCATCTCTTCCTTCATTTCTTGATAATCAGGGTGATTGGATATATCGACAATCCCTGTCCCTGGCTCAATCGCGTCACTGAATCCTGGTGCCGGCATTTCCCCTGAATTGTCCCGGCCCTGTTCAAAGACTAGCAAAGTCAGGTCATCCATCCTTCGCAACCTGTTGTTTAGGTGCTGCAGGAACAATCCTTTCACATAGTCATCTTTCATAATCTGGCCATTCAGGATCATCTTGAACTGCTGGTCGTCCGTAGGCATCTTCGTATTCCGGAACAACTGATTTATCTTGTCATCTATGATATAAGTACTCAGGAAATCAGTGATCGCTTTCCTCAGCAATCCTTTATCAAAGCTTCCGGGGCTGATGTTCTCGTAGATGAAATCCTGCCTGTCGATAAATGCCTGGACCATGGCTTTCGGGTCTTCGGCATTGGCTACGAGGCTTTTGACGGTTCCGTCCATGTCATCCAGCCTCATTGCGCTTAGCATCTCAGAATCGCCGACATAGTCGAGCAGCCCGTCTGTGGCAAGGAGGAATCTCTTGTAGTCCTTGAGAGCCACATGGCCTGTCTGGATGTTTCCAGCATCAAAATTCCTTTCTCCGATGTAATGGCTGGGCATGTAATGCTTGTGGAGGTAAAGTAACCTCTTTTCCATATCATCGAACCTTATGCCTTCCTCTTCTTTATCAGCCAACACCCTTGTGGTAGGCTCTTCCTGCCTTGTCGTCAGCTCAACAGCTGTATCATCGACTCTCTGGCCCACAAGGGCGCTGTCACCGATGTGTGCATAATGAAGCCTGTCGCCGACACTCACAGCGACGTCAAGGGTGGTGCCCATGTCGTCGTGCCAGAGCTTTCTTGTGCCCTGCAGATGCAGGAGCCTTTCCTGGGCCTTCTGCATCGAATCTATCAGCATGAACTCGATCTCCTCGTCTCTCAGGCCCTCATGCAGCCTGGTCTCGAGATTCTTGTACACGGTCTCAACAGCGTAATGGCTTGAGACCCTGCCGTTGAAGCCGCTCAGCCCGTCCGCGATTATGAATATCCCCTTTTCCAGGTCATAAATGTTCGAGTCCTGGCTGCCTTCCATGTTGTCCTCCTTTTTTCTGCCCGGGACAGCGAGCTTCCTGAGTTTCCATGAAATCCTGCTCATCTTAGCACTTCCATGGCATAGACCTGGTCTTTTATGCCATTGTAACTTTTTTTCAGAGAGAAAAGCATCTCCGTATTACCATTGAGATTTATCATGTCTGAAAATGAATATTCCTGGATATTGTCTGAGAACGAGACGAGTATCCTCGGTTCCTTGTCCCTGTATATCACCCTGCTTCCGGTTATGTCTGTCTTGTCCCAATCTTTCTCCTGGCTCCCTATGAAATGCCTGAACAACACCTTTCCGGATGACATGCTATTGCGTTTCGGTGCATAGCATATGAGGTATCCCTGTTCGTCACCGACAAATACGAACCTCCTCCCGCTTATGTCATCGACATTGATCGATGTTATGGGGTAGCCGTTGGCAATCATGTCGCCGTTCCCGCTGAACTTAAGGTCGTCTGTACCCGCTCCGGCCAGGAAGCCGTTGTAGTCGCCTATGAGCACGAAATCGTCTCCGACAAAGAGGCTGTTGATGAAATAATCATGCGAATGTGCCTTTTTCACTTTCATATCCTTGCCTAGCTTGAGGATGTTTTCGTCAGATATGAGATAGAGGTCCTTTTTCCTTGCCGCTATCTTCATGGCAGGCCTGTCATACGCAAGCTTGCCGAAACCTCCCTTTCGGAATGACCACATGTACAGTCCGTGGCCGCTCAGTTTCGGTTCAGGATTGAGATCTCTCCTGCTGTGGGCTCCGAATATCAGGTCATCGATAGCATCGATGGAAGTGATCACCCCCTTGTCCTGCTCGGGGTTCCTTATGAGGAACTGCCTGACATCTGCGCGATAATCCCTGTTAACAGCATATATTCCGTTCTTTGTCCCTGCAAAGATGTATGTTGAGTTCTTGAATTTCTTGGCTGTCAAATCGAAGACTGACCTTTTCTCGTTCTGCATCTTCACCGGCATGGATGAATGTTCATTCGGATTCTCCACATCCCATACCATCACTTCGTGCTGCTCTGTGGTTGATGCAATCAAGTATGTTCTCAGCATCGCCTGATCCTGGATAGGCTGGCTTTTTTTTGGGCTAATTGAAAGTTTCAGCTCCGTCTCATGTGCCTCTCCAGAATCCGACCTTATTTCGTATCTGATGAGGTCGTTTTTCAGGAGCCCTTCTTCATAAAGCTTAGATAGGCTTTGTCTCAGGATTCCTATCCTGTCGATGAATTCCTTCTCATCCTGCTCAGTGAGTCTGTCAAAATCAAAATCGACGATCGCCTTGTAATCCTTGAACCTGACAGGCAGCCCGATCATTATGCCCCTGTTCTCGCCGTTTAGCTTGTAGAACGTGGAAGCAGACACTTTCGACTGTTCATCGATAATTGCAAGGACCATTTCGAAAATTGCAGGCACTGTCGAATTCGTGGTATCTCCGACAGAAACCATATGCCTGCCTGCCTCGGTCCTCACTTCATTTCCTATCCTCAGTGCCTCAGGGCGTTTCATGTTGTCTTCTGTAAGGAAATATACCGACAATCTAGGTCCTCTATCATCCCTGCGGAGAACCTTGTTCCTATATGTCCAGAGATCGTTGAACAGGCAGTAAGGATTGTTATGCGGTCCTATGGCAAATCCTCCTACAATATTGCCTTCCAGCCCTTCGCCGATGAGATCATTGCCTATGATATGGGCAGCGACATAATCCCTGAACCTTTTTGTGTCGATATGGTTCATGCCGACCCATGTCTGGATCTGGTCAAGATACCTGGAATTCGACTGTTCGATGAATGAATGCGTGATGATATCAGTCAGGTTGGTCACGACAATCTTTGTGCCTGAATTATTCTCAAACAGAGGGCCATAGGCCTTTGTGATCTTCTCGATGTTTTCCGGGCAGAGATCCAATGTAGATTCAATAGTGCTGTGACCTGGATTGGCATCTGCTGTAATGATAGTTATGTCAAGACGGTCGACGATCTGGTCCAGGTTTTTTATATCCCATGGTCTTATCCTGGTCTTGAAAACCAGCCCGTCCTTGGATTTCACTGCCTGTTGAGCAACTGATTGATATTTATTCCTGTCCCTGCCGATAATATACAAATGATTGATGGTCGTGTCAAGATATTCTCTGATAAAATCAATCTGAGAATATAGATGCGATGTGATTGCTCTGCCTACATTGCCTGTCCCCATAACCCCTATATTTACACTCTTCACCATCATCCTCAACTATATCCCGTAATATATCATCGTATATGTGTTTTTCTTTATAAATCTTTCGTTTTTTAGTACTAATCAATGGTAAAAATATATTATATTTGTTTATCTCTTATATAAGCCCAAGCTGTCCAGGAAACCACGACATGCACGAAAGCTTTTAATATTACATCCCCTTAATCATTCTCATGAATGAGGATGTGCTTGAAGGAATCGGACTAAGCAAGAACGAGTCAAAGGTATACCTCAGCCTGATCGAGACAGGGTCATCATCCATGAGCGATATATCCAAGAAGAGCAGGGTCCACAGGTCGAATGTCTATGATGCCGTCGAGCGCCTGAAGAAGCGGGGACTCATATGCTCCTTCAAAAAGAACGGAAAATTGCTGCACGAGGCTGCGGATCCCGAGAAGCTGCTTGACATGTACAGGGAGAAAGAGACCAAGCTCCTTGATGTGATTCCCAAGCTCAAGCTTGACCAGGAGCTATCACAGAGGGAAAGTGAGGCGGCGATATACGAGGGTGTGGCGGCTAACAGGAGGCTTCTTGAAGGGTTTTTAAAATTTGACGACGACATAGTCGCTTACGGCTTACCCAAAGGAAACACTGACATTTCAGGTCTGTGGTGGATAAACAATTTCCACAAGAAGAGAATCAGGAAGAAACAGAAAATGTACCACATCTACAACGAGAATGCCCGTGAACGAATAAAATACCTGAACTCGCTGCCCTATACAGGAGCCAAATATCTCCCTAAAGAGTACAATTCCCCTGTATCAACCGAGATATGCGGTGACGAGGTGTTGATAACCTCCTGGAAACCGCCGGTCGTATCCATACTCATAAAGAACAAGGAGATAGCGGCGACATTCAGGAGTTATTTCAATCTACTTTACAAGATGGCGAAGGTCTAGGCCTTAATCATGTTCCTTACATACCTGCCTATTGCCAGGGATGATGTGAGTGCTGGGGATTCCATGCCCAAGAGATTTACGAGCCCTGGATTGCTTCTGCTCTTCTCTATCACGAAATCCGACTCCCTGCTCAGAAGCCCCAAAATTCCTGTATGCGCCAAGTATAGCTTGCCCTCGGATATGCCAGGCAGCATGCCTTTTATAGAATCATAAAAGGGCCTTGCTGAATAACCCTCTGAACTGTGATCATGGATATCGTCAGTCTCGACAAACCTGGGCCCGACGAGAATCTCATCTGCAAGGACATGCCCTCCAAAGCCATCCCTCTCGACCTGGGGTGTTATATGGATGCCGTATTCGAGGAAACTGTCATGCCCGTTGACCTTCCTGATCTTCGGCGCCCTGTAGACATTCATCCCAACCTCCAGTCCCTCCCTTGAACGGAATTTGCTGAAATCGCCTTTGAGATAATAAGGCTCATATGTTATCCCCGGCTCAGCCATCCTTGCTATATCGACAGATCTCAGTCCTGCCGAGTTGATGAGCACCTCTGTCTCAAGGGACCAGTACTTCTCAAGGGAATTCGGCTGGGAAACGTCTATCCTGAATGAACTTCCTTTTGGCTCTATCGCCATCACCTGGCTGTTTCTCATTATCAGTCCGGGCTCGTTGTGGTATCTTGAGATCTGAGCATAGAGCGAGCTTACCAGGGCCGCAGAGTCGATTATGCCTGAGTCAGGGCAGTAAATGGCAGAATTTGCCTCGATGCAGGGCTCTAGTTTCTTTATCTCATCTTTCGATATCAGCCTCGCATCCAAGCTGTTTTTGCCAGCTTCGACCAGGAGGTCTTCCAGGATGGATTCTTCATGCATGTCGGCTGCCACAACCAGTTTTCCTGCCCTCTTGTGAGGAACATCATTTTTTCTGCAGTATTCATACATCCTTGAAAAACCTTCGATGTTGAGCCTGCCCCTGAGTGTGTCTCCCTTCTCGAATATGGCGCAATGGATCACTCCTGCGCTCCTTTCTGTCTGCTCCCTGCCGAACCCCGGATTCTTCTCGAGGAGGACTACGTCCTTGTAGCCGTCCCTGATCAGCTCGTAGGCTATTGCAAGGCCTACTACACCTCCCCCTATTATTGTTAAAGGCACTTTTTCCATCTTAAGCCGCCAGGTCGAATCTCTTTTCACACCTTCCCAGATAATCCCTCGATATTATCCGGAATTCACTGGCTATCTCTGGATGCTTCCTCATCAGGCTTTGAATGTATCCCTTTTCTAGTGCATTATCAGCAACCAACAGACAATTCTTCACCCACAAGTAGTCAATATAATCATCGGGAATAGGCACTGTTTTTAAAGCTTTTGTCAAACCCCTATACCGGCCAGGGTAATCCCTCGACCACTCGCCGTCGAGATGGTTCTTTATTGGGTGCAGGTAGGAATTTTCTGGAAACCCGTTATACAGGAGAAATTCGGAGAGAGAAGGAAGCCCTCGAGCCCTTTGGCCAGGCCCGCATGTATTCTTTGTTTCCCGGTGCATCTTATCCATCTGACAGTCAAATTCTATCTTCTGTCGGTTCCTTGCCTCAACAGCCTTGTTGCGGGAGATTGCCGCCTTCTCAATATAAGGGTGGACAACAGTCAGGTTTATTGGAGTGTAATTGACGAGCTCGTCAATTCCGCAGTGGAGGATTTTCTCCCTCTCGAGCAGCAGCCTCCTCTTCTGCTCCTTCAGTCCCTTTGCCTCCCGGTACCCCTTCCTGACAAACTCCATGCTCATCCTGTGGGACTCTATATCTTTGCCGGCTATTGAATGATACCTGTCATTTAGCGTCCTGAGGGCAGCGGCATGCTTCTCGTACATCGCTATCTTCCTGTCGACGACAAGTCCGCTGAAGTTTTGGACTGCACGCCCGTAGCTCTCAATCAGCTTCGCTGCGTCGCGGCCGCGGTCCATGAAAGCCTCGTACTCTTCTGCACGCCCGCTGAAAAGTATAGGCAGCCTCATCTTTCCGGAACTGGTGTCGATCTCTTTGGCATCTGATTTCCCTGAAATGATGTTGTCCAGGCTCCTGAGCGCTGATACGTCTTTGTCTGTAAGCCTGTCAAGCTCATCTCCCAATGCAGTAGCATAAGCCATGTTCAATATGCTTGCCGAGTCCTTGCTGTCCCTGTAGAAATCCGGCCGGGACAGCATCCTGTTCCTGAACCTCTTATGCTCCAACAGCTCCTTCTTTTCCCAGTCCCCATCCCTGTAATATTTCAGGAACTCTTCCCTCTCCTTGTCAAGGGCTGCCCTTCTCCATGCATCATCATTGAATCTCACTACGCCCGGGTCCTCACCACCCAGGCCAAGGTATATGCCTGCAGCTGAATGGACCTTCCCGTCCGCCTCTTTGCCCTTGACTATATCCCCTCTCCTGCCATGCTTGAGCCCTTCGGTGAAACCCTTCCTGAAAAATGCCAGGGCAGCGTCCCTGAACTTTCCAGCAACCTCATCCGAACTTTCCAGGCAGCCTTTCACAGAGCCTGAAAGCTCTCTTGTCGCGATGAGATAATTCTTGCTGCTGATCCTGCTGATAATCGCATCCATGCTCTCATCTGCTTCCCTGAGCACCGGGAGAAGGGACCTGTATATTCCATCTGCCTGGCTGAGCATGGGAAGGTCTGATATTTCCTGACTGGCGATCTCCCGGTACTTCGTGACCGCCTCGATTATCAGGCCCGTGTCCAGGTTGCCTGCAAGCCTCCTGATATCAGCATAGCTTCCTGCATCAGGTATCAGCTCATGCTCCTTTTTCAGCCTATCTTCAAGATCCATTGTAATCACATATAGCCTTGGCTTCACCGGTCATGTAGTCCCTGGTCATGACCCTGCACCCTGTCAGCTGCTTCTCTATCCATCTATCGGTAAATCCAGGGTCCTTTTTCCTGAGCCTCTCCAGGTGGGGGCTGCTTCTCATGATATCCATGCCTGACCTGAAATATTCTCCCCAGTCCATGGGCTGCACAATGATGTCACCTGAACTGTTCCAGCGCTCCATCCTGTCCAGAAAATGCCTGTGGTATACCTCGCTAACCTGGTAGTGGTCCTCGAGCTCCAGAACGACATGGGTATCTTTACTGTACCTGAACTTGAGCCTGTCGTTTATGTGGAATTTGGCGCTCGCCCTGAGAAGGCTGCCATATTGGGGCACGAAACAATTGGAATTAGGTATCTTCTCAATCCTCTTGCCGAACTCGAATGCGAAAGGGTCCACATACCTTATGTTTCCTAGCTTTGAGACATGCCTGATATGGTCCTTGAGCTGCCTGTTCCTCTCCTTCTGCTCAACATCGTAATGCTCGAACCTTATCCAGTTCTCGAGTATCTTCTCATTGACCTTCTTAGTGTGCTCAAGGCTCGAGTTGGTCGTCACCTCGACAAACCTCCTGCAAAATTCCCTGTCAGGGACCCAGGAGTTCTCTGTTGCCCGTGTGTATGATATGTTGAGAGGCTGTATCCTCACAGTCTCTGACTTGTTCCTCGATACGTAGTACGTGAACAGGGATTCCCTGCCTTCGGCCAGGTCCTTGAGCAGCTCTATTATGGGCTTCCCCTTGCCGTTTCCTGCAGCTATCTTCTGTATCTCCGGGAAATGAGCCCAGCTCTTTGTGTTGAGCTCTTCTGCAAGGTTGTGGACTGCCCTCTCTGTCGCCTGCTTGAATGTGATAATCTCCTTGGGGTCAAGAAGACTCTTCCAAATCTCCATGGCAAGTGTCTTGCCGCTGCCGCTCGCCCCTTCAATGCCGAAATTTATCCCGTATATATAGCACAGGGCGCTCACGACAGATATATCCTCGCCGCCGATGAGCTCAATCACGCTGTCTGTCGCCGGGTCTGTGACAGGCGCCCTGAAGAGCCTGGATATGTCGTAGAATGAAAACCCGGAGAAGTTGCTGTCTTTCATTGGTCGGTACGTATCTACTTCAGGCTTTTGCCTGGCCGGAATATCGACGACAGACCTATGTCTGTCGGAACCTGTAGAGGTCAGGCCCGAGATGACCCTGTCCAGGGAATCATCCTTGCTTGCTGATGTTTTGGGCACTGCCATGACCTCCTCAGGACATTTCTTATTTTCCTGGATATGCTCTTCATCAGCATCGATGACTGTCTCTGCCTTCAGGTCAGGTATCCTGACATCCTGCTTTGTGCCTCTCCATGGCCTGTAAATGTTCCTGAGGCACTTCCTCTCATCCATAATCTGTTGCAGGCTCTTTTGCTCCTGGGGCTTTCCAGTCAATTCGCCAAGGTCGCAGAGGAGCTTTTCGACATCATCAATCATTGTATACCTCCCTTGCAAATCCCATGCTGAGCTCCATGATGTCATCCTCCCTTGTGGTCCTGAATGCCCTGAACCCGATCCCTGAGAACCTGTCTATGTTGCCCTTGCTGTCATTATATAGGTAAATGGTCCCTCTCCCTCCTGAGCCTGCAAGCGCATCTTCAAGCATGCCTGTGCCAAGTATGCTGTCATAGATATTCCTGACCCTGTCGTGCACAGCCCCTGTCCTGATGCTCACCTGCTTCGGGACGACTCTCAGGTGAGACCTCTGGCTTTGCGGTTTTCCGCCTCTCTTCTTTTCAATGATCTCAAGCAGCCTCCTGGTCCCGTATGTCTTGTCGAATTCCGGTATCATCATCCTGTTCCCCTGTATTGTGCTGAATAATCGTCATGTGTCCTTTCCTTCCCGAGGACTGCCTTAAAATAACTGGTTACGCCCTGGTCCAGACGCTCGAAGGTTACCACCGGCCTTATCCTGTCCAGATGTCGGTCCTTCCTGTCAGCAGGCAGCCTGTGGATGCTCATCATGTTGTTGAGGTAGGTATCTAGATCGAAGGCCACGAATTTGTCGCATATCTCAGCGACACCCCTGCCTGAGAGGTATATCCTGTGCCTGTTCCACAGGTCGTCCTTGCGCGCCATATACTTTTCAGCGATCCTGAAGAGCTCGCCTTCAGTCACGTCATATCTCTTTGCAGCCTTTGACTGCTTAAGCTTAATCTCGAACAATGACTTGCAGTCATCGACAGTCTGGATCCCGGGAAATGATACTGAGTAGAACCTTTCTCCGAGCGCGTCCTTGAACACACCGGGATTGTTGGTTATCAGCCACCAGATTATGTTTCTTCCGCCTGTCTCGTCCATGACCTCCTTTGCATCGGCAATGAGCTTGTAGGTCTCATCGCCAGTCTTTCCGTTCTGCCCTACGCTGAACAGGCCGTCTGCTTCATTGAGAAGCACCAGGGTAGGTATCCCTGATTCAAGCGCCATCTTTGCATAATGGTTGAACATCTGGGCTGTCCTGTCCTTGTATATGGACCTTATCTCTTTCTTGAATGTAACGACCTGCGACCTTGTACCGAGATGCTTCGAGATATCAAGACCTGAGCTGATCACGGCATCGACTGTATAGTTTTTTGCAGTCCCCTGCATGCCATGGATGATGAGCCTGTCAAGATAACCCCTCCCCATATGGGGGTTGGTACACTTTACAGGGTCGAAATCAAGCATCTGGTTGAATGACGCAAGGAGTACTTTCTGCCCCTCGATGTTTCCGACGACATTGTCAAGCCTGGCATCAGGATATATCTGGCTGTAGGCTGGAAGCCTGTCTGGGAGCTTCTCGATATTCTCCACTGTCGACCTGTTGTTCGGGCTGCCGGGATCGCCCTTCTTCGGCTGGGGCTTCCTTCTCTTCTGGGACATGTCCCTGAAATCATAGTCCGGAAGGGCGATGGATATCCTGTTCATGATCATGTCCCTTGTCGCCTGCTCGCAGTTCCTCAGCACCTCGTCCCTGGAATAGAGCCTTGCAGTGTCGAAAAAGACGTACAGGTTGTACTTCTCGAGCTCGGCATGCTTTGACCTTGTCACTGACTTGAGGTTCTGCAGGACAGTCCCTATTATGCTTATGTCGCTCGGCCCGGTGAAATCGTTCTCGGTAATCTTCGAGAAATACTTGTCTGTCTCCTGATTCTGCAGCAGCCTCTCCACTGAATCGTCCGCAAGCCTGTTCTCGACCGCGACTGCCGCATTGTACAGGCTCCATACCTTGGAGAGCCTTCCTGAATCGGTGCCGTTTTTCTTGAAGACACCCAGCTGGCTGAATTTCTGGTCAAGCGCACCGTAGATGCTGCAGAAATCAGAGATTATCCTGGACGTGAGGTCTTTGTCGAGAAGGTTGCTGTCCCTAAAGCGCCTCCTCATGTCCATCTCAGCGTCCTTGACTATCTCCGAGAGCCTGTCAGCCCTCCTGAACCTGAGGTTCGCGGAGCTGATAAAATCCTTGAGCTGGATCTCGTACATGGCTGTCACCTGATCGATCAAGCCTTCATATGTCCATGCCTTGCCATCAGCTGCTGGGCCATGTAATCGTCGAGCCTGACCTCCCTTGGCTTGAGTATCTCATCTGCAGCGTTCGAAGCCTGCAGCTTAGGGGTATTCTGATTCTCCTGCGACATGGCAGTCAGATACCTGGAGACCGCAACGTCTGTCTCTTTCATGAAGACGCCGAGGTTGCCTGCTTTGAGCATGCTGATCTTCTGCATCGCCCGTGTGACCACGTCTGTCTGGTCTTCCATGGTGTTCGGATTGCTGGTGATGTTGACCTGCCTCTTCAGGTAGGCATACTGATCATGGATAGTGACATGGCTTGCCTTGAGGTAATTGACTATCTCCTCTTCAGATTCTATATCCTGCCCGAGCCTATGCACCGCATTTTTGTATTTCTCCATCATCTTTAGCAGCTCGGTCCGTTTATCCTCGATGTCCTTTATTCGTATGTTGAGGTCCTCAATAAGGGGGCCATACTCTCCATCATAGCCTGGCTTGCTCGACACCTTCAGGTACTTATCCCTGGCCTGAACGTTCTCTGTCACGACCTCTTCCAGTGCCTCAAGCTTCATCAGGCCCACAGCGTACTTGTCCACAAGCTTGTTCTTCCCGTCGATCTTGGTCTTCAAATCGTTGCTTGCGTTCTCGTATTTCTCCTTCAACTCGATAATGTCCCTGTTCAGCTCACGCAATACCTCCTTGGCAGACCCTATCTCGATGTTCTTGTATGATTCGACAGTGTCCTCAAGTGTGACATTGGCCGAATAAACTTTCTTTTTCCTAAGCCCTATCTTCTGTCCGACATAATCTGCAAACCTGATTACTGCAGGCCTCTCCCTGTCCCTGTCCTTCATGGCACTGACCTGATCTTCTTCAAGCCGGCCCTTGTGAGCATCAATAATAGGCCTTAGCTTGCCGTTGATGTTGTCCACATAATCCTCCTTTATTTTTTTGAGCTTGTCACTTGTCGGCATCCTTGAATAATCCTGTCCGCTCTCGATGTTGCTGAGCGTCTCCTTCAAGTCTGCGATGGTGTCGTCTATCGTATCTGCCTGTTCCTGGTTCCTGATCATCCTTGCTTCCCTTATCTCATCGTTCGAGAATGCCTGTGGCTTATCGACCGAAGTTTCGGGTGTCTCATCATCCTCATACACAATATCATCTTCCATCCTCATTCCCTCCCCGGCGTCGTGCCGGTACGTTATGTTCCTGATATTATCCTCAAGATCCCTGACAGCGGTGCTGTCCATGCCGTCTGCATCAGTGGACCGCCTGATATCATCATTGACATTGTCCATCTATATCACATCCATCCATTGATGCACAGGATTAACCGTCCAAAGCATATAAGCATGCGTTGTGGTGTTCAGTACAGCAGTCAGCTGATGTATATCATGCTCTTCCTGTTCCTGTCCCTGCTGACGTCGATAGTCTTGATAGCTGCATTGACATCACCCCTGCCCATATACCTGTTGTAAATCTTCTGCAACCCCTCATTCTCGATCAATCCTACCCTGTGCCTCTTTGCAGCATTGCTGAGCTCCTTTGAAAAGCATGAATTGGTCAACAGGAACACCATGTCGAACCTGCCGAAGAGCCCTGTCTCATAAGCCTGGTCGAGCGGCCCGCTGATCTTCACTGCCTTTCCGCCGGGAAGCTTCCTCTCCATGGGTGTCCTGTAAAAGTCAGGGACCTGGCCGTTAGAAGAGTATTTCGCCTCTATCATGCAGCGATAGAGCTTTCCCTTCCTGACGATATCATAAGTGACATCACACTGGCGGAACACATATCTCTCCCTATGTATCTCGACGTCTCTTCGGACATTGTAAATGCCGCCCTCGCCGTTGTCCTTATTCGCCTTTGCATGAAGCATCATCTCGACAAGCATCTCAAGCCTTATGCCCTTTTTTCGGGCATCATTCATCTTCCTGCCCAGTCCCTCGCTGCCTGGTAGGTCTTAGTTATCCCGTAGAGCACTGCAATGCCCTGGATCAGCCCAGGCCCTGGCACAAGGTACAATCCTCCTGCGACTGCGAAGGAGTACAGTGCCTGCCTCCGGTTCTCTGTCATCCGTCGGATATCGGGCCGGTAATCAACAGTGGCATCATTGAGTATATCCAGGCACCTGTCGATTATCTCATGGGAGCGCATTCTGCTGCTTCTCTGAGCCCTTGAGCATGTCGTATATGAACTGCCTGGTCTTGTCAATGCCCTTCTGCGTCTCGTCTTTCGCGATGCCCAGCGCAATGTCCATGCCGTTATGGAACCTGTAGTCCGATACCCTGTACATGTTCATAATCGTGTTCTCAAGCTCTTCCTTTCCCAAACCAGAACTGAGCTCGTTTGCAAGACTTCCTTTCTCCTTGTCGGTCTTGTATTGGCTTCCTATGAGCTTCATCCTCTCTCCTGGGTCCATGCCGGACAGGACCTTGTCAGCCATGTACTGCTTGGTTGCCTTGTCGACCATCGCATAGAGGCTGTCGACATTCTCTTTGCCGCTTCTCAACGCCATGTCCTTGTCAATCAATCCTGAAAGGTCCTTGTCCGAGAGCTCGCCGGACCTCTGGTAGACATGGACAGAGTCGATGAATGCCTCGTTCGCCTTCTGCGGCGATTTCTGGATATAGGTCGCCATCCTGTCCCTGTTCAAAAGGTCTTTTGCTTTGTCGACGACATGATACTTCATGTTCAGAAATAAACCTCCAGCTGTAATTGCAACTCCTGTAGCAATATACCCTGCTGCCTTGAATACGCCTTTCTTCGACATCATTATCATCCTCCGATAGTTTATAGGATCAGAGATGCATGCGGAGGATATAAGCAGGCGTTGTGGTCAAGAGTACAACAGAAATCACGATTCAGGCCGAATCTTAATCTTCCTTCTCTGCTTGTTCGCGTGCTTGTGCGCCTCATGGAGGGGCTCAGGCAGCTTGTGGTCTGCCAGCGTCTTTTTCACTATCTCGACAGCTGTTGCAAGCGATATCCTGTGGCCTTGCGAAACATATATGGGGTTTGAGATGTCTTTTGTCCTGAGGACCCTGCCGACAGGTTCCTTTCCTATCAGTATATTGTCTTTGATGATCTCTCCGCAGAGGAGCTTCTTTGCTATACCTACCGTGGGCTTGTCCAGCGAGAGCCCGAGGTGGCTTGCAAGCCCTATCCTTCTCGGGTGCAGGATGCCGTTGCCGTCGACAAGTATGATGTCAGGGTCAAGCTCAAGGTCATGGTAAGTGTCAATGATTATCGGAGCCTCCCTGTAGCTCAACAGGCCGGGGATGTAGGGGAACCTTGCTGATCCTGTCCTTGTTTTCGTCTCCCTTATCTTCAGGGTCTCATAGTCCATGACCACCACAGAGCATACGACACTGTTTCCTGTATATGCGATGTCACAGCCTGCGACGGTCCTTATCTCCGGCAGGTCATCTGACCTGACCACCCTCTTTGCAAGCCTTGCCTGCTCCTTCTCAAGCCTTTTGATATCAAGCATGCCCATCACCCTCTCCAGAGGTTATCCTGACAGAATCCTTGCCATTCTCCTTGACATGGTAGACCTGCTTGTCTGCAATGCTTAGCATTGCCGAGAACTCTTTTTCAAGCCCGAGGTAAGCTGATATCTTCCTGTAGGCCTTCCCGATGCTTTTCCTTTTCCAGTAGTCCCAGACATCCGTCCTCTTCCCGTCCATGCCCCGCCTGGCCTGGTCTGCCGGGTTTACGCCCATGCTCACTAGCTGGTCAAGCATAAGCTCCAGCTGCCAATCGCTCCTGTCTTCCTTTATACTGTACATGTGTCCGCCGATGGATATCTTCTGTGAATAGCTCTTGCCGTCCAGGGCCATGAACCTGTGTCTTTTCACCTGTCTTCTCAATCTTTCTGCCAGCCTGTACGCATCATCCTCTGACCTTATGCCGAATGCGAATATGTTGAACTCATCACCGCCGTATCTTGACGGGAACCCGTCCTGTATGACCAGGTCTTCCTCTCTCATGCTACTGCTTATCGCCTCGTTTATCTCTTTCTCGAGCGCAGGGAAGACCTTCCTGTCCACACCCTGGTGGCCGAGCCTCTCATTTGCAGCTTTCATGTCATCAAGGTCGATGAAATAGGCTGCGATAGCAGATGAATCCCTGCCCTGCTGCCTCATGAGCAGGATGCTGTCTATGTACCTGTGAGTGAAGGCTTCGTATGCAGCCCCCTGGTTATAGAATGTCCTGAATTTAGGGTCACGCCTGGCCTTGTCTTCAAGCTCCACTATCACCTGCTGAAGCTCCCTGTTCTGTCCGCTTAGCCTGTCGACCAGGTTCAATAGGCCATCAGGCTCTTTATTGTCATTTTCCCCCATTTTTTGCCACCGACAAGCATGCTTATCAGAACTCATATTTAAAGTTTACTATTTTTAGTTACTTAGAAGTGATTACAGAATCTCTCTGAAGGAAAAGGAAAGGCTTCCTACCCGGGCGGGTGGGGTTTCAGAATCAGTTTTCCGGATAGGAACGCCTTATTAGTGTTTGGTTTTTGTCTTGATGAATTTCGGGGGTCGTCTGAATTCCTGCAGCCACATGAGGCCTATCTTTATCATTGCCCTGTTGAACTGCTCGGAAAGCATGTACTGTTTCTTGTAAAGGTCGTAATGGACAATGCCCATTCCCTTCATCGGGGTCAGGATCCTGTCGTAGAACTGCCTCTTGTTGTAGGACAGCTTGACCTTCTTGTCCCTGTATGGTGGCTCATCGAGCTCTGCCACCAGCTCGCCATCATGGAGCTGGGTGGCGAAGAGGCTCATCTCAGTCTTGCCCATCATCCTGTCGTTCTCCTTCATCCTGTCGACCAGGAGGCGGGCGACTATGATCTGCTGCTTAGTCGCGAACACAACCTCATAGATGTCCTCCGGGAGGTTGAATTGGTCAAAAAGCAGCACCATACGATATCTATGAACTAACTAATATATAAAGGTTTCTATTTTATTATATTAATATAGTAATATGTATATTAATATAACTATATATCTAGACCAGATATATGCCCCTCTCATCCCTTGAACTGTCAATGTCTAGGCTGGTCCCTGCGCTCCTGAGACCGACGAACTTTGTGCTGACCCCTGTCTCCCTCTTCACTATCTCCTCTATCTCTGACATGAGAAAGCCTTCTGAATACCTCTTTATTATGCCGGAACCGAGGATGCTCTTTAGCATCTTCCTGGACCTTCTGGAGAGGAGCTTCCTCGAATCAAAGGCATTGTCTATGGTCCTGGCACTGCATTCCGAAAGGTCGGCATAGGCAAGGCTTGATATCCTGAACCCTGCCCTGTTGTTCCTTTTGAGGTCGCTCTCATCGATGTAATCCGGCGGGTATATGGAATCTGGCACCATGTAGAAGCATTTCCTGGGAAAGGCACTCATGTACCTGTCGAGATATGATTTCTTGACGACCGGATAAACCATGTCATACCTGTCCCCAAGCTCCGAGCATATGCTCAGGAACTCCTCGATGTCATCAGGAGTCGTGGTCGGCGTGTCTGAGGTCGAGAACAGTACATGCTTCTTCCCTGAATGCCTGTAGCCTGCCAGGGCATTCTTGCCGAAACTTCCTTCCTGGCCGATGACCTCGACCCTGCTGTCAGGGTGTCCTATGTGAAGCCTCTCATTTATCTCCTTCTGCGGACCGACGATGATTATTTTTTCGATCCTCTCTACAGCCATAAGGGTGTCCAGGGTGTATTCAAGCATGGGCCTTGCGATCGGTGACCCTCTGAGCAGTATCCTCCTGAGGGATTTGTAGCCCCTTTGGAAATACCATTCACCATAACAGAGAAGGTCTTCTATCTGGTGGAAGAGCTCCCTGAATAATATCTTTCTTCTCCCCCCTGCCAGCACGACAGCTGTGAAATCCTGATTCATCACTAGCAAGCGGATACACCAATATTTAAATGTTGCCAGGCCTATCTCCTGAAGAACTCCTCGATCCTGTCCTCGTAATCCTTTGCGACGACAATGTCCCAGTCCTCGGGAAAGAGCCTGCTGTACCTCGGCCAGAGATACCTCTCGTCGAGGAATGCGACGACGCCCCTGTCTGTCCCGCTCCTTATGCATCTGCCCCCGCTCTGGAGAGCCTTGTTGAATGCAGGGAATATATAGCCGTAGTCCCAGCCCTTTGAAAATTTCCTCTCGTAATAGGATATCAGCTCCTTGGTCTCAAGGTCAGGCTGGACAAGAGGCAGGCCGACGATGACCACGCACTTGAGAAAGTCACCCGGCAGGTCCACGCCTTCTGAGAAAGAGCCGGATGCGACCCCCAGGAGGACTGCTCCGGTGTCCTTGTGCTTCTTGAAGTCCTCTATGAGGTCTTTTCTCTCCTCTTTTGTAAGCTGGGCCTTCTCGAGAAAGCAGGTCTTTTTCGACAGCGGTGCAAAATGGGTATAGACCCTGTCCCTCAGGCTGTAGCTAGGGAAGAACAGGAATGAGTTTCCAGGGACGAGATTGGTAATGCCAGCGCAGGCCTTGGCGATGTTCTCGAACTGCTTTGGGCTCCTTTCAGTGAACCTGGTAGTCACCCACGGGACCACGATGTTGAGCCTGTTGTTCTCAGGGAAGGGGCAGGGGAACTCCTTTTCCTCAGCCTCGTCGACACCGAGGACATCGGCGTACATCTCAGTAGGGGTCAGCGTCCCTGACATGAATACTGCCGAGTAAGCACTGTCCAGGACCGGCCGTGATATCACTGAGGGGTCCAGGCAGGATACTGAAAGGACCAGGTTAGGCGTGCCCTTGAACTCCGAGAACCTTATGAATCTTGCAAATCCTTCTGAAGGACCCTGCCATGCCTGCATAAATCCTGCGACCGAGCCTATGAAGCTCTGCCTCTGGCTCTCCCTGACAGCATCTGCGATGGTCTCAAGGTCAGCTGCAAGCCTCTCGAACGGCGCAGCCTGCTCGACCAGACTGATGAATTCCTCGCGAGGGACGAGCCTCTCTGCGCCTGCACCAAGCCCTTTTGCAAGCTTGCTGAATATGTCCTGGATCATGGAGAGGTTCTGGATGGTCTCTGTGTATCCTAACTTCTTGGCCTCCCTTATCGCGAGCCGCAGTATGTTTCCCGAAAGCCTTGACGAGGCCAGGTCCCTTATCCTTGTGGGCAGGTTGTGCGCCTCGTCGACAATCAGTATGCACCTGGACAGGTCGATGCCAGAGCGCTTGAAAAACGTCTCGCTGACATTCGGGTGGAAGACGTAGTAGTAGTCTGCGATAATCACATCAGACCTGCCTGAATGCTCAAGCGAGACCTCGTATGCGCAGAGCTTCTCATCCATGCTCTCCCTTATCAGCTCCTCTGTATGGGTTATCCTCTTCGAGAGCCCCTCAAGCATGACAAGAGCTTTCGGCTTGAGCCTGAATCCGTCCCTGGTGTTGGCATAGAACTCGCAGGTCCCTTCCTCCCTCATCTTCTTGCAGAACTCGGCGAACTCGCCTGAGTAGAGCCTGGCTGCACCTGGCTGGGAGCACATCCATTTCTTGCCGATGATGTCTGTTGCCTTTATGTCTATATTGTGCGCAGCCTGGATGTCCCTCAGGGTCTCGACTGCAAGATGATGCTGCGTATGCCTTGATGTGAGAAAGAGCACCTTGAGGTCATGCCCCAGCGCGTATGCAAGGGCAGGTGCGAGCGATGCAGCTGTCTTGCCAAGGCCTGTCGGCGCATGGGCGATGAGGTTCTTCCTGTTCTTGAGGGCCAGGGCGACATTCTTCATCAGCCTGTCCTGGACATCCCTCACATGCTCGTACGGGAAGAGCATCTCCTTTGCATCAGCCATGCAGGAGCATAACCCCGAATGCTATATAAATCTATTCCAACAGGTCCCGGATATCCCGGCCTGATCCTCATGCAGAATTCAGCGCGCTTTGACCGCAAAATATATAAATAATAACATATTTACAAAAATATAGGTTTCAGGTTATAAATATTTATATAGATTGCTGTAAGAAAAAAATCATAAAAATACATGTTCGGTTCGGGGTGGAAAAAGTATGAAGAATAAAGCGATTTTCAATGTTTTTTTCAGGGAAAAGCCCACCATGATGCTTGTCGGGCTCCTGCATGCCAAGGGCGAGGTCTACGCATCCTCTCTTGCAAAATCCATTGACTGCACGTATTCCCATGTCGTCAAGATCCTTCAGGAGATGGAGAAGTCAGGGCTCATCAATTTCAACAAGCAGGGCAGGCTAAAGCTGCTTTCGCTGACAAAGAAAGGTTCTGAGGTTGCTGACTTCATAGAAAGGATACGGAACACTTTTTAGACTATCTCTTCCATCTCATATCTCTCAAGAGCCTGCTCTGCCTGGGATATGAAGAGCTTCTCTTTCTTCGGCTCGATTATCGCGCCTGCAGCATTCTTGTGTCCCCCGCATTCGCCTCCTGTGACCTTGACGAGCCTTGATATGATGTCATAGGCATCAATCTTTCCAGCAGGCCTGCTCACCCTTACAGAGACCTTTGTCTTCTTGTTCCCTGTCCTGCCGAGAGCGATGATGACAGAGCCTTTCCCGACCTCGGCAGAGTTTGCTATGACAGATGCGATAGTCCCTATCATCGTAGGCATTATGTTGTAGCCTGAGTTGATTATGATGTGCCTGCCTATCCTCAAGACATCTTTTGTGCCCTCGCTCTTCCTGAACCATTCAAGCGCGCATATTATCTCATGCCTGTATTCGACCAGGATGTCCTCGGCCTGCTTCTTGCTTTTTTTGTCGCCGAGAAGCGCACTTATCCCTACAGACGACCTGCCGAGCCTGCCGCAGGCGTTGAGCAGTGTCGAGAGCTCCCTTGCATCCCTGAACGGGCCTGCCTTCTCCCCTGCAATCGTGTAGATGTTGCCGTAGACATCCTCCGGGTCCTCTTCATCCCTGCGCTTCCTTATTATCGCCTCTGCCAGGGACTTCTCTTCTCTTGATGTGAGGTCTGCAAGCTTCTTGTAGCCCTTGCCATGCCTCAGGCTGATGCCGACGTTCTCCAAAAATCTCTTTGCGCCCTGCTCTGAGCCTGTGACCCCTGGTATGAACGGGTCAAAGCTGTACTCAAGCACCCTGTAGAGCGGCTTAGACCTGGCGCCGAAGAACCTGAGGCCTTTGGATACCATTACTGACTTCTCTTTGACTGCGTCTGAGAGTATCTCCCTGTTGAGACCGAGGAACCCTCTCTTCTCCTGGCTGTCGCCGACAGCGCCGACGACAGCAAGATGGGCAAGGCTCCTGTTCGCAGGGTCAAGCCTCTTTGCGAAGAGGTATGCCACGCCTGCGCCTGAGAGCTCCTTCGAGCCGTCGATGCCCTGCAGGTGCGGGTTGACATGGGCTATTGAGCCTGACCTGGCCTTGTCCGGCTTGTGGTGGTCAAGGATGAGCACCTGCTTTGTCGAGAGGTGCCTCTTTATGCTGCCTACCATGCCTGAGCCCATGTCAGAGAATACGTATGCGCTGTAATTGTCGCCTGAGAACTGCGAAAGGGTCCTGTCGTCGAGCTGGGGAAGGATAGTCACAGCGTACCTGAGCCCGATGTTGCCCAGCGCCCTGACAAGGATTGCGCATGAGCAGATCCCGTCACAGTCAAGGTGGGAGACTATCCTTATCATGCCTGTCCCTGGAATCTTCCGGAGCATGCTGATTGCAGAGTCGATGCTCTGGCATAGTTCAGGCTTTCCCAATTTCACTCAATGAGCAGCCTGAGCTTCTCTGGGTCGTATTTCCAGTCAGAAGCTATCCTTCCGGTCCTCTTGTAGTACTTGACAAGCCTCTTTATCTTTGACTCTGCAAGCTGCTGTCCGCGCTTGGCTGTCATGTCCTTGTGGTTGTTCTCCAGATGAGCCCTGACATGGACATTGGACCTTATCACTGCCATGAGATCCTCCGGGAGCTCTCCCAGAAGCTTCTTCTCTTTCAGTATCTGGGAGACTGTCTTCTTGGTGACAGCCTTGATGTCGGGAATGCCGTAATTGTCCCTGAGATGGAGGCCTATCTGCGAGCCTGTGTAGCCCTCTTTCGAAAGCTTTACCACTATCTGCTCTGCCTCCTTTGACTTGTACCTCACCCATGAGGGGACTGTCTTCTTGACAGGCCTTTTCGAGCCTGACTTGCCCCTCTTCCTTGAATGCATCCTTGCCATGTTGTTTACCTCTGCGTTATAAGGACAAGAGAATTCTGCTTGTCGCCAGCATAAGCCTGCCGGAGCACGGCTTATCTCTTGAACTGTTCCCTGAAGAATTACAGGTCGTTTATAAATGTTTTTGTATGAACTCCCTGAGGAGCGAGCCGTCGTCTGTCCTTATGCTGTAGCTGTAGATGTCTAGCCTCTTCTTTTTGAGGAAGCTCAGGTATCTTTCCCTGGTTTCCTCGTCCCATGTCTCGAACTCCCTCCTCGTCCTGCAGAGATGCTCTGTGCTGCAGTGGGCTATCCTTATGTCTATCATGTTGTTGAGCTCAGGGTGGAGGGGGCAGATGACAGCATCGCCTGCGAGGATGAGGTTCCTGCATATGCCTGAGGGGCGCAGGTCGTTTCGCTTTGCCCTGTCCCTGAAAGCTTTGTTGTCCTCAGCATACTCGTACTCTATGGAGTTCTTCTCAAGGTCTGCCCTTATCATGTCCTTGGACTTGTAGGTATGTCCGCAGCATCCGAAACACGAGAGGTTCAGTTCTGTGAGCTGGCATAGGTTGTGCATTTCATATGCGTGTTCTGCGGGCTTATAAAAATATTATGCTTGATGGATATCTGTCACCACTAATCAGTTTCAATAAACGAAAGATTTAAATACTAGGTCTTTCTATAATAGTATAGGGTTTCAAACATGATAGCAAATGACATTGATGTCATCTTTCCCCATGAGTTCAGCGAGAAGCTGACTCCGAAGGAGCTGAGGTCAGTCATCTCAGGCATCTCCATAGAGGATGTCATCCAGAGCGCTGTGTCCAATGTCGAGATGTCCTACAGGCTCATAGCTGAGAACAGGGATACAGGGATGGGGTTTTCTTACATGACACGTTCTGTCGAGCAGCTTGTGGCATTCATGTCTATCTATCCTGAAAAGCATGCTGGCGCGCTCGACAGGCTGCATGACAGCAATTCCTTATACAGCCATCCTGCGGATGTCCAGATAATGTCAGTCATCTTCGCCATGAGGTTCAATGAATCCATGAACGGCAGTTTCATCAATCCCTATGACATGGGCATAGCAGCAGGGCTGCATGACATAGGCAAGCTCTATGTCGACAAGGGGATACTTGAGAAGGACGGTGTGCTAAACCCGTGTGAGATGACAGAGATGAGAGATCACCCCCTCCACGGCTACAACATGCTCGGAGACGTTGCCAATGACGAGATAAGGCTGATGGTGCTCTACCAACATTTCAACAACGGAAGGGGATATCCCGAGGGGCTCGAGCCTTCTTATGCAGGATACAAGGAGAGGATGCTCTCGGCAATCGACAAGTACGACGCTCTCAGGAGCGGAAGGCCCTACAAGGAGCCCATGGGCATGGGACAGGCTTTGACAGAGATTAGCAGGATGGTGGACAGGGGGGAGATGACAGTGGGTATAGCATCTGACCTGACCATGTTCCTCAAGCACAACACCACAGAGGGCAGGGATCTCATGCCGAAAGGCAACTGGCTGCATTAGCGAAAGGTTTTTATGCTCTTCAGGAATCTCTCTGTTCATGAAGAAGGATACCCTCAAGGTCGTGCGGTCTGCGTCATTCACCCTGTTTTTCTTCGGGCTGCTTGGCTGGCTCTATATTGTCGGCGCTGCTTATGTACATCCAGAGACACTTCCAATACATCTGACGCATTATTTCTCATGGCCCCGCGAGGACACATTCGGGATGATATGCTTTGTGGTGTCGTTCTTGAGCTTCTTTGTGTGGAACATGGCAAGAGAACATCATTGATAGATCCTGTCGTGATGGTCATAGTCCTCGAATGAGACTGTCTTTTGCTTATGGTCGATCCAGAATATCAGGACAAGATGCCCGATATGTATCCTGCTTATCCCTTTCATGCTGTGGTGCAGGAGCTTGTATATTTTCAACGGGTTGTCCTGGATCCACTGCATCATAGGCAGCCGGATCCTTTTTTTTAGCCTGCCCAATTTTTTTGTCAATTCTATATTTTCCATCATACACTTTTCTCAAACTCCTCTCTCGACAGATGCCTGCCCTTGATTATTTTTTTCAGCTTCTCCCTGTAGTCAGGCCTCAGCTTCGGCTCAAGGAGTTCCTGGCCGTATGAGAGCGTGACGTACTCTATGGCCTCTGACTTGTCCCTGAGGTTGTGCCTCGCCTTGACGATGTTGAGTATCTGGTTCGCCTGGTCGGATATCTTTATCATCGCATTCACCATATATATCACCTATATGTGATATGTATATGATATATATAAATATTGTGAAGCTTTCTCTTTTTAAAAGTTCGATTGCTTTTTTCTGGAAAAGCTTTCAGGAAAAGCGGAAATCAGGAGGCCTCGTCCACCCATAGATGGATGGACTCGTTGTCCGGGAGGAGAGAGACCTTTATCTGGGCTCTCCGGAAGGATTGGTTCAGGGTGAATGATTTTTTTAGGAGAAATTTTTGTTCATATTTACTTATCTAATAATATAATATACGATAATTTATCCAGAAATGCATTTTATTTATCCTGAAAAATAGTTAGATTTAAATAAAAAACTTCATAACCTTTCTGACGGTGGGGGGTACAAGGCAGTTATTTCTAAGCAGAGGCCCTGATACATAAAAAAGAGAACTATTTCCAGGTAGATGTAAGGCTGGAAAAAGAGGTGAAAAAATGAAAAAGATTAGAGTTTTTGGAAAAGAACTCAGCGTTCTTTTGGTTGTGGGAATTGTGATGGCCATGGGCGTGACAGCTTATATGGTGGGTTATCTGAGCAACTCGTTAACAACATCTGTGGATATTACAAGCCCGTTGGAGTTTGCTTTCAACAAAGTTGGTGGGCCGACAACCATAGATTTGCCTGACACATTCGGCGGTGGTGAAATCAATTATACGACAGTTGTCAAGAATGATGCAAACCAAGACATTGAAGTCTACAGGGTAATACATGAGATAACAAATGAGGATGGACAGGATTGGGATGGGCATGAATTCGATGGCGTATATCTTTCACAGGACGGCGGTGCTGAGCAGGATATCACAAGCATGCTATGTTATGTCGGCGCTGCTGGAAATTTGCATCCATTCGTTGATATCGGCAGTCAGCACACAGATGTTGCTAGGATTATCTTTGCAGATGGCTGTGATGAAAGTGATGCCTTGTATACACACCCAGCAGATACGGCAATCAGGAATGACATAAGGATTGTCCTGAACGAAGGCATGATCGGTTCTTACTCCATGAAATTGTGCCATCTTCAAGATCTTGCTGAACCTTGCCCATAGGATGAGAGCCCTTTTTTTATTTTTTATTCTTATTATATTGATTCCTTTAGCAACAGCTCCTTACGGTGGAGAGACTTTCAAGATCGCAAAGATTGACCAATGCAAGTACATGTCTGTAAAGGTCAAGGGTTCGATTGATATTGACCATGGTGAATATGACATCAAGGGCTGTTATGAAATAAGGCCCAACCAATGGGTCTGTCATTGTCATGATAATTTCAGGCTTCTCATGGAGACATTGCCGAACACGATCAACAATTATACAATCGTCGCCAAGAGCTATTATCCTGTCAAGGATAAAGACAAGGACGGGATTGCTGATGAAGACGACAAATGCCCAAAATCAGACACCAAGAATGTTGATTCTGACGGATGCAGCGCATCACAGATATGCAGCCAAGTAAAGATTTCGTCTAGCAGGAGATACAAGTACAGCACAATGCTCAGGTGTTATTCCACTGACTGGAAGGACAATGAGAGAAGATATTTTCCTGGTGATTGCACAGTTTCGAAGAACAAATGTGTCGCTGCAAAGCATGCAAACTGATATTTCTCGATCTGATCTTCATGCTTGAAAGTTTTTAGAATTATCACAAAATCCTAATTTTTTATCCTAAAATTTTCCAAACATTTATATAGTCTACCTTTATCTCCGTTACCGCTGAAGAGTAATTAAATATATGTTCCACTCTTCAGTCAAGAAATAAAAATCGGAGGGGGTAAAATGAAAAAAATTTTGATTGCCATATTGGCATCGCTTGTTATGGTCATAGGAATAGCAAGCGCGACAACGACAGTGGATACAACCTGGGATGGTGGCGGAATAATGCACACTGTCTTCAATTCAGGTGACGACTATTCCGCTACCCTGGATACAACAGGTACTTTTTTCAGCGGACAGTTCCACGCAACAGACTACGACGACAACCCGTACAGCTACGGAGTCGACTCATCCAAGTCCAATGTCGTCGCATCAGTGACCAATGGTGAAATAGAATACACTGCAAACAGACTTGACAGCAAATCAAGTTATGGCGCTGCAGGCCAGACATCCTACTCATATGTTGGAAGTTCAGGTACCGCAGCTATGGCTTGGACCACAAAGACCAACTACGCAAGCATGGACAACTGCCAATATAGCCAGCCGACAACTACAAATGGAAAGAATTTTGAAGCAACTGGCAGCGTATATATGATCCAGCACCAAATAACAGACAGCAGTGGTGACGGAGCTAATTTCCTAGCATCTGGAGATGGTTCTGCAATGATTAAACTCCAAGGGGAGACATCAGCTGGTTCAGCATTTAACATGGGACACTTGCCTGTATGCGGTGACGGCAAAGCATGGTGCAATAATTATGCAACATTTGCTGGAACTGGTTCAGGTGACTTCAATGTGAACGCATGGGCAGACAACGACCTATCAGTCCACAATAGTGGAACACCATGGACAATCCCAGGCGACGGTTCTGATGACAGTGCACAGTTCAATTTGCACGTCAGCTACGCAGGCGACTGGTCGATGCCTGACTTCGGAGTCAAGGGCAACTAGACATAATATTTTTTTATTTTTTTTTATTAAATCAGATCATCTTTCACAACTGTTGGGGGTCAAAGAAAATGAAAAAAGCATCGCTCATAATCATGTCAATCCTATTCATATCCATATTCATCCACAGCGCATATGCAAACGGCGATTACCAGAACGAAGAGACCCAGGCGACTGGGGTGCAGGTGGACATAACAGTCGTAAGCGACGGGGACATAAACTCAAGCACTGTCCTCGACTCAGGAGGCGATGTCAACGCAAACATCGCATGCCTCGCAGACGGTGACTGCAACTACAATGTCGACGGGGACATATACGTGCCCGAGGACACGAGCAAGATTAGCATAAACCAGTACCTGAGCCAGCATAACAGCTTCGTCGACAGCACAGACAAGGGACTCACATTGCCGAAGCTCATCGACAAGCTGGAGGAGAACCTCAACCGGTATTTCAGCGGAAAAGGCATGGACAAGGAGACAGCGAGATTCTTCTCTGACCTCGACAGCATATTCGTGTCCCACAAGGAATACCAGAAGGCTGTGGACCAGATAAACAGCCTCAACCAGCAGGTGGACGAGCTCAACGCAAGGGTCGCACTGCTGGAGAAAGCCATGGATGCACAGCCTGACAAGGCCCAGCTCGACAGGGAGATGGCGCTCCAGATGTCAAAAGAGAAGAAGACCCCTGTACAGACAGACGACGGGAGCATCTGCGACTATGAGAGGTTCGGAGACACCTGCTTCAAGCTCACTGCATACAAGACGACAAAGCCTGCCAAGGCAATCATGCCAGAGGAAGAGCCTGCAGATTATTCGAATGAAGAGGCGCCTTCGACAGACTTCACAGAGCCTTTTGTCGAGGAGAATGCAACAGAAATAATTGACAGCGAAGGGATGCCCCAGGAGACAAACGAGACAGCAATGCCTGTAAACAGCACAGAAGAGATGCCGGACAACAGCACCGAGGTAATCCCAGACAACAGCACAGTTGAGATGCCGGACAACTCCACAGCAGAATACATAAACGAGGAGTCTGGGCTCAAGGGAAGCTGGGCAATGGACATAGCAAGGGACGTGCTCTCGTTCATGCCTGTGAACTTCACCCCGGCCTACTGATTTCTTTTCTTATCATTTTTCCGGGAAAACCCCGGTCGAACTTTTAAAGGATCGGTTCTTTGAGGTCTGTATTAATATGGCAGATCACGCTGTCAATGCCTGCAAATCGAAAGATTTAAATACTATTGGTTCATAATTGACCCATATGGTTCAAAAAAGCAACAATATCGAGCTGGAAGTGATCCAGCAGCTGCTCAGGCAGGACTGCCATGTCAGGGGGCTTGCCAAAACCCTGGAACAATCGCATTCGACAATACTGAGGAAGCTCGAAAATCTCGCCAGACAGAATGTCATCGATTACAGGAAGGAGGGGAGGAACAAGGTGTTTTTTATCAAGGACAATATCGTCTCCAGGAATCACATCCTGCAGGCTGAGATCCACAAGCTCAATACCTTGCTCGGCAAGTACCAGGACCTGGTAATCATCCTGGAGCAGATAGCAAAAAAAGCAGATGAAAACCTCATAATCGTCTTCGGAAGCTATGCAAAATTCAGGGCCAGAAGCGACAGCGATATCGACATCTACATAAGGACAGAAGACCGAAACGTCAGAAAGGCTGTAGAGAGCATAAACTCCAAAATCAAGGTGAAGACCGGACCTTTTGATGCGTCTTCTGCCCTGATAAGAGAGATCATCAAAGACCATGTGATTGTCAGAGGTTTTGAAGAATTTTATGAAAAGAAACGATTTCCTGAACAAGCTGAAGAATGAAGGGAGGCTGGAACTGGTCGAGCCTAACGGAGAGGTCTGCGAATCTTTCCTGCAAAAATCTGACAACTGCATAGCATCGGCAAGATTGCTGCTGGACAATGGGCTGTTTGAGAACTCTGTAGGCATGTCTTACTATGCCATGTACGACTCATTGACAGCGCTTCTTTTCAGGACAGGGATCAAATGCGAGAACCACTCCGGCTCGATACTGCTGTTGAGATTGTTGTTCAGTGAACAGGAACTGTTCAGGCTTATCTCTGATGCTAAAGAAGAAAGGATCGACAGGCAGTATTATGTGACAACAGAAAAGGATGAATCGACAAGGCAAAGCGCACAGGAATTGCTGCTGAATGCTGAAAGCTTTTCTGTCAAGATGAGGCTTGCTATCAAGAACCTGAACAATGATGATATTGATGCTGTCAGGGAAAAATTCGGGATTCTGGCCGACTGAATCAACCACGAAAGAACCGATGCCCTGATTGCGGGCATCACGGTGTGGTCCTCTGCCCTTCAGCCATGGAGAAGGCTGTCTGTCATCTTTTTGGGAAATCCCCTGCCTGACTCTCAAAGGACTGTTTGCAGGCCTTCATTAACACTTAAACACAGGTTTAATATTGGGCAGCAGCCTACCATGAAGCATAGAAGCCTACAGGTGCACAAACTGCGGTAAGGAGATACCGCTCGATTCTGACACGAATTTCTGGGTAGAGTTCGTCCTGGAGCAGGCTGACGATTGCGCAGTCCTCGAGGATGATTATGACAGGGACTCGTGTTACCAAGGGTATCATGATAAGACCAAAGACTATGCTGTCTGCAATCTTTTGACACCCGACGGGCCTTCTCAAAGTTCATGCCTGACAGACACATTCAGGTCGACCAAAAACATCTCATATTGCAGTATGATAAACGATGCATATTTCAGGGACAGATGCTACATGGTTGCCTATGAAACCCTGAAGGATATCTCGATATGCGAAATGATGTCAGCCGGGGACATGAGGCGTAATTGCCTCAACATGCATGATTAGAACACCTTCCTCAGCCATCTCCAGAGCCTCCTGAACCTCTTGTTCCACCCGCCCATGCTGACCTCTGCAAGGAATGCGAGCAGTATGCCGAGTGTCGAGAATGACAAAAAAGAATATCCAAGGCCTGAGACGCCTGCGATTATCAGGTTCAGGGCAAAGCTTATCACGCCTGCGCCTGAGCCGAGAGAGATAAATATGTAGCCGAGCACAGGCCTCTGCCTCAGCACGAACACGCCTCCAACGAAGACCGCTATCCCGCCGAGGGACGCGACTATGAAGAGGAGCACGAAGATGTAGCTTATCCAGGGGAAGTCCGCATACCGCAGGACAAACTCCTCTATCCTGAGGATGGTCGTCACCCCTGTCGTGCCTGAGATTAGCAGGAACACCGACGATGCCATTGCAAGGAAGAACGCTGTGAGGTTGCTCGTCTTAGCCATTTTGTATAATCATGTCATTGAGAACAGGGCATGCCTTTATCCATCAGGTATCCCCTGTATCTAACAAGCTTCTTGAGGTGAAAGGAGCATTCGCTGCAGAACTTTTCCCCCCTCTCATCGATGACACCCTTGATATAGCCATAGACACCCATAGAGTTGAATTTTCCCCTCGACATCGGGCAGAGGGTGCCTTTGCCATTTACCCGGAACTCAGGATGGTCAGTCAGGCTGTAATTGTGTCCCAGCTCATGGAGTGCAACATTGGTCACCCTTCTTATGAATATATGGTATTGTTCCTCGGTCATCTCATCGCCGAAAGAGAGCATCCTTGTCGAGACCACGGCGACGTCGTTCATGGCATTCTTGCCTCCGAAAACCGAATTGTAGAACTCGCCTTCGGTCATGAGCTCAGCGTCAGTCAGCCCGAGCACATGCCCGCTGTATCTCTCATGCAGGACGTTTGTCAGGAACAGCGCCCTCATCTCAGGCACAGGAGGCGTTTCAAGATGCGATGTCTTCACCCTGTCGATGAGCCCAGAAAAGACTGACTTGATGTGCTCACCGATATCATGCATGCTCCCGTACGTGATGCTGTTTCCTATCCTGACCATGTCAAGCGTCCCATTGTTGAGCAATGTTTCTATCGGCATGGCATGCTGTGTATTGTATAAAATATTTAAAGATATCTATAAACAAAGGATTAAAATACAAGGTCCGCAACCCTTTGAAGCATGAAAAAGTGGGATAATGACGAAATCATAATCCCTGACGAGGGCTATGACGAAGCGTATCCCGAGGAAAAGGTCTCCCAGAAGGAGAAGGCTGGATACTCCCCATACAGGCAGGGCGGAAAGAACAGGAGCGCTAAAAAAAGCCATTAGGCTTCATCGGATCAACAAGCCAGGCAAAAGATTTATTAACCACATTGTGCCAAAGAAAGCCCATGCAGGGGATAATAAGGCTCGGCTCGCGCGACCTCAGGCCGAAAGCTATCACGAGGTCAGGGTGCAGGAATTCTAAGGCAGAGCTCCCTAATGCGGTCTATGCAGCCCGCCTGTTCAGGGCCCATCGCAACCTCAAGGCGATCATAGACAAGAAAGACCCGAGATTCCTAAAAGGCCAGCTCATGCCTGAGGGCCTATGCAGGGGAGCGAGGATAAACACGCTTCCCGACGGACAGGTGCTCGACAAGGCCTATTCGCTCTTTGCAAAGGGCCTGACAATACATGACGAGTCGTCACACGACCATTGGGATGTCATGTTCCAGAACCCGGGAGGGACTTACTCCTATGCCTACACTCTCGAGAAGAGGGATGCGCACAGGAAGAGAAAATACAGGACAGTGGACCTCTTCGACAGGCATTATCCAAAGCTAAAAAGAAATATCACGAGGGCGCTCAAAGACTATGATGATTACCTCGTCCTGCCCATGTACACCCTGCTCAAGACCTACATGAGGGTCGGAAACGAGACATACTACAGGGCGCACGGACACAAGGGGCTCACGACCCTCAAGAAGAAGGACATCAGGATAGAGGGGGACAGGATAATCTTCTCTTATCTCTCCAAGGGAGGCGTGCCGAGGACAATCATCGAAAGGTTCCCGCAGGGATACATCGACAGGTTGAGGAAGATTATGAAGACTCTCTCAAAAGATTCGTTCGTATTCACAAGCCCGCATGGAAAGCCTCTCAGCGACCAGCATTTCAAGGAAGCTTTCAGGAGATACTGCGGAAAAGAATTCTACCCGCACATAGTGAGGAGCCATTACGCGACGACAAAGGCCAAGGAGTTCCTCAGAAGCCACAAAAAGGCTGGCAAGGCTGAGGTCAACATGCTGTTTGCAGAGATAGCAGAGAAGCTCGGCCACAGGAAGTTCGACAGGAAGTCAGGGGAATGGAAGGAGAGCCACAGCATAACGATAAATTACTATATCCAGCCCGAGATTCTAGAGAAGGTCAGGGCGCTAATTTAATCCTTACCGATGCAGCCTGGTTGGCCATGAGACGTATTCATCACCACAACACTTCTTTATATATCTGTCTTGCATGACATATGCCAGTAACATAGCTTGGATGAGGTTAATATGGTTTTGACATTGGACCAGGAGATTGAAAAACTCGATTACGACCAGATGATAGGCAATCACAGCAGGCGGCAGTTTCTCGGGATAATCCTCAAGAGCATCGCTGCAGGAGCCTGTACAGGTTATGCTGCTGACCTGGGCATGGGCTATATTTCCGGCAAGGCTGCTGATTTCGTCGGTTCTGCAGAAAAGGATGTCAGGGCCCTCGCTCTCGACCTCAAGGCTGCCTCAGGCACATTAGAAAACGAGATGAAGAAAGAGGCTGAGATTCTCAGGGCGACATATTCTTCAGCAGGCATTCAAGATCCAGTAAATCCCGGAAAACCAGGCCCATTCGACAAGGATGAGCTTGAGACCATACTGCAGAACCTGGAGGATTTCCAGAGACATTATGATCTCGGCGAAAGGATAGCGATACTCAGGGACAGGATTGATAAGAGACTGCTTGGCCTGGACCTCAGGTTGGAATCGAAGATGCCCGGGGCAATCAACAGCCTTAATGATTCCATCAGGAGATTTTTCAGGATGCCGATAGCCAGGAACGGGAGAGGATTGAGGGAAGCATTCAGCACGAAGCTTGATGACTTATGCAGGATATACGAGACCAATGAAGATAATCTGGCAGCTGAGAACCAGGTCCTGAACAGGATAAACAGATACCTGTCCTCGACAGAACTTTCGGCAGAGGAAAGGGGCATATTCCAGGAACTCAGGCAGGAATACGAAAAGAGCGCAGACAGAGGGTATCTGCGAGATTTCATAATGCATTACAAGGACAATGTCATGGATGCAGGGCAGAGAGAAGCGCTTCTCAGGTTCAGGCATACGCTTGAAAGGATTGATGAAATCGACGGGATTATCAGGAAAGACAAGTCTGAGCTGCTCCAGCTCCAGGATTACCTGAAGGATGGAATCGCCCTCAAGCAGGCTGACAGGGCCAGGGCTCCCTACGAGTTCATGAGTCATGAGAAGGAGATGCGGGCCGCAATAGACATGCTCAAGAGCAATGTCGACGGGACCATGAGGAAGCTCGAACAGAGGGGATACAATATCGAGTCGAGGGAGGATTTTGTCAACAACGGAAACCTGGCTGAGAAGGTCGGGCTGTATTTCGGCCCCATCAGGGCCTACACCACCCTGCTCATGGGCGTAGCAGGCACTGTCGTTTCAGGATATCACATGTTCATCAAGAGGAGGCATAAGAACACGGCCGAGGCTGCAAAAAAGGCAGCAGAGAAAGCTGTTGAGCTGCATAATGAGCTGGCAGAGAGATACAACAACTCTATAAATGCCAGAGGAGGTAATTCTGATGAGAATCAAGGACTGCATGCTGATTGAACCCTTCACCTGTGAAGAGGATGAGAATATCGTCGACATCGCAAAGAAGCTCAGGGAGACGACCCTGCGCCACATATTCGTCGTCAGGAAGGGATATCCTGTCGGGATAATATCTATAATAGACATAAGCAACAGGGTCGTGGCCGAGGGGAAGGACCCATTAAGGACATCTGGAAAAGACATCATGTCTGTGCCGATAGACATCATATCCGAGGATGATTTTGCAGACGCTGTCGCAAAGATGATGATGGAGAAGGGCAGGGTGATGAGCGCTGTTGTCAGGGATAAGATGATGATAGGCATAATCACCCTGAACCAGCTTATATCAAAGAGTGGTCAGGATGAATAAGCGCAGGTTTGTCAGCAGGAACCTCGATGCCCTCATTGAGCATGACGAGGACATAAGAAAGTATTTCGACAGAGGCGTGCCAAAAAAAGACAGGAAGGCCCTCTATGACGGGCTCAGGCAGTCGCTTGAGGATTCATACGACCATTATGCCAGGGAATACTTCGACAGCAAGGGCCTGGGCTCATATTTCTCGAGTTTCCTGAGATACGGAGGCGGTGCAGCAGACACGATCGGCACCTACATGTTCTGGACCCTGGGAGGAGCAGGTTTCAGTTTCAAGGCCATAGGTGTGGGAGCCAAGACTCTTGCAGATGCAATCGATACCCGGCACTACATGAGACACAGGGGTGACGAGTCCCTGGCTGACAGGATCATCAGCAAAGACACCCTCGAGATCGCAGGCGAAGGCCTGGCTGAGAGGATGGCTGCTTATCTGCCCATCGGCATCGGAGAGATGGCAGACCTCCTCAGGGGGACAAGGAAGTATGATTCAAAGATAGTCCGAAGGGCGCTCTATCATGCCAAGAACGACTTCATCAAGAAGTACGGCACATACGAACCGGCCGGGAAGTCGAACATCATACCTCTTGACGAATTCAGGAACCCTCATTATGCTGGCGGAGAGCTGATGAAGAAGGCGGCGTGATGCAATATTCCGAACTTCATAAAAATAAGAAAAGTAGCCCCGCCCGGAATTGCGTGCGAAAGACCGCGTACTCTGCTCATCGCATTTCGAACCGAGGTCTCAGGACATTCTCCGGATCCTGAAAAGACAGTCATCCGTCCAAAATCCTGAATGATTGGCCGCTACACCACGGGGCTACCAATAGGACCGGAAAAACAGCATCCACTTTAAATAATTTGCTTTTTAAAACCCTTCAGGGTCTCTTCCTCGATGAAGTGCATCCTCCCGGGGATAATCATGCACTGGGGTGACAATGTGAACCTCTCCCTGGCAAGGTCCTTCAAAAGCCCGACCCTTATCTCAGGATTGTCTGAGCCGAGGCCTGCGCAGCCGACTCCTATATAATTATCCACACCTTCCCTCTTCAGGTAGGCTATGGCATCATTTATGGTCATGTACGAGTCTTCGTGCCTGTTTATGTCAAGCAGGAAAAGGGTATGGAGCCCGGCCTTGAAATTCGTGTTGAACGCCTCGACAGGCGACTTGACATTGCTGTTCTTAAAAGGAATCGATGTCACCCTGCCGAACTTGTAGAGCTCAAGCCCTGTCTCGCCGACAGCGAGCAGCACAGACGCATTGTGGATGATATGCACAGGTATGCCCTTCTTCTCTGCCCGAAGCCTGATGTCGTTATGCGTCGTCGCCGCAAGGACGTCGCCAACCACGAGGAATGCCACATCCCTGTCCTTTGCAGTGTCAAGGATGTCGTCGGCATTTATCTCCACCTGTTCCCTGTCTGCAAGGGTCACTTTTTTACCATAGAGCTTCTCAAGCTCATCGATGCCGCAGCTCAGCCGGGAAGTGTAATTCTCAAGATAGACAGGATCGCATCGCTTCACAGCCTCGAGCCCTTTAACTGTAATGTCCTTTGCATCCCAGAGACCGAGGCCTATCATGTAGAGCGCCATGGCACAGATGGCATATAATAGAATATAAAAATGTTTAGAAACGCCATGCTTGCTTACCATTGACCCTGATGATGATAAACGCCCTTTTCCGGCAGTTAAATATATAAATAATCCTGTTTTTATGTCCTCTATGGGGAGGACAGGGATCATAGGGGGTTCTGCATTTCTGGATTCTGGTCTGTTCAAGAATCTTGAGAACAAGACAATCAGGACTGAGTACGGCGATGTTTCTGCAAAAATCAGCCCAGAGCTCGTATTCATCCAGCGACATGGAAAAAATACCCCTCCCCACAGGATAGGCCACAGGGCGAACATCCAGGCGATGAAGGACATGGGGATAAGAGAGATAATAGCCATCTCATCCTGCGGGAGCCTGAAGAAGGGCATAAGGCCCGGAGACATAGTCATAATTGACGACTACATGCAGCTATCAGGCATACCTACTTTCTTTGATGACAGGCTGAATTTCACGGCGCCGGGCATGAGCGAGAAGATTAGAAAAAGGATATTCTCATCTGCAGAGAAAATAAACCAGAAGCTCAGAAAAACAGGAACATATTACCAGACATCAGGCCCCAGGTTCGAGACCCCGGCAGAAGTGAGGTTCATATCAGGGTTTGCGGATGTCGTGGGCATGACTATCGCATCTGAGGCCACGCTTGCAAATGAGGCAGGAATCGGTTACGCTGCCATCTGCTCTGTGGACAATTATGCCAACAGCATCGGTAAGGCCCCTGACTGGGATGAGATCAAGAAGATACAGAAAAAGAATGCAGCAAAGGTCATGGCCCTGGTCCAAAAGACACTGAGCATGACAGTTGAGTAAGCCTGTCCTATATCTCAGACCAGCAGCTGTCTGTCCTTCATGACCTGCCTGCCGTTGATTATGCTGTCGCATACGTCATTTCCGTTCGCGCAGTACACTATGTTGCTTATTATGTTGTTGAGGGGTTTTAGGTTTTCGATATCCAGGGTTATGATATCAGCTATGTAACCCTCCTGGATCGAGCCTATCTTCTCAAGCCCAAGGCACCTGGCACTGTTTACTGTCGCCATGTCAAGGACTTTCTGGTATGTCATGGCCTTCGGGTCGGCATTATGGTGCTTGTGCAGAAGTGCAGTGACCTTGAGCTCCTCGAACATGTCAAGGTCATTGTTAGAGACCACTGAATCGGTTCCAAGGCCTATGTTCACGTTGTTCTTCAGCAGCTTGACAACCGGCGTCACTCCCCCGCATCCCAATTTCATGTTAGATATGGGATTATGAGAGATGCTGCAGTCCCTTTCCCTGATGATGCCTATCTCCTGGTCATTTATCCAGGTGCAGTGGACAAGGAGAGTCTGCCTGTTGAGAAAACCTATTGAATCCAGGTATCTCACAGGTGTCAGGCCATGTTCCCTCACTGAATCAAGGCACTCTTTTTTTGTCTCTGCAATATGTATCCTCCTTATGAGATTGTTCTCATCGCTTATGTCGCGGATCATCTCCAGGACATCCCTCGGGCACCTGTAGATTGAATGCGCTGCGACAATCGGCCTGACAAGGCTGTTCTTGCAGGATTCAAGTAGCCTTGTGACATGCTTCATGTGCTTCTCCTTTGTCACTGTCGATGAGACAAAGGCCCTCATGCCCAAATCCTCGAATATCCTTATCCTCTCAGGCGCAAATCTGTATGAATCATAGATGCATGTCGTACCGTTCCTTATAGACTCGATAGCGCCGTCCCTCGTGTTTTTGAGGATATCTTCCACGCCCAGCTTCTCTTCCTCCTTGTTGACAATCTCGAGCCAGTCAAACAAAGTCTCATCATCACATATGCCCTTGAGCGAATGCATTCCCAGGTGCGCGTGGGTGTTGATGAGCCCTGGCATCACAATCTTGTCTTTGCAGTTTATCCCCCTGCCTTTGATGTTCTTTTTGATGTTCAGGATCTTGTTTTCCCTTATCTCGATGTCATAGCCTTCAAGAATTCGTCTCTCACTGTCCTGGGTCACTATATACCTGCAGTTTTTCAGCAACATAATCTCTGAAAAAAGGGCTGGTTTAAATATGTATCGTATCGTTTTATAATGCCCATCCAACCAGGTTTCCAGGTTTTCCTGTCAAATGAATAAACAATGCAAAACCGGTCCTTGATATGGATATCTCCTTTCCTTGCTGATTTTGGATATGCAGAAATGATTAGGCATGCCTGAGATGCCTTCCATGATAAGACATTGAATAGTAAAACATATAAATTTCTTTGAAAGTTTCCTCCCAGATGAGCATCATAATCAAGAATACGCTCCTTGATAACAGGAAAAAGGATATTTACATAGAAGATAACAGGATAGCCGAGATAAATGACAATATCAGTTCAGAGGCTGATTACAGGGTCGATGGAAAAAGCAAAGCTGTCATACCCGGTCTCTTCAACTGCCACACCCACTCTGCCATGACACTCATGAGAGGATATGCAGACGACATGGAACTAGATGAATGGCTCAACAAGAAGATCTGGCCTCTTGAAGCAAAGCTTACAGACAAGGATGTCTACTGGGGGACGAGGCTCGCATGCCTCGAGATGGTAAAGACCGGCACAGTGTTCTTCAATGACATGTACTGGCACCCCAGGTCGACTTCGAAGGCTGCCCATGACTCTGGGATGAGGGCTGCCATAAGCAGCGTCATGATTGACATGTTTGATGAGAGTAAAGCGGATGAGCAGAAAAAGGAGACCAGAAGGCTCTTTGAAGAGGCCGGCAGATACGGCAAGCGGGTATCATTCGCTCTGGGTCCCCATGCCATGTACACAGTATCGCCAGAGTCGCTCTTGTGGGTGAAGGAATACGCACAGAAGAACAGGCTGAGGATCCATTTCCACATGTCAGAAACCAAGAAAGAGGTGGATGACTGCCTAAGGATGCATCATATGAGGCCGGTAGAATACCTGGATAGCATAGGCTTTCTCTGCCCTGAGCTTGTCGCCTGCCACGCAGTCTGGGTGGATGACAAGGAGATAGGCCTTCTGAAGAAAAGCAATGTGACTGTCGTGCACAACCCTGCATCGAACATGAAACTGTCTGTAGGCGAGGCATTCCCCTACAATGCCATGAAAAAGGCAGGTCTGAACATGTGCCTGGGAACAGACGGATGCGCATCGAACAACAGCCTAGACATGTTCAGTGAGATGAAGGCTGCGGCGCTCCTTCAGAAATTCAGGACAAATGACCCGACAGCGATGCCTGCGGGCGATGCATTCAATATGGCAACCAGGAACAGCGCAAAGGCTTTCGGGATAGAATCCGGGGAGATAGCAGTGGGAAAGCTTGCGGACCTTCTCCTCATAGACCTGAAAAAGCATTCCATGGTGCCCAACCACAATTTCATATCCAACCTTGTATATTCAGCGAACGGCAGCTGCGTCGACACAGTCATATGCGACGGGAGCATACTCATGAATGGCAGGGTAGTGAAAGATGAGGAGATGATTCTTGAGAAGGCCGCCCGTCATGCAGAGAGGCTTTGTCAGCCCTGACTGTCACTATCCTTTCTTTTTCTCCAAAGGTACACCCTGTCGCCGGACCTGGTCCCAAAGCCAATACCCACGCCGACAGACTGGCCTTTGGCTGCTGTCCTGACCTTCTTGTCGTCTATCTCCATCGAACCTACCAGAGCCTTTTCACAGCCTGTAGTAGGACCTATGAACAGCAAAGTGTCGCCCAGATTGACCGAGCCTGTCTCGATAAGGATCTCGCATGCGCCTGCCTTTGCATAATGGTTCCTGACAACACCGATATATTCCTTGACCATCGCTGACTTGCTGCCATATGCGTCTGTCCATCCCTCAACAGGCTTTCCCATGTAGAACCCTGCGGAAAATCCCCTGTTGTAGACATCGCCCAGCCTCTTCTCGAGCTCTTTTTTCTTCTTGATGTCCAGCCTCCCTTCCAAATGAAGACCGATGGCCTCCCTGTAGCAGCTGACAGCTGTCTTCACATATTCAGGCGACCTGTTCCTGCCCTCTATCTTGAATGCATGGATACCTGCATCCATCAGCCTGTCGATGAACATGATCGTGCACAAGTCTTTCGGGCTCATCACATGATGGTTCGAGAGCTCAAGCCCCTTTCCGGTCTCAGCATCTTCCACTATATAGCTTCTCCTGCATGGCTGGATGCACTCGCCCCTGTTAGCGCTCTTCCCGTAGATGTGCTCTGAGATGAAGCACCTGCCTGAGACAGCGACGCACATGGCTCCGTGGATAAACACCTCGAGCTCGACATCAACCCTCTTCCTGATGGCCTTTACCTGCTCCAGGGTGCACTCCCTTGCGAGCACAAACCTCCTGGCACCCAGCTTGCGGTATTCATCGACAGCCTCTGAATTCGCAGCGCTCGCCTGGGTGGAAAGGTGGACAGCAATGCCCAGCTCCCTGGCCTTCTTGAGCACAGCCAGGTCCCAGCAGATAACAGCATCGACCCCAGAATGTATCGCAGATTTCAATATGCCATCTAGCTTCTCAAGCTCATCCTCGTATACGATAGTGTTCACGCAGACATAGGCCCTGACCCCGGCAGAATGGCAGGTTTCGACAACCTTTTTCATGTCATCTGCTGAAAAATTATCCGCCCTTGCGCGCATGTTGAGGCCTGCTATGCCGAAATAGATTGCGTCAGCCCCGGCATTGATTGCCGATACCAGCATCTCCATGTTCCCAGCAGGCGCAAGAAGCTCTGGTCTTTTCATCCAGGGCAGAATCAAGAGAATATATTTAAAGCATTCCTATTTTAAAAAACCTATGTAATCCAGCTCCCTGTACTTCTCGTCACAGTCAAGGCCGTAGCCCACGACGAACCTGTCAGGGACCTCGAACCCGACGTATTCAGGCCTCTGTTCATTCTCCCTTCTCGAGGGCTTGTCAAGAAGCGTGCACACTTTCACTGACCTTGCTCCCCCTTTCTTGAGGAAATCCCTGACCTCCTTTATAGTCCTTCCCGTGTCGACAATGTCCTCGACGATAAGGACATCCCTGCCCTTGACGTCCCCGGAGAAATAATCTATCCTGACTCTGCCTGTGGAATCCCTTCCGGCATAGCTCTTCACTTTCAGGAATTCAAGACAGATGCCTGAGATGCCATCACGTGACATTGCTCGTATGAGGTCTGCACAGAATACAGCCGCTCCCTTGAGCACGCAGACGACAACTACTTCCCTGCAATCCCGGGAGAGCTCTTCTGCAATCTCTTCGACCCTATCTGCAATCTCTTCCCTTGTCCTGAAGACCCGGATTTCCTTTTCCATATCAAAAAAAATAATAAGAAATATATATAAAACTTTTCAGTCCAAGGGCACCTGCTCCCCGGTCTTCTCGGATTTGCCTACCTTCCCTGCAGCCTTCCTGAGCTCATCTGCCCTGTCTGTCTGTTCCCATGTGAAGTCAGGGTCATTCCTGCCGAAATGCCCGTATGCCGCCGTCTTCCTGTAGATGGGGCGCCTCAGCCTGAGCGCCTCTATTATCTCTCCTGGCTTAAGCGGGAAATGCTTCCTGATGAGAACCGCTATCTTTTCCTCAGGGATCCTGTTTGTATGGAAGCAGTTCACAAGGACAGAGACAGGCTCTGAAACCCCTATCGCGTATGCAAGCTGGACCTCGCATTTGTCTGCAAGCCCGGCAGCTACGATGTTCTTTGCGATGTACCTGCCTGCGTACGCTCCGCTCCTGTCGACCTTTGAAGGGTCCTTGCCTGAGAATGCGCCTCCTCCATGACTCCCGTGCCCCCCGTAAGTGTCGACTATTATCTTCCTTCCGGTAACCCCTGCGTCAGCGACCGGCCCGCCCAGCACGAATTTACCAGTCGCGTTGATGTAATATTTAGTGTCAGCATCTATCCAGGAATTGCATACTGGCTCTATCACCCTCTTCATGATGTCGTCCTCAAGCTGCTCCTCTGTAACAGTGTCGGAATGCTGGGCTGCAATGACCACAGCTTCCACCCTGACAGGTTTCCCATCGAAGTATTCGACTGTCACCTGGCTTTTTCCGTCCGGCCGCAGGTAAGGCAAAATCTTCTTCTTCCTGACCTCTGCGAGCTTCTTTGTCAGCTTGTGGGCAAGGACTATCGGCAGCGGCATGAACTCAGGTGTCTCGTTCGTCGCATAGCCGAACATCATCCCCTGGTCCCCTGCTCCCATCTCCTTGAACCTGCCCTCGCCTTCTGTCACGCCCTGGCTGATGTCAGGCGACTGCTCAGAGACAGCTGTCAGCACCCCGCAGCCATCACAGTCAAAGCCGAACATAGGGTCATCATAACCGATGTCCCTGATGGTATCCCTCACCACTTTCTGGAAGTCCACATATGTCGTCGTGGTGAGCTCTCCGGCGACCACGACAAACCCAGTCTTTGTCAGGGTCTCGATAGCCACCCTGCCCTTGGGATCGTCCTTGAGCACCGCATCAAGCACGGCATCGCTTATCTGGTCGCACATCTTGTCAGGATGCCCCTCAGTCACACTCTCGCTCGTAAAAAAATATCTCTTTGCCATGTTATCAAACCTCCATTTAATTTTTTTAGAGCAGAACTGCGGGGCGTATATAAAATCTACTGACAATAATATTCCAATCGGAATATCACTTCAGCAACCGCCCAAGCATTGCAATCAGCCCTGAGAGCCTTTTATTGTTCCCTGCAAGCTTTCTGCCTGCCTGCCCTGCAAGGAATTCCAGATAACTGCCGCTGATAAGGAGCTTTTTCCACCTTGCGATCGGCACGTCCATATGCTCATTGCCGGTTGCCTCGAGCATTATCCTCTTCCTCGTCGTCATGATGCCAGAATGCTGAAGACCCGCACCTCTCAGCACATCCATGAGCCTTTCTGCTGATTCCATGTCCCTTGCACAGACATGCAGTATGAATGGCTCCATCCTGAGCCAAACTGTCTCCATAGGCAGGTCTGCAAGCATCATCTTCATCTCAGGGATATCTGGCTCTGAATGCGACACATATATCCATTCAAAATCCTTTTTCCTGGCGCTTGCAGGCTCCTTCTGCAGGACAATCCTGCCTGAGCATGAGCTTGTGGTATAGAAATCTTCAAGCCTGTTTATTATATCTATCGCAGGCTTAATCCCATGGTCTATCTCCCCTTTCTTCGACCTGTCCTTCCTGCTCAGCGCAGCATCCTTGCCTTTCTCAAACATATTATTGCAGCAGGAACAGAAGATATTTATTATTATTGCTTTTTCATGAGGAATCGCTTCATCTCATCCACCAGGAAGCCCGCGTCTGCCTGGAGCCTGTCGTATTCCTTTCCAGACATCTCCTTGATATCCCTGTGAAGTATCTTCTTGGAGGTGCCATACAGATCCTTCATGATGGTGCTGCATCTCTTGTTCACATGGCCTGGCTTGACAAGCTTCTCAGCAATGAGCTCTGAAATCTTCGCAGGGTTCGGCGGAATCTCGCCGAGCTTCATGAGGCTCGCATGGGAGATATCTATCGCCGACCAGTAGAGGTCAAGAGCGCCCTGCATGATATGCCACTTTGAATTATGCATTGTCTGGGGCACCCTGGAATAATACGCCATGATGGATTCCTTTGTCGGCCTTATCCTTCCCTGGTAGAGGAGCATCTGCAGCGGTGCGAAGAACCCTGTGTCTATCAGCGCGACACCGTCCCTGAGCATGTTGATACCAATCGGGTCGCCAATCCTTATGTATTCCCAGAAAGACGTGAACTTGAGCGTGGTAATGTGTAGCTTCTTCGATATCTCAGCCACTTTCTTCTCGACTATTATCCTGTATGTCTCGACTACCTCGGGCGTAAGGTAGAATGATACGTCGTCGACAATCAACAGGATGTCGATATCATTCGCCAGCTCATGAGTCTGCCTTGCGCTGCTGCCGAAGAGCACAATCGCCCTGCAGAACCTGTCGAACTCCTTCCAGACAGCCTTTGCAAATGTGTAGGCGATGTCAATGTCGCTTTTTGAATAGGAAGAGGGCTTTTTCGGAGCCTCTTTTTTCTGTACCTTGAAATCCATGGCCAGCAATAAGGAAGCCTGTTTTATAAACTTTTATGACTATCTTGCGGGAGTGTAAAAAATCAGGCATATTCCAAATACAGGGAATATTTTTAATGAGAAAAAAAAGATTTAAATAACATATTGCCTACCCAATTGATATGGACAAGCCGAACCCTGATTTTCCTAAGCTCACAAAGAATGATGAACGAGTTCTCAAGATGATAATCGAAGAGGCAAAGGTCCATGACAGCGACATCGCAAAAGGCATCGGCATCACCCCGCAGGCAGTCGCAAAGATAAGGAACAAGCTGGAAAAGGCAGGGATAATCAAAGGATACATGCCGATAATCGACTTCAAGAAGATCGGGATAAACATCATCGTGATAATGCAGCTGAATGTGACCCAGGAGGTATGGGAAAAATATTCTGACTCGCAGCTCTCAGAAAGGATCAGGCAGATCCCTAACATAATAGCAGCCTACAGGCTGAGCGACAGGAACATCACCCACATAATCATATTCGGCTTCCGGGACAATACCCATAAGGACAGGTATCTCACCAGGATCCAGACCCAGTTCTCAAAGGAGGTAATTATAAATGAGATATACACGCTTGATGTTGACAAGATAATAACAGAAAACCCCGTCGGCCTGCTCTATCAGGTGATAAATAAAAAGGACCTCCTTTTCAACGAGTTCTTCCTCAAGAAAAGCAACCATAATAGCTGAACAGGACTTGTATAACAACCAAGGTTTAATTAACTTAAAGCGCCTCCTTATTATAATATTTAGTTTATTCTTCAGGGATATCCAGCACTTCGGAGCGGAAATATCCTGATTTAAAATATTTGGAAGGACAAGATGAAAAAAAACACATTATACTGCAGGCATTGCAAAAAGGAGATAACTCATGCCAGGATAAACGGGCTCTCGATAATCTGCCCTCATTGCAATAGGCCGACCAATGAGATATTCTTTGCAAGCACTGTATACAGGGACTATGTCAGAAAGCCTCTGATAATGAGCGTATGATACGCTTTTTGAAGGAATGTGAAAAAAAGAACAGCCCATGGCCGGATTTGACAGGATGAGATAGAATTTCTGAATATGCCCATGTCCTCTGCTCATTCCATGGTCACAGTGAACTTCTCGACCATCCTTGCCGGATGATAGCTAAGCTTAGCCTTGCGTAGTCCTTCTATCCCCAGGTCCTGCTCCCTGTTGAGGTACCTGAACTCACCGGGGATCGCCTTTGCGAATTCACGCAATAGGTATTGGTAGATGCCTGAAAAATCTGTGTTGCCTTTTTCAAAATGCTCGACGAACGTGTCATTGTTGAGCCTCTCTCCTATTGCAAAAGCCTCGATTTTCCCGTCTATCTCCACGCAAACGCCGAAAATGCCGAGCTCTTCAGCATGAGTTATTGCCTCCCTTACAGCGCAATCCTCAGCATACAGTTCAGGGTCATCTCCACACCCCCTCATCCTGCACCATTTCTCCTGCATATCCAGGAATGATTTCACCCCTCCCCTGTCCAGGATGCAGGTTGAAGGATTATATTTTTCACACTGGTGCACGAAGTTCCTCTTGGGTGCATACCTTGTTCCCTGGAGCTCGGCAAGCTCTTTTACGTCATAAACGTAATCGAACATGTCCCTCTGCTCCCTGACAGTGAACCTGTCGGGCATGGCTTCTGCCACCTTCTTCTGCACTCTCGTGAATTCAGAATCAGGATACTTCTCAAGCACTTTTGCCATAATCTGTGCAGGATCTTTGCCCACTGGCTGGTAAAACACCCTCCTGCCATGCAAAGATGATGATATCAGGAGATGCTCCTCGACCACGGCATACTCATAACTGTACTTGAACCGCCAGCAGAACAGGTTCGTGAATGTGAGATCAGACCCTTGATGAGGGTACCTTTTACTGAAATCGTCAAATATCTGCTTGTCTTTCAGTTCGATCGGCTTGAATTTCATGTCCATGGAAGCAAACAGGACGGCAGATTATATAAAATATGGGTTTTACCTTTAAATTCTCAACAGGATTCCAGATGGATTATCCTGAACAGACAGATGCTGTTCCAAAAGTCTTCGACGGGCAGATGCGGTGCATGAAAGAAGGACTGCCTTCGAACCAAAGCTTTTTATATTCCCCCAAATATGCACGCACCATGGATGAAGATGACCTTGAGATTGTCCTGCGGGAGAAGGTCAAGCCCCTGGTCGACAGGGCGACAGAGGAGAACCTTGGCATAAGCATCGACAGGCTCTCAGACGACATCACGTCGAAGCTTACAGCGCCCACCCTCATCGAGCTTGAGGTTGATACGACACTGCCATACAAAGAGGCTAAAAGGAGATTCAAGAAGGCTTTTCTCACCAAGCTCCTACTGCTTAACCTGGGAAACATAAGCGAGGTCGCAAGGATAACAGGCTCGAACAGGAGGAGCATACACCGCCTGATAAAGCTATTCGGGATAAACATCAAGAAGATAAAAAGAGAGCTGCTGAGGCCCTATGACATGCAGCTGTCGGCCATAAACCTGATCATCGGAAATGTCCTTGATGACTACAAGGCAATCCTTCATCCTGACAAGCTCAGGGTGATGTACGGCAAGGTGTCAGGCATATCAGAAGACATCCTTCGGGAACTGCCGTCACCGAGGATGACATTTTCCCAGGCTCAGGTTGAGTTCGAGAAGAGATACTTCTCAAGGGTTCTAAAGGAGAACAACCATAATATCATAAAGACCGCAAAGAGGATAGCCCTAAGGCATGAGACCCTGCAGAGGAAGCTTCGTGCGCTTAAGATGATCTGACTTAATTGTCCCAGTCCATTGTAATGAAACACAATCCTATTTATTAATGCCAAAGCCATCTTAATCAGCCATTGATGAAATTGTCATGAAAATGTACAACACGAATAAAAAGCCGGATTATTTAAGCAGGTTAAACTATAACAGCACTGTCCCGGCCAGATATAGCATCATGCCAGGTCATGACAACAAGTACATGTCCTACGATGCTGCACCGGTCCTGGACTATAAGTCCACAATCAATCATGTCAGGATGTACATCTGAAGATGGGTTATTCCAGCTGCTCTCATGGATACTGCAATGGAGGATACTCATATTTCCAAGCCCGGCCGACTTACCAGCAAGCCCTGTATCATCCCAATACCCAGGCATCATATCCAGGAAGCATCGACAGGCTTGTCGAAGAGCTCCAGCCTGCCCCTTTACAGGAGATGACATACCGGCCCATCACCCAGCAGTATCAGACAGGGGCTGAGTATCAGGGCATCGTAGGCAGGGCTTATGATTCTGCTGGCATGTTCCTCAGCACTGTCAGGCCGCTGACCCAGTTCATAAACCAGGCCTGGCAGATAAGGGACTACATAACAGAAGCATTCGACAAGCTGACAGGCAAGGCTTTTCCTGACGACATCATTGTCAAGGTTTGCAGCAAGGAGGAGCTTAGGAGTATCCACAACAGGTGCGGTTCACATTGGAAAGACGGGATACTCGGCTTTGCAGTCAACAACAGGCCAGGGACAAGCGAGGTGTTTGTCCTTCAGGACAGGCTTGACAGGCTCATGCTTGTCATAGGGCATGAGCTCGGCCATGTGTTATCACAGAGGCTCGAAGACGCCCATGACGAGGAAGCAAAGGCATTCGCTTTCGAGTTCGCATGGGCAGAGACGATAAAGATGCATGATATAGCCGGTCTTTCAGGCTCCATATCATCTGACATCACGCCTGCGGCAAACGGGCTGCATGACGTATCATGGAATTTCGTGAGGAAACTCTTAAGAGAGGGCATGGATGCAATAGACATATATTCAGGGCTGATACGAAAGGCATTGTCAATACAGGGGCTCACTTTGAATAGATGCAGAACTTCTCGCCATTGATGACATGCTCCTCTTCCTTGGTCAGGTTTTGCGGCTGGAATTCCCAGCCATGAACAATGAGCTTTCCAGCAAGCTCACTCGATATCTTCTCGCCAAGCCCGTCCCTGTGGAACGGCTTGTCAGGGCTCGTGAAGACCACTCCGAAGCCTGAGATGTCATGGTTCATGAAGTCACCCTCGATTATCCTAGTCCTTGAAAATGACGAGAGATTCAGGAGCCTGCGGATAACAAGCGAAGTGTTCACCAGCCCCGGGTCAAACTCAATCCCATGTGACTCTATGCCGAAGAGCGACGCAAGGAGGACTATCCTTCCATCGCCGCTGCCGAGGTCGATGAACTTTCCAAGGTTTCCAAGGTCCATCCTCCTGAACAATTCATACGCCTCTGGAAGCGGTGTCACACCCCAGTAGCCGATGCCTGTATCTTTCTGCGGAAGCTTACCATGCTTTAGAAGGTGCCTGTGGAAATCATCGTATTTCCTGTTGATTGTGCTGAATGACCCATCATCCATACATGTCCGATAGACTGCCCTGATTTATAAAATTTATGCATGAGCAGACATCCGTAAGTTTTAAATACCCTCCCTTTTTCCAGATTCTACAAAATGAGGTACAAAGAATTACTTGCAGTGACTGCCCTCATGATCTTCTTCAGCCTTTCTGCCATGGCCCATGCGCAGGCCGGCGGCGCTTTTCAAGGGCAGGATAATGCCACACAGAAAGTCGTTGCGTATTTCTTCTATGGTGAGGGATGCCCTCACTGCGCAGCAGAAGAGCCTATCCTTGATGAGTTCTCTGCCAAGTACCCGCAGCTTGACATAATATATTACGAGACCTGGCACAATGCAGAGAATGCCCAGATATTCCAGAACCTGAGCAGGGCGTGCGGTTCAGTCGTAAAGGGTGTGCCGACTCTTTTCATAGACCAGGATGTGATAGTGGGGTTCAACGAGAAGACGACACCCAGCCAGATAGAGGACAAGATAATCGACTGCCTAGACGGCCACTGCATCGATCCCATGCAGAATATGCAATGCAGCGAGCCTGTGGAGATCCATCCGATGACGAAGAGCGATAGCATCATCGAGGTGCCAGTGTTCGGCCAGATCGACACAAGCAGGATATCACTGCCTTTATTCACCTTCATCATCGGGCTTCTTGACGGGTTCAATCCCTGCGCGATGTACGTGCTGATGTTCCTTCTCACGCTGCTTATTTATGCAAAATCAAGGAAGAAGATTCTCATCATAGGCGGTGTGTTCATATTCGCCTCAGGAGCCATATATTTCCTTTTCATGACAGCCTGGCTGAATTTTTTCCTCATCGTCGGCTATGTGGACATATTGAGGATACTCATCGCCATTGTCGCCATTGTCGCAGGAGCAATAAACATCAAGGAATTCTTCTTCTACAAGAAAGGCATCTCGCTCACCATCCCTGAGAAGTACAAACCAGGGCTGTTCTCGAAGATGAGAAAGCTTGTCAAGGAGGAGCAGATGGCCTCCATGATAATCGGCACCGTGGTGCTTGCTGTTTTCTCAAACCTCATCGAGCTGCTCTGCACAGCCGGGTTCCCTGCGATATATACCAGGGTGTTGACACTCCAGGACATGGGCTCAGTCTCATACTATTCATATCTCGTGCTATACAACGTAGTCTATGTCCTCCCGCTTGCAGCTATTGTCGGAGTCTTTGCAGTCACCATGGGCAGGCATAAATTTACAGAGAATCAGGCGAAAATTTTAAAAATAATAGGCGGGATACTGATGCTTACGCTCGGCCTGATACTTATTTTCAGGCCAGAACTCCTGAGCTTTTAAGGACGGGCTGGGAAGATTTCCAAAAAGAACATATTTCATGGGGTGAAAATGATGCGGGAAGGTGAATATGATATCAGGGATGACCTGAAATACGACAGGAACAAGAACTGGATAAGGATTGAGGGAGATACTGCTGTGTTCGGAATCAGCGATGTCGGAGTCAAGCTGGCAAAAGACATCGCATTCATAGAGCTGCCGGCCATTGATGCAGAGGTAAAAGCCGGGACTGCCTGTGGCCAGGTGGAGTCTGCTAAATGGGCTGGAGAGCTAATCGCCCCTGTATCAGGCAGGGTAGTTGAGGTCAACTCAGCTCTTTCTGATGACCCTTCAGCCATGAACAGGGACCCGTACAGCGCATGGGTCGCAAAGATAAGGATGAGCAGTCCTGCCGAGGCAGAAAGCCTGATGGACGCATCTGCATGTGCTGAATGGATAAAGGCTGAGATCCTGAAATGATTGAATCAGTCGATTACAAGGTCCCCGGAGGAAAGCTCCTCAGGATTGACGCAGACATCTCCGGCAACGTGATAAGATGGATAAGGCTGCACGGGGATTTCTTCTTGCATCCTGAAGAGGCCATATCGGACATAGAGAAATCTCTGGCAGGCACTGACCTTAATTTCAGCAGGATGCTGGACAGGCTGAAAACCGCCACAGCAGGGGTCAGGATGATAGGGATCAGTGCAGGAGACATCTGCCTGGCCCTGGAGAAATTGAAGCTTGGCCTTGCAGAAACATCAGGGGAGCACATAAAATGAACCTGACAATCGGATTGGCGATTCTCGGCGTATTGACATTATTCTCTGCCTTCTTCTCAGGCGTGGAGGCGGCATTCCTGTCCCTGAACAGGCTGAAAATCAGGAGGCTTGTCGAATCACGCAAGAAGAATGCACATGTCGTGAAAGAGCTCAAGGATGATTCCCACAGGCTCATCATAACCCTCCTTGTCGGCAACAACCTGGTGAATATCGGTGCAAGCGCCCTTGCGACTGCCCTTGCGCTCAGCATGTTCGGCTCATTGGGGATAGGCATAGCAACAGGCGTGATGACATTCATTGTGCTCATTGTCGGCGAGATACTTCCAAAGAGCATAGCATTGCACCATCCTGAAGGCATCTGCCTGGCTGTCGCAAGGCCGATCAGGGCTTTCAAGACCATCCTCTTTCCTGTGGTGATAGTGCTCGATTTCATCACCAGGAAACTGATGGGCAGCCTGGGAAAGGGAGATGTAAAGCCCCTGATAACTGAGGAAGAGCTCAAGACATTCGTCGAGATCGGCGAGGAGATAGGAAGCATCGAGGCAGATGAGAGGGAAATGATCCACAACATATTCAAGCTCAATGACATCGAGGCCAGGGAGATAATGACACCGAAGATCAACATGGAGTCAATCGACGGCGACCTGAGCCTAAGGGCCGCGCTCGACTTCATCATATCCTCCAGGCATTCACGGATACCTGTCTACGAGGACAACCCTGACAGGATAATAAGGATACTCAACATCAGGGATACCCTGAGGTTCATGAAAGACCAGAACCTTGATGTCAGGCTCAAAAACATAGGCAATGAGCCCCTATTCGTCCCTGAGACAAAAGAGGTGGACGAGCTGCTGAGAGAGATGCAGAAGACCATCACGCACATTGCCGTGCTTGTCGACGAATACGGGGCTGTTTCCGGGATAGTTACGATAGAGGACATACTTGAAGAGATAGTGGGCGAGATATATGACGAGACAGACCTGATAGAGAAGAACATCGTCAGGACCGACAAGAAGACCCTCAAGGTCAAAGGCGAGACTTCCATTGAGGAGCTCAACAGGTACATCGATACAGGCATCACGTCGACCAATGGCTATGACACCATATCAGGCTACATACTCAAACAGGCAGGCAGGATACCGGAGCAGGGTGAAGAGCTTGACCTGCCGAAATTCAGGATTATCATCGAGAGCATCGAGAACAACAGGATAGTGCAGGTAAAGATAGTCAAGAAATGACTATCTGACAGACTTTATATGGCTGCATTCTTTTTTTTGGATGATATAATAGGGGCATGTGCATGAATATGTCGGCTCCCTGGCTTTTCGTGCAAAAGGCACGGTTTTCTCGACATAGTATTGCTTTTTTTCTGGCGTTGTCTTGCTTGGGACGATGAATCCTTCAAAGTTATGCATATCGAAATCATCCCCTTTTTTCTGCTTTTCATAGAGCAAACTGATGAATTCTTCCACATACATCTCCCTGGCATCATTTGAATACAACGGCTTTCCATCCCGGCAGTGGGATTGAAAGACCGAGTCATTATAATCAGCAGCCATCACGCCATGATCTTCCTGTGAAAAATACCGGGGCTTGTGAAATGACCTCAAGAACTGGATTTTGACACCATCCTCAAGACTGTCCATCCTTTCTTCAATTTTTGGCTTTGCCCCGAAGCCTGTAAAACCAAGCTTTCTGTGTTTCATCGCCCTGACAGCATTTTTTGCATATTTTCTCTCGCCTATCTGCCTATATCCTGATGCGACGAGATGTGCTATGAGCTTCCCAAAAGGATAGCCCCCAAGCTCAGGGTCCCTTGCCTTTGAATTATCGATGCCAAAACAGAATGATGGGATGTCGGCTGTGTTCAATCTATGATATATCTCGACAGGAACCCCAAAAAGCCCTTTATATTCCATCTGGCGATACCCTGAGTATGCACCTTTTATCAATCTGAAATTCACATCATTTTTTGGCCTGCCTTCCCTCATGAATAATCCGATCATTTTCTCTTTGACATCCTTGTCCAGCAATCCAAAAGCAGGGTCGTTGTTAAGGATTATCCTGTTCTCCAGATTGCCTGGATCGGGCTTTTCCCGGGCATTGTCAAAAAGACCAAGCTGGCCTTTCGCTGGTTTTATCCTTGCCATGACAGGTGATAAGAAAGTCTGCTATAAATATTTTTCGGTTTTTATCACCAATTAGTGATGAATTAACTAGAATGATTGATCAGACAAGAATTCCGTTCACTGTCCCTTCCTGGCCCGGCCTGTTCGTGATCCTTGCATCCCCCTTGTCTGTCTTTACGACAGTCCCTCTGGTAAGGATGTTTGCCCTTATGAAGTTCCTGTTGGCAGGGTTGTCGACCACACTTACCATCTTTGCCTTGACACTTTTTTTTGTCTTCGGGTCAAAGAGATTTATGTTTTCGGTTCTCAGCAGCACAAGCTTCTCTTTTCCGCTCCTGATCCTCCGCACCTTTGTCCTGATCTCGCCGATCCTGGTCCTCACAGGGGAATTTCCGCATTCATGATGCTTCTTGCTCCTGAAGTCCTTGTAATTAGAACCGGTCGGTTTTCTCTTTGACCTTGCCTGGCTTATTGACATGTTATGCATCTGAAAAAACAGGCTATTTATAAATGTTTTTAAAAATAGAAACCACATCTAGTATACAAAAACATAACATTTATATATTAGTAGTGTTTATCATATTATAGAATACTAACCAGGGTGGCTCCCAGACGATTAGTTTCTAAAACCATCCCCCCACTTACCCACAACCAAGGGAGCCTCCTTCCTTTTTTTTCACGAAGATGAGATTTTTCGCATACGGCCACAGGAATGTTCTTGCGACGCATAAGACGACTGTTGAGTTCACAAAGGACGGGCATCTGACAAAGAAGGGTGACTGCATACTAGGCATCAGGGCTGATTTCGGAAAGCCGCAGGGCCTGTCTGGAAGGATAATGATAATAATCAGTGCAGCCGGGCTCAGGGACGAGATAACAGCAATATTCAATGAGGGCTTCGATAGCGATGAGATGGTAATCAGGAAGTCCGGGTTTCTTGACAAGAGGACTTTTGCTACTGGGGCTGACAAGGCTGCCTGTGATATCGACCGGAGGATTGTCGAGTGGCTCAATGACCCGGAAAAGCGGATATTGATTGAAATAAACAACTATTAAGTGATGACATTTCAAAAAATTTATAAGCATCATCCTTTTTCATAGGGTAATGGAGGAGATTTTGGGGGACAGGCTGAAAAACAGCGAGCCGCTCGAAGATATCGTTCTCGCAGCAGAGATTAGGGCCATCAAGATTATCGGCATTAGGGATGTGTTTGACCTATCAGAATTCTCTGAAGATATACATTACCTGATATCAGACAATGCCTATATGAGGAGCATAAGGAAGCTGATATCGGGATTCATCAAAAAGGAGGAAGACCTGCCGACAACTTTCGGAACAGTCACACAGGATGAGCTGAACAGGTTCATCGAATTCACGACAGTCATCTCCCACAGGATGCATCTTGGACAGGCAAGGAAATCCAGAAAGCCGTACTTCATCCATCCGCTCAGGCTCAACCAGATACTTGCTGAGACCCTGGGCAGCAGAAAGATAAGTTACATCTCTACTGCAGTAAATAACCTCCATGACATATATGAGAAACAGGACATAGATTTCCCAGCCAGGGATTCCAGCACCCAGTACATGGGCGAAGGCCTGCAGGTCCCGTTGGAGATGTATAATTTCGTTAAGAACGACAGGAGGATACGCCAGAAGCCTTATTTCTTCAGGGGAATCAACTCAATCTTCTGGATTACTGTCGGGCTGACAAAACCAAAGGACAAGAGCTACATATCCTACCTTTACAGCATATTCTATCCCAGGGAGGGGCATGCTGCAGACCTCTTCCATTCGCTCAAACAGATAAGCAGGGATTCTGCCAACGGTGACATTTCCTCATTTGACGACAAGATATTGAACATATCAAGGAACCTGGGCAGAATACACAGGGTAAGGGATATCGATGAGTTTGTGATGAACTATATCGCCGATGTCGACCTTGAATACAACTGGACTCATTCTAACGCCTACCTGATGAAGAAGCATACCAGAAGATCCATCATACCAAAACTATGCGATTTCATAAGCAATGAGGAAGACCTGAGAGACCCGGCTAAAGGTGGGGATTACAGCTATATCTATCCTCTCAATGTCAGGGCATACAGATATTTCAAGGGCTTTGTCATGGCCCATGCGACTTTCGAGAAGTACTCGCGCCAGGCATTCAGGGAAAAGGAGGAATACGGCAAGATAATGCCCCTTGCAAAAAGGCTCCTCGACACCATAATCGGGCACAGCGCCGAAGACCTCAAGATAATCCGGGGTTTTCTTGGCCCTGAATTCATTGAGACAGTTCACCATGAGCTTGAAGCATACAAGAGGTCTTCGCATTATCACAAGCTCACCACAACAGAGGATGACCGTTCAAGGTTCGCAGGCACTTTCATAAGATACCTCAGGATGCTTGAATTCAAGGATGAGAGGAACAGGATACAGGGCGACTACGAGCAGATGTATGCCGATATGCTCGCGCTGAATTCAAAATTCAATGACTTCAAGGCAAATTTCCACATACACGACAGTATGCTTGAGGAACCTGAAGCAGGGAGGAATGAGAACTTGGACCTCATCGGCGGGTTCTCGCTACTGAACATGAAAAACATAACAGACAAGTTCAGCAGCAATTACAAGACAAAGACAGACAGGTGAGGGACTGAAAAACAAAAGGGACCTGAACATGAAACATCTACAGCCTACACAGGACTTCGTAAAACAGCCATTCCCTCTGCAGGACATAGAGCTCAGGAAATACCTTCTGGATTTCGCAATACTAATAAACAGGGCTGAAAAGGCTGGATGGGACCCTAATTCTGACAGGGATTACGAAGATTGCCTCGAGGATCTCATAGAGAGAAGGCACAGACGGATATTCCATGAGAAGTTCGAAAATGAACGGAAAGAGATGCTGAGCTATCTCGAGGACATGGTCTATGAGCTGAACAAGATGTTCATAAGCCCTAAGACCATAATGAACCTGATTGCTCGGAAAAGCGATGAAGAGAAGGAGAAACTCCATGTCAAGCTCGACCTGGGGGTCTTCGACAAGTCTGAGGTCATCAGGCTCGAATACAGGATAAAAGGGCTGGACTCATTCTGGAAAAAATATGTCCGCTCCCTGCGCCCTCTTCCTGAAGGCCACAAGAAGGAACTAAGCTACGATTTCGGCGCATTCAAGAAGGTCATCTGCTCCCAGCAGGCAAAGGAATACCTCAGGACAGCTGAATGGGGATCATTCACTGAACAGACAAGAAAAAATGTCATCGAGGTGGCCGGCAATTATGTCATGAGTGTGCTCCAAGAGCATAAGAAAAAAAAGAAGAAGAAAAGACGGGCCAAGAGAAGCCAGCGGGACATCAGGATCGACAAGCAGCTCAACTTGTATGTCAATGAGATAATCAACAAGAAGGGGCTGACGCATGCGATGAGGGCGACACATGCCTATGAATTCCTTATCGAGAAGCAGGTGCTGCTGGACTCTCTAGAATACAGGGACACCCTGCGAAGGATAAGGCTTATGAAAAACTACCCCAACCTTACACAGGGCAAGAAGGACTACTTCGACGCCAGGTTTGAGTCCAGGGATATCTCGAATATCCAGGCATCGAACGAGCATGTCCTCAGGAAAGAGGTGATGAAAAGGATCAATGACCGCAGCCTCGTGACAATGCCCTACGGACCCATCGTTATGGCAATGCCCATCCCATGGATCCAGGATCTCGAGAAAGAGGTCACGATATGCAGCCAGCTTGCCCTATCAAGGAACTCGCAAAGAAAGAGGGAGATAATCGACATAGACTACCTGCTTTTCAATACAGGGAAGGGGAAGGATGAATTCCTGAACCTGCTCAGCAGAAGCCTGTACAATCCTGAGATGGGAGACAACATGGTCTACGGAAAGAGGAAGCACGAGTCCTCCTTATTCGAAGACATTGAGACAAAGGACATGAGCTGTGCGTTCTTCAGCATAGGGAACCTGGTAGTCTATGCCTCTTCTGATGAACCCCTTGAAAAGGTGAGGCAGTTCATGGAAGGCATCGGAGATGAGTCCGGAGCATATGCAGCCATCACCGACAAACACACAGAGAAAGCTGAAGAGATTTCCAGGCTTGACAAGACCGTGCTTGGACGGATTGAGCAGCGAAAGAAAGACAAGAAGAAGATGATGCTCGACTGGGAGAATGACATCTACAAGGTCCAGCAGGATATCCTGACTGATATCAAGCTGAGAAACAACGACATCCATCCAGGATATGTGTTATTCCCTGACACATGGAGAGCGGACATCATCGCGAAGATGGGCTGGCTGAACGCTGTCATGGACGAGAAGAAAAACCTGATTTTTTTGACTGAGGATTATTTCAAGAGCCCGAAGAAGAACTACATGTCTATCCAGGACAGGATAATGTACGAGCACCACCCCCAGGCAGGCAACAGGGAACTCACTGTCGAGGAGATTAACCACACACCGAGAACAGATTTCCATGCTGACAGAGGCATCGCTGAACATGAGAAGTTCAAGAAGAGGATGCTCAAGGAATGGATAGATGCAGGAAACAGCAAGATATATGAATACGGCAATATATTCTTTGGCGATGATGACAAGGCATTCGAGTGTTTCCTTGTGTGTTTTCATATGGGAAGAGTCAGGACCTACTCATCGAAGATCGTCGATGCCTTTGCAGGGCTCGAAGCTCATGACGAGGATTCAAAGACCGGACCTGGCAGATCACAGCCTGACAGGGAAGCGGTCCGTGATTATTTCACCAGAGCGCTTCGGTCCTATGAGTTCCTCATCAAGAATGACATCGTGCCTGAGGAGGCTCCGGGAGACCTGATAAGGAACATCCCTTTCGAATTCTCCAGGCTAAATCCGCTCGAGACCTGCCAGGACATGGTCTCAAACACCCGGAAGACATCCATCTGGGACCTTGATGATTTCCTGAGGGAAGAGCTTGAATTGATTCCTGAGAGCACCAGAAAGATCCTCGATTTCAAGGAACCGCGTGAGATTAAGACGAGGATGTTAGAGAGATACTACCAAAGCATCGTCAACACTGCTGAATCACTGAGAGAGACCATAATGAGCAAGTTTGCCTATCCTGCAAAGGTAGGATACCAGGTCTATGCACATTTCGCACTCTCATCCATGCACAGGCTATTCATTAAAGGTGAAGAGAGCGACGAGGCATGTGGTAATATCATGAAGGATTCGCTGAACAGGCTTAAGGCTATCCAGAGTACGGTGGATGAATTTGTCAAGGCTAACTGGAAGCCCCTGAGCGAGAAACTTGAGTCAAAATACAGGATATCCCATATGCCCCGTAGTATTAAGCCCTTTAAGGTGTTCTCTTATGTAAAAGAGGACAGACTCGTCGAAAATATTGGGACTGATGACAATGTGGGCAACAGTATCATCACCAATTTCTACAGCGATTTCATTTCGAAGAAATGATACCTGTTCATGCCGGGCTTATCCGCCTGCTTTTGGGGTAGAAATTCCTGAGCACACTGTCCTTAACTTTGCCGCAGCCGAGAAAGTCGCCACCGTGCCTGACCAGCAAAAATCCGCCCCCACCTGAACTGACTTCTACATCCGAACCAGACATCCATAGCCTTGCCCCTGCATCATCGAGGTCGATGATGTTCTTCTTCGCATGAGGTCCGACAATCTGCGAGCCCTCTATTGACAGCCTCAGCCCTTCTGCTTCCATTGTCCCGAAATAGAGCCCAATGGAATCGATGTTCATCTTTGAGAAATCTATGCTGAAGGAGTCCTTTCCAGCCATATAGATCCTTCGGTTGGTTCCGGTGAGAAAAACACTGTCCAAATCTATCACTGCATCCCATTGATGCCTGATATTTTCCAAGAGGCGCCTGGCCTCTTTTCGCTTGAGCACTTCCAGCCTTTCCATCGTCTTTACTGGGGGTAAACCGAAAAGTATATAAATCAATATGTTAAAGATATTTTTAAGCGGTGGTTACATGAGAAAAAGCATCATATTGTTGATATTTTTATTCGGGATTGTCGCCTCGGCTGCTTCTGCAACCTTTGTTGTCGATGTCAAGCCGGTGGTCGATGAGATCCTTCCAGGTGAGACAGCAGTATTCCTGCTCGATGTGAATAATACAGGGGGTTACCAGGAAGACATAAGGCTTGTATTTCCTGACAATCCGGCATGGAGCATAATTACGACACCGATATACCACCAGACATCCTTCACCATTGCACCGGGAGAATCGGAGACCACGACAATATATATCCAGCCTGCTGAGAATGTCGACTTCGGCCACAAGTACACATATTCTTTTCTTGTGCAGTCCAACATAAACAAGGCAAACAAGCAGGTGGACCTCGGGCTGTTCCTCAGGAGCTCTCATACGCCCGGATATGTGCCGACAGTCGTCATCGACGTCGACCTTGATTCTGAGATCGACCCAAGAGAAGGCAAGGATATGAAGGTCATACTCACAAACTTCAATTCCCTCAACATCACAAATCTCGTACTTGACATAAGCTCGATAATCAATCCGGACATAAACAGGGAAATGAACCTGACGCTGGAAGGGCTCGAGAAGAAGATCGTGACAATTCCAATTAGTTACGACCCTCTCCAGACTCCATCTGTCGACTACATAACAGTCAAGGCCCACATCCCGAACCAGAACGTCACCATAGACCCTGTCTCGAAGAAGATAGAGATTCTCGAATACAGCAATGTAGTCAAGAACGCAAAACCGACCTACGAGTTCCTCAAGACATCTTCAGAAATCTCGTTCTTCAATGACGGCAATGTTGACAAGTCTGTGAACTATACAATTCCCACGTCGATATTCAAACAGATATTCACAAGCGAGGACCCGAAAGGCAGTGTGGTGACTTCATCCGGTATGCGAAGCATCGTATGGTCATTCACCCTGGCACCCCAGGAGACAGAAACAGTCAAGATCACTGTGAACTACAGGCCACTGTTCATCATAATCATCCTCATAATCATCGCGGTCGTACTTTATTTCGTCTTCAGGAGCGCGGTTACGATAAGAAAGCAGGCAGTTATCCTTTCAGGGGACAATGACGATTCCTCAAGCGTAAAGGTGCTCCTGCATGTCAAGAACAGGACAGGGAGGGTCATAGAGAACATCAATGTCATGGACAAGGTCCCTGCTATCGCCGAGATCAACAAGGAATTCCCGGTAGGCACGATGCACCCGAGCAAGGTCATAAGGCACGAGAAGAAGGGGACCATCGTCAAGTGGGACATCCCTACACTGGAGACCTACGAAGAGAGGATAATCACCTATAACATAAAGTCGAAGCTCAAGATAATCGGCGGTGTCCGCCTGCCTGCAGCGATGATTAAGTACAAGAACAAGATAGGCAGGTTCACCAAGGTCTTCTCCAACAAGACATCGGCGAACTGAGACTTACTGACAGGTTGATCCGGACTTACCATCTGGTTTTCTCACAAGTTTTCTTGTTTCGTCAAAATAGAGAAGCGCAGAATATCTCTCAATCCTTTCCGGCGTGGTGAGAAACAATGATTTGTCTGCATCATACAATATTTTCCCTTCCTTGACAATGGATTCACCGAATTTCCTCCTGTAGGGTGTCGAATGGTCAAGCATCACTTGTTTGAGCCTTTCTATTCTCGCCCTAGGATAATTGTTTCTCTTAAGAAAATCCTGGGCAACTTTTACGCTGTTTTCAACGTGGTTTCTATAATTCTCCTCATAGCTTGCTTCAGAATTATAATCTATGTCATGAAAAATAACCGCAAGTTTCAGGAGCTCATAATCGACATCATCCAGCTGCTCAGCGATCTCCAGTGCCCTCCTCATCACTGCCTCTATGTGGCCCCATTGATGCCTCTGGTCCTTCTTCCTGTATTCCTTCTTTGGAAATGAGATCGACTTTTCGATAATGCCAATTTTAGAGCAGAAACTAATATTCTCAATAAATCTGTCGAAGAAGCATCCCAATCAAAAAGTTTTTATATGGTGCATTTTTCTGATTGAGTATTCCCCGCCTAGCTCAATTGGTAGAGCGTTCGGCTGTAGATATTGCACGACAAACCCGTAATGGGTCATGGATGACATGCAATCAGCTGTCACCGAAAGGTTGCTGGTTCAAGTCCGGCGGCGGGGATTTTTTCTTGACAGGTTATGTAGAATCATATTGTAGAATTATATGAAACAAACAGGACTCATAGCGGGTTCTTCCATTCAAGATTGAATTCCTTGTCGTACTTAAGCAGGATGTATGATTGCGCGATATAATTGTAGCCAAGGACCAGAAATCCCCTGTCAGGCGTCACTGAGATATCTTTTATGAGCTCTTCGCTGCCTATGATGCTCCTTCCCCACTGCATGTTCCCGTTGCTGTCTGTCTTCATGGCATACGGGACATCGCCGTCCTGGAACACGCTGCTCATTCCTATGACCAGGTATCCGTCGTCATATGTCTCAAACACATAAGAGCCATGTTCATCAGAGACGACAGGCGGGTCTTCATCCTCTGTAGCCCGGTGGAATGTCTTCTTGAAAACAATGTTTCCATCGCTGCCTGTTTTTATTAGCAAGATATCATCATGAGTATCAGGTGAATAAGCCATCCCTGTATATATGACGCCGCCATCAGAAGTCGCTGCAGAGTCTCTTATGTCAAGGCTGTTGAGCGCTGCTGAATCAATACTGGAATAAACAGATGACAGACCTAAGACTGACACAGACACGAGCACTGCCAATATGATTATTCCATATTTTTTCATAATTACTCCCCCAGTGTAATATAGGGTGTGAGCCTGAGTTTATAAATCTTTATTTTAATACCACTACCGTGTGTTGAAAATCGGTTGTTTTTATGCAGCCACCAAAAATATTTAAATTCCCGGAGTTTTTTTAGCCAACCATGACAGATATGAGCCCTGAGGTTGCAGCCCAGCTGCAGGAGCAGAAGAAGAGCTGCGTATTCTGCAGGATAATCTCAGGACAGATGCAGGGAAAAAAGGTCTATGACGATCCGCTGATTCAGGGCATACTCGACATAAACCCTTGGACCAAGGGCCATGTGCTGATGATGCCCAAGGAGCATTATCCCATCATGCCGCTCCTGCCACAGGGGATATTCAGGCACATGTTCTCGAGGCTGCCAGGTCTTGTGAAATCCCTGAAAGCTGCGATGCTCACGACAGGGGCAATTGTCCTTATTGCAAACGGCGCTGTCGCAGGCCAGCAGTCCCCCCATTTCATAATCCACCTGCTGCCGAGGGAGATGGGGGATGGGCTGGACAGGTATGAATTCAGCACAAAGAGGACAATCGATGATGAGAGGGCAGAGAGCACAGTGAAGATGCTTGGACACAACATCCCGCTGATGATGGAGAGCCATTTCAGGGAGAGTCCGGCAGGCTGGCATGACGGCAATATAAAGACACCAGGGTATCTTGATGACATCTCTGGAAAGAGGATCTACCAGGATGAGAAGTCCCTTGTCGTGCTCCCGGAAAAGAGCATATGCAACGGCCACATGCAGATATTCTCAACAGAAGAAGAGAAGGAGTTCGAAAGGGTTGGGGATGAGTCGTCGATACATCTCTTCAGGGTCGCTTCGACTGCAGCTACTGCGGTGTTCGAGGGGCTTGGTGCCCAGGGATCAAACATAATACTCAAGACAGGGACAAGCAATGACAATCCTGATGGGCTACTGTCCATCCATGTCATCCCGAGGATGCAGGATGATGGCATAGATGTAATCTGCCCACCTATGCAGAACAAGCCGAATCTCGACGATATCCAGAAAAAGCTCAAGGAAAGGTTCTTCGAAGTCGAATACGAGGAGAAGCATGTGGAGAGGGAGGTTATCGACCTTGACAATCAGCAACCAGAAATCATAAGGGGCAGGGAGTACAACATGGGTGATGAGAGGTCTCCTGCCGACGAGATTACAGAAGCAATAGAAAGGGTTAGGAGATCCTAGATCGTGTAGTCTTTGTTGAACACCTGCATGACAGTATGAAGATTATGTTTCATCGATATCTCATGTATCTTCTCAAAATATGCAGCGGTCCTGTGGATGCTTGAATAGATCTTGTCTCCTAAGTTTGTTAAGACCTTTTTTGTTAGCTCTTTTCTCATCTCAGCCGGCGATATGCCAAGGGTGAATTTTTGACTGAAAGTGTCTACAAGGCTCTTGTCATCGATATCTGAATAGAATCCAAGAGCGTTGATGAAAGTTTCCTCTGTGTTGAGCCTCTTTGCGTTGCCGAGGTTCTCATATATCTTTCCAAGATGAACCCCTGCAAGCAGGACAGGAAGGGGCTTGTCAGGGCAGCAGCAGAATTGGTTTTCTATGTTTTCTGCAGCCCCTGCCAATGTGACTATATGGTCATCGATATACTGGACATTATCCCTTATTTCAATCTCCATGACTGGATTGTTCTCCCAGAATTCGTCCAGAATGGCATTGTAGATGTCCACACTGCCGTAATCAGCAGCATTATGCAACAGGTTCATGAGCTTCTTTTCCTTGCCGGCGTTGTACATCTGCCTCCTATGGTAATTCAGCGCGAACATCCTCGCCTGAAAATAGCATCGATATTTAAGATTTTCCATAGAGCATCACTCTTTAGTGAAGATTATACATGCAGATGAAATCAAAAAGCATTTATACTGCACATGGACATGGCTATCCAATGGGCAATTTTTGGAAGATAGTCAATGATGTCATTGAGAGATCGGACGTGATACTCGAGGTCCTTGATGCTAGGTTTGTCGACGAAACAAGGAACGCCGAGATAGAGGGGAAGGTCTCCGCCAAGGGCAAGAGGCTGATTTTTGTGATCAACAAGTGCGACCTCGTCCCGAAGATATATCTGGACAGGAAAAAGAGGGAATTGCGCGGGTCTGTGTTCATATCTGCAAAAGAGCATCTTGGAACGACGATGCTTCGTGAGAAGATCCTAGAAGTAGCAAGAAAAGACAAGGTTTTAGTCGGTGTCGTCGGATATCCAAATACCGGGAAGAGCTCTGTCATCAATGCCCTTGCCGGAAGGAGCAAGGCAAAGACATCCTCAGTCAGCGGGTACACCAAAGCTATACAGGCAGTGAATGCAGACAGGAAGATCCAGCTCCTGGACACACCGGGAGTCATACCGTTCAGGGAAGAGGATGAATTCCTGCATATTGTCATCGGTGCACGAGACGTAACAAAAATAGAGGATCCGGACTATTTCGCGATGAAGCTCATCGAACATGCCAGAGGCGCTATTGAGAGACATTACAATGTCCCGGCAGCATCTGATCCAGAAGAGGCCCTGGAACAGATAGCTAAGAATGGTAGCATGCTGAAGAAAGGAGGCATGCCTGACATAGAGAAAGCTTCAAGAAAGGTCCTCTCGGACTGGCAGAAAGGAGATATCATCTATCGGAGATGAGCCACTTGCCCTTTTCCCCTGTTGAGTATATCATCTGCCTGACTCCTGTCTGAGGCATGTTCTTCTCTTTTGCATATGCCTTTGCAGCCTCTTCTGACCTGAATGTCTTTGGCCTAGTGCTCCTTTTCCTGTTCTTCTCAGGCTGATACCTTTTGTAAAAGAATCTGCTTCCCATGTTTTCTAGTGATTTCATGCCTAATATATAAACTTTACTGTCTAAAAAACATTAAATATATAAATAACAAGGTCAATCTTATTAAAAAAACATTAACGGAGGGGAATTATATGGCTGAAAAAGTTGCAAAGGCTGGAGTGAAAAGGGAAAACGGATACCTTTACTTTGTGGACAAGAGCGGGAACATCTCAAGGGCAAAGATGTCCCGTGGGCGCAAGAAAGGCAAGGCAAAGCAGGAGACTGTAGCCAGGTCAGGCGTCAGGAAAGAGAAAGGATATTTATATTTCGTAGACAAGCAGGGAGATGTATCCAGGGCCAAGATGGTCCGGAGATAGATCCTTTTTTTATTTTATTTTTCTGGAAAACTTTATAAAACAAATGGGAGATTCTTTTGAGAATGGCATCTGAGCTAGGCATAACAGTGAAAAAGAAAGACAACATGGCTGACTGGTACAGCCAGGTCATCATCAAATCTGAGATAGCTGATTTCGCACCTGTAAGGGGTTGCATGATAATCAGGCCACTTGGTTACGCAGTATGGCAGAACATCGTCGATTTCCTTGACAGGAACATTAAAATGCTGGGTGTTCAGAATGCATATTTCCCTACCTTCATCCCTGAAAGCTTCTTCAAGAAGGAGGCTGAGCATGCTGAAGGGTTCGCGCCTGAGGTTGCCTGGGTACAGAACAAGGACGAAGAATCAGGGGAACGCCTTGCACTGAGACCCACATCAGAGACAATCATGTACAATTCTTATGCAGATTGGATACGTTCATGGAGGGATCTTCCTCTCAGGATCAACCAGTGGTGCAATATCATCAGGTGGGAGGTCAAGGATGTGAAGATGTTCATACGTTCCCGCGAGTTCCTCTGGCAGGAGGGCCACTGTGTATACAGGACAGAGGGCGAGTGCCATGAAGAGACCCTCATGTACCTGGAAGAATACAGGAAGGTGCTTGAGGACCTCCTTGCAATACCGGTGATCATGGGCAGGAAGACTGAGAAAGAGAAGTTCGCAGGTGCCATTCGGACCTACACAATCGAGGCGTTCATGCCTGACGGCAAGGCTCTCCAGATGGGGACAAGCCACGACCTCGGCCAGGGATTCGCAAAGGCATTCGGGATAAAATATGTTGGCGAGGATGAGAATGAGCACATCCCGTGGCAGAACTCCTGGGGGCTGTCCACAAGGACCATAGGGGCAGCTGTCATGATGCACTCGGATGACAGGGGACTTGTGCTTCCTCCAAAAGTTGCACCTGTCAAAGTTGTCGTGGTCCCTATCATCTTCAAAGGGTCAAAGGATGACATTCTTAAAAAGGCAGGAGAGATTGCAAAGACCCTGAGTGCTAAGCTTGATGACAGGGAGGAGTATTCATCTGGCTGGAAATTCAATGAATACGAGATGAAGGGCGTGCCTATCAGGATAGAGCTCGGGCCGAGGGATTTGGAGAAAGGCCAGGCTGTAATCGTCAGGAGGGACAACGGAAAGAAGGAATCCGTAGACATAAAAGACATCAAGGATAGGGTCAAGGAGACCCTTGACGACATCCAGTCATCACTATTCAAAAAGGCGCAGAAGCATCTCAAAGACAGCATTGAAAAGACAGAGGACTGGAAGGAATTCCTTGGACTCATAAAAGAGAGAAAGCTCGTCCATACCTATTTCTGCGGAGATGTCGACTGCGAGGACCTTATAAAGGACAAGACTGGCGGTGCGACATCAAGATGCACACCGCTTGACGCAAAAGAGCCGAAGGGGAAGAAATGCGTCCACTGCGGCAAGGAAGCCAAAGTCGAGATTTATTTCTCAAAGAACTACTGAACCAGTTCCTCAATCATGCAATAAGAATTCATAGATGGTTTACAGACCCTTTCTCCTGAACATCTTCTCAAGGTCATCCTGAGTGAGCCTGAGCATGGTTGGCCTGCCATGCGGGCAAGTCTGGGGGTTCTCTGCTGAAAAAAGGTCCTGAATCACACCTGTGAGCTCTGCCTTCTCAAGGGGGGCATTTGCCTTGACTGAAGCCCTGCAGGCTTTCCTTATTATCCTCTCTTCCCTGGCCTCATCAAGCCTTCTTGACCTTCCTGATTTGAGCTCGTCAAGTATCGATAAGAAAACATCCCTTCCCTGGAGCCTGTCAAATACCATGGGGACTGTCCTCAGAAGGAATGAATTCCTTCCGAATTCCTGCACGTCAAAACCAAAGCCTGCTATCTGAGCAAGGTTTTCATGCACGAGGAGCTTCTCCCCTGGTGTGACCTCTATTATCATCGGCTCAATAAGCCTCTGTCTCTCGACAGCCATACCTCTGAACTGTCCCATGAACCTTTCGTAGAGCACTCTTTCCTGAGCAGCATGCTGATCGACGATGAGCATGCCTTCCCTGTCTGATAATATTATATAGGTGTTTAGCACCTGTCCCAATACCCTGTATTCCCTGACCTTTGGGTTCATCTTCTCTTTTTCAAACCCGGAGGCAGGCTTTGGCTGAACAGCTTGCCTTTCAATGAGCAGTGACTGGCTGTCTTTATTGGCAGAACCATTGCCAGAGCTAAGTGCCATGCCTTTTAGCTTTATATCTTTTGGCCTGAAAGCCTCTTTATCCCCTTGCAGGGCATCTCCGACAGCTGACGCAACTGCCCTGGAAACAGCTTCTTCTTTCTCTAATCTGACCTGTAGCTTCTGAGGATGTACATTTACATCAATCTTTGCAGGATCAAGCCTGATGTCCAGGAAAAATGCGGGATGCTTGTTTACATTCAGCAAGGTATGATATGCAGAATATACTGCATCGCTCACCGCCCTGTTCCTCACATACCTTCCGTTTATATAGATTGCCTGCAGCCCTCTGCTGCTTCGCTGGTAGCCAGGCCTTGAAATCTCCCCGTAAATGCCTATTCCGTTTTCAGTGAAACCAATACTGATGAGTTCCTTTGCCAGGTCAGCACCAAGAAGGTTCGCAATATTGTTCCTTATATCCTGTGCAGGAGGGGAATTGATAAGGACTTTTTTGTCCTGGACAAGCTCAATATACTTGGTGTGATTGATCAGGGCGTTATGCATGACCACATCAACGATTTTCCTTGTCTCTGTTTCAATGGTCTTGAGGTGTTTTTTTCTTGCCGGGACATTCTCGAAAAGGTCCCTGACAAGGACAGTTGTGCCCCTTGGCATGACCACACTCTTCTCACTGATTATCTTTCCTGACCTTGAGACAATCGATATCCCTTCAGAAGCGCCTGTGCATGACCTCAGCTCCAGCTCTGAGACCGAAGCAATGCTTGCAAGGGCTTCACCCCTGAATCCAAGGGTAGATATGTTAAAGAGCTCTCTTGCGCTCCTTATCTTTGATGTGGAATGTCTCAATAGCGATAGCCTGGCATCTTTCCGCTCCATGCCCTCACCGTCGTCTGTCACCCTGATATATGATATACCCCCTTCCTTTATCTCGATAAATATCTTTTTTGCACCAGCATCGATTGAATTCTCAATAAGCTCTTTGACGACTGACGCAGGCCTCTCAATGACCTCGCCTGCTGCTATCTTGTTTATCAGGGAATCATCAAGGAGCATTATCTCTGGCATAAGAACCCGGAACTGATGGAAAATATTTATATTTTTCTAAATGTCGTCATCTGGGAGATTAGTGCGCCTCTTGAGCTTTTCTATCTCCTGCTCGATATAAGCCACTTTCTTCTCAAGATGTATCTTCTGCTTGTTGATGTCCCTGGGCACATAGTTGATCCTCTCGATCACCTTGTTCATCTTGTAGACTATCTCAGCCTGCTTGAACTCCAGAAGCTTCATCCTCTTTTCCAGGAGCTCAATCCTCATATTCTGGTGTTCTGTGTCATCCATGCTTCTCTACCCCCAGCATGAACAGGTAAGGGCCCCCTGTCACGTCTGATAATGTGTCTTCGAATACAAAAACGAATGAATCATCATACGGCAGCACATAAAGGTCTGAATCCTTCTGGCCTTGATAGGTCAAATTGACCATGCCCGGCCTGACCTCCTGCTCATCCATGGTCCTGTAAGCCTGTCCATATACTGTCCTGAACCTGACAGGTATGTCGGCTGTGAATTCATCCATCAGGTCAGTTGAATCAGCATTCCTAATCTCAAGAGGAAGCGTCAGCACAGAGAAAGTTGAATCATCTGCAAATGTAATTTCTGACTGTATATCGCTTCCTGCAGTTATCTCATACTGGGGGAAGTTACTGAAATCGCCCAGGCATCCCATGATATTCTTCTCTATATAGCCCTCAAGGTCGCTTTTTATGCTGTTGAGCCCGGGCATACTGTTCTTTCCCTGGTAAAGGCCATACGCCATATCAGCGTAAGGCATATGAAGGGACTGCTCAGGCAGATTAAGACGCCCGCCCCTCCTCCCTATCAGCACAAGACCAGATTCTGTCGTCATGTAGAGGCACTGCCTTATGTAGCTTCCGACTGCATCATCCTTCTGGTGAAGCTTTATACCATCTACCCTGGATGAAACAATGAACAGGATGCTAATCACAAACAGTATGACCAGCCCCATTATTATGAACAGGGTCACCTGAGCCTCTTTCTCCATCTTCATCTGCCGAGCTCCATCGGACTGAACTGCTTTGCAAAGGATTTTGCAAAACTCAGCCTTTCCTTGCTGTTGGAATATATCCTGAAAAGCCTGTCACCCTTCTTGACCCTGGCCTTTTTGTGCACATAAAGATAAACCCCGCTCTCCGGATCGTGAGGGGCACCTGCAAGCTTCGCTATCTTGTTTATTCTCTTGTTGTCGATGTGCCTTACTGTCCCTGCCGCCAAGGATTTTACAGTGAAGGAATAGCTGCCTACCTTTATCTGCTCTGGGAATATGACCTTGGCATTCTGCGCCTGGATTATCTGGATGAATTTCTTGAAGGCTTTTTTGCTGTCGAGCATCTTCTTTGCAAGAATCCTTCCCTTACCTTTCCTCGTCTTTCCTGTAAGGTCGAAAATATGCCCTGCAAGCCTTATGGATTTCTCCCTGAGGTCTGCAGCACCGTGGGATGATCCCATAAGGGTCCAGAGGACATCACGAGCCTCAAGCGCCGGCCCGATTCCGTTTCCAATAGGCTGGCTTCCGTCTGTTATGACGACAGCGACCTTCATCCTGAGCCTCTTTGCAGTCGACTCGAACCTCCGCTTGAGCAGAAGTGCGCGTTCTCTTGATTCTGTCTTGCTGCCCTTGCCTACAGGTATGTCAATAAGGACATGGGTTGCTGAGACTGATTTTTTCTTGGCGAGGATGCTTGCGATAAGGCCTCCGACAGGGTCAAGGGACATCGGATACTCCACCTTGATTATCTTGTCGTCAGCAGGTGCCAGATTTACCGCACCCCCCCATACAAAACAACCACCTGTCTTCTCGACAATCTTCTTCATCCTGTCGATAGGGAATGAAACATCACACAGGACCTCGACTGTGTCTGCTGTGCCGGCAGCACTCGTGATGGCTCTTGAACTCGTCTTGGGGATTACAAAGCCCGCAGCTGCAACTATGGGGACAATAAGCATTGACGTCCTGTTGCCCGCGACACCGCCGATACAATGCTTGTCGACTACAATCTTGCTTCTCAGCTTGAGCTTCTCACCTGACTGAAGAATGGCCCTGGTCATCGCAACAGTCTCGTTGTCATCAAGACCGTTCATGAATGAGGCGGCGACAAAATATGTCAGCTCTATCTCTGTAAGCCTGTCCTGGATAATATCGTCGACAATCTCCCTTATCTCCCTGTCTGAAAGCTTCCCGCCCTTGAGCTTATTCTTGATATAGTGAAGAGTCCTCGGCTTTTCCTCTATCCTTATTGAGACAATGTCGCCATCCTTTCCCCTGAGTCTCTCGTAGACCTCCTTGAAGAGCCCAATCTCCCCTGGAAGGATGAATTCATTAGATTCAGTGATGTCAATCATCGCAGTTATCTCCCTCCTTCCCTTCCTTATCCTTATCCTGTCAGCGTAATGGAGGTCCAGCTTCTGAGCATCGATATAATTGATTATCACGATGAGCGGGTTTCCGGTCGCAATAGCAAGGTCCTTTACACGCAGATACATAAGTCTCACCTAGGTATTTGATTTCTCAATCTCAGCCAGCCTCAAGGACTGGATAAGCAGGGCCAGTATGACAGGTCCTACAATTATCCCGATGACACCCATGAAGCTTACCCCTCCAAGGACGCCTATGAGTACGATTACCGGGTGTATATTTGCTCTATCTCCTATCAGCTTTGGCTTGAGGAGATTGTCGATAGTGCTCACTACAAGAAAACCATATAACAAGAGGGCTATCGCGCGAAATATTGTGCCTGTCGAAGAGTCGACAATGCCGTTGAACAGCAGGTAGGCCCCTGCTGGGAACCAGACTATTGCAGAGCCGAAGAAGGGGATTAGGGCGAAGAACGCTGTAGCCACCCCAAGGAGTATTGCACTTCCGAACCCGCCTATGAGCCAGTATCCGAGAGCAGCAACAGCCCCTTGTACAAATGCAGTCACGATATTGCCGAACACTACTGCATAGGTAGTCTCGTGAAGGATCTTCGAGAAATGCTCTTCATAAGATTTTTTCAGTGAGAGAATATTCCGTATCTTTGCCACAAGCTTTTCACCGCCTATCAGGATAAAGAATATGATGTAGAGCATGATGAAGAACTGGAGGACGCCAGAGGATAGTGAACTGAGAAGATTCAATGCGAAATTCTTCAGCGATTTTGCTGTAGATATTATTGAATTCCTTATGTCAAGCCCTGGGATCATCGCTTCAGCCTTGTTCACGAATGTGCAGATCCTGCCCTGGTTCCCTACGCAGCTGAAGTCAAGGAGATTGCTCGTCCCGAACTCGCTTTGGAGATAGATTATTGAATTGTCGACCTCATTCACTACTGAAAGCAGGATGAGGGCGACAGGAACAGCAGCAATTAGAAATATGACGAGCACGACTATCAGCGAAGATAACACCTTCTTCTTCAGCTTCCTGTTCAGCCAAAGGTAGAGCGGGTGGAAAAGATATGCTATTATGCATGCTGCAACGATAACCTTGGCATATGGCTTCACAATCCTCCAAGAAAGATATAAGACAATGACAAAAAGGACTATTAATATATATTTTGAATATTCCTTCAGTTCCATGGAATGGATTCAGGGAACATATTATATAAATTTATTGGTAAAACATATAACCACTATCTAGTAAGAAAAATAAAAAGCTTTATAAATAACCTAATTCTACCCATTGATACAACTGCAAGGGTGGAATAAATGATCATCAACAAAAGATTCATGAGCAAGCTTAAGGATTTCGGACTGAACAGCTATGAGATAAAGATATGGGCTGCGCTGCTCTCAAGAGGGGTATCAAGCGCAGGGGAGCTTTCTGACATATCCAATGTCCCGCGTTCCAGGGCATATGATGTACTTGAGAGCCTGGAGAAGAAGGGATTCATTGTTATGAAGATAGGAAAGCCTATCAAGTACATAGCAGTGCCTCCTGAAGAGGTCATCGAGAGGGTGAAAAAGGACATCCATGACAATGCTCAGGGACAGATAGAGCTAATCAATGAGATCAAGAATGATCAGGTGCTTGAAGAGCTGAACATGCTATACAGCCAGGGTGTCGAGATAATCGAACCCACGGACTTTGCAGGTGCATTGAAAAGCAGGGAAAACATATACCAGAACCTCAACCAGCTGATAAAGGGGGCTGAGAAGTCTGTGATCATCATGACAACATCAGGGGGCCTTGTAAGGAAGGCAGAAGCACTGAAACGCAACCTTGAGAAGGCAAGCAGGAGAGGGGTGCGGATCCAGATTGCTGCTCCAATCACAAAAGAGACTGAAAAGGCAGTAAAGGCTCTTGAGGAAATCGCAGAGATAAGGCATGTCTACGACATCAAGGCAAGGTTCGTGATTGTCGACGGCAAGCAGGTCACTTTCAACCTTATGGACGATGACAAGGCCAATGCTGCATACGACGCGGGCATCTGGGTGAACACGGATTTCTTTGCAGGCGCACTCCAGAAGATGTTCGATACTGTCTGGGAAGGCAAAGAGGCTGCAGCCACTGTTCAATAATTTTTTAAATATAATTTTATTCCTTCTATTCCATGAATGAAAAACTCACCCCTGCGATGAAGCAGTACATGGACATAAAGAACAGGCATCCTGACTGCCTGGTGCTGTTCCGCATGGGCGATTTCTACGAGACATTCTTCGAGGATGCTAAGATCGCCTCCCGGGCTCTTGACATAACGCTTACAGGCAGGGGCTCAAAAAACGGGCCGAGGGTGCCACTAGCAGGCATTCCCTACCATGCCCTGGACAACTACCTGGGAAAACTCATAAAGAAGGGAATAAAGGTCGCTATCGTCGAACAGCTGGAGGACCCGAAGACAGCTAAGGGTGTCGTCAAGAGGGGGATATCAAGGATAGTGACGCCTGGGACAGTCACAGAGTCACATATACTCGATGAGAAGAGCAACAACTACATCGCGTCATTGTTTCCGGGAATCGGGTTCGGCCTCTCATTTGTCGACCTCACTACAGGAGAGTTCAGATGCACGATAACAAAGGACCCATTGAACGAGATAGCGAGGTTCAGCCCTGCAGAGGTCCTTGTCCCGTCCATGCATGCTGATGACAGGGCGGTCGCTGCTCTCAGGAATAAGGGCTATTATATCAACCCCTACGAGGACAGGCATTTCGTGCTGGAACAGGCAAGAAAGACCCTGACAGGGCACCTGAAGACAAGCTCCCTCGACGGATTCGGGCTCAGGGACAGGACCGGCGCAGTTTGTTCGGCAGGTGCATTGATGAGCTATCTTGCCGAGACACAGAGAAACACGCTTAACCACATAAACAGGATATCATATTATATGGATGCTGACAGCATGCTGATGGACGGCACGACAGTCAGCAATCTTGAGCTTATACAGAACATAAGGAACAGGACATCAGAGAATACCCTCCTTGCAGCAATAGACAGGACATGCACAGCCATGGGAGCGAGGATGCTTAAGAGATGGTTGCTCGCTCCGCTCGTATCAAAGGACAGCATCAACCGCCGTCTGAACGCGGTCGACGAGCTCTGCATGGACACTATCATGAGGCAGGACCTAGGAAAATGCCTGGCGAAGATATCTGATATCGAGAGGCTTGTCTCGAAAGTGAACATGGCCTCAGCAGGCCCGAGGGACCTGGTCTCTCTAAGGAATTCTCTGACAGAGATCACTGCAATGAAGAGGATTATTGCAGGAGCCGGCTCCGGCCTCCTGAGGAAAGCCGGTGAAATCGAAGACCAGCATGAGGTGAAGGATATCCTTGGCAAGTCGATAGTCGATGAGCCGCCTGCAAACGTAAGGGACGGAGGCATTATAAGGAGGGGATACAGCCTGGAGCTGGACGAACTGAATAATACAGTGAAGAACAGCAAGGGGCTTATAAGGGACATGGAGTCAAGAGAAAGACTGAGCACAGGAATATCCAACCTGAAGATTGGGTTCAACAGGGTTTTCGGCTATTATCTCGAGATCACTAAGAAGAGCATCGGCAGGGTCCCCCCGCAATACATCAGGAAACAGACAATGGCCAATTGCGAGAGGTTCGTGACAGAGGATCTCAAGGATCTAGAGGAGAAGATCCTCGGCGCCGAGGACAGGATAAGCACGATGGAGAATGAGCTCTTCACGGATATCATCAGGAAGGTCTCCGGCTACACTGAAAAGATGCAGGAAGCTGCAGGGTCGATTGCCGAGACCGACTGCCTGAGATCCCTGGCTGAAACGGCTGTGAACAACAGGTACTGCAGGCCAGAGATAACCGATGGGCAGGACATAATTCTCAGGGAGCTTCGGCATCCGGTCCTGGAACAGATTGAGGATGAGTACATCCCGAACGACGTGTCATTCTCGGAGAAGTGCAGGCTGATGATAATAACAGGGCCTAACATGGCAGGCAAATCCACTTTGATGAGAGCAGTCTCCCTGGCTGTAATCCTTGCCCAGATGGGTAGCTTTGTGCCTGCACAATCAGCCAGGCTTGGCATATCAGACAGGCTTTTCTCAAGGGTCGGAGCCCACGACGACATAACCCATGGCCAGTCGACATTCATGGTCGAGATGAACGATGTCGCACAGATCCTCAACAATGCGACAGGGAGCTCGTTCATAATCATGGATGAGATAGGGAGAGGGACATCCACATATGACGGCGTCGCCATAGCCTGGGCTGTGGCTGAGCATATCAGCAGGAAGATCGGTTGCAACAGCATGTTCGCCACACACTACCATGTCCTCACAAAACTCGACAGGCACTCCGGTGTGAAGAATTTCAATATCGCTGTCAGGGAAGACCGATATGAGATAGTTTTTCTCAGGAAGTTGGTGGAGGGCGGCACAGACAAGAGCTATGGCATCCATGTCGCAAGGCTTGCAGGGATGCCTGGCGAAGTCATTGAGAAAGCAAGGGAGATACAGTTCAGGCTCGAGGACGAGGACAGCATGAAGGAGAGGATTGTCGTAGACAAAAGGAAGGAGGATGGGGTTGTCGAATACAAGAAATCTGTGCAGAGGAGCCTGCTTGACATCCGATAGAGTCAAATCCGAAAGGTTTTAATACTAATTATGTTTTGTGACTATTCTGAAATTACAAAATAAAAAGTTTGGAGGAATCAGCATGCGAAGAATCTGTATTATCAATCAAAAAGGTGGAGTGGGAAAGACGACAACAGCTGTCAATCTCGGAGCAGGTCTCTCCAGGAGAGGCAAGAAAGTACTGATAATCGATCTTGATCCACAGGGAAGCTCGACATTCTCCCTTGAAGGCTCAAACCCAAGGGACCTGTTCGACTTTCTTACCACAAGCGTCAATGTCAAGGAATGCATCGCAAAGCTTGGAAAGAATTTTGATATCCTGGGAACCCAGGAGAACCTCGCTGAGATGGAGAGCATCCTCGCAAAAGAGCAGGGGATGGATGACGTCTCAAAGAAGCTTAGGAGCATAAAAGGCTATGACTATATAATCTCTGATACATCCCCATCACTCAGCATCCTGAACACAAGCGTGATGCTTGCAAGCGATGAAGCCATCATACCCTCAGCGACTGATGTGCTAGGGCTCAGGGGCACGACAAACACATTGAGGCTGATTGACGAAGTCAACAAAAAATACGACCACAACCTGAGGGTTACTAAGGTAATCCCAACAATGTACGACCAGAGGAACAGGATATGCAGGAGAATCCTTGAGATAATGAACAACATCTATTATGACATCATAAGCGATCCCATAAGGGTCAATACCAAGCTCAAGGAAGCGCCTGAAAAACACCAGTCCATATTCTCCTATGCAAAGGGAAGCAGGGGGGCAGAGGATTACGGCAAGCTCACTGTGCAGGTCATCAACGACGAGAAGATGTCCATGAACCTCAGGACAGAAAAGGTCGCATTGACTGCATAGTCAGCAAAACTTTTTTATATACGAGTTCTAATGACAAGATGCCATGGGCATCATAGACAGGCTTTTCTTCAGGATAGAGCCGGGCGGGGACCCGAAGGACAGGGACAGTTTCAGCATAAAATCCATCAAGCATGGATTATATAAGACACTTTTCAATAAGAGCAGGATCTCGATTGTCACCGGCATCAGCAAGGACCTTGATGAGGATATGAAGAACCTCAAGAGGTATATCAAAAATTTCAACAGGAAGATAGGGATTGTGAACTTGATAATAAATTCCAAAGACAGCAGGCACATCAAGAGCCTCAAAACAGAGCTCAGGAAGATAAAGGATATCCTGAAGGAGCAGTATGACGAGGACAAAAAAGAGATCAGGTTCACGGTCCAGGCGCTTGACAGCATCAAGTACGCAATAGAGGATGAGGATACGAGACCTGTGTTCGAGAAGGAAGAGGAGCTCGAAGAGGTCCTCAAGGACCTGAGATCAGATATAGAGAGGCTTGAGCCTATCCTGCAGAGGCAGATAGATTTCCTTAAGCTTCCTTTAGATGAGCAGATGGCAGGCCTTAAAAGGCTGTTCTTTGACATCAATGATGAGGCAGTCATAATCGGATATGAAAAAGACCTTGTGAAGAAAATCAAAGATAATATCGACAAGTTCGAGATAGAGGTCATCGAGAATCCAGGATAATTTCTGTACATTCAATATATACACTATAAAGTAATAACCACAATATATATTTTATGAACTATATAAATTGAGGCTGCAATTACACATAAAAGTTTCAAGCATTTCTTAAATATTTTATTATATACTAAAGAATACAAATATTTATAAATAATAATGTAACAACTTATAAGTAACTAATATAGGTGATAAAATGGGATTCAAACAAGCTGTAAAAAATTCATTCAGGGATGCAAAAAAAGACATGGGCGCTCTGAGGGATTCAGTGAGAGATATCGACAGGGATCTTGCCCACTTGAAGAAGAATTCGAATGATTGGGTAATGTACCTTGAAAAGGAGAACAGGGAGCTGAAAGCAAGGGTCGAAATCCTTGAGAGCAGCATCAAGCTTCTCGGCACAGCAAGATATTACTGACAATGAAAAACAGACTTTCATCAGCCATAAACAGGGCTGTAAAGAATCTTGGAGAGTGCCTTGAGCGACATATTCATCCATTTCTGGACATGGCTTTCGATAACCCTGCATATATGGCTGTGAAGATGTATAAAGGAATCAAAGGGCTGCCTGAAAAGAATGACAAAGAGATATTTGACTGCATCACAGGCATTGTCACAGAATACCATCTCAGGCAAGGCATGAGCCCAGCTGACATGTTCATGAGGGGTCTTGAAAACGAGCTCGCTGCAGATGGTTATGTCAGGATTCCCGGCCAGGTGATGAACGAGAACAAGTTTGAGATGCCTGAGCCTGATATCAGCCCGGTCCTTAAGCAGATCTACAGGGAAATGAATCTCAGGAATTGAACATAGTGTTTTCTGCATAGATTAGTATACTGATGCCAGTCTGTCGGGATGATGCCTTACATACAGGAAAAACCCCATAATTCCAGCGACTTTTGCCATATCATTGCTGTTGAAGGCGGGTTCTACGAAAAAGACCCCTCAAACTATTTTGTCGGGATGATGCCTTAATTGGGGGAGTCTGTCGGGATAATACCAAATTGTCGGGATTATACCATAAAAGGCCGGTTCACTGCCATCACCCTTATTCGGGATTATGCCGAATTTAAAATAAACTAAAATATTTAATCAGAATGTGGCAAAATTTCAGGACTTATGGTATAGATAACTTAATTATGCTTGAATTGGGCTTGAATTAGATATGATTAGAAGTTTTAAGCATTAATGAAAATATTTATCTATACTTGAGACCAGCATCATAATCCGTCTTTCTGTATCTTTTTTTAGCCATGAATTCGGCGAGCTGTTTTGTTACATTGCTTTCGAATTCATGCAGCCTCTGAACAGTATCTGAGGAGCTCTCCTGCATATTATCGAGTCCTCTTTGTGTCAGATAAGAATCCTTCACCACTTTGTCAATAGAGGTCTGGCTGACATGAGAAGCTGGTTTGTAGTCATTTCCGTTTCCATTGATGATTACTATTTTTTTCCCCATATTTTTTACAAACCCACCCTTGATATTAATTTTTAGGTTATTTTTTAATCTGGCACGAGGGATTTTATCCCAAGCTTCATATGATTTGTCAGTGTTAAAACAAGTTATATAAAAAATTTACTTTTTTCTAGTAGTCAAAGATTAAATATATAAATTATGCAGTATTCCTCTTTTGAAGATAATTTATTGAGAAATTTTTCACACAAGCAGTTAATCCATAATCAATGTTTACAGTAACTAGTCCTTTTTAGAGAACATATAATACCTGAACATTATCGATAATAAGGCATATAAAATAACTATTAAAAAGTGGTAATAAATAATAATATTTATAAACCATAAGGGAAATCCATGAAAAAATGAGCCAAGACGATGAAAATAGTTTAGAGGAAAGAATTGATGAAGGGATTCAGACTGAAATACAATTAAGACCCCTTCAAAAAGAGGATCTCTCCATCAGCATTTCCAATATTTCGCAAATTGGGAACGAAGCTCAATTCAGGAGAGCTCCCATCAAAACATCGGATCTGAGCATATTACTGAATTTATACATTGGACATTATACAAAGGTCGACAAAGAAGGCAAGCCCAGGGGAAGCCCGAAGGATACAATACCCGAAGTAATCAGCAGATTCGAGGATACATACGGTCTCAGGCTTATTGGCACAATCAAAAATGAGTGCAATGAATGCCAGGGGCTATATCAATATATACCTGAATCAAACAAGTTGTCATACATTCGAGATATTGAGATGAGCATTCTCCAGAGCACCAGCGACAGATTAGGCTGGAAAGGGCTTTACAGGTCAGCAGTTTCCATCCTGGTTTACAACACGATGATACCAAAGAGGGTCATAGAACCCTCCAAGGGAGACAGAACCGACATCGCCAAACAGATAGGAAGGTATCTCAGCCAGATGATGTTTGAACTGGGCCAGAGAAGCCAGAACATCTTTCTTAAGGCTAAAGAATTGGGTATATCAGTCTCAATGCACCCGCTTTTTAATGACAACGAAATTGAGGCTGTAAGGGACTTATACAAGCTTGAGAAGGGAAATTTTCCCTTGATACTGACTGCCCTGGGCTATTCCCATGATAAGTAAGAGCCCATGCTACATCTTATCAACGATCTCTGCGATACTGTCAAGCCTTGGATACATGTAATTCACCAGTATGAACCTGTCCTTGAACGAGCCTGCCTGGAGCAATTTCGTGAACATTTTTTCACCCACTCCAGCTTCTGAAGCGGCCTTGAGAATCTTTGGAAAAAAACGTGCCGAATAAGAACAGACTGTGTTGCACTGGTCTGTCCTCGGCGCATCATGGACTTCACAGTATTTATAGCTGCCAGGATTGATATTCTCCATATCTTCCTGCGTCAAATTGAGGTCTATATTGTAAGATTTAAGCATGCCCTTGTAATAGGCTGCAAGGGACTCTATTGCATTGCCGGAAGCTGTCTTTACATGGACGCAATTTTCAATACCATCCTTTATGTTTCTGTCCAGGAGATTGAAAACTTCCGCAATATCCATTTGAGCGTCCAAATCTGTCTTTATGACAGGGATCTCTGCATAGAACTTGTCCCTGTATCCAGCACCTGCATTGGTGATCGACACCATATTTTGGCCAGGAAGCAGGGCGCTGTTATAGGTTTTGTTATAATTAAAGTTTTTCCTGGTCATGCCTACCCCGTCTTTCAGGTCGTAACAACAGACAGAACAGCCTGGCAGGCAGATTGCAGGCATATCTTTCTTAGGTGTCTTGAATTTGTACTGCAAGGGTTGGATGTATGTCATATCTGCATTTATGGGAGCACTCATATATAAATGTTTCTATTTTGTTACTACTTATATGTAATTAAAATAGAAAAATATATATACCTGCCTGATATCAGGATGCATATGGATGACAAAGAACTCTCTGAAATCGTGAACCAGCTGTTATACCCTTATAAAGGGGTTCTGGAATCAGAAAATGTTGATGGTTTCGATGATATCAAGGTCCTGCATAGCGAGCAGCGTGATTACCTTATCCAGTTGAATGACACTCAAAATGGCAAATCATACTGGCTAAAATCATACCAGACCATGAACGAAAAGACCCTTCTACCGCTCATCAAGTCTTCCGGCTATTCGTTTGTCATTGCGGAAACTGACCATGATTTTCTGGAGAGGCACAGTTCTTCTGAAATTCTGGGAGAGTCGTTGCGAAAAGGCGATGTTTCAGTGGAAAAGGCGACAGATTTAGTTGCAGGTTTCTTAAGATTCTTCCATAATATGAGACTAGCTTATGGCCATGAATTAGAAAGACATCTCTTTTATGAGGAAGGGTATCTGAAAGTTACGGATTTTGCGACCCTTGCTCCTGGACAGGGCATTGGGGATATATGCGAAAATTATTTCATAGATGTAAAATATGCGATGAATTTTTTCAACAAGTATTCAGGTCCAGATGCAACAAGGATGTTCATCAAGAAGTATTCGAATGATGAAGACTTTTTTGAAGATAATGTTGATAATGCACGATTAATGATGCTAAAGCAATAAAAAATTCAATCAATGCTCAATTCTTTTAATCAATTATTCCGACATTTGTCGAGAAAACAGCAAAATTTAAATAGGAATTCTCTATTATCTGATATTGATACTGTTCCACAAAGGAGGTGGTCAATTTCGCTGAACAAAAGATTATCCTGACAAACATCGAGCCTGACATAAATGCTAATTCAGACGAACTTGCGGCTGTGCTTGTGCAGAGGCTCGGGCTCATGCCGAGGAAGAAGGGCTCAACAGAGCGCATGAACAAGGTCCTCATCGAGCTTTACGAGAGGGCAAAGGACGCGGCAAGGCAGAAGAACCCGACAAAGTCGATAATGACTGTCGAGGAGATGGCATATTTTGCCGGGATAACCAGGCAGACCATGTACGATTACCTCAGGAGATGGCTTGAGCTCGACATGATTATGAAGACCAGCTATATCGACGAGAACCACAAGGTCGTCATCGGCTACAAGCTCAACGGCCATACCCTTGAGCAATCGTTCGAGAAGGCAAGGGCAAGGATCAACAACAATCTTGATTTCACCCTGAAATACATAAGGGAGCTCCAGAAGATCGTCAAGAACGAGAAGATAAGCCAAGCCCAGAAATCCAGGCCGGAATCTGCTGAAGCTTAAAATTTTTAATTATTTCTTTATAATTTCTAGCAAAATTATCATAAATATTTTAGATTTTGATTAAATGTTTTTAGCTGTTTATACCTGACAATTGTCGGCAAAAAATAACTATTTGTCGGTATTATGTCAAATTGTGTAATCAATAATCCAAAACATATTCTTAATTATACCATACAGATTATCCAGAATGATGTTGGCAAAATATATTTATATAATCGGTATAATAACGACAAAAAACAAAAAGTGAGGATTCAACATGGACCTGTTCAAAAACAGAAATATCAAAAAAGAAGACTAATCAGGAAGGAATCATGAGGGATGTGAATGCAAGGATACATTAAATGACAGGATGCAGAGAAGCGATGTTGAGGAATAAGTATTTGGTGATTGTGAACAAAAAATAAATATAAAAAGTGAGAACTCAGGCTATCAGACCCTTGGAAATGCTCTCATCGATGCCCACGACATTCTCCTTCATCTGGTATTCCTTGAAATCAGGGTCGATGATGAGCATCAGCTCATTGTTCTTGTATCTCCTCAGTATAGGGATGCCCTTAGTCATCAGGTTCGATACATAGCATATTACGAGATTCTCTGTGAGCCCTGACTTTCTCGCTATCTCCTTGTAGCCCATCTCCCTTCCTTCAGAATACATGACCAGGAAGACTTCCTTCTCCCTTGTCGTCAATCCTGAGATCTCATAATGCTTTTCAGGCTTGTCGTACTGCAGAAACATTGAAAGCTCATCGATGCGCTCTGAGAGCTTATCCATCTTCGAGTCCAGCTGGCAAAGATATTCATAATTTGCCTGGATCTCGTTCGTGTTCTGGTTGATTGAATCCCTGTGGTCGTCAAATTCCTCTTTTACTTTCCTGAATGCCTCTTTTAGTGTATTCTTCAGTTTACTGAAATCTCTGTAAATCACCTTCAAAATCGTCACCCCCAAAAGGAATTTCTTTTACAACAGCTTCATTTAAATATTTTTGTATTCTCAAAAAAATATTTCAGGGATTGATTAATCTATCCGGATAATAAAAGCCCCTCCAGTGTAGAAAAAGCTGATATTTAAAAGAACCCAAGCCATCTCCTGCTTTTCCTTGACAGGCCTGATAGCCTGGACTCCATTTCCCTGTAATTCTCAAACATCCTTTCAGCCTCACGGAATTCCCTGGTATGATGCCTGCTCCTGCTGTTCTTCATGTCGAACTTCAGTTTCTTATGAAGCAGCTCATGATACATCACATAGTCCAGGAGCTCCTGCTCATCCGTCAGGATCCTGCTGATGGTGATAGTGTCAGAGCCATATTCATACGAGCCAAGCTTCCTCGTTGAGTCCCTGCCGAATACGAGGTTTGGCATCTCCATCATCCCGCTGAGATATTTCTCATTCACCCTATGAAAGGACTCTTCGAGGACCGGGTCGACCCTTTCCTTCGGCACCGCTACATGCACCTTCTTGAGGAATATATTGTAGAGGTCGATGTTGATTGTCTTTTTCTTATCGCCGAATGCCTTGAGCATCAATGTCTGGAGGAGGCCAATCCTAATCTCCTTTCCCACATCCTTCCAGTCCCTGGACAGCCTGAACTCCATCATCCTGCTGTTGTAATGCACATTAGCATTGTACATATTGAATCTTGCTGAGTATCTTATCCTGAACTCATGCACAGGCCCCCTGTCAGGGTACAGCCCGATAAATGCCTCTTTTGCAATGGACATGGAATAACAGAATCAACCATATTATAAAAATCTTTACAGGAGGAGACTTCAGCTGGTCTCATACCTGAGTATTGCTGCAATCTTGCCGATGTCCCTGAGCTGGACACCCTCCCTGGTCTCGACGCTTATCAACCTGACATCAGAGCCGACTGCTTTTACAGCCTCCTCGAACTCTTCAATCGTCTTGTCATCGCATGTTTCGGAGAGGAGCACTGTCTCGACTGCGCCTGCTGTCAGGTTCTTCTTTACCTCGTCATAACCATAGCTTATCTTTCCTGGAGTCCTTGCAAGGAGCTCAAAGAATTTTCCCATGATGAGCTTCTCAGCCATGACATCCTCTTTTGCCAGAAGGTCATCGCTCTTGTCAAGGAGCTCCTGCAGGCCGAATGAGCCTGTGTAGGACAGGTCCTTTATCCCGATTATTTTTTTCTTGACTTCTGATGTTATAAAGTTTCCGTCGACAAAATCATATTTTGTGGGACCGGGGCCACCGACGATTATGCCCTTGATATTGTCCTTGCCGAGGAACTCGTCCTTGACCATGTCGCCTATCTTCTTGTAGAAATCCTTTGCAGCATCCTCACGGAGCCTCATGAATCTCGCCGCACTCTGCCCGCCTGCCCTGGTCTTTCCGGGAACATTGGACTTTGTCTTCTTCAGTGGAACTATGGTCTTGCCCTTGAGATAGGCGATGTCTGCCTCCCTCCTGTCCATGACAATGAGACCGTAGGCCTCCTTGATGTCGAGCATATCGATGAGAATGTCAGTGACGAATGCCTTGTCGCACCTGTATATCCTTGTGTTGAGGGGCTCTGGCGGCTCTATTGAGAAGACCTGGAAGTTGTACTTGCCTTCCTGGCCTGAGATATTACCTGAGAAGACAGCAAGCCCGTTGGGCGGGGTCTTTGGAAAGAGGCGGAGGTGCTGTATCATCCTCTCAAGAGCGTCTATCACGTTCTTCCTGGTAGAGGCTGACTTTATGTTTGCAGCTGTTCCCTGCTCCTGGGCCAGGTGGGTGGTAATCTTGTTGAGGTCGTAACCTGAGGGGATATAGACTGATACCAGCTCTGTATGCCTTCCCCTTATGGCCTCTATCTGCTTGACGAACTTCTTGAGCTCATACCTCTGCTTCTCTGATATCGCCATGGTACACGGAAAAAGGGGGGCGTTTATAAAGGTAGCGGTAGAATGCTCTTACAGATGATATTCAAGGTTTTACTTATTCAAGACAAGTTATAAATATTTAAATAGTCGAAAGCAACCACCAACATAAATAGGGGGTGGAAATATGAATAAACAGGAAGATATCAATAAGTCTGATACAAAGAAGCCCGATGCGAAGAAGCCTGAGGCAAAGAAATCCAACACGACAACAATAATAATTGTGGCTGTCGTAATCGTGGTGCTGCTTGTCCTGCTCTTCACATACCGCTGCAGCAGGGCAGTTCAGAACACAATGCTGGGCGTCGACAGCCTGGGAGCTGGCTCCCATGTCACTGTGAACAGCCCTGACGGCCAGGTCAATATAAATTCCCAGAATGCCGATAGCTGGTGCCCGGTCGGCTCTACATACAGCTCAAGCGGAACTGAAGGCTCAATGAACATGGCAGTCGTGGGCATTGAGACATCTGGAAAATACCAGGGCCTCTGCCACATGAGATACGAGATAAATACAGAGAACGGTGGCACAATCGACTACTATTATGACGAGGCAGGCAGCGGATACCAGGTAATGGATATCAACGGCCAGAAGATGGAGACACAGTGGACAAAGAGCTGATATCTGGATTTTTTTTATTATTCAATATTTAATTTTTCTATAAAGGGCAAGCTACCAAAAAGAAAAGCTTTTTATACCACCTGAAAATAAGCGATATATTTAAAAACAAACACAAAACCCTGAGGCACGTAATAAAACTTCATGATATAGGGGCTGTAGGGTAGCTTGGTTCATCCTTTCTGGTTTGGGACCAGACGACCCCGGTTCGAAACAGCAGGAACAAAACAAGGGGTTATGCTGGGAAAGTCCGGGCAGCCCCATCCTGATAAAAAATGACGACAAAACGATTCGGAGCAAGATACGGCAAGAGAGTCAAGGACAGGCTTAGGGCTATTGAGAAGACTGATATCAAGGGCCAATTCTGCCCGTACTGCAGGAAACCGAAAATTAGAAGGCTGTCGCTCGGAATCTTCGAATGCACAAAATGCAAGGCAAAATTTACAGGCAAGGCTTATTCTATAGGCAAGAAAAAGCAGACAACAGCTGTTAAGGAAGAAGTCCAGGACATCCCTGAAGAGGTAGAAGAGGCTGATGCTTATGAGGAAGAGGAGCCTGAGGCTGAAGAACTGTCCGGAGAAGATGCTCCAGAAGTTGAAAAGATTCCAGAAGAAGATGAAGAAGGTATGATCGAGAATGGTTGAATATAAATGCTTCAAATGCGGGAAGAATGTATCTGACGACTACATAAAGAGGAAAGTGAGATGCCCTTACTGCGGTAGCAAGATGATTTACAAGCCAAGGACAATAGCCACAAAGGTTTCAGCCCGATGACCTACAAGGTTCGGATTACTATCGATGATGAATCAGGGGACATCTTTGACTGCCTATCAGCGGAAAATGAGCAGAGCAGTCCAAGAGCAAGCACGAAAATATACAGGACAGCGAAAAAAACTGATATCAGGATAACATCGGCTGATGCCGTCTCCCTGCGGGCAAGCACAAATTCGATGACAAAACTCCTGGCTGTATTTGAGAAATCAAAAGGTCTTTAAGCATGGCACAGGACACTGACCAGAGGATTAAGGAGCTTCAGCTTATCGAGCAGAACGCCCAGCAGTATCTCATGCAGAGGCAGCAGTTTCAGGCCCAGCTCACTGAGATTGACTCTGCTATTGAAGAGATGAAGGATTCTGAGGAGAGCTACAGGATAATCGGCAATATCATGGTGAAGACTCCCAAAGAAAAGCTCAAGAAAGACCTGGCTGAAAAAAAAGAGATGTTCGAGCTCAGAATAAAGACCCTGGAGAAGCAGGAGAAAAAACTTAAGGAAAAGGCAAAGGAGATACAGGCTGAAGTCCTGGACAGGATGAAAAATGACAGATGAAACAACACAGCCTGCGATTGAGGCGTTGGAGGAGCTTAGGACCGACAATACAGTTCCCAAGAACATCAAGCAGAAGATTGCAGGCATAATAGAATCACTAAAAGACGGAAAAGAGCTGTCCATGAAGATCAACAGGGCACTCAATGAACTGGACGAGATCTCTGACAACAACAATATCCAGCCATATACAAGGACCCAGATATGGAATGTCGTCTCCTTGCTAGAATCTCTTCAGAGCAGCTAATCCTATTTCTTAATCTTGATGATCCTGCCTTTGGCAAGCACAGAATTCGGTATGAAAATGATATCCTTGCTTCTCGTCTCAAGCTGAGTATCGACCAGCTCAACCTTCACCACCCTGCCCTCGATATCGTCAGTCTTTATCCAGTCATCCTCCCTGAGAATGCCTTTGACATGAAGAAAGATGCCTGCAACAGCATTCGGGATGAAATCCTTGATACCCAGGATGAAAGATACTATGACAATAAGGATTACACCCCCTGCAAGGAGATTCAGAACAATGGAACCGAGACCGAGCTTTTCAAGTGCCCAGATGACAAAGACGAAATATGTGAAATATTTGACCAGTGAAGAGATGAATGATTCCACCTGGAGGCTTATGCCAGTCAGGCTCTTGACTAATCTGTCAAGCCGGATCTCTGTGAGGATCCTCTTTACCAAGCTTCCGAGCAGCTTTCCCAGGATCAGCCCAAAGAAGATTAGGATCAGCGCGACTATAATCTGGGAATAAAATGGCTGCAGCAGCCTGTTTATCGTATCAATAATTGCCATCAGGCACCAAAAGAACCATGCCATGTATATATATTTAACCCTTGATTATTGTCCGGTTACCTTTCCCTGTTGATTTGTGCTTTTTGCTGCCCTTCTGATAATATCTATAATCAAAAAGCCCGTGCCTCTTCAGGCTGAAGAAAAGCATCACGCAGCCCGCTGCAATAAGCACTGAGCTAATTGCCCTGTTTATCCCCATGACCACGAGAAAATCGTCGACTTCAAACCCGCTCTGGCTCCTCCATATCCCTACTAGTGAGTTCAGCATTATCCCAATGAATCCGATGAACATCGCAAGGAGAGGCTGAAACACAAGATTTCCGAGGTTTGTCTTCCTTATATGGAGATACAAAGAGACAAACGCCGGGAGCGACACAAGGATGGCAGAGATTGTCAGGAACGAAGCAATCCATTGGCCTTGGTCTCTTAGAGGAGCAGCAAGAACACCTTCTGCGAGCGCAAGGAAGACGAAAAGTAAAATGAGACCCTTCTTTTTCATATGTCACCTCTGGCATATGAAGTTTATAAATTTTTTTATTCCCTGGGCATTATGAAGTCAGAACTGCCTGCAGGGGCATCCAGAAGACCTAAGCGCACCCCTGCATCTATCCATGCATGGGCATAGTTAACAGCTGCAAAGGCTGTTACCAGGTCCCCAATCTTCCTGTAATGCTGCGCATCCTGAAAATATCTTTCTGCCATATCAAGGAACTCAGCAGCATTCTTTTTCCAGTCAATGCCCTTATCTTCTCCGATAGTTACAGCTTTCAAGGCCTTTGCCGTTGTCTCAAGGTATTTTCCTATCTTATCTTCTGTCACCCTATCCATCATGATGATGATGATTGCTTGGGTTTTTTTAAATCTTTTGAATAATTTTATTAAACAGGAGCACAAAACCAACTGAAATGGAGAAGATGTCAAAATCAGGGCTGGCGATTGAGCTGTCCCGGCTCAAAGTGTTCACGGATGCTCACATGAAGCTTGAGCAGCACCCGACAGACCCTGAGATCGCTGCAGATGTGCTCTGGTCAGCCTACATGAGAGGCGACATTGAGGGCAAGATAATTGCAGACCTTGGCGCTGGGACAGGTATTCTTGGTATAGGGGCACTGATGTTAGGAGCAGGCAAAGTAGAATTCGTAGAGAAGGATTTAGACGCAATTAGACTTCTTGAAGAGAATCTCAGAGGATTCAGAGATTATGAGATCAAGCAGGCTGATATTTTGGATATCGAAGGCAGGGCTGATACCGTCCTCCAGAACCCGCCATTCGGGACTAGGGAGAAGAATATCGACAGGATTTTTCTCAAAAAGGCATTTGGCATGGCAGGGAAAGTCTATTCATTCCACAAGACTGCCACAAAGGGATATATCATTTCTTTTGCAGAAAAGAAGGGATTTTCTGTCGAAGGTGTGATCGATTTCAGATTCCCTTTAAAGCAGAGCCAGCCCCATCACAGGAGAAGAATCCACAGGATCGAGGTAAGCTGCATCATATTTAAAAAAAACCAATAATTATTTAAATAACTTCAAATTTGCGGGGAACCATGGAAATCAGGGTCTTAGAAGAGTCAAAGAACAAAGCTGTCTTCGAGATTAGGGGAGAAAGCCATACGGTCTGCAACGCCCTAAAAGAGGAGCTCAGGAACGACAAGAAGGTGACAGTCGCATCCTACTTCGTCTCCCATCCTGACATCGACGAGCCCACATTCACAGTCGAGACAAGCGGGACAACCCCGAAAAAGGCTATTCTTGATGCCGTGACCAGGATGAAGAAGCAGAATGACAAGTTCTGGACAGTTTTCAACAAGGAAGTTAAATGATTCTATTGCTTCAAAATGTTATCCCCTGCTGACGGAAAAAAAATTCTGAGGCTTGCAAGGGATTCAATCACCTGCAGGTTCACAGGCATAACACAGGACTTAGATGAGTATAATGAATATTCTGAAAAGCAGGGAGCGTTCGTGACTCTTCATAAGGATTCCCTCCTTAGAGGGTGCATAGGTTATCCTGAGCCTGTATTGCCTCTCTGCAGGGCCATAGCCGAAGCTGCATGCTCAGCTGCATTCGACGATCCAAGGTTCCCTCCACTTGAAGAGGATGAGCTGGATATGATAAAGATCGAGATTTCTGTGCTTTCTGTACCCAGACAGGTCCTTGCAGAATCACCTGACGAATACCAGAAGAAGATAAGGATAGGAAGAGACGGGCTCATCATCAGGAATGCAGATAGGTCAGGCCTCCTTCTTCCCCAGGTGCCTGTGGAGCAGGGCTGGGATGTGGATGAGTACCTGCATCACATATGCCTCAAGGCAGGAATGCCCTCTGATGCCTGGAAAGACCTCTCCAACAGGCTGTATTCATTCCAGGCGCAGATATTCAGCGAGTGACCTAATCAATATATTCTTCCATGCTATCAAGAAGGAGCATCACTGCATTAAATTTTTCACTGACAATCTCTTTTGCCTCGTCCAATGTCAACTTCTTGTTCCATGCCCTTATCATCTTTGCTTTGGCAATGGATACACTCTCCTTCAACGGGTTGCTCTCATTGATAAAGAGAAAGAGGTCCAGGAATGTGTCAATGTGTGCCATCGCGTCTGCGCAATTCACTATCTCTGCCTCAAGGGTCTCTGGATCCGGACCCTTTCTCCCCCTATGCGAAAGGATGCAATGATACACTTTCCTGATGAATTCTTCATCACAGCCAAGCCCGGCGAGAATCTTTGTTGACTTCTCAGCACCGATGATATGATGGTCATTGTCCCTTTTATATTCGATACGTTCGACAGCCCTCCCTATGTCATGAAGGTATGCTGCAGTCTCGACAACCTTCCTGTCTGCATGGAGCTTATCAGAAAGCAGGAGGGCGTTCTTCACGACAGGGAGGATATGATATCTATAATCATTTTCAGCATATGTGGTCTTTGCAATCTTCTTTATCTCTTCAAGCATGGGGATATGAGTCATCGGTTGTTTATATTTTTTGCCCTGATCCAAAGCCTTGAAAAATAAATGAGTTCACGAAAGTTAATAAAATTTATATAATCCGCCCGAATTTCAACATGCATGGATATCCTGACAAAAGAGCTCTGCATCGACTCGACAGAGAAGACTGATTTCATCGATGTTACAGAAGATATCAAGGGTTTTGTCAGGGATTCGGGAATATCCGACGGGATAATAAACATCTACACCACGCATACGACGACAGCGATAAGGATAAACGAGAATGAGGAAGGCCTGATAAATGATGCCAAATCATGGCTTGAGAAGAATGCACCCGGACTTGGGCAATACAGGCATGACGATATGGAAAAAAGGAAAGGCATACCTGTCGATGAACCTGTCAATGGGCATTCACACCTGAAATCACTAATAATGGGAGCAAGCGAGACAATTCCGGTAATAGGCTGCAGCCTGAAACTTGGGACATGGCAGAGGATATTCTTCGTCGACCTGGACGGGCCAAGGAAGAGGAGGATGATAATGCATATCCTCGGGAAAAAAGATGGACATCAACAGGATAATAAAAGAGCATAAGGTCAAGATCGACCGGAAGCTAAGGGCATTTCTAAGGCAGAGGATAAGGCTAGTCGGGAGCATTTCCCCTGCTGCAAAGGAGATGATGGAGCTGATTCTTGAATACAATCTCAGGGGAGGAAAGAGGATACGCCCGCTCCTTGTCATGATGGGCTACAGGGCTTGCGGTGGCAGGGATGAGAAGTCTATCATCGATGCTGCAATCGCTGTCGAGCTCATGGAATCCTTCCTTCTCATACATGATGATATCATGGACCAGGATGATCTGAGGCGGGGATACCTCACCATGCACAAGATATACGAGAACAAGTACAGCAGGTGCTTCAAGGGCATCGATGCAAAGAGATATGGGGAAAGCATGGCTTTGATTGCTGGAGATATCCTGGCAATACTCGGCAGTGAGGCGATTATCAATTCAGATTTCCCCATTAGGAGGAAGCTCAAGGCAGTGGACAGGTTCAACAGGGCTGTCGTAAACACCTGCTTCGGCCAGGCAATGGACATCATCTCAGGTTGCGATGATAATATGTCCGAGGAGCAGGTCAGGCGAGTATATGAGTTAAAGACAGCTATTTACACATTCGAAGCTCCTCTCCAGATAGGTGCCCTTCTGGCCGGGGCCTCAAAAAAACAGCTCCAGGTTCTTAGTGAATATGCCATCCCGCTCGGCAAGGCATTCCAGTACCACGACGACATTCTCGGTCTCTTCGGGACAAGAGACAAGATAGGAAAGCCGGTCGGGTCTGATGTGAGGGAGGGCAAGAAGACCCTGCTAATCCTCAAGGCACTGGAGAAAGCCAATGCAGGTGACAGAGCCTTCATCATCAGGACCCTCGGAGATCAGGATGTGAAGACCGACGACATAAAGAGAATCAGGGAGATTGTGGAAAAGACAGGATCCCTTGAGTACTCAAGAAAATTAGCAAGGGAGCTTACTGAAAGATCCATTGCCGTGCTAAGGAATGCAAGACTCAGCAGCAATAGCAGAGAATTCCTTGAGGTACTTGCTGAATATGTCATAAACAGGGAATTTTAGAAGAAACCCTTATTATCATCATTTTCCGAATCTTCTCTCTCTCTTCATATAATCCTCGATTGCAGACTTGAAATCTGACTTTGAGAACTCAGGCCACATCTTGTCAAGGAATATCCATTCAGAATAGGCGCTCTGGTATGCAAGGAAGTTGCTGCTCCTCCTTTCCCCCCCGGTCCTTATTATCAGGTCAGGCTCGTCTGAGAAATACAGGTTCCTGGAGAAAGTCTCATCATTGATGTCGTCGATATTGAGCTTGCCATACTTCACCTGTTCAGCTATCTTTCTCGTCGCATCGATGACCTCTTCCCTGCCGCCGTACGCCATGGCGAAGTTGATTATGTAATCTTTATTCTTCCCAGTCTTTTCCATGACAAGCCTTATCTTATCCTGGATATCCTTTGGAAACATCCACAGCCTGCCGATGACATTGATGCGTATGCCAAACTCATCCATGCGGCTGTCATCCTTCATCATGTCAAAATTGGTCCTGAACAGGTCCATGAGATAATTGAACTCCTCTTTCGGCCTGTTGAAATTCTGGATGGAGAATGTATATAGCGTAAGCTCATGCACGTCGAATTCCCTGCACCATTCCATGAGCATCTTTATCTTCTTGGCACCCCACTCATGGCCCTTCCAGGGCTTCATCATAAGCCTCCTGGAAAACCTCCTGTTGCCATCCATGATTATTCCTATGTGATTTGGGACCTGCCTGTTATGTTTCATTTTTCCTGAAATTATGTTTTTTATATTTAAATTTTTTGAAAAACTAATTGTTTATATAGTTTATTAATAACCAGGATGATTATGGGAAGTGATGTTGGGGCTGTGGAAGGGAAAGGGAAGAGCCCCCTGTTCTATGTGATTGCACCAATAATTGCATTGATACTGATAATGTCCATAATCCCTTACTATTCTGTAAGGACAGACCCCTCTCCTAAAGCGTATCCAAAGATTGAAGATATACAACCCAGACTCATGATATCCAACATAACAGATGCCAACCATACCCAGAACAGCCTGGAATTCAACACATTCCTGACCCCGGATGACCCGCTTGTCAAGGAGACCGCGACAAGGATTGCGACATTCGGCTGCGATTCAGACAAGCTATGCCAGGCAAAGGCTGAATTTTATTTTGTCAGGGATAATTTCGTATATGTATCAGAACACGACGAATATATTGAGAGCCCTGAAGAGATGCTCGCGACAAGAGGAGGTGACTGTGATGACCATGCAGTCCTTCTAGCAAATCTCCTGCAGGCTATCGGCATCCCAACCAGGTTTGTCTTTGTCCCCGGGCATGTGTTCAACCTGGCATACATTAGGGATTCACCAAGGAAATACTCAAAGGATGGCTGGATCTACCTTGATGCGACATGCAAGGACTGTGGATTCGGTGAGCTGCCAAGAAAAGTATGACAGAGACGAGTTAAGGTTTGAATAGCATCATCTCATCCTCCCTATGGAACCATTAAATTTATAAAGGGGCAGTATTTTCTCTCACAAACCTGAATAAATATGCATAACCTGCCGTTCCGATAGGACTATTGCACCTTGTGCAGATAGCAGGAAGGAGGCATTTTAATGGATGAGAAATCTGTATCAGAAGCACTTAAGAAAGCAAGGGCAGAAGGAAAGAAGCGAAATTTCAAGCAAAGCGTCGATCTTATAATAAATCTGAGGGACCTTGACCTGAAGAAACCCGACCAGCAGGTTGATTTCTATGCGCATACTAATCATTCAACAGGGAAGAAGCAGAAGGTCTGTGCATTTGTCGGCCCCGAGATGAAAGAGGATGCAAAGAATGTCGTCGACACAGTGATAACTCCAGACGACTTTGGCAAATTCAAGGACAAGAAGGAATCCAAGAAGCTCGCAGAGCAGCATGACTATTTCATCGCCCAGGCAAACATAATGGCGACAGTCGCGACAACATTCGGAAAGATACTCGGCAGCAGGGGCAAGATGCCCAATCCGAAAGCTGGATGCGTTGTCCCACCTAAGGCTAATCTCGGGCCGCTTTATGAGAGACTTCAGAAGACAGTGAGACTCAAGGCAAGGGTCCTACCTGTCATCCAATGCAGCGTCGGCAAGGAGGACATGGAAGACTCTATCATTGCTGATAACATAATGACAGTATACAGCCAACTGACACACGCCCTTCCCAATCACGAGAACAACATCAATAATATCATCGTCAAGCTTACGATGGGCAAAACGGTCGAGATAAAATGAAAGGAGCAAAAAAGATTCCCGGACATAAGAAAAAGGCAGTCACGGAATTTGTTGGTCTGGCAAAAGACTACCCTATCATTGGCATAGTTGACGTAGAGAACCTGCCGGCAAAACAGCTCCAGAACATGAGAGCGCAGCTGAGAGGCACTATCAAGATTCTTATGACAAAAAAGCGCCTCATGAAGATAATCCTTCAAGAGGCAAAGAATGATAAGAAGGATGTTGAGAAGCTGGCTGATCATCTCAGGGGCATGCCTGCAATGATCTTCACCAAAGAGAACCCTTTCAAACTGTACAAGAAGGTGAGCCAGAACAAGTCCAGCGCACCTGCAAAGCCAGGCCAGACGGCGACAAAGGACATAGTTGTCCCTGCCGGCCCAACGCCTTTCTCTCCAGGGCCAATCATCGGAGAGCTTGGCATGGTCAGGATAAAGACAGGTATTGTCGACGGCAAAGTTGCCATCAAGGAAGATACAACAGTCGTCAAGAAAGGAGAGGTCATCTCCCCGACAATTGCAGGCATCCTTGCAAGGCTTGGGATAGAACCAATGGAGATCGGGCTGAACCTAGTCGCTGTATATGAGGATGGATCAATATACACCAGGGATGTGCTTGAGATTGACGAGAAGGATTACATTGCCAAGATAATTCAGGCAGCAGGGGAAAGCTTCAATCTTGCAATAATGACAGGTTATGCGACTCCTGACACAATAAACATTCTTCTCCAGAAAGCACACATGGAAGCCAAGGCTGTAGGGACATCTCAGGGAATCCTTGCAGACGAACTTGTCTTTGAGCTGCTTGCAAAGGCTGAGGCTGAGATGAAGGGGCTCAAATCAAGCCTAAAGATTGAGACAGTCGAATCTGTTGAGGATGTGACTGTTGACGCTTCTGCTGGAGAAAAGCCGGCTGAAGAGACGCCTACGGCACAAGACGGCGAAGAAAAACAGGGAAGAGATGAAAGTGTCGAAGAACCGATAGCTGAAGAGAAAAAGGATGAGGGAGCACCTGGAGAAGTCCGGGCTGATGCTAAACAATAATACTGGTTACGTGGAGGACTGATACAAGATGGAATACATATACGCTGCAATGTTGTTGCATAAGGCAAAACAGAAGGTCGATGAGGCAACAGTCAAGAAAGTGCTCGAGGCTGCAGGTGTCAAGGCTGATGATGCCAGGATTAAGGCGCTGGTCGCAGCTCTTGACGGGGTCGACATAGAAAAAGCAATCAAGGAGACGATGATCTCTGCTCCGGCTGCTCCTGCAAAGACAGCAGAGAGCGAGAAGCCTTCTGATAAGAAGGAAGAGAAGAAGGAATCCAAGGAAGAGGAAGAGAAGAAGGAAGAGCAGGCAGCAGCAGGTCTGGGAGCCTTGTTTGGTTAGTTTTTTATTTTTTAATTAATTTGATGTGTGATAATACATGGCTGATGATGAAAACAATAAGCTGTTTGATGATCTGAACCAGAAACGGACAGATATTTCTAATCTTAAGAAGCGGCTGAATGAGATCAATGTTGAGAAAGAAAAATGCTACTCTGAAAAAGAAGAGGTCAGCGTAAAGATCAAAGAGCTCATAACCGAGATAAAAGAGCTCAAGAAAGAGAGGGATGAGCAGACTACCCAAGTCAGGAAACAGAAGAATGAGAAGGCTGACGTTATTACCAAGATAAAGGCAGAGATCGGCAAGATAATCAAGCTCAAGAAGGAAAGGCAGGATATCTCAAAAAAATTCAACATTAAAGGCGACCCTGTCAGGCTCAAGAAACAGATAGAGGACCTTGAGTACAAGATGGAGACAGAGGCTGTTTCTTTTGAGAAAGAGCAGAAAATCATGAAGACAATCAATGAGCTGAAGTCCAAATTCAGCGAATTTTCTGAAGTTGAGACTGTCATCGACGAGATCAATGAAACATCAGCTTCAATCGACAACCTCAAGTCAAAAGAGAGGGAATTCAAGAAGAACATCAGGAAGAATGCCAGGGAGAGCCAGAAGAAGCACGAAAAGATGCTGGAGCTTTCAAAGGTTGTCGACGAGCTTAAAGCCAAGGAAAAGGAGCATTATGAGAGATTCTCTGTTCTTAAAACTGAATTCGCAAATACAAACAAGAAACTAAAAGATCTGTTATCTGACCTTGGCGGGATAAGGGACAATGTTGAGAAAGTCAGGACAAAAAGAAGAGAAGACCAGAAGGCAAAAAAAGAGATGACCATCAAGGAGAAGAAAGACCTGGTCAATGAGAAGATAAAAAAAGGCGAGAAGCTCACCACAGAAGACCTTCTTGTATACCAGAGATAAAATCAAATCTATCGCAGCAATATTTATAAACCAACAGGATGTTCCACTTCTTCTATGCCGGAAAGATTCAAAAAAGAGGCCTTAGACATCCATTCCTTGAACAAAGGCAAGATAGAGATATGCCCGAAGATCAAGATAAAGACCAAGAAAGACCTCTCACTCCTGTACACTCCCGGTGTTGCTGAGGTGTCAAAGAAAATTGCTGAAAACAAGCTCAATGCGTACAAATACACAATCAAGGGCAATACGGTCGCCATTGTCTCTGACGGCTCGGCAGTGCTCGGGCTTGGGGACATAGGAGGTTATGCCGCCATACCCGTGATGGAGGGCAAGGCTGTCCTTTTCAAGGAGTTTGCAGGCATTGATGCTTTCCCTATCATATTTGAGGATTATCATTCCGACTTCATTGAGGATGTCCAGAACATAGCGCCCATATTCGGAGGGATCAATCTTGAAGATATCGCTGCCCCAAAATGTTTCGAAGTTGAGGAAAAGCTACAGAACATAGGGATACCAGTCATGCATGATGACCAGTGGGGGACAGCTGTCGTAGTGCTTGCAGCAATAATAAATTCTGCCAAGGTTGTAGGAAAAGATTTCGACTCATTGAGGATAGTCATAAGCGGCGCTGGCGCTGCTGGCATTGCAATTACAAAGATGCTTCTCATGTATGGCAGACCGAGAGACCTCATCATGTGCGATAGCAAGGGCATAATTTATCCGGGAAGGGAATTCCTCAACCTCTACAAGGAAGAGATGGCGCTCAAGACAAACAAGTATAGGCTCAAAGGCACACTTGCCGATGCGATGCAGGGCGCAGATGTTTTCATAGGAGTCTCAGCAGCCGGCATAGTCAAGAAGGAGATGGTCAGCAAGATGGCAAAGGATTCAATCGTCCTTGCACTGGCAAATCCTATCCCTGAGATAATGCCTGAATTGGCAAAAAAAGGTGGGGCCCGGATTATCGGAACTGGCAGGAGCGACTACCCCAACCAGGTGAACAATGTCCTGGCATTCCCAGGTATATTCAGAGGGGCTCTCGATGCATGCTCAACAAGCATCAATACGGAGATGAAGATTGCCGCAGCCCACGCTCTTGCAGGATATATGAAAAATCCCCGGGAGGACAGTATCATACCTGACACACTTGACAGGAAGCTCCCTTATGTTATTGCCGATGCAGTCGAGAAAACAGCAAAGATGAGCGGCTGCGCAAGGTACATAAAATGAACACCAACACCAGCAGTTTTGCCAAGAAAGAACTGTTTCCCCTGGTAGTCATCATTGCAATGTTTTTTATTGCATTCTTCCTTTATCCTAAGATGCCTCAGAAGATGCCTGTCCATTGGAACTTCAATGGTGAGATTGACGGTTACGGCTCGAGGTTCACTGGGCTGTTTCTCATGCCCATAATCGCCCTAGCTGTATTCGGGATAATGACCATAATACCCTATATCGCCGTCTATAAGAAGAACATAAAGGCATTCTACTTCTACTATTTCGGATTCAAGGTGGCATTCGTGCTGTTCATGCTCATCCTCTACATCATAACTCTTCTTCCGAATTTCGACATAAACATAAACATGAACTACCTTATACTTCCCCTGCTCGGAGGGCTCATATATTTCTCAGGGGTGCTCATGCAGAGGTCCAAGCGCAACTTCTTCATAGGCATCAGGACGCCCTGGACCCTTGCAAGCGACAGAGTTTGGAAGAAGACACATGAGCTGGGGGCGAAAGGATTCAAAGTGATTGCGGTCCTCATGGTCCTGTCAGTGTTTCTAGGGAAATACGCGCTCTTTGCATCAGTTGGTGCGCTCCTGCTGTTTGTGGTATATCTTATCTATTATTCATATGCGCTTTTCAGCAAGGAAAAGCCCAATGGAAAGATTTAAATAATCCTGATGATTGAATATTTGCATGGACGAAGAAGAATATCTCGAGGACGAATACAAGGCTGAAGAGAAGGAGAAGAATGTCTACAGCAAGAAAGCCAGGGATGAGCTTGTCGAGAATGACGAGATAAGCGCAGAGGAAGAGGGCTTCATGGCCGGATATGAGTCTGACGAAGATGAAGGGCAGGACGATGACGTCGATGATGATGATGATGACAAGGAATAGTTCTGCTGTCTCAACCTGATTCTTTTATATTTCTTATGATTGAGCTTTTGAATTCATTTTCCCTGTATGGTGCTATCCTTTTTATTTCAATACCAAGCTTTTTGACTCCTGGATCTGATTCAAGACCTAGGTCATGCTGATCATAACCCAGGCAAACGATCTCAGGCCTGACCTCCTCCAGGGTCTCCATGTAATCAAGGTCATCCCTCCCAAGAATCGCCCGGTCCACGTATGGCAGGCTGCTAACATTTGAAAGCCTGGTCATCTCATCATGGACAGGTGGCTTTTTCTTGAACCTAATCACGTTACTGTCCCTGCCCACGACTACAATGAGCTCATTGCCAAGCTTCTTCGCCTCCTTCAAGAAATGCTCATGCCCCCTGTGGAGGATGTCAAAAGTCCCGAATACAAGGATCTTCTTCATATCAGCCAGTCCATATCTACATCATATTTAAAAAGGTTGCCTTTTAGCATCTCTTATTTATTATTTTGACAACTAGCAGGCATGGCACTGGCGTAACCACCAAAAAGTTTAAATAGTAGTTGTGATTTAAAAATAACAATATTTTGTTATGACTATAGGGTGAGGTGTAGGATAATGGGTGAATTGAAATATGTTACAGCATTTCTAGTGTTCCTGATACTAATCCTGTCAGGCTGCAGCCTGTTTGTGGCGCAGCAGCCGGCAGCAGGGGACAAGGTATGCGTTTCCAAGGAGGCATTGAGCAGTGTCCTTTCGCAGCTCAACATGTCCATTGAGGACCTGAACAGCAACCAGACAGGTCCTGCGATGGGTACAGGGAATGAGACTATGACACAGCCTCCAGCTGAGACAAATACCAGCACAGTGCCGCCAGCAGTGGGCAATGAGACGACAACGCCTCCAGTGTCTGAGATTCCGACCAAGTATTATAAAGAAGGAGACCTTGTGAAGCTTTCTCCTGTCGCTACAGATGCAGACAATGATCAGGTCACTTTCACCTATACACAGCCGCTTGATGCGAACGGCGAGTGGCAGACAGGACCTGGGGATGCAGGAGAATATCTTGTCACAGTGACTGCATCTGATGGCAAGTCCCAGACAAGCAGGGAGATAAGGATAGTAATCAACAGCGCAAACTCTGCTCCGGTCATCAACGGTGTTCAGAACATCACTGTAAATGAGGGTGACACTATAAGCTTCAATCCGCAGGTCTCAGATGCAGACGGCGACACAGTCACTGTCTCGTATTCAGGCTGGATGACAACGTCAACTTACCAGACCAATTACAATGATGCTGGTGAGCATTTGGTTACCATCACTGCCAATGACGGCAAGACAACAACTGAGAAGACAGTTAAGGTCACAGTGCTGCAGAATAACAGGCCACCAGTGCTTTCAGAGCTTGAGCCTTTGACTGTGAATGAAGGAGAGCTGGTCTCGATCAACGCGACTGCGACAGACCCTGACGGAGACCCTGTGAAAATCATATACAGTAGTCCGCTCGACGCAAACGGGCAGTGGCAGACAAAGGCAGGGGATGCAGGGACATACCTTGTAACAGTTACTGCATCCGACGGCACGCTTGAGGACAGCCAGACAATCTCGATTGTTGTCCAGAGCCCGAACCATGCACCGGTAATCAGCATCGACAATATTGATGTAACTGTGGATGAAGGGAAAACCAGTCTGGTGACATTGAATCCAATCGTGTCAGATCCCGACGGAGACAATGTCCAGGTATCATACTCAGGTTGGATGACGACATCCACTAAGGAAGTCTCGTCTGCTGATGAGGGTGTGCACCAGGTGACAGTAACAGCCAGCGACGGGCAGCTGCAGTCAAGCGTAACAATCGATGTGACTGTCAATGTAAACCACCCGCCGTCATTCAATTTCGGTTAGATTTTTAAATACCTTTTTTTTTCTCTTATTCTTATGGAAAGCAAGCTGCCTTTTGAGAACATCAAACGCGAAATTCTCATAAAGAAGGAGACAGAGACAAGCGACAGGTTCGGTTCGTATCCTGAGAAAAGACCTGCTGATACGCTTCTCAACTATGGGATCGTAAATATAGATAAGCCAAGGGGGCCGACTTCACACCAGGTAAGCGATTATGTCAAGAAGATAGTGGGTGTATCAAAGGCAGGGCATTCAGGTACTCTTGACCCTAAAGTAACAGGTGTCCTGCCTGTTGCACTCGGTAGCGGGACAAGGATTGTCCAGAGCCTCCTTCCAGCAGGCAAGGAATATGTAGCCCTTATGCACCTGCACAAGGAGATACCGGGTGGGAAGGTAATCCATACATGCAAGGAATTTCTTGGGAAGATAAGGCAGCTTCCACCTATCAAATCAAGTGTCAAGCGCCAGATGAGAACCCGTACAATATACTATATAAACATAATTGAGATCAATGGGCAAGATGTGCTCTTCAGGGCAGGGACTCAGGCAGGTACATATATCAGGAAACTCATACATGATATAGGACAGAAGCTCGGCTGTGGAGCGCATATGGCCGAGCTTCGCAGGACTAAAGCCGGACCGTTCGATGAATCAAGCCTCGTGACACTGCAGGACCTTGCAGATGCCTGCCATTTCTACAGGGAAAACGGAAGCGAAGCATATCTTCGCAAGGTCATACAGCCGCTTGAGAACGCTGTCGGGCATCTGCCTAAGATATGGGTGATGGACACTACAGTAGACAGCCTCTGCCATGGAGCAAGCCTGAAGGTCCCCGGAATATGCAGGATAGAGTCCGGGATTGAACAGAGCGATCCAGTTGCCATCATGACCCTAAAAGGGGAGCTCGTAGCCCTCGGAATTGCTGCGATGGCATCAAAAGAAATGTTTATAAAGGAAAGGGGCATAGCTATCTCAGCGCACAAGGTCTTCATGAAGACAGGGACCTACCCGAGGATTGAAAAGGCAATAAAGGGGGAATGATGATGAATGAATTAAAGGATACAGACCCGGACATGCAGAGATCACTTACAAGCGAGCTCAGGAGACAGCAGGATGGATTCGAGATGATCCCTTCTGAGAATTATGTCTCGCTTGCTGTCCTGCAGGCCCTGGGCTCAATAGGCACAAATAAGTATTCAGAAGGTATGGTGAACAGGAGATACTATGGCGGAAACCAGTTCATAGATGAGATTGAGCAGCTTGCCGTGGACAGGGCAAAGAAGCTCTTTGGGGTCGACCATGCCAATGTCCAGCCTTATTCAGGAAGCCCTGCGAACATGGCTGTGTATTTTGCGCTCCTCAAGCCTGGCGAGAAATCAATGGGCCTCTCCCTTCCATTCGGAGGCCACCTGACACACGGTTGGAAGATAAATTTCTCCTCAAGGTTCTACCAGTCTGTGCAATACCAGACCGGAAAGGATGGTATGCTTAATTATGATGATGTCGAGAAGCTTGTCAAGAAAGAGAAGCCGAAATTGCTCTGGTGCGGTGCAACAGCTTATCCCAGGCTCTATGATTACAAGAGGCTCGGAGAGATTGCCCATTCAGTCGATGGGTATTTCTGCGCGGACATCGCCCATGAGGCAGGGCTTATAGGAGCGAAGGTGATTCCAGGGCCGCAGGGCCATGCTGACGTCATAACAACGACGACCCATAAGACCCTTAGAGGGCCGAGGGGAGGGATGATACTCTGCAATGGTGAGCCCTCTGAACCGCTCAAGCCCCTCCCAAAGGACGCTGATCCGAGAAAAAACATCCCCACTCTAATAGACAGGGCAGTATTCCCAGGCCTGCAGGGAGGCCCCCACAACCATACCACAGCTGCCATAGGCGTCGCTCTCAAGGAGGCGCTCCAGCCGGATTTCAGGGATTATGCAGCACAGGTGATAAAGAATGCCAAAGCTCTTGCAGACGTACTGCTTGACAATGGATTTAAGCTAATCTCCGGCGGAACTGACAATCATCTGATACTCATTGACATTACAGCCAAAGGGACGACTGGCCAGGAGGCTGAGACAAGGCTCAATGCAGCCAACATAACAGTCAACAAGAACACGATTCCATGGGACACGAGACCGCCATACAGCCCATCGGGAATCAGGGTCGGTACCCCGGCGCTCACTACAAGGGGTTTCGGCGTATCCGAGATGAAGCAGGTCGGTACGCTGATAACAAAGGTCATCGACAACATAAACGACGATAACGCAATCAGCAGGGCAAAACAGGAAGTAATCGAACTCTGCAGCCAGTTCCCCCTATATCCCAGGCTAGGCTACTAGGCTGACTGTGTTCTCGTCGGAAAGGAAATCCTCTCTCTTGATGTCTTCGACTATGTAATAGACCTGTTTTGACTTTATCCTGAACTTCTCTTCAATATTTTCTATGAAATCCTCCATGTCCTTGATGTTCTTGAATATACCCTCGACCAGGTAATCATAGCCATTGTTTATCTTGTAGAGCGAGTTCACGTTGCAGTGATTCTCAAGATACTCTTTCATAGGCAGCTTGTCAGCCTTGCCTGCCTTGAATGTAATCGTGACCCTTGTGCTGAAGCCGAGTTTTGAGAAATCAATTATCGCTGTGTGTTTCTTGATGATTGTGTTCTCATGCTGCTTCAGCCTATCAAAGATAGTCGATATAGGTATGTTTGTCTTCCTGCTTATACGCGTCAGGGTCTCCCTTGCATTGGCTCTGATGCTTGCTAGCAGCAGAAGGTCCTTTTCTTTCATCTTATCACCTCGATGGTTATTGGAACATGGCAATCATAGTTAATAGATATGATTTTTCCAGGAATTACAGCAGATTTTTCAAACTTAGTGGACAATTTCCATTAGACATGAAAGAACCATATGAAATAAGGATTCTGCTGAAGGATTTTCAGGAAGCTGAGAATATTTCCATCATATGTTTTTAAAGAATTTAGGCATATTTAACCACTATATAGTTACTAAAGTACCGAAATATTTAAATATAAGTTATGTTATAACCAATAAGTAACAAATAGTTGGGGTGTACCGATGATTATCAATAACATACTCAGGAATATTTCACTCAGAAAACTGAGGAAACTACAGTACAGGACAGGAGTTTTCGGAGCTGCAAGCCTGAAAGTTAACACAGGCTATAACAAGGCCTGGATAAGGGACAATGTATACATGGCACTCGGCCTCTGGGAGGCAAAGGACAGGGAGAATGCAAAAAAGGCTCTCCAGGGCCTCTTTGACGTCCTGCTCAAGCACGAGGTGAAGATAGACCAGGCAATAGAGAACAAGCCTGACGACAAGCAGAAATACATCCATGCAAGGTTCTGCCCCATGACTTATGAAGAATATAACGAGGACTGGGGGAACAAGCAGAATGATGCAGTCGGTGCGTTCCTGTTCATGGCAGGAGACCTGTACAGGAAGGGAGTCATGATAATAAGGGATGAGAACGACCTGAGGATTGTCCAGAAGCTGGTATATTACCTGGAAAGCATAGAGTACTGGCAGGACCCTGACAACGGAGTCTGGGAAAATGAGGAAGAGATCCATGCATCAAGCATAGGAGCCTGCCTTGCAGGGCTTGTGGCTGTAAAGGGAATGGTCGATGTCCCTGAGAGGCTGGTCAGGCTTGGGAGGACCGCACTCGACAATATGCTGCCCAGTGAGTCATATTCAAAGCGGGTGGATCTCGCTCTGCTGACACTTATATATCCATATGCTATTGTAACTAACGAGCAGAAGGATGAGATACTACAGAATGTAGAGTCCATGCTTGTCAGGGACAGGGGTGTTGTAAGGTATTTCGGTGATTGGTATTACAACAATGGCATGGAGGCTGAGTGGGTCATGGGATTCCCCTGGCTTGCTGCCATCTACAAGAAGACAGGCAATATGGAGAAGCATAATCATTACATGAAAAAGACATACAGGTGCATGAACTGGAAAGGGGACTTGCCCGAGCTGTATTATGGGGGGACTGACAGGTACAATGAGAACACTCCCCTCGGCTGGAACCACGCGATGCTCCTGTGCGCTATATCATGACTCACGTTCACAGGGATATGGAGCCACCTTCTCACCTCGGAGTCACCCCTCCTTTGCTCCATATTCCCTTTTTTTCAAAAGCCGTATCTTCCTTTGAGAGGTACAAAGGAGAATTGGCCAAGACTCTGGACATCGAATTGATTTCTGGTTTTTTTTGATTTTATCATGTTCTGCACTACCTTTCCTACAGGTGCAATGATTATCCCGCCGTCCATGAGCTGCTCTTTTAAAGGTGCAGGGATATCAGGGCATGCGCAGGTGACTATTATCCTGTCAAAGGGTGCTTCCTTCTCATATCCGAGCGAGCCGTCGCCTGAGATTACTTTCACTTCCAGGCCAGCCTTTTTCAGGTTATTTTCTGCCAGGTCTGCAAGCTCTGGGACATATTCAATTGCAATGACTTTACCATCGCCAACAATCTGCTTGATAAGGGCTGCATTCCATCCAGAGCCAGCCCCGATCTCAAGCACTGACAGTCCTTTATTCAGCTCAAGAGCCTCAAGCATGAATGCGACTGTGTAGGGCTGGGAGATAGTCTGGTCATGGCCTGTGGGAACAGGATGGTCGCCGTATGCGTGCCCTCTCAATTCTTCAGGCAGGAACATGTGCCTGGGAACCCTGCGCATAGCATCAAGCACAGCATCATCAGAGAAGCCATATGACCTGATTGTATCCAGCATGCCCTCAAGCTCTTGTGAATAATCATCCATGGCCCGGAGTAATGCAACATGGATATAAAAAATTAGCTGTTGAGCCCGATCCCGTAATTGTCCCTGGAAGAAGGAGAGGATGAGGATATGTCTTCCAAGGCAGCCTTTGCAAGGCTCGCCCCTCCGAGAGCCTCAGGACAGACTATATGAATGGCTCCTGCATGGGTCAGTTTCTTTACTATCCTCTCATGGTTGGCCCTTGACGCAATCCGGACTTTGGGGTTCAGCTCCCTCGTAGTCAGCACCAGCAAGATATTATCTCCGTCATCACCGAGACATGCAAAGAGCCATGATGCATTTTTGACATTGGCCTTAGCAAACTCTTTTTCATCAAGGACATCGATGTTCAGGACCCTGTAACCCTTCTTCTTGAGCCTGCTGTACCTCAGATCATCTTTTTCAAGGATGATGTAAGGCTTTTGCGCATTTACAAGTTCATCTGCAACATGTTGCCCGACCCTTCCCCCTCCACATATTATGTAATGGCCCTTGAGCCTGCTTATTGCCTTCAACATCTTCACCTCCGAAAACAGGTTACGGAGCCTGCCCTCCATGATATACTCCAATATGACATACAACAGGTAAAACTGCAGTATGTAGCCTGTGATCGACAGGAATATCGAGACAAGCTTGTTGTCCAGGCGGCTGACATCCACATGTGTGACCAGCTCGATAGTCTGTATGAATGACTCGCTGTATGAAAGGATGCTGCTGTGGAAAAATAATGTCCCTGTAAGAATGATTGCAACAAGGAGGAACAGAGCGATTGAGACTTTTTTTAGGAACCTGTCCTCTGTAGGTATATTGAATTTTGGCATATGCCAAGCCTTGGCCGGTAACTATATAAAGGTTTTTGTTAATTTGCAAGTGGGGGCTGGAAAACAGAATTCCAAAACCTTTAAATAACAAATAACATATTGAACATCCATGCTGGAGGTACTGAATCTAAGGCAGATTAAGTCAGACGATGAATATGGCTCAGGTATAAAGGCTGCCCGGTTAGGCGCCCTGTCCAGAGAGTTCAATGTGCCGCCTGGCTATGTAATAAAGCGCGAGGTATTCGACAGGTTCATCGAGGAGAACCAGCTGAAAGGGAAAATAAGGAACCTGGTCGCAACTGCCCGTGGTGTGGATGATGAGAGGCTTCAGGATGTTGCGAATGAATTACAGAAGCTTGTATTCTCCGGAAGACTTGATGACGAGACAAGTGAGAGCATCATCGAGGCATACTACAGCCTTAACATCAAGGAGGATGCTCCCCTGCAGGAGCTTGTGGATTCCAACAATGACCCTATCGCCGTTGTCAGGTCAAGCCCGGTACGTCCGACAGGCAACAAGACAAACATCAGCATCCTTCATGTCCAGGGCAAAGAGAAGCTGCTCAAATCCATAATCGCATGCTATTCCTCAGCATTCACAGCAGAGGCTGTCAGGAACAGGCTCAAATCAGGACAGGCAGACTATGGCATGGCTGTCATAATCCAGAAGATGATAATGCCCCAGGTGTCTGGAAAGATATGGGCTGAGGACGGCGTCTTCTTCATCAATTCATGCTTCGGGCTGTCTGATGAGTCTACTGAATTCGACAGGTTTGCAATATCTCAGGAATTAGAGATAATGACAGCGACAGCAGCAAGACAGAAAGAGGCATACATGGAAGACCCAAAGACCGGGAAGCTCGCAAAGATTGAGCTAACAGACATAAAAGCCCAGAGCAGGAAGCTTAGCGAGAAGCAGGTACTTGCGCTGGCGAGGCTATATAAGAAGTCAGGCCTGGAAGGGAAGGCAATCGAGTATTTAGTCGACAAGGAAAACTATTATTTTGTGCAGGTGTTGGACATGGAAAAAAAACCAATGGAAAATAAGGATTCATCAATGGGCACAAGCCCACAAGAGCCAGAAAAGGTTATCGTCAGGACGGAACAAAAGCAGGATGATGTTGTGAAGGCTGAAGAGGCAAAGGAGAACACCCTCTTCTCTCTGTTCAAGGCAAACAGGGGGGGTAAGCTTCCGGACATACCTACTACCCCACAGCCAGATGCAAAGCCAAAACCAGAACCAGCAGTCCAGGCAGAGCCCCCTAAGACAAAGATAGTCGAAGAAGAGAGCCCTGCAGAAGATGTCACTGCCTATGAAGAGGAAGAGGAGCAGGCTGAAAGTCAGGAAGAGGAAGATCATGATACAGAAAAAGAGCCTGTTGGGAGCGATGACCTAATTTCGCTGAGCAAGGAAGAGGAAGTGGATGAAGAAGAGGATATCCATCCCCTGACAAAGGAAGAATGGTTCGATACACTGAGGATGGAGCATACCAAGATGCTGATTAGCTATGACCTGGTCATCCTGAATGCCCTCAAGAGCAGGTATTTCAGATATTTCAAGGAAGAGGCGCCGAACTTCGAAGAGATGATAGACAAGCTCAATAGCAAGATAAAGGTCCCTTATGTCTCAGAGATTAAGAAGATAAGAAGGCTTAGAAACGACTTTCTCCAGAGCCACAAGCCGATATCAATGGAAGAGCTCAAGGAATCCTATGAGGCGACTGTGCTTTTCCTGAGGGAATTTTCCTAAGAATATTGGACCTGCTCAAGACTGATTTCCGATGACTGTTATTTTTTTTGTCATCCCCTTATGGACATAGTGAGAGAATTCTTCCACTTGTTTTAGCCCTGCTTTGCTGACTAGCAATGCATGATCAGCAGACCCGGGAAAGATGACCACTGCTCTCCTGATACCTGCCCTTTTGATGCATGCCAAAAAACCGCTATACAGGCCTTTCTTGATGTCCCTCGTGTTCCTGCCGTAAGGGAGGTCTGTCACGATATATCTGTACCTTGAACTGAGGCTGAGTGCGTCTTTTCTGAACAGCCCATATTTTTGGATATTGTACCTATCCAGGTTCTTTTCTGATGCCATTATCATCTTCTTGTCGATGTCAAAGCCTACTGCCCTGAATCCCATAAGCCCTGCTTCTATCAAAATCCCTCCAGTCCCGCAGAAAGGGTCGAGGACAGTTCCATGGCCGATTCCCAGAAGGTTCACGCATGCCCTTGCAAGCTTCGGAGGAAGGGACGAGGGATGAAGCACCGGGCGGAGGTGAGGAGCCCTTTCCAGGTAATCCTTGTCATTTTCCCAGAGCAGCTTTCCAAGATACATTGAATCTCCTGATTCAAGATAAACCAGCTTAGAATTAGGATTTTTCAGGTCTACTCTGGGGCTCTTTTGGCTGTTCCAGACAATGTCAGCTACAATCTTCTCAGGTACAGCTGACTTTCCAAGCTTCCTGACAGAATAAGTCCCTTTTATCTTCCTGCTGAGCCCTGCTGCTTTTATATCATCAAAAAAAGCTTTTTTCGATGAAATGATGAATATATCTACAACATGCGTGGTATAGGCAAGCCTCTGAAAATCCCTCCTGCTGTCTGTGATGATGAGGGCTCCTTGAAACCTGCAGGAAGCTCCTCCAAGAACAGCTCCGGCCTCTGCCCTGGCAAGCTCAAGATTATCCTTTGACAAGACGAGCAGTTTCATGATACAGCAATGTCAGGGGGATATTTATATGTTTAGCGGAATGGATAATCAGATTGAGTGGAAAAATATTTAAACCTATTCCTTCTGAAAAATGACCATGAAGAGGGGCAGGCCAGTCAAGTCTGAAATCAGGCAGAATATCATTGACATCCTAAACTATCTCAAGAAAGGCTATGGGTACGAGATATTCAGGGTATACACATCAGTGTTCCCGAAATGCACAATCGAGGTGATCTATTATCACCTGAAGAAGGGAGTGAAGCTTGAGGAGTTCAGGGTGGATACTGTGAAACAGGAGAAAGGGGAATTCTCATGGGGACCTATTGCAGAGAAGATATACTATGTCCTTGGGCCGAATGCAGTGCCAAGGAAGAACAGGAGGGTGGAGAACCATATCAGAAAGCAGAAGGGCAGGAAAGGGAAAAAACCTGGTAATTGAGATGCTCAGGCGTACCAGGGACTCTCTGGAAAGACCGAAAAGATTTTTCACCGGGATAAGGACAGAGAAGGGGCTCCGGAATCCCTTCCTTTTCCTGCTGATAGTGCTTTCAATAACATTCATATTCCTCACTTACCAGCATATCCAGCTCTTCAATGCCATCATGGCAGGGATGAACAGATTTTACGCATATCTTGGCCTGGATATCATATTTCCGACCATTGATATCACCCCGACGACATATGCAGTGGCATATCTTATTCTCATCGTCTCATATATTCTCATAACTTTCCTCTGGTATGACATAACCCATCTCTGCGTAAGGATCATGGGGGGAAAGGAGGGCTATGACCAGACATATAAGGCAATGACATATTCGCTGTCTGCTGATTATCTCGCCCTACCAGCATTCATAATAACTTTCTTAACACTGACGATGACGATAATCAAGAGAAACACAATCGTGATAATTATCCTCATCATCTCAGCAATCCTCTATATTGCGCCCTCGTTCTACAGGCTGTATCTGAGGCTGGTCGGGCTTGAGAAGCTGCAGAAGATAAGCAAGCTGAGGGCATTTATTGCAACGTATATCCTTGCCTATGTCTTTGTGTTCATTGCAATACTTGCGATAGATATCATCATTATCGGAATCTTTTATGCTGTCTACCTTGCTTTCGGAGTCCCACTGCCTTTTTGAAATACCCTATCAAGGCAAATGCCTCTCTCTTGGTTAGCATCGCCTTTCCAACGACCCTCTTCCAGACTGTCTTCTGGGTCTGCTTCTTATCAGGGGTGGAGAATATCATGCTGTCGAGCGATTCATCTATGTAATCCAGAAGGATCTCCTTGTCCTTCCGGGATATGGGCGTAATCTGGCTTGTGGAGCTCTTTTCTGCATTTTTCTGGAACAGCTCATACAAAACTATGGCCACTGCATGGCTGATGTTAAGGGTTGCATATCTTGCCGATGCAGGAATAATGACAGTGAAATCGCTTCTCTTCAGTTCGTCATTTGTCAGTCCGATGCCCTCTCTTCCGAACAGGAGCCCTATCCTGCCCTTGCCTGGCAGCTTTTTTGCCAGCTCGTTCGGGGAAAGGGGGCTTCTCGGGATATTGTAGTCGGTCCCTGCCTTTGCAGTGGTTCCGACCAGGATGTCCAGTGTATCAAGAAATGAGATATCTTCAATCCTTGCATTGTCTATGACAGACTGGGCATGCTTTGCCCTGCAGCGGGTTTCCTCAGTGATGCCGGTCTTCGGGTCTATAAGCACCAGATTCCTGAATCCGAAATTCCTCATGACCCTAGCTACTGCGCCGATATTTCCTGGGTTTTCAGGCTCGAGAAGTATGATATATATCATAATTGCGTGTAATTGGGGATTGATATAAAAATCTAATGCAACATCTATTCTTATCCAGTACCAAGAATAAGTCCGTAAAGCTTGGGAATATAGGTCCAGAGGAGGAGGACAACGATTATCGAAAGCAGGACAAATGCAATGAACCCTATCACCTTGTTGCCTTTCCTGTCGTCCGGTATCATCTTCTTGACAGCTATCTGGAACATCCTTCCGCCGTCAACAAAGAGCACAGGAAGCAGGTTGAAGAGCCCGACAAGCAGGCTGAGCCTGTAGAGCCACTGGATAAGCCCCTTTATCCAGAAGAAAGGGCCGCTGATGACCTTGTATCTGCTCTTTAGAGATATCACGTTCTCAATCGGCCTTATGCCGATGAAGCCCTGGGCCGGGTCTGTGGGAGATGCTGTCGTCGTCAGATTGTATATCCCGAGCGTAGTCCCTATCGTGAGCCGCTCACCCGGTGCGACGCAGTCAAGCCTTGACTGAAAATCATAGAAATCAGTCACATTCTGGCCGTTGAGAGAATTTATGACAGAATCACGCATACCTGACTGGTAGGCCGGGTATGACTCATTTATTGTTGTGAACGAGAACCCGTCACTCTGTATCATGCTGGCCTGCAAAGGGGCAAATATCAGAATGAAGAGGAGAAATATCAGGAAACCTGTGACAATGTTGATGAAAGGCCCTGCTGCAAATACTGAATACTGGACAACATCATCCTTTTTCTTCAGGGATTCCTCATCCGGCTCGACAAATGCCAGGGGGATTGCAGGTACGAGCACTCCAAGCGCCCCTACCCCGCTATTGCTCACAGGCACATCATGGGCCCTGGCTACGACACCATGGGCAAACTCATGGATTGCAGCTATGAAGAATATGGATATCAGGAAATGCCAGAATGATAGATAGCCCAGGCCTGGGATGTTTGTAAATGGCAAAAGGAGGGCAGCGCCGTTCTGGATATCCGGCCTGAAGAAGAGGAGGAATACTGAAAATACCATCAGGGCTGTTACAAGGAGCATCCCTACGAAACCGACCCCTATCCCGCAATAACCGAATAGCTTCACCTCTTCACGATATTTTTCAGCTATCCTGTCCATGAGCCTGAGCCCTGCTTTCAGCCTGAGAAGGAGGATGTATATGATGGGCAGCTTTCCAATGCTTACACCCTTCTGGATAGTCAGCTTATCCCTTTTATGATAAAGGAATATGCACATGAGGATTACAAATACTATTGCACTTATTACATCAAAGTTAAGAAATCCAATTCCAAACAACAAACAATCACACCTCTATTTCTTCCTGAGCGGCCTCAGGGTCTTGTTGCTGCATTTCCTGCATCTGACTTTCCCGCCGAGGACCTTGAGATTAGGAGCCTTGACTACTGATTTGCATTTCTTGCATACGAACTTGTTCCTGAACATACGCGCCTCTGCTTCTGGAAATTTTACCATACGTATCAACTCTTGACCTGTTTCATCACTTTCTGGCTGAGAATGACCCAATAAAGGACTGTAACGCCCTCAGAGACCTCGGCTTTCAATTCATCCGGTATCTCAAGGTCGAATGTCTCATACGTCTCCATGTCCATCACATTGGCCTTGCTGCCTGTGATAGAGAGGACCTGCGCATTTCTTTTGTCAACTATCGGCACCTCGACATTGTCATGGCCGGGCTTTACGACTTCCCTCTTCCTTGAGTCGATTATGCCCACTCCCACAAGCCGGACTTTTGCATGGCCGTGCTTGCCTGGCCTTGAAACCTGGATGTCTGTCACCCGGCATGCCTCGCCGTCGATTACCACATAATTGCCCTTGTTGAGTGTCCCTATAGCTGCAAGTTTTGTCGACATCTTTTCCTCTGCCTCTTAAACCATTAGATTTTTGGCATGCTTTATATATTTTTTGATTGTTTTTCCCTGTTAATCATGGATTTGAGCTCCTTTGACTCCTCGAGGAATTCCTTCTGCTCAAGAAGGATGTCCTTTTTTGTGGGGACATGCTTCTTCTCCTCTTCTTTTGCTCTCCTCAGGGTCAGCCATGTCCTAAGCCTGGTTATCAGTCCCATGGAATGTTTCCTGGAGAGCAGATATATAAATGTTTTGGCAGTTTTATTGAAAAAATATAAATATGATTTCATCCAATGCACAGGTGATGATAAAAAAGAGCATCATATTCATCATCATCATCCTTATCGCTGTAGTCGCAGCCTATAAGGGAATTCCGCTCTTAAAAGAGTTAAAAAACAAGCCTGCTGACACCAGCCTTGTCAGTGCACCGAAAAACAACATCTCAATCACTGGCGGCAGGCAGGTTGATATCGACATATCGATAGAAGACATCTGTGTAAACCTGATATCCAATGAGACCTATGCCAAGTGCGCAAGCGGACCTGCCTGCGACAATACATGCAAAGATGAAGGCTGCCCTTTATTCGGCCTGGTTTACATCAGCTCGGATTTCAGCAAGGGAAAATGCATCTGCAACTGCTTTGAGGAGAACAAGATAAAGAAGGCACTCAGCCAGTGAACACCCTGAGCCTCGGATACATCTTCCTGATCGTCCCTGCCAGGTTCTCAAGGAACTCCCTGGAAGGAGGCCTGATTGCTGAGAATCTCCTGTCATCGACATTCTCAGGGCTGAAACTGACAAGCTCCCAGACGCATACCATGTCATCAATCTTTTCGGCAATCTTGAGGAGGTCTTCTTTCCTCGAGACCAGCGTGGGTGTGATGGTGGTCCTGATGATTATCTCCACTGCATCCTGATACTTTTTGAGGAGCCTGAGAGTTGATCTTATGTCCTCGAGCAGTTCTGCCGTTGTCTTGAAGAATGTCCTCGAGAGTGTCGCCCTCTGGAAGAAATCCTCCTCAAACGGTGCCTTGATGTCAAGTATCACTGTGTCCAGGAGGGCCAGCGACAGCAGGGACCTGATGCATTCAGTCTTCGAACCGTTAGTGACAAGAGCAGTCTTGAGCCCCGCATCCTTTGAGAATGATGCAAGGGATATGAGGACCTGTCGCTGAAGGCATGGCTCTCCTCCTGTGAAGACCACTGCTTCGATGGTCCCTGAATGCTGTCTAATCTTCTTCTTGACTTCCTTTATATCAATCAGGTGCTCTTCCTTTGCAATGAGGAGCTCTGGCGTGTTGCAGCCCGGGCAGTTGAAGTCGCAACCTGCAAAGGAGATGGATGTCGACAGATGTCCATGCCAGTGCCTGTCTGTAAGTTCTTCTATCCGTCCTATGTGCGCCTCCATAGGCATCGGAATACCGTGTCATTTATAATCTTTATGGGGATGGAATAAAAATATAAGAAAAAAGTAATGATAACCAAATCATTCCTTGATGTCCTTCTCTTCCTTCTCTTCATTCTTGTCAAATTGTCCGAGCGTCCTGCACTTCTTCATCGCATTGTAACTTACAACCATATAGTATTCACCTCATGCCTGTACTTCCGAACCCGCCTTTGTTCCTCGATGTCTCATCCAGCTCATCTGCCTCAACAATCTTCGGCATCGCGACCGGCTGGATGAGCATCTGCGCTATCCTCATGTTCTTCTCGACAATGAACTCCTCTGCACCCAGGTTGACCATCACGACACCTACCTCGCCCCTGTAGCCAGAGTCTATGACACCTGCAAGGACATGGAGGGAATGCTTAGCCGCAAGCCCTGAGCGGTCCCATATCAGCCCTGCAAACCCCTGGGGGATGGCCATTGAAAGCCCTGTCTTGATTATCACCTTCTCCTTTGGCTTTATTGTCTTTTCCTCTGAAGAACGAAGGTCGAATGCAGCATCATAGTCATGGATGTAAGCAGGTTTTTCAACACTCTTGTCAAGTCTTTTTATCTTCAGTTCCAAGTATCATCACTCCCGGAAAATTTACAGACCCGATTATTTATAAAATATATCAATCTGAAAAATATAGTTCTTAAAATGAAAATCAGAAACTAACCAATGAGGCAAGCTCATGGCTTAAAATCCTGCCTGTGGAAGCGTCTATCTTGATGTTGAGGGTGTTGAATGCCCTTGTGAAATACGTCTGGTTATAGACCATCCTGCCGCCTATCTCCTGGAGGAGGAGCATCTCCTTGTCAGGTATCTCGCCTGGGTATTTCTCTTTCCTGAAATCCACTGCTATCCTGCTAGCTTCTGGTTTATCGACAGATATTTCATCAAGCCGGAGTCTCCTCACCCTCTGCTTCTCCTTGAAGACCTCGGATGCCGGGTTGATGATGATGTCCTGGGCAAGGTCGAATGTGATTATCCTGTCTAAATCATCATTGTAGTATCCCACCTGCGGGGGATGGCCTGTCATGTAGAAGACATGCACGATGTAGAATCCCTTGTTATTCTTCTCCCAGTCCCTGTATCTTTCCGACTCCTCGAGCCCTTTCACGAGATCCTTAATCTCCATGTGAAAATAAAAATACTTTATGTATAAAAAGCTTTGGGTTGGGCAGTGGACAGGGCTTAGTTGGATTTGAAACGGAACCATCTGTGGATGGGTTGTCGAGATTTGACTGGTCAAAGACCATCCCGCCTTTTTCGCTGACCAGATAATCCCTGAGCCTTATATCAATAATCATTTTCTACTAAGAAGTGATTATTATATTTAAATATTATGCAGGCGTGAGGACGAGCCTGGTTATCTCGCTTCTGGAGCCGAGCCTCATCGGAGGCCCCCATGTCCCTGTGCCGGGCGAGACGTACAGGTACATGCCGTTGTATTCATGCAGGCCCTTGATGTACTTGTAGAAAATATTTATGAAGAAGTTGAACGGGAATAGCTGGCCGTCATGGGTGTGGCCTGAGAGCTGTAGCGAGATGTTGTTTCCTGCTGCATCGTCCAACATTGCAGGCTGGTGGCGGAGAAGGACTGTGGGAATTGACCTGTTGTAGCTGATATCCTCGAGCCTGGCGTGCTTGTTCGAGTTTCCCGGGTCGTCCATGCCTATGAGCTGGATGCCGTCGACTTTCACTGACCTGTTGCGCAGGATCGTCACATCCGAGCCATTGAGCACAGCTATTGTCTCCTTTATCCCTGCATAGACCTCGTGATTGCCTGTGACAAAGTATGTCGGGGCCTTGATGTTCCTGAGGTATGCGTATGTATCCTTGTGGACCTCGCCTGTGCTGTCGACAAGGTCGCCTGTGATGACCACAATGTCGGGCTTCAGGCTGTTTATCTTCTGGACGATGTTTTTTACAAATCCTGAGTTATGGATGGTCCCCACGTGCATGTCTGTGAGCTGGACAATCGTGAGGTCTTTGTTGAGGCCTTTTATCGGCACCTGCACTGTCTTTGTGGTTATGAACATGGCGTTCAGGACCGAAAATATAGTCAGGGCCACTGCGATGCTCACTATCAACATCCCATACATGACAGGGTCGAGCTTTATGAAGAATTTCAGTATCTCGAAAAGGATCGTAAGGGCGAAGAGGAACCATAGGGTGCCAAGCCATGTTGCTGATATGGCGTAGAATATCCTGGTCACAGTGTTGGTCGAGAACCTTTCGATGATGCTTAGGAGCGGAAATGACAATGCGAGAACAGCCATGACAATGTATAGATATAGCCTGTTCTCGAGGCTGAACAATGAGGCGAGTCTCGTGAACACGTAGAAATGGAGGCTTAAATAGACAGCAAAGAAGATTGAGAAGAATATCACGAACTGCATTATCCTGTTCATTTTTATCTTTTTTTACCTGGAAGCTCCCAGGGCTCGATCCTGATCCTCTTTCCCTTGACTCCCATATTCTTGAGCATATCCTTCATGGCCTTTGTCATGGGCGGGGGTCCGCAGATGAACCAGAGCCTGCTCAGGGGTTCATTTACGTGTTTTCTAACCATGTTCTCATCTATGAACCCTGTCTCACCCTGCCAGGTCTTTGGAACATCGTTAGTCAATGTGTGGACTATGGATATATTGGTGTATTTTATCGAATCGAAATATTTTCTGAAGATTATGTCTGCCTCGGTCCTGTTTGAGTAGATGAGGGTGATGTTATTTGTCATATTCTTATCTATTGCGTATCTTATGGAACTCATGAAAGGGGTTATGCCTGACCCGCCTGAGATGAAGACGATGTCATCCTTTATGCCATCGTCGAAACTCAGGTCCTGGCCTAGAGGTGCGGTCAGGTTGAGTCCATCCCCCTGTTTCAGCTTCTCTATCACTCTTGTGAACTCGCCTGCAATCTTTATGGTGAGGCGTAGCCTTTTTTCTGTCGGGCTGTTCGAGAACGTGAATGGCCTGTCCTCTCCCTTGAATTTCTGGCTGTCTATGAGCTTGAGCAGGCAGAACTGGCCTGATACAAAACTGAAATTCTCAGGCTTCTCGAGCCAGAGGCTTATCACGTCATGGGTCTCTTTTTCGATACCAAGAATCCTTGTATTGAACTTCATCCTGTCAATGATGGTTTGGAGAGCAATTTAAATGTTTTGTTGAAGGGTTGCATCTATGCTGCGCTGTCCTGAATCTTGTTCCAGGTAGTCGGAGAACGGGGGCTCTGAGACAAGCTCCTTCTCGACCATATCAGCCAAGACACGGCTGACATTCGAGAACGGAAGTCCTGTCTCCTTCTTGACCTGGCTTGGCAGCTTCTCAGAACTTAGGCAATTCATTATCTTCCTTCTCTGGGAGCCTACCATGACCCAGCAGTAATCTGATAGAAGGTCATATGCCACTGTCCTGTACTGCGATTTGAGCTTAATTCACATCACCCCTGAACAGAATACAAAAGCAGTATTGAAATTAAAAAGCCTGACAGCGAAAACAGGATGAATTCTTCAGGAATCCTTCTTCTATATGCGCTCCATGCATTAGATGCTGTCCATCTCCCCGGATGAAAATGATGAGCCTTGCTTCTTGGGAACATCCGATGATTGGGCAGTGGAAATGTCATGCTGAAGGGCGAATCGGCCCATCCTGAGGCTGTAAATCCTGCATGACAGCAATACATTTAATAACTGCCCTCAAAAACTGACATGTAATGAAAAGTTTCGAGATGATGCTTGCGCCGATGGAGGGGCATACAGGCCCGGAGTTCAGGGAGCTCTGCTTCAGCAAGGGCGCAGACTCCACATTCACAGAGATGGCAAGGATAAGTGCTCTTGCAAGAAACAACAAGAGCACGCTGGAAAAGATAAGGATCCCGAAGCCTGTCCCGACATATGTCCAGCTGATAGGCTCTGACGAGAAAGAGCTTGGCAGGTTCCTGAAGGGCTTTCTGCAGGTGAAGGGATTTCTGGGGTTCAACCTCAACCTCGGCTGCTCAAGCCCGAACATGGTCCAGATGGGACTCGGCTGCGCACTGATAAAGAGGATAACGAAAGTCAAAAAACTAGTCAGGACAATAAGGGACAGGGGATATCCTGCATCAATCAAGACAAGGCTCGGGATGAACAGGTTCGAGAAGGAGAAGAAAACTTATCTGAATCTCATAAACGAGGTCGACGCAGACTTCTTCATAGTCCATGCAAGGCACGGCAAAGAGACCTTAAGGGACCCTGCTGACTTCAGCGTGTACAAGGAATGCGAAAAGACTGGCAGGACAGTCGTCGCCAACGGCGACATCAAGTCCCGGGAGCAGATAAAGTATCTGGAATCGATCGGGATGAGGGGCGCGATGATAGGCAGGGCTGCTGTGAAGAACCCGAAAATATTTTTAGAGCTGAAGAAGGGGACGGATTGACTTCAAAGCATTGACATATCAACATGACAGAATATTTATTGATATTGGTATGAGTTGCTGATCAATTTGATTTCTTCTTCTTTATGTGCTTCATGCCTGAGATGTTGTCCCTCTCCATCTCCTCCAGCCTGAATGTGATGAACCTGCCTGCTGCGACCATCTCAGGGATGACTGCGAACTCGAGCGCATTGACCCTTCTCTTGGTCTTCTCGATCTCTGCGAGTATCTTCCTCATGGATATCTCTATCTCAGCCACCCTGATGGCGATGTCAACGACCTTCTCGAATCCGTGGGCTGCACCATCGACATGGACAGAGCCTGTCAGGATTCCATAGCCCCTGTCTGTGAACTTCTTCTTTATCTCGCCTGACTTATCTATCTTCGGGACCTTTATCCCCATGACATTCTTTGTCTCTGTCTGGATCTCCGCATGCTTTGATATTGCAAGAGCCAAAGACCGCAAATACAGTTCAGACTCCTGCGTACGCGCTATGTTGAGCCTTGACTGGGCATCCCTGTAGGCGACAACCATCTCAGAGCGCAGGGTCTTTGCCTCCTTGAGTATCTCGAAGAATTCCATTATGAGCCCGTCCCTCTTCTTCTTCAACAGGCTATGCCCGTTCTTTGCAAGAACTATCTTCTTCTTGAGCTGAAGAAGCTCGCTTCTCGTTGGTTTAACATTCAATGCCATCTTATGTTGTAGAACCTCATCCCCTGTCCATCAACTGCCATTCCGTACACCCTGCCGCCCTTCTTAATGTATCCTTTCAGGGCAGTATCTTCCCGGAGCCTGTTCACGATCTTAACCAGTCTGCCCTCAGTAGATGCCGACAATATGCTGATGTCTGTCGTGCTGAAATTGTCATCATGGCCCTTGTAGTGCTCCCAAGCATATTGCGCAGAGCCTATCATGATGTCTGTGGGCACCCTTCCTTTTGCCTCGAATATCATGTTGGCCTGCGCAAACCTCCCACCGAGATATTCTGCAAGAGGCCTGTCAAGAGTCGTGAGCGAGATTATACTCGGGTTCTGTGATTTTGCAATGGGATAGCCAGTCTTCAAGACATCAGGATGGACCTCTTTTCTGTACATCTCGTTGGCTTCGAGCATTGAATTCCTGGCGCCATTGAGCCCAGGCGTGTCATTGTTGCCGAATCCGCTCAGCTCGCATGTTGCGTTGTTTATCATTGCCTGGCCTGTCACATAGCCGAAATCCCTGAACTGTTTGATGACATTCAATTGGTTTGTCTCAGGGGTCGGAAGCGCAGTGAGAGCGACATAGAATAGCTCTCCCGGCATCTCTTTTCTCTTCTTATTGAGCTCTTCCGGGCTCAGCGACCGTAGGCCTGCAGCCGCCCCGCAGGCTCCGCAGCCTTTCGACTGCTCTGTGTTGTGCCCGACAACAAGCACATTGTCTATGCCTCTTGGTATCGCTGCAAAGTCAAAGAGATTGCCTGCGTTCTCTATGATGTAGAACCGGCCGTCAGATACAGCGGAGACAGGAATCCTTGCATCAGAGCAGATCACGATTGCTGTGTCAGTGATGACTTCTAGCTCTGGCTCGGCATAAGCCTCTTTCAATTCCATCAGCTCAGGCATGAGCTTTGTAATCTCTTCTATCATCTTATCTCTTCTTGTAGTATTTCTCCCTTAGCTTAGGGTCTATCCTTGTCAGCTCATTTTCCGGGATCGCTCCCATGAGCTCCCAGCCGATTCCCAGGGTCTTTGCAATGTCCCGGTCTTCTCTTCTGTCCTGCTGGACAAAGGCCTTCTCGAACTCTTCAGCGAACTTGAGCAGCCTCCTGTCCCTCTCGCTGAGCGAGTCCTCGCCGACAATCGCGACAAGCCCCCTCATGTCCATGCCGGCAGCATAGTTGGCATATAGCTGGTCAGAGACCTGCTTGTGGTCCTCTCTTGTCTTCTTCGGACCTATTCCTGCGTTCATCAGCCTTGACAATGAAGGAAGTATGTTCACAGGCGGGTAAATCCCCTTCATGTGAAGCTCCCTCGAGAGCACTATCTGGCCCTCTGTGATATAGCCTGTAAGGTCAGGGATTGGGTGCGTGATATCGTCGCCTACCATCGTCAGTATGGGGATCTGTGTTATCGAGCCCTTCCTTCCCTTTATCATGCCTGCCCTCTCGTAGATCGATGCAAGGTCAGTGTACATGTAACCAGGATAACCTCTCCTTCCAGGAATCTCCTCACGAGCTGCGCCGATCTCACGCAGGGACTCACAATAGTTCGTCATGTCTGTCAGTATGACAAGCACATGCATGTCATGCTCGTATGCGAGATACTCTGCTGCTGTGAGCGCCATCTTGGGAGTCACCAGCCTCTCGATTGCCGGGTCGTCTGCAAGGTTGAGGAACACGACAGACCTCTCAAGAGCCCCTGTCTCCTCGAAATCCCTCATGAAATACTGGGCCTCCTCATTTGTGATGCCCATGGCAGCAAAAATGATAGCGAAATTCACGTCAGTGCCTATGACCTTTGCCTGCCTTGCAATCTGAAGTGCAATCTCATTATGCGGAAGGCCTGAGCCTGAAAATACAGGCAGCTTCTGGCCACGGACAAGGGTGTTTGTCGCATCGATCGTCGATATGCCTGTCTGGATGAATTCAGCAGGGCTGAGCCTCGAGTAAGGGTTGATAGCCGCACCTGTTATGTCCCTTCTCACTTCAGGGATAATCTCCGGCCCGTCGTCAATGGGCTTTCCTGAGCCATCAAGTATCCTTCCGAGCATGTCCTTTGAGCATGAGAGCTTGATTGTCTCGCCCAAAAATTTCACGCCAGCATTCCTGTCAATCTGGCTGGTCCCCTCGAACACCTGGACAACGACCATGTCGTCTGATGTGTCCAGGACCTGGCCCTGCTTGAACCTGCCGTCAGAGAGCCTTATCTTAACAAGGTCTCCGTAAGCGACCCTGTCAGTATGCTCGACGAATATGAGCGGGCCTGCGATTCGTTTGATAGTCCTATATTCCTTCATTTTACCACCTTGAGATTCCTGAACTCTTCATCCATCTTCTTCTTCACACTGTCCAGGACCTTCTTGTAATCCTTATCGAACTTAGCATTCGAGATCTCCTCTTTTGCCTTGGTCTCAAGTATCTGCTTGACGCTCACGCCGTTCTGCAGCGCAGCATGGGCTATGTCTGCAAAATGGAGCACTGTCTTCATCAGCATATAGCTCTTGTCCAGGTCGCAGTATGTGTCGACCTCATGGAAAGCGTTCTGCTGCAGGATGAATTCCCTGATAAGACGCGCAATCTCAAGGTCGAGCTGCTCCCTGTCAGGAAGCGCGTCAGAGCCGACAAGCTGCACGATCTCAAGGAGCTTGTCCTCCTGCTGGAGCTTCTTCATCATCTCTCCCACGCACTCTGACCAGTCAGGTGCGACATGCTCTGCAAACCACGGCCGCAATGAATTAAGGTACAATGAATAAGAGTTCAGCCAGTTGATAGATGGGAAATGCCTCCTCTGCGCAAGCTTCGCGTCGAGGGCCCAGAATGTCTTTGCGACCCTGAGGGTGTTCTGCGTGACAGGCTCTGAGAAATCCCCGCCAGGCGGGCTGACAGCGCCAATCACTGTCACTGAACCTTCCTTGTCAGAGCCTACCGGGATGACCCTTCCGCTCCTCTCGTAGAACTCAGCAAGCCTCGTCGACAGATATGCAGGATACCCTTCCTCGCCCGGCATCTCCTCAAGCCTTGATGATATCTCTCTCATGGCCTCTGCCCATCTTGATGTAGAGTCTGCCATGAGCGCGACAGAGTATCCCATGTCCCTGAAATATTCTGCAATCGTGATTCCTGTATAGATAGACGCTTCCCTGGCAGCTACCGGCATGTTGGATGTGTTTGCAATCAGCACTGTCCTGTTCATGAGCGGCTTTCCGGTCTTCGGGTCTGTCAGGTGAGGAAACTCTGTGAGCACCTCTGTCATCTCATTCCCCCTCTCTCCGCAGCCTATGTAGACAATAATCTCTGCATCGCACCATTTCGCGAGCTGCTGCTGGGACACGGTCTTTCCAGCGCCGAACGGCCCTGGTATTGCTGCAACACCACCCTTGGCAACCGGGAAGAATACGTCAAATACCCTCTGGCCAGTCGTCAGAGGCACATCCGGGGCAAGCTTCTTCTGCATAGGTCTGGGAAACTTGATGGGCCATCTCTGCATCATGGTGAGCTTCTTGCCGTTGTCCAGGACTGCTATGGTGTCGTCGACAGTGAACTTGCCTGACTTTATATCCTTGATCTTCCCTGAGACGCCGTTCGGGACGATGATCCTGTGAATAAGCCCTTCTGTCTCCTCGACCTCGCCGATGACATTGCCTGCCTCTACAGAGGCTCCTTTCTTTACAACAGCCTTGAAGTCCCATTTTTTCTTATGGTCAAGGCCTGGCGCATCGACTCCCCTCTCGATGAAAGAGCCCATCTGGCTCTCGAGCACCGGAAGAGGCCTCTGGATGCCGTCATATATGCTTGTGAGAAGCCCGGGTCCTAGCTCGACTCCAAGCGGCTCGCCTGTGTTTATCACCGGTTCGCCTGGCTTTATGCCTGTCGTATCCTCGTAGACCTGGATAGTCGTGTTGTCGCCGTCAATCTGGATGACCTCGCCCATGAGCTTCTCATTGCCCACTCTGACGACGTCAAACATCTTTGCAGTGATGCCCCGCGCAACCACGACAGGGCCTGCAATCCTGTATAATCTTCCGTCTTTCATTTCATCATCACCTTGATTGTCATTCCTTGTCCCAGAGGTCGACTCCGATGGACTTCTTAATCAGCTTTCTCAGCTCGATATTGGTATCCTCCTCTGTTATAGTGAGGAACACCGGCTCAATCGAATCATTCACGACTTCCCTGAACTCCTCGCCGAGCCTGTTCATCGTCTCCTCCTGGAGTATTATCAGCCCTATCTCGGGGTTGTTCATGAGCTCTCGAACTGTCGCCTCTGGATCATCATTGCTTAGCCTGAAGGCCTTGCCGACCCCTGCCAGCTGGAATCCCAGCATGAACTCATTGTCTCCCAGCACTGCGACCTGTTTCATCTTCATATCACCAATAGGTTATTCTCGATATAATCAGCTTCTATGCCTAGCTGCCTGCCCTTGACTATCGATCGAATGTTCCTCAGCTCGACAATCTTTGCCATCATGTAGTTTATTATGCTGACAATCGAGAGCGGGCTGTCATAATTTCTCAGGAATACGTTCTTCATGTGGTATTTCTGCAGCGTGAGCTCCACGTCCCTGACCCTGCCCTCGAACCTGACATGTTTTGCATAATATGTCTTGCCAAGCTCTGCATACAATGATTCGAGTGAATCCTTTGATGCAAGCCTGCGAAGCGCAGCCTTGTTAAGCCTGAGACCCCTGATGAGCATGTGGCTGAATACCTCATCACGCGGGAGGCCTTCTCTTGCAAACCTTAGGAGGTTCTTTATATTCACCATGTCGATGTCCCTGAGCAGGAATTCCCTGAACGCCCTGCCGTGCCTGTCAAGACTTGCTGCTCCCTTTATTGCTGATTGAAAATATAGGCTGTCCAGCCTGTTCTCAAGCACAATAAGCTTCCCTGATTCCTTGTAGGATTCATATTCCTTCTTTATGTCCTTCTCATCAACTATCCTTGATTCCCGAAGAGCCTTGATCATCGAACCTGTCTCGAACAATGAAATGAAATGCGCTTCTGAAAATCTCCCTATAGGTTCCAATATCGATGCTACCTCTTCTTTTGTCGAATTGCTGAAAAGGCCCCTCAGCACAATCTTGAGGTTCTGGTAGTCAGCCCTCTCAAGATAGAGGCCAATCGCCCTCTCGACATCATCCGGACAGATCCGCCTGAGCTTGTCGAATACAGACTCCTGATTCTCCTTCAGCGCGTAATCAATGAGCTCGATGCCTGCGAATTTTGCAGAGTTCCTGGTTATCTCATCAGAGTACTCTGATTCCTGCAGGTATTTCGTGATTCCCGGCAGGTCCATCTTCAGGAGCTTGTGGTACTCACCCGCCTGCAGGAGCTTGGCCTTCATGGCGCTGACCCTGGCGTAAGCATATGGAAAAGTCCTCTTCCTGATTGTCATCTTCTTGTTCTTCATCTGAAAAGCAAACCTGTAATCTCTTTTATGTCTTTTTCCTTTATCTCTTCAAGCCTTGTCTCAAACGAGTAATCGACCATTATCCTGCCGTCCCTGCTCTCTGCTATAAGACCGCCGGACATATCCCCTGCAACAGCACCCTTGAGCATGCCCAGGTCTGCCTTGCTGCAATAGACCTTGCCGACATCTATCTCCTTCTCTGCCTTCTTTCTGAGATTCTGGAGAAGCTCTTTTCTCTCAATTTTGCTGAAACTCTTTGAAAGCCTGGAGCTCACTTCATCAAAGACCCTGTCTATCAGCTCCTTCCTCACCATGAGTAGCATCTTCTTGACCTCGAGCTGGCTCTGGGCGATTCCCTTCTTCTCCATCATCCCGATGAGCTGTTGTACCTCCTCATCAGACTTTTTTTTCATGGTCTTGATTTCTGCATCTGCCTTTGCAAGTATCTCCTTCTTCTCTTTCTCTGCCTGGCCCAGGATTGCACCTGCATCCTTTTGTGTCTTCTGGAGCACAGCCTTCTCCAACTGTTCAAATCCCATCGTGACCTTCCTAAAACTTTCCTATCAAAAGGATTGCGATGACAAGGCCGAAGATGACAAGGGTCTCTGGGATGACTGTGAGTATGAGCCCTTTACCAAATAATTTTTCATCCTCTGCCATCGCCCCGATTGCTGCTGCACCTATCTCTTTCTCTGCGACGCCTGAGCCGTATGCGCTAAGTCCTACTGCCAGGGCTGCTCCAATCGCAACCAAACCGCTTCCTATATCTACCATTCAAATCAACCTCCTGTTAATTTTTTCAATCTTCATTTGCCCCGAATGGCGAGAACTCCCTGCCCCCGCCCTTGTAGAACTTCGTGAAATGCTCTACATAATGGAGCCTCAATGAGTGTAAGAAGGGGCCTATGACCCCTAGTGCTATGTTGAATATGTGACCTATTGTGAAAATGAGGATTCCGCCGACAATGCCAAGGATTCCGCTTTTGAGGAGCGGTGCAGACTGCTCGTTTATGACTATTGCAAGGGACACGGATGCAAGCCCTATCGCCATGAGCCGCATGTATGAGCCTATATGGACGAATACGCTCGGCAGCTCGACAATCCCCTGTATGCCTTCTCCTAAAAACAGCATGACCGCTGCAACAATAATCAGTCCAAGACCCAAAAATATGCTGATATTGATAAATCCCATGAGCTTGAGCAGCGCCAAAGCCGCTCCAGCCTCGAGGATGAACCATGATGCTTTCTCGTATATCGCATGCTTTAGCCCATGCTGCCTGAGGACATTGATGAATCCCAGGATAAGGCCGAAATTGACATGCACCACTCCGAAGACAGCTGATATCTCGATGAGCTCAGTCGCTGTCTCTGCACCTCTCTCGATGAATGGATAATGGAAATTGTGAACCAATGGCTGTATGTAGCTCAGCTGGGCGATCTCAAAACCGAAGAACTCCCCAAACACGAACCCGAATATTATGGACGACACTGCTGAGAACATCATTATCCTGAACAGGTCTTTTGAATCAGGGAACCGTTTCATCAGATACATCAAAAGGATTGCAATGACCAGGCCATAGCCGATGTCGCCCAGCATGAAGCCGAAGAATAACGGGAATGTTATGAACATGAATATCGTCGGGTCGAGCTCCCTGTAGCTTGGCATGGAGAAGAGCCTGAGCAGGAACTCATATGGCCTTGCCGGCAGGGGGTTGTCAAGCTTGACCGGAACACCCTCATCCTTCCCTATCTCGCTGTCCTCGATATATATCTTGTTTGCAGTTGTCTTCTCAAGCTTTTTCTGGAGCCTGTCCCTGGATTTTTTCGGCACCCAGCCTGATATCATTGATATGTTTTTGGTCTCTGCAAACATCAGAGGTGCCTCTGCCTTCTTGAGGATTACAGACAGTGATTTCTCTGTGGACCTTATGTCCTTTTCCTTATCCCGCCTGGTTCTTTCAAGCTCCCTGTCAATATCATTTTTCCTCTTCACATGCCCTGCTGATTCTTTATAGATGTCCTTCAATGCATCTTTTCTGCAGAATTCCTCAGGAATCTTCAATTCAGTAAAATTATGCTCACGTAAGACATTCATGGCATCATTTTCCTTATCCTTGTCGATAAATACACAAACCAGCTGCCTGCCATCTAGAACAGCAGAAACCATTTCAAAACCGGTCTTGAGATTTTTCTTGAATCCCTGCTCCAAGCTGGATTCATAGTCAACAAAACCCAGGAAAAATACGAGAAGTCCTGTCTTCTTGAGCAAACCAGGGGATATCCCAAGAGCCTCAACCCCCATAAGCTTCTCTTTTGAGTCTGACAGGTGCTTGAGCCTTGCATCGGTCTCCCTCAACTCTGCCGTCAGCCTGGAAACAGCTGCATGGAGGCTCTCAATCTCCTTGAGCTTTGTCTTCGGGAACTCGAGCTCCTTGTATCTCTCATCCCTGTCCTTCTCAATGCCCAGCTGGAACATGACTGAGCGGAGCTTGACAACCGCATCTGACATAGCCTCTGAATCCTTCATGGGAATCCCTATATCAAGCTCCCCATCCTTCGAATGCTCGATTATGTCAATCACCCTGGCATTGTAGAGATCTTCTATGACAGGCCCAAGACTTATCCTTGGACAGATTATCCTTAATTTCACCATCTCATCTGCTTTGAGCATATTAACCTACTTTCTTAAGAAGTCCGATGACAAGGTCAGCAGCCCTGCCTATGTTCTTCTCAGCTGATTTTTTGATCTTGAGTTTTTCAGCCTCTCCCTTCTTCAGGATCCGGTCTTTCTTCTCCTGCATAGAGGATTCTGCTTCCTTTAACTTCTGTGAATTGTCCTTCTTGAGGCTTTCCCCGGTATTTTCCAGCATATCCCTGGCCTTGTTCCTTGCAGCTTCGACAATCCCGGCCGCTTTCTTATCAGTATCGCCCAGGATCTTCTCTGCCTTCTTTTCAACATCCATGACCTGTTTTATCTTATCTTCCATGTTCATACCATCGCTTTTTTTTATGTATAGTCTGAAAAATTGATTATTTATAAATATTTTGGAAGCGCCTAAACATGCCTGCCAGAATCCAGGAGAATAGTAAGTACTTTGCAATGGTAAAAAAAGAAAAATTTTTATAAAAGGCCAGCAAACCATCATGACATGCTTGATAAAAAGGCGAACGGAGTTGTAATTGTCCTTGTCATCATAATAATAATTGTAGTCATCGCATGGCTCGTCGGCCTTGCAGGCAGGGAGTGCAAAAATGATTCTGACTGCGGAGCAGACCATTACTGCGGCTCAGATTACTCATGCCACGAGTTCAAGATAGTTCAGAAGACCGAGGTGAATTACGATCTCCTGATGCCGTCTTTTGTCATCGGCATCGCGATAATCATCGGTGCTGTCATCCTCAGGTACAGGAAGGGCTGAGCAGATATTCAATTTTATATAAATATTGCTGCAACATTCCCACTAAAGGGTGGTTAATATGCAAAATAATAAATATAAGCTTTGAACACCCAACCAGGATGCAGAAATTGATCAATATCAAGTCCCACAGGGAGTCCCTGGAAAAACACCTTGCATATCATGGGGAGATAGATGCCCTGGCCATATCCATCCCTGAGCTTTCCGAATCTGTCAAATCGCTCTCTGAAGCTCTTGAGGATAGGGAGAATTCCTTAAGGGTGAACAGGCTTGACAGGCAGCAAGTCGGGAAAAAATTATCCATGTTGCAGGAGAACCTAAAGGATGCCGGACAATACCCATGGCTGGACAAGACCATAAGCCTGTATCACCTTGTCGATGAAATAGGAAGGACAATCGGAACTACAGAGAGAAAAACGCTTGACGGGCTGACAAAGATAGTAGAGGAGATGAAGAGGAAGCATTATGTAACAGCCTCGTCCATATCCACAATCAAGGAGCTCAAAGAAGATCTCAGGTATCTTTCCATTGACAGGAAAGCTGTGGAGAATGAGGCATATCTTCTCAATGAAAATATCCTGGAACGCATGGGAATCCCAAAGCAGGCTCCGGAAACTTACAAAGTGTCACCAATAGCATATGGAACATTGATAATGACACTGGATACTTACCTGAAAAAGGATAAGGAGCTCATATCAAGAAACACTAGGAAGCTCTGGCAGAAAATATATGGCACCAGGCATGCAGTTGAAGGCTATTTTGCTGAAGAAATCTCAGCCAGGCCGCCGAAATTCATCCTTGATTTCTACAAAGACCTGTTCAGCCTACAGGCACTTGACATCCGCAGGGATGCGGACGGGGCGGCGAGAAAAGACCTGCAGACGCTAAAGGAAATCGCCCAGGCCATGCTTGAATACACAGGGCTTGACAAGCTGGGGTATGTCGGGCTCATTGAAAGGAATTTATTTGACACTGACATTATCGGCAGGGTTAAGACTTCTGCAGAAACCTTGATCAGGGAATCAAGGCAGTGAAACATGACCGAAAATGGCTTCCGCAAGATTTATATATAATCACCCCCATGATTTCTTAAATGTATGACGTGATAACAGTCGGCTCTGCGACAATCGATGTCTTCGCCAAGACAGAAGCAGAGCTTGTCAGTATCAAGAATGGAAAGATTGAAGAGACGCTCATCGCCTACCCTTCAGGAACAAAGATCCTGATAACAGGGCTTGATTTCCACACAGGAGGGGGAGGGACCAACACTGCAGTCGCATTCTCAAGGCTTGGGCTTCGGACCGGATTTCTCGGCAAGCTCGGAAGTGACAACAATGCAAAACTCATACTTGATGAGCTTAAGAAGGAGAAGATTGATTTCATCGGAGTTGCAGGAAAAGAGCAGACTGGGTATTCAGTGGTGCTTGACAGTGTTGAGGATGACAGGACGATACTGACATACAAGGGGGCCAATTCCAGCCTGAAATTTTCCGAGATAAGGAAATCTGGAGTAAAGGCGAAATGGCTCTATTTCTCTTCCATGGTGGGCGAGTCGTACAAGACTCTTGAGAAACTTTCAGAATATGCAAGGAAAAAAAGCATCAGGGTAGCATTCAACCCGAGCAGCTATCTTGCCGAAAGAGGCACCCTCTTCCTCAGAAATCTCCTGAAAAATACCACTCTCCTTGTTCTCAACAGGGAGGAGGCAGAGTATCTCGTCGGCCACAACCCGGTAATAGAGCTGCTCAAGAGCCTTGCGGTCCTCGGCCCGGAGATTGTCATCATCACTGACGGCAGACAGGGAGCCTATGCCTTTGACAGGATATTCTATTACAGGATACCGGCAAACAAGGTTAAGATCATGGAGACGACAGGGGCAGGCGATGCATTTGCTGCCGGTGTCGTGTCTGGCTTGGTCTACAGGGATGATATTGAGTTCGGGCTTGGCATGGGCATGGCCAATGCGACATCAGTGATAAGGCATATCGGCGCAAAGAACAAGCTCCTTAAATACAAAGAAGCCCTGAGAGAGATGAAGAAAAATCACAGAATAAGCAAGAAGAAGGTCAGGTAAATTGGGATTCTTATCACGGCTAAGGTGGTGGCAGAAGGGTGTTTTTTTCGGTCTCATTTTCTCACTTGCCATAGGACTTCTCTACACTGCAATCCTCATAATCATCGATGTAATATTCCTTACAAACGGTGTTCCCAATGTGTGCAGCATCATGAGCAGGACATGGCCCTGCAGCTTCTCTGAGGCTCTGCTGAACAGGATCGGATTTCTGGTTCTTTTCATGATTATCATAGGTATGCCTGTCTCTGTTGTTGCAGGGCTGATTGGTCATCTGGTCGAGAAGATCAGCCTGAGATGAACCATATCCGAACATTGCGGAAATCTCACTGTTTTTTAGGGTGATATGTTAAATAGCCTGAATTTTCTGTATCATAGCATGGAAGATGATACCCTCCTGAAAATCGCCCTTGCCTGTTCAGTAATCGGGATCTCCGCATTGTATATATATTCGACAGGCATGAGCATACCGGAGCATGATATCGGCAGCCTTGGTGAGGACATGCTTGGAAATACCATAACTGTAAGCGGCAGGATATCAGGAATTTCCGATAGAGAAGGGCTCAGGATAATCGACATAACCCGAGATGAGACAATCCCTGTTATCGTCTTCAGTGACATCGACATGGATATTTCAGAAGGTGATTTTGTTACTGTCACTGGTGAGCTTGATGAGTACAATGGCAGAAATGAGATTATCGCTGATAATATTGCAAGGAGCTGAGCAAAATCTTTTTATTGACGTCTGTTATCCTGTATCTTATGGAGATTGCCAAGAAGGATGGACATTATTCTGTCGGGAGCAGCACACCCGGAAAGTCATATGAAGTGGACCTGAAGAAGAACACGTGCACATGCCCGCATTTCATCCACAGGCTTAGACGGACAGGAGGGGACTGCAAGCACATCAAGGCTGTCAAGGGGCTGGTGAGTTCAGGCGATGCCTCTGATTTTGACGAGATAATCTCATTTGTGAAAGACAATGTGTTTGTCGATTCTATAGAGCTTATAGAGAAATTCAGTGAAAAAAAAATAAGCGATCTCATACAAAACGGAGAACTGATAGAAGAGCATGGCAAGATAAGGTTCCTCTGATGTCATTTCCTCTTGTACAGCCCGACAAGCTCACCCTTCCCTATGACATTATCCTGGATTGCTGACATGACATCCTTCTTGGTGGATGATGGGTCGAGATTCATCATCCTGTCAAGAGCATAGACCTTGAAAAAATACCTATGGGTACTGTTCGGCGGACACGGCCCTCCATAGTCATTCCTTCCCCAGGAATTCTTCCCCTGGGTGCCTGGCACTGAATCCCCATCTATCTTACCTGTGACCGGAATGTCGAATACCACCCAGTGGTCCCAAGTGCCCATCGGTGCATCAGGATCATCCACTATCAGCACAAGGCTCTTTGCATTGGCAGGCATTCCTGCAATATCAATCTCTGGATTGATATCATCCCCGTCGCACGTGAACTTCACTGGAATCATTCCGTCCTGGACAAAGTCAGGGCTCGATATTAACATCTCCTGGATATTGACCACCTCTGTTATCTGGTTCTCAGTGTTTATGAAATTATCAATCTGCGCCTGCTGCATATTGTCGATGCTGCTGGTGCATGCATAAACAGCAAATATTACAAAAAATAATATAACATTCCTCATCAAGTCAGGTAATGGCATTTTGGTTAAAATTGTTTTTCTTTGAAGGTTAAATCTCCCTGTCCTTCTTGAAGAACTTCCTCTCAATCCTCTTCTGCCAGAGATATACCCACCAGGGCAGGCCCCTGTTCTTTATGAAGATTGTTAGGAGGACTGCTGAGACTATCACTATCAGGGCTGCAAAAGATATAATCCAGAGGGCATAATTCCTGCTTCCCTGCCCAGTCTGGGATGCGAAACCGGACACATTTCCATTGGCCTGAACAATAGACTCATTATTCTCCCCTGTAGATTCTGTAGTTGAATCTGATGAAACAGTGTGTGTACCTGATCCTGATCCACTCCCTTCATCTTCAGCGATTCCCGGGTCGTATAAGCAGTCCTGGACAGTGACAGGCTTTGCCTGGTCTGAGACTGTGCAGCTGTTCGCATCAGTGCATTCCCTGTCCCTCACCCCCCAGGCCTTGCATTCAGTCCAGGGCGTGCATGACCATGAAGGTGTGCAGACCGCTGTCGATGATGAGCCGCTTGAGTGGCTTCCTCCACCCCCACCTCCTCCGCCAGAGTCAGGGGTATAAGTTCCAAACTCTGTGAAATGGTATGTCCATATTATCAGGTCTCCGCTGCTGATTGTATAACATAATTTTGGGTCTGTGACATTGTTGATGTTGGTTGGGTTGGTTGCGCTGTCACATGGAGTTGATATCTTTGTAAGCGCTGAATTCCCTTTCATTGCCCAACCTGCTTTATATGCACTCATCCCCTTGAATGTGATCTTGACAGGCTTTGAGAAATTAAGCCCTGCCCCTGAGCCTATGTCGATGACACGATAGACTGTTCCGCCTGAAACTGTGTAGCCATTTTTTCTCGTAGGAAGCTTGAACACCCCATTCCACCCCGGACCGCCATATATCAATGTCCCTAAAGGAAGGCTGACTGAATATGTTCCGGCAGAGGTCTGCCTTGTTAGGGTCAATGCATTTTCCAGGGCAAGCTTACCTGTAACCTGGTCTGCAGAATCTCCCAGGTTCAGAGATACGGCAGTGTATTCATCAGCTGTTGAGACTGCCTCAGTAAGATCATGGAATCCGGAGCTGTTGACATACATCTCGGTACCGGATGAGGTCACCTTGCCTGATACTGGGACAGAAGCAGTCACTTTAGCCTTGACTGTGAATGTGAATGGTTTTGTGACGCTCTGGGAATTTTTCGAGAGGTTTGCTGTCAATGTGACTGAGGTATCAGCCACTGGCCTCGTGACCTTCCCGGTGCTGTCGACCACAGCAGGATTAGCGGAATTCCAGGTTAGATTTACATCTGACATCTGAGTCGGCAGGTACAGGTTTGCAATAATATTGCTCTTCAGCGAGGTCGCTTCTGCATCGTTCTCTGTCCGCAGGATGAACTTGTAATTAAGCTTGTTTTTCTGTGCCTGTACAGATGCATTGTCTGTAGAGGCATTGCCACCTGAAGGTGTAATAACTATCGGAGTGGCATTTGTTATAAAATTATAAGCCCCTATCTCATTACAGTAACTTCCTGAGTTACATACTGTAAGGTTGAAGTAGTATGTTGTATTGGGTACGAGGTTGGAAAGGTTGAATGTGTGGCTTGTTGCAAAACCCAGATTATTCATGATTGATCCAAGTGACGATGTTGTTCCATAATTTATGCTTGGATTTGCCGAGTCGTCTGTAGTGAACGTGATGTCTGCTGTCTCATTTGTCGTCGTGTTATGGAGGTTGCTGACAACCGGGGCGGTCATGTCAATTGTCTGTTCAGTCATGAATGTATAAGGACCGTACTCTGCACAATAGCCGTCTGAATTGCAGCTCGTGATGTTGAAATAGTATGGTGTGTCATTGATCAAACCTGTTAAGTTAAATACATGGTTCTGAATAAATGAAATGTTAGTCAGCGGAGTCTCTGCCATCGACAGTGTTGTGCCGTATTCAATTGTTGAATTTGCCGAGTCGTCTGTAGTGAACGTGATGTCTGCTGTCTCATTTGTCGTCGTGTTATGGAGGTTGCTGACAACCGGGGCGGTCATGTCAATTGTCTGTTCAGTCATGAATGTATAAGGACCGTACTCTGCACAATAGCCGTCTGAATTGCAGCTCGTGATGTTGAAATAGTATGGTGTGTCATTGATCAAACCTGTTAAGTTAAATACATGGTTCTGAATAAATGAAATGTTAGTCAGCGGAGTCTCTGCCATCGACAGTGTTGTGCCGTATTCAATTGTTGAATTTGCTGAATCGTCTGTAGTGAACGTGATGTCTGCTGTCTCATTTGTCGTCGTGTTATGGAGGTTGCTGACAACCGGGGCGGTCATGTCAATTGTCTGTTCAGTCATGAATGTATAAGGACCGTACTCTGCACAATAGCCGTCTGAATTGCAGCTCGTGATGTTGAAATAGTATGGTGTGTCATTGATCAAACCTGTTAAGTTAAATACATGGTTCTGAATAAATGAAATGTTAGTCAGCGGAGTCTCTGCCATCGACAGTGTTGTGCCGTATTCAATTGTTGAATTTGCTGAATCGTCTGTAGTGAACGTGATGTCTGCTGTCTCATTTGTCGTCGTGTTATGGAGGTTGCTGACAACCGGGGCGGTCATGTCAATTGTCTGTTCAGTCATGAATGTATAAGGACCGTACTCTGCACAATAGCCGTCTGAATTGCAGCTCGTGATGTTGAAATAGTATGGTGTGTCATTGATCAAACCTGTTAAGTTAAATACATGGTTCTGAATAAATGAAATGTTAGTCAGCGGAGTCTCTGCCATCGACAGTGTTGTGCCGTATTCAATTGTTGAATTTGCTGAATCGTCTGTAGTGAACGTGATGTCTGCTGTCTCATTTGTCGTCGTGTTATGGATGTCGCTTACAACTGGCACGGTCATGTCGGCTATATTGAGCACCATCTCTTGTAATAAGTCTGCGGATGAATTCATCTTCACAGATGCATTGTCAGATTTCGTAGCTGTCAGGTTGAAATGATATGTCCCGGCATCGCTTGCATTGGCAATCAGGTATACTGTCACAGATGATCCGTTCTGTATCGATACGTTTTTCGGTATCAATGTTGAATTGAAACCAGAAGGGACCGGCTTGAAAGAGACTGACAGATTATAATACCTCGGCACAGGGTCATTGTTTGTCAAATTGAACAGATATGTAACAGCCAGACCAATGCTTGAATTCCTCTCAGATGACCCATTCAGTGAGAAAGTCAGATTATACGTAGTGCTGCCTGCATGGAATATAGCCCCTGAAGCAGAGAATCCTATCATTACAAGTATCATCAATGATAACAACACCAAAGCATTCCTATGATTGGTCCCTCTTTTAAAATTCAGCACAGCACTCCCCCTCCTTTCGATATTGACACAGACCGTCATAAGTGATATAAAAATATTTCGCTTTTCATTACTTATTAATCAAGAATCACTGGAATGATAACAGGTTTCGAGATATTTCAGATGGTGAAATGTCACCAGTTCATTCTTAAACATAATTTATCCTGTTTTTGAAAAATTTATCCAGAAATCTCATAATTTATCCATAATATATCAATAGATTTTTATATTTCAGAAGGCCTTATGAATCTCATCATTTTTTAACGGTCATGATAAAATCATCAGCACAGATATTGGATTGCGAATATCTGCCGCACGGACTTTTCAGCATCAGATAGATTGGGTGAAACAAGAGAACATAACAGGATCTGCCCATGGAAAATAAACCAGTATATGTTGCCTTCTGCAGCAGGAAGCTTGAGAAGGAGTATGACAAGATGGAAAAAGGCAACCCTGACGAGAGGAAACTTCATTCGGATATCCGGAACCTGATTAAGGTTCTCAAGCTTGAACCATTCTCAGGTGAGAATGTCCAGAAAAAGACCTGGCCTGATGACCTTGTGAAAAAATACAACATATCCAACCTTAGAAGCCTAATAATCAATAAGAATCACAAGATGCTCTATTCCATCAAGACAAACGAGTACAGTATTGTAAATATCATCCTGCGTTGGACAATGGATGAAAATCAGGGGAAAAACCTATCTTAGCTCCACATCATTGGAAAGGATGTTCTTTATGCCATCCGGGTCAAATACCCAGATGATGCAACCATCCTTGTCTATCAGTAACTTCCCGGAATCCTCCAGATATCCAAGAATGAGCTGGAATGTCTGGAACATCATTTTCTTAGGCTGCTTTTCCCAGAGCTGGATTTTTCCGTATTCCTGGCTATACTTCCTGGCAGTTTTCTCGACTGCCTCCACTGATTCCAATGAAGGGCTGTGGAAATTGTTCCTATCCAGCATACATCTAGGTCAACTGCTATTCTACTTAAATTTTTCTGTCTGGGTCATGATAAATCCAGCCTGAACTCATTCTGGATATGTTTTCCTAGATGATTGCACTGAGCCCGGTAACTATGAAGCCCACGCCCCAGGACAGGGTAACAAGGCCGAGGACCGTCGTGCTGACCTGGATAGTGGTCTCATTGAACAGCCTCATGACCGTATCTGAAAAATGGAACATGACTGCTGTAACCAACAGAACTATCACAAGCGAAATCGCAGTAATACCTCTTCCGAAGTCCTGCGTGGATATGATGATTGCTGTTATCGCTGCCGGCCCTGTCAGGAGGGGAGTGCCTATGATAGACGCTATCGCTCTGGCATTATTGTCTTTGCTGTTGTCGAATTTCGCTAAAGGGATGCCTAATGCCATCTTGAGGCCCAGTATGCCAAGGATAAGACCCCCTGCGACCCTGAATTCATCAATCGATGTGCTGAAGATGTTGAGGATGCTATTTCCGAATAGCAATACTATGAGGGACAGGAGCGCAGCTACCAGGATTGAGAGCCTTTTCACCCTCTTCTTGTCATTGTCATCAAACAGGTGCGTTGCAGCAGAGAATATCGCAAGGCTTACAAGTGGGTCAAATATTACAAAGAACAGTATTGTCAGCTTCAAAAGTTCATAAAGCATATTCTACTCAGCCCTCACTGTCTCGCCGCAATATGGGCAATCTGGCTCGCGTCTGGAATCTTTCCTGAATGTGAACCTGTATCTGCAGTTTTTGCAGACTAAGCTTATCCGTCCATTATCACCTGCATCTGCCGTGTTGGCCATCTTCTGTGTTTTCTTTTCCTGAATCAGATGCCCTTTTGTGACAGCTTCAGTCTTTGGAACAGCCTTAACAGTATCATTTGAGGCATGTTTATGGCTACCTTGTGCATTCTTGAGGTCACCTGACCTCCTTTCTGCGACACAGGACGGACACACCATCATCTTGTAGACATGGTCAAGCGTGAATGACGCTGCCTTTGCTTCCCTGCCGCATCTCCTGCATTTGACCCGGATGTCATCACTTATCATAGCCCCTCATAAATTGCAGATGTTATATATAAACTTGTTGGTGCATATTATTTCTCCGTCTGAAAAAGCATATGAATCGGCGTCTGAAGTCACTGCTGGACAGTAAAAATTAAATACTTGATAAGTATCACCTCTTCATGATTGAAATGGAAGACAGCATTGAATCATTAGCCTCCCTGCAAGAATCCGGCACAGGCAGTTCCCGTTTGCTACAGGTTTCCAAAGGGATAACAGCAAGCCTTGTGATGCTAATGCTTTCAGGCTGCTATGCATCAACCGGAAGGCATTATTACCGTCCACCAGCCGAATCTGTATTTATCCATTCACCGAAATATTACCATTCTCAATCAGCGGGGATTGTTCATTACGGGCGACCACATAAATTCAGGACAAACAATAATCATTACCAGACCACCTACCACAGGAGGCGGACTCATCATACCAGCCACGGTGTCAGCAATCCGATAAGATACCATCACAATTCTCACAGGCACAGGTAGGCTGTCATAAGTTTCAGAATTTTTGCATCATCTGTAAATTTGTTCATCCCTGTCTGTTTGCATGGCAGGATAGATTCGGTAAGTCCGTATATCTTACAGTAATTATGCCAGTTTTTCCGGTCTTATCGCCGACAGGAATTTAATGCTCCAAACTGCCCTTGATAAGATGTTCTGGGAATTTGTCCTGGCAATCCTTATCGGTGTGTCTGCAGGGATAATCACCGGCCTCACGCCAGGGATCCACATAAACCTTGTCTCTGTCATGCTACTCTCTTCTACCACCTGGCTCCTGAAATATTTCCATCCCCTATCCCTCGCTGTTTTCATAATTGCCATGTCTGTCACCCACACTTTCCTCGATGCAATCCCATCGATATTTCTCGGCGCCCCGGAATCAGCAACCGCCTTAGGGGTATTGCCAGGCCACAGGTATCTTCTGAAAGGGCAGGGGCTCATGGCTGTCAAGCTCACTCTCGTCGGCAGCTTCGGGGCTGTGCTGCTGTCCATCATTCTTTTCCCGGTTTTCCTTTTGATAGTCAAATATGGGTATCCCATCATAAAGAGCTATGTAGGCTATCTCCTCATCGCAACTGCGGTCTTCATGATACTGCGGGACAGAAAAAAGCTCTGGGCCCTGTTTGTATTCTTCCTGTCCGGCTCGCTCGGGCTTATTGTCCTGAATATACCGAATTTTTCCGACCCCCTGTTTCCGATGCTCTCTGGCATGTTCGGGATATCGACGCTGCTGATATCCCTCAACGAGAGCCAGAGCCTGCCTGAGCAGAAGCAGGAGCAAAGGGTAAAGCTAAGGCCCAAAGTCACTGTCCAGGCACTGCTGTCAGGACAGTTCTCTGGGTTCATCACTGCTGTGATGCCCGGCCTCGGAGCTGCGACAGCAGCAGTGATATCGATGCAGATAACGAGGAAGCTCGGCGACAATGGGTTCATGGTGCTCATGGGCTCAATCAACACAGTCAATTTCATCCTGTCCATGGCGACGCTTTACGTGCTTGGTAAGGCAAGAAACGGCTCTATCATTGCTGTCCAGCAGCTCTTGAGCTCTGTCGACGTCAATACGCTGATAATATTCCTCTGCGCAACCCTCGTTGCAGGCTCCTTATCTGTATTTCTTGTCCTGAAGATAGGCAAGCTGTTCTCTAAGCTCATCACGAAAGTCAACTACAGGTTGCTTGTCGCTGGCATAATCCTCTTCATAACGCTTCTAGTAGGCATCTTGACAGGCTGGCTCGGTCTGTTCATACTTTTCATCAGCACTGCGGTTGGCATCATCCCGGCAGTCACAAAGATAACCAGGACGCACGGGATGGGCTGCCTGCTATTGCCTGTGATACTTTATTTTGTCTGATGAATATCCAGCCATAACATGGGAGAATAATTTATAATCCGATAGTGATGACACATTCGATAATTTTATAAGCAGCCCCTGTTCACCATAATAAAATGAAGCTTACCAGGAGAAAATTCATGCACGTAACAGGTGTTTCTGTAGCAGGCATCAGAATATTGGGACCTATGGCATTTGCAGACGAAAACAGCCTTGCCGACAGGGTGTTTGAGGCTGTCCTCAGGTCGCCTGTAAGCCACCATGACATCGAAACTTTTAAAATCGATTATTCATACATTCCTGAAACCAATATTGGAAGACTGTACAAGCACAGGCTTATCAAATCAGACATACGAGAAACACCAAGCACGCACAGGTACGAGATCCATGAGCTTGGATGTTTTGAAAATATGGTTTTTCCGCCCAGGATTCAAGACATCACAGACAGGGGAATGAACATCGTCCGCAGGACATATGGAGATGATTATAATATAAGCAAGATTTCTGTACAGATAAATTTTTCCAAATCCAGAGTCGTGCCATCCAGCGGCTTGACAAAAGGGCTTTATCACGACATCTCTGCGAGCGACCCATTGTGGGACCAGTCATGCACTGAGAAGGTTTATTGCCCGGGAATGGACAGGACCTACGGCCAGGTGTTCCAGGAAGTGATGGACAGCTCCCTCAGGGATATCTGCAGGACGCTCAAGTGCTGAGCATATTCATCCCTTTCCCTGTTTCTCTTTTAGGTATGCCCCGTATTCCCTCGTCAGGACTACGTACATCTTCTTTAAGGTATTGAGGTCTATGAACATCACTGGCTTCTTGAGATGGAGGGCATCGCATGCTTTCATGTACATCTCGATGAAATGCGTGTGCGATTTGACCCTTGCAAGCATCATATAGACAGACTTCATGGTATGAGCGTCGAGCTGCTCAAGCCTGACCTTCCTCTTTTTCAGGATATGGCCCTGCAGCTCACTTATATGTATGGTCTCATCAGGACTGAATAATCTCAGTACAGGATTGCCTGACCTCGTCCTCATCATCAAGGAAAGGCCGATGATATAGCACATTATATAGCCTATCCTGTATTCGCCTGACCTTCCTGTGGGGCTGAACTCCTCATCATAGAGCCTCTCAGCCTCCTTGAAATCAGTGGTTAGCGAAATCTTTGCCAGGATACCCATCTCCTTTGTTATCTTGCCGAGGTCGAACTCGACATAGGGCATGTTCTGCCACTCATAGAAACAGGCGACTCCCTCCAGGTGCAGCAGGGTATAGACCTCGAACAGGACAGAGATATTCCTCAGGTCATGGAACTCGCCCTCGTCATACCTGTTCTTCAGCCTCGCCTTCATGAAATAATGCCAGTCCCATGCCTTCTTCATCTGCTGGATATAATGGACGAGCTCATGGCCAACAAGCTTGATGACATGGGAGGAGTCGATTTTCCTGGAATATATCCACGGAGCGTATATCCTCCCGACAAGGTATGCGCCGCTTACCTCCAGGGTCACGACATTGTTGAATGACCTCTTTTCATGCTGGTATGCGAGATAGCCTTTCTCCATGCTATCGATGACATCAAAGAATATCAAGAAGCGGGTCTTATCCTTTATCAGGTCGGACATTGCCCCATGCCTTATCAGATAGGACATTGTCTTTGCAAGGAAATCAAGCGAGATTTTCCTGAAATCGTTGTAATCAATCCTGGGTGCAAAACCCTTATTCAGCTGGAAGGCGATGTCCTTGTCCTGGAGGACCTCTGTACCCCTGTTCTCCTCAGCTCTCTTGAGTAGCTCTTTCGGGATGGGTGAAGCAGCCTTGTAACCCTTATCATCCTTGTCATAGGAGAACCTGTAGTTCCTCAGGTTGACATTCCTCATAATTTCCATGTCCTCGAGAAAGAGCTTTTCAGGGTATTTATGGGAGACAAGTCGGATTTCGACATCTGTACTGCCTATCCTTTCAGAGACCTTAACGGGTTTTCCGATGCCAAACATTGCGTGGATTCCTGTGATTCCTGGTATATAAATCTTTTCAATCCGCTGATTTCATCCATAAATAAAGCCGCTCCATGCATAAAATTTAAATACCAGCATTGCTTAACCAGTCATATGATATACGCAATGTATCATCATCATTGATTTCTTCCATCGATATAATTTAAAATCCTATCATGAATCTAAAATTCTATGCAGATGTGGTGTAAGGAGAACACATGGGCCTGTGAAGCCCGGACTTCAGGTGCAATTCCTGGCATCTGCTTTGCCGTACAGGCGGAGGCAGCAAAAATGGAAAAGACAAAAAGGCAGAACAGGGAATCAAGCATGAACAAGGTGGCACAGGGTATTCATAGATCTCATTCTCGACATCTGTAAAGGGTGTGAATTGAATCTGCAAGCAGGCAGATGTATCTCATCAGGACGGAAGCTCAGGACAATTATGATTGTTGATGAAATTAACACAAAGGTGATGTAAATGGGAATAGATGAAAGACTTGATTTTGATAAGAGAGGAGGGCTTCTTCCCGTCGTAGTGCAGGATGCCGAGACAAAAGATGTGCTGATGCTCAAGTACGCGAACGAGCAGGCGCTTGAAAAGACTGTCGAGATTGGATATGCGACCTTCTGGTCGACTTCCAGGGATAAGCTGTGGACCTACGGGGAGATCTCTGGCTCCAGGATGGAAGTCAGGGATATACTCGTGGACTGCGACCTGGACGCTCTCGTCTATGTAGTGGATAAGATGAGGGGAGCGTGCTGCCAAAAGGACGGCGACGGGAACTTCAGGGACTCCTGCTTCTACAGGAAGCTTGAGGGCAACAGAATTGTTTTCAGGGGGGGATGACCCCCTTTTTTTCATAAACTTTTTATATATTTGTTGGACCTACTTAAACATTAATTACTAGTTAAGAAATTTTATTAATTGTTTAATATTATCCTTTCAGATGACTATATATTTTGCATTTAGCGACGAATGTGGGGATTACAGGTCTGAAAGGTCAACATACTTTAATACTAGTCATCCTTTTTATATTAGGTCTTCATTATTAATGAAATCAAATGATTGGCTATCTCTGCAAAAGAAATTTCTAACTATTAAAGAAAAATATAACATTCCAATAGAAAAAGAAGTTAAGTGGTCATATTTATGGTCTCTATGGTATCACAAAGTAAAGAATAATGAAAAAATTGCTGAAAATAAACCATACTATTTCTTAAGGGAATTTGAGATTGAAACTCTTGCCAAATTTATCAAAGACTCACTCATGTTAGTGTCAGATATTGAAGCGAGCATTACAATTACTGTATTTCCAAATGAATCAAATATTGATTATCAAGAAAGAAATTTTCTAAAAATGCATATTCAAAATATTATGCAAAGGATTGAAATGGAGATACAATCATCGAATAACAATTTATGTGTCCTATTTGTGGATCCAATTAACCCAGATAAAGATAGACTTTTGAGAAATGCATATCATGACATCTTCATAGCAGGTGATTTCATAAAGGAGTACAAACACATAAAGGATAGCCTGAACATGGAATTTTCTCATCACAGTATTGGTATCCAATTAGCTGACTACATTGCTGGTGCTTTTACTGGATTCTTGAAAGATTATGATACTAGCAAGGATATTATTAAGTGCTGTATTTTACCAAAACTTCGGAAAAATCCTGAAAATGGTCAAATAATAGGTTACGGAGTTATAGATGTACCCAATATCCCTGAATTCAGAAAATTCTTAGTTAAAAGACTTGAAAAGCTTGATTCCTAGCTATCCATAACAGTAATCTTTATAAATATTAACAACATTGTACATACTGGATAGAAATATTCCTTGCAAACAGTGTTTGCGCGTGAAAAAGAGGTGTAAGAATTCATCAGAAGCACCTCTTTAAACGAGGATATTTCGAACGAATTCTTGAATGTTTCTATACTAACTTAGAAGGTGATTTAGGTGGGGTATGAAACCTTACTGTTAGCATCAGTAGCTGGAACGATTGTCCTAACGCTTTTTGCAGTTGGAATGGGACTTAATCCTTATGTTGCATTTATCGTAAGTGTAGCTGCATTGTTCGGCACCATTAAGCTCATTATCAACTGGTGAGCAAAATCCTGATATATTATCAGACAAATAATGTGTACATGACTAAAATAGTTGTACAACCATCATTTTGATTATCATAGTAGTATTGTTAACAATATTTAAATACGAGTCAAAAGATTATAATTATATCTCTGTTTAACTGAGAAGACAGGGGCCCTGTAATGGAGATTGGAGAAGAGACCTTTAAAAACTTAACTAATGTTGTAGCAATCAGAAAGCTTTTTATATAACCTCGAAGTCTCACTCAAAGCATGGTGACAAGAATAGGCGGATTCCGCAGGAAAAGCAGGAACAAGCTCAGAAAACCCCTGAAAGACAAGGGAAAGATATCCCTGACAAGATATTTCCAGGAAGTGAATATAGGGGACAAAGTGTGCCTCAAGGCTGAGCCGGCATACCAGAATGGCATGTACAACCCTGTTTTCCATGGTAAGATTGGGATAGTCTCTTCAAAGAAAGGCAGATGCTTTGAGATACTTATAAAAGACAGGGATAAGGAAAAGACCCTGATAGTCCATCCTGTGCATTTCAGGAAGGTGTAAAATGTCTATAAAACCTGATATAATCGAGGAAAAGGAAATTCCCATGTTCGAGGTACGGGAAGAATTCGAAAAGATTAAGAAAAGAGAGAAGGAGCTCAATTACAGGATACAGAAGACAGACGAGTACCTGAACACTTTCACTCTGCTCGGAACAAAAGAGTCAAAGGAGCTGGTCGATAATCTGAGGAAGCTTGAGATCCCGAGGCTTGCTGACAAGCATATATACAAGATTGTGGACATATTGCCAAGTACAGTTGAAGAGCTCAAAGTCGTCATGCAGGGATACCCATTGACGATAAACAGTGACAACATGAAGAAGATTGCCAAGACAGTCAAGGATTCTGTACCCGAGCTCGAGAGAAAGCAGCAGGGCTGACAGGGATTTCTTAGCAGCTATTTTCAAAAGCTTTATATATATCCTTCACCACTACGGAATAACACAGCATTTTACGACTTTGGAGTTGTAATAGGATGATAGGGCGGTTTCCGGGCTTAGAAATTTAATCAGAGGCTTAGAATACGTCTGATTCCAATAAAAACTAGCAAATAATGCTTAAGTGGGGAAATTGGATAAACGGAGGTTTGTAAAATGGATTTTAAGATGAATAAGGCGGTATTTTTGCTAATCAGCATATTTCTAATCAGTATATTCACTGCAGCAGCAGAAATAAATGATATCACAGTAAAAGTGACACCTACATTACCTGTCACCACAGACACGCTTGTTTGCTCATTCCAGATTACAGGAAATGAATCATTGTATAATGCGAATGTGACATGGCAGAAGGACGGCTCAGACCTGACGACTCAGGAAATCTCAGTAAATGATGGCCAGGAAAAGACCCTGACAATTGCAAGCACCCAGACAACAAAAGGGGATGATTTCCGATGCATTGTCTCGTCCGAGGGACAGACTCAATCATCGAATATCGCGTCCATCCAGAACAGTGCGCCGAAGATAACATCCTCTGCACTTAAAACAGCATCTGTGGACGAGACTTATACATACAATGTCAAGGCCTCTGACGCAGACGGTGATTCGCTGGTGTTTGCCCTTCTCCAGTCACCCGCAGGGATGAACATAAATGTCGCTTCAGGCGCAATCACATGGACACCGTCCGATAACCAATCAGGCAGGCAGACCGTATCAGTGCAGGTTAGTGACGGCCTTGATACAGCAACACAGGATTTCACAATCAGCATCTCAGAGAACAGGTTACAGATAAACGATGTCTCTGCTTCATGCAGCCCATCATGCAATGATGACGACCTGAGTGCATCAGGAGCAATGAGGGGCGATGCAGGGAGAATCAGGGATGTAAAGCCAGGCGCAACTCTGACATTGAAGGTAAGGGTCGAGAACACATGGCCTGACAATACAGACAACCACGATATAGAGGATGTGACACTGGACTGCACGCTCGATAGCATTGGGGATGATGACGAGATCGATGAAGACGTTGATTTCGGCAGGCTCAATCCTGGTGAGAGAAGCAGCAGGGAGAGTATGCAATTCGACATCTCAAAACAGGCAGATGACGGAGAGACCTACACAATCAGCTGCAACCTCCAGGGCGATGACCAGGGCGGGACCAATTATGATATTGATTTTGATGTAGATGTAGAGACCCAGAAAGATAACCATGACGTAGAATTCACTAGGGCAGACCTCAACCCTTCAACAGTGAGCTGCAGCAGGAACTTTGACCTAAGCTACGAGATCCAGAACCTCGGCGCAAGGGATGAGGATGATGTTCAGGTGACAATCAGGAACGATGCTCTGGACCTATTCAAGAATGAGCTTATCACTGACTTGCAGGAAGGCTCGTATGATGATGAGGATACATTGTGGAGCACAACGACATCTTTTTCGATTGGGAAAGATATCCAGGCAGGGACCTATCCTATCCGCATGGAGGTCTTTTTCAACAACGGTCATGACAGCAATGTGAACATCGTCAACCTTATCGTAACCGACTGTGTCACGACCCCGCCGCCCACTCAACAGCAACAGCAGCAGACCCAACCCCAGAAACCGGTGGAGATAGAGGTTGTCCAGCAACCGACCCAGCCCCAGCAGGTCAATATCGCCCAGCCCACGACCACAACAGTGAGCTACAACGCATTTGAGCAGTTCACAAATTCAATATGGTTTGTCGTGCTGCTTGCATTCGTGGTGCTTGTTCTGCTCGGACTGGTAGTGTGGATGGTTGTGTCGCTGGTCAGAAAATAAGGGATTTCTTTTTTTTTATTATTCTTTATCTCATAATTTAAAAAAAAATAAAAAGAATTTGATTATTTTCTCGCTTTTGTTACCCAGGTTGATGCCTCGTCCTTGAGTGCCAGCCCGAATGCGATGCCTAATGCCAGGGCTATTCCAAGAGCAATGCCAGAAAGTATTATCAGCACAGCTTTTTCGAGGACGCTGATGTCGATGACCTGGTCAAGCGCCATGGTCACGACAATTATCAGGATGAAGTACTTCACAATGTTTGCAAAGACCGCCTTTTCTGTCATGTGTATCTGTAGGACCATACTGTAGACATACTCTGCAAAAACTGCCCCGAGAAGGCCTATTGCCAAGGCAACCATGAGTTTTGGGAACCATTCTGCGAATGTGGTGATGATGTCTGTTATCGGATAAAGATTGATATAGTTCGCTCCAGCAGCGGCAAAAATTATAAACGTGTACCATTTGACGACCCATCCGATGAGGCCTGAAACCTTGATCTTCTCAAGCGGCTTAGCAATATGGAGGGACTTGAATTTCTCATCAAATTTCATCTTGTGAAGTGCATGCTTCACAAGATTGCCAAGCAGCCAGCCAAGAAGATAGCCGAAAAGTATCACTATCGTGATGAATATGATGCTCGGCAGGGCATACAGGAACTGCTGCCCCAAATAGCTCAAAGGACTCCCAATAGCATTACCTATTGTCGTGAAATAACTCATCTTACCACCCCTTTTTTTGAAATTTTGTAAAAGTTTTACATTCCTGGGATAAAAGCCTATTTAAATTTTTTGATTTTATCAGTCGTTACTGTACAGGGTTGATTCAAACTGATGGAGGGCATCAGAATCAGGGCCGAAAATAGTCACCTTGCTCTTTGGGCTCCTCTGGACTAGAATATCATCCCTTACATCGATTAAATCACCAGACCCGGCCGTGCTATAAGCCCTGACAAAATCATGCTTTTTCCCGGCTACATATGCATACCTTCCATCATCCTCGAGGACTCCGAAGAAAGACATATGGCTCACGGTCCCGTGGACAGGATAGGCCATAATCTGCATATCCCTTATGATGCCTCTGTTAATGTCAAAGAGCGCATTGTTTGTTGAATTGCTCGTATAAAGGTCTGAAAAGCTGCCATTGATATCAATGCTTCCTGCCACAGGCCTTAAGTATGCAACAGCGCCTGTCAGGTTCAGCCCTGATTGGACCATATCAGCATAGCCATCTTTCTTTCCTGCGACAGGGTTTCCGAGTTTCCGGGAGCAGAATACATAATTCCATTCATATCTGTTTTCAACACCGAAGGAAGCAGGAAAGTCCATCCTATCAAGATAGTAGTAACCAGCATCCTCTGAAAGATTCACGCAGACTATCCCCAGCTGGTAGTCTATCATAATATCAGAGCCCTTGCCTGTCCTGAGGACCTCCTGGTAGTCTCCGCCGTCAAAGTAGAATGCAGCATCCTCGATATAATAATGCAGCCTGCCGTCCCTTATGAATACCCTGAACCTGGTATTGTTGCCGACTATCCTTATGAAAGGAGGGGATGGAATGGTGAAGCCTATTAGGACATCAAGCCTTGTTGCATTCACTTCCAGGCTCTTGTTAAGGGAGACTATCGAGAGCTGTGAAGGGCCTGAAAAAAGCAGCCTTGACCTGTCCAAAGGATCAACCATGCTGAAACTGCCGGACTCAATATCAACATCCATAGCATTTCTGACATCGTCTTTTCTGATGGATGCATTGGTTGTGTTGGATATTACCATCCCGTCGGAAAAGACATCGGGGAGCTCAGCATATGAGACATCGCGCAGCACAGGGTCCATGAACCGCATCCTGGTCACATTTTCATAATGGATAGAATCCACATAGAGGCTGTCTGCTGATTCTATAGTGTTCCGGGCTCCTAAGACTGCCCTTGTGAGGTTCGAAACCCTTGTCCCATTCATCGTGATGTAATCCGCATGGGTGATAGTGCCGTTGTCGTCTATCGATATGTTGAACACAGGGCCTATTGATGTGTTTGTCTTGCTTACGCATGCGCCGTCACTGCACTTGAAGCCCTCTGGGCAGTCTACCTGGAGCCAGTATGATTCATCAAACCATGCACAGTTGACGAAACCCTCCATCAGTGTGCCCTCATCAAGGCAGTAATCTGTTGCATGATTAGGTGTGAAGCTCGACTTGCTTGCTGTCGATTTTTGGAAGATGTCGAAGCACATCTCCCCGTGCGAAATCCCAAGGCATTTGCAGTCTGTCTCATTTGCAGACTCCTCTGCTGAGCACGAGTAATCCGCACAGTCCCCTTTCTGGAAATTCAGCATGTAATAAGTTATGAGAGCCTGGTCGACGCTGATCCCTTCTGAGAGGGCCCCGACTATCCTGTCCGCTTCAGTAAAATCAAAATCAGAAGAATATGAAGCATTAGCTATTGAGCAGGCAATAATCAATACCAGGATTACAATAATCAGTTTTCTCATTTTCAGCCCCTTTTTAACTTTTTTGGGGGATGAAGGATATAAATAATTTTTCATTCATTCCAGCCAGTATGGCTTCTTTATCTCATTGAAGGTGTTTATCGCCGCAATTATGCCTTCTGCACATGCGACAGAGATGAGCTTCACATCGCCCACTATGTCCCCTGCTGCAAAGACACCCCTGACAGAGGTCTCCATGTTCTGGTCGACAGCTATCATGCCGTGCCCGTCTTTTTTGACCCCTGCCCTGTTGAGGACCTCCAGGGATGAGACAAACCCGATTGACACGATAATATCATCTATAGGCAGATGGAAGCTTTCCTTGTCCTTGTACTGCAGTTCGGCAGCAGAGTCTTCGCTTGCGAAGCTGACAAGCCTTGTGCTGTACATTATCTCAACGCCATTCTTCTCAGCAAGCCTGACAGAGTTCTCCTTAGCCTTTGCCATGTCTTCCCTCACAATCAATGTTATGCTCTCTGCCTTCCCCGCGAGCATGTTTGCCCTGTCAAATGCCGTATCCCCTCCGCCAATGACCAGGACCCGCCTCTCCCTGAATCTCTCCGGGTCCTTGATGAAGTAATGGACATTGCTGCTGTGATCATCCTTCAGCTCATCCAGGCTCCTCGGTATATTGTGAAGCCCGGTGCATAAAATTATCTTCTTTGTCTCAAAGATGTTCTTCTTTGTTTTTATCTTCTTGACTTCACCCTGGATGTCAAGGTCCACCATCGGCTCGTTCATCCTTATCTCTGCCTTGGAATTGATTGCCTGGAGGTATAGCCTTTCAGATAGTTCCTCCCCTGATATCGCCGTCAGGAAACCCGGGAAAATCTATGATGGTCTTCTTCGGGTAGAAATTGAAGGGCTGGCCCCCGGGCTTTGACTGGCCCTCGAGTATCAATGTCTTAAGACCCCTGTTCGCCGCATTCGCCCCGGCTGTGAGGCCTGCAGGCCCGGCACCGACGACTATGATGTCATATAGCATGGGGACTTTTATCAGGGTACTGGTATTTAAATATTGCTCTTGCTTGAGAGAATATGGGATTTGTGTTTAAAAATTTAAAAAAAGTGTCAAGATTGAACCAATCTTTTCTTAATTTCCCTTGATAATTTACTGATATGAAGATCAAAGTTTATTTGCAGCGCCTTCCAGTCTTCAAATTTAAGCAACTGTCCCTTGTAATTGATAGCGTTTCTTTTAAGCCTGGCGGTCTCAAGGAATTGCCAGTCCAGTTCCAGCTCCGGATGCTTGAAGCAGATGTAGGCGTTCTTGCACTGGTGATTGCTTGCATCCACCTTGTCGAAGAGCATGAAAGCTTCTATGTGCCCTCTGAGAGCTTCATAGTATTCCCTGAATACAAATGTCCAGTCAGTACTGCTTTTGGATATTGTTCTTGAGGCTTTCTTGATGAATTTCAATCCTCTTTCACCATTGTCCGCCAGTGATCGTATCAAGTCCATGTCAACTTCCTCCTTTACTTTGTAGATACCATCAGCATCACACCTGCCATATGTTGATTCCAGGTCTTTTATCATATCGATACCTCCACAAGGTCATGCACGCTTCCTTTTATGAAAAACCCTTTTACGACATTGTTCATCAGTCCTGAACGTATTGCCTTGATATCTTCCTGCGTCCTGCAAGTATGCACTTCAAGTGTCCTCCCTTCCCAAAGCGACCCGAATTCCAACTCTCCAGGATCGCCAAGGACAAAAATATCAACATCGCTCTCAGTGTTCCAGTCAGACCTGGCAAAGCTTCCGAACAGGACAACTGCCTTGGCTTTTTTTAGGGCAGATAATCTGTTAAGAAGCCCTGTATCCTGCATCTTATTCAGGGCAAATATCTTTTTTGAATTTTTGTATGCTGAAGTATTAAAATTTGCGATGTAATATGGCATTTGTCCAGAAATTTTTATCCGTTTGATTATTCTATCGGCAACAAGCTTCTTAAGCCAGAAATTAGCCCTCTGCCCGCTGATTCCAGCCTGATTCACAATATCCTTGAAGTGCCAGTGCTTGGTAGGCTCATTGAAAAACAATCCGACTATGTTGTCTTCTTTTTTCGGGTATGCCATTTTACTGATGGTAAGAGTTAGTAATATTTAAATGCTTTGTTTTTGTGATGAGAGAGCGAGAGCTATTGGCATTTCTTCATCTCAAAAGATGTACTTTACTGCAAGCTTCCCGACGCACTGTCAGGGTGATATCATAGAACATAGGGCATTTTATCAGGGTACTGGTATTTAAATATTGCTCCCGGGGCAAAAAAAAATTTTGATTGAAAAAAAGTATGAAATTGTCAGTAATTCACCATTATCCTGACATCCTTGCCGAATATCTCCTTGAGATCCTCGAAGAGCTTCTCCCTTATGAATACCTTATCATGTGTCTTCATGTTCGCAAGGGCCTTCTCCAGCTCCTCGAGACTGCTTGCCTTGATATCGCCCAGGGAGCCGTCATCTTTTAAAGCCGCTTTTGTTATCTCCTTGTCCTCGTTGTCGATGTCGTGGATTATGAATGCGCTCTTGCCGAGGAGGATGACCTCGCCGAACCTCTCGCCGTGCTTGACCCTTATCTTCGCCTGCTCAAGCTCACGCCCCCTCTTCCTCTGCAGATGCTCGACCATGTACCTGGTGAAGTCATTGCTGACCTTCTTGACCTCCTCGACCTCTGTCTTGGAGAGCTTCTTCTGGTCATAATCGTTCTTAGCCTTGATTATCTGCTTGAGGATACGCAGGTATTTCTCAGGTATCTCGCCCTTGTGTATCATCTCTGCCCTGAAGGTGCTGACGATGTCTGCGTCCTTGACCTTCTCCACGCCCTCGAGCCTGAGGATGTCCCTTATGACTGTCACGGTTGTCTCGTATATGTGCAGGATGCTCTCGTTCTCCTTCATCTTCTCTATCTGGGTGAACAGGCGGTTGACCCTCTTGAGATACTTCTCTGCATCAGAGAGGAGCTGGTCGATGTCTTTCCCTGATATGTTCTCCAGCGTCCCATGCTCGAGCCTCTTCCTGATGTCGATATTCTTCTCGAGGATGCTCACGAACTTCTCCTCGAGGAGCTTCTCCTTCCTGACAAATATCTCCCTCATGAGCTTTGCTGTCTCGCGGGGAGCAGGCGGGGGTATTCCGAAGAGCATGAGAGCTGCCTGGCTTGGGGTCAGTATCGCATAATATATGTCCTCCATGCCTATCTCCTTGAGCTTGAAATGGACCCTCTTGAGCATCTGGTCGCCTGAGCTCATGAACATGTCGATCGCCTCTGTCGAGGGCTTTATCTTTCCCATCTTGAGCATCTGCTTCCAGGGCATGAAGAGCCCCCTGTCGTAGAACGGGACCCCGTCCCTGAGGAGCGTGAATATTATGGGGTTCGCCTCCTTTAGCGAGTCCCAGAAATCAGTGAGTATGTAGACCTGGATGTTAAGCTTGTTCCTGATGCCTGTCATCTCGCCTGCCTCGATGCCCATGCCGATGATTATCGCCCTGAGCTTGTCCTTGAGCTCAGCCCTTGTCATCTTCTTGACGTCGGTATCGTCTATTATGACCATGACATCGATGTCGCTCTGGTCTGTAGCCTCGCCCCTGACAAGCGAGCCTGAAAGGACATAGCTGACGATGTATTTCTCGAATTTCTTGAGGACCATCGTCTTGTGGATCTCGGAAATCTTTACAGCAGCAAGCATCCCCTTATCATGGATGGGGGCTGATATTGCTATAAGCTGAAGGAGCTCGGGCTTTGCATCATAGCATGACTGCCAGAGCTCGGAGAGTATAACTGTCTGGGGCTGGAGATTCTTGTCTGTCTCTGCTGCCTCATTGCTTATTATCTTCTCAAGCTTCTCCTTGAGCTCGAGCTTGCTCATCTTCATGGAGTCGGAATCATCGACCAGCACAAGGACATTTATCTTCTCAGAATCAGCAGGCTTTCCCTCTTCCTGTTTCGGCGGAGGCAGCAGCGCAATGCCGGCTATGTACTTGTCGAATTTCTTGACAAGCCTGTCCTTGAACTTGTCGAGCTTGGACTTTATCTTCTCAAGCTTCTTCTTCGCCTCAGGCGGGATGTTCTCCGGAGTGAACTGCTCTTTCTGCTCGTCTGCCATTATTCTTCATTAAAATCCGGGTTTTTTTATAAATATTGTTATAGTATGCTATCTAATTGTGGGACATTTAGGTCTTTCTATGAACAATAAAAAGCGAAAGGTTTATATTGGAGTAGTAACAGATGATGGATACATGGCAGATGATGAAGCAAAAGAGAAATATGATGATATCTATGACAAGAGGGTCGACAAGATAAAGAAAGACATCCCAGACTCCTACACAAACCACAGGGACCAGACTACAGACATAAGCGACAAGGTCAAGGAGGCTTTTGCAAAGGTCCATGTAGAGACAGATATGAAACTTGAAGATGTCATTAATAAATACAGGAATTATAATACGCCTGATTACAAGGATATCAAAGACATGGACGGTGTCATGGATTTTTTCAAGAAAGTCCTTGGAGGGATCGACCATCCGCTATATTCCGCTCTCAAGGATGAGGAAGACAAGGACAAGGTGTATATGGGACTCGTCAACCTGTTAAATTCAGGTCGCACCAGAGAAGGTGATAAGTCAGCCCAGGAACTCATAGAGGAATTCAAAAGGGATCCGAGCAATAAGGAGATATTCAAACTGATTATTGATAGACTCGCCAGCACTGAGACCACGATGTATTCACATGCAATCGAATCAAAGTATCTGACAGACTTCAGCGATGAAGAGAAGATACAGTTTGCAGGTGTATATTCAGACATGGTCAACAAGAGGACGATGCATAAGACACATCTGGACCATTATGCAATTGCTGAAAAGATGCCGCTCAATAAAATGCTTGAAACCCTATCTGAGCAGCCAAATAAATTGGCAGCGATGCATGACAAATACTCCCATTCCAAGCTCTACGACGAGAAGAAGAGACTGGAAGAGAATACAGGCGAGTGAAACTATTTCTTGGAAATCAGTCATGGTATTTAAGTCACAGTCGGCCCTGCAGCTGTATCAGTCGTCAGCAGGGTATCAAGCTGAGACTGAACAGGCTCACCAAAGCCGCCTTCGCAGTAGCCTGCACCAAGGCAGATGTCCAGCGCATCCTGAGACAGCCTGCCGTCCTTGTCGAACTGGAAAGTCCTCCTGACCTTGTCCTGGAATGCCGCATTCTCCTTGTTGTAGACAAAGAAATCATACATCGTGGTGGGCTGCCTGTCAAGTGAAGAAGCATCCCAGAGGAATTCGAGGAACTGGGGTTGTTTGGACTGTCCTAAGGTTGTCCGTTTCTGGCTGACTGCGAGGTTGCAGGTCTGGGTCTTTTTGCCTGTATCCACACAATCATTTCCTTTGCTGAAATCGACCTTGCACAGGCAATCATATTTCACCTGGTTGTTCCTCGCCTGGATAGCTATGAACAACTGCTGGGGATTCCAGACATTGAAGCCGATAGGGACCTTGTTTTCGTCATTGTTGAGATATTCGCCGACAGGCTCGATGAAGTCGAACCTGCTGTTGTCGTTAGTCCCACCATACTCATAGGTGAATGTTATAGTCTGGTCGCCAGTACCTCCTGAATAGAATATGGGGGTGTCGCCGTGACCGTTGTTGTCTGTATCCTTGTATACATTGATAGTGACTGTCCTCCTGCTCGATGAGCTGGAAGTTGCGGTGGAGGACGACTGGGAAGTGTCAATTGTGTATGAAGCTGAAGGAATTCCCTGGAAGTCGACACGAAATGTTGTAGGTTTAAGCTGGATGTTTGTTGTCGCCCATTCAATATTTGAGAATTGAACACTTGTTATGCTCTTGATATCAGCACCTTTGAAATCAATGAACGTATCCTCTGGTATGATGCAGGAATAATAATTCCCTGAAACTCTATTATAAGTTGATGTGGAAAAATCAGTTGGAGTCTTATCAATGCAATTAGTGCCATAATCATGCTGGGAGACATATCCGTTACAATAATCAATCAAAGTCTGACCAGCCATCTCGGTTGGTGATTTGAAATTTCCATTGACAAAGACCCCTTGTTTGTATTTTTCATTATCCGGATTAATATAGCAGGTGATCGGCCCTGCATCTGTGCCGTCATTTAGCTTAACCATGATATCAGCTGACATGCTCTTCACAGCAGAATCACGTGATATGGAAAAGATGTCCGGAGGCACATTGAGATCTTTGTTTAAGCTTAAAGTCTGCCCTACACTGCCGGTCGTCGCCCCTGCACCGCTTCCCCCTGCTGTAGTGAGCCAGAGGTCATATACATTCTCGCTCATGTAGACAGGGTTTGTACTGCCAGTTGTTTCTGTATATGTCGAGGTTATCGTATGTGTGTCCTTCGAGCCCTCCACCCTATATTCCTTCGGAGTATCCCCATCAGGCTTGACAATGATGTAGAACGGGTCTGCAAACTGGTTGTTTATCTTGATTGCGGCTGTCACAGGGTCACCCTGCCTGTATCTAGGGACAGCAGGTGACAGATGCGAGCCCTGGGATTCGCTATAGAGCTGGACATTGCCCAAGGGCAATAGCTGGGTGATTCCTTGGCAGCTGAAACCTCCTGCTGTCATGGAGAATGTGCATTCACCCGATATGTCCCCTTTCTTATATATTGGTTTCTCCAACTCTGCATGCCTGTCCTCCCCCCCAACCTTGTAGTCGACGCTTAGCACTGCCTTGTTGAACCAGTATTTCGCATTATTGTCGACAAACATGAGGTTCTGGTTGAAAGGCGCCGTATCCTTTGACATGTGGCTCGGGACACCTGTAATAGGCCTTGTCCCTGCGTTTGATGAGCAGTATTGGTAGCCAGGAAATTTCTGGTCGCATTCAAGCCATGCCTTGATGGTGGTCTCTCCCCCAGGCATTATCCCGATGTATATATTGTATCCTATGTTCATCTGCCCTGTGAACGGATCATATCCATAGGACCGGGATTCTGCTTCCAGCCAGATGGTCGGATCTATCTCGACAGTCCTCACTACATTATTGAGCACGCTGTCAAGCAATGACCAATCTCCTGTGAATGCTACGACGCATGCCTTGTTGACAAGCTCATCGCTTGACAGCCCAATCTTTCCCTTGACAATATCGCCGTACCTTCCTGACAGGCTGTCTGTCACCTGCTGTGAATTGGCCTTGTAGTTCGTGAGCGAATCTCTAACTGAATCAGTGCCAATACCTCCCTGGCCGAAAGTTTTCTGGCCAACAACCTGCTGGTTCTGGGCGAATGTCAATACAAGCTTGAAGAGCTCAATCAGTATGTCACAGACAAACTGGGCAAGGAGCCTCTCGCAGTAACCGCCCCTGACCTCGCCAACCTGTGCCTGCTTCAGGCAGTCCTTTGCGCCTTCCATAATCTTGAGCCAGTTCTCGAGATGGGACATCAACCCAGGCAGGCAGACGCATCTCGCCGATGCGAATAACCCACCTGCAGGCGATATGTCATCCAGGCCGAAGCATTTTGTGTTGTCAAACTGCGGACAATCTTCGCTATAGCAGCCCAGGAGGTGATTGACATCAGGCGGGCCGAGCTCTTCAGGGGTCTGGCCTTCGACGCACCGGACATCCAGGGAATCCACCTTGTTGCCAACAAAATAGAACGTGCCTTCGCTTGAATCTGATTTCTTCGAGACCACTACAAGTGTTCCGTCCTTGCATGTCGAGGCCTTGGAGGTTATATCGGTCTGTTGCAGGACGACAATCTTGCCGGCTCCATCAACAGGGGGTGGCATAGGGTCGACAATCTTCCTGTTCTTCACCCTGAAATAATCGATATGTATCTCTTCCTTTGTGCCGTCAGACTCCATTGTCGTCGACCAGCTGTCAGGACCGCGGATGTCGGCATTATATCTTGCTGGCGTGTTGGAATTCAAAGGGTCAGTAAAGCCGTCAGGATTATCTTTTATGTACTCCTGATACGTCTTTTTTGTGCCGGGATTCTGCTGCCTGTATACCTGGTAGCCGTTGTAGAACTCCTGGTTCATCTTCATCTGGTTGATGTACTGGGCCTCGGTCAATTTACCATCGTTATCCTCAATTCTCTGACCGTTCTGATCGACTTTGTAGTAATCATTGTCCTTGGACTTGAAATCATCGCATACAGGCGGGACATTTGGGCAGAGTATCCTGTCGCAGACATAATATGTATTCTTCATATCTTCCTGGGCCTGGGTGCATTGGTTGGTAGCCTGCACAGTGTTGGCTCCGCTGAAGAAACCCTTGACATAGTCATATGCAATCATGGCGCCGCAAGCGACAAGGCCGTACAATGATGCTGTACGCAGGAAATTCACTGCCTGCTTAGTGTTGTTTATCATCTCGTCAAGTGTCTTTATGGTCCTGTTAATCATCTCAGGAGAGAGCCATTGCGTAATCAGTTCAGGCTTCTGCATGTCGAATACTGCGACAGGATAGACGCTGCATGTCGCTGTGCCCTGGGAATTTGAATATGTTATGTCCACCTGCATGAATGCATTGAGCTTGTCAGGCAGGTCATCTACCTTGCCATTGTATCTTTTGATAATTATCGGAACATTGACATAGAGCTCGCCTGTGTCCGGGCTGTACTGGCTGGCCCTCGCCCCTGTCGGGGTGATGTCGAGCAGCTCGCTCATCTTGTCGTCGTCTGCCATCAGCAGGCCATGGTTGCTCGTATCCTTGCCTATATGGATATTCGTGACCTTCGGAGTCCCTGTACCTGTGTAAGTTATGGGAAAGAATGAGCTTGCTGTTACTGATCCCTGGGAGATCTCCCGGGAGTAGATGTTGAATGGGAATGACTGGACAAGCCCCTCCTGGACAGACCAGTCAGCGCAGCCTGGCTTGTACTTGATGTTCTTCTCGATTGAATAGGGATTTCCGGCGCTGTCAGTGACATTGAAGAGCAGGTTGTTTACACTGTCCTTGTTGACTTCATTCTCGACAAGACCCACTGTCAATGAGAACTCACCATTGCCATCCGCTGTCGTCTCCATCTCAAGCCCCAGGCCGTAGCTCACGGGGTCTATCGTCGACATGAACTCCTCATACTTATCACCGTGCCTGATGAACTCCTTGCAGCCGCCGTACCTGGTCTTTAGATTGGCATCCTTGCAGTATCCTTCGAAAGGGCCGAAATTCACGACAGTCACTTTTGCTCCAGGTTCAGTCTTTCCCTTGATATTGAATATCTTGAAATGGGTCTCCTTGGTGAAATCTGACTCAAATTCAAGCGACGGAGCTGTCCTGTCCAGGAGTATGCTCTTCCTGATGCTGAACGTGTTGCCTGCAGGGTCGGTCGCGACAGCGCTGAAATTGTATTTCCCTTCAGTGTTAAGTTCGAGATAATGCTTGAAGCTTCCATTGCCATCAGGCTGGAACTTGCCCTGGCCCCGTTCGCTGATGAAGAACTCCACAGATGCATCCAGGTCAGTCACTCCTGAAATTAGCACCTTGGACTCCCTTGTCGATGGAGGCACATTACCTAGTATGAGGATGGGCTGGGAATTGTCGCACACGATCTGGAAGGAGTCTGTGGCCTTGTTTCCGTTCACATCCCATGACATGACCTCGACAAGATTGTTTCCCTTCTTGCCGTTGTAGATGACATTCGGGTCCAGATGGACTGAAAAGCTGAATTTTGTACCATTTATCTTTGACATGACCTGCGCCCTCGAGTCCTGATTGACAAATATGTACACTCTTGAGCCCACTTTAGTCGTGCCGCTCACATTGATGGTGCTCTTGTTAGTCAGACCGGGCGTCTTGTCAAGCTTCAGAAAGCCTTGGCCATTGACAGTGCCGGTGTCGATTGTCCTGAACGTGCTGTAAGTCGAAGTCATCCCATCAGATTCGACCTTGTAGTAATAGGTCATGCCTGAGTTCAGGCTGGTGAGTGTGAAATTGTGCGCTGTAGTCTTCTGGTTGTCAGAAATAACCTGGCTGAAAGAATCGTCAGTGCTGAAACGGACCTTTCCTGACGCCTCTATATTCGTCTGCCATGATATTGTCGCTGAGTTTGCTGTGATGTCTGCGGTATGGATACCCGAGAGTGAAAGCACAGGCTCGACTGCAAGGGTCTCAAAATAATTCCTCTGCGATTCTGAGTCACTGCATTTAACCTGGTAATAATACCTGGAACCAGAGACAAGTCCTGTCAATGAGACAGAATGGTCTGTGCCTGCTGCTGTCTGCCTCTGGAGGGACAATGCCGTGTTCTGGTCATAATACAGGGTGCATGCCACCTGCTTGCTGGTCTTCCAGGTCACAATTGAGGAATCTGTCGATATATCTGAGACCTGGAGAAATGTTATCCCTATCTGCTCTGTGACTGTGGATGCCTTGAGGACATCAGATCTTGCAGACTCCAGGTCACTCCCGTCAAGGGCGCTGACCTCAAAGCTGTAGTCCTTTGACTGCGATAGGCTGCTGAATGTATATGATGTTTCATCTGTCTGGTCGACATAGCTGCTGTCCATGAAGACCTTATAGTGGACTGCTCCTGCCAGCTTGTTCCAGCTTATGGTTATAGAATTAGAGGTAGTCTCTGTTGCCTTCAGCCCCGTGGGCTTTGAGAGCTTGGTGATGAATGAATAATAATCCGAGCTTGCCGGCCCTGTCGAATCCTCTGAGATTGCCCTGTAATAGTATTTTGTGCCTGATTTTAAGCTTGTTATCCCGACACTGTGGTCTGTCTGTGTCTCGCCAGTCTCTGGCACGCTGTTCATGTTGTTGATGTCCTGACCATACTCGACCCTGCCGCTGGCAAGGACATTGGTCTTCCATTCCACTGTCGCGCCTGAATCAGTTATGTCTTTTGACTTGACAGTGCTCGGCACGATGGAGACGGAAAAGCAGATGGGCAGAGTGACTATGAGAATCGCCATGAAAACCGCAATGGACCTTATGTATCTCATCTTATCAGGGGAGGGTATTTATCAGAGTTTTCGACTGCATAGTCGACAAGCGCCTGGAACTCCTCAGGTGTCTGGGGAGCGACAAGCGGGTCTTTCTTCACTGCATAGAACAGTATGTACCTGCTGCTCTCAAGATCGCCTCCTGAGGGTGTCCAGTTGAGGGCAAGACCCCCTAGATATGTATCATCAGTGACAAGCTTTATGTCAAGGTTGTATGTGAAGTCACCAAGCATGAGGTCAAGCTTTGAATAGTATTCTGAGTCAGATGGGTAAACGATGGTCTGCTCAAATCCCTGGTCATCGTCCTTGATATCAATCATCACATATTCCCCAGCCTCAAGGCTCCTTTTTGTGATGACCCCGTTATGGTCTTCGACAACCTGGACCCTGTAGTCGAAATTCTTCAGCGGATACATATCGACTGTCACTTGCGAGCCGTCTGTACCAGGACCGACTGTCATCTGCTTGCGTGCAATCTGGTATCCCTGCTTCTCGGCTATCACAAGTCCCCCGGAACAGTCAGGAAATTTCGTGTTGAGCACCGGGGCTGCGCCGGTCAGGAATGGGCCTTCCATCGGATACTCTGTCCTCCCTATTGGGCATCGGAAATTCACGCATTGGTAGCTTATGTTTGCTCCATCAAGAGTCTGGCCGGTGAGCGCATCCCTTGCAAACACCCTGAGGCTATACTGACGGTTATCATTTATCGACGGAGTCGAATGGATAAAACCGTTCGAGTCAGAGGTAAAAACAGTAATCTTTGTTGTATTGGTGCAATAATCAGCATTCATGGTCTGGTCATAGTCAGTCGGCCACAGGGGGACCTCGTTGTACCTGTTAGGCAGGCCTCTTCTCATTATTACAGGCGTCGCAAAATAGAACTTGCTGTCAGGGTCATTGTCGTCGGTCACCTGGAATATGACAGGATACTGCACATTGTACTTATGGTGGAATACCTTGACGCATGACATAAGGATCTTCGAAAGCGTGAACTCAAATGGCTTAGTGAAGCCATTTTTGCTCGGAATAACGTCAAAATCCATGCCCCATGACGGGTTGTAGACCACATTGACCTTGAAATCCCTGTAATCATTGGTCGTGAAAGGCACCTTGTACTGCTTGTCATAATAAGGAATCCCTGGCTCTTTGTAATCCGTGTGCTCAAACTGAAGGTAATGCAGATTGTACATTATCATTGTCTTTGTATAATTCGCCATATCGCTTACACGCCAAACCCTTGGCCTGCATGTAATCTCCATCCCTTCATACGGAAGGTAGTCAGAGCATGCTATCATCTCATCAGTGTAGTTTTCCAGGAAACCCTGGCTGTTCTCGTATTCCATAAGCTCCTTTGCAAGCTTGTACGTCTTGCCGAATCCTGACTTGAAGTCAACGCTGTAGTCGTCAATATAGACATATTCGTCCTGGGCTCCAGGATGCCTCACCCTCAGCCTGTAATTTGTCTTGATGCTCACGTCCCTGTCCCCTATCTGCGCATCTGTCGATATGTTGGACAATGGAACAATCTCATACTCAGGAAAAGCCCTGAAGTCATCGATGCAGTCCGGAAGGTTTTCTGTGACGTAAACTCCCAGCTCCTGGTCCATCTGCTGCACAGACGGCATCATGTCCCTGCCCCTGTAATACCAGTACGGCACCTTGAATCCCATGGAGATGTAGGAATTGCTCAGCCTGAGATTATCGGGTATGTTGATATAGCCCCCCTGCACTGACATTATCTCGAGGCCGTTTCTTGCGATCCCCTCGATGCAGCTCTCAGTAAATGTTGTCACTGCGTCTGATCTCTTTGGAAGAAAGCTCGGCGCAGGGATTATGCCCTGGTAGAAAGAATATACAAGAGTGATGATAAGCAGGATGAACAGTCCGATGATGATGAAGACAGATATCATTCCTCTTTTTTCCATATGGATTTAACCCCTGATTTATTGATATATAAATGTTTTTACTGACTACATTTTCATCTTACCAAAGGCCCTATCACCCTTGCGAGATAGTACTTGCTCCAATTGAAGAACAGCACAAACAGGAGCAGTGTCAGGATGCCTGACAACGTCCTGGGAAGATTAGAGACCAGTGAGATGAGGATGAACAATATTGCCAGGACTGCTGCCATCAGCACATAAGGCAGTATGAAGAGATATATCCTGCCGAATGCGATGCCGAGGGTCTTTCGGAACGAGTTCCAGAACACCCTGTTGATTATCAGCACCGGCTGGAACACAAGATACACATGGACTGATATGGGGATTAGGATGAACAGGACGAACATTGAAAAGGCATCTGTCTTGAGAGCTGCATAGCTGATATAGAACAGCAATATGATAATCAAGGAAAGGATGATTTCCATGAGCACGAACCTTGCAAGATTCTTTTTGATAAATTCAGCGACAGTCTTCTTTGAGAGCTTTCCTGATGTCACTATCTTCCAGATGAGCCCCTTGAAGAATGAGAAGGACAGGACGATGATAATGAAAAGCCCGATTATCCAGAGGAAGAGATGAAATCCCTCGCTGGTGAGTCCTGATACTGCATCACCTGCGAATTCTGAAGGCACCTGGGAATACATCATGAGGCTCGTGTAGAAGGAGCTGAACCTGTCCAGGAAATAGACCGGGACGATGATCAGCATGACAGCCGCGATTATGCCATAGAACACCATGTCTATAAGGACCACGAAATGGAAGAGCCTGCTTGCCTTAAAGCTCTTCAAAAAATCCGCCATGCTTTTTTTTAGGTATGCTGTCAGTCCCATATTCTATCAAATCCATGTCTGCTTTATATATTTAACCGCAAAGGTCTGCTATCGTGTCGCTTCCCGCAAGCTTGAATTTCCTGGGGTTAGCCTCATCATCAAATTTCAGGTAGACATAATCAAACCTGCACTGCGGGTCTGTGCCGCACTCGAATATCATGTCCTCATCACTGTTGCCTGCATATAGCATCTCGAAGACCTGCTTGAAGGCGAGAGCCCCATGATCCTCCCAGAAGTCCAGCGAATCGTTACCTGTGCAGGAATTGACAAGATACACCTGCCATTTCGGAGCGCCAAGGTCTCCCACCAGCTTCACAGTGACATCGTACCTGTATATAGTGCCGGTTATCTCCTCCACATCGCCGAATACGACTGCGGTCCTAATATTGTTATAGATGTCGTCCTCAAGCTGTGACTGCCAGTCAGATTGGGGGACAGGTATTCCGTGAATCCTGTTGCTGAAATCAGTGTCGCCCTTGTCTATCTTGTCATTGCAGAATGCCTCATAGGGCCACTTGTTGGAGAACGGCCCGAGGACCTCGTCAAGGTATGCAGTGAGGACCTGGGAGATTGCGCTATCAGTGTACTGCGTGAGATCAACCATGTAATTCTCATTTTTCTTTTTAGTGTCAGGGCAGATGCCGCCTGGCTGTGTTTTGCATGCTTCATCCAGCTTCTTGCCTGTGTATTCGTTAATCTTCTTCATCTCTGCATAATCTTTTTCATCGAGGTATATCTCTTTGCCATCCTTTACCGGAAGCAGGCATGGCCCTTTGCCACCGTAAACTGTACAATACTTATTGAGCCGGTATTGGTTCTTGCCGACGAAAAAATTACCATCCTTATCATAGGTTATCTTTTGTTCTGAAGGAGTTTTATCGGTTCCAACTTGGGGGGACTTGATTTTTATCTCGGCAGTCCTTGAATTATCGCTATAAGAAGAGGTCACTGTAATTGTCCCTGTGCTCCCGGGAATCTTGAAAGGGTCAGGTGAATATAGGGGTGTTGTGGTTTGAGCAGTTGCAGATTGTTTGGTAGTTTTTGTATCAGAATTCTGATTATCCGAAGAATCAGCAATACCACTCTCTCCATTAAATGGTGGATAACCAGCAGGCCCAGGAGGGATTCCCAATTGGTAAGGTGTCTCTTCTTGTGTCTCGGTATTGTAAACTGATATTACATTACCAGAAATATCATAAGCATACACATTATTCCCATCGGCCCGCATATCTGATTGAGCATACTTTGAAATCCACAGGTAATAACTTAATTTATCACTGATTTTGAGAGCAGGAAGTTCTCCATTTTCAGTCTGTACCTGCGGTGTTAATTTTTGGTTTGTTTCGGTTTTTGTATTAGATTGAGTATTACTTAAACTCACTGTTTTACTCATTTCAAATTTTAATGGTGGATCAATATTATATAGGGCAAATTCCAACTGATCAAATGAAGAATAACCTGTTGACCATGCGGCTTCTCCATTGGAAGGCTCAAAAAAAATTGGACCATTCCCGGTCTGGGAAAATATTTCTTTATTATTATCTGCATCGGCATATGTCCTAATTTCTTGCTCAATATTCAACGTGACCATGCCGGTCATCTGGCTTCTGTCTCCTGGCATGTGCTGCAAGATGACAAAACTTCCGACGATTATCAGAAGGATTGCCAAGGTCGGTATTTTCCATCCTCTTTCCATTCTCATTGCCTTACGAACTGCTTATCTTTGCCTGTGACACCAGTTATCTTTTCCTTTGCCCCATCTTCAGTGTCCTGGTCGCTCTGCGAGAAGAACTTGTGATTGGCTATCTGGTCGATGGTGTCGACGGTCTCTGAGAGTTTCATGAACCATCCTATTGTTGCATATATCTTATAAGCTGTGCAGGTAGATCCGGTTACAGCATTGCTTGGCCAATCACTCGGACAGCCAGCCAGCTGTATAAGGCCTTTCTTGATTCCATACAATGCATAATTTACAATGATGCTCTTTAAGAATTCATCGACAAGATACCAGAACTCGCCGACCACAAGGTCGCAGACCTGGGTGTCATAGTAGTCATCGCACTGCGCAACGTCCATGTTCGGGTTGACAGAGGCTGCATTGACGCAAACATTGTATGTTATGAGCACTGCTTTGTAGGTCTTGAGCTTTGCAAGTATCCCCGGAAGGCAAGGGGGCGAGCACCAGACAGAGACGATCAGGCTCTTCTGCGGGTCAAAGTTGAACTGCGCATCTTTGATATCATTGTTTGGTGTCGGATATATGCTATGCAGATAGCCATTCATTGTTTTGCTCATTTCCTGGCCGAACTTGTCTCCCCAGAAATTGCTGCAGTCCTCGCAGAGCACAAGGTCGCAGACGTATCCGAAGCTAAAATATTTTTTCGTCGACTGGGGTATGATATGGTCTTTGGCATTATCCTCCATCAGCTTGGTCATCTTTTGATCCATTGTGCCCCCTTCCATTCCTTTAAGCTCCTCAGGTGTATATCCATACCAGTATCTGTCGAGCTTCCAACTCTGGAAATAACAGGAATTGACGCTCCCCCATTGCCAGTAAGCAAACCCCTGGTACAGTACGCATATCCCGTCTATCAGTTGCCTGAGCAATTGGAAGAGCTGGCATAAGGGCTGGAGGAGCTTGACCCAAAAGTCTATCCAGTTGATGAGGGTGTTCAGGGAGTCGAGCTGCGATTTCTTCTCTGTTATCTTGTCGATCGTCGATATGTCCGGCGATGAGAACAGTTTTCCAGTGAGCGGCACATTTATGGTGACATTCACCATCTCATTCGGAGAGTAGACATCGCTGTTCTTTGCCCTCCCCTGGATGACCTCTCCAGTACATAGGATCTTGACCCCTGTCGCATTGTAGAGGCTGTTGTTGTCATAATGCGGAATTTCGATGAGTGCATACTTGTCGCTCCTGTCGGTGTCAGGATAATAGAATTGATCCTTAACAGTATAGGCTTCAAGCGTATCTTCAGTATTTGGTATGACCAGCGTGCCCTGGCAGGATGTCAATGTAAAATCATGCACATACGACCTGCCGCTCAAAGGGACCAGCCTCACACCTGAGCGGATGATGGTCCCGTGGGATGACATGAATAGGAAATTGCGGTTGAGCTTGTTGACATCGTAGCTCTCTGCCTCATCCTCCCAGAAGTCCGCCTTCTTGTTCGTGACTTTCGCGATGTAGACTGTGCCATACGCACCATCTGCTGAACTGTCTTTTGTATTTCCTGCATTGTCAGTCGCTGTGACACTGACCTTTGCTGTCTGGGCTGCATCGTAATTGCCGCTGTATTCCCAATCGCATTCCCATAAACTGTCACTTACCTCTTCGCAGGAATCTGCAGGAGTCGAATAGTTTATCTCGCTGTTGAACTGGCTGAAATCAGCCAGCACATTCGCAGACTCAAGACCTGAATACTGCTCTTTGATGTAAGCTACGACGCTTGCGATATCAGTCTCCCGTAGCACATCGATATCCGCACCGAGAGGCTTGATAGTGATGTTCACGAAGCCCGGCTTCTCATCATCAAAGACGAACTCCTGCCTGCTGATGCCTGAAGCGCCCTGCCACCTGTTCCCCATATCATCAACAAGCTTCTGCACCTGCACCTCAATCTTCTGACCATTCTGCTTTGCCGCTACAGTCAGGCGGTTCCAGTAACAGTACCAATACCCCCCTGTATAATTGCATGAATCTGCCTGCACTGAACCATACCCTTGGTTGAGGCTATAGAGATTGAGATATGCCTCACCCTTGCCCATTCCTGCACCTGACTCATCGATTTTTGCGATTATGGTATTATCATCTTTCTTCAAAAATTTTGTTCCATTGTCATTGGCATGGCCGGAATCGATGGATACAATGGAAGGGGCTTCCCTGTCCAACTTGAGATTCAGGGTCTTCGAAATCTGTGCAGAAAGCCCTGAATTATCAGTCGCATTGATGAAAATCTGGACATTGCCGTCGACACCGTCGACCAGCACATCCCATGTGCATTCAAGGCTGTTATCTGTGCCCTGGCAGTCAGGCGACACCTTCCTGTAATTATCAGGAGTAATTGTATTAAGGGCAGAAAAATCCCCCCATATGCTTCCTTCTGAAACTCCGCTCGCCTCATCTGATATTTCCACTGAGACAACTGCCTCGATGGGCGTCAATGATGTGTATTTGAGCGGGAGCCCATTATATGTGATATTGAGCCCTGTGATCTCAGGTGGATTATAGTCTATATAGATGTTCTTGCAGGAGGTGGATTTCGCACCGAAATTGTCATATGCATTGATGCAGAATTCTGTCGAGCCCTCTTCAAGGCCAAGGCTCTCTGGTGAGAATGTTATATTAGAGGATTTCAGGCATCCCTCCCCACCTTCCAGTGTCTGCTTTACAACACCGTCAAATGTGAACTCAATCTTATCTATCCCCGAACAGTAATCATTGCACCCGCTGCATGCTGAGTCTTCTACATCATAGTCTGCCTCGATACCATTGGCTGAGTCCATCTTGAAATCAAAACCCTTGATATCAGGCGGAGAAGAATCGACATAGAATGTCCCGTCCAAAGCGTCAAGCCTGAAGAAGTAATTATCATACAGCTTTACCTGGATGCTTTTCCTGCCTGGCTCCCATTCCCTGTCACCGGATGTATATTGGCACAGGAATGAATCTCCAACTGAGAGGCATTTGCTGAATTTCTCTTCATAGCCATTGTAGACCATCCTGAGATTGTTCTCGTTCAGGCTCACAGGTGCGCCGTTGTCATCAGCCATCTTTGCAGTGACACTCATCTTCAATGAGTCTGTATCCTGGAGAACATTGCTGATGCCATCCTCACCTGTGATGTTGAGCCCGGAAAGGGTCCCTGTGTCGGCAAAGGCAAAAGAGATATGGAAAGGAATACCGATTACCAGTATCATCATGAAAAGGCCTATCAGCTTCCTTAACCTGTTCATCTGCTTAGCCTCGGCTGTATCTTTGCATAATTGAGCTCTGAGCATCCCTGCCTGTGGTCGAGCGGAGTCCCGATATCCTCCATTATCCTCGGAGGGCCCTCGTCAAACACTGAAAATGTGATTGTGCCGGACTTTTCAAGGTCATCAGCAGTGACTGTCCAGTTGTATACAGCCCCTCCTGAAAAGACAGATGGCAGGAATATGTCCTTGTCAGGGTAGGTGATGGTCTCTTCTCCTCCGAGCGGACCTGATGAGGTTGTCTTTGACTCGCTGTCCTTCTTTATGGTCATCTCGCCCTGGAACCTCTCATTCCTTATGAGCATGATGTCGACAGTGTATGTCCCGGGGCCTATGCTTATCTCAGACGTGTTGCGAGGGCTGAAGAATGCAATCGACGGGACAGGCATCTCGCCGTTCTCTGGGTCGGTCTTGGTCAGCCTAATTATCGCCTGCTCATTACCCTGCATCGATGTCGGTTCGGAATCAGGATGGCATGCAGCGACACCTCCGCTGTCGTCGACAACAACACCTGGATTCGGGCCAGCTGTCTCGGACGGAGGCTTGACGAACAGCTTTTCGACATCCACTTTCAGAGGATACACCTTCTCCATCCTGAACGTCATTGTCCTGTCCTCGCCTGCTTTCGTATCGCCTATCATCTCTGTCCTTGAGAGAAATCCACTGTTGCTGAGCATCAGCAGGCCTCCGCCCTGGCACTGCGGAAACCTGGACTCGAATATCCCCTGCCTGCTCGACCCCATGAAGCACCTGTCAGCAAACGGTGTCAGGTTCATGAGGGTCCCGTTCGGGTAGTATTCATATATCACCTGCGGGCCGCACTGGAAATACACATTGACACCGTCGATGCCGTTATTGTCCTGGTCGACAATATTGAGCTTGATGTCGCCGCTCAACCTCTGCTCGGGTTCGCATTCTGACTTCACGTCAGGCTTCTGGATCTCGCCGAACACGTCAGAGTACCTCACCCTCGGGAAATTGTCCTTGAGGACCACCTGGATTGGAAACTGGAACAAGTAGTCCTTGTTGTCGATCTTCGAGCCTGAATCTGTCAGGGTCACGAGGAGCGGATACTTCAGGCTGTAATAGAACTCATACTCAAGCATGCATATCTTGGAAAAGACCAGGTCGACTGCAAAGCTTTTCGGCTCAAGGAGGCCGTGCCTCCCGAAATCAAGCTCCATGGGAAAACTGTCCCAATATCCCATATTGACATTTATCAGCGGGTAGCTGTCACCTGAAACATTGTATATCATCCCGTCATAGACGCCCTGCCTTATCTGGCGGTTGCCTTCGTTCGGGTCGTCGATGCTTATTGGCTCGAAATTTGTCCGGGCAATCCTTAGGTATGGGGTGTTGGCGACAAGCACCTCTTTCATGTCATCGTAGACGTCATTATAAAGCCAGTAGACTTCATCAGAGCAGGGCTTGAACTCAAGCCCGCCGTACATAGGAGGGAGGTAATCCTTATTTACCCTGGAATAGATGGATATCAGGTTCTGGGTATCCCTCTCAAGGAATACTGTCTGCATCTCATAGTCCCTTATCTGTTTTGCAAGCCTGTAGACCCTTGCAAGCCTCACAGGTATGGTCGCATAGAATTCCGACTTGGTCTCCATCCTGTCATCAGGGTAATATATGTTCAATGGATAATTCAGCCTGACACTGACAGCGCTCTCAGTGAACATGACTGTGGCATTCAGGACACCACACTCAGCAACATCTATGCCCTGGGCATCAAACACGCTGAAGCTGTCCAGACAGGAATCCAGGTTGTCCTCTATATACTGTTCAAGGCTGGACTGGATAGAGCCGTCGCCGTCATATTCCTTCTCGAGGGGCGGCATGCCAGTCCTGTCAGGACCGTTCTCTGTCTGGTAGAGCCAGTAAGGGAGCATAAGCTTCCCCCCCTGCATAGAAAGGAATTCCGAGTTGAAAGGGTCAAGCTGTGCAATGTTCGGGTCTGCACCTGCGGGGCTATCGATAAAACCCCCTTTCTGTCCGAGCTCGATCAGTGCGTCTGATGAGACCTGCTCCAGGCACTGTGTCACATATGCCTCGACCTGGTCATTCTGGACATTGGGATTGGCCGGTCCGTTTGACTGTGACCTGATATAGAGTATGAGGAATGTCGAGAACAAAATGACTATTCCCAGGATTATGAAAATCGTCACCTGTCCTCTTTTTTTTTGCTTCATCTTATCCTGCTGCCTGGTAGCATGCGAACCTGTAGAACCGAGAGTCGATCCTGCTGCATATGTTTGAGATGTATTGCTGGCCTGAAAATTTGGTCACGACAGATACAAGGCAGAGATCATGGTCTTTTCCTGCATCTTCACAGTAGAAAAGGGACTCTGTCAGGGTCTGCTCATTTATGCTCTTCATCATAGAATCGATTGAACTAGTAATCCTCAATGAAAAATTCACAGCTGCACCTGCAAGTATCATGAAGAACAGGAACAGGAAACAGTAGATTGAATATGTGAATACCTTGTCAGTTGTCCTGTTCACCGAGTAATTCTCCATCGTGAAGAAATAAGATCGGCTTGATATTAAATACCAGAATGTAACACCATTTACAAGTATCGTGATGATTATCAGAGGCACTATTATCGCTGTTATTATTTCCAGCCTCGGATCCTTTATGCCGCTCCAGAGGACCAGGGTTATGGCTGAGCTCAATAATGACAGGAAATATAGTGAAAGCGCGATGTAATAGGTCAACCATAGCCTTTTCAGAAGCCCGTATATGACAAACAGCAGGAGGAAGAATACAGCCAGGTTGATTGTCTTTGCAAGAAGACCTACGACCTCTTTTCCGAAGAATATTGTGATATCCGACGACAGCAGCATGATGAGATAGAACACAGACAGAAGTATCGAGTAATAAATCAGCACCCTCATGCCCTTGGGAATCTCGGCTCTGGTCAGGGCTTTCCTCCTGGAATTAGTCTTCTCACTACCCCTTTTCTTCACTCTTTTGCCCACTTTAAGGATTTTCCCTGTGTATGGATATATATATAGTTTGCGTTTTTCTTAAAGGAGGAAGAATTCTCTAGACATCGATGTTCCTGGCCTCGAGTGCATGCGCTTCGATGAACGCCTTTCTCGGCTCGACCTGGTCGCCCATGAGGACAGTGAATATCTCGTCAGCCGCGACTGCATCCTCGACTGTTATCTTCTTTAGCCTTCTGTTCTCCGGGTTGAGTGTAGTGCTCCAGAGCTGTTCAGGGTTCATCTCCCCCAGACCCTTATACCTCTGTATGGTCGTTCCCTCTTTTCCTACCTGCTTGATGAGCTGGAAGAGCTCATTGTCATTATAGACATAGTGCATGCTCTTGCCTTTCTTTAGGCTGTAGAGCGGCGGCATCGCAAGATAAAGGTAGCCGTTGTCGATTATCGGTGTGAGGTATCTGTAGAAGAATGTAAGCAGGAGGCAGGATATGTGCTGGCCATCCACGTCAGCATCTGTCATGATGACAACCTTGTGATATCTCAGGTTCTCAATCTTGAAATCCTCGCCAATGCCTGTCCCGAGTGCTGAAACGAGCACCACTATCTCATTACTGAGGAGAATCTTGTTAAGCCTTGCCTTCTCGACATTGAGTATCTTTCCCCTCAGAGGGAGTATTGCCTGGAAATGCCTGTCCCTGCCCTGCCTTGCGCTTCCGCCTGCAGAATCGCCCTCTACTATGAATATCTCGGATTTTGCAGGGTCCCTCTCCTGGCAGTCTGAGAGCTTTCCCGGAAGAGATGATGAGTCCAGGACGGATTTTCTCCTTGTCAGTTCCCTTGCCTTTCTTGCCGCTTCCCTTGCGTGGGCAGCACCTACAAGCTTTCCGACGATGACCTTTGCCTCACGGGGATTCTCCTCCATGAACCTCCCAAGCTCTGAGGTTATTACAGAATCGACAATCCCCTTGACCTCACTGTTGCCGAGCTTTGCCTTAGTCTGGCCCTCGAACTGAGGATTGTGGAGCTTGACTGATATCACTGCACAGAGCCCTTCCCTGACATCATCGCTCGTCAGCTTGATTCCCTTGGCCAGCCCTGCCTTCTCTGCATAATTGTTCATGAGCCTCGTCATCGCGGTCTTGAATCCTGAGAGATGGGTCCCCCCATCTATGGTGTTTATATTGTTTGCGAATGTGAAAAGAGTCTCCTGGTACCTGTCATTGTACTGAAGCGCTATCTCGACGACGAGGTCATTTTTCGACTTTTCAAAGCTGATGACATCATGCAGCGTTGTCTTGTTCTTGTTGAGGTATTCAATGAACGACCTTATCCCTCCGTCATACCTGAAGACCTTTTCCTTATTGTCTCTCTCATCCTTGATCGATATCTGCAGTCCCTTGTTGAGGAATGCAAGCTCCCTGAGCCTTGATGTGATTGTCTCGAAATGAAAATCAGTGGTCTCGAATATCCCAGGATCCGGCTTGAACCTTATCACAGTCCCCCTCTTGTCAGTCTTTCCTGTCTCCTCCAGCTTGGATACAGCCTTTCCTTTCTGGTATTTCTGCATATATATTATTCCCGAGCGCCTGATCTTCACAACAAGTGATGAGGAAAGCGCATTGACAACACTGACCCCGACACCGTGAAGGCCACCAGAGACCTTGTACGCCTTGGCATCGAATTTCCCACCTGCATGCAGTTTTGTCAGCACGACCTGGACTGCCGGCAGATTGAGCTTCGGATGGATATCTATTGGGATCCCCCTGCCGTCGTCGATGACTGTGACGCTCTTGTCATCATGGATGACAACAGAAATCTTTGAACAGTAGCCAGCTAGCGCCTCATCAATCGAGTTGTCGACGCATTCATATATGAGGTGGTGGAGTCCTTTGACTGAAGTGTCACCGATGTACATCCCGGGCCTTTTTCTTACAGCCTCAATCCCGCCAAGAACCTGTATCTCCTTTGCATCATATCCCTGCTCTACTGCCTGATCTTCTTCTTTATCCATGGAAAACCGAATTCTCCAAAGTATATATAGTTTTCGGTTTAAGACGGTGAGCAGAGAGGCTGTAGTCCATGAATTTTAGGGTTTCAGACGCTTTCTTTTGCTGGTGAAAACAAGCGGTTTAATCCACCAATTTTTTATCCCTTATTGGTGATAAATATAGAAAAATATTTAAATGAGTTCAAATATTAAGCTTAAGATGGAATCGAAAACAGGAATTGATATTGAGCAAGACATGGGTGCTATATATTGCATAGGGCTGGTCCATTCTTATCCCCCTACCCAGAAGATAGTTAAGGACATCTTGCTCAATGATCTGACCCAAAGGATAAAAGTGATTGATATGAATCCGAAAGATCTTGGAATGTCTGTCCATCAATATAATATTGACCTTCTGATAACCAACCCTCTTGGGTTATATGAGAGCCAGGCAACAAACGGGCGATGGTACTCAAAAGATGGCGAATATGATCTAGAGATCAATGGCAAACCAGTCAGGACATTTATCATCAATGATATTAAATATAATTCCTTTATTGAGTATGTAAACAGCATCATAGAAAAGACAAAAGATCCCAGAATCATCTCAGCACGATAACATTTCCCCTTCCTTTCTTTATCTTCTTCACTATCCCCTTATTCTCAAGCTCTGTGAGCACAAGGGATATCTTCGCTTCAGACATAGGGACCTCTCTGCGGATCTCCTTCTGGGTCATCCTCTTATTTTTCTTCAGGAGAGAGAGGACCATGGCAAAGACCTCATCTTCGCTCTCTTCTTCAGGAGACTTTCTCTTTTTCCTGTAGAACCACAATGCAGCAAACAATATCGCAATGAAGAGCAATCCAAGCAGGACAGGAAGCATGAGGCTGTTTTTAGGTTCCTTTGCGACATCGCTCACATCGACATTGATACCCTCAGCCAGCCTCTCCTCATCGTCAAATGAAGGGAAGAGTATAATGTCGTACTGAAAACTGCCGTCACCAGTGATGTTTATCTCCTCATCGGCATGATATCGCTGGAATGTATCTGAAATGTAATCAGCTGTCAGGTTATAGGTCCCGGGCGGCAGATCGAATTGATAGTATCCATCCTTTGATATGAACTTCTGCACAGGGGTGGAATCGACCTGCAGGACAACGTCTTTTACAGATTCAAGCATATTATCGTAAGTATTCCCGCTAATCTGGGCTGCATGGACTGTCGGGATGAGCAGCAGGAGGATGAGGAGATAAGGTCTCATGAGTCCATGGCAATTGTCATTATTATAAATATTTTTTCATGGGTGGGTCTTACTCATTTTTTTTGGCTATCAGGGCTTATCCTGGAAAAAAAGCCCGAAAACGCACTCCTTCCAAAAAAATAAGGTCCCCTAAAGCCCTGTAAAGCTTTGCAAGGGATTATTATGGATTTCTGCAAGAAGATTATAAAGTATCTTTATAAAATACTTCTGCTGCATAATGTATATGCCAATTTGAGCAGAATTCAATTCCGCTCAATTTTTTTTCGGCAATATACAGCGGAACACAGGAAAGGAGGACCATGAAAAATGATGAAAAAGACATTCGCAATTCTGATATTGGGGCTGTTTGTCCTTGGAGGACTAGCACTAGCTAAAGAAAATGGTAATACAGGGAATAACAATGTAAAGAACAGCGATGCAAACGGATTTGTCAAGAGCACAAGCAGGGCTGTTGCCGACCCTCCTGACAATGGCAGGAATGATGCCCAGAATCTGAACCGAGGCATGAATGTCATTGCAACAGCTGCAAAAGAAAAGACCAGGGTCATCAACACAATCCATAAACTGGAAAATTTCAGGAAACGCGTCTTAACCCCAGCTAATATCAAGAAGATGGAGGATAATTTCCAGGCTGCAAAGAATAGGTTCATGAATGCTGTAAACAACCATTCCCAGAGGAAAAGCCAGTGGATACTAGCAAGGGACAGATACAACAAGGCATGCAGAAACAATGCTGATTCTGTGGAATGCCAGAAGCTGTTGAACGATTCAATAGATAGGGCGAGACAGTATCTTGAGAACAGTGCAAACCTGGCTATAAGCTATCTTGAACAGGTGAAAGACAAGGTTGACAGCACTGACAGCATATCTGATGACAGGGCAGCAGAGATCGACAGCGATATTGACAAATACATAAACCAACTCAATGACGTGCTTGATGACCTCAATAATGCCGATACAAAGGATGAGATAAAGGCAGATGCCAAGAAGATAGATGACATCTGGAAAAATGCAAGGTTCAGGGTCAGGTCATATGCTGCATACATGCTAGGCTCCAAGGTGATGTCACTCAGCCTCAGGAGCGATAATCTTGCAGATAGGCTTGACTGCTATCTCTCTGAGATAAAGGACCAGGGCAACGACATAGGCAACCTCCAGGACAAGGTCGATGAGTTCAATTCAGAGATATCTGATTCCAGGACTGCATGGGATGAGGCTGACCAGCTGTATGAGGAAATGAGAGTTCTCATGAAAGCTGATGACAGGGACACCCAGGCAATAAGGAACAAGGCGGACGAGATCAAGGACAAGGTCGCAGAAGCGCATGATTCCCTTAGAAAGGCCCAGGCTCTGCTTACACAGATATTCAGGGAGATAAGGTCATACAAGGTCAATATAGCAAGCTGCAATGGCGTCGCAAACGGAAATGCCTGTGACAATGACAACGACTGCAGTGCGAACCAGGTCTGCAACAGCGGCAGTTGCAAGGCTGCAGAAGTGAACGACTACAAATACTGCATCGACACATGCAAGGATGACAAAAGCTCATGCCTTGAGGGTGATGACTATGCCAATGAGGAGAGCCAGGCAGGTTTCTGCAAGGACGAGTACAACAGCTGCGCAGACTCATGCGCAGATGCAGCAAACATGGTATGCAACGACGCTTATGATGACTGTGCAGGCAATTGCAGCGATGGCAAAGAGACCTGTCTTCATGGTGATGACTATGCCAACGAGGAGAGCCAGGCTGATTTCTGCATTGATGAGTACGATGACTGCATAGGTGTCTGCACAGATGACAAGGAAAATTGTATAGTCTGATGTTCTTTCTTTTTTTTCTTTAAATTTTCCAAAAGCTTTAAATACTTGAATTCTCAGAAATTCTCCTAAGATAGTTCAGAGGCTGATTCATGAATAGGAAAAAGGTAGGGATTTTACTATTTTTTGCATTTCTTGCTAATCTATCAGTCGTCTTTGCGCAGAGCACTCTCGCACCGATGTTCCAGAGCCTGTCAAATCTGGGTCTAATAGGAAGCGTAGACAAATATCCCTATATATGGGACGCGATACTCTTCATCACATTGTTTGTCGCGCTCGGAAGGATCATCTTCAAGGACAGGTTCAGCCCCCAGGCAGGAGGCGTCATCGGCTTTGTACTCTCGATCATCATGATATCAGGTGAACTCACCCTGAAATTCTCTGTCGTGAGGGAGCTTGGGCCATGGTTTCTCATCGGCGGTGTCATCGCCTTGGTTGTATTCCTTGTCAGGATAATGTTCCAGGAGGATGGAAACAACAGGACAGGAGCGATGGCGTTCGGGGTATTCATCGTACTAACCCTTATTTTAAACGGCTTGCCGAATACAGGCAACTACCTGAGCACCAGGGTCCCGCTCCTGTTCAGCCTGCTCATGCTAGCGCAGGTGATAGCGCTCGTGTTCTCGGTAATCTGGTTCTTCAGGATAATCGGGAACAGGGGAGGAGGAGATGGAGGGGGGCCCGGCGGGTTCGGAAACTGGCTAGGAAGGAGAGCTGACGGGATAAACAGCGCGAGGGACGGAGGGAGGAGGCTGAGGGATGCTATCAGAGGGAGGCCTACCCAGGATGACATCAACAGGCTGGCCCACAGGATCCAGGTTTTCCAGGGAGAGGTAGCAAGGTTCGGGACACAGACCAATAATCTGATAAGCTTCATCGGCCCGCAAGGGACGAACCGCTCCACAAGAGTAATGAATATGCCTCTGAACCAGTATGCAGCCTTCAATATGCAGATAAACAACCAGCTCAGCCAGATCCTGCCTTTCCAGGCAAGACTTGTGACTGAAGCTGCATCGATTATGGGTGAACGAGCGTTCGCCAACCTAACTCCGGCAGAGTCGGTGAACTTTGTCGCAGCTAACAACCAATTCATCGTTGACCAGGCTAACCTGGCAAATGCGCTGACATGATAACAAAATGGCAGAAGACCAAATCGAGCAACAGGTAATACAGAAATGCATCGAGTTCCTCAGAGAGTTCGAGAGATATCTCAACACCCTGAAGAAAGGCCTCTCAAGAGTCAGGGAGAGAATTAATCCTGAGGAGCTTGTAGAGATTACAAGGCTTATCGAGGAGGGTTCTGTCAGGCTTTCAGAGGCCAAAAAAAAGTTCGAAGGGATGGAAAGGCATGAGGAGACAGAGAAAGATAGGGAGAAGGAGAAATCGGAATTCCTGACAAAAGAGATCCATGAGCTTGTGGATCATCTGGAAAACCTCGAAAAACTCTTTTCACACCACAAAGAAATATTTTATCGGGCGGAGGAGCTCGGAAACATCGTCAGGAAAGCCTTCGAGGTCATATCAGATGACCTTGAGAAGGAGAAGAACGTAATAATGCAGGAGATAAAAGTCGTGGACGACAAGCCTCTTGACGACAAAACGAGGGTCGACATCAAAAGAAAGCAGAAACTTCGCCTTGACAGCATCATCAAGAAGATCGATGATGACATTAAGTCCGATATCAGCAAAATCCTCAAGGAGAAGACACGGATGCAGGATATAACACGGATAATACTCAAAGAGCTCGAAGAGGAGAGGAAATACGTGGACCTCATCAAGTCAGATCTGCAAAAGATCAACAGCCTTGAGGCACGGTTCAGAGACCTGGTCTTGAAACTGGAACACCACGAACAATTCAACCAGGAAATGCAAAAATTGAATATCGCAATCGGGCAGGCATTTGGAAAGATCCTGTCATTTTCGACCTACCTCTCGAGGGAAAGCCAGCTCTTCGATAACATTATCCACAATACAACCAAGGACATAATCGGTTTCATCGAGTCGACAAAGAGGGGCATTGACAACATATCGGTGGACAAGAATCTGAAGGGCCTGACTGATGAGATCAACAATAAGCTCGGAAACCTCCAGCAGAAGCTCAAGAATTACTGCACGTCTACGATCAAAAACAAGACCTCAGCTGACAGGAAGACGAACCTATACAACATCTCATTGCATTACAATAAAGGCATCGATGATATAGACCATGCAATCGACCTAATCAAAGATTTTGTCAAATATTTCAAGAACCATGCAATTCAAATCGAAAAGGTCATGAAAAATAATTGATTTTCCAGATATGAATAGAAGATAACTGATATTAACTTGACGCCGCGGGTGAGATTTGAACTCACATATCCCTAAGGAAACAGGATTTCTTGGAAGACGGAGCATTCGTTGATGAAAGTCTCCGTCCGGTATTTCCAGTCCTGCGCAGTACCAGGTTGTGCCACCGCGGCAGCGAATCTAATTCATAATCCATGGTTTTATGACAGGTTTATAAAAGTTTCTTAATAGGTTGCAAGAATGATTCAGAAAGAAACAGCCTTCTGCAAGTAGTGATTATCAAATAGCTGATCCTCGTATACAGCCGTGCTTATCTTCCTTTTGCCGACAGCGTCTGCTATGACCTCATCCATCCTTTCAAAATCAACAATCTCGTGATACGGGTTATTCAGCAGGACTTCCCTTGCATATGGCATGAACAGGATATATGTCTCATTCTTGTTTATCCTTTTCATTGTCTTTAGAGGGTCTGTATAATCCCTCGAATTCCCTGAATTGTGCCAGATGTCCGCAATCTTACCAGCAACCATGCTGAACTGCTGTAGCTCGTCAGAATAAGTAAGCATACCATCTAGAAACTCCCTCAGCCCGTTGTCGTCCTTGTTGGAATTGTACAGGATTGAATCTATAATATATTCTTTGACAAACCTGTCATCATCCACTCTATTGATACTGGATATCAGCTTTTTGATATCAATATTTTTCTTGTTATAATGCTCACCGCTGTCGTGTAACCAGAGAGATGAATTGATGATTCTCTGCTTCTCAGGGCTTAGACCTTCCTGTTTTAACATGTAATCTAGAACAGACACCACCTGCTCAAGATGTGTCGAGTAATGACTTCCATCATCCCTCGTTTCACCCTTATGGACTTTGTAAGCAAGCGTTGAATATGGCTCGGCTATAACCCTCAGCCTTTCAAGATCAGGATTGCCTTTAGCAATCTGAATCTTCCTGTTCTTGGTGAAAAAAAACAGATCCCTTCCTGTTCCCAAATTAAGCCTCCTTTTTATCATCAACAATTATGTTATGCAGAAATGTTATACCCATTTAAATATTTTATCTTTTATCTTTGGAAATCTAACCACATCCATCCAGTTTGACGTAATTTGATGCCTAGCTGTAATCTCTCCAGATATTCCTGCATTTCTCGCACTTGAAGAACTTTGTCTCAGGCTCATCGGACGCCCTGGTTTGGACAGTCCAGAAATACGCCTTGACATGCCCGCATTTTGGGCATTCGGCATCAGTCAGCGGATAGGGTTCAATCTCATTCTCTATCACAGGCACTTCTTCTTTTTTCTCAAGGTTTTCGACAAACTGCGGGGCCTCCATATTCCTGTTGCTATAGCCGCATGAGCACTTGAACACTTTCTTGCCTTTGTCTGTCTTTGGGAAGAGCACTGCACCGCATTTTGGACAAAACATCTTTTATCACCCTCTTAAGCCGATAAGCATCGCGAACCTGTTCACCAGGTCAAAAAATCCTATCTTAATCCAGCCCAGGTATGGAATCCTTACAAAGGCCTTTCCAAGAAGCCTTTGTTGGCTTATCATGATGTCATCAGGGCCCTGTGTCGGGTTATGGTCGCCCTTGGTATTGAAATATATCGTCCCGTTGATATTCTCTCTCGATATGACCCTATGGATAATGGGATAAGGCTTGTCTGAGGCAAAAACTATGACATCGCCGACCTTTATGTCCTTTGGATCTTTGCCATGCAAAATTATTATATCACCTGTATTAAAGCCGTTATGGAATATAAATGTTTTGAATTGGTTTTCAGTGATCCCAATGTCCTCGTACCAAGGTCCGCATTTTGACCAGTAATTATCGAGGTTCATGGGGACTTTTTTACTGGCAGTCATCCCACATATCTCATAGGAGCCAGCCATTGTCTGCAGGCAGTTCCCATTGACATCCCTGACAACGCAGGTCGGGACAAGCTTGTGCTCCATGCTGCCTGATACGACAGCTACAACAGGATAATTCGTGCCGAGAAGAAGGCCTAGACCTGGATAAACAATGAACTTGATAAGGATGAATGCAAGGACGATATTCACAATCCATGAGAGCAGGCTGTCATCCTCCCAGATGAACCACCAGACTTTTTTTAGGTTCTTTTTGAGTTTGCCCATGGTGAACCGGTTTTGGGGTAGCATTAAAAAGGTTTCGGTTTTATAAAATAAGAATTTAAATTAAATGATTCTCAGAGAATCAGACATCAAGCATCTCAATCTCGATATTAAGACCTTCTGGGATAGGCACCCTCATTACAAGCCTGAGAGCCCTTTCATCAATCCCGAGGTCGATAAGTCTCTTATGAATCCTCATCTCGTATCTTTCCCACGAAGCCTTGCCTTCGCCAGAAGGAGATTTCCTAGTTGTTATCTTGAGCTTCTTCGTTGGTAAGGGAATGGGCCCGCGCATGTCTACACCGGTCTTCTCGACAATCTCCCTGATATTATTGCATACCTGGTTAATCTTGTCGATTTCTGTGCTCGCTAGTTTTATTCTTGCTTTCTGCATATTCCCACTCGTTTACCCCATGATAAGCATCTGGTTCATCATGAACAAAAAAAATAAAGATTAATGCCTCTATGCCTTTTTCACAAGGTCTATGCACATCCCTGCAGCCACAGTCGCGCCTGAATCACGGATTGCGAATCTTGAAAGCTGCGGAATATCTGCCTGCTTCTCGATGACCATAGGCTGGACAGGCTTGACCTTGACGATTGCTGCGTCCCCATTCTTAATGAAATCAGGGTTCTCTGCAATGGTTTCCCCTGTTGCAGGGTTCAATTTCTTCTCGATTGCCATAATCTGGCATGCAACCTGTGCCGTATGGATATGGAATACAGGTGTGTAGCCCACTGTCATGACAGTCGGATGGTTCAGTACAACTATTCTTGCTGTGAACTCAGTAGCTACAGTAGGTACATTGTCTGAGTGACCAATTACATCTCCACGGGCGATATCCTTCTTGCCGAAACCACGAACGTTGAATCCGCAATTATCACCAGGCTCTGCTGACTGGAGCTGCTCATGGTGCATCTCGATTGACTTGACTTCTCCTGCAACACCTTTTCCTTCTCGGCCAGGCACTGCTGTTATCTTGTCACCTATTTTCATCACACCTGTCTCAACCCTTCCGACAGGTACAACGCCGATTCCGGTGATGTTATAGACATCCTGTATCGGAAGCCTCAATGGCAGCTGTGTCGGCTTCTCAGGCTCTTTCATGTTGTCCATGATATCATAAAGTGTCGGTCCTGTATACCAGGCCATGTTCTCTGACTTCTTGAACACATTGTCACCTTTCAAGGATGCAATGGGAACAAATGGTATCTCTTCAGGCTTGTAGCCGATTGATTTAAGAAGCGCCTCGACCTGGGTCTTGACTGCCTTGAATTTTGCCTCATCATAACCGACCATGTCCATCTTGTTGACTGCAATCACCAGTTGATTCACGCCAAGAGTCCTTGAGAGAAAGACATGTTCTTTTGTCTGTGCCATGACACCGTCGTTTGCTGCAACGACAAGGACACCGACATCGGCCTGTGATGCACCTGTTATCATGTTCTTGATGAAGTCCTTGTGACCTGGTGCATCTATGATAGTGTAGTAGTATTTCCCTGTCTCGAATTTCTTATGGGCAAGATCGATCGTGACGCCCCTCTCCTGCTCTTCCTTAAGGTTGTCCATGACAAAGGCGAACTCAAAGCCCTTCTTCCCGAGGTTTTCTGCCCTCTCCTTAAGTTTCCTGAGAGCCTGTTCATTTATATTACCTGAATCATACAGCATCCTGCCGACGGTTGTGGATTTGCCATGGTCAACATGCCCTATGAAAACGATATTGATGTGCGGTTTCCCTTTAGCCATTTTTTTCCCTCCGATTTTTGTGGTTTTTCATTGAAAAAACTGCCGATTTATAAAGGTATCGGTATCAGACACCCAGTTGGGCATCAGTGAGCCCTTTCCTGTCTTTTATCTGCTTGATTACCTTCTGCTGGAGCTCGTCAGGCATCCTCTCAAATGCCTGGTCGATAAGCGATGATGAACCCCTTCCGCCAGTCGCGCTTCTAAGGTCGTTCGAAAGTCCGAATGTCTCAGCCACAGGCAGTTTGCCTTTGACAAGTATGCGGTTGTTCTCCTGGACCATCTCAAGGAGCTGCCCCCTCTTGTTGGAAATGAGCTTTGAAATCTCTCCCATGAATTCCTCAGGCGACTCAAAGAGAAGTGTCTGAACAGGCTCATAAAGAAGAGGCCCACCGGTCATCATAGCAGATCTTATTCCTTCCCTCACTGCTGGGTAAAGCTGGGCTGGTCCCCTGTGGATTGCATCCTCGTGAAGCTTGCAGTCGGTCATGCTGACCTTGAGCTTGAAGCAGGGCTCTCTTGCGAGCGGGCCCGCCCTCATTACATCCTCAAACATGTCAAGAACCATCTCAAGTATCTCACCGATATGGACCTGGCCTCTTGTGGCTTCCACAAACATGTTGCCGTTGTATATGTCCTTGACCTTCAATGCCTCTTTTGAGTCCATTCCCAGAGCGACGAACTTGTCCCTGAGCACGAGGTCCTTCTTCTTGATCCTCCCATCCGGAATCTCTCCCTGCTTGATGGCATTCGACATTGCATCAGACAGAGGCTCGACCTTGAAGAACAGATGATTGTGCTTGTTCGGGGATTTTCCCACACCTTCCTGTGAGGGCTTGGTGATGACTTCCCTGTATACAACAATAGGGTTGCTTGTCTTGATATCTATCTTCTTCTCGGACTTTATCCTATTCTCGATTATCTCTAAGTGCAGCTCACCCATCCCATGCATGAGGTGCTCGCCGGTCTCCTCGTTGAGCTCAATCACGACAGAAGGGTCTTCCTTCTGAACGATCTTCAGGACTTCGATTAGCTTAGGCAGATCAGATGGCCTAGCAGCCTCGACTGCCTTTGTCACGACAGGCTCGAATATGTGCGAAAGCTTCTCGAAGGGCTCAGTCGGTCCGTATGTAACTGTCTCGCCTGGAGCAGCCTTGAGGCCTGAAACACCTACGATATTTCCAGCCGGGACATTGTCGACTATCTCCTTCTTAGCCCCGTTATAGATATATACCTGTTGGACCCTGAGATTGCGGTTGGCGACATTGAGGTGGACACCTGCGCCTTTCTTCATAGTCCCAGAAAAAAGTCTGCCTGCGGAAATCTCACCAGCCTGAGGGTCTACGACTACCTTTGTAATCACAAAGAACAGAGGGCCGTTCGGATTACAGGCAGCAAGGGACTTGCCTTCTTCACTATCAATATCGCCTCTCCATATCTTTGGGATCCTGTATCCCTGAGAAGCCTGGGGGCTTGGAAGATGGTTGACTACCATGTTCAGCACTACCCTGTGGAGCGGTGCTTTTCTTGCAAGCTCAATACGCTTCTGTTCATCATTTGAATTGTAGACCTCAATAATATCCTTGAATGTAATGCCATGCTTCTGCATGTACGGCACAGACAACGCCCATTTGTGGAATGCGCTGCCGAATCCTACTGTCCCGTCCTGTACGCTGACTCCCCACTTTCCCTTGAATTCCTCAGGCGCGATGCTATTGATGAACTTGTTGACATTTGATATGTTCTTGATGAACCTCTCCTGCATCTGCTCTGGGGTAAGCTGGAGCTCTTTTATCAGCCTGTCGACCTTGTTTATGAACAGTATAGGCTTGACCCTCTCCCTAAGTGCCTGGCGAAGGACAGTCTCTGTCTGGGGCATTATGCCCTCGACAGCATCAATGAGCACCACAGCCCCGTCAACTGCACGCATGGCACGGGTGACATCGCCTCCGAAATCCACGTGGCCGGGTGTATCTATTAGATTTATCAGGTATTCCTTCTCATCAACTATATGCACCATGTTGACGTTTGCCGAGTCTATGGTGATTCCCCTGGTCTGTTCATCTTCGTGAAAATCAAGGACGCATGCCTTGCCTGCAAGCTCCTCGCTCATCATGCCTGCACCAAACAGCAGGTTGTCTGAAAGCGTCGTCTTACCATGATCGATATGAGCGCAAATGCTGATATTCCTGATCCTGTCAGGCTCTTTCATGAGCCTTGTTACCTTGTCAACCATCTTTTCTGCCATTTTTCCTCCTCAGTCAAAATACGTGGTCCTCATGATTTGTCCGGTATTTGAACATTTCCTGATTCGAGAACCAGAGAGCGACCTCTTTCTCTGCATCCTCCTGGTTCCCTGACGCATGGATAAGGTTCATAATCGCCTTCCCCCTGTTATCAGTGTAATTGTATGTATGATGGGCAAAATCCCCCCTGATGGTACCGGGCTGGGCGCTGTTAGGCTCTGTCGATCCAACAATCTTTCTCACGACCTCGATTGAGTTAACACCCTCGATTACCATCGCAACAACAGGTCCTGAAACGATGAATTCCTCTAGCCCCTTGTAGAACTTCTTGTCTATATGGTCTGCATAATGCTTTTTAGAGAACTGTCTGTCCACCATGACCATCTTCAGCCCGATTATCTTTAGTCCTGCATTCTCAAATCTCCTGAGGCATTCGCCTATGAGGCCCCTTTTTACGCCGTCAGGCTTTATTGCGACAAATGTATGCTGTATCATCCATACCACCTATTTGACCCACTTGACCTTCTTTCTCTTGAGCTTGAACATATTCTTCTCGCATTTGGAAGAGCAGAAATCAAGCTTCTTTCCTGATTTCCTGACAAATATTTTTCCAGTCCCCCTTGGGATCTGGACATTGCAAAAATCGCATCTTGCCATCTTAATTTGTCCCCCTGTCTGCCTTGTTGAGCTGCCTTGCCTCTATCTCCGTCTCCCTTAGCATCAGCATGTCCCCTATCTGGACAGGACCTTTGACATTCCGTCTTAGTATCTTGTTCTTGTCCCTGCCGTCCAGTATCCTGCACCTGACCTGGGTCGCCTCGCCCCTGGAACCAGTCCTTCCGATTATCTCCTCGACCCTTGCAGGAAATGCAATTGAAAAATGGATTGTCCCTTTTGCCGGCCCGGAATCCTTTCCCGGCACGGGCTTTCTGTTATCCATAGGTTTTGCCATTTTATTCCTTTGCCAGCTTCTTGATGAAATCCTTTGCCTCGCCCTCTTTCACGACTGCAATGGCTGTCGTAGACACTGAAAGTCCGGCAGCAGCTCCAAGCTCTTCCCTGCTCGGGACTTCCATGCAAGGCACACCTTTTTCCTTTGCAAGGAGGGGTATGTGCATGGTTATCTCTGGCGGGCTTACGTCTTTTGCTATCACGACAAGCTTCGCCTCTCCCTTCTCTAGGCTCTTTGTAACCTCATTTCCGCCTTTCCTTATCTTACCGGTCGCTCTCGCAACCTCAACAGTCTCATATATTTTGTCCGGATTTTCATCAGCCATTCTAGTACCTCCCAAGCATAAAAATTCGGCAGAACAACGCGATATCCTACCTCTTTCCAGCCTTAGCCTTCATCAATCATAGGTAATAATACTGTGGAAAAATCAGTCCTTTTTAAATGTTGTGGTGGACTATCCAAATCCGCCAAACAAAAGATTTAATAAATCATGCTCGTTTGCATTCTTTGATGGAATCGGAACAAGAGCTCATTATGAAATACGCCCTGCAGAACGCCGTGAGATACGGCGGGAAGGCAGAGCAGGGGCGCATCATAGGGAAGATCCTCGGGGAAAGACCTGAGCTTCGGGATAAGATAAAGGATATGCAGAAGGAAATAGCCGATATTGTGAAAAAAATAAACAATATGAGTTCTGTTGAGCAGGTAACTGAACTTGAAAGGCTTGCACCCGGGCTCATTGAGAAGAAGGAGACAGAGCAGAGGTCCCTGCCAGAGCTCAGAAATGCAAGAAATGGCAATGTTGTTATGCGCTTCGCCCCCTCTCCTTCAGGTCCCATGCACCTAGGCCATGCAATGACCCTCAGCGTTATCTCTGAATACAGGGACATGTATGAGGGAAAGCTCATATTCAGGATAGAGGACACAAATCCGGACAACATCTACAAGCCCGCCTATGACATCATGCCAAAAGAGGCGGAATGGCTTACAGGAGGCAAAGTGGATGAGGTGATAATCCAATCAGACCATATACCCATATATTACGACTACATCGAGAAATTCCTGGACAAGGACGCTGTCTATGTCTGTACATGTGAGCCGGAAAAGTTCAGGGAGATGCTGACAAAATCAATCCCATGCCCTTGCAGGGGCCTGTCTGCTGATGAGCAGAGGAAGCGGTGGAAGAAGATGTTCGAGGGCTATAGTCAAGGTGAGGCAGTGCTCAGGCTCAAGACAGACATCAGGCATAAGAATCCTGCGATGAGGGATTTTCCAATCATGCGGATAAACGAGAGCGAGCATCCGAGGCAGGGAAGGAAATACCGGGTATGGCCCCTGATGAACCTGTCTGTCCTCGTCGATGACATTGAATCAGGCATGACTCATATATTGAGGGGAAAGGACCACGCTGACAATGCCAAGCGACAGGAACTCATGTACAAACTGCTGGGAATGCCGATACCTGAGACCAACTTCCAGGGCAAGATAAATTTCATCGGAATGCAGATGTCAAGCTCAAAGACAAAGAAAGCAATCCAGGACGGTGAATTTGATGGCTGGGATGACATCAGGCTCGCATTCCTTGGAGCCCTCAAGAGGAGGGGATACCAGCCTGAAGCATTGAGGAGATGGGCTGTATCCATGGGAGTGTCGCTTGCTGACAAGAAGGTCTCGAAGGAGGAGCTCTTCAAGGTCATCGACTCATTCAACAGGGACACAATCGACCCTGTTTCAAATAGGTATTTCTTTGTCAAGGACCCTGTCAGGGTGAAGATTGAGAACAGTCCTGCCAAGGATATTGAGCTTGACTTGCATCCTGACACCAGGAAGGGCGGAAGGAAATTCAGGACAGGAGATGAGTTCTACATCACAAAAGAGGACCTGGACAGTTTTTTGGAAGGCGAGCTCCTCCGCCTTATGGACTGCATCAATTTCAGGAAGGTAGGAAATAAGCTCGTATTCGACTCCCTGGAATATGAAAAATTCAAGAATACCGGAAAGAAGATAATCCATTGGCTGCCGTCCGGTGAGAAGCTTGTTGAAACAGAGGTCCTGATGCCTGACAAGACCCTAGTAAAGGGCTTGGCAGAGCATCTCGCTGGAAAACTCAGGGTCAACGACATTGTGCAGCTTGAGCGGTTCGGATTCTGCAGGCTGGACAAAAGAGAGAATGAGAAGCTTATTTTCTGGTTCACCCATAAATAGATCTTAATAGATGTTAAAAACCATATGATGATGGACCTTAAATTTGACCTGGTCTAATAAACCAAAGATTTAAATATAACCCCAGACAAAGAGGACATTTATATTTCATTACCTGAGGTGATAATATGTATGTTGTCAAAGCAAAGATACGAGAGGCATCAAAGGGATTCAATGTTTCAGGTGATTTTGCAGAAGCCCTCAACAAGAAGGTTGAGCAGCTTATCAAGGACGCTTGCTCAAGGGCAGAGGCAAACGGCAGAAAAACAGTAATGGCCAAGGACATTTAATCTTATTTTTTCATATCTGAAAGCTTCTTCTTGATATCAAGCAGCTTCATCTCTAACTCTTTGATATCATCATCTATGAAATCATCATGGATCTCAATCTGGAATGAATCGCCCCCATTATCAAAGGAATCTATAAGATCAAGATGCTTCCTCTTGCCATTAACAGATATCAGGAGCTTGAGGAGATGACCTGGAGAACGGAAACTCTTACTGGCTGTTTTCATTATCAAATGGCCTGAGTTTTAGCTTCTGCCTGTCTCCCGATGGTGGGATGGGGGCTGTGTTTGGCTGTATCGGCCTGAAATCCTGCCCGAAGTGTATAGGCTTTGCTGTAAAATCAGGAGGCTGCTGGCCAAAACCGCCTGGAGGCATTTGGAGATTGGCAGGACCCGGGGGTGGCGGAAACATGTCCGGCTTGAATTCAGGGGCATTATTTCTTCCAAAATCCATATCACCGGATGAATTTTTTATATTCTCTTCAAGCGGAGGCGGTGAAGGAAATGAAGGCATGTCATATTGGTCCTCTTCCTGGCCAGGCAATGAATCAAACGACGGCATGTTTTCGCCCATCTTCTTCGGTGTCTGTGAGAAGTTGGCTGGCACGATAGGTTCGATGGAATCATCTGAGGGCTGGGCAAACCGGTTGAAATCATTATCATGATATCCCTGAAAACTGTCCGTGCCGCCTGTCTGCTGCGATGCCTGGAAACCCTCTGTCGGAGACTCGAAAAGCCCGCTTCCGATTGGTTCATTTGGCGCTTGCGGCATCTGCACTGGAGCCGGTGACATCTGCGGCTCTATATATGAATTTTCCTGCCTGACATTGATATTCAGAGGCTGATGAACAGGATTCGGGACAGTGTCAAGCCGACTAGAGAATTCTTCTGAAACATCATTAATGCTCGGCTGAAGGTTATCAGATTCCTTCTTCTCTTTATCGAATCTTTCCTTTATCATGTCTGCCACAGTCAGTATCCCCTGGGCAATCTTCTCATTCTGCTTAAGGAGCAGATCTAGCTTTTCCACAACAGGGCTGTCCTCCTGAGCACTGCCGGCTTCATCCCCTGCCTTGGTAAGCAATTCAAGAATTGTCTCGATATTCTTGTTGAGCCTGCTAATCGAGCTCTTGAAATTCAAAGTCGGCCTGATTGTCGCATTCCTTTTCTTTTTCTCCAGCTTACCGAGCTTATCCTTCAATTTCCTGATGTCTTCCTTATGTTTCTTGAGATCATCCTTGCCGGGTTTTTTGGCTGGTCTCTTGATTGGCTTTTTCGCAACCTTTCTGCTGCCTGACTTCTTCTCCAGCTCCTGCAGCCTTTTCTTCAGTGTGTCAAGCTTGTGATTGTAGGAATCATCTTTCTCGCCCTCGACCTTTAGCTTCAGTGTCGCACCTGGTCCAGAGGTCTTTTCAAGCTTTGCAAGCCTTTTCTTAAGCTTAGCTATATCTTCCTTGTGATTTTTTCCGATTTCGACCAAAGCCATTGAACCTGCCTCTTTTTTTATAATATTTTATAATAATAACCATCTTATGTTAAATATATATATAATTTTCGGTTTGACTGCCTCATCGACAATATTCAGCAATATCATATGACTGCTTTATGTGTGATAATTAAGTATGATAAATTTTATATATATGGTAATTTTTAAATGAATGATGGAGTTTTATCAGCTCAACAATAAAGAGGCGATTGAGATGCTGGATTCCAGCCTGGACGGGCTCAGCCCAAAAGAAGCATTTGCCAGGCAGGAGAAATACGGCAGGAACACCGTGCATATAGAAAAGAACGTCTCTTTCATTGTGCTCTTTGCAAGGCAGTTCAGGAATTATCTTGTATGGCTTCTCATCATTGTCGCATTGGTCGCCTTCGGCACAGGTATCTATCTGAACAAGCAGGAGCATATGATCGACGGTGCAATCATATCACTCATTGTACTTATCAATGCATTCATCGGAGCATACCAGGATTACAAGTCTGAGAAGACTGCCCAGCTCCTGAAATCAATGCTCAAGAACGAAGCCCTAGTGATAAGAGGCAGGAAAAAAAACAGGATAGACTCTTCTGAGCTGGTCCCCGGCGATATAATATACCTCAATGAAGGCGACAAGATCCCTGCTGACTGCAGGATAATAGAATGCAATGAGTTCAATGTGGATGAGTCGATGCTGACAGGAGAGAGCGTCGCAGTGCTCAAGAATGCAAAAGCCATCAGACAGATAGTCCCTCTTGCAGACCGGAAAAACCTAGTCTTCATGAACACCTTTGTCGCCCGGGGAGATGCGACCTGCATGGTCATCTTGACTGGAAGGGATACAGAGGTCGGCAAGATTGCCAAATCTCTCGATACAGTACAGGAATCACTGTTCCTGGATGAGGTTGATGAGGCCAGCAAGAAAATCACATATGTCGCAATAGTGCTGATCCTTATTGCCTTGTCGATATATTATTTCCAGGACAACAACTGGGTGTCGATATTCCTGCTCGGTTCAGCACTGGTAATCGGATCCATCCCAGAGGGTCTTCCTGCAATCGTCACCTTCTCCCTTGCGATGGGCTCTTCAAGGCTAGCTAAGGCAAATGTGCTGGTCAAGAGAAAGACTCTCCTTGAGACCCTGGGCAGCGTCGATGTCATATGCACTGACAAGACAGGGACCCTGACAGAGAACAAGATGACTGTCAAGAAACTATTCACTGACGGAAGGATTACTACAGCTGCCATGGGTATACGAAAAGACACTTACGAGGTCCTCAAGAACTGCGCACTCCTGTGCAATGAGGCAAAGGACACTGAAAAAGGTTTCGTCGGCGGGGCTGAGGATATCGCATTGATAGATTTCTTCAACATGAAGGGCGTGGATATCATCCAGCTTAGGGCGAAGTATCCCTCTCTGAAATTTGAGCCATTCTCATCCCAGAAGAAATTCGCTAGATCTGTGAATTCTGTCGACAAGAGGACTGTCCATTACACCAAAGGCGCCCCGGAAGTCATACTCAGGCAATGCAAGAAGATTATGAAGAACGGCAGGGTCCATGCCCTCCGACAGAAAGAGAGGGCTGAGATCCTTGAATCCATCGAGTCGTTCTCGAAAGATGCCCTTCGGAACATAGCCTTTTCATATGATGATGTGTTGATAGGGGTAGTTGGGATATACGACCCCCCAAGAGTTGGCATTGCCGAGGTCATCAAGACAGTATACGAGGCAGGGATCGAGATCAAGATGATAACCGGCGACAATATCCATACAGCAAAAGCCATAGCGAAGGAATGCGGATTCACTGACATCAATGCCATCAGCTGGGATGAGATGAAAGACCTATCTGAGCATGAGCTCAAGGAAGTCGTCGACAAATGCAACGTCTTTGCAAGGATGTCGCCGGAATACAAGCTAAAGATAGTCACAGCGCTACAGAACATCGACAAGAGGGTCGCGATTACAGGCGACGGGGTAAACGATGTGCCGGCGCTCAAGAAGGCAAATGTCGGCGTGGTGATGGGAAAGAAGGGCTCTGACATCGCAAAAGAGGCTGCCGACCTCATAATCCTTGATGACAACCTCCAATCGATTGTCATAGGTATAAAGGAAGGCAGGACTATATTCTCAAACATCAGGAAGGTCATCGATTACCTGCTTACGGCCAATCTCGCCGAGGTCCTCCTGGTATTTCTTGCATCACTCATGGGCCTAGTCCCCTTCCTTGCAATCCAGCTCTTATGGGTCAATTTTGTAACCGACATCGCTCCTGCGATGGCTCTCGGCATAGACCCTTCCCATAAGGATATAATGACCAAGAAGCCTACGGGAAAGAATGAAAAGCTGATAAACAAGAGAATAGTCTGGCTGACTGTGGGCATAAGCGTCAAGAAAGTCATCATAATGCTCATACTGTTCCTCGTGACATACCACTTATCAAAAAACCTCATCCTTGCCCAGACTATGACATTCACATGGCTTGTCCTCTCCCATTTCATAAGGGTGGCTGCTATCAGGTTCGACGAGAAAGTGGACATATTCGTAAACAAGTATCTAAACTGGTCCATATTCATACCAGTAATCTTCCAGCTGCTGATCCTCTATACGCCTTTGATGAATTATTTCCATACCATGCCGCTCACCATCCGTGAATGGCTGATTCTCACTGTATCTATCATCATAGCCCTGGGCCTTGCAAAAGTGATTACCAATATCATCGACAATAATCTGCCTTTGAGCGAGAAGGATTATTGACTCAAAACAAACCGCCTATAGCCTATTGGATTGTTGCAAGATTTTCTCCAGGGATATTTCCAAATTTCTTTCTCAAATACATCTTTCACAAGTTTTATAAATTAAAATCAGGCTCTGCAAAATCTTGATGATTGAGCTAATATACAGCCCAGCGTGGTTTTATGGCAAGGATATAATGATAGATATCATAAGCATCCTTGTCCTCCTGCTCATCGCCTATTTCAGCGTAAGGTATTACAAGATAGACAGCAGGAACAAGAACTACCTGCTCTTTGCAGGCTCATTCGGGATTATGGCCCTCTCGTTTCTTTTCAAGATAATCACCAACTTCACTCTGTATAACACTGTAATCCAGACAAAGCAATTTGGACTATTCACATTCACTTACAATTCTCTACAGTCAACGGATTTGCTCTTTTCAGCAGGGTTCCTGATACATAGGATACTGATGCTTGTCGGGCTGTACATGCTTTATTCGATATACTCCAGGACAGGCAGGTCGACAGCAGCCTTGATCCTTTATCTTATCATAATATCAATGTATTTTTCAAGGTCTGCGTATTATGTGTTCCACCTGACAGCGCTCATCTTACTCATGATGATTACAATGCAGTACTGGTACAATCACAGGAAAGTAATGCATGACGCCAGCAGATGGCTCTTCTGGAGCTTCAGCCTGATAACCCTCAGCCAGGTCGTCTTTGTCTTCATGGGGCTGAATTCAGTCTATTATGTCGCTGCAGAGATGATCCAGCTCCTCGGTTTCGGTGCGCTGCTGATAACATTTTTCAAGGTACTCCAAGATGGCAAGAAAAAGAGAAAGAAGTGATATCGTTGTCGATATGCTTCTGTCGATACAGGAAAAGGGGGGAAGGATAAAACCTACGCATCTGATGTACAGGGCAAACCTGGCCCACCAGCAGATGAAGTCATACCTGGAGGAGCTCGTGGAGAGGAATTTCGTCAAGAAGATAATTGAAAAAAGATATGAATACATAATGATCACCGATACGGGTTCAAGGTTTGTCGAGAAGATAAGCCAGATGAAAGAATTCGAAAAGACATTCGGTTTGTGAGGGGATAATACATGAAATCAGAAAACAAGAAAAAAAATCCAAAGGATGATGAGAAAAAAGATGCAAAAAAAGATGATCCTGAAAAATCGTCGCCAAAAAAGCAACGGCCAAAAGAAACCAGAAAAAGCAAAAGCATTTTCAGCAATGCATGGCTTGTTGGATTTGGAGTGATAGTGATAGCATTGATAATCATTGCAGCAGCGATCCTGGTAAACAGGAACAGCTCAGAATGTCGCGGAGATGTCTGCTCGGCAGATGAGGCTAATTCCGGAGGAAGCGGGATTGTCGTTGCAGAGGTGAACGGGCATGACATATATTCAGGAGATTTCAACAAGACGTATGACCTGTTCCTGTATATGCAGGGAATACCAAAAAGCTACAGCTTCCTCGTTCCTGAGAGCGCTGTACTGAACCAGACGATAATGCAGCAGATGATATATGACGATGCAACTTCACACGGCTATTCAGCGACATCGCAGGAGGCAGAGAACAACCTGCTCAATGCACTCCAGGCAAACGGGTATACGCTGGACGCATTCAAGGCAACCTTTGTCAATGAAAGCTTCGACTATGATTTCATCACTGAGTACAACAGGAAGACCATGGTGATAAGCAAATACCTCAATGATACCATACTGAAAGGCATCACAGTGAGCGAGAGCGAAGCCCGGGCCTACTATGATGCGAACATAGGCCAGTTCAACACCTCAGAACAGATCAGGACAAGCCATATCCTTGTAAATTCAAGCGAACTTGCCCAGCAGATAATATCACAGCTTGACAACGGGGCGAATTTCACAGAACTTGCAAAGGAGTACTCAATCGACCCGAGCGTGGCATCAAATGGAGGAGACCTGGGTTATTTCAGCAGGGGGGCCATGGTGCCTGAGTTCGAGGATGCGGCATTCGCCCTCCAGAACATAGAGGATTATACTGAACAGCCTGTACAGACGCAGTACGGATACCATATCATACTGCTCACAGGCAGGGAGCCTGCTGCCCAGCAGACATTTGACCAGGTCAAAGACCAGATAATGACAGGCCTGCTGCAGCAGAAGCAGAACGATGCAGTCAAGGCCTATATCCAGAGCATGATGGCGAATGCGGACATCAAGATATACCTCAAGGAACAGCCGGCTGCGTCACCTTCGCCTCCACCGTCTGCAGCACCGACATCTGACAAGCCTGTAGTCAAGCTATTCGTGATGTCATACTGTCCGTACGGAACGCAGATGGAGAAGGGGATGCTTCCGGTCGCCCAGCTTCTCGGCGACAAGATAGATTTCCAGCTAGAGTTCGTGAACTATGCGATGCATGGACCAAAGGAGATTACAGAGAACCTCAGGCAGTATTGCATAGAAAAGGAGCAGAAGGACAAATACCTAGATTATCTTAGCTGCTTTTTGAAGCAGAATGACAGCAGCTCATGCCTGGCAGAGACAGGGATCGACACAGCCAAGCTTGGCACGTGCACAGAAGCGACAGACCAGCAATACAGCATCACACAGAACATGCAGAACCCCAAAGGGCCCTATCCGGCATTCCTGATAGATGATGCCGACAACAAGAAGTACGGTGTGGGCGGCTCACCCACGCTTGTCATCAATGACGTGACTGTGTCGTCTTCAAGGGACTCAGCAAGCCTGCTTGCGACTGTCTGCAACGCATTCGATGTCCAGCCAGAGCAGTGCAGCGCAAAGCTCTCTGCAGACTCTCCATCGCCTGGTTTCGGCTACAAGACGACAGGAACAACTGCGCAGGCGGACTGCACAGCATAGTTGCAGGCGAATATCGGGACCGGCCTGATGAAGGGAAGAAGATAGAGGAAGCGTCCAAAAGCAGGCACAGGGGCAATATAATTGAAGACCAGATTGGTCTTCCCGGGCCTGATGGCATGCATGATGCTGACAGCAACAGTCATGTGGCTCAAAATAAAGAGCCAGAACAGGTGATAGGATGAACAGCGAAATACAGGAACTCAACTCAAGGGCAGAGGCATATGCTGAAAAGGTAAGGAAGATCCACAAAGAGATCTCCAGGGTGATCGTCGGACAGGACGAAGTGGTCGGGAAGATGCTGATAGCCCTGATATCGAACGGCCACATACTCATAGAGGGAGTCCCGGGGCTAGCTAAGACCCTGATGATAAAGACATTATCCGAGTGCATGGACAGCGGCTTTGTCAGGATCCAGTTCACTCCCGACCTTCTCCCAGCAGACATCACAGGCACTAAGATCTATGAGCACAAGTCGTCGAGCTTCAAGACTGTGAAGGGGCCTGTATTCACCAATTTTGTCCTTGCAGACGAGATAAACAGGGCGCCACCGAAGGTCCAGAGCGCGCTTCTCGAGTCCATGCAGGAACGGCAGGTCAGCATCCAGGGAGAGACCCTGAGGCTTCCTGAACCATTCATGGTCCTTGCAACGCAGAATCCCATCGAGAGCGAAGGGACCTACAAGCTTCCAGAGGCGCAGGTAGACAGGTTCATGTTCAAGATACTTATCGACTATCCTGATAAGGACAATGAGGTGCAGATAATAGACAGGTTCACCGAGGGCAATGATGTCAGCATATCGAGACAGGTCTCTGCAAAAGAGATCATCGAGATGCAGCAGTTCAACAGACAGGTCTATGCCGACAGGAAGATCAAGGAATATGTGGCTGAGCTGGTCGATGCAACCAGGCATCCAGAAAGATACGGGCTCGACATCAACGGGCACATAGAATATGGGGCCTCGCCAAGGGCCTCATTATGGCTGATCCTTGCTGCAAAAGCACATGCGATGGTCAATGGCAGGGGATACGTGAAACCTGAGGATGTGAAGGCCATTGCCTATGATGTGTTGAGGCACAGGATAATACTGACCTACGAGGCAGAAGCCGAAGAGAAGACGAGCGATGAGATAATAACCCTCATCCTCGACACGATAAAGGTACCCTGAAATGGCGTTGATTGAGGTAAAAGGGCTCACGAAGAGATTCGGCAAGTTCACGGCAGTCGACAGTCTGAGCTTTGATATCGAGAAAGGTGAGATCTTCGGGTTTTTGGGGCCGAACGGCGCAGGCAAGACAACCACGATATCCATGATAGTCACGATACTTGAGCCGACGTCAGGGACAGCCATTGTCGACGGCAAAGACATAATAAAGGACAAGGACGAGGTCAGGAAGATGATAGGCATAGTTTTCCAGGACCCAAGCCTTGACGAGGAACTTACAGCCTACGAGAACATGGAGTTCCATGGCGTATTGTACGACGTGAACAGGGAGCTCAGGGAAAGAAGGACAGCAGAGCTCCTGAAGCTAGTCGACCTGGATTCAAGGAAAAACGATCTCGTGAAGAGTTTCTCAGGAGGGATGAAGAGGAGGCTAGAGATTGCAAGGGGACTTCTCCATCATCCGAAGATACTTTTCCTCGACGAGCCCACAGTTGGCCTTGACCCGCAGACCAGGAACCACATTTGGGGCTACATAAAGAAACTAAACGAGGAGGAAGGCATAACCATAATCCTAACGACGCATTACATGGACGAGGCAGAGAAGCTTGCGACAAGGATAGCGATAATCGACAACGGCAAGTCCATTGCCATGGACACGCCGGACAACCTCAAGGAGAGCCTGAAGGGAGATACTGTGTCACTCATATGCAGCGAGCCTGCAAAGATTGCTGACAGCCTCGCAAGGATGAGCTGGATAAGCAAGATAAAGACCCATGACAGCACGATAAGCATCAACGTTGACAAGGTCGAGGAGAAGCTACCAATAATCTTAAAGGAGCTCGACAGGATGGACGCTGAAATCAAATCAATATCCATAAAGAAGCCGAACCTTGAAGATGTCTTCCTAAACCTGACAGGAAAGACCATCAGGGAGGAAGAGGCAAGCACAAAGGATGCGATGAGGCTCAGAAGGAGGATGTGGAGAAGATGAACAAGACATACATCATCTGGCTGAGGGAGCTCAAGAAGTACGTCAGGAGCAGGAGCAGGGTGATAGGGAGCCTCGGGATGCCTCTTTTATTCCTGTTCGCACTCGGTTTCGGGCTGAACTCATTCATCAATGTAAACGGCAGCAACTACCTGGAGTTCATCTTCCCGGGAATAATCGCAATGAGCGTGCTCATGACTTCAATGTCATCGGGAATATCTGTCATATGGGACAAGCAGTTCGGGTTCATGAAGGAGATGCTCGTCGCGCCTGTAAGCAGGACTGAGATTGTGATAGGAAAGACCCTGGGAGGGGCGACCACGGCAGTTATCCAGGGGCTTCTCATATTCATCATATCGATGTTCATCGGAGTGAAGATACAGAGCTTTTCAGGGCTTGCTATCGCAATATTCTTCATGGTCCTCATTGGATTCACTTTCACTGCCCTTGGCATGGCCTTTGCCTCCAGGATGGAGGACATGCAGGCTTTCCCGCTCGTCATGAATTTCGTGGTGATGCCCATGTTCTTCCTGTCAGGTGCGCTTTTCCCGATCGACGGCATACCTGGCATACTGAAGGTGCTCACTTACATCGACCCGCTCACCTACGGCGTGGATGCCCTGAGATACGGGCTCATAGGCGTGACGCATATAGGCATATGGGTTGACCTAATCGTGCTGGGCGCATTCTGCACAGCAGCCTTAACTCTCGGGACCTATCTCTTCAACAGGACATCTGTCTGATAAAAATGCAGGGAATAACAGAAGTCAAGGATGTAATAAAGCAAGTAAGGAAAATAGAGATTAAGACCAGGCACCTGGTAGACGGGCTGATTGCAGGCAGCTACCATTCCATATTCAGGGGGCAGGGAATAGAGTTCTCAGAGATAAGGGATTACAGGCCAGGCGACGATATCAGGGCCATTGACTGGAAAGTCACAGCAAGGTTCAACAGGCCTTTCATCAAGGAATTCATAGAAGAGAGGGACCTCAGGGTGTATTTCGCATTCGACTTCTCTTCCTCGGGAAGCTTCGGAAATACTGTGGAGAAGAGACGGAGGGCAATCGAGCTCACAGCGACACTCATGTTCTCTGCTGTAAGGAACAATGACAATGCGGGGCTGTTCATATTCACTGACGACGTAGAGAGGTATTTCCCTGCAAAGAAAGGCAGGAGGTATGCTCTCTCGATGATAAGCAGCCTTGTCTCCCACGAACCTGTATCGAAGATGACAGGCATAGGACAGTCGCTTTCCAGGATAGGAAATGTCCTGAAGAAGAGAAGCATCATATTCGTGATATCTGACTTCTATGACAAGGGATTTTCACGGGCATTGAGAATGCTCGCAAACAGGCATGATGTCATTGCTGTGAAGGTCACAGACAGGAGGGAAATGGAATTGCCTGACGTGGGGCTCATCCAGCTCGAGGATGAGGAGACAGGCGAACAGATGCTTGTCGACACGTCGGATGCCGGATTCAGGAAGGATTACAGGAAGCTCATGAGAAGGGAGGAGAAGAGGCTTGCTGGAGTATTCAGGAAAAACAGGATCGACGTCGTCAGCATTGTCTCTGACGAACCTTATGAGCTGCCGCTCCGGAAATTCTTCAGGACAAGACAGAGGAGGATGGCTTGATGACAGGATTCGACCATCCATGGGTCCTGTTTTTTCTTATCTCTGTGCCTGTCCTGTTCTATGCATATCTGAGAGTCATAAGAAATAGGAAGAAGGCTGCAATCAAGTTCAGCAACCTGGGGTTCATCAAGTCAGCTCTCGGGGACAGGAAGAAGTCAAGGAGGAATGATATACTGTTCTATCTTGCGCTTCTAGTGCTCGTCCTAATGATCGTCGGATTTGCCAACCCCCACATCCCCCTGACCCAGGAGAAGGAAGGTGTCAATGTCGTGCTTGTGATGGATGTCTCGGGAAGCATGCAGGCGACAGACTACAAGCCATCGAGGCTTGAGGCAGCAAAGAAGTCGGCAGAGATCCTGCTTGAATCCCTGAAGGAGAAGGATGATGCAGGCATCGTGACATTCGAATCAGGTGCGACGACAGCAGCATACCTCAGCCCATACAAGGACAGGGTCCTGGAGAAACTCAGGAGCATTGCGCCCAAGAATGGCCAGACAGCCATAGGCGATGGTCTGAGCCTGGGAATCGACATGGCAACATCCATCCCCAACAAGAAGAAGGTGGTCATTCTGCTGTCTGACGGCGTGAACAATGCAGGTGTGATAAGCCCTGCAGAGGCTGCGGCATTCGCCAAGTCCAACAATATCCAGGTGTACACCATCGGCATGGGATCGCAGGGCAAGACCATCCTCGGCTATGACTGGTTCGGAAACCCGCAGTATGCAGAGCTTGACGAGAGCACTTTGAAAGGGATTGCCGACCAGACAGGAGGGAAATACTTCAAGTCAGTCGACGACAAGACCCTCGACGAGATATACAAGAACATCAGCCAGGACATAAAGAGGGAAAAAGAGGAGACAGGCATCAAGGATTGGTTCTTCCTTGCTGCTGTCGTCGTGTTTTTGATTTACCTGTATTTGAGATACGGAGGCAGGAGGATAATACAATGAGGCTGTTGGTGGCCCTTTTTGTGGTTGTTCTGCTGGTTCCCCTGGTGCATGCAGGGGACATCACTTTGAGCCTTAACCAGTCTGATTATTATTTTCCTGTCGGGACCCAGTCAGCGATAGGTCTTCATGCTGAGAACTCCTATAATTCGACTGTCAAAGGCAACCTGGGATATACGATAACGCAGTCCATCAACCAGGGAGGCATGCAGTACCAGAGCTCGAATAGGAAATCCACGACTTTCTCTATAAAAAATGGGAAGAGTACAATCGGCCTGGGATTCGGGACTTCTGACAGTCCACTGGTGTTGTCTGTGAGCATGAGCTTCACCTATGAGGACAACGGTACAAGGGAGGTGGACCTGGGGGATATCAAGATACATTTCGTAGAGAACAGCTCACAGCAACAAACCCAGCAGAACCAGGTAAAGAGCTCATCACAGAAAACACAGGCAAGCCAACAGCAGACAGACCCCTTTGCCCAGCAGGAGAAGGAGATGCAGCAGATGCTGAACCAGATGACAGGAAACCAGCAACAAACCCAGCAGCCCTCTGAGAGCGACCAGCAGAAGCTCCAGAACAGCCAGATGAACCAGGACAGCTCTGCACTCAAGAAGCAGATGCAGGAACAGGTCCAGAAAGAGCAGCAGATGCAGAAAAATTTCCAGAGACAGGTGGCCCAGGACCCGGAATTCCAGCAGGCTCATCAGGAACTTATGAACCAGGGCTATAATCTCACAGGGGCGAGCCTGGATCCAACATCGAATAATACAGGAAGTTTTAAGCTCGACTACCAGAACAAGGCTGGCCAGAATGCGTCGCTTTCGGGTCAGATGCAGAACGGTTCGATGCATAGCATTCAGAAGGACACGCCCGAGACTAGGAAGCAGATGCTTGAGCTGCTGTACAATGATTCACGGTTCAAGAAGTTTAACAAGACATTGTATGGCGAGGGGTTTTCTTTGCAGGGTGCTGATGTGTCGTTTTCTGAGAACATGACGAATGTGCAGGTGAATTATGGAGATGGGAACAATCAGACAGCAGGGATAAGGGGAGATATCGAGAATGAGACTGTGAAGGATGTCGTGCTTATCGATGGCAATGGCAAGGTCATGAAGAGCTACTGGTGGCTGCTGATTGTTTTAGCTGGGATTCTGGTCATTGGGTATCTTGGCTATATGAAATTTGCAAAGAAAGCAAAAACAGAGGAGACTGAAGATAAAAAGATTGTGAAGAAGCCCTTTGATTATAAAAAAGAAGCGCGAGCAATGCTCGAGAAGGCAGGCAAGCTGTTCTCTGAGAAGAGGTACAAGGATGCCTACATGACAGCAGGTCAGGCCCTTCGGTTGTTCCTGAACTACGAGAACGGACTTGAGAAAGAGACCACGAATGATGAGATAATCGAGCACCTCAGGAAGGAAAAGAAGGACTTCAAGGATGCCAAGGACTGCTTCGACCTGTGTTCGCTCGTCGAATTCGCCAAATACAAGGCAAACAAGAAGGACTTTGATAAGATTATGATGTATGCAGGGAAAGTGATTGGGTGAGTTTTAACAAATCTGATACAGGATTCATTCTCTCTTCTACAGCAATTTCCTCAACAATTCAGGCATTGCATCATGTATATGGTCCACTGTCTCGAAAGCGTGTTTCCTGATCATGTGCCTGGCATCATTCAACCAGGTTATTCCAGGAAACTTCTCGTCGAAATCCAGCACACCCTCCTTCTTTCCGACAGCCAGCTCGTTGAACAAAGGCACAGAGATCCCGAATCTCTCCTTTATGTAATCCTGGTGATTCTTGTTCATGGCTATTATGACATCGCTTTTCTCAACCAGCCCATTTGTGAGCTGCTTGTATCTGTGTTCCTCATTGATACCATAGTATGCGAGCCTTTCCCTTGTCTCTGGCAGGACCTCCTGGGGAACTGTATCTATGCCAGCTGAATCAACTGAAAAACCGTCAATCCCATTCTTTATGAGATAATCCTTCATGCATTTCTCAGCAGCCATGCTCCGGAAGACATTGCCTGTGCAGACGAACAAGATCCTTTTCATAAAAGATTAAGAATGCCCGGGGATTATATATCTTTCGGCATAAATCAGGCATTGATTACCATGGTGAAGTGGTCAATACAATAAGGTTTATATATATCCTTGTCCAGCAAAAAATGCATGGGGGAAGACAGAAAGAATCTCAGGATTCTGATATGTGATATGTTTTCAGGATTCTATGCATATGCATCCCTGGCTCCACCTGTATTTGAAGCGCTAAATGACCTGCTGAAAGATAATTATATGTGTCTTGGGCAGTTCATGGGCATGATGCCTGAAAAAGAACCTGTTGACCTGCCTGCAAACTGCTGGCGCTATGACAGGAGATATTATGATGAGCTGCAGACAGTAAAACTGCAAAAACAGAGATACACCAGCCATAAGGTTTATACAGGCAACCTCATGCAGAAGCAATATTCTCTCAACAGCCATTGATAAAAAAGAAAAAAGCCCCCTTGACGTCCTGTCACCAGGAACCCACCCAAGGGGAAAAGCCTTCTTTTGGTTTACAATCGTTGGGGGTGATGTAGAAAAAAAAGAAGGCTAGAACACCTCCGTGAGGAGGAGTTAGCATGACAAAAATCTGCTGCTCAGAGCTATTACCCAACCTCAAGATTGGGTTGTTGCACTCCTCATCGCAACAAGCAATTTTTCGGGATTGAAATTTTACAATTTGTAATTATAAATGAAAAAAAATGGAAAAAAGATCATTGAATGATCTCGATTCCCAGCTCGTCAGTCATCTCTGCCATCTCCTTCTGAGCTGTCCTCTTGTCGACTTTTCCGAGTATCCAGGGGGACTTGACTCCGGTGATGATTGTCATTACTGTAAGCTTGCCCTTCATGTCATCTGTGACCCTTGCGCCCCAGATGCAGTTGGCATCCTCGTCCATTGACTCTGTGACAAGCTCACCTACCCTGTTAATCTCTTCCAGGGTCAGGTCAGGGCCTCCGTGCACATGGATGAGTGCTCCTGTAGCGCCTTCATAGGTTATGTCCAGCAATGGATTTGATAGAGCGCCTTTCACTGCTTCATCAACCCTGTTATTGGTGTCCGATGCTCCTACTCCGATCGCTGCGACTCCGCCGTTTGTCATTATCGTCTTCACATCTGCGTAATCCAGGTTGACGAGCGAGGGCACTGCGATGGTCTCCACTATTCCCTTTATCATTGTCGAGATGAGCTCGTTTGCGACTGCGAAAGCCTGCTGTATCGGAAGGTTTCCTGCAATCTGGACAAGCCTGTTGTTGTCTATCACTATAACTGTGTCTGACACCTGTCTCAGCTGCTGGAGGCCGAACTCTGCCTTGTCGACCCTTGCCCTCTCGATCTTGAAGGGCATGGTGACTGTGCCTATGACTATAGCTCCTGCGTCCCTTGCGACATTTGCCACAATCGGCGCTGAGCCGGTACCTGTTCCACCTCCCATCCCTGCGCAGACAAATACCATGTCCGAGCCTTTGATAGCATCCTTTATCTCCTGAAGCGATTCCTGGGCAGCCTCAGCCCCTTTCTGCGGAAACCCACCGCACCCTAGGCCTCTTGTCACGTCCCTGCCCATCAGGAATTTCCTGTCTGATTCTGTGACATTGAGGTGCTGCTGGTCTGTATTGGTTGCTATAATCTCAGCTCCCTCAACACCTTTCTTGTAAAGCCAGTTCACCATGTTGTTCCCTGCTCCGCCGCATCCTATAACCTTGATGCATGCCGGCTTTACCTCTACACCGTCGAAGCTTGTGCTTCCTTCTGATTGTTTCATTGCCTTTTCAACGACAAAATCCATTTTCTCGACCCCTCCTGTTTTATTGGTTTCAAACATATGTGCCAAAAATATATATCTAAAAATATACTTTTAGCTACATAAATGCTTAAATATGAGTTTATGTAATAAACCCTTTAGAAAACACTTCAAACCTTTTACCGCCAAACAAAAGGTTTTGAAATTAACTCTTACAACGCCAGTACACGCTTTGTACGCCAAAGATTCAAACACAAGAGTTCCCGCCAAAAAACTCTTTTAATATTTTTCTATTAGGATATATCTAGTATTTAAATATTATCAATGAGAAAAATATATGTTAGAATATAATGTTTATTCTTCAGGTTTCCCGGGTTTCTTACCACGGATCCTGTCATGCAGATCCTTTGCCTTGCCTGTAATCATGTCTCCGAGAGTCTTTCCACCATTCTGGATTGCCCCTGCAACACCCTTGATGGTCCCCTCGACCTTAGGAGCCCAATCCTTGAGCATCTCAGAAGGTATGTCCTTGACCTTGCCTGAATTGTCACCCCACCTGTTGAAATACACCAGGTTCTCGAGCTTGAACTTTGGAGGCATCGTGACTTCCTCATTGGGATAGCCAATCGGGATTAGTGCCTGCGGCCGTGCATAGTCAGGGATTCCCAGCACTGAGCATATCTTGTCTTCGTCGAAAGCTCCGACCCAGCATGCCCCCAGGCCAAGGTCATGGGCTGCAAGGAGGATATTCTGGACAGCTGCTGCGCTGTCCTGTATAGTGTATAGCCTCTCCCCTCTTATGCCGTAGAATCTCTTTGCTTTCGTGAATTCAGAGAATACAACTATTACCGTCGGAGCCTGGGCAATCCAATGCTGGTTTATCGCAGCCTGGGCAAGACCTGCCTTGAGCTCAGGACTTGTGACGACCATGAACCTGTAGTCCTGGAGATTCCCTGCTGTAGGAGCATTGAATCCTGCATAAAGGACCCTTCCGATAAGATACCATTCGACAGGCGCATCCTTGAATTTCCTTATAGACCGCCTGCTCACGATACAGTCCATTGTCTCCATGCTCTTCCTACAGGAGGAAGTTGTATATATATTTTTGCAAAATTATTTAATATAGGTAGTATACCTATCCATGCTATGAACACCATGAAATATTCTAAACTTGTCGAAGTCTACAGAGAGCTGGATTCCACCTCCAAGAGGCTTGATAAGACAAGGATAATAAGCGAGCTTATCCGAAAAACAGACCAAAAAGATCTCCAGATGGTGATCCAGCTCATCCAAGGCAGGATTTTTCCGTCATGGGACCGGAGGACCCTTGGCGTGGCCTCAAAGACTATCCTGAAGGCGATAGGCATAGCATCAGGCATGAACAATGAGCAGATAGAAGAGAGTTGGAAAAAGACAGGGGACCTGGGGCTTGCAGCCAAAGAGCTTATAGGACGGAAAAAGCAGACAACGCTCTTCTCGAATGACCTGGAGGTCTCCAAGGTATACAGCAATCTCCAGAAGATAGCTGGCCTCGAAGGGCAAGGCTCGACTGAGAGGAAGACAAGACTTGTAGCAGAGCTTCTCACCTCAGCAAATCCTGACGAGGCCCTCTATATAACCCGGACTGTCCTCGAGGTACTCAGGGTAGGTGTAGGAGAGGGCTCTATCAGGGATGCCATTGTCTGGGCATATTTCAGCGATAGCCTGGGAATCTCATACGACCAGCCTGAAAACAAGCTAAGCCTTCCTGAGAACAGCAGGGAAGAGTACAACGCACATGTCAACGCCATACAGGAGGCATATGACAAGATATCTGATTTCGGGGAGATTGCGTCCCTTGTAAAGAAATCAGGCTTAAAAGGCCTGGAATCGCTCAGGATTGCCCCAGGCAGGCCTCTCAAGGTGATGCTTGTCCAGAAAGCAAAAGACCCTGCTGATGCCCTGTCAAAGGTCGGAAAGCCTGCTGCATTTGAATACAAATATGACGGTTTCAGGCTCCAGATCCATATCAAGGATTCCAGGATATGGCTTTTTACACGGAGACTTGAGGATGTCACTAGCCAGTTTCCTGATGTCGTGAAGACTGTCAAAGAGCATATAAAGGCAGATTCAGCAATCCTTGATTCAGAGGTTGTGGGCATTGACAGGAAGAGCGGGAAATACCTCCCATTCCAGCAGATATCCCAGAGGATAAAGCGCAAGCATGAAATCGAGAAGGCAGTAAAGGCTTTTCCTGTTGAAGTGAACATCTTCGACATACTATTCTTCAAGGGCAGGGACATGTTGAAACAGGAGCTGAACAAAAGGAGGGATATCCTTGAGAAGGCAGTCAAGACTCTCAGAGGGAAAATTGTATTATCGAAACAACTGGTCACATCTGACCAGGATGAGGCTGGAAAGTTCTATGAAGATGCCCTGGACAAGGGTAATGAAGGCCTTATCGCCAAGAACACCAAGTCCATATACAGGCCTGGCTCTAGGGTCGGCTTCTGGGTTAAGATCAAGCCTGTAATGAAGGGCTTAGAGCTTGTCATCGTCTCAGCTGAATGGGGTGAAGGGAAGAGGACAGGCTGGCTGACAAGCTTTACCCTGGCATGCAGGGATTCAGAGGGAAACCTGCTTGAAGTCGGAAAGGTCAGCACAGGGATAAAAGAGCTTCCTGGAGAGGGCACAAGCTATGAAGACATGACAAATATCCTCAGACCTCTAATCCTCTCTGAAAAAGGCAGATCGGCGAAGGTGAAGCCTGAGATAGTGATAGAGGTAAAATATGAAGAGATACAGAAATCACCGACCTACTCAAGCGGTTATGCACTGAGATTTCCCAGGTTCATAAGGCTCAGGGATGACAGGGGCATTGATGATATAGATTCTTCCGAGGCTCTCGAGGAGCTTTACAGCAGCCAGAGAAACAGATAGAACCCAAGGATTATTTTTGTTTTATTCCTGAAATTCAATCAATACACACTCTGTTTTCAATTTTGAAATTTGATTTTATTTTTAAAATTTGATTCCACAAATGGAAAGATATAAATATATCCTCTCAAATGAATATTTCCATGGACGAGATAGGCATTCTCGAGGAATTGTTCGACAAGAAGAAGATAAGCATCCTCAAGGTCTTCTTCAGGGAACCCAAAAACCAGCTGTATCTCCAGGAGGTCTCTGTCAAGTCCGGAGTCTCGATAGCCACATGTTCCAGGATCCTCGGAAGGCTTGGCAGGCTGGATATCCTGAGCGTCAAGACAATAAGCAGGTTCAGGCTCTATGAGCTATTGGACAACCCTAAGGTGAAATACCTCTCAAAGCTATTCAAAGAGGACCTAAAGATCATGCAGAAGTTCGCTGAGTCTGCTGCAAATATTGATGGTGTTGAGACTATCATCCTCCATGGAGAAGAACAGAAAGACAGGGCAAATGTGCTCCTGATCGGGCAAAGCATAAACCCTGGGGATGTCAAGGCCCTGTGCGCGGAGATCAAGGAGAGGGACAATTTTGTCATATCATCCCTGTCGCTCACTGCAGAGCAGTACACCCAGATGAGCCAGATGGGGCTCTATGCAGGCAAGAAGAAGATACTCTACGAGAAGGAGGTGAAGGTTGGATAAATGGTTGCCAGTGTTAGGTTTGGCATTTGCCATAATGTTCATCATAGGCTGCAGCAGCAAGCCTCCTATTGAAGAGAAGCCGCTAGTGTTACATAACAGCACTCCAGTTGCCGACTCTTCGGTGCCGACTGTCTGTACAGGGGAGCGTTGTATCAGTGTCGAGCTCGCCATAACCCAAGAGAAGCAGGAAGAGGGACTGATGTACAGGGCAAACCTCTCTGATGATTCAGGGATGCTGTTCATATTCAATGAAGAGGACTATCATGCATTCTGGATGAAGAACACCCTCATCCCCCTTGATATGGTCTGGATAGACGCTGAAGGCAGGATAGTGTATTATCATAAGGATGCACAGCCCTGCCTTGAGAGCAGAATCTGCCCTGCCATTGTCCCGAACAGGAAAGCTATCTATGTGCTTGAGTCAAATTCAGGATATATCGATTCCATGAACCTTTCCATCGGCGATGAGCTGGACATAAGGATATGACCATCGACTTCATCTTTCTATAAGCCATTGCCTATGATTGTCAGAAAGAGTATCATTTTCAGAAAGAGCCTCATTTCAGCCTATTCCATAGGGACCTGGCTCCAGAGCTGCCAGTCATTTGAAGGGCTGTATGCGCCGAATATGAAATAAGGATTCTGAGTCGCTCCAAAATAGCCATGCTGTATGTCGGTCCATGACTGGGCAGGGGCCCCTATCCTGTAACCTGCCCCCCTGATGGGAGTTCCCAGGCCTTTCCATGTCTCTGTGAGAATCCTGCCCTGGCCATGCATCGCATCCTCTCCATATGCCTCGGATATCATGGTCCCGCCATATCCCTTGCTCTTGAGGTATTCCAGGGCTTGCCTTATGGGCAGGTCTCCCTGGCCCACTGGAAGGTGATGGTGCCCTGCACCCATCGCATCGACGACATGGATATGGCCTATGATATCAGATTTTTCCAGCTTGTCCACCTGATCCATATACCACTTGTCAAACCGCTCTTTCCTGTGATGTTTCGACTCTCCAGGCAGGGGCTGGAAATGCTTCCACCACATGCCCAGATGCTGGGTGTCGAGAGTTGCCTTTATGTGCCTCTTTGCCTCCTGTTCAGCCTGAGATTGTGATATTGATGGATCATAATTAGGATTCGGGACTTTTAACAGGTTGCCGTCATTGTCTCTCCTCTGGCCTGGGTCGTCAATCATCCTGCTTGTGAGCATTTTGACCATCTCTTGCCTTGCATCCTGGACCAGCTCAATCAGCTCTTCCGGATGTGAACCATACCCCATCTCAGGGAATATGTTCTCTGGAGCAATGAAGACGTCTTTCTTTGAATAAGGACTGTTCTTGCTCCTCTCCATGGCATAGATGCCTGCCTCTGCAAACCCCCTTCTTGACTGCTGCTTGGCGTAGACCTCGACTGGAACAACATGCTGCATTGTCTCTGTCGTTTCCTCTGCCTGAGCATCTGCTGATGCTGATGACTCATGGATGAACTTCATGTCAAGCTCAATCTTCTTGATATCCTCCTTAAGGATCTCAGAAGGCAGCTTCTGCTCAGTCCCAGCATCATGCGATAAAGCTGAAATATATTGCTTAATCCTGGGCTCGTTTCTCATTATCTTCCATTGCTCTTCTTTAGGGACCTTATCTTCTATAGATTTAAAATAATCATAAAGCTTGAGTAATTCCTCCCTTTGCTTCCTATCTGTATCATACTGCCTGCCGTGGAACAGCGACGAGCCCCTTGCCTGGAGTATCCTCGTCTCCATCTGCGAACGGAAGAACATCTCCTCAGGTGTCCATTTATGTCCATCTGGCTTTGGATGGTACCTGTTCCATTCATTTGCCCTATCGATAAAATTGTCCCAAGTGAGCCTTCTAGTCTTGAACCTGGTATGGGTATCATCCCATTCAGGCACCCTCATGAACAGGTCATCAATCTTTTCCTCATTGAGGAAATCCCCGTTTTTATCAATCCACCTTTCCCTTCTCTGTTCAGGGTCATATACAGTCTTGAACCTGGGCTCATGAACAACCATGCTCTTCCTGACCTCAGTAATCAATTTTCCTGTCCTGTTATCCACCATGTAGAGGACAGCCCTTCCCGGCTCCTCGTCATAGTTGAGGAACCTGTAAGTACCGTCAGGATTCTTTGCCCATGGCTGGTCTGACATGTCCCGCTGGAACTCGCCGGTATGGACGACCACAGCCCCGCCGTTGACATCAGCTGCAAAGTCTATGGCCTTCTTCACCTCTTCCATGCCATGCTTCCTGTGTTCATCTGAAAACCCCCTCTCCTGAGGATTATAACCGCTCATGTTCCCAATCTGGGCAGGTGTGTGGACGCTCACGAAATCGACCTGATTGACCTTGCTTATCTCCCTGAGGGCCTGTCGGGCTTCTTCCCCGTATGACTCTGCGCCGACAGATTCATGGCCTCCGCCCATGCCTGTTGAGAGCTCCAGTTTTCCCGCGCCTGCCTTGATAGCGTTCTGAGTGGTCTGGATGAATGTGCCGAATCTCTGGCCTTCTGCAACACTCTGGCCTATCTCATTGATCCCAATGGATTTTTCAATATCCTGATTATTCCTCTTCTCAAACTCGCCGAAATAGCCTTCAGACAGGGCATAGTATGTCCTGTCCATGGGATTAGGCACTGTATTGAATTCCATTATAGTATAAATAAGTATACTGGTATATAAATTTTATTATTTGAAATCTATTTAGTAAAAAAAGAAAATTCTCCTATTGTCCTGGCCTGTATTCAAGGTTCGCCTTGTAGTCCCCAAAAAGCTCCTTCATCAGGCGTCTTGAGCCCTCTGCAATGCTCTTAACTGTCTCATCCTGGCTCTGGTATCTCTCTGTCTCAAGTATCCTGTCATATATCTCAGCAGCCCTGTCCATTTTCATGTAACCTTCCCCAGGGCCTGCCGTCTCCTGAGCCATCCCTGCAAGCTCATCATACAGATTGATTGCATATTCTATGTTCTGCTGCCTGCCGGTTCCCTCCGGAGGCTCTTCTGCCATCACCTGCTCCTCAAGGTCAGAACGCTCCTCCAGAATCCTTCTGACTGGTTCTTCTTCAGGAGGTTCATCAGGGAGTTCCCTGCTTTCGAGCTCATCGAAACTCTCCCTTATCAGCCTGTCAGTCTCTTCAAGCTCCTTCTTGCGCTTCTCTTCGAGCTCCTTGAGCCTCTTTATCCTCTTTTCAGGAGAAAGCTTCCTCAGCTCATCCTTATCTATCTCTCCAGAATCTGCCATCCTACCAGGCAATCATGCCTTCCTTCTTTTTAAAATTTTTGTATGTCTGCCAGATCGCCCCGGTCGATGAACCCTGGGCTATCTTCCTTTCCATGTCCATCTCTGGCTTGGATATGCCGCCCTTCTTCTTGCCTGAGCCGAATGATGAGAATATCTCGCCGAATCCCTTGAATACAGATGTAAATGGATCAAGCGCTTTCTTTGCATGCTCTGCAGCACTCTTTTTTTTCAGCTCTGCCTTGAAATCAACCATCTCTCCTGCCTGCTTCAGATACCCTTCCAGCTCATCACCTAAAGCCTCCATAGCAGCCCTGACAGAACCATCGATGGATTTGAGCAATTCCAGGTCCTCAGCCTCCTTCATCTTCACATAATTGTCTATCTGCTTCTGGGTCCACGCATATGCGCGGAATGATATCTCGCACTGGCCGACATGTATAGGTCCGCGCTGGTATTCCTGCATATAGTTCATCTGGGGTTTTGACCTGTAGTAGAAATGGGCAGATATGACCGAAAAGACCTCCTTGTTGTACCTGACCTCCTTTCCTATCTCCTTTCGCCTGGGCTTCATCATCGCGAGAAACTCAAGCTCAACGACAGAGCCCTCGAATGCGCTTATCAGATCGGCGGATTCAGTCTTGTCCTGCATCTCCATCCTCCGGATGTTCCTCAGGTATGGCTTGACCCATGTCATGTACATCTTGATTATGTCAAAATGCTGCCTGAGATACTTAAGGGTGAAATCATGCCTGGTCTGCACCTCCTTGTGAGTCGATACCTTCCATTCTGCAAATTGGCGCAATTTCCTCTTGAGGACTTCCTTGACCTTCCTGTTGAATTCTGTCTTGTCAACCAGCTCATCGACTTCATCCGGAGTCTTCGGGTGTATGGAATAGAACAGGTCTGGAAGGGTCACGAACTGGAGCTCCCTCGCCATCCCGTACACAGATGCCGGATTCTTCGCTCCCTGCTCAACCATGTCCACCCAGATGCCCTTGAGAGTTATCTCAGCGCTTATCCTGCTCCTGCTATCCGGCTTCATGGAATCCTCATAATACTGGAGTCTCTCCTTAAGAATCCTAATCTCCCTGACAAGCTGAAATAGCTCTTTTACCATCTTTCCGACTGTTGCGAGGAACATCGACACTTTCTCCTGCTGAAGGCCTATCCTCTGCTGGGCTGTCCCGAAGAATGAGGACTGCTCGCTGGCAGCGAAGATGTCTGTAATCTTCCTTACAAACGGATGAGCCTGGCCTGTCTTTATCTCCTCCAGTATCCAGAAATAATGGTCCTCGATGGACCTGTGCGGGGTCTCATAGACTATCTTATAGTTGTGATGGGGGGTTGGAAAACCTGTGTAACCGAACACCTGCTCACCTGAATTGCTCCTGGCAACCTCTGTGTATTCAGGCTTGAAATTGAACTTTTCCATAAGCTTGTTATCAACCATTTTTATTCAAATTATGAATGCACCTGCTGATGTGCCTGCCTGCACTTCCGACCCTTTTTATTCATTCATATATTATATACATATATATTATTTTCGCTAATCGCTCTCGTGATAATCGATATCGTGATTATGGGATTGCCAACATCAGTTCTCCTTTGGAAAATGGGAGTGGTTCCTGGGATGTTCATGACCGAGCATCTTCCTGCTGTTTAGCTCCTTTATATGCTGGAGCTTCCTCTTGATGAGCTTGGATACATCCTTTGATGCCTCCTCAAGCAGTACTGAAGCATGATGTCCGCCCAGGAAATGGGGCAGGACCACATAATCAGCACCTGCCTTGTAGAGAAGGAGGGCATCATCGACCTGGTATGCCATGACAAATATTATTACAGACTGGCTCGCCTGCCTTGCTTTCTTGATGAGAAGCAGGGATGTCGACCGGTCAGGTATGGTGGAGATAAGGTATTTCAGGTTCTTGAAATCAAGCTTCTCGAGTATCTCGATATTTCCAGCATCCCCGTACAGGCAGGGTATCTTCTGCCTGATAAGCTTCTTAATTATCTCAGGATTGTAATCAATCACCATGAACTTGCGCTTAAGCTTGACAAGCTTATGGAATATGCTGTATCCTGTCCGGTCATAGCCGACGAGGACGACCTCGTGGCTGACCTTTGGCAAGTACTCAAGATTCTCTTCATGGGTGTTTAGCCTCTCGAACAGCGATAGGTCCCTGGACAGCCAAGAATACAGCCTGTACTCGTACTTGAGCATATAGCTTGACAGGCTTATAGTGATTATGGCAAGGAGTATGGTAGCAGTGAACAGGGTCTGGGAGACCTGGCCGAGAAGCATCCCCTGTGTCACCATAATCAGCGAGAATTCACTTACCTGGGCCAGGGATATCGAGGTGAGAAAGGATGTCCTCTTCTTGTATCCGAACCCACCTATTATCAGCAACAGGACAAGCGGCTTTATAACCAGGACTATGAGCATGAAGACTACAAGAGGCAGCAAGATCTGTGAAAGATCGGAAAGAGGAAGCTGCATGCCCAGAGAGACAAAGAACATGGTCGCAAAGAAATCCCGGAGCGACCTGACCCTCCCTGTTATCTCAAGACTGTATTCGAGGTTTCCGAGTGAGACACCCGCAACGAATGCTCCGACAGCGATAGAGAGCCCAATGCTGCTGAAAAATAGGCTGAACATAAAGCAGATGGTGAGACTCAGGAGGAAAAATAGCTCCTGGGAGGCTGCTGCATAGCGGAACAGGCGCGAAAAGACAAACCTGCTCAGGTAAATCGCAAGCAGGACCAAAGCAAGCCCTCCGAGGAAAGATGCAGCAAAGCTCCAGAATGCAAGGCTTCCCAGCGATCCAAGGAACATCAGCGCAAATACTGCCATCATGTCCTGGACCAGAAGGAGCCCGATGATTATCCTCCCATGCAGGGTGTCCAGCTCTTTTCTGTCAGAGAGGATCTTGACGACGACCATTGTGCTTGAGAATGCCAGGATGAAGCCTATGTAAACAGACTCAATCCTTGAAAAAAACATAAGTGCTGATGCAGCAAACCCCACAAGAAAAATCAGCAAGACCTGCAATGCTCCGCCGACACCTGCAATCTTATCCACGTCCTTGAGCTTCCTGAGATCAATCTCAAGCCCGACCATGAAAAGAAGGAATGCAATGCCAATCTCTGACATAGTCTGTATGATGCTTCGGTCAGATATAAGTGAGAAGCCCTGGGGAAGATGAAAAAGCGAAGCGATTCCCGGCATGCCAGCGAGATAGTCCAGGAAAGGCCCGATGACCAGGCCTGCAAGGATATATGCAGGAATCAGCGGCTGCCTGAATCTCTTTGCGATGAATGCAACGAATGTCGCTATTATTATTATAGTGCCGATATCGGCAAATATCCCGTCAAGCATCAACCCACCTCTTTAAGAGGATAGTTTGGGATTGTGTAGTATATATAGTTATTGGTTTTGCAGGCCAGGTCTGAGAAGAACCCCAATATAAAATAAAAATCTAGAAATTATTTTTGCTTTTCTGCTGATCTGTTCATCTCGTCAACCATCCTGTCTATCTGCTCATCGCTCATGCCATGGGCCTTTGCACCCTGCTCGACAGATTCAGAGACCGCAACATGGCAACCTATGCAGTGCAGGCCAGAGCTCATCATGACCATGGCTGAGTCCGGATATTGCTCGATGACTTCACCAATCATCATCTGTTTTGTTATCTTTTTATCACTTGCCATAACTATCACCTGAATTTTCAGAAATTTCTGCATTATTTAAATTTTATCTTTAAAAACTGGCTTCCATGCGCTTACATTGTAAAAGCATCAATCTTCAGTATACACTGTCAAGGATATCATGCACATTATTCATACGGGCTGCCTGCCTTGATTCAGATGAAAGGCTTGCGAGGAACCTGGTCCTGAAGAATTCTCTCTCATTCTCTGTCACCCGGGCGAACTTGTCAGCCTTGATGGCGCCATAAGGATACCCTGGAAGCACAAGGTCCCTTGCCTGGGATGCTAGAATCCCGAAGACCTTGCCTGCATCAGCATTGCCCTGTTCCTGAAATACCTCAAACCTGAATGCATGCTCTGCCTTCGGATGAAGCCTTACAAAATACATGTCAGCCCGGTGGGATCCCGATGCAATCCTGACAAGAGGATGATAATACCAGCAGCCTTCAGGGGCCATTGAACAGAGGACAGCCTGGACAGACCTGCCCTTCTCAGTCATCAGGTTCGATGACTTTGACAAAGCTGCCACAAGGATGTCATTCTTCAGCCCGGCTTCATAGAGCGATTCCATCATCTCCTCCTCGATGCCGAACCGTGCCTCAAGAGTCCCGTCAAGGACTATCATGTCTCCGCTGCCAAGGCCTCCTGCGATATTTGCAGCAAGCTGCAGCTCTGCTGTCTTTCTCAATATGCCGCAGACCTTGCTGATATCCCCTCTGTCGACCCCGTCCTTCAGCCGGCTGTCCATGGAATCTATCGTGAATTCCTTGGCTGCAGAACCCCTTACAGGGAATGTCTCGGCGCGGTAGAAAATCCCGTCCCTGTCGCCTGCTGATGTGGCAAGGACATAGAACTCTCTCCTGGTTGATGAGACAGTCTTTCCAGCCTGCATCACATGCCCGAACACCCTTGCGAAATGCAGCGAGAAATCGACAGATGAGATTATCTGGGCTTCTCCTCCATCGATGAAAGCTATCTTTTTCTTGCTCGCCTCGCCCCTCAGATAATGGAAATTGCCCCTGCTGAACTGGATTGGCTTGTATGCATCGCTTGAAAACCTGATCTTATCGTCGACAGATATCTCATTCATGCTGTTGATGCTGTCTGTGAGCCTCGCAATGATTTTTCCGACCATCTTTGCAGGGATACCAATGGAAATTAATAAAGTTTTACAAAAAATATAAAAATGAACCCTTAAATCCAAAGAAGTCATGGCATATGAACTCATTATCACTGAAAAACCGCAGGCTGCAAAGAAGATAGCTGATGCCCTCTCCGACGGCAGGCCTGTCAAAGATTCAATGAACAAGGTCCCTTTCTATAGGCTGAAGCACGGCGGACGGGAGATTGTCGTCGGATGCGCAGTCGGCCATCTTTTCACAGTGGCTGAAAAAGACAAAGGCAAGTGGAAGTATCCGATATTCGATATCGAATGGCTGGCTACTTCAAAAGCCAGAAAGGGCTCGGCATATAGTTCCAAATATGCAAACACACTCAAGAAGCTTTCGAAGGATGCTGACACATTCACTGTCGCCTGCGACTTTGACATAGAGGGAGAGGTCATAGGCTACAATGTCATCAGGTTCATCTGCAACCAGAAGGATGCGCGCAGGATGAAGTTCTCGACGCTTACAAAAGAGGATCTTGTGAGATCGTACAATGAAGCGTCACCCGGGCTTGAATGGGGGCAGGTCAATGCAGGTGTGACCAGGCATGAGCTCGACTGGTTCTACGGCATAAACCTCAGCAGGGCGCTGACATTAGCAGTGAAGTCTGCCGGCTTGTTCAAGATTCTCTCATCAGGAAGGGTACAGGGGCCTGCACTCAAGATAATAGTCGACAAGGAGAAGGACATCCAGTGTTTCAAGCCAGAGCCGTTCTGGCAGATTGAGCTCAACGGCATGATAAGGGATGAGAATGTCAATGCCTGGCATGCCGAAGACAAGTTCAAAGACAGGAAAAAGGCCGAGCAGGTCATGGAAAGGACTAGAGGTCATGACGGCAAAGTCAAGGAGACCAAGGCACGCCAGTTCGAGCAAGCCCCTCCTACACCGTTTGATCTCACCACCCTCCAGACAGAGGCATACAGGTCGCTTGGCATCCAGCCGAAGAAGACGCTTGAGATAGCACAGGAACTTTATATCGGAGGACTCATATCATATCCCAGGACCTCAAGCCAGAAGCTGCCTCCAAATATAGGCTATAAGAATATCCTGGATGCGTTGTCAAAACAGCAGTTCTACAAAGAGCTTGCACATTCACTTCTCAACAAGCCCCAACTCCACCCTAATGACGGAAAAAAGGATGATCCTGCCCACCCGGCAATATATCCAACAGGCAACATCACAAGGATAGACGGGCAGAAGGCCAGGGTATACGACCTTATCGTACGAAGATTCCTCGCTACATTTGCAGAGCCGGCAAGGCGGGAGACAGTGACCATGTCAATCGATGTGAATTCTGAGGGATTCATAGCAAAAGGGACAAGGACCATCGAGCCTGGCTGGCATAAGTTCTACGGACCCCATGTCAAGCTTGAGGAAGAGACCATCCCTGGCGGGGAAACGGGCGAGCATGTCAAGGTCAATGATATTACCCTCCATGACAAAGAGACACAGCCTCCGAAGAGATACACGCCTGCATCGATAATCAAGGAGCTTGAGAAAAGGGGCCTCGGGACGAAATCCACCAGAGCTGCTATAGTAGATTCATTGTTCCAGAGAGGCTATGTCCACGAGCTGTCCATACAGGCGACACAGATAGGCATACATACATGCAACACCCTTGAGAAATACAGCCCGGAGATCCTTGATGAAGAGCTGACAAGGCATTTTGAGGAGCTCATGGATGAGATAAGGCAGAAGAAGAAAGCGCCCGAAGATGTCCTTAATGAAGCCAGGGAGAACCTGAGCAGGATACTATCAAAGTTCAAGGAAAAGGAAAAAGAGATCGGCGGTGAGCTTGCAAAGGCGCTGGCATCGACAAGGGATGAGCTAAACCACGTCGGCAAATGCCCGGCATGCAAAGAGGGCGAGCTGGAGATAAGGAAAGGGAAGTTCGGTACATTCATTGCATGCAACAAATATCCAGACTGCAAGACCACTTTCAAGCTGCCAAGCAACGGCAGGGCAAAAGTCACAAAGGATGTCTGCAAAGAATGCGGCTATCCCATGGTGCTCATCATCAGCAAGAAGAGGCCGCAGAAGTTATGCATAAACGACAACTGCCCGCTGAAGAAATCCCAGGATCCGGAGCTAGTAAAAGAGACAGAAGAGATAAAGAACGGCACAATCGAGAAGGAATGCCCTAAATGCAAGTCACCGCTCGTCCTAAGGAAATCAATCTACGGCCAGTTCCTCGGCTGCAGCAGTTTCCCGAAGTGCAGGTATACAGAAAAGCTCAAGAACGGACCTGTAAAAGAGGATTTCAAGAAATAATACCCTGTTTTTCTTTTTTCATCTTGCTATCCTTATTGAGTTTCTGTCTTAGAGAAATCTTCAGGGCCATCCTTATATCATTGACAGGTCGCCTACAATCCTGTCGATCTTCTCGATGGAGTCAGGTCCTATACCGCAACATGTCGCTGTTCCCGGAGCGATGACGGTCTTTCCCGCATCAGTGATAATGGCTGTGCTCAGGCCTGAATCCTTTGCAGCCTGGGCGAACCTGTAGAGCTCTGCAATGTCTCTCACTTTCAGGACTATCTTCATGCTTCCTGAGTTTCTCCAGTGCCTGACAATATCCTTGTCGGATTTCAGGACTGCCTCGACAGCTGCATGAGATGCCTGAGCAGCCATCTTCCCATTGGGAAGCTTAAGGTCTGCCCTCATGAGGATGACCTGTTTGTATTCCATGATAATCCAAAGCATACCGTGTGATATAAAAAGATTATCTTTTTGAGCCAGATCAGGCAAAATATTAGGGAAAATATAAAAATGAACAGACATTATGATGCTACATGGAGTGTAAAAGGAATCAGAACTTGGAATCCTGCACAGGTTCATATCCTGGCTGCGAAAAAAAGGGCCTTTGCTGCGAATGCGTTGCATATCACAGGGAAAAGGGTGCAATCCCGGGATGCTTCTTCAGCCCTGGTGCTGAAAAGACATTTGACCGTTCGATAGCAAAGTTCATGAGCGATAAGGGCTGAAAATCCAGACAATCTAGCTTGTATGGATCTCGACAATATCCCTGTCTATTAGCCTATGCTTCAGGCTAAGCCTCTGCCCTGGGAATTTTGCTGACTTTCCCCAGACCCTGGCATATCTGAAATTCTTGATGAAATCCCTGTGAAGCCTCTGGCACATGTCCTCAACAGTAGAGCCTGTCCTCAGCACCAACGGAACATCCAGGTCTGCTTTCTTGCGGACCTCTTTGCAGAAGACGCTCATGAAACCAAGCCTGTCATAGATCAGCTTCTTGAGATTGCTGATATTATCACCTTTCTCAGCTGATACTGATATATCCGGCCTGATCTCCACCTCAAGCTTCCTTAGCTCATCCCGTGATACGAGATCCACTTTTGTCAGGGCTGTGATTCCCGGGATGTAGTGCTTGTTGTCCTCAATCACATCTATGAGCTCATCGGCTGAGATGTCTGTCCTAATTACGATATCAGCATTGTTCAGCCTGTACTCCCGAAGTATGGACTCACAGGTCTTCTTTGCAATCTTCGTGAGCTTCACAGTGGTCCCGATGTTTATGCCCCCCCTGGATTTCTTGATTATCTTAACATCAGGCCTTTGCATGTTCACACGGAGACCCGCATCATAGACCTCCTTTTTGATGACAGGATAATGCTCAGGATGGTTTATGTCGACGAGAAACATGACCATGTCAGAGTTCCTTACAACTGAGAGCACCTCCCTGCCCCTACCTTTGCCAAGTGCAGCACCCTGGAGAATCCCGGGGACATCCAGTATCTGGATCTGCGCATGGCTGTACTCGAGAAGGCCGGGAATCACGTCGAGAGTAGTAAAAGAGTATGCCGCTGTCACTGATTCTGCATTCGTAAGCGCATTGAGAAGGGTCGATTTCCCGACAGAAGGATAGCCGACAAGGACAACAGAAGCATCCCCAGATTTGCGGACTGCATAGCTATAACCCCCTCCACCGCCGGATGCCCTGGTCTGGATCCTGTCCCTCAGGCGGGCAATCTTTGCCTTGAGCAGCCCGATGCTGTGCTGTGTCCGCTTATTATACGGGGTCTTCTTGAGCTCTTCCTCGAAATCCCTGAGCTTGTCATCATAATCGACCATACCATATAAAAATGATTAGTGGTTTATAAATATTTATCATATCTGAAGGGTTTGATTCAAAATCTGAAGGGCATGGATGCTGGTCTCTGGAAATATTTAAATATCAATCTAGAAAATTAAACATATATCATAAATGTATAATGAAATACATGAGAACCAAACAGGGAGGATGTCATGGATATGAACCTGATTGTCGACCGGAAGCTGGACCAGATAAGCAAGAAGCTCTCTTTCACAGACCTCAACCCTGTAAATGTAGAGGAAGAGAAAGAGAGGTTCTTCAGGTCTGAGAGCTATAACCCTGTCTTTGAATATGGCAGGCCATCATGCAATCTTGACGCATTGTCAGTCAGGCTTGAGAGGCTCAGGCCAGATGACTCCCCTGTAGGGAATATTCTAAGAAAAATCAGGGACCTATACCTGCTCGATATAAGCCTCATCAACAGTAGGGGGCTTGACGGTTTCCAGGGGATCTCTGATAAGATATACGGCAAGCCTGATGCATCGCTGGTAAAGCATGCCAAGAGGCTCGCATACCTGAAGATCAGGCCTGAGGAGAACAAATACAGCACAAAACAAATTATCAACAAGCTTAACCTCGCTTTCATCAAGTATGGGTTCCATTGGGAAGTGGAGGAGAAGGACATGGTCGCGAATGCAGCAGTGAAGATACAGGAAAAGAAGCTCCTGATAAAGAAAAGCAGCCGCTTCTCGTCCAACTTCCTCAAAAGGATCATAGTGCATGAGATAGGGACGCACATAATGAGGGCTGAGAACGGTGAGAACCAGCCCTACAGGTTCTTTGCCAGGGGATTTCCCGGATACCTCATGACAGAGGAAGGCCTTGCAGTGTATAATGAGGAAGCCAATGACTGCCTCAATAATTTTGTCCTGAAGATATATGCCGGCAGGGTCATTGCTATCGACTATGCAATGCAGAAATCGTTTTCAGATACATACAGCATGCTCAGGAAGTATTTCACAAAAAATACGGGCATGGCGCCTTACCCTCCGGGCAAAGAGGGGTTTTGTCGAGACAGACGGACCTGGAGCGCTGACAAAGGATATCGCTTATCTTCAGGGATACCTCAAGATCAAGGACTATGTCAGAAAAGGCGGAAACATGAACATGCTTTATTTCGGCAAGGTCGGGCTAGAATATATCGACATGCTGGAAAGCATCCCGAACCTGATAAACCCGCATTTTCTGCCGATGTTCCGGTACATGAAATATTTCAGGGGGCATTTCTCACAGTTTATAGGTAAGATGATGTTCCAGGACACAATAAAGCCTCTGTCATTAACCGACCTAAAACTTGACAATTCCCGCTAGGACATTGCTGACTTGCAGCGCTATCCAGTAAATCGATAAAGAACTTATAAGGAACATAGGGACATATTTTATCCCTCCTTTTATGTTGCCTTTCTCTATGATTGAGACGATCAGTGATGAGCCTATCGCTGTTATAGAAATAGCAAAATACGAGAAAGGGAAGACGAACATTTCCGGATTGATAGCCGCTTTCGAAAAATCGAATGGGAGAGGGGAGTTCACACCTTTCATGCTCGAACCAAGAAGCGCTGTTATCGATGATATCACTTTGAGGAGCGCATTAGAGAGCCCGAACAGGACAGGAGCGATGAATATCACGATTGCAGCTATGAAAATCATATATGTGAGGACTGATGCACTCATCTCATCCTTTAGCGCCTTTGTCTTCTTGAGGTCGACTACTATCCTGTCGATTATCTCGGAGATCTCTCCACCTCCCTGGATCTGGCTGATAATCAGGTTCATCGACCTCTTAAGCATCGGCGAGTCGTATTTCAGGCTGAACTCTGTTAGAGCGATGTCTACGTCATGGCCGGTCATGACCTTCTTTGCTGCAAGCGCAATCTCATTAGCCAGGATACCGAACTTGGGCTTGATTGCCATCCACAATGATTTCTCGAATGACATCCCTCCCTTGAGGTTCGAAGAGACAGTCTCGAGAAACTCCGGCAGGATCTCTTCAAGCTTCCTGGTCCGGTTGAATATCTTTATGTCAAGGTAGGCATAGATGGTCACGATGATTATGCCGATAATCGTAAGCATGAGTGCTGTCCATATCATGATTGTTCCGAAGAACTGCACAACCAGGAACATATAGAATGACAGGCTCCCCTTCAATGTCTGCAGCATGCTGTAGAATACAGTGAAATATATGATGAAGCTCGCGATTATCGAAAACAAGAACAATCCCCCGAAAAAAACATAAGGCTCCTTGGTTATCCCTGCCTTGAAAAGGTATTTTCTCAGCTGTGGCCGTATCTTCCGTGGTAAGGGAAACCTTCCGAACTGCTCAAGAATCGACTGGGCCATTATAGGTTCACCGTCAGCCTTGCACTCTTGAATATCATGATGAATGCAAACTGAATAATTACCAACAAGGACAGGATGATATAAAATATTGCCTCTGCAACCTGATTTCCCAGACCGAGCAGGGAGCCTATGACAGCAAACATCGCGACTCCGATCGAGGGAATCACTACAGCTATGAGCATATAGAATATTGACAATGAGTTCAGCTTCTTGCCGTACCTCTCTATCTCAACCATCTGCTCATGGCTTATCTCATCAAGAGTGTTCGAGAGCGGTTCGCTGACATCAATCCCTATCTTGATTGCATTGCTGATCTGGAACAGTATCTTACGGAATTTTTGGGAAGGGGAGAATTTCATGGCGTTGTCAAGCGCCTTCTCAATGGATGTGCCCATGTTGATGTCGTCTACAAGCTCCTTGAAGTACTTGCTGGCGATGCCATAGCTTCTTGAGGCCTCAAGCAGCGCCGAAAGAAGGGGGCTTCCAGAATGGATCTTGACCAGAAGAAACCTGCCAGCAAACAGAACTTCCCTGTCAAGGTCCCTCTTCCTCTTCTCTATCTTTGTTGTGGGCCTTTTCATCAGGATAAGGAAGAGAAGGAGAAACAAGGCGGGAAAAGCGAACAGGACATATATCAGGGGTTTTTTAAGCATCTGGAACATGAAGAATGCAAAGAGAGACAGGCCCAGGCTGAAGGTCAGTGCCCCCTTCAGGGTCTTTGTGACGAATTCCTCCGGCCTGACATTCATATGCGCCATCCGAAGCTCTGTAGGAAGGCGCGGGAAAAATGTCATAAGCCTGTGTATCATGTCCTTGATTTCAAACACCCTTCATCATTTGATTAAAACACCCATATCCCTGATTAAAAAACAGAGGCAACACCTTCAAAACTTCAACTGGCCCCTGTAGTACCTGGACATCATAAGCCCAATCTTATCCAGGTCACGGACATTGTTCGAGACAAGCCATGAAAGTATCTTTTCCTTCTCCTTGAGATTGTCCTTGATATCCTGATCACTCATCCCGGTGAACAGCCGCAGGGTCTTGTTTATTACCTTGAACTCCCCTACCTGGTTTATCCTGTTATGCACTACGTCAAGCTCAAGCACGATATTTGGGTTGCCGTTTGGAAGCACTTCAGCAAACTGGAGAAGCCTCCTCTTGTTGGTCCTCCTGTTCCTGTTCATCACAAGTATTGCAGACAGTGCGGGAAGCACAAGCTTCGGGATATCTATAGGCGGGTTAGTCAGCCTGGTGATAGTCTCCTCTGCATTGTTTGCATGGAATGTCCCGTAGACACTATGGCCTGTATGCATTGCCTCAAACAGAACCTCTGCCTCTTTTTTTCTCCTTATCTCACCCATGAGTATCCTGTCAGGCCTCATCCTCAGGCAGTTTATGATGAGGTCAAGCATCGTGACACCGCCCTTACCTTCTGGATTAGGCAGCCTCGTCTCAAGCGGTACCCAGTGAAGGGTCTTTGGCAGCTGGAGCTCGCGAGTGTCCTCGATTGAGATGACCCTCTGGTTGGGCGGAAGGAAGCTGCTCAGGACATTTAGGGTTGATGTCTTCCCTGAGCCTGTCCCTCCTGTAAGCAATATGGGAAGCTCATTCTGGACACAAAGCCAGATGATTGCAGCTGACTTAAGGTCGAATGTGCCGTTCTTGATGAAATCCACAACAGTCCATGGATCTGCTGCGAATTTCCTGATCGTTATGGTATTTCCCTCTGTCGAAATCGGCTCAAGGGTTGCATTCACCCTGTCGCCTGTCAGTAGGTGGGCGTCCATGAGTGGGTTCAGTAGGGTTATCTCCTTGTTGACATCCCTGCCAATCATCGTCGCAAAATGCCTTATCCTCTGCTCAGTCGGTATTACTATATTGGTCTTCAGCCAGGCATATTTCCTATGATACACCCAGACAGGCTCTTTTGAACTGTTGACGACAATCTCCTCGATATCCTTATCGCGAAGGAGAATCTCAATATGGCCAAGCCCCAGATTCTGCTCAATGACATAATTTATCAGCATGTCCTTGGTCATCTTGTCTGAATTAGGGAAATATTTCCTGAGAAGCTCCGATATCTCCTTCTTGAATTCTGTCTTTATCTTCTCGATACCCCCTGACTCTGAGAGCTCTATGACCCCTATGCCCACCTTTGATATGAATTCCTCCCTGATCTTCTCGAGGATGATCTTCGTGGTGTTGCTCATATTGGTGATGCTGACATTGTAGCGAGGACAGGTCTCTTCCCGGGGAAATTCTATGATTACATCTATAAGCGTGTTGTTTAGATTCAGCTTATAAGAATCCAATAAGGTCTTTTCCTTGTTCTGAACAGGCATCATGCTTCCCCTTCTGCATTATCTCTTTCCATCATTCTTTGCTGTTTCTTCCCTGTTATCAATGGAGCGTGCTGTCATACTGTCCTGGATATGCCTGACCTCGTTGAAAAGCTTAAGTATCTTCTGATAAAGCACGGCCTTTTCATACAAGAACCCGTCCGGCAGCTCGCCATACATGGAGTTAATCCGCTGGTAAAGCTGGACAGCCTTGTCAACATCTCCATCATTGATGCTTTTGAGCGCATATGCCACCATGCTGCTGATTGTGTTGAACTTGCCCCTGAAATCAGCATTCGCAGCCATGTTTTTCCTGCTTGCAAGCCTGACATGCAGTGATGCTATCTCATGCTCAAGCCTGAGCTTCTCATCTGGCAGGATGTCCTGGAGACTCTTGAAAAGCTCTACTATCTGCTCAAAAAGCTGGTTTGCATTGTCAACACGGTTATTTTCCTGATGATCGTTTGCCCTTGCAATCAGCTGCCTGATCACCTCAATCTTCTTCGATGTCTCGAGCTTGAGGTTGTTCAGTCCCTCGACCATCTTCCTGTTGATATCCTCCAGCTCATTGTATATCCTGTTCTGCTCCTGGTGCTGTCTCCTTGTAAGCTCTGCGAAATTTTCCTTCGCTTTCACATATCTTGCATACCCTTCCTCAAATCCCTTCGCCTCAAGAAGCTTGTGTATCTCGATTATCTCAGAAAGGAGCCCTTCTGCATCGGGCTTGCCCTGAACCCTTCCTTGAGGGATTCCAGGGGCTTGGGAGGATGTAGCTGATGATGCCTCAGACCTGCCCTTTTCATCTGCTCCAACTGCTTCCTTGTTCAAAAAATCATCGATGTCCATTGTCGTCTGCTAACCTTCTCTCTGGATGAATTCAAAGTATTTCATCCAGAGCTTCTCGATATGCTCCTTGTCAAGCCCTCTAGACCTTGCCTTCTCGTAGAATAGGCTCTTCATTGCGGACTTGTTGTAGTTGAGATATTTCAGCCAAAGCAGCTTAATCTGACCTGCATTGAGGCCTTTGTTCTGGGCCTTGTCGTAGAACTGCTCCCGGGTATCAAAATGGATGTAATCCTTGAACTCAAGCTTGTCATCAGGCTCGACATTCATAAATACATAAGGGGTGGTGAATTTGTATTCCATCCCCAGTATCTTCTCCTCGACAAGGAAATCAGCCCACGACTGGACAGTCTGAAGAGGGATCTTCAGCTCTTTTGCCGCATCGTTTAGGGAGACTTTTCCTTTCCTCTTGACTACATCCAAAAATTCATCAACATCGGTTCTTAACATATTATCAACTACCTATAACCAATCCCTTGAAAGGATAGTATAAAAACTTTATTTACTGAATCCAAGTAGTGTCAGCTGCAGATCAGCTCCACATCAGAATCATTCACATGATAGCCGTAGTAGGTCAGGTGCGGCTCATCCAGCTTGAAATTCTCACCGATATTGCTCGGGTCGTCCCAAATGTCAGATATCCTGAATATCGGCCGGAAGATGCTTGGCGAGGCATGATGGCATCCATATGTCCTGTTCCAGTAGAGGTAATCCACATAAGACAGGTTGACTGCATATGAAGAGTTCATCAGGGACTCGATTCCGCAGCATCCTGACGACCTTGTATCATTCTCCATCCTCATGACATAGCTCGGAGCCCATGAATTGTCAGTGAATGTCTGGTTTTTGATGTGCAAAAGCAGGGTAGTGGTATTCCATTGCTTCGGGAAATAATCGACAATCGGACGATACTGGCCGTGCATGAGGAACAGAGGGTCGTCTTCACCAACCAGAGAGATGTTTGCAGCAGTCTGGCCGCTCACTACGTAGATGATGTTGGAATAATTGACATAGATATATTCATCCAGCACTGCTGTGAGCAGCCATGGGTCTGTCTGGTAGATTTTCAGGCTGTAGAATGTTATATTTGCCTTTATCCGGAAGCTCTCATCGGCGATCCTCACAATCTTATCAGACCAGTTCGAGAGGGTCTTATTTTCCATGAGAGGCTCTTTTATGCCGTATAGCGTCCCATTGAATAGCAGCTCTCCAAACCTCAGGCTGACATTGTCGATCGGTTTTCTTGTCGTGTAAATACGGTTGTTCATGGAATCCATAGCCAGTTCAGATGATGTCGAGAGCACCCTTTTAAGATAAACATCCTTGAGGTCCTTGGTGAATGAATTGGCAACCTCTATCTGCGATTTCCCTGAATACAGGGAACCATAAGGGCTTTCATCAGAATCAAATGAGAAGACAGCGATGAATATCATCAGAATCACGATGGCGATGAAAGTAAAGAAAAAGCCCTTCTTGTTAAATACTTTCAGGCCTGGTTGTACTATCCCCAACTCAGCACCTCGACGACATAAGGGCCGTACATCTCATTGCCATGATACACCCCATGGACGATTATCCTTGAAGGCGTGATGAACCGTGAAACATTCATCGGCTTTGTCGAATGGCTAAATACAGTCACATTGTCAATATTTATGATATAGTTGTATTCCTGAGGTATCATGTTCCTTGTGATGTTTCCCACAAAGCTTGATATTAGGCCCATGCAGAAGTTACAGCCTTTGGTCTGGTTCCTGTAATAGAACTCAGCCATCTGCTCAAGCAATGTCTTGCTTGTGTCAGTTATATTTCCGTCTTTGGTCAGCACGCTGTTTGCTCCTGCATAATAATTGTTTATGCTCCTTATCTTGTTGTAGGAAAGTATGTTTACGATATCATCTGAGATTGTATAAGACTGCTGTGTCGGTGGCGAATACGAATGCATGGATAGAAGAAGCACTGTGCCTACTGCAAGGACAGCCAGGGCGACCATTGAATCCACTATGAAAAAATAGGCTTTTTTTTGCATTTTTCCTGCTGCCACCTGTAATCACTGATAGCTTTCTCCTAGTCTGGGCTGAAGTTGCAGATCTTCTGCCCGTTGACCTCAAGCCCCGGGCAGCCAATACCATACCTTCCATCATCCGTAAGATCGATGATATTCCCATTGCTGTCCCTGAAATATATGCAGACCTCCCTGTCCGTCCCAAGAAGCAGTTTCAGGTCATCGCAGCTGAGGTTCTTGAGAGACAAGAATTCTTCAGTGGTAATATTGCCGTCGTTGGTCAGCTTGCTTATGAAATTTGTCGTTGTTGACATGTCAGCTCCCTGAGACTGCCTCTCGACTGCCACCATACCAAATAACATGACAAACATGCCCACAAGCAGAATCGATATGAGTATCACTTCAAGATTGGTCTCCCTTGCATGCAACCTTCTCCCTAGCTCTTTATGGGGTTGTATTTTTTTGTTCTTGGCCTTTTTTTTCATTATCGATCACCTATTTGATAGTGCCACAACTCTCTCCTGATATATTGAACCCGGGACAGCCCAGACCATAGATAGTCTCATTGCCCCTCGTAAATAGATTTCCATCTGAATCCTTGAGATAGATGCAGATATCCTTATCCACATTGAACAGCTGCTTTAGGCCATCGCACTTGAGGCTTATCAGGTAGTCAAGCTCAGTGTCTGTGAGGACTCCGTCTTTGAGCTGGTCGCCGCTCATCAGGGCCCTCCCCACTTCCTCAACCTCGACCCTGATATTGGTCCTGTAATTGCTGACTGTAGTGAGCCCGTAAAAAAAGATGATTGCAATAAGAAAAATGGCTATTGCTAAGTAGGTCTCAAGAGACCAGGTTTGCCCCCTTTTTACACGCATTGGAAATTAAAAGCTTGATACCTTTAAAAAATTTTCGAAAGTTCATTCCAAAAGTCGACCCGACAATATAGGATCCTAAATTGAGATAAGGTTATTTCCGGTAGATGCCAGATCCAGCTGCCGACGGCTCAAGTGGTATATGCTTATGAAAACTTCGAAAAGTTTTTAAATAATCTCAGATTTTTCACAGATATCATGAAAGGCAGGATAACAAATTTCAGGTCATCAAGGCACAGGCAGAAAGGGAACCAGATGATAATTCTTGCAGAGGGCATTGACTCGAGGGATAAGGCTAAGGCTCTCATAGGCAGGAGCGTTGTCTACAAGACAGAGGCAGACAAGCTCATCAACGGCAGGATAAGCTCCCTGCACGGCAATAAGGGCGCTCTCAGGGCCGTATTTGAGAAAGGGATGCCTGGACAGAGCCTTTCCAGCGATATAGAGATAATCTAAGGGCAGCAGAGACAATGCCCATTGCAGCAGCTTGAATTGAAGCCGGGAAACAATTCACTCCTGCTTAACCAGTCGCACCAGCCGTTCTTTTCAGCATTCTTGCATACAGCATAGCTATAGCTGCAGTTAAAACAGGATGACAATGAAACGACACCTGCATCCTTTGTCACAGTGAGCTCATAATAATCGTATTTCACCTGAATGGGCTTGAAACAGAAACCGCCCATCATGGGCTGAGGCAGCACCTTGAAATATGACCTGTTGTCATAATCCAGGGTAAGCATCCCAAAATCATCGACAGATATGATATAATCCTCCCCCATGATGGATTTGGGTATGGTGAACTGCCGCTTGTAACCATCCTCTACTGATTTTGCGATATCTATCTCGTCGAAAATCCTTTGCTGGATATTGCCGACCAGATCTGAGCGTCTCTGGTCATTGAGATCCACCATCCTCTGTCCGAGAGCGACGAATATCAGCGTGAATATCATTGTCAGGAATACAAATAGCAGCGTGAACTCAAGGCTCGCCTGCGCCTTCATATCATCCTTACCGATACTGCCCCACCTCCTGGGAGTGTTTTGAACTCGAAACTCCTGTACCCCTCGCTCCAGGTGCTCTCATTGAAATACCCGGTCACATTAATCCCCATGTCGAATACAAGAGGCAACAGCCCGCTGTGCGTCTCAATGGTGAGTATGAGGGTTCTGCTGTTTTCTATGCTCATGTTCACAATATGGTCTGGAAAATTGTAATCAACGACAATCTTTGCCTTATCACCGTAGTTATACATGAGATTTGCATTATCAACAAACCCCCTGCCTATCTGCATAGCCCTGTTCTGGATGATGTCGTCGGTGGATTTGATAAGATACTGGTAAACAAGGGCGCTTGCCGGAATCAGCATGAGGGTGATGAATCCGAAGAGTATGACTGTCTCAACACTCACCTGCCCCCTTCTCATTTCAGGAACACCTCGATGATGTCCTCAAGCCAGCCCTGGCTGAGCAGGTTCTGCCTAATCTTATCGTTCGATACCTTCCTCTGCCTGCTTTCTTTTATATAACCTTCCAAAGGGCCAAGCTCAGTCGAAGGGAGCGGGGCCTGATTTTCAGCTTTATCTTTCCGTCTCCCCCACATGACCTTCTTTTTGGAACCCCCTTGTGAACCAGCCCCATTGCCACCGTACACCATATCTGATTCAATCCCTGAAAAATATTCATCATGCTTATCCTCATCCTTATTCTTATTTTTTGACACAAACAAGAATAACACGACCATGACAAATACAAATAGGATGACAAAGAGTGAAATGAGCATCATCCTGGAATCAAACCCCAATCGGAATCCGCTGCCTGCATCCTGCTGTGGATAATCTGAAGGATCAGACAATCCGGATCCGGTCTTTGGCTGGTCCTGGCTGGCTTTTTCTGCATCTGTCCTGAGGTCAACCGGGAAAGTTTTTTCAAGCATGAATGTATCCTCCCCTTTATTGTACCTGATGAGGGCTTCAATATCAGCACTTTTATCCGAAATATTTTCAGGGTAATAGAAGACAACAGGAAATATAGCATAATGGTTCTGGAGCTCATCTTCAGACGGCGATATGTATATTACATCATCGAGGAAATCAATCCTGATCTCTGCAGAATCCAAGGTATGGTTTGTCAGCCGGGAAAGGTTCATCATGGCAGTGATCCGGCTGTTAGCTGATGAATCTCCTGAACTGTTCAGGCTGTAGCCTGCAAGCTCCAGTCCAATTTCCGGATCGAACATGACTTTCTTGACCTGTATATTCCTGATTGCAGTGGCGTTGAACACCTCATCATGCGATGATTCAAAATGATAAGTGAAATTCACTGCAAAAACCATGTCTGAGCCGACAAATGGTGCCTTGAAGCTGAAACTTCTGGCTGCGACAGCGCCTTTTTGGATTGAGGTGAAGATATACTGCATATCGTCGAAAAGCCCGGAAGTTATGTTGATTCTGAGATTGTGGAAATCATATCCCGAATCTTTGTTATCAAAACTGAAGCCGACAGAAAAATCTCCATTGCTGTCGACCTTTTCTGGAGCATCAAGACCAATAACCGGCAGATCAATTTCTGATGGAATTGATTTGCTGACTGTAGACACCCTGTTGAACGAGAGGTAGCTAGAATCTATCTCTGCAGTGATATTGACATCGCCTGATTTGACTGCGATGAAATGGATGAGCAGATCCTTTGCTCCATGGGCATCAAGGCTTCCATGCCACTGATAGCAGCCGCAGGACTTCGTGTATTCCAGGCCTGAATCCACAACAGCCATTGTATCAGGGACAACCACTTTCACACTGTTTACTGTAATTGCTGAATCCTTGCTGTCGGCGAGGCTAAGAGTCATTGTGCCCTCATCGTCGACCTTCATGGTCTTTGCGCTGAAACTTATCTTTGCATCCAAAGGATAGTAATATTCAGGACTGAGAATATCTGATTCGGCTGATTGGTTCACTCCAAGATAGCTGTAAGTGAAAAAGCCCTTGTTGAACTGGATCACGTCTGAACCTATCACAGTGCCAGCCAGCTGGAGACTCTGCACAAGCACCACATCCTCACCAGGCTTCAATGTCCCTTTCCATCTAATGCTGCCCGGGCTAGAGAACCCGTAATATTCCCTAAGATCCTCACCTTTTTTCCTGTATGAAAGCCTTGTGGTGGCCCTGTAATATGCCGGAAGCGCCTCTGAATAATCTCCGGTCAGTTCAACATCACCGGTGTTTGTTATCTTAATTGAATAGTTGAAGATATCCATCGGAGACAGTGTCTTGGATGAAATTGACCTTGAGATTGTCATCTTTGCCTGGGGCCGGCTTATCGTGATGTGATACTCATAAGACTTACCAGCTCCGTTATGGGTTCCGGTTATGTTGTTTTTCTCATAATACTTCTGGTTGACATCCCTGATGCTGTCAAAAAAATAATTCAGGCCCTGGTATTCATAGGACTGGTTGATCTTCAACACTACTGGAGCCCTGGCTGTATCATTCGACTTGAGTATCACAGCATCCTGCCCCTCACCAGCTGATACAGAGAACAGCTCATGCTCAAAAGTGAAATTTGAGCCGCCTGATACCCATTTATCGAGCCCTGAGCAGAACATCGGAAAAATTCCAAAGGCAAGAACAGATATCAAGACTAATAAATACTTTTTGCTCAATGTGAAACCTCTTTTACTGATTTCAATCTTGTTTGGATTATATATATTTTTTGGAAAAGAATGAGCAGAACAAGGATAGATAAAAAAGAAAAAATATATTTTTACTGCACGCCCCTGAAGACCTCGCCTTCTGTAGTATGCATGTAATTTTGATTTGATTTGATGTCGTACCAGTTTATCTTCACATTGAACTTGAACTTGTCACCTGCAGCATCCTGGATTCCGCCACCAGTGCAACCAGTTCCAAGGAAATCCACAGTCTCTCCACGTTGCCAGACAAATGTTTCATTTGAACTGATTGAAGTGTTCAAATTTGAACATGTAAAGCCGTCCGGGTTGCTGATGCTGAAATTTTTAACCTGGACAGATATCCCTAGCCCGTTTACTAGCCTCAGGCTGACATCTCCTGCTGAACTCACAGCTGTGTCCCTGCATGTCACTTCAGATCCGAATGAGCACCTGTCAGGCAGGAACTTTGTCGGGTCCAGTATACCGAAATATGCCAGGGCACCAATCATGATTAGAATCACCAGGAATGCCCAGCCGTAAGTCATGAGAAACTCAAGCGCGCCTTGTCCTTTTTTGACCATATTAATCAAACCTCCTTTTTAAAAATAAAACTTTTATGAAGGAATTATGAAATAACTATTATTTAAATGTTTCGGAGATTATCACCCTAATTTTTCGATGAAAAATACGCCGCGGGTGAGATTTGAACTCACATATCCCGAAGGAAACTGGCTTACTTTGCTTCGCAAAGCTCTCAAGGCCAGCGCAGTACCAGGTTGTGCCACCGCGGCAATTTAAAGTTCCTGTACCATGCTTTGTCTATAAAACAATATGTCTTTCAACGATTTTGAGAAGTTATATAAATATTTTTGTTTGCCAATCAGACAAACACAGGAATGCCGTCCCTTATCTCATACTCTTTATTGCACTTTCTGCAGACAAGCCCGGTCATCGTGTCATTATATTTGAGCCCTGACTTGCATTCAGGACATGCCAGGATATCGAACAGCTGCCTAGAAAGGGGTTCATTTGGCATGACGCTGGAAAAAGCAATAGATTTAAAAAACTTTTGCAGGGATTTTTTAAATGTGTTTTAAGACGGAAACATTGCACTAAACCAAAAAATTTATAAAGGAACACATAACACCATTTATAAATTTAATCAAACTATAAAATATATTAAGTGAAGATATATAAAAGATATATATCAAAATCTGGCAATTAAAATCATCAGGGGGTTTATAAAATGTCTGATTATATTAGAAAATGTCCTGAATGCGGGGGCATAAACCTATTCTGGAACAAGGAAAAAGGCGAGATCATCTGCAAGGAATGCGGTCTCGTTGTCGAGGAGAAGATGGTGGACTTCGGGCAGGAATGGCGGGAGTTTGACGACGACCAGGGCTCGAAGAAGAGAAGGACCGGCGCTCCGATGACCTACACGCAGTACGACCGTGGACTTGGCACAGAAGTCGGAAGAAAGGCCGATCTCTACCAGCTCAAGAACAAGGACAGGAACAAGTTCTTCAGGCTCAGGAAATGGCAGTACAGGATAAGCACTGCAATCGAGAGGAACCTCAAGCTTGCCCTTGCAGAGCTCAAGAGGGTCAGTTCATACCTGAAACTTCCTGAAAGCGTCGAGGAGGAGTCTGCAAGGATATACACCCTTGCTGTCCAGCGCGGCCTAGTTAGGGGAAGGAGCATGGAAAGCGTCGTTGCAGGGAGCCTCTATGCTGCATGCAGGAGGCATGATGTGCCGAGGACGCTTGATGAGCTCTCAGAGGCTTCCGGAATAGAGAAGAAGGAGATAGGCAGGACCTACAGGTTCGTCACACGCGAGCTTGGCATTACAATACTGCCGAGCAACCCATCTGATTACATCGCAAGGTTCGCATCATCGCTCAAGCTGAGCGCTGAGACCCAGTCAAAGGCAATAGAGATACTTGAGGACGCCCAGAAAGCAGAGCTGACATCAGGAAGGGGGCCAACAGGGATAGCTGCAGCAGCCCTTTATGTGTCAGCACTGATGCACGGCGAGAAGAGGACGCAGAGAGAGGTCGCTGATGTTGCAGGTGTCACAGAGGTCACCATCAGGAACAGGTACAAGGAGCTTCTTGAAGAGCTGAACCTCGAGAAAGAGATAAAGAAGTCAAAGAAAAAGACTGAATGATCTTTTCGATATTTTCATCTTCTTTTATTTATTCTTAATTATTTTTTTCATATCCTAAATCATTATACCTTATGGAGATATTTTTCCAGTTCAACCCTGCCATTTCTGAAGAGTATACCTTCATCTTCCAGGAGCCTCTTCTTCTTTTGCACACCTAAGGCAAAACCCCCGAGCGAACCGTCAGAGCAGACGACCCTGTGGCACGGCACGTCAGGCCAGTAAGGATTCCTGTTGAGAGCATTTCCGACAGCCCTGTATCCCCTTGAACCCAGGCTCTCTGCAACTGCCTTGTAAGTCATTACCCTACCTGCAGGTATCTTCCTGCATGCATCCCAAACATTCTCATCGAAACTCATTTCAATACCTCCAATACTTTTCTGATATCATAATCCTTTCTGTAAGCCTTTGCTGCGTCCACTATTCTTTTTTTATCTATAAATATGCCCTTCTTCATCAGAAGACCAGAAATCTCCATAACGAACTGGCAGAACTGGGTCACATTCTGGGGCCTCTCTGTATAGTGTGCCCGCTCAAAATCTATAAGCACAGGCTTTTTGCCGACCAGTATATGCTTTACAGGGTGATGCATCTCTTCCTTGCTTATTCTAATCCTGTCAAGGATATGCAGCTGCCTGAATATCTCGGCAAAGAGACCGGCAATCTCATCTTTCTTCCCTGTCCTGCTGATGAAATCGAGGATCATTTCGCCGTCGACATATTCATATGCGATGAAATTGTCGCCTGAAAACTGCAGATTTGGCCCGATTGATTCCTTATTCAAGATCTCAAGCATCCTTGCCTCGATCTTGATCCTGCCCAATGCCTGCGATGCAGGATTCTTTGTCTTGACAGTGATCTTTTTATTCTTCCACATACCTGTATAGACCATGCCCCTTTTTCCCTTGGCAAGATAATATACCCGGGAAACCCCTTTTTTTTCAAGTTCCCTGAGCAGGGCTGATTTTTCAATGAGGTAGACAAACAGCTCCTCGAAATCGAGCTTCAGGCTGTCTATCTGCTTATATGAAAGGCAATTGTGACTGATCATCTCATCAACCTTGTCCTTTTTTGTAAGCGATGAGAAGAGGAGCAGTATTTTTCCATCTGGTTTGAGGTATCTGTTTGCAGAGTCCAGGAATCTGCCGGTGACCTCATAGCCGTGTTTTCCGCCGTCAAGGGCAATGTCTCTTGCCATATGGTGGTCAGGGAGATAAGGCGGGTTGAATATGATAAGGTCGAACTTTATTTGATAATATTCAGGATATCCAGGAATTTCAAAACAGCTGAACAGGTCGCTCTCAAGCGCAGTCACAACCCTGTTTCTATTCCTGCATTCTGCAACTGCTTCAGCATTGATGTCGACAGCAAAGACCTTTTTTGCAGTCTTCGCCGCCTCCTCAGCAAGTATGCCTGAGCCTGTCCCCATGTCAAGGACAGTCCGGCTGGCATATTCTTTTACATGCTTCAGCAATAGGAAACTGTCCTCCCTTGGTTCATATATCATCCCTGTACAGAATCCGCCAGGATATTTAAATATTACAGAAATTCTCTTACAGAAAATATTAAATACTAATTGGTGCAGGTAGCCATATATGCGCATATATTTGATGTGTTCACTGATCCTTATCTTTGTCATTGGCATCATATCAGTGTCATGCGTCAGGACAGAGGACAAGCTATTCACTGCAATATCCGAATGCAAGTCCAGTGAGAAGCTCAATGACCCTAACAGCTCAAGGGATGAATATGATAACTGCATCCTGTTCGCTGACGATGAGCTCAAATCTGCTGACGGATGCCAGAAAAAATGCGAGACCTACTGCGAGAGCAGGAGCATGCTCTACACAAAATCATGGACAGACTTCGCAGGATGCAGATGCACCTGCAAGCTCAACCTTCACTCTGGCTGACCCTGTTGAACTCATCATCTATGACCTTGCAGTACTCTTTCACTCTTGAAGTTATCGTCGGCAGGAGATACCGGCTGATCTTCTCCTCGAATGTGTCGTGGAGCTGGGCAAACTCTGTTATCCTGTAGCTGTTCTTGACCTTCTCGACAATGAGCAGGTCCCTGAGCCTCTTTATCTGACGCCTGACATTCGATGATGCGACACCGAGCATCGGCAGGCTGTACTCAGTGCGAAGCTTCATCACCCGGCTCCTGATATCCTCGCTGCTCAGGTCAATCTCCCTCTTCTTTGCCTTAAGGAGCACATGCAGTATGTCGACCACGATATCCCTCGAATCGCCTGGCTGCAGAAGCCCCAGGCTAAGGCAGAATTTCTTGAGCAGCTCCCTCATCTCAAGGCCCTCCGGCTTCTCATAGCGCCTCAATGTCAGCTCCATGAGCGGCGTGTCCTTTATCACTTTTCTCATCTTGGAAACCTCCATGGGAAAATAGTAGACATCCTTGGTTTATATACCTCACATGGGCCTGACCAGTGGACAAAAATGGGTCCTTATGATATTTTATCTTCTTAGAATATCTAAGATAAGAATGTCCACTGAAAGATTAAAAATTATCAGATTAAAGCAATAATATTAAGAAATAACAATAATGTTTAATTCAGCAATCTTGCTCTGTCTTTCAATTCAGCTTTTCAAAACAAATGACAATCTCCTTGTCCTTTATCTTTTCTGTCGAGCTCACACCCTGCATCTTGCATTCGAGCTTTCCGCATACATCACAGGTCTTCGCCCCTACCCTCTCACCTATCTCCTTTATCCATGCCTTCAAGACAGATTTCATGTCATCGTCCACGACAATACAAAGGTCTATCTCATCATTCTTCTTCAGGCCTGATTTCTTCCTGAGGCTCTGCACCCTTCGCATTATCTCCCGGGCATATCCCTCTGCCATCAGTTCTGGATCAAGCTCCTTGTTTACAAATACTGCAGTCTTCCTGAATTCAGCAGAGACATAGTCTTTCCCCGGATTTTTGGCAGAGACAACAACAGACTTGACATTGGTCTGGCACATGATTATCTCCTTGAGCCTCTCCACTGCAGCTTTCACTTCCAGGTCTTCTGTAATGACCTGTACATCCTTTAGCGGCCATCTCTGGCCGAGGCCTATGCCCTCCCTGAGGTGAAGGACAAGCTGTATGATGTTCTTGGCTGCCTCAAACTGGTCTTCAAGCCCTGGATCTATCTTCTTCTTGTCATGCTCTGGCCAGCCCAGAAGGAACATGCTCTCTTCTCCCAGGCTGAACTGCTTTTTGAGGTTTTGGTAGATGTCCTCTGCGATGAATGGACAGACGATGCTAAAAAGCCTCAAGGACTGCATGAACACATCATAGATCACATCGAACACCAATTGCCTCTCATCTGGAGAGCCTGCTGAAATCTTCTCCCTGACCAGCTGGATATAGAACCTGGATAGTTCAAGGAAAAGCTCTTCTGCAATTCCCGGCATCTCATTGAGGAAATAAGAGTCAAGCCTCTCTGTCGCCTTCATGACAAGGGAATTAGCTTTTGATAATATATAGAGCTCCTCAGGCCCGCACCTGCCAAATGCCGGCGGATTCGGCGTAAGTCCATAGGTCGCTGCAATGTCCATTATATAATTCTGGAGATTCCAGAGGATATGGAGATTCCTGTACTTGAGCTTCATGTCGTCGAAATTGTAATTGATGTCGATTCCAGGGTTCGCCCCTCCTATCATGTAATACCTCAGAGTGTCTGCACCATATTTCTCGATGACTTCTGAGGGCAGAATGTAATTGCCCAGGGATTTTGACATCTTCCTGCCTTTTGCATCCTGGACAAACCCATGCATGTAAACTGACTTGAAAGAAGGCTTCTTCATCGACACCATCGATGCGACAAAAAGGAGGTTGAACCATCCCCTTATCTGGTCTATTCCCTCGAGAATGAAATCAGCTGGGTAAAGCCTCTCGAATGCATCCTTTTTCTGCGGAAAGCCAAGGCAGTTCCAGGATGCAGAACCAGAATCTATCCAGACATCGAGTATATCTGGTATCCTGTCCATATCATTTCCACAGCTGCAATTGATCTTGACCTCATCTATCCAAGGCTTGTGGAGGTCCTGGGGAACTTTGCCGATGGCTTTTTTCTCAAGCTCTGCAATTGATCCGATTACCTCATATTTGCCGCATTTGCCGCATTTCCATACAGGAAGCGGTGTTCCCCAGTATCTCTGTCTTGTTATGCCGTTGTCCCTGAGGTTTGCAAGCCATGAGTCAAAATTCCTCGAGCCTGCAAAATCCGGCACCCACTCAATCTTCTTGTTGAGACTGCGCATCTCATCCTTCAAATCCTCTATCCTGAAGAACCATTGCGTAGTTGTCCTGTAGACCACAGGCTGCTTGCATCTCCAGCAATGTGCATAATCATGCTCGACCTTAGTCTTTGCAACCAGAAGGCCGGTATCGTCAAGCGCCTCGATGAACTTCTTGTCATCCTTCTTCGCCCTGAACCCTGAAAACTTCCCCATCTTCCCAGAGAATACTCCTGCCTGGGAAAGCTCGTTGAAAGGCGGGATGCCTTCCCTAAGTCCGACTTCGTAATCCTCAGGACCGCAGCCGGGCGCCATGTGGACAAGCCCGGTTCCGGCTGAGAGATCAACATATTCCTCGCTCATGACGACTGTATGCACCTTGGCTGATATCTTCCTGAGCTCATCAAATCTCTCTTTGAGCTCAGCCTCGAGAGGATGGACATACCTTAAGCCCTTAAGCTTCTCCCCTTTGTATTCCTCGACGACTGTGTACTTCCTGTCAGCGACACCGCCTATGAATGCCCCTGCAAGACCCTTGGCCACTATCCATATCTCCTCACCGACCTTTGCCCTGACATAATCCAGGCCAGGGTTCACCATCACTCCCAGGTTATAAGGTATTGTCCATGGTGTGGTCGTCCATATTATCAGGAACTCATTCTGCTTTCCCGACACAGGGAACTTCAGGAAGATTGAATCATCGCTGACCGGCTCATACTCAAGCTCATGCTTTGCAAGCGATGTCTGGCATCTTGCGCACCAGGTCATGGTCTTCTCGCCCTCGTAGAGCCTGTTGTTCTCATGGGCTTTCTTTATCAGCCACCATTCCCCCTCGATATAATCCCTGGAAACAGGCATGTAGGGATCATCAAAATCCATCCAGACACCGAGCCTCGTGAAGTCCTCATTCATATATTTCAGGTTCTTCAATGAGAACTTGTTGCATGCGGATACGAACCTGTCGACACCATAATCAAGTATCTCGTCCTTGTTCTTTATCCCAAGCTCCTTCTCTGTGCCCTGCTCTGTGGGCATGCCATGCATGTCATATCCAGCCCTGTCCCAGACATCGAATCCCCTCATACGCTTATAACGGAGAATTAGGTCTTTGAGAGACTTGTTCCATGCTGTGCCAATGTGGACCCTGCCTGATGTATATGGAGGTCCGTCAAGGAAATAGAAAGGCTTCGCACCCCTGTTCTTGTCATTGGCCTTTTTCCGGATGCCCGCATCCTTCCAGAACTTCAGTATCCGTTTCTCTGTATCGTTGAAATCATATTTCGATGCCATACACCTCATGGATTTTCACTTGTTATATAAAAGTATTTCCATCATACAGATGACAGCAGAGAAAGCTTGCATGAAAAAATCAAACATCAGACTCTCAGAGGAGGGATTATTCGAGCGGGTGTCCGCATACCTTGCATACATGAGCTTCTTTCTTCTCGTCGTACACAGTCGTCACTCCATACTCTATGACAGCCTCGCAGTTCCCGCACTTAGGTTCCAAGTGCTCCACAGAATTAAAGAAATTGATGGACATCTCAGATATATTAGTCAATTAAAGTATTTAAATGTTTTGGAAAACACTTCTCAAGGAGAGGCTTTTAGGGGATAACGTATGGTTTGGACAGTTCACGGTCGATTTTTCTTCCGTGCAAAAATGACTGATGGATAGCCACTGCCTGAGATGTGCAGAATACAAGGAATAACCTGCATGACATCAGACTTTTCAGAGAACCAGTTAAGAATCAGTCGAGGCCTGGCATTAAAACAAAATCAGGCTCAATACTGGCCTCTTTCGAATTTCTCATTGCCTTCGCTGAGCATCTCCAGGGCCTTGACCTTCTCTGCAAGCTTGATGAAATCGCTCAGGCTCATCCGTTTCTGGATGGGAATGTTTAGGCTGATTCCCTCACCCAGGTCCAAAATAATCCCTTCTTCAATGTCTTCTCTCATTGTCTGCCTACCTCCGGCATGATTAATCGGAATATCAAATGCTGGCCTCTCCCGGACCCTCTCTTCGAAGACAGGAGGCTGGGGTTTTCTTGGGGTGGGCGGCATCGGTACAGCAGCATTCTGCACCGGGCTGTCTCTTTGGCCCTCATCAGCATGAAGCTTTCCCAGCAGATTCTTTACCTCCATGAATTATCCCCACTATTATTATGTCAACATTCATATCTCATTAATATAAATAATTTGTTAATCATTTTGCAATGGCTACATGCGGGCTACATGCTTAGTGTGCTGTCAATGTGTTTTTTCATCCTCACGATCTTCTCATAAAACTCCTTTTTCTTGGGGTCTGCATTGGGCAGGATGCCGTAGTAGTATTTCACCTTGGACATCGCATCACGCGCCTCCTTGTAATTCTTGTTGTAGACACAGGTCGTTACCAGGCTCATGAGCTCATCAAGCCTGATGTAGACGTGGGAATTCTTTTTCGAGAGCATCTTCCTGGTAAGCTCGTCCTGCTCAATCTCCTTGTCCCTCATCTCCTTTCTCTGCCTGGCGATGTCTTCCCTCTCTTTTCTTATCTGTGCATCCTGTTCCTCTATCTCCTTCTTTTCAGCCATCAGCTGGCTCCTGAGCCTGTCCCCTTCAGAATGTAGGGAACTGAATTTCTGCATGAGGTCCTTTTCCTGGTCCTCAAGCTCCTTGTATTTTCTTCCCAGCTCACCATCCTGCCTGATATTCTTCTTCTCCCAATCCTCAAGCTCTCTCTGCTTCCTCTCTATCCATTCCCTCTTTTTTGCCAGCTCCTCTTCAAGCCTCTTGTTCTGGCTGCTGAGCTTGGTTACGACTGCCCGAAAGAAGCTTATCTCATCTTTTGGCTCTTTTTCGAGCTTCAGGATATTGTCGATATGCTCCTCAAGCATCCGCCTTGCCCCTCTCCGTGTCGTCGTTGTCTCCAGTTTTGCTGCCAGCGCATGGTCATGGTAGATGTTCTTCACCCAATCAGCAAAATCATTCCTGTCCTGCCTGACATGGTGTGAAAAGACCTCGTCGCTCATCGAATCGAATGATTTGTAGAGCTCCTTCAGGCTTGAGATTGATGAGCCGGTGATAAGCCAGAAGCGGTGTTCCTTTGGGAGGTCTGCAAATAGAAGCCCTATCTTCTCTTCATACCGCTTGTATTTTTCATAATGGTCCTCTTGTGTAGCCTCTGCGAATTTTTCAGCAGCCTTCTTCTTGTGGATGTCCATGAAGAGATGATTAGGCTGGAGCGGATGCGGTTTCAGATGAAATTCAGATCTCATTTTGAATTCAGGTCAATCTCAGTCTCAAGCTCGAATATCTTGTAGTACATCTCTTTCTTCTGGTCAGGGCTGACACCTGATTCTGAAATGATTGTCTTGGCCTCCTCGATATCCTTTTTTGCACTATCAAACCTGTTATTCTCAAGCTCATGCTTGGCGCTCCCTATCAGCCCGTCGATTACTTCCTGGTCATGTGAGCTGTCCCTGCCGACGACAGTGCTCTCCAGCATGTCCTTCACTGATACACCCTCTGTCTTTGGCTCAATCACCTTGAATCCTAGCCTTTCCCTTATCGAAGGCCTCTTTGCTGCGGGCTTGCCCTCGATAGGCTTGTGGATCACAGGCTTGTGAACCACAGGTTTCTTGTCAGCCAAAGCATGAGGCTTTGGAGGATCATCATGGGATGCTGAATGCTTTTTATCTCTGCTAGGGGCTGGTCGGGGTTTCGGGACAGCCGGAACCCGGACCTCAGACGTCTTCTTCAACTTCTCGTCATACTGCGACCTGAGATTATTAAAATGGCCCTGCTTCCTCAGAAGCAACCCTTCTTTTTTCGCAATATCCTTCTCCTTCTCCAGGAGCTCGCCGGTCCTTGCATTTATCTTGTCCTCTGTCCTCGATACCTGTTTTATCTCAGCAAGAATCTCCCTCTCCTTTTCCCTGAGCCTGATGACCAGCTCCCTTAGCCCCTCAATCTCCTTTTTCTGGTGCTCGTCATTTTTGCCGCTTCTAGCCGTGTCTTTTCCAAGGTCAGCAAGATGGTTCTGGATTTCAGCCACCTGCTGGTAAACTATCTTGTAATTATCAATGAGTTCCTTTAGATCCTCCTCGCTGAATCTCCTCTGGCTGACCTCATTCTCAAGCGCCCTTATGGTCGCCCTCTGGGAATCTATTATTTCCTCGTACTTAGAGATGACATCAGTATTCGGGTTATGGTGGGCCCCGGCAATGAATGAAGTGTCAGGGGTAAGGCCTTTTCCCCTTATCTTGAACTTGTGCTCAAGACCCATGGAAGGCCTCGGAACCATTTTTACTGCCTTTTCCACCCTGATGAATGAATAATCAGGATTGAGGTTTGAAAACGGCCTGGGAATCCTCCTTCCCTGGCTCCTTATCCTTGATATCCTCTCTTTCACAGCATCGACCTGGTCTATCCTTGCAGATGATGACCTGAGCTTTCTTGCAAGGACTGTGTCGCCGAGAATCTCCTCAACCCATTTTGCAAAATCATTCTTGTGCCCCTTTACATGATGCCTGAAGACCTCCTCAGACATCTCGACCAAAGACCTGTACAGCTCTGAGAGATTGTTGATCTCCTTTCCATCAGCAAGCCAGAACTTGTGCTCCTTAGGGAGGTCGAAGAACAGGGCTTTGGCAGCTTTCGCCTCAAGAACAGTATGCTTCACATGCCCATGGCTTGGTGATTCACCGTCCATCTTCCTGGCCAGGGGCTTTTCAGCCTGGGAACTTTTCGGCCTATGCCTGTTGAGGACCTCATGCAAGCTTGGTTTTGACATTTTTTCGCCTAAGCCTCATACTTCATTTTTTCGGGCCTGCACCTACTTGAGCAGAGCGAGCTTGAGCTCATGCTTCAGCCTGAGAATATCATAGTATATCTCTTTCTTGTAAGGGCTGCTGTCATCCAGGTGATGGTGCTTGGATATCAGCACGGCGATATTCTTGTTTGCATCAGCATACTGGCCTTCATGGATCATGGAGCTTGTCCTGTCGATGTATTCCTGGAAATTCCCGTCTTCAAGAGCTGAGCTGTCTCCTGCATTCTCAGGGTTCTTCGTTCCCTTCAGCTTCTCGAATTCAGAGATGTCCTTCTCTGTAAGGCTTCCCCCCTGATCAAGGACCATCCTCTTGTTGTAGGCCAGCTCAAGCCTGTGGTATTCCTCCCTGAGCTTTGTCTTGAGTTTCTTGTAGGTCTTTTCCATCTTGGCTGTTGCTTCTTTTCGCATCTGCTGGCTGCGGACCTGCTTCTGCAAATCCCTAAGCTTTTTCTGCCCTTCCTCAAGCATCTTCTCACGCACACCGAGCTTCTTCTCCCTTTTCTTAATCTCATCTATCATAGCTGCGCTTGCCTTGTTCTGCTTCTCAATCTTTGATGATAGCAGTGCAGCCTCGTTCTCCTTTTTGATGAGAGAATCCTTCTCTGATTCAATCGCCTTTGCAAAATCTTTCTTCTCCTTCTCTATCTTTTCATAGATCTTCTCAATCTCATCATCTTTTGCCTGTATGCTCTTCTTGTCTTTCTCTAGCTTGGTAACCTGGGCGACGACATCGTCCTCTTTTTGGGACAATAGCTCGCTGTTCTTCCCTATCTCCGCCTCTTTCATGATGATGAGCTTCTCCCTCTTGTCAAGGTCAGCCATCCTGCTCCTGATGGTCCTTTCGTCATTCTCGATGCCCTTCAGCTTCGGACCTATTGCCTTCTCCTTGTGAGCAATCTGGCTCTGGTCCTTCTCCAATCTCCTTATCTTGTCAGTTATGGCCTTCTCCTCCCTGTCAAGGAGCCTCTTGTTCGAAAGTGTCTTGCGCTCAAGAGCCATGACATCCTTTTCCTTCTTCCTGAGCTTCTTCTCAAGCTCTGAAAGCTTCTTCTTCTTCTTCATGAAGTCTGATTTTTCCTTATCAAGCTTCTTTTTCTGCCCCAGGATAATCTTTCCCTGTCTGTCTTTTGAAAGGATCATATTAATCCTCCTGTCTTTTGCCTGTCTTGATTTCGATGCAGGAGCTTTTGGCTTTTTTGCTAATCTCCGCACTGCCTTCTTCTTCCTTTGCCCTGTACTGCTTAAATCAGGTTTCCTAGCGCTCTTTTTCGTCTGGGCCCTGGATGACTTCACAGGCTTATCGGGCTTCTTGTCGGATTTCTGCCGCTTCTCTGCCTGTTTTGTGGATTTCTTGGGCATCGATGCCTTTGCCTTTGATTTGATATTGATGCCTGCCTTGGCATTTCTGCCGGCAGATGTTCGGCTCAGTGCCTGTTTTTTCAACGATCCTGCATCCTGCGTTTTCTTTGCATTACCTGAAGACATCATCTTCTCCAGCTCGATGCCTGCAAGGTCTGCCATGTTCTTCTCCCCGCTGTCCATGGATGCATCCAGCCTGGCAAAGCCGCCTGGAGTTCCCATCCTTTCAACCTTCTTCTCTGCCTTCTTCTCTGCCTTCTTTTGTTCAATCTTCCTTTCCAATGCAGGAAGCTCAAACCCGAGGTCATCAAAATCGGCGTACTGCATGTCATGATCTGCCGGTTTCTCTGGTTTATCTTCTGGCGAAGGCTCTGCTTTCTTGTCCAGAAGACGCTGTATATGATCTATCTCCGGGTCAATCTCGAGCCCATATGCATCAGAAGCCTTCTTTATCCCTTCATGAGCATCCCGGCCTGCCATTACCCCGGAAGGTACAGGCATAGGCGGCTCTGGAATCCCTGACAGGCTGACCCCATCTGAAGCGTCGCCCATCCTTGTCTTTTTAGAAAATATTCTTTTAAATAGCCCTTTTTTTTTATCCTCTTGTCCAATCATACACTCACCACACAATCAATCCAGAAATACATTGTTGTGGTTTCCCTTTATATAATTTTGTTGTATCTTTGCAATGGGTAATAAGTGTTACTTTCAGGAAGAAAACACAAGATTTTTAAACAAAGGCAAAAATCCAATCATGAAAATGGAAGGCGAAGAAACTTATTGCTCATCATGCAAAAAGAAGATAACAAACATTAAGGGGACAACAGTCTTTTCATGTCCCAACTGTTCAAAGACAGAGATAGTCAGGTGCAGGGACTGCAGGAAGATTGCAGCAAAATACACTTGTTCTGAATGCGGGTTCTCAGGGCCAAACTAGGTGATTTTATGGCAAAAGTTATCGTAACATTGAAGATCATGCCTGTTTCGCCAGATATCCCACTGGATGAGCTTGAAAAAAAGAGCAGGAAAATGATTGATGCATTCTCAGATGACGGCGAGCTGAAGGCCGAGACAGAACCTATCGCATTCGGTCTCAAGGCCCTTATCATAATGTTTGTGATGGACGAGGCCAAGGGCTCGACAGAATTCCTTGAGAGTCAGATAAACACCATAGACGGAGTCAACTCCGTAGAAGTCACTGACGTAAGGCGAGCAATCGGCTGATTGTGCAGCTATATCAGCCTCAAGAATTTTTCCTTATCCATGTCTGTCCTGATGCCGGTTTTCAGGAAATGGGTCCGGCTTGCTCTATACCCTTTTGACCTGATTCTTTCCAACAGACTTTCAATCTTTGGGAGGCATGCAGATTTCTTCTCCCTTGCTGCTGAGTGGACATCGAAAAAGCCTATTGTGGGAATCTTTGACTCATCCCTGATAATCCCCAGAAACTGCCTATGCTCTGGCTCGCAAGCAAGATATATATCTTCAGCCAGTTTCTCATCCCATAGGCTCCCAAGCCACATTGGACCTGTTGAATCAAACCTGCCATGCCCGGCCATCAGCCTGTCAGCATGCGCCTTCCCTTTCCTGCACCTGAAAAAAACCCTGAAATAATGATGACGGGAATATGAATATACAGGAACAAGGGCCTTGTCATACTGAGCACCGATGAGCTGGATCTTCCTTATGAGTATCCTGAGCCCTGTCTCATGCATCTGCTCGTCGCGTCTGGGTACTGCCCAGTATTTCCTGAGGCATGCATCTGGATATGTACCGCAAAGCGGAGCCGTGTCTGTCGCCGTGACCGCGAGCACTCCTCTCCTTGAAATCCTTTTCACAGCAGAGTCCAGGTAATGGTTGGGAGAGCCGAAAGGGTCGATATCAATGTAATCAAAGCCAGGGGAATTCAGGAGGAACCTGTTCGCGTCCAGGGATGAGACTTTGATTGCGGGCATTGCGCTATTGGCTGCTTTGTTCAACCGGATGTTTTTGCGCATCAGCCTGGCTGCTTCGGGGCTCTTGTCATTCATGTGTATGCTGCCAGGAATCCCATCCCTCAACTCCAGAAAGAACCTTATCCCCCTCACCCCTGTGCCTGCAAGAGGAAGACCAATCTGCATATCTTCCACTCCTAGTGCATTAAGCAGATTGACCGATATATCCCTGTTGAATGCCATAACAGGATTATAGAAGACCGGCATTGACCTTGCAATCTTCTTTTCAGTCGACACCTTGATGTTTGCACGGCCCTCTCGTAAACTTTCAAACATGGAAAAAGAGAAAATCCAGCTGATATTAAAACCTACCGAAACTGGGATTACCTGACAAGAATCGTACGGTAATAAGACCTGTACTGGTCATCATCATAGGCAATGGTGAACCTGATTGTATAGTCGCCCGGCGAAATATACCAAGGGATATCGACCGGTATGATGAAATAGCCAGCCCTGCCTGACCTGATGTCAAGACCAGGTGAACTCCTAAATATGTCAATATCTGGAGAATCAATTGTCACGTGCACATCGTCAAGCTTCCTGCCATATACATTACTCACGCTAATGAAGAAAGGAACCTCTTCCCCAGCTGATGATACCTCATTGAACCTGATGGCCCTTAGGTTCACCTTCTCTTCAGCAACGACTGAAGAAGCCATCACAACAAGTATCAGCACAATAAATAAGCCCTTTTTTATCATTATAAACCCCTTTTATCCAATACCATTTTATAATGGTAATCTAGTATATAAAGGTTTTGTTTGACTGTTAATTTCAAGTAGGTATACCTATCATCTTGGTCAGCTCACCTGGCAGATTCATTTAAGAAACCATGATGAAAATCTGTCCTTTCCTTTTTATCCTAATCGTACTCGCCAAATTCGCAAAATGAGGATTGCCATATTAATGAAATCGAAATCGATCCTGGAGATGATATACACTGAAGATTTTTTTGAATTATAACAAAAAACATTAATATGAACAAAAATTCCATGATGAGCATGAATGAGATAAGAAAGCCGATTGTGACTATCATGGGCCATGTGGACCATGGCAAGACAAAGATACTCGACGTAATCAGGAGTACGACTGTCGTCGACAGGGAAGCAGGGGCGATAACCCAGGCCATAGGGGCGTCAATCGTTCCTCTGGAGACAATCAACAGGATATGTGGACCTCTCCTCAGGCAGGTTAAGACAAAGATGACATTGCCCGGGCTCCTGTTCATCGACACGCCTGGCCACGCCGCTTTCACGAACCTCAGAAGAAGGGGAGGAAACCTTGCAGACATTGCAATCCTCGTAATAGACATCAATGAAGGGTTCAAGCCGCAGACAGTGGAAGCAATCGACATACTAAAGAAGTACAAGACCCCGTTCGTCGTGGCTCTGAACAAGATAGACCTTGTATCAGGCTGGCGCAGGCAGGATGATATCTTCGTCAAGAACATCGAAATGCAGAGCCAGGTGACAAAAAGCCTATTTGACACAAAATTGTATGAGATTGTAGGAAAGATACATGAACATGGGTTCCAGTCCGAGCGCTTCGACAGGATAGAAAATCACACAAAACAGATAGCCATCATCCCGACTTCGGCAAGATCAGGCGAGGGGATACCGGAACTTCTCATGGTGCTCACAGGCCTTGCCCAGAGGTTCCTTGACAAGTGCCTTGTCTGTGATGTCAACGGCCCTGCCAAGGGCACAATACTTGAGGTTAAGGAGGAGACAGGCCTGGGCACTACCATTGATGTCATAATCTATGACGGGAAAATCAAGGTTAATGACATGATTGTCCTTGGAAGCATAGCAAGCCCTATTGTCACGAAGGTGCGCGCGCTGCTCGAACCTTCACCATTATCAGAGATGCGCGACAAGAAAAGCAAGTTCAAAAATGTAAAGGAGGTTGTTGCTGCTACAGGAGTTAAGATAGTTGCAAAAGAGCTTGAGTATGCGACCGGAGGCATGCCTGTGATGGCAACAACAACAGAAGACCTTGAAAAGACAAAAAGAGAGATAAAAAGAGAGGTCGATGAGGTAGTGATTGAGACCGATAAGGACGGGATAATCATCAAGGCTGACAGCCTGGGAAGCCTGGAAGCTCTCGTCACGCTATTAAGAGAGAAGAAGGTACCTATACAGAAGGCGAGTGTCGGGAACATAACAAAGAAAGACCTTGCTGATGCCCAGTGCTATTTCGACTGCGACCCGCTCCTGGCTATAATCCTTGGGTTCAATGTTAAGATCACACCTGATGCTGAGGAATTCTTCAAGTCGACAGAGGTGAAGATACTGACAAACCAGGTGATCTACAGGCTTATCGAAGATTTTGAACAGTGGACAGAGAATGAGAAGAAGAGGCTTGAGAGCCTGAAAGTTTCAGGCATCACAAGGCCGTGCAAGCTCGAGGTGATGAAGGGGTATATCTTCAGGCAGAACAACCCCGCGGTGTTCGGAGTGGATGTCCTTGAAGGGACTGTCAAGACAGACATGATGCTGATGAAAAGCGATGGGGCAAGGCTTGATGCTGTCAGAGGCATCCAGGCTGAGCAGAAGAACGTAGAGAGCGCAGGCAAGAACAAGCAGGTCGCGATATCTGTCGACGGCATTACAGTCGGCAGGCATGTCAATGAGGGCGACATCCTCTACTCAGACCTGACACAGGATGAGTTCAGGAAGCTCAAGGAGATGAAGAGCGTCCTTACAGGAGATGAAATCGATATACTCAAGGAGATCGCAGAGATAAAGAGAAAGCAGGAACCCATGTGGGGTGTCTGACTGATATCTTATTAATCCATCACCATATGCTGCCTATTCTACCTGTAAAATCCCAACAATGCTTCTGAAAATTTCTGAGAATTCTCCTTCCTTTCAAGATCAATCATCCTGTTCAGCCTCTCCAATTGCTCAAGCTCTGCTGATAGGTCTGGTGGATCATCTGCTTCTGATTTATCAATTATCATCCTGTAGAGGCCAACTATCCCGCTTATCAAGTCTGCATTATACTCCCTGCCCTGCACCTTGAATGCGGATATGCCTGCACTAAACAACCGTGGGATATCGGATGCATGATTGAAACTGCTGCTGTGCTCGCCCCTGAAAATATCAATGACTTGGTTGGGAACCCTTTTCCTCATAAGCTGCTCACCCAGATTAAGGCATGGCCTGTAGCAGCCCCCCCCATATTCCGGATCACCCAAAATCTTCCTGGTCAAAAAACCGTCACTGTCAATGTATTCCTGGACTTTCATGGCTTCAGGAAAAAATTTGTAGAGGCTGCATCCTCCTACTCCACCAATGCAATTGGTCCCCTGTACAAGCACCTCGAGCTTCAGGCCGTAATCCCTTGCATCATCATTTAGGGCGATTATTTCATCAACTCCCAGGTCGCTACACGGAACGACTACATCGGCGCCGTGATAACTCGCCCTGCCCAATCCCCCCCTGTCTCTGATATTGCAGCCTACACTTGCGACAATCTCAATTCCGTTGCCATGCTCTTTTCTGACAGCATTCATAAGATCGTAATTACCGAGGATTATTGTATTTATCCCCCATTTCAGGTAATCCGGGATTTTCTTCTTTATGATGAATCCGAAATTCTCTTTCTTCAGGTCATCCTGGAACTTGGTCCTGTTGAGGACTGCATAGATCCTCTTGTTTTCACCTGCAGAAGCAGCCAGATCTTTAAGCTCATGGTGATAGAACTCAAATCGCGAGCCCCATCTCCTGCTCAGCCCGAGAGCTCCGACAAAGACAGCATCTGCACCCGCCTTCAAGTTCTTGATCACCATCTCCCTGTTTCCCCCGGGAGCAAGAAGTTTTGCCTTATCCATACAGGTACACAGGAAACATGACCAATATATTAATTTTTGGTTATAAAAGTTCAGTATGATGTTCAATCTTTTCAGGTTCATGCATAAACTTAATCCTGTTCAGCCGCCGCCGATATAATGACAATCTTTAAATATCTATTGCCTATATCTTTTTTGCATCATAAACAAAAAGGTGATAATATGGCAAAGAAAAAGGCTCCTGCAAAGAAACAAGCCAAGGCTAGTCCTGCAAAGGACATGGAAAAGAAAATGGCTGCAAATGTAAGACAGCTTGAAGCTAAGGCAAAGGCCGAGCTTCAGAAAGCGAAGGCAAAATTTTTCCAGAAGGAAAAGAAAGTCAAGGAATATGTTAAGAAAAATCCTGAGAAGGCTATGGCGATTGCAGCAGGGCTCGGGGCTGCCATAGGTGCAGTTACCGGTGCAGTCATCTCAAGGAAAAGAAAGAGATAGATTTGAATATAATCCAAATTTTCAATTTTATATTTTTTATGGTGGAATGATGCCGAAAAACAAGGTAATCGAAAAAGTCTCTAAAAAGACAATTGGGAAGTCTATTGATACATTTGCCGACTACATAGACCTTATCTCGCAGATGATTGCAGAATATTTCAACAGGCGCTATAAGATAGAGAAAAAGGTCGACGACATCAAGAAGGCAACATTCCATGCATTGTATTCCCTAAAAAGGGAGTTTCTGAAGACGATGATAGAGTCTTTGTTGCTGGCGACAGGACTTTTTGCGTTGATATTAGGGACAATAATCCTTCTGGCAAGGTACATTGACATAGAATATATCCTAATATTCTACGGCCTTGTCGTGAGCATTGCAGTACTTCTCAGGCTCAAGGTGGATGTCTGATTCCTTTCAGGCGGAATTCACACCAAAGGATTTATAAAAACATCACTATTCTCTCATGACCCATGATTGAGCATATGCTGAACCCGGTAATAGTAAGCATAGGTTTTCTTCAGATACGCTGGTACAGCCTGTTCTACATAATCGGCCTTGGAATAGCATATTTCATAATACTTCACGTTGTCATGGAAAGGAAGATCAAGCTCACCAAGGACGACATCCTGGATTACATTGTCTATATCGCTGCAGGGCTGCTTGTGGGCGCGAGGGTGTTCTATTTCATATTCTATGACTTTACAGCGCTTATCCATGATCCCCTTGAGCTGTTCAGGGTGTGGCATGGCGGTATGAGCTTCCATGGCGGCCTTCTAGGCGTGATAGCCTCGGGGTATATATTCAGCAAAAGAAAGCATGTCAATTTTTGGGAGATGGCTGACATCACAGTAATCCCTCTCGGGCTTGCCCTTGCCCTTGGAAGAATCGGCAACTTCATCAACGGAGAGCTTTACGGAAGGGTCTGGAACGGAGCTCTCTGCATCGATTACTCGCATAATCCCAATCTCAACTACATGCCAAAGCTCTGCAGGTACCCGTCACAGCTTGTCGAATCGCTGAAGAACATTGTAATCTTCACAGTGCTCTGGAACATCAGGAACAGGAAGCTTCCAAGGGGTTTCTTGTTCTGGTCATTCGTCACAATGTATGGTTTTCTCCGATTCTTCATCGAATTCATCCGGCAACCGGATCCACAGCTGGGGTTCTTCTTCGGGTTTTTCACAATGGGACAGATACTCTGCTCAGTCATGGTCCTTGTAGGCGGGACAATGCTCATCCGGTTAACTTTAAATAAGAAGAGGATAACCAGATAAGAATGCAAGACTGGATAAAGGCAGGCAAGATTGCAGCTGAGGCAAGGGAATTCTCAAGACGGCTAATCAAGCCAGGCGCCAGGCTTCTCGACATAGCTGAACAGATTGAGAATAAGGTAAGGGAGCTTGGTGCAATGCCCGGGTTCCCTGTCAACCTGTCGCTCAACGAAGTTGCAGCTCATTACACGCCTATATCGAATGATGATTTCATCCTGGAGGATCAACTTATTAAGATTGACATAGGCACATGCTTCAATGGAGCTATCGGTGATACTGCATATACTGTAGACCTTTCAGGAAGATATTCTGATATCGTAAGGGCATCAAAAGAGGCCCTGGCAAATGTGGAAAAGATCCTGCAAGTGGGAACAAGCCTTGGAGATATCGGAAAGACAATCCAGGAGTCTATCCAAAGTTATGGGCTTCTGCCAATCAAAAACCTTTCTGGCCATGGCCTATCAAGCTTCAGCGTGCATGAGCCCCCGTCTATTCCAAATGTCAGCACCAATGACCCTACAGTCCTGAAGAAAGGCCAGACAATCGCAATCGAGCCTTTTGCAACAGATGGTGCAGGCATGATAAAGGAGTCAGGCAGAGCGATGATATATTCACAAGTGAACAGGAGGCCTGTAAGGAACATGTTCTCAAGACAGATATTTGCCGAAATACAGAAATATCACAACCTGCCGTTTGCTACAAGGTGGCTTGCAATGAAGTTCGGAGAGGGGAGGACGAGGCTCGGCCTCAGGGAACTGGTCCAAGTTGGTAATATAAGGGAGTATCCACCGCTAACTGAGATTAACAAAGGCATGGTGAGCCAGGCAGAACATACATTCATAATCGACGACAAGGTAATCATGACAACAAAATCAGATTAGGGCAATCATGCGAGAGAAATCAGCTTTTTCTTCACTTCCGTGCCTGTCTTCATGTCTTTTATACTGACAACCCCTGTCTTAAGTTCGTCCGGACCTATGACAATCACTTTTTTTGCAGAAATTGAGTTTGCATGCCTGAGCTGCTTATTTAGGTTCCTCTGGTTCAGGTCATAGTCGACAGAATGTTTTTTCCTGAGTTTCCTGATTATATCCATCACCTTTTTGTCAGGTTTGCCTATGAGGGCTATAAAGTAATCAGGGGCTGGAAGCGGATTGTTGTCCAGCCCTTTTTCCCTGAGGAGCAGGGCGACTGTCGAGTAGCCTATGGCAAAACCTGTGGCAGGTGTCTCCTGGCCCCCAAACAACTCTATCATCCTATCGTACCGGCCTCCCCCGCAGAGCGCCCTGAATTTTTCCTTACTGTCATATATCTCAAACACAGTCCCTGAGTAATATGCAAGGCCTCTTGCAGTTGAGATATCAAACTTGACGACACTTTTATCAAGGTACTTCATCATGGATTTGAGCTCGTCAAATCCTTCTTTAGCCAGCCCGGACAAGTTCATGGTCCTCAACTCATTCAATGAATATCCAAGAATTCCAATGATTTTTTGTACTTCAATATTATTAATTTTTATTTTGTTCAACTCTTTAATAAATTCACTTCCTGTTATCTTTGACCTCTTGTCGATTATCCTAAGCACATCCTCAATCTTCTTATTTGGGACTGTTTCCTGGAGCAGCCCTTGCAATAGCTTCCTGTTGTTGACCTTCACGATAAAATCCTTTTTCTTTAGACCTAGAGAGAGGAGGGAGTCGATTGCGAGATTGATTACTTCTGAATCTGCTTCAGGCTTCCCCGAGCCGTATATCTCTGCATTGAACTGGTAGAATTCCCTCTGCCTGCCTGCCTGAGGACGCTCGTATCTCCAGAGCTTGCCGATAGAGTACCATTTAACTGGTTTGGATAGCTCCTTCTGCCTGCTAATGAACATCCTGGCTGAAGATGCCGTGAATTCGAACCTCAAACCAAGCTCCTCATCGCTCCTTTTGAACAACATAAATATCTGGGACCTGACCTCATCGCCGGATTTCCTTGTGAGGAGGTCCATATGCTCCATGGCTGGAGGCTCTATCTCCTGGAAATTGTATCTAGCTGCCATTTGCCTGAAAGAATCAAAGACCATTTTTTGAACAGCCCTCTCTTCGGGATAATGATCAACAGTCCCCTTGACTTTGTTATATATCATGGAGATTATGAAATTTATCAGATATAAATAATTTACTAAGGAAAAATCGAAAAATATATAAAGCAACCGATTCATAAAATTAGACCAAGGGTAATATCTACGGGTAAGATATTCATTCAAAATATAGAAGGTGGTGGTAAAATATGAGTAAAAATGGAGAGATGGGTGTAGGCACCCTAATAATCTTTATTGCACTGCTTCTGGTCGCTGCAGTAGCAGCAGGTGTTCTTCTCCAGACAGCAGGTTCCTTGCAGGAGAAAAGCCTGTCGACTGGGGACCAGGCCAAGAGCCAGATATCCACTCATGCTGAGACAATCGAGGTGTCAGCGACTGACGGCAGGAATGGAAACCTGACTGATTTCCAGGAGATTGTCAAGCTTGCGCCAGGCTCAGACCCAATCAAGCTTGACCAGGTGATATACACATTCAACACAAGAGACAAGACAGCAACCTTGAAGTTCAGGGGAAAGGGCAGCATCTGCGAAAAAGACAATACAGAGGGATACAATACATGGAACACAGAATCGATAGATTCTGATGTTGGTACGACTGTCAATAATTATACGCTGGCTGAAGACCTTGATGACGATGGAGCAGATGATTATGTCTATGTCTTGAATGTAGCAGGCAATGATTTGCTGCACTTCGTGCTGAGCACTGCAGGGGCATTCAATGTGTCTCTTGGTGCTGACATTAGTGCTGCAACTGCTGTTTTGGATGTGGATGACATACCGATATCAAACGGCACAACAACCTTTGCATATGTCTCAGTAAATGGGGCAGCAGGGCCTCAAGTCATAAATGCAAGTGCAGATTTTACAGTGACACCATACAGGCTTGGGGAGGGATATTTCTCTGCGATATATGAGCAGACAGGGACCAACTGGATAGACGGCAATCTCCAGAGAGGAGACATTGTCAGGCTCTGCTTTGAGGCGCCAAGGGAAGTGACTGAGGACGAGGAGATAAGGCTCAATTTCATCCCGAAGATAGGAGCATCGACACTGACACAGTTCGTTTCACCTGATGTCATCAGCACAGAAAGGGTCTATCTATATCCATAGATTTTTTCTTTTATTTTATCTATTTCTCTTCTTCAGCATTGCACTGGCTGTAGAAATCGCACTGCCCACTTCTCCATCTGCATAAGCCTGATCTCGCCAGAGGGTAGTCTTTGATATCCCTTGATGAAGTGTTCCTGTGAATGGATTCGCACTCTTTCCTTGCGAGATCCAGCAACCCGTTGTCGACGTCCATGAACCTTTCGCTGAACCGCAGGAAGTGTATTCCCACTTTGTCAGGAAGCCTTTGGTTCTTCTCATAATAGAGAAGGGCATATATTGCAAGCTGGAGCCTGTATGCCTCACTGAGGTGATTCCTGCTGGAAGTCTTATAATCCACCAGCCGGATCTCGTCATCACCCTCATATATGGCATCAATGTAGCCCTGGACACCTAATTTTTCAGAAATGAAATGCTCTTCTGTCTTCGGGGTGAGCCTGCTGAAAGCGTCAACAAGAGGCATCCCCTCCATCTCCTTCTTCAGTTTCCTGAGGAAATCCAGGAGCCAGAACTGGATCATCTGCTTTGTCTCATCAAGGTAGAACCTTGCATCAGCCTCTGAGAGCCCTAATTTGGAAAGCTGCACCTCAGATTCTGTCCAATGCCTTCCAAGAAGCTCATGAAGTATTATCTTGAACTCGAAATCAAAGTTATCACAAGAAATCCCATTTATATCGAGCTTAAAGAAATCTTCAAGGACAGAATGGGCTATCTTTCCCCTTATGAGGAATATGTTTGGTTTGGTCTGGAACTCTGCAATATACTGGTAGTAGTACTTCCTTGGACATTGCTTGTAGGTGTTTATCGAGCTTGGGCTCTGAATCCTCTGGAATTCCCCGTTTTCCATGTATTGTTTAATTCTGTCCATGATTTATAAGGGTTTCTGTTTGGATTTTGACTGATGATTGGACAGATTTCTGAAATCCCGCTATTGTTCATACCCTTCATAAATTCTATTTAAGAATCCCGTAGCCGATCAACCTGAACCTGCTCCCTATCAATCTGGATATCGTCACCCTTGAGCCTTTCTTTGCGCAAACAGGCAGCTTCAGGCTGCATTTCACAGAATCTTTCTGCACATCCTTTACTACTCCCACTGTCGATGCTGAATTGACATTGAGCATCAGCGATTCTGCCATCTTGATAGGAATAACCTCAAGGTCCTCCTTGCTTCCGACAACCCTTTCAAGAAGATGTACCTCAAGATCTATATCATACAATGTCTCAGGGAGCATGCCCTTGAGCCCGACCAGGGAACCTGTAAGCTTGTCAGACTTGACTGTTGTAGGGTCCAGAGTGGTGAGGATGGCGACTGAGCCGCCGGGAACAATCTCCTGTATTGGCTGCTCCCCTGTCATTGCCGAGACAATCTTTGTATATATCGGTTTCCAAATCCGCTGGTTCTTCTCTTCAAACATGAATCCAGGCTTAATCTCAATCTCCTGGCCCACAGCCAGCTTTCCCTGAATAAGGCTACCACCAATAACACCGCCTTTTAGGCTCTCGATGTCTGTACCCGGTTTGTTGACATCAAAGGACCTCGCGACCAGCATCAATGGGTCCTTGGTCAGATCCCTCTCAGGGGTAGGTATCTCCTTCTCAATCGCCTCAATGAGTGCACCGATGTTCACCTGATGTATCGCAGATATTGGGATAATTGGTGAATTTTCATAAGTTGTTCCCTTGATAAGGTCTTTGATCTGCTGATAGTTCTTTTTTGCCTTGTCAGCATCGACAAGGTCGATCTTGTTCTGGACAATGACAATATTTTTCACACCTATTATCTCCAGGGCCATGAGATGCTCCCTGGTCTGGGGCTGTGGACATGTCTCATTTGCTGCTATGAGAAGAAGCGCTCCGTCCATTATCGTCGCCCCTGCAAGCATTGTCGCCATGAGACTCTCATGACCTGGCGCGTCGACAAAGCTGACTTTCCTCAATGCCTTTGTCTTTGAGCCGCAAACAGGGCATTTTTCCTTTCCAGTATAAGCATCAGGGCCTGTGCATTTTGTACATAGCCTGAATGTTGAGTCAGCATAGCCGAGCCTTATTGTGATCCCCCTTTTCAGCTCTTCAGAATGAGTGTCTGTCCATTTGCCGCTGAGGCGCTCTGTAAGGGTCGTCTTGCCATGGTCAACATGGCCTATCAACCCGATGTTAATCTCCGGCTGGACTGTTTTTTTAACTTTTGCTGACTTCTCTTTTGCTGGCATTATTTTTCCTCAGTGCTCTCCTTCTTTTTGCTTTCTGTTTCCCCTGCATTGGCCGCTTCACTTACTGATTCTGGATTTTGGGCTTCTGCGCCTTCATCCAGCTTTGCCTTGCCATGCTTGGTTATCTTCATGTTGACCTGGACTATGCTTGAATGGATCTTGCTACCGCATACAGTCTTTCTCTGCCTTATCCCATCATGCTTCTTCTTCACCCCTACTCCTTCGACAGTGAGAATCTTCTTCCTGGCAGTATCGACATCACGCCTCATGGGAAAACCGCAATTGTCGCTTCCACCTGTAATCTCGAACTCGTAACCGGGCATGTCAAATGTGTCACCCTGCACACTGTCGCCTATCACTTTGTCCATAAGCCCACGGGCCATGTCGTCCTTGACTTCCCTATTGTAACTTTTTCCTGTCTTAATATCATTCAGCACAAGTTTAAAATCAACCATTTTTTCCTCCTTAGGCAATCATATGATAATTCTATTCTCCTGGATTTACCATATATTTAAAAAATTATTGGTTTTTGAGTGAAATAAGGATTTTAAAGATTCACTCGAATCATGTGTATTGATCATCTTGGTCTGCTCACTGCACAGATATCTTGGCACCCAGTTTAAAGGAAATCAGTCCCAGATAAGGCCCTAAACGTCCAGGCAAAATCCGTAAAATGCTAATTTAGCTCCGTTCGCAAATATTGACCCTGACGATTATTAACACATCACATGGGAAATGGGTTATCTGTTTTTAAGTCATATTTATATACAACCTGGGATTAGCATCTGCCATGAATTTCCAGAAACTGGCAAAAATCGAGAATCCTGATACATACCTAGACATCGCCTTCCGGGCAGCAAGGACCAGGAATAAACCTAAGATCGTGAATAGAAAAGAGAAGCTCAAGGTCATCAAAACCTATGAATTTGAGAATGTCAAGACTGCCGGAGAGGCGCTTTCCAAATGCCTGAGGAGAATCACAACATCATTTCCGGATCTTGAAACCTTGCCTGAATTCTACATTGAGCTCATTAAGACAACGCTTGAATATCCTGACCTGAAGAAGAGCCTTGGAGCGGTCGCATGGGCAGATAAAAGGATATCATCATTGCAGAGGGATTATGCATTGAGGATAAAGAAGTCGGTTCTGCTCCAGAAGGTGATCGAACTCAGAAAACAGTTCTACGGCAGGGTTTCATCAGTCATGAAGCAGATAAAAAAAGAGCTTCTATACATTGAAAAGGCAAGAGGGGTGTTGAGGCGCTTCCCTGATCTGAAGCCCGACTTGTACACGATCGCTATCGCTGGCTATCCCAATGTCGGGAAGAGCAGCCTGCTCAGAGCGCTCACCACTGCTAAGCCGGAGGTCAGGGATTATGCATTCACAACCAAATCCCTCAACCTTGGTTATTTCACCATTGATGGGGAGAAGGTCCAGGTCATCGATACACCGGGGGCTTTTGACAGGGAAATAAGGGATATGAACCCCATCGAAAAGCAGGCCTACCTGGCAATAAGGCACGCAGCCCACCTTGTAATTTTCCTCATCGACCCGACCGGCAGCTCTGGGTATAGTGTAAAGGAGCAGAAGAACCTTCTTTTTAGGATAAAGGCCCTGAACAGGAATTTGATTTCCGTCTACAGCAAAGCAGACATGATAACAGAAAGAGATCCCGACAGGCTTTACATGTCAACAAATACAAAAGAAGGATTAATCGAAATTCTTGATCTAACCAAGAAGCACAAACCCGACAGATAATATGAAGATCACAAGGATCGACACTATCTTGTCAAATGCCTTTGCCCGCCTCTCAACACCGATAGCTATCATGCAGACCATCCCAAGCACAGCTATTACATACTGCTTCTTGAGGATCAAGATGACAAGCAGAAGAAAGAATATGCACAGGCCGGAAATCAGCTCTCCAAAATATTCCCTGACCCAGTCCAGCAATTCCTCTTTTTCAAGCTTCATATTTATTTTGCAGCGACAGAACAGGAACATGGCAGCTTATATGAGGCCCTTTTGAGTGCCTTACGGGCTGTCTCTACTCCATCCTTGTCCACATATGCCTCGAACAGGATCTGTCCTGACCTGACCTGGGCTGCAACCCCGATGGCTTTCCCGAATGATTTTTTCATTCCAGTGCTCATCCTGTCTGCCCCAGCGCCTGACGCGAGAGGGTTTTCCCTAAGAATATGATGTGGAAAGATCCTTATCTTGAGGCAGAAGCCTTGCTTGCCGAGCATCTTTTCCAGATGCCTGTTTGCGCTTAGCCTCGCTGATTCGATTGCATTGTGCCTTATCTGGAGGCTGTCCTTTGAGATGAGACTGATAGTGTCTGAAAAAGCCCTCTTCATATTGCCGCTCGAATACCTGACAACCTTGCTTGCAGGAGTGGCCCTTACATAAGACAGCTTTTTGTATTTGGATTTCCTGGTATAAGGCCTTTCCAGGTTCCTGTAGGCACATCCTTTTCTTAATCTTGCCATGTTATTTTTCCGATTATCGAGATTGTATATAAAACTATCGAAAGTTTTATAAAGATAAATATCTGATGGAAAAACAGATTCCACGAAAAGCAAATAAATCAAAGAGGTGTCAGCATGAAAAGATCATCATTAAGAGCATCACTAAATCTATCGGTCAATGCGATAATAATATTTGTTCTTGCCTTTGCGATGCTGGGTGTAGGTCTTCTTGTCACAAAACAGCTTGAATCCCTGGGGCTTGGCGGGATTGACAAGGCTAAAGACCTGATAAAGAACATAGAAGAGGATCCGACAGCATCAACACCACTTGTCGGGATATCAAAAGACCTCACGATCCCTGCAAGGAAGGAAAATCCTCTAGGACTCAAATACTACAACAAGGACCCGTACACTATATTCAATCCTTCTGTCAACATAACAATATGCAAGGACACTTCAAGCGGACAGGAGCTCCATAACCCAGTAGACATAGTGTCGCTTGCTGACAATATTGAGCCGAGCTCATTCGAAGCTATACCAATATCAATCAAGAACAGGGCCCTCACAGGCGGAAATACATATATATGCAAGCTGGAGATACTCGGGGAGCAGACCCAGGATGATCCATCGACAATGAGGTCATGGTACACCCACAGCTTCAACCTCATAGTACAATCATAGGTGATGTGAAATGGCAAAACATGAAAATCAAAATGCTGTCAAAGGCAAAAAAAAACTCACTGAGGATCAGGAATTCGAGATAATGAAGCTTGTCCTGGACAAGTTCCTCTGGCTGGGATTCGGCATAATGGCTTTCGGTCTGCTCATGATCCTGCTGCAGGTCGATAACATATTCAAGGGCTTCATGTTCATGATAGTAGGGGCAATACTTCTCGTGCTGTTCATGATGCTCCTGATTAAGGAATATGAGATAATGAAATAGGGGCAGCGGAACTTGAACAAGAGAGCAATTGAGCTGTCAATCAATTTCATCGTCATACTGATATTATCAATCGCCATGTTTGCTGCAGGGTTCTTCATCATGAAAAAAGTTTTCACGACCACTAATCAGATGAAAGAGACACTCTCTGACCAGCAGAAGACCAAGCTTGAGCAGATCCTGGCAAATGGTGCTGAGCCCGTGAAAGCTATCTATTCTGAAAGGACGCTTAGGCCCGGGGGGCATGATGTATTCGGGCTGGGCATAAGGAACGATCTGGGATACAAGGAAAACTTCACAATTGAAGCGGATTTTGACATCTATATCGACAGCAAGGGGGAAGTCAAATGCGATTCTGAATTAGGCTGTACATTGGATCCAAACAAAGGCGTAAGCATCATCGCAAACCCTGATTCACAGCATATGGAAGTGCATACAGTGGCCAACAACGAGAGGGCTATTGTCGACGACATATATGTCTATGCAGCTAAAGGCGCTGAAAAAGGCACCTACGTCTTCAACATAAAGGTCTGCCAGTCTGACCATATGCAGTATGACAGATGCGAATGCCCGCCAGGGGATGTATGCCAAAACCAATACAGCACGACAAAGAAGCTGAATGTCGTCGTGAATTAGTCATTTTGGTGAGATCAATTGAAGAAAAAAGCCTTTGAGCTGTCGATAAATTTTCTGGTCATGCTCATTCTTTCAATTGCAATGTTCAGCGTAGGGATATTGATATTCAAAAACCTGGTCTCCAACCTAATCATAACCAAGGACAAGCTGCAAGGAGAGATAATGGATGAGATCAACCATAAGCTGGCCCTGGAAGGCATAGCAATCTCCTCAAAGCACATTGAGACGGGAGGGTATGACCAATACTACATTGGAATAAGAAACGACCTAGATTATACAGATACATTCTATGTTTTTGTTGAATGTGATTTTGCAGAATTTAAAAATGGGACAATCATCTGCGATGATGATTCCTCCATGAGCTGTGATGCCTATGACTCATGGATCGCCTTCAACCCAATCGGGCCTGTGCATATAAAAAAGTTTGAATCCGCAATTCCGGTAATAGATGTTACTGTCCCGAAGAATGCAGCCAAGGGCACCTATGAGTTTGACGCCAGGGTATGCACTGACAATCCATGCACAGACCAATACCTCATATCAAAAAGATTTAGCGTGATTGCTGGTTAAGGGCCCAGCAGGCTTAAAAAACTCCCGACATCCAGGCTTGCAGAGCCCACAAGGACCCCGTCTATGTCCTCTTTCTCCAGAAATCCCCTGATGTTAACAGGCTTCACACTGCCACCGTATATGATCCTTATCTGAGATGACAACTCGCTTCCATAAAGTTCTGAAAGCCTGTTCCTGATTATAGCATGCATGTTTTGAGCATCATCATGGGTTGCTGGCTCATGACAGGAATCACCGCAGCTTATTGCCCAGACAGGTTCATATGCAATCACAATCCTTGCTGCATCCTCCTTAGGGATTCCTTCCAGGCATCCTGAGACCTGGCCGAGGACAAAAGACTCTGCCTGCCCGGAATTCCGCTCTTCCAACCCCTCTCCTACGCATATTATTGGTGAAATATTGTTTTTCATTGCGTTTTTTGCCTTGCTGTTGATGACTGAATCGGTCTCGCCGAACCCTCTCCGCCGCTCTGAATGGCCGACAATCGCATAATTGCAAAAATCCCTTATCATCCCTGCAGAGACCTCGCCTGTGAATGCGCCGCTGTCATGTACAGATAAGTCCTGAGCACCGACCCTTATCCCGCTTCCCCTTGCACAGTCTGATGCTGTGATGATTGAGACAAAACTCGGGCAAATCACGACCTCTGCACCGGCCTTGCCCGACATAGCCTCCTTCAGCCCCATCATGAATTCAGCAGTCTCGTCATTTGTCTTGTTCTCCTTCCAGTTTGCGACAATGAGCCTCTTCCTCATAACCCCTATTGCCCTGGTTATAGTATTTAATAATAAGTAACTACTTAATGATGGTAAAAATAGAAAGATTTAAAAACAGGGGTTCATTACCTGTCTGCGGTGGGTACTATGAAAGAGATACTAATCTATCCAGTCGTCGCGATCATGATACTCGGCTTTGTGCCGCAGCTTCTCACAGTCGCTGAATCATCCCAGGCAAAAGCGATATCATTCGCTGATGACATGAACAATGCAATAGACTGCGCTACAAGAGGCATTGCCCTCGAGATATGCAGCCCGGATCTTATGAATCACGATTTCACACCTGAACTCAACCAGACTGTCAGGATAAGCCAGGATATGCTTAGCCATCTGGAGAACCAGGATTTCAATGCCACGAATGTAACTATCATTTATGTTTACGGCTGAATGTCATCATAATCTACTGTTAATTTAATTCAATATTTTTTTCATGTTTTAACAACATGAAAAAAACAGTCATTTAGTTTCTGTATCCTCTTCGATATGCTTCAGTTTCTCGATATTTTCATGGGCCTGTTCATTCGGTGGCTTCCTTAATGAACTATGTCCGCTGATATCATATCCCCCTGGAGTGCTGATATCCTTCCTTGTTGCTGACTCTCTCTGAAGAAGGCTTATGCTTTCCTCTGGCTTGAGGCTTGTATCCTTCTTGAGCTTATGTATCCTGCTTTCCATGCTACGGATACCCCTTGTTTTTTTTGTATGGACCCTCCGTATATAGACAAGATATGCTATTATAAATGCCAGTATGAATAAAGGGGCAAGGATCTCTATCGCCTGAGTGGTCGGAGCAAGCCAGGAATTCCTGATCACATTCTCGAACACGAGTGTCTTGAGGACGACCTTGTTGTCGACACCATATACCTCAGGCAGAAGGTTCACGTTCGGGTTTTCGTCTGTGACATAAGTCACCTCCCACATCTCGCCCCTCTTGAGCTTTGGGACCTCCCATCTGCCCTTATCAACAGGAGCGACAGATATCTCGCTGAATACATCATCAGCACCGAGGAACTCCTTGACATACAATCCCTGGATATCGGACTCCCCCAGGTTCTGGAGCTGGAGCTGGACATTTATCTGGTTATCGATGCCATAGCTCAGTTTCTTCTGGATGAATATCTTCTTCTCAGGGATATACTGCCTTATGAAAGCTATCCTCTCTGAGTACAATGTCTGATTCTCATAGTCCAGCCTGGCAGGTTCGAAATAATCCAGCCCCAAAGACTCGTTGTCGACGAACTTCAGCCTGTATTTGAGGACCATGTTCGCATCCCTGTTGACCCTGGTATTCCAGAACAGCCGGCTGACGGAAGTCGCGTTAGCACCGCCGCTGTCCTCAACCTCAAAACCATGCGGCACCATCTCGGTGAGGTTGAAGCTCCTCGCTATCGGCGCGAAATTATTTATGTTTAATGTCACTGTCACAAAGTCTCCTGGAAACAAAACAGTCGTCGATACCCGCTTTTTTATGTACATGAGATGCTCAAGGTATTCTGTAATATTTGAAAGCTGCTCATTTTCAACAATGGAACCGTTTTCAGCCTGGTACAAGTCATTCTGGTCAAAGAGCAGGACAGAAGAACGGTCAACTATCAGCGGGGGGTAAGAATAAGTATGTACATCAGATGAGAGCCAGTACACTTCGCCCTCCGACGAATTGTAATCTATGATGTCCTCTGTCCATCTGTCCCTGGGGGGTATTATTACAGGGCCATCTCCTCCTCCGAAATACCATGATTCCAGCTCATTGTTGGGATCCTGTTCAGGGGTCTTGATGACCTTAATGGAGGTCACATTCTGCGACACATATGCAGGATTATCAAGGGTCACGACGATAAGCCTCCTGTTCTTGCTGGATTTCACAAGCCCGGTATCGAGAGTATGGTTCTCGACGTCAGACTTCATAATATTGGATATAAGTGTGGCAATGAGGTCTGTATCCCCTTTCTTCAGGGCTGAATACATCACGCTGTGGTTGTCTGTCATAGGGTCATAAGCTGATATTCCCCTGATGGTATATCCAATATCTATTGTCTGATGAGCCTCTATGTAAGGGATTATGAACGCTCCGGATCGTATAAAATCAGTATCATTCCCCTCGATGATTGTCAACGGGCCGAGGTCAAAGCCGAATTTGGCCAAATCAAAGGAATTGTTGAATGGGTTGTGCAGAGTTACAGTGCCGTTGACCTGGACAACCCAGTACTGGTCATAATAGCTTATCACCTTTCCGCTTTCTGTCACATTCACCTGGAACCTGTCTACGGCAAAAGCATCCATTGATGCCAGAATGAGCAAAAAAAAAATGATACAGAACCTCAGCTTCATCATTCGCCTCATTAACCGTTCCTTAGCTTCCTGTGGATGAAAAAGGTTGATGCCAGCAGAATAATTATGACCATTATCCAGAAGATATTGACAGACCTTATGCCCAGCTTCGGCAGCGGAAGCACAGAATATTCGACAACCATATCTTCCATGTTCTCCCATTCTACTACCCTGTATTTCTGACCTCCTTCCTCTACAGTCCTGACAATCGCATCAGGAGCGTAAGTAATATGATATTTGGCAGGGATATAAAGGCTTTGCTTCTGGTTCTCGATAGGGATAGTGGTCTCTTCCAGCGGGACATTTATCTCATAGAAGAGAATCCCCTTGGTCTTGAACTCAAGGTCATAGCTCATCTTGACATTGTATGTGAATTTAGGGAGGACAGGCTCCCATACGCTTGCTACAAGGTCTGTCTCTTCTTTTGACTCGATTATCCTTGATTTTAGCACTGTGCCGAAATCATTCTTGGCCTCCAGGTTGTGGACGACTGATGCCACTTTCTGGTTCTTGATTATCTCATGCAGCTTGAAATGCAGCTCTCCGGGTATAATGGGATTGGCCCCGACATTCTCCAGTGTTATCGCCCTGCTGATATGCAGCATGTCCCTGTCAAGAACAGATTTTGTCGAATAGTCCCTGAACACGACAACATCTGCTGAGGCAAGATTTACCATTAATAACATGAATATGCAGAGTACCAAATTCTTCAATTGTTTTCCACTTAAATGCATTAACATTATCCCCCCTTTTTTAGGATAATTGATTATGAATTTGATTTGCCCTTCCTGACTGATCCCGCTTCTTTTGTCTCATCCAGCTTCTTGTTTATCTTGTTAGTTATCACAAGATTGGTCACGTTGACCACAATAAGGAATGCAACGATCCCAAGGTAAAGTATCTCTTTTGAGTAGGATTGGAGACCTGTTATCACTGCAATAACAGGCGACACTCCTGCACCATCTACCTTGAGCGGATCTAAACCTACTATGTAGAGATCAGATACCTTGTATTCACCTGTGCCGTTGACCTTGTAGGAAACATTCCAGCTGTAATTCCCCCCTCCTGTCGCTTGAGGCCCGCTCTTCGGTCCGAGAGATGAGTTCATGGTCCCTTTCCAGGGGATGTCCCATTTATATGACATTCCGTAATAGTCAGACGACGGAACTCCCACAGAGAGGTTTGTACAATAGCTTCCAGTCGGACACTTGAACGGGGCTGGAGTCATACCCCAGACCTTGAAATTATCAGGGATGAAGTCATAGACAGTCACCATCTCAAACTGCGGTGTCCATCCATTGCCGATGTTCTCGACCCTTATGTCCACCTGGTACTGGTCTTCCCCGATGTTCGATACGTTCTTCGAGACCTCAAGCCAATAGCCGTGGATAACATATATGTACTTGATGAATATCTCCTGGCCGCTTCTCGTGGTCGTATAGTTCATAATCTGGCCGTACTTGTTGGTTATCGCAAACTCAGGCTTCATCCAGACGATGGGTGGTGGATAGGAGCTGTTCGATCCGTCTGTAAAATTAAAAGTCCAGTAATAGCTGGAGTTCCCCCATAATGTAGATATATTGATCTCCTTCATGGGCCCGCCTGAAGGATTGGTATAATTCACGGTCAGGGGTCCCCATACTGTGCCTGAGGTATCATTCGACGGGTCAATGTTCTGCGTGACCCACAGAGTGACCCTGTTTATGTCAAAAGTGATATTTAGGTCTGTCCCTATCTGCGGCCTTATCTCATATGTCACATTATGGCTCAGCGCATTGTCAGCGGGCTGGGTTATCCTCTTCTGGAAACTGAAATTTATTGCAGATGTCGCATTTACCTGGTCCAGAGAGAGATTTGATATGAGCACTCCTACATCATATGAGATGTTCTCGAATATCGCCTGGTATGAGGCTGTGAAAGGAACAGAGTACGGCGCCCTCACGCGGTATGTTATGTTCTTCGACTGGTTGAATACTAGTGTCCCGCCGTTTGGCGACCACCACCACCTGTAATCAGAAGTGCCATTCCCGACGACATTGGGATAATCACCCAGGGGATAAAGGTATTCGAGTGAAAAATTGAACAATGAGCTGTTCCAGGGTATCTGCACTGCCCTTATCGAGATATTGATATTATTTACAGGGACTGCAAGATTGTTGTAATTCAGTATCTTCTGGTTGATTGTCCAGTTATGGCCTGCAAGGACTTTCCTGTTGAACCCATGGTCAAAATTCGTATACAATGTCGTCACATTCAAGGGTGGTGGAGCATCAGTGCAGTTGATGGAATAATAATAGGTGCTGAAATTGTCAGTGCGGAGGGAAGGGATATGAATAATGATGCCTGTACCGGGACTGCCGCTTATCTGGTTGCCGTACTTGGTGTTTGGGTCCCATGTGAAATTGCTGAGCATGTTGTCTGTATTTGAGAATTTCAGGTATATGTCAGAGATAGTCTCCTGTCCGGGATTCGTGATATTCAGGGTGCCATTAATCACGCATGAGGTTACATTCGTCGTTAGATAGAAATGCTCTGCAAATGTCGTGTTCTTATAGATCTTCTCTTCCATCGTGATATTGAGATGGGTCCCTGCAGCGCAAACAGCAAATGCATTTATTATCAACAGAAAAATCAGAATATAACTTGATTTTTTCATTTTTTCCCTCTTTTAATCAATCTAGCCTGTATACTTTTAAATATATTAATATTACTTTTCTTATAATTGCTATATAAATCTTTCGATTTTTTGGGATTTTCAATGCATTAGCACCCATCAGCTCCTATAATACTCAGCCGCTTTTTCAGGCGGCATTGAATTTATAATAGTCTCGGTGCCGAACTCAAACCCCGCCCTGATGCTTGTCCTCGGCATCACAACAATGTGAAAATGCATGTCCTTCACCCCGTAATGGAGATAATAATTAAATGCGATATTGAGGTCCCTGAGCTTCTTAAGAAGCTTTGAAAGGAGCTCTGCCATGCCAGCTATCTCTTGATCATCAAGCTCATGAAAAGAGATGACATGCCTCTTAGGGAAAATCCAAGCCTCAAAAGGGGATGCAGAAGCATACGGTGCAAAAGATACTGATGTGCTGTTTTCAGCTATCCTCCTGTCCCCGCCCTTCTCAATCCCGATAATGCTGCAGTACGGGCATGCTTGATACCTGCTCACAGCAGCCTCCTTTTCCCTGATTATCCCTGGCACGAGATTGTATCCTATGACCTGAGAATGGGAATGGACGATGCTTGTCCCAGCATTCTTCTTGTGGTTCTTGAAGACAAGGACATATTTCACATGCTCAAGGGAGATTATAGCTTTTATCCTCTGGATGTAAACTCTGAACAATTCAGCGATATCAGATGGTTCAAGGTCCCAAAGCTGCCTTACATGTTCAGGGGTCTCGACTATCACTTCGTGCTTCCCGACTGCATCAGCAAATGTGAAGAAAGTGTCGTGTGTCTCGAGCACTGTGTTGCCCTCTGCCTGCACAGCAGGAAACTTGTTGTCAAAGACCCTCATCTGCCACCTGCCATCCTTCTCTGTCCTGTAGATCTCAGGCGGGGTCGATACCTCATTTCCAGGGCAGAAAAAACACTTGACATCCTCTCCCTTGATGTCTTGCTCCAGCCTGAACTGGTCAGGCCTCTTAGCCCGTTCCCCTGCAATTATCACATATCTGTCAAGGATATAATCCTTCCTGAGTTGTGGCATCATTCACCCCTTTTACAGGTCATTGATATCATCTTATTAAATAGAAGGTATATAAATGTATCTGATGAGAGGTCATCTGTTCATCTGGTGAGCGCAAGATTGTGTGCCCTTATGTAATTATCCACAAGCACCTTCCAGTCTGCGAATTCAGACAGCTCCTTTGCATACATCTTCTGCTCAACCCTGTCTTTCCTGTGAAGCTGTGAATAATGATATAGGATGTCGACGAAATCCTTGACGACCTGCTCCTCGTCCCTGTTGAACCTTTCCAGGATGAATATACCTCCCTTATCAGCGCTGTCCAGGTCCTTTATCTTCTTCCTGATGAACCTGCCGAATCCGGCCAGGTCAGTCGTCACTGCCGGAACCCCGAGGGCGGCACTCTCCAGAGGCGTATACCCCCATGGCTCATAATAGCTTGGAAATACACCTAGATGGCATCCCTGTATCGCATCATAATATTTAAGACCGATGAGATTGTCATTCCCGTCAAGGTATACCGGATACTGTATTACCTTCACTGCATCCTCTTTCCTGTTATGGAGCCCGTTCTGACGAAATGCGCTTGTTATCTGGTCGTCATTCTCATTGAACAGGTAGTGAGTCGACAAGAGAGGGTTTCCCGCCCTTGAGAACTGCAGCCTCTGCTTCTTTATCTCAAGGAGGAATTCCTTATCGAAAATCGTCTCCTTGGAGAGGCTGTTCTGCGTCAGTATGCTGTTTATGAGCTTTGACTTGAATTCAGGCAGGGTCCTGTCCACAAATCCCTTTATCTGCTCATACTTGTCCTCTGCCTCGAGCAGCTCTGTCTTAATCCCATTCACGCCCGTAGGTATCCAGAAGAAGCTGACTATTGTCTTTCTTGAGCCCTGCTCTTTCAGAAGCCCATTGAGCCTGCCCAGGGCCCTTATGAATATGTCAAGGCCCTTGTTCTTGAACTCATACCTGCCGACGATGAAAAGGATGATTGTCTTCTCGACATCGAATGTGTAATACGGAAAAAAATAGTATGAGAGGAATTCGCGGATGACATCCCGGCACTGCTTGTGCTTGATTGAGCATTCCTCAAAATTAGGGAACTTCTCTATGTCAAGGCCGTTGAGCAGGAGGACATCGGCCTTCCTTCCCAGTACCTTTTCAGCCTCAATCGCGGTTATCTCGCTGACTGTGGTGAATATGTCTGAATCCTGTGCACATGACCTCTCAGTTAGGAACTTGTCCTGGACATTGCTCGAGTAAGCCTCCTTCTCGGGATCCATCGTATCCAACATCGAATACAGGTCCTTTCCTCCTCCTGCCAGGCTCCTGCCAAGCATTGTCGCATGCGTAGTGAAGACTGTCCCTATCCTTGAGGCATTCGATTTAAGGAAGAGCATCGCAATGCCTGAGAGCCATTCATGGAAGTGCCCGACAATCTTCTCATTGCCGTATTCCTCTGATATGTAATGGAGCAGCTTCCCGACAGCATACGACCATATCATAGGCTCCTCGAAATCCCAATGTGAATAAAGGCTGTCTATCCTGTATGATTCCCAGAGCCACTTCTTGATATCGTTCTTTGCAGGGATAATCTTCTGGAAATTCACAAGGATGACCTGCGGCTCTCCCTTGACCTGCCAATTCCCGAAATAACAGATTATGCCCTCTTTTTCAAGCCTGTCAAATACCCTCTTCAGCCTCTCGGGTGGGACAACCTGCTGGGTCTCAAGCCTGGCTTTATCTGGGAAATACGGACCGATAAGAAAATAATTGTGATATCGCTCTTTCATGAGCTCGACCTTGGATTTCACGACAGTATATATTCCGCCAACCTTGTTGCATACTTCCCACGACACTTCGAACAGCATGTCAGCTTTCGCTCTCTCGTTCCCGCTCTCCATATCCAAAATTTATAGAACAGGTAGTATTTATACTTTTAACACTACCACGAAATAGTAAGGAGCACGGAGAATTTCCTGATGATTTAACAATTTACAGCTTATTCAGTTGTCGAATTGCAGAAATAATTTATGGCATGGCCTTGAATAGAAAAGATTTAATAGTAATCCTGCCTTACTGATGCTAATGGACATGAATATGGACATGCAAAAGATAACGATAATCAGGCTCAGGAAGCCGATGAAGAAGGACATCAATGAGGAGCTCCAGTGGCTCGGGACAAGCCTTGGCCTCTTCAGCCTGAGGGACAGGGACAAGAGCTGCTTTCGCATATTCATCGAGCTCCTGAAAAGCACCAAGAAGCACAGAGGCCTCTCAAGCGACGAGATTGCGTACAGGCTCAAGATCTCGCGAGGGACTGTCATCCATCATATAAAGAAGCTGAAAGGCTCTGGCCTGGTTGTAATTGACAATAAAAGATATCTCCTGAGGGTGGACAACCTCAGCCTGCTTGTCGACGAGGTCAAGCATGACCTGGAGAGGGCATATGAAGACCTCAGGGACGTCGCAAAGGATATCGACCTCAAGCTGGGATTATGATGGTCTCACTGGAAAATTTACCGTAAAGTATTTAAACTTTGAATCTCCTGGATTTCCGGGTATTAATAATATTTGAAAAAAAAGGGGTTGAAATGAATGTTTAAAACAAAGGCAGACCTATTGGTAGAATTTCTTGAGGCGAAGGGGAAAGTCTCTGTCGATGAACTGACCACACTTCTTGACACAAAAAAAGAGGTGATCCTTGCCTATGCACAGTATCTGGAGGAGGAGGGGGTCGTATCTGTAAGATTCCGGCCGACAACACAGCTCGCATTCGTCAGGAGCCCGGAGACCGGCCTGCAGTTCCGAGATGAGAAGGAGATAATAAACAAGATAAAGATCCTGCTTGAGGTCAACAACCTTAAGGCAGTCAACAAGCTGCTTTATGACCTCTATTCATTGTCAAAGAAATCCAGGGACGAGAAGCTTGTGGTCATGTACAAGAAGGCATATGATTTCTTCTATGATTACCTGAAGAGGATGAAGATTGTGGAGATGCCCTCAGAAGAGAGGAAAAAGAAGGTAAGAGAGCTCATCAAGGAGATAGACAGCTACAAGATACATACTGACAAGTTCTTCATGTTCGTAAGGATAGTCAAGCAGGAATTCGAGCTTGTCCCATACTACATCCTGTCTCTGCTGGAATACGGGAGGGTGACTGAGATAATCCTGAACAAGGTCAAGGAAGAGATTGTCCATTCGATAACACTCAAGTCTGTGCCTAATTCTGAAGATGAACAGGCAGCAATAGAGAATGAGTTCAAGACAAAGCTCTTCAACAAATTGACGTTCCTTTTCCCTGAGATCCCTGAATCGAAAATAGTGGCTCTCGGCGAATATATCAGGCTCACAACACTTGGCCTCGGCGAGATAGAGGTCCTGCTGAGGGACAAGGAGATAGAGGAGATTGTGATAAACAACGCAAATGAGCCAGTATGGATATACCATCGGAAGCATTCATGGCTGAAGACAAATGTCATCCCGAAGAATGAGGATACTATCAAGCATTATGCAACACTCGCTGGAAGGGTCGTCAACAAGGACATAACCCTGCTAAATCCGCTGCTTGATGCCCATCTTCAGACAGGGGACAGGATAAATGCGACGCTTGCACCAATCACAACGAAAGGCAACACAATAACAATCAGGAAATTCGCGACAAAGCCCTGGACAATAACACATCTTATCAGGAACGGGACACTGGACTATACGACATCAGCGCTGATCTGGTTCGCAGTGCAGTACGAGCTGAGCCTGCTGATAGTCGGCGGAACTGGAAGCGGAAAGACAAGCACTCTGAATGTGATAACCAACTTCTTCCCGCCGAACCAGAGGATAATATCCATTGAGGACACAAGGGAGCTCACACTGCCTGACTCGCTCCATTGGGTCGCAATGCAGACTAGGCTGCCTAATCCTGAGGGTGAGGGGGAGATAAGCATGCTAGACCTAGTCATCAATTCCCTCAGGATGAGGCCTGACAGGATAATCGTCGGAGAGATAAGGAGGAAGAAAGAGGCTGAGGTGCTCTTCGAGGCGATGCATACAGGGCACAGCGTCTATGGGACACTCCACGCAAACAGCGTCAGCGAGGCTGTCATCAGGCTTACCAACCCACCGATTGAGCTACCGAAAAACCTGCTGAATTCAATATCCCTAATGATTGTCCAGAACAGGAACAGGAGGACAAATATCAGGAGGACTTTCCAGGTAGCTGAGATACTCGAGGACGGCAGCCCGAACCTGCTCTTTGAATATGATATCTCGAAAGAGCAGATGAAGCCGATGAACAAGCCCATAAGACTCTACAAGACACTCAAGCTGTTCTCAGGTCTCAGCGAAACCCAGATCAGGGATGACATGAAAGACAAGATAAGGCTGCTAAAATATTTCGTCAAGAATGACATGGATGATATCCATGAGATAGGATCAGTGGTCAGCGACTACTATTCAAACAAGGAATACGTCTTTAAAAGGCTCTTCAAGGACTACAAGCTATAGCAGGTGGGAATAATTTCAAGGATCTTCAACAATTTGGCAGTATGGTTTTATCCTGACCTAAAGAAAGACCTCTACATCACCAATATGAACTATAGCATAGAGACCTTCATCAAATTCTCATTCCTTGTGACGCTTGTCTTCACTATCCTCTTCATGATACCAATTGGATACCTTATCATCTATTTCAACAAGGGCCATGCCATTGCGATAATCATGTTCACGGTTGTCTTTGTATTCGTCATGCTTTTTCTGATACTGTTCTCGCTGCCGAGAATCAACAGGAACACTCTCGGCAAGCGGATCGAGGGTGAGGTCGCTGTAACGGGAAGGAGGCTGCTCATCCAGCTCGAATCCGGCAAGTCCCTCATAAACTCGATAATCAATGTCGCAAAGCACAAGAAGGAAACAAGCAAGGCGCTCGAGAGGATGGCATATGAGCTCTACATGGGAAAGCCCCTCGAACAGGCAATAAATGAGGCTATCATAGACTCACCTTCCCCAACATTCAGGAAGATATTCATACAGATAAGGAACTCGCTCAAGATCGGCTCTGACCTCAAGCACACGCTCAAGGCATCACTTGAAGAGATAACCCGCGGAAAGATAATAGAGTTTGAATCTTTCGGCAAGAAGCTCAACCCCCTCGGGCTCTTCTACATGATATTCGGGACTATCGGCCCGTCGCTAGGTGTAGTCATCTTTGTCATATTCCTGACCATCCTGAACATCCCGATTGAGATGAGGGTCCTGACCCTGTTCCTCTCGATAATCGTACTCATACAGCTTTTCTTCATACTGATATTCTCAAAGATGAGGCCTGAGCTGGAGATCTGATATATGAAAAAGAAAAACAATGGAATCGATAAAAGGCTTGGCAGAGTCGGCAGAGGCATCGTCAGCTTCATATCTTTTGCCATAAAAGCGGAAAAGCTCAGAGACCGCTTCGCCAAAGCAGGATTCGATGACATACAATACGAGAGGATAGGCAAGGGATTCGCACTGACATGGCTCATAACGTTTCTTTGGTATGCTTACCTGCTCCTGACAGGAGTCCTCTTTGATTACAGCATATTACTCATAATATTCAGCTCCGTCTTATTCATCCTTGTGGTTGAGTTCATCATCCTCGTAATCGCAGTCACTTCTGTGATAATATACCTCAATGCACGGAGCTATAACAGGATCCAGGACATAGAGGAACGCCTGCCGTTGTTCCTCAGGGAGCTCTCCACGAACCTGAAAGCAGGCAGGGAATTCGTCGATGCGCTGGAGGATTCACTTACACCTGAGCTGGGATATCTCAATGATGACATAAAGAGGATAATAGTCGACATCCGGAGCGGAAAGATGATTGACAAGGTCCTCCTGAAATATTCACAACGATACGATTCATATGCTGTCAATGAAACATTTGAGATCATCCTCGAGGCCCACAAGGGAGGCGGAGGGTTGTCTGAAATAATAGACAAGATTGCAGAGAACCTTGAGATGATCCATTACCTCAAGAAAAGCGCAATCGCCAGCGTGTCGAACTATGTAATCTTCACAACAATAGTGGCACTGATTCTTGCACCGCTGCTTTTTGCACTTTCATACAGGCTTCTCTTCCTAATTAACACCCTGCTCTCAAGGCTTGTAGTTACAGGCAACACTCCTTCATATCTGAGCATCGCAAACAGGTTCAATATAAATTTCGACGACTTCAGATGGTTTTCATGGATCGGCATCGGAGTCATTTCAGGAAGTGCAGCTTCCATCATTTCGCTCATCAGGAAAGGCAGCTTGAAAGGGGCACCTATACTGATAATCATGTATATAATCTTGTCAATCATAATGTACGAGGTCTGCTTCAGGGTGCTTACTGCCATGTTCAACCTGCTATTCGTGATCTAGGTGATATATTGATCTACCCATTCAGAGAAAAAAGCGAGGACTATCTTCTCCGCAGGCTCAATGAGGAGACCGGCAATCTGAATGACCTTGTGAGGAAGCTTGGAAGAGAGCAGGAGATTAAGGCAGAGCTCAACAGGAGAGTCATCTACGGGCTGAGAGAGCAGGGGCATGAATTCTCAGAGAGGCTGACAGTTCTAAAGACTAAGCTTGCCGGACTTGTCCTGAGCCAATGCGAATACCTCAAAGCTACAGAGAAGAAGATGGCAAGGATCGAGCATCTGCTCAACCTGCTCATATACATGGAACAGGTGTCGCTTGCAATCCATACAGGGCTAAAAAGGGATGACCTCTCTGACATGATTGATGTCAATCTCATGCCCATAAATAAGTTCAGGAAAGAGCTTGAGCATATAAAGATGCTGAGCTCATCTTTCAACATATTGAAGATAGAGCTTGAGAAGCAGAAAGGCTACATAAATGCATTCGACCTTGACCCCCAGACCATGGAAGAGCGCTATTACTTCGAGAGCTCAAAAGAAGAGAACAGGCTCTCAGAAGAGGAGATAGTCAGCGTGTCACAGCTGGGGGATTTCTGCCAGGACCTCAAGGCGATGATAGGCGAGAGGATGGATAACAGGCAGCCAACATTCTCAGACTCTGACAAGGCAGTTCACGCCCAGATATCAGAGCTCAAGGCAATCAGGCTCGGACAGTCTGCATTTTCCCCATCCATATATACATTCTTAAAAAGGCTGGTCGCTGCCAATGTCCGCTCGAAAAGCATGAGGAAGCTGATAATATTCCTGATACTTTTCCTGCTCTCCAGGCTCAGCAAATTCAGGACAGAGACATACAATTCACAATTGCGATGCACAATCATCGCATACAATCTCCTGGGCTTCCTTCATACAGGCAAAAACCAGAGGGATATCATCACAGGAGCAACCCTCATATCCGGATTTCCCGACCTCAGCCCGTCTGACCTTGAAGATACAGGTGACAGTGAAGAGCTTGCCATCATAAAGAGATATTATAATTCGGTCAGCCAGCTTTTTGACGAGGAGCTTGCATTCGTCAATACCCTGATTGGATATTACAAATCAAGGACAGATGAGACACCTGTCCTGCCCTGGGCTGAAGAAGGTGCCAAGGTCATGGGGCTGGTATCTGATTTTGACAAGGTCATCAGGGAGATGGAATTCGACCACGCAAGGATTGAAGCAAAAAAAGAGGACATTTTCCGGGTGCTCGATGAAAGGCACAAGGGATGCGACAAGGAGATTTCCTGGCTGCTCTCAAGATGGGCTGCATTGATACCAGGGCCTCTTGCAGGAACTGGCAGTCCTGGAAAATAACATAAAATTTTTAAACAAGAACACCCAGAATCTTATAAAAACCCAAAACGAGGTGAACATTCATGAGAAAAAATGCACAGATAACGATGGAATCGCTCCTCCTGTACGGTGCTGCGATACTTGTAGTGCTTCTTGCAATAGCCGCGCTCACGTACTTCGGAGTGCTGGACCTTGGCAGGCTCCTGCCTGAGAAATGCAATTTCAAAGGCTCAGGGATATTCAACTGCGAGGAATATGCTGCGACTCTGCATCCAGGTGGCGATCTTGACATAAGCCTGGTGCTGAGCAACAGGGGGACTAAGACAGTGACGATTAAAGGGACAGAATTTAACCCAGTCGACACAAATATTATGACATCTGATTGCAAAGACACCCTTGCAACTGCTGATGAGGTGTCAATAGCACCGGGCGGCACAGGCAGGATAGATATTCACTGTACAGGATACCAAGGGGTCGCCAACAGCAGGCTAAGCGGAACAGTCAAGCTGACACATTCATTAGGTGTGCTTGACCAGACAACCAGCGGTGATATCACGATAACGATGTCAGAAGCCTCGACCTGAGGAGAGCAACTTTATTTTTTTTATTATCTTCAAATCCAAAATGCGGTCAGCTAAGTCTCAATCTGCAGTCGAATTCATGCTTTTGATAGCCGGGATTCTCTTCATATTCCTGCCGCTGTTCTATGTTTTCTCTGACTACAGCCTGAAATCAGGCTCAGACATCTCGACCTCGATGGCAAAGGATGTCGGGCAGAAGCTGATAGACCAGTCAAGGGAGATTTATTACCTGGGCAGGTTCTCAAAAGAGGTAATAACTGTCAATATCCCTGAAGGCATCGAAAACATGAGCACCCTGATAATTGACCTGCCTGGGGATGCTGATGATGAGTTCTACCTCATCATGAATGTCTCAAACGGCCAGGCAAAGGAGGACATCGTGCTATCAAGCGAAGTGCCGTTAGTGACGTCGGATTGCAGCACCATAGCATGTTTCAGCGGATATGACTGCACATATTGCAATTTCAACAGGACAGAGGCAATGCCCGGAAAAAAGGACTACAGGCTGGAGAATTCAGAGAAAGACGGCAGGACAGTCATAAACATCTCAGTGGTCCAGTGGAACTAAAATGCGCAAGAGATCCCAGTTCACTGTCGAATTCATGTTCATTTTCACTATCGCATTTTTGATCTTCCTCGTCCTGGTCACAATAATAATCCAGTTTGTCGACAGCAGCAGGACAAAGATGCAGTTCGACAGGTTCGACTCATTCGCAGAGGGCATCCAGAAAAATTTTCTGCTTGCAAGGGACAGCGGAACAGGATTTGCAGTCACCCTGAACCTGCCTGACACCATTGACGGCTATAGTTACACTATCAGCAACGAGAAAGATGCTGTCTTCATACAGGACAGCGATGCAGGCATCCTCGCCTACAGGATAATCCCGAATTCCACAGGCATGCTCAAAAAAGGCTGCAACATGATAACAAAGGAGAACAGCGTGATAAAGATTGAAGAATGCTAAAGCACAGGTGACAAGCCTCGATATAATTATCAGCATAATAATCCTCCTTGTGCTCCTCGGGATAATCACAGTGATACTTACGATGATTGTCGAAAGCTCGGCTTCAAGAGAATATTATGGCGGGGAACTGTTCGCGAAGGTAGAAGGCCTTGACGACAGCATCGCATTCCTCTCGGACCACAAGGTGGATGAGGCAAAGCTGGCCTCATTTTCGCACCTCGATTATGAAAGCAGGATAAAACCACTGATGCTCTCGGACTCAGAAAGATTCAATACCATCGAAGATGATGTCTGCATATTCTTCACATCAGGCAATGACATCCTCGCTTTCGACGGCATGGATTCAGTCGGGATGGCACTACAGCCCGATGGGTCGAAGGGCCTCTGCAACCCTGCAGACCCATGCAGGAACTACAGGGAATCATTTGCCTATTCAAAGCCGGTCCTGAAGGAATCAGGCCCGGCAGAGAAGAAGATTGCGAAGATGAATATCGTTGTATGCGTCAAGTAGTCAGGATATGCATGAGATTTACCGGAAAAATGAAAAAAAAGGGGTATTTTTACACATTCGATGCAGTGCTTGCTGTGATAATACTTGTGATAGGCATCATCCTCATCGCAAGCTTCTACATGTATGCACCTGAGAAGAGCATGGCCCAGGACATCTCTGCGGACATGGCGGGCCTCCTGTCTGATGTCAGGGTGGATGAGCTCTGCGGAGCGGTCCCGGGGACATGCAGCTGCCCGTATCCTGTGCTTGAGGATGTCTGCAATGAATACACCCCGGCAGACAAGGACATGAGCATTCTCCAGCTCTTCGGCCTGCTTTATTTCAAGAACAACAGGACAGCGATAGATTCGATTGTCGATGAGATGATTATACAGGAAGGCATCCTGCCTGATGAGTATGAGTTGCAGCTCATGCTAGAGGACCCGAAGGACCCGGGTAAACTGGAGCAGCTTTATCCGCTTGTGTCCAAGTACGAGGACTGATTATGACAAGAAAGACTTTAATCAAGATGGTTGGGATGATGCTGATCATATTGCTTGCGGCCGGATTATATATAGTCTATCATGAGGCATCATCAAGGAAGCTCATCCAGAGAGATACAGGCAATGGTTCTGCCCAAGCAGATAGGAGTTCTTTGACCCCTATGACATTCGAGGAAAGGATGGGTATTGGAAATGACGGCAATGAGACAGTCAGGGAATACCTGCTGGGCTGCAGCGAGATAGAGAGCATCCCGGAATCGCTGGGCTGCTATGAGGCTTACTACAGCAAGAATGATGAGGCCTTCAGGCAGGGAATCGAGGGATGCGGCAGCTCTTCAGAATGCCTTGATGATTTTTATTATGGTTTTGCTTCAACAGAGAACAGCATTTTCTGCAACAGGATAATTGATGAAGAATACAGGAGGGAATGCATAACGAGCATAAAATGAGAAGATACTTCATGATATTGTTGATGCTGTCAATTGCAGCAGGCTCTACATCCGCCCAGGTTACGCTCTTCAACAACTCCCTGCCAAGCATCGACCTGCCTTATCCCGGGCTTGACCAGACAGACAGGTTCTTCATAACCCTGCCCCAGGGGACAGTAACAGAGGCGAGGATGGACATCCAGGGGCTTGACATCCTAGGCCAGACAATACTGCCTGCAGACATAATAATCGTGACCGATGTATCAGGGAGCATGGGCAGCAGTGGAAAGATCAATGCTGCAAAATCAGCCTCCCTGAGTTTCCTTGACAATGTCAACCTGAACTACATACATGTCGGCCTTGTCCATTATTCCCAATGGGGAGGGGAGACCGCGAGCGTTCTCAGGACCGACCTTGATGAGCACCTGACTGATAACAGGGCCGACCTGGAATCAGAGATAAATGGTTATTTTGCAAACGGATTTACCAACATGGGAGGAGGAATGGAACTAGCGATGGATGAGCTTCTCGGCTCCCATGCCCAGAACACCGACAGGAAATTCATGATAGTGATGACCGACGGGATAGCGAACTGCTATCCGAATAACATAGACAATTATGACCTTTACAACACTGGAAGCGGTACGTGCAATGATGGAACTGCCGGAAGGAATTCTGCCACTGATTTCGTGCTCTCCATCACCCAGACACTGGTGGCCAATGACATAGTCGTCTATGGGGTCGCTTTCGGAAGCGATGCAAATCAGCAGCTGATAGACCAGATATCATCCCTTACAGGAGGCCAGTCTTATTTTGCCCCTGATTCATTGACTCTGAAAAGCATCTACAACGAGATTGCCCAGTCGATAAGCTACCAGGATTTCCCGACACCTGACATATCATCATCCAGTCCCAGAAGCCTGCAGGGCTGGAGCTATCCCGGGCAGTTCTCGCTCGGAGCGACATGGGAGAACCAAGACTGCGGCACGCCCCAGGCAGCCTGCAGCGATCTAAGGAACCTTCTCCAGTCAAACATGGATCAGTGCACCGCCTTCCCATGCGACGTCATATTCGATGCCCATTCAGACACCTTCGGGCAGCTGACATTATCAAACCTGCACATCGAGATAAACGAGCCACCCCAAGGCAACTATCCGCCCCTGGGCACCTGCAATAACAGGCATATATCCTGCCCTGATTCAATGATAATCATCAACCTGGACGACGGCTCTCTGGTGACAGATCCAAATGATCCACCTGACAGCCTGACATGGAAGCTTGACTCGACACTTCAACCGCCCAGCGGGGCTCACTTCATCCTTGATCCGGATTATGACCAAGAGAGGAGGCTTTCAATAACAGTTGATCCGACCCACCTTGGCGACCCATCATGGGAGATGTTCATATTCAATGTAACTGACCCATGGGGTGCGTCGGCAATGGCATGCGTGAACGTGAGTTATGAAGGGTGCATGCTGTGCGGAGACGGGATCGTCGAACCCGGTGAGCAGTGCGACGACGGGAATACTGTCGGCACAGACTCGTGCGTGGACTGCATGAACGCAGTATGCGGGGACGGGTTCCTGCATGCGGGTGTCGAAGAATGCGATTTCGGACCAGCAGGCATCGGCGATGACAGTGACGGATGTCGGGACGACTGCACCAGGATATCCTGCGGAGACGGCATTGTTGATGCAGGAGAGCAGTGCGATGATGGGAATGACGTTAATACAGATGCTTGCGTGAATTGCATGAATGCGGAATGCGGAGATGGGTATTTGGAGGCAGGTGTCGAGGAATGCGACGGAAATATAAATGTCGGGCAGCATGAGAGGTGCAATGACGAGTGTGAGGTAGAGCATCTGACCTACTGTGGAGATGGTGTGAAGCAGAGCCCTAATGATGATCACGTTAATGAAGAATGTGATGGTGATGATGGCATTTCCGGCGATTACGAGCACTGCTCATCCAGCTGCCATGTCGTGGAAGAGACATATTGTGGTGATGGGATTCTGACGCCTCACAACTACCAGGGAGATGACGAGGAATGCGATTACGGAAATGAGAATGGGGGGGATTTCTGCAATGGGCAGTGCCAAAAGACAGTCCCTTTGTTCAGAAAATACACCATAAAGAACACGGACTTCAACTCGTTCGATATATACAAACAGTATCTTGACGACATATGGCCTGACCCGACAGATGTTGCAAGCATAACTGTCACAGGAGAAGATGTCCTGTCCCCGGCAATCAGCTACAATGCAGCAAGCGTAGCAGTGCCTCATGACGGATGGACCGGCTCAGAACTGATGCATTTCGTCGTCGTGAACAAACAGGGAGAGTCGGTCTCGATGGACATTAATTTCACTGTGGTCGAGACTCCGGAATATGGGGTATCCGGCCAGGAGACAAGGCTGTTGGTGTCAAAAGGCATTCTCGTATCAGACTACTACCTGGATTCCCTCATGGGCAATGTGGTATTCTGGGGGCCTTACGATATAACAGTCAAGGTCTGGGAGAAAAGATGAACAGGAGAGCCATATTTTTCACATTGTCGGCGGTTCTGATACTCCTTGTGGTCTTCTCCATATTCCTATGGGAGAGTGAGAGCAGCAATCAGGCAAGCGATTCAGATATCCAGTATACAAAACAGAAGGTAACTTCTGATTATATGAATGACATAGGCTCCACATACCTGCCTGAGTTCGTCTCTGTGGCAGAGAAGTTTGCGATGAGGGAGATGTCTACATATGTTGCCCATGACCTCTCGGCAGCATTGAGGATCGATCTTGAGAGGAACCTTACCTACTCAATCATGACCGGGCACATAGACAATAATTCGCATAACCCTGCAACTGAGATAGTTGCTGAGGAATACACCCTTCCGCTGCTGGTCAACTCGACGTTCAGCACACTGGCTGGCCCACTGGTTTTCGATCAGTTTGTCTTCAGGGTGACGTCAGTCGAGCATTTGACAGACGACATCATCAGGGTCAACAGCTCAGCCAGGTTCACGCTCAAAGGGCAGATCATCTCATTGGATCAGATATCCAACATCACCTGGAGCGACAGCAGGAATTATTCAGATGATTTTTCCCTGGTCGGGTTCTACAATATCCGCTCGGGCGAGCCGATTACCGGCATTTGGGCCAGGAACAGCAGCTATGATTGTTTTTTGCATACACTCGATTCTGATTACCATTGCCAAGGCTTCGTCGGACTGTGCCCATTCACTTACTGCTCTTACCCTCCTCCCTGAAAAATCGAAAATTATTTAATTGATGCAGATAAACCTTTTCTTTATCATATCTTGAGGTTTATATATGGCAAGAAAAGTTGGAACAATACCAAAGGCGCCTGCAGGAAGGATACTTCTAAAGATGGGCGCAAAGAGGGTCTCTGCTGATGCTGTTGATGCATTTGTCGACGTCATAAATGACGTCGCAGAAGAGATAGGGGAGCAGGCTGTAAGGATTGCCAAACATTCAGGGAGAAAGACTGTCCAGGAAGGGGACATAAAGCTTGCTGCAAGGTAATTACCTTATCTCTCTTATCCACATCAGCCCGATCTTGATCATGGCCTTGTTGAACTTATCAGATATCCTGTAGGATTTCTTGTACAGGTCGTAGTCTATGAGGCCCATACCTTTCATGGGCGTGAGTATCCTGTCGTAGAACTGCCTCTTATTGTATGATAGCTTGACTTTCTTGCCTGTGTATGGGGGCTCGTCTATTTCGGCGACATAAGTGCCTTCATGCAGCGCTGTCGCAAAGGTGCTCATCTCTGTCTTTGAGAACACTCCACCGTTCCTCCTGATGTCGTTTATGAGCAGCTTTCCGACAATCTTCTGCTGTTTTGTCGCGAATATTATCTCGAATATATCTTCAGGCAGGTTGAACTGGTCGAATAATATAACCACACTTACCACCCCCAGTATATGGGGGTGTATAGCTAGTATAAAAATGTTATTATTTGTATATTAAGGGTGTAATTGAGGTATTTATGAACCTATAAGGAGTGGACCGATAAAATTAGTAATCTATTTAAAGTCATGGTTTTTTTTGAATTCAATTTGAATGGGCAGGTAGTTCAGTCCGGTAGAATGGCTGCTTGGCTAGCGGCAGGCCCCGGGTTCAAATCCCGGCCTGTCCATTTCAGTTTTTTATCTGTTCACCTCATCTCTTAAATTAAAACAGAAAACTTTATACATGAAATGCCATCCACCAGTGCCAATAAGGGGTGGAAATCATCGTGATCACAAAACCAAAACAGATTGTCGGCAATCTTCTAGGAAAGGCAGGCATCGAGATAAACGGCAAAATGCCCTGGGACATCCAGGTTCATGACGATAGGTTCTATCTTAGGATCCTGACTGGAGGCTCGCTGGCGCTCGGCGAGTCGTATATGGACGGCTGGTGGGATGCAGAACAGCCTGATGAGTTCATCTGCAGGGTCCTCAAAGCAGATCTGCACAAGAAGGTGATATCGCCTGCAAAGGTCGCCGGAGTCGTCCTTTCAAGCATAACCAACAGGCAGAGCCTGAGGAAAGCAAGGGGTTCGGCTGAAAGACATTATAACATCGGTAATGACTTCTACGGGAAGATGCTTGATCCCCAGTGGCAGTACACATGCGGTTACTGGAAGGGAGCAGGCAACCTCGACCAGGCACAGGAGAACAAGCTTGAGCTGATCTGCAGGAAGCTCAGGCTTGAGCCTGGTGAGAGCGTGCTTGAGCTTGGAAGCGGATGGGGATATCTTGCAAGGTACATGGCCCAGAAATACGGCTGCAGGGTCACTGCATATAATGTTTCTTCAGAGCAGGTCAAGCATTCAAAGAAGATAAACAAAGGCCTGCCAGTAAAGATTGTGCATAAGGATTACAGGCTTGCTGAGGGGCAGTTCGACAAGGTGGTGTCCATTGGCCTTGCAGAGCACGTCGGACCCAAGAACTACAGGAAGATGATGGAGACAGCGCACAGGTGCCTAAAGGAAAACGGACTTTACCTTCTGCATACCATCGGCAGGGATAAGTCCGGGACGAGCATCGACCCCTGGATAGACACCTACGTCTTCCCTAACGCAGTCCTGCCGTCAGTCAAGCAGCTGAGCGCTTCTGCTGAAGGGCTCTTCGTGATGGAAGACTGGCATAATTTCGGCCCTGACTATGACAGGACGCTGATGGCATGGCATGAAAATTTCAGGAAGAGCTGGCCTGAATTCAAAAAAAGGTATGGAGAGAGGTTCGAGAGGATGTGGAGCTATTACCTCCTCTGCTGTGCTGGTTCGTTTCGGGCAAGGCATAACCAGCTCTGGCAGATCGTGTTCTCCAAAGGAGGGTATCCCGGCGGGTATGAATCGATACGATGAGGCCTGCTGAGGAGTACGAGGATAAGAAGAGGAGATTTGTCAGTGAGTTTCTGTCAAAGAAAAAGCATGGTGTAAGGCTTAAGAAATCCAGTTCTAATCTATTCAGGTACAGGAAAAAGGCAGAAGGGACAGTCAATGCCAGGGATTTCTGCCATGTGCTCAGTGCAGGTGGCGGGAGCATAGAAGCAGAGGGCATGACGACCTATGAGGATATTGTCGATTATTCCCTGAAGCATGGCGTGATGCCTGCTGTCGTGCCTGAGCTCAAGACCATTACTGCCGGAGGGGCAGTGTCTGGCGTGGGAATAGAGTCGTCGTCATTTAAATACGGGCTCGTGCACGAGTCTGTGCAGGAGATGGATGTGATGCTTAGTGATGGCAGGACAGTGGTCTGTTCTCCTGATAATGAATTCAGGGATCTTTTCTTCGGATTCCCGAATTCCTATGGCACGCTCGGGTATATTTTGAAGCTGAAGCTTGGTGCTGTTCCTGTGAAGGATTTTGTCATGCTTGACCATGCGAGGTTCGGGAATTTCAGAGATTATTTCAGACGGATTGATGAGGCCTGTGCTGGAAAGGATATCGACTTTGTCGACGGGACGATTTTTGACAAGGATGAGATGTATGTAAGCACTGGCCGGTTTGTCGACAAGGCTCCGTTTGTCAGCGATTACAAGTTCATGAACATCTACTATAAGTCTATCAAAGAGAAGAAGACTGATTACCTGACTATCGAGGATTATATCTGGAGATGGGATCCTGACTGGTTCTGGTGCTCTTCGCACTTCGGCGCGCAGAACCCTGCTGTAAGATTTATTGCAGGCAAATGGCTGTTGAAGTCCAGCTCCTACTGGAAGCTCAGGGATCTCCATGCCCGTTATAATCCATTCAAGGGCAAGAGGGCAGAGTCAATTGTCCAGGATGTCGAGATACCTGTGGAGAATGCAGCTGATTTCATGGAGTTTTTCACATCTGAGATAGGGATAACGCCTGTGTGGGTCTGTCCCATCAGGCCGCAGAGGAATGCCTTTGACCTGTATGAGATGGACAATTCCAAGCTTTATATCAATTTCGGGTTCTGGGATGTTGTCAGCAGTCCGCATCCGGATGGATTTTATAATAAGAAGATAGAGAAGAAGGTCAGGCAGCTCGGCGGGAAGAAGTCATTGTATTCGACATCGTTCTATTCAGAAAAGGAATTCCGGGAACTGTACAACGGGAAACGGTATGACCAGCTGAAGAGGAAGTACGACCCGGGGAAAGTGTTCAAGAACCTGTATGAGAAATGCGTGAAGAGGAGATGACTTGAGTCATTTCCTGCGGAAAATTATTTAAATATCATTATGCAGTCAATATTTTAACATGAGCGGTCATGGCAAGAAAAAAAGCACCGGACTTCTGATAATCATCCTGCTGATTGTAATTTACGTGGCTTACGGCATGTTCAGATATGGGACAGGCATGGAGATGTATACTTGGGGCTTTCCTGTGGTCAAGAACCTGATTGCAGGCTGGACATCCCCTTGATGACAGGCAAATTCTTCGATTGAATCCTAAAGTTTTGGTAGTGAAATGTTTACACGAAAGAGTGGTTATTTATGTTACTTTAAAGTAGTAAATAATCGAAAGACTTATAAACAATGGATTGGTATCTGATAGTATGCAATTAAGTGATAGATTCGAGAGGGCGGTAGATGATGAGCGATATCGCCAGGATTTCATGGATGCGATAGCTGATAAAGGACTTCCGAGATATGTGAGGAATCTGGTCTACATGTACAATCAGATATTCCTGGGAGGGAACGAGACAATGATGAGGACAAGTCCAAGCCTTCCTGCAAGATTATACATAAGAGGATCAAGATCAGATATAGAGGTGTATCCTGCATCCTTCAATCTTGACTCTTCCCACATTCATCAGAACCTGGATGATTTCCTCTCGACTCTCGAGGATCATGAATATTTCCATGCAAGGGAATACAGCGAGAGCCCGGGCATCATCGCCCTGCCTGCCTACAATAGGATTAAAGTGCTCTGGCATGGATTATTCTGCTCAGATTTCGATGACTATGTGAATTCCATGAAGGCACAAAACAATGATGCTGAACAGAGAGCGCTGGAGAACCAGTTCGCCAATTTCCCTAAAAGGGACTGCTCAGTAAAATACATAGTATACAACGCCTTGAGGTGGGCAGACCTTCACCCGGACGGAAGAGAGATTGTGGTTGAGCTTCTGGGGACAGAGGCGAAAACTCTAATCCTGCAATAGCTAAGATTATCTATTAGGAATAGAACTCCAACGATTGAAGACAGAAAATTTGTAATTTCATTTGTAATATCAATAATTATTTTTAAAAAATTATTGACTCAGGTTCATTGCCATCCCCTGCTCCGCAACCTTTATTAACTATTCCCAATCTCACTTCTCCTATCAGGAGGGGAAACCATGTGCACAATCAAGAAATTCGATCTGGAGCTCAAAAGAATGTTCGTGAGCAATCATTGTGTTGCGACCCTGAAGGATTCGGGGCTCGTCGACATGTGCCTGTTCTCAGGAGAGGGAAAACCCACGCTTCTCGGCGGGTTCGTGCTCTCGCCCAAAGAGGCATACGAGCTTGGAAACAGGCTGATAGGCACGAGCGCGTTCACAGAGGAGAATAAGGAGAAGGCAATAAACCACAATGTAATAAGCGCCTACCAGCTGCTAAAGGACATCAACCCTGAGCAGGCTGAAAAACTGAAGCAGCTCTTCGACATTGAGATAATCGAGCAGGAGATGCCCAAGGAAGACCACGGATACATAGGATGAAGAGGATACTGTTCATAACAGGCAACCTGAACAAATTGCAGGAAGCAAGAGAGATCCTGAAAGAATATGAGATAGACAGCTACAACATAAAGCTGCCTGAACTACAGGGAAGCATAAAAGATATCATAACCCACAAGGCCAAATACGCCTCAAGAAAACTGAACAAGACAATAATCGTCGAGGATACATCCCTCTGCTTCACAGCAATCAACGACCTGCCAGGCCCATACATCAAGGATTTCATAACAAAACTGGGAAACAAGAAACTTCCCCTTCTCCTGAAAGCCTTCAAAGACAAGAGGGCAAAGGCCATCTGCTCGATAGGATACTGCGAGCCGAAAAAAGAGCCGAAGATCTTCCAGGGAACAACATACGGAACAATAGTCAATCCCAAAGGCCGCTCAAAATTCGGCTGGGACCCTATTTTCAAGCCGAACCGCAAAAAACAGACCTTTGCAGAGATGACGAAAAACGAGAAAAATGCCATCTCCCACAGGAGAAAAGCACTGGAAAAACTCAATACCTACCTTCTAAAAAAACAGTAAAAACAACCACCCAAAAATATAGATTACACTTTCATAATATTTATATACCAGTAATTTCAGAATATGGTAATGTTGGGGGAGTGGTAATACAGGCGTTATCTGTATCTATTTACTCCGTTGAAAAAATTTGGCGGTGATAAACATGAGGCTGACAAATCAATTGATACAAAATACCATCATCGAATCAGTCGGTGAGGATGCAATGCCTATAGTGGACTTCCTGAAGAGCAGGAAGAACATATCTGAGTTCATAATAGCAGAGAAGACAGAGACAGAGATCCACAGGGTTAGAAACATACTGTACAGGATGCAGAAGCTCCACCTTGCGACCTACAAGAGGAAGAAGGACTCGAAGAAGGGCTACTACATAAGCTACTGGACCTTCAACCCGAAGAGAGTTAAGGACATCGTGGTAGACATAAAGAGGAGCAAGCTCGACAAATTGAGGGAAAGGCTGGAAAAAGAAGAGGCTAACAAGAACTGCTTCTTCCTCTGCCAGAATGCCTGCGTGAGGCTTGACTTCGAGCAGAGCACTGAGCTCGGCTTCAGGTGCCCGGAATGCGGCTCTCTTCTGATGCAGCAGGACAACACTAGGACCATCGACTACCTGAAGGAAAGGATCAAGGAAATGGAAGCTGCTGCTTAGGTATTTTTTCTTTTTTTAGCAATATTTTTATATTACCTCATAACCCGGATAACAAAATGGCCAAGGCAGAAGAAAAGATAGTGTATACCAAATACGAGAAGGCAAGGATAATAGGTGCACGGGCGCTTCAGATCTCGATGGGCGCGCCTTTCATGCTCAAGCTCAATGACAAGAAGCTTGCCGAGATTTCTTACAACCCCATAGAGATAGCAAAGCTCGAATACGACCTGGACCTCATACCCATAACTGTCAGAAGGCCTATCCGACATAGCTGAGCTGTTTCTTCTTGAGCTGATCCTGTGTGCTCATGCTCTGCTTGAGTATGCTGTTCAATTTCTCCTCGAACTTCTTGGCCTGCTCGACAAGAGGCTGCGGGTCTATGTCCAGGTGAAGGTATTTGTCCAGGGTTTCTATCGCCTTAGCTGCTGCATTCGAATCAGGAAGCTCTGAGCTTGTCTCTGCGAAGAATGCTGTTATCGGAATGTCTGATTTCATCAATAGAGCAGATGTCACGCCTATCAGGATCCCTTCCTTCAGCTCCTCGATGCCGAGCGAGCTCAGCTGCTCTTTCTTTGAATCGTCGCTTGTGACATAGAACACTTTTGGGTCCTCGGTCTGGCTTGAGCCCACTCCCTCAAGCGAGAGTATCTCCTTTGCCTCGAGGTCTTTTGCTAGCTTTATGACAAAGTCAGATATGTCCCATTCCATGCCCTGGCCTCCGCTGATAGCATGTATTATGACAAGGTTGTGCTTCTCATTGTAATAGATGTTGATTGGCTTTATTATCTTGCCCTCATGCACAGCCAGGGTCGCAGGCAGCTTCTCGAACCAGTATTCTCCGATGAACTCGCACTTGCAGTGCTCGATAAGAAATTCAGTCGCGATTGAGCCCACAAGCCCAAAGCCCGGGAAACCTTCGATAATGACAGGATGTTTCGGCCTCTTTTTCAGTTGGATATCCATTTTGAGATTATAATATGCCCCTCCTTTTTATATGTTTTGCAAAATGCGAACCTATCCGCCCATGATCTTTTTCAGTATATCATCGTTTCCTTTCCAGTCAAGGGCTTCTTTGAGAACCTCGGATATTGTATCCACAGGTATGATCTTAATCAGTTTCAGCCTGGCAGGGTCAACTATGATGTCTTTTGCATTGCTCCTTGGCACGATGACTTTCTTCAGCCCTGCATCGATTGCAGCTTCTACCTTCGATGATACCCCTCCGATGGGAAGGACTGTCCCCCTAACAGAGAGGCTGCCTGTCATGGCGACTTCCTGCCTGACAGGTATTTTCTTGAGAGCTGATATGACTGAAGTCGCAACAGCCACGCTTGCACTGTCGCCCTCCACACCCTCGTATGTCTGCAGGAACTGGACATAGATGTCATAGGTCTCCTTTATGTCCTCTCCGAAGAATTTCTTGATTATGGCTGAGACATTGGTTATTGCCTCCTTTGCAATCTCCCCCAGCTTCCCTGTGGCAATCAGCTCTGACTCCTTGCCTCCCGGGGTGACCTCGCTCTCTATAGGGAGTATGATGCCTGAATAGCTCTGCTCTCCGCCGAGGACAGCAAGGCCATTGACCCTTCCCACTATCTTTCCGGTTGTCTTTATGACTTCGTACTCTTTTTTCCTTTCAATATACTTGTCAGCCAGCTGCTGCTCAAGGGTCCTTGCGATGAGCTTTGCTTCTGCAATATGCTCTTTCTCAACTGTCTTTGATTCCCTGCCCACAGCCACGTCGCCTGCAGCCCTGATAAGCCCGCCAAGCTCCCTGAGCCTAAGCGTGAGGTGGCCTTTCCTGTTGGCCATCTTCCTTGCAATCTCGATTATCTCAAGCACAGCTGTCTTTGAGAAAGGAGGAATCTTCTTGTCTTTCTTGACCTCCTGGGCGACAAAGACTGCTATCTTGTACCTGTTCTGGGGCGTGTCCTCAATAGTATCCTTCATGTAGACATCGTACCCATATCCTCTAATCCTTGACCTGAGAGCAGGATGCATGCTCTTGAGTGTCTCGACATTGCCTGCTGCGACCAGGATGAAGTTGCATGGCACAGGCTCAGTCCTGACCATCGCCCCTGCTGAACGTTCGCTCTGGCCAGTAATTGAATATTTCCCTTCCTGCAGAGCTGTGAGGAGCTCCTGCTGGGTATGGGGCTGTAATGTCGCTATCTCGTCTATGAAGAGGACACCCATATTGGCCTTGTGTATCATTCCGGCGACAACACGCTCATGGCCTGGTGTGCCGAGGCCGCCTGACTGGAACGGGTCATGGAGGACGTCGCCTAGAAGCGCTCCTGCATGGGCTCCGGTGGCGTCGAAGAAAGGGGCGTTCTTCCTGTTGAAGTTGTCGACGATAATCTTCGGTGTCTTGGTCTTGTCCCTTATCCTTCCTCCCAGGTTCATGCCGAGAAGTATTATTCCGATGAAGCCGATGTCACCTATCAGAAGCGCTGCATAGATGACATCTGAAATAGCTCCTGACTGCCACCACATGTACTGGAAGATGCCGACGATAAATATGACTATGAAGAGTATGAATGTCTGGTTCCTGAAGAATCCCATGCCCTGGACGCGGGTCCTTGCGACAAGCTCCCTTGCCTTTCCACCTGGCATGACCCGTATCAAAGGATTGTTCTCATCATTCGGATTTGCGAATGCCACTACATCGACAAGCTTCTCCTTTGGCAGAAGCTCTGCAAGCGCAAGACCAAGCATGGATTTTCCTGTCCCGGGCTCACCTATCAGGAGCACATGCCTTCTCTGCTTTGCAGCCTTCATGATGACCTCGACTGCGCTGTCCTGGCCTATGACCTGGTCGACAATCCTTTTCGAGACCTTTATCTCGTCAGTTGTCTTGAAATCCATCCCCTTCATTGAAAAACGGATAATCTTGTTATATTTAAGGATTATGTATTTTGCATCCCTGGATGCTAAGCATTTCTCATTCTTAAAAACCATGCAGAAGAAAAAAATTTCTAAAACCAAAGCATTTTTAAAGTGCCTCAAATTTCCTTAAGACAGAAAATTTTCCAAGGTGATAGATATGGCTGAACTTTTCAATGAATCAACAAGCAAGTTTGTCAAGATCCGCTGCCCGAAATGCAAGAATGAGCAGATTACATTCGGCAAGAGCTCCTCAAAAGTCACTTGCCTGGTCTGCTCCAAGGACATTGTCGAGCCCACAGGCGGCAAATCGAGGATAAAGGCAAGGATCCTGGAGGTTCTTGAATAATGCTCATCCTTAAGCAGGGTTACCCTGAAAGGTCCGAACTTCTGGTTTGCACTGTCACGAAGATCCAGTTCAATTCCATCTTTGTGAGCATCGACGAATACCAGGGAAAGCAGGGCATAATCCACATATCAGAGATATCTCCTGGAAGGATAAGGAACATCAGGGATTATGTCAAGGAAGGCAAAGTCATTGTCTGTGTAGTCCTCAGGGTCAATACGGAAAGAGACCTCATCGAACTGTCACTTAGGAGGGTCCAGGACGGCCAGAGAAGGAACAAGATAAACGAGATGAAGCTTGAGCAGAAGGCTGAGAAGCTCATCGAGTTCGTCGCAAGGTCGCAGAATACGGATTCTGCCAAATTGATAAAGCATATAATCGATAAGATTACCGACGATTACGACACAGTCCATGGCTATTTCGAGGACATTGTCCTCGGGGAGGAGACCATAGACAGGCTGAAGCTCCCGGAGAAGGTTAGCTCGGCGCTCCTCGAGACCATAAACACCAGGATTAAGCTGCCTGAGGTCATAATAAAGGGCAGGTTCGAGCTCTCAAGCTTTGACCCGGACGGCAATGAGATAATAAAAGAGGCGCTGGGCAAGGCAAAGAATGCAGGAGGCGAGAGCATGTCGATACTATACCTCGGCGCGGGCAAGTACGGAATCAGCATAAAGAGCGAGGACTACAAGACAGCTGAGAAAATCCTGGACAATGTGGTGGGCGATGTCACACTTTTCATGAAAAAAAAGAACAGCCATTGCACATTCACGAGGACAGACAAGTAAGATGGCAGGGCACATACACAGATGCACTTCCTGCAATGCATATACACTCAAGGAGACCTGCGGAACGTGCGGTGCAAAGACTATCCTCCCAAGGCCTCCGAAATACAGCCCTGAGGACAAGTACTCAGAATACAGGAGAAAAGTCAGGATACCAGAACTAAAAAAGGAGGGACTCATATGAGCAGCTGGAGATTCGAGCAGGCAAAGAAGAGCCTGCCTTCACTGAACAGGCCTATCCTCGTAGAAGGGCTTCCGGGCATCGGCAATGTGGGCAAGATCGCTGTCGATTTCATTATCGACAAGACCAAGGCAGAGAAGCTTTATGACATAAGCTCGAACACGATGCCGCATTCTGTCTTTGTTAACGAAGACAACCTTATCGACATGCCAAGGATCGAGATGTATTATAAGAAGACAAAGGGGACAAAGCCCGACCTCCTGCTTCTGACAGGGGATGTGCAACCGTCAGATGAGGTATCATGCCATGAATTCTGCGAAGATATCCTGGTCATTGCAAAAAAATTCAAGGCAAAAGAGCTGATAACAATCGGCGGGATCGGGCTGCAGGACGTCCCGAAGACCCCTAAGGTATACATCACAGGAAATGACAAGGCGATGGTATCCAGATACTGCAAAGGCACAAAGGTCTCAAACAAGATATACGGAGTTGTCGGGCCTATTGTCGGGGCCTCAGGCCTGCTTCTCGGGCTTTCGATGAAGAAGAAAAAGATCCCTGCTGTATCATTGCTGGCTGAAACAATCAGCCACCCCTATTTTCTCGGCATAAAAGGCGCAAGAGAGGTCCTGAAGGCCTTAAACATCAAACTGAGGCTGGATATCAACTTGAAAGAGCTGGATAAGGAGATAAAGAGCCTGGAGGCCGAGATGCTCCAGAAGACCAAAGAACTCAGCCAGATATCAAAGGAGACAGCCCTAAAGAAGATAGAAGGCAAGTTCGGCAAAGAAGTGACCTATATCGGCTGATTTTTGCGACTTTAAAGTAAATAAATAACCAAAAGGCTTATAAATGTAGAAGCTTTCCTATATCCGGTATAAGGGTTTATTTGGGGGTTATTGAATGAAAAGGAGCAAGACTGATACACGTATGTTTGTTGATATATATGCACCGAAGGATGAGACAAAGAAGTGGAAAAAGACAGATAAGCACAAGGATAACTGGTGGATGTAATGGACGAGGATCAGGACATACTAAATGAGATCGAGAAGAAGAGGAAGAAGAAATCCTTTGAATCGATAATAAACAAAGGGAAATTCTCAGAGTTTGAATTAGATGAAGTCATGATGGAAGTTTAGCCCAACAATGTTCTCTTGATGATTGTTCTTTAGAAAAATATATATAAAATACCTGTATCTGATTCATGATGGAATACGACCTTGAACTTGAGAGAGCTGTTAAGGCTATAAAGAAAGAGAAAGCGAAGACAGTCTGCATCCAGCTTCCCGACGGGCTCAAGCCGAAGGCTGATGCAATCCAGGATGAGATTGAGAGAAAGACAGGCGCGACAGTACTAATCTGGGCAGGCAGCGCATACGGTGCCTGTGATGTACCCTCAGGGCTGGAGAGACATGGGGTGGACATGCTTATCCAATGGGGGCACAGCGAATGGAGATAATTGCAATGAAATTCATGATAGAATCAGAAACCCTCGAAAAGCTCAGGCCTGGGCTTGAGAACGCGAGGGAACTGATAATTGATTCGATAAAGAGCAAGAGGCCTATTCTTGTCAGGCATCATGCTGACTGCGACGGTTATTGCGGGGCGGTAGCTCTCGAGAGGGCAGTGCTTTCGCACATGTACAAAGAATACAGACGGGAGAGCGACTTGTTCTACTACTACAGGAGGCTGCCTTCCAAGGCGCCCTTCTATGACTATATTGATGCGACCAAGGACCTCAGCAATTTCCTGTCAGACTCAGCAAGGTTCGAGAGGATCGCACCGCTCATCGTGGTCATAGACAATGGCAGCTCGAGAGAGGATCTGCTGTCGCTCAAGAAGCTCAAGCTATATGATGCAAAGATAATCGTGATAGACCATCACCCGAACAATGTGGAGAATAACAAGTACATTGATGTCCATGTGAACCCTTTCCTTGCCGGAGGAGGCTCTGAGCTGACAGCAGGCATGCTCGGTGCGGAGCTTGCAAGGATTATTGATAAGGATACGCCTAATCCAGAGCTCCTGGCTGCGACTGCAGGGCTTGCTGATCATTCATGTGGAGTTGAGACAGAGCAATACCTCAATCTGTCAGAAAAAAAAGGCTATGGCAGGGATATTATCGAAAAGACAGCACAGGCTGTAGATTTCGAGGCGAAGTACATAAGCTTCCTCGAGAGCAGGAGCCTGGTAAATGACCTGCTTTATGGAAACCCTGAAAAGCATACGAAACTGGTCGGGCTCATATATGAAGAGATAGTCAAAAGAAAAGAGGAACAGATGAAGGTGATAAGCAGGTTTGCTGATGTAAAAGACATGGGCGGATTCATCATAGCAAAGATCGAACTCAGCAGACTCATGCGCAAGACCTACCCATCAGCAGGCATGACAATCGGGATGATGGCGGGATATACACAGAACAAATTCAAAAAGCCAGTCGTAGCCCTTGGCATCGGCGATGATTTCATCACCTTCAGGATAGGCGACGGGCTGGATTTCGATGTAAACAGGATAATCAGTTCAATCGAGAAAACCATCCCTCATGCTGATGCGAGCGGAGGCGGACACCCTAAGGCAGGGACTGTCAGGTTCAATCCAGGGGTGCTTGATGAGATCCTGGCATTGATTGAAAAATACATGAAAAAGGTATGAACATGGAACTGCTGAGCTATGCAATCATAAGCTTTATCGTCTTTCTCGGCATAATCGCAGGCTACGGCCTATCGCTAATCGCCCCAGAGGAGATAAGACCAGGAAGAATGCACCTGAAATTCTTCTACAGCATCCTTGTAGGCCTCATCATAGCCCTGACAATGCGAAGCATAAGCCCCATCCTGTCATGGATTGCATATATCATCATAATAATCGTGGTGTTCCAGTTCAAATACGTCAAGTATCTATATCCGGTGATGGGGATATTCCTATATATCTCGATTGGGAATTATTTCAATTATGTTGCACCGCTTCTGTTCATGCTCGGGCTGCCTGTCTCATCTATGGAATCTCATGATTTTGTGAAGGATGATAAGATAAAGAATAAAGCAGGGCTTTTGTTGCTTGTCGCAAGACGATACATCTGGATCATCCCTGTCAGCCTCCTACCATTTCTCATCTCGTATCTTTAGGAGATAAGCAGACCTGGTTGCAAGGATGCTGAGTATTGCTCCTGAAATGACCAGGACAGTGAACATCAGCAAGGTCAGGGGCTTCACCAGGAGGCTGAAGAGCGAGATGCCCAGGGTATAATCAATCTGGTCCAATGGAAACCATCTGTCTCCTTCTTTTATGCCTGCCCGCCTCTTGAAGAAGCTTCTTGCAAGGTCCCCGAACAATGCGCCGAAACCTAGGGCAGCACCTATGAGGATGAAACTTGTCCATGAATAATCGATATATGATATCTTCACAAGAATCCCATTCTTATAGAGGAGAGTCTGGATGAAAGCCACAATAATTGCTCCGAGCAATCCGAAGATAAAACCCCTGTATGTCTTGTGGGTCCCGAATATCTTCTTTCCAAATAGCATCCTGCCATGGTCCACCGGGACAGCAAAAAACCCAAACCGTTTCCTAACAAGGACTGGCATCATGTTCGCCACAAGGCCTGGCAGGGCGTAGTATAGCGTCTGTATTATCATCATCTTAAATCTTCTTAATTCTCATACCTGATATCATCAAAAGCCCCATTGCAGCATACAAGAGGAGCAGGTACTGGCTGAATGGCAGTCCTGCATAGAGCAATGCGAAATATGCCAATGGAAAGATAAGTCCATTCGTCGTTATGGGCACACCCTCGAAGCCATTTTTCTGCGTGATGTTGTATCTTGACAGCCTCAGAATCCCGCATATTGAAAAGAAGGCCAGTACAGTCACTGCAACGATGCTGTCCAGTCCCTGCAGATAAGCAAACACAGCAGGCGCAATCCCGAAGCTCACCATATCAGAGAACGAATCCAGCTGCTTTCCGAACTCATTCTCCTGAGCGAGCATCCTTGCAATCCGTCCGTCGAGAAAATCGAATACGACTGACGCAAGCATCAGGAATGCTGAAACAGTAAATTGCTTATCAGCAGCAGATAAGATTGCAAGAAATCCACAGATGAAATTGCCCAGAGTGAATATGTCTGCTATCTTCAGTCTTCTCACCATCGATATCATGTTAGATCAGCAATTATTGTCGAGCCTGCATGGACCCTGTCCCCCTCCCTGACCTTTATGTCGGCGCTCTTCGGCAGGATAACAGACACCTGGCTGCCGAGGTTAATCCTTCCAATCCTCTGCCCCTTGACAACCAGGTCATCCTTCTTTACAAAGCACTCAATCCTTCTTGCAATGAACCCTGCAATCTGTATGACCTTGACACTGTCGATGTCATCGATGAGGATCTCATTATTCTCATTCATCAGCGCCTCCAGAGAATTTGCTGCCAGGAATTTTCCTTTTGTGTACTTAACAGCAACAATCCTTCCGCCGATCGGCGCCCTCTGCACATGCACATCCAGCGGGCTCATGAATATGGAGACCAGGTAGCCGGCATTGGGCACATCCCCTGACATTGCCCTGACCCTGCCTATAACCCCCTTGCTAATATTCAGCTCTCCCTGGCTGATGCCTGACACCTTTATCACCCTGCCATCTGCTGGGCTGACAATGTTCTCACCAGGGGGAATAACCCTCTCAGGATCCCTCAAGAACCATAGTCTCCAGAAAAGCAAAAATAATATCACTACTGCAAGGACCCCTAATGATATCTCTAAAATCATACAGAACTGTTAAACCCCCTTACAATATAAAATTTTCCCTGGGAATCCAATAGATTTTTATATTATATCCAACAATCAGGCAATATGAAGAAAAAGCTCGGGGGCAAGCTGGGCGACATCCTGCTAATCCTTCTTGTGCTGCTGATAATCGGCATCGTGTTCTATTATGTCAATGTGTCATTCACCAATCCCCTGGAGGTCAGGGATTACATCAAGGGCTTCGGGGCATGGGGCCCGCTTGTGGTAATCGGGCTCATAATCCTTGAGGTTGTGCTTGCGCCCATTCCTGGCGTGATAATCGCTGTCGGCTCAGGTGCTGCTTTCGGCGCATTCTACGGAACCCTCTATTCTTATATCGGAAACATCATCGGCACAACAATCGCATTCTTCCTGTCCAGGCGCTTCGGCAGACCTCTCGTCAAGAGGTTTGTCAAGGAAGACAAGCTTGATTATTATGACCGGTTCTTCAGAGACAGGGGCATATATGGGCTGTGGATTGCATACATATTCCCTGTATTCCCATCTGACATCATAAGCTTTGTGACTGGTCTCTCCAACCTCAGGTTCAGGAAATTCTTCATCATAATCGCAGTGGGCTACCTGCCGAACATGCTACTCCTGAACTATTTCGGCGACACTATCATTAACTACGGACTAGGCTACACCACGATAATCTTCGGTGTTTTCCTGGGGCTGATATTCATTCTCGGCCTTCTGTCGACTGCGAGATACGCCAGGAAACAATAAGCCCTGCCCTGGAAAAGCTTTTATATCTTATCCAGGTTCTTTGAAATAAATGAATTATACAATACTCGATTGCTACACAGACGAGGCAGCAGGCCTCGGAGTGCCCCCTTACATCGGCACATACCCGAGATACATAGCAGGAGAGCTGCTCTTGAGAGGGCGGATTGTCAATTATATCACGATAGATGACCTCAGGTTCTGGAAAGTTTACGGCAATAATAAAAAAGAAGCAATGAAGACTAATATCAGGATATTCAACCTTACAAGGGATGACTGCAGCAGGGTGCTTGCAGAGACTGATGTACTGGTCGTAGTATGCGGGGTCCATGTCCCGGGGAAGTACCTCTCAGCATTGCCGGGAACACTGTACGAGGTATCAAGGCTTATCAGGGATCTGAAGTGCAGGAAGACCCTTGCAGGGCCGGCAGCGACAGAGTTTGGTACAAGGCTTGAAGGCGGGAAAAAAGCAGAGAAAGGGCCGGCAGGGGTGTTTGACGATGTATTTGAATCTGGGAAGGATTATGATATGATTGCAGAATATTCAATAAAAGGAGCAGAGGTAATAAGGCAGATACCTTATCCTGTTGTCGCTGAGCTTGAGACATCCAGGGGATGCTGCAGGGGTGCAGCATGCAGTTTCTGCACAGAGCCGCTGAAGAGCAGGTTCGAGTCCAGGAAGATTGATGACATCGTAAATGAGGCAGAGGCATTGGCAAGAGAGGGGGTTGTGCATTTCAGGCTCGGCAAGCAGGCTGACTTCTTCTCGTGGAAAGCGCAGGAGATTGAGGAGATGCTCTCGAGGATCAGGAAGATAAAAGGGCTCAAGACGCTTCATATAGATAATATAGACCCTGTGAATGTCACAGAAGAGAAGGTCAGCCTGGTCGTGAAGCATTGCACAGAAGGCAATATCGCAGCACTCGGCATCGAGTCATTCGACCCTTTTGTAGTGAAGGAGAACAAGCTCAATTCAAACCCAGAAACAAGCATGAGGGCTATCAGGATGATAAATGAGCTTGGCAGAGAGAATGGTCCAAACGGGATGCCGAAGTTCCTCCCAGGCATAAACATACTGTTCGGGCTTAAGGGCGAGTCAAAGAAGACCCACGAAGAGAACATGAGACATCTCAAGATGATATTTGACGAGAGGCTGCTAGTACGCCGCATCAATGTCAGGCAGGTGGCTATATTTCCTGGGACCCAGCTCTACGAGGAATGCGGGGACAGGTTCATAAAGAAGAACAAGAAACATTACTGGAGCTGGAGAAATGAGATCCGCCAGGAGATTGACAATCCCATGCTGAAAAGGCTTGTCCCTGTCGGCCATGTCCTGAAGGATGTCCGCATGGAGATATACGACGGCAACACGACTTTCGGCAGGCAGTTCGGGACATATCCGCTGATAGTGGGTGTGAAGAAAAGGCTGGAGCTAGGCAATATTTATGATATCAGGGTTGCAGGGCACATGCTCAGGAGCATTGTCGGTGAAGTGGTCAAGGGAAAGATTTATAATTATGAAGTAAAAAACTTCACAGAAAATGAGTGAATTATGGGTAAGCGACTTTTTGAGAAATCCCCTTGGTTTCAGGCAGGTGAAAGAGGGCTACATGGCCCAACCCCATCCTACCCAGAGACCATTGCTTCCTGATACGAGATATACCAAAAAGAAAGGTCTTATAAGCAGATACCAGATTTTCTGGCCGAACCATGACAGCATCATCCTGGAAAGGTCTGTGACATGGTTCAAAGACGATTATTTCGATACAGTGACCTTCAATCATGACTTTAAGTATATCGAGATGACATTCAAGCCCCTGGATAAAAGATTCCGTCCAAGGATAAGCAGCAGGGATATTACGCTTCAGGACATTGTCAGGAAAAATATATCTAGGGTAAGCGGCAGGAAAGCATTGATGTATGTATACGAAGAATTCTATAGGCAATTCTCCAATGGCAAAAGATCAGTCGCCTATGCCAATTTTAAGAAGCAAAAGCTTTATAAATAAATTATTTGTTCAGAGAGACCAAGCCTCTGTAGCTTAGTAGGTAGAGCGTGCGGCTGTTATCAAGAATACGTCTTGGAACCTCTAAGGCGTTACTTGCAGGGAACCGCAAGGTCACCAGTTCGAGTCTGGTCAGGGGCGCTTTTTTTCCAAACAAAAACATTATATATTGCATGGTTTTCTTTTTTCTGATGAAATACTCCAAGGATTCATTTCTGAACCCGAAAAGCATCAGGATTGAGCAGTCATTTGCAAAGCTCCATTCCCTGAGAAGGATAAACGGGGGCTATCTCGCATCGCCCAACCCTGGAAAGCCTGACGGCATGGGAAGGTATGATGTCTATTGGCTCAGAGATATAATGTATGCGACCTATGCAAACGAGTATCTCGGCAACATGGAGGACATGATACAGAGCTATGAGCTTGTCATGACCATCATGATGAAATACAGGGACAAGATCTGCGATGCCATCAGGAAGATGCCGAAGACAGGCTCAGCCCTGCATGCAAGGTATCATCCGAATACGCTCGAAGAGCTCTCACCGGACTGGGGACATCACCAGCTTGACGTGCTCGGGCTTTTTTTATACAAGACTGGAGACCTGATAAAGAAAGGTCATTATATAATAAAGACCAATGAGGAAAGAGGCCTGATCATGGACATAATACAGTACCTGTTCACCTACAGGTGGGAGACCCACCCGGACTTCGGCATGTGGGAGGAAGGGCCCGAGCTACATTCATCGTCCATCGGAGCAGTGCTCGCAGGGCTCACCATGTGGTTCGACGATGGTCATTACGACTACAAGTACACGCACAAGACTGACCTCTACAAGATTGTGGCTGTATCAGAGAGATTTTTCGACACAGGGAGGGACTCGCTCTATAAGCTCCTACCTAATGAGAGCAGCACAAGGTTATGCGACTTTGCACAGCTGTCGCTCATCTGGCCCTACAACATCATCGATGAAGCGATGAAGAAGATGATAATTACAAATACTGAGGAAAGACTGGTCAGGAAGAACGGAGTCATCAGGTACGAGGGCGACTGGTATTTCAACTCAGACCCGAAGAACCTAACGGGTAATGAGGCAGAATGGCCCCTCGGCTTCGCATGGCTGTCCATAATACACAACAAGCAGGCGCAGTGGCATTCCGAGGATGCTGCACATGCCCTCGGGCACCTGAAGAAGTCCAGAGAATATCTCAGGCAGATCGACGGGCTGATGCAGGATGGGGCCATTCCTGAGCTCTACTCGGCAGGAAAGCCTAATGAGAACACCCCTCTATCATGGGCCCATAGCTTCCATATAATAGCACTGCAGTCATTTCTTAATTCCCTTGAAGACCTCAGAAAGAAGCACAATATCGAGGTCACCGAGGAGCTCGAAGCTGTAAAACAGGAATAAAACCATAATTTTTATAAACAGACCGGATTTTCGATTTAAAAAGTATTGGACCCGTTGCTTAGCCGTGGCGACCTTTGTGGAGAAAACAAAGCTCGACCAAATCCATGGGTTGCCCTCTGCTTCGCATCGGTCAAGCCCATTATCAGAAACAGAACACATTCATTGGGCCCGTTGCTTAGCTGTGGCGACCTTTGTGGAGAAAACAAAGCTCGACCAAATCCATGGGTTGCCCTCTGCTTCGCATCGGTCAAGCCCATTATCAGAAACAGAACACATTCATTGGGCCCGTTGCTTAGCCGTGGCGACCTTTGTGGAGAAAACAAAGCTCGACCAAATCCATGGGTTGCCCTCTGCTTCGCATCGGTCAAGCCCATTATCAGAAACAGAACACATTCATTGGGCCCGTTGCTTAGCCTGGAAGCGACCTTATCGCTGGGTAACTAGAGCGCACGACTGATAATCGTGAGGTCCGGAGTTCAAATCTCCGCGGGCCCATCATTTCATTCTGATATCATAAAAAATAACAAGCCCGTCACTCGCCGAGCTTCGAGAGCGCGTGAATCAGATCTGTTGACGAGATGATGCCAACGACCTTGTCACCGTCAGTGACGGGGAGCCTCTTTATACTGTGCTGCTTCATTAACCTGCTCGCCTCATAGATGCTCTTGCCCTTGTCTATTGTGACCAAATGCTTCGTCATGATGTCTGCGAGGGTTATGAGCTTCGAGCTGACGCCGGATGCGACAACCTTCCTAACTATATCCGTCTCAGTCACTATGCCAACCGGCTTTCCGTCCTGCATCACCACGAGGCTCCCTATGTCCTTGTCAAGCATGTCATTTGCAGCCTTCATGACGTTCTGGCCAGAATCAGCGAGTATGACCTTCTTTTTCATAACCTTTGCTATGGTCGTTTCTGCCATTCTGTTGACTTCCCTGATTTTGCATTTTATATATTTTACTATATTCACTATTTACTACTAATTAATAGTTACAAAATCAAAACATTTATATACCAGTGTTACACAGACAATGATAAAATGGGGCTTGACGCACTGATTGTGATGGGCGGGGGCGTATACCCTGACGGTACTCTCCCGGACATTGCCAAGGACAGGGTCGACAAGGCGCTCTCCCTGCAGGACGAGGTAGAGGCAATCATAATGTCTGGGGCATACAGCTATCTTCTTGACAAGCCTCCTGCAAAGACAGAGGCGAGGGCCCAGGCAGATTATGCTGTAGCTAAAGGCGCTGACCCAGGCAAGATAATCCTTGAAGAGAATTCTTATGATACCATCTTCAACCTGTACAATGTCTATAACCAGATTTTAAGAAATAAGCCATGGAAAAGGATTGGGATTATAACAGGCGATTTCCACATCCAGAGGACCATGGCCATTGCAGATATACTCTTAGGGGATTACTACATGCTTGAGGCGATGCCTGTCAGGACCAGGCAGGGATTCAGCCCTCCTGAACTGGCAAGGCGAAATCGCCAGGAAATTGCATTCTCTGCTGCCTACTGGATGGCAAAGCCCTTACTCAGGAAGATTGCACAGAGGGAGAGTATATTCAAAAAGGTTGTCAGCTTCCTCCATCCGGCTTACAATGTCAATGCACCATTTCCCATAAATCAGCTGGTCTCGTATGCCAAGAGGCACCCGCAGGGGACAATGTCCCTATGACTTGACCTCTTATTGCAATGTCATAATCAACGATCCTGATTTGAAATTTTCCAGAATAGATGCCAATTCAATGGAATACCTCACGCCAAATCCAAAAATTTTATATATATCATCTGCCTATCACAACCTATGATAATGAAAAGTGATTGTCGGTGGCTATTGTAAATTCTTGTTCTTAGACTTATGTATATTCAAGATCTCCAGCGGTTGTTGGCGTCAGCCATAAGACCCATATAAATTCTGAACAGAACAATAAAATGAACGGAGGTCACAATAAAAATGATAAAATCAATACTCAATGAGGATGAATTGCCAAGGAAGTTGTATAACATCGTGCCGGACCTGCCAGCCCCGATGCCCCCGCCGAAAGGGAACATGGATCTGATGCCTAAGATCTTTCCAAAAGGATTCCTGGCGCAGGAGATGAGCAATGATAGGTATTTTGACATACCTGATGAAGTGAGGAAGTGCATGATTCAGGTCGGCAGGCCGACACCGCTTCAGAGGGCAGTCGGACTTGAGAAGGCACTGGGGACGAAATCAAAGATATTCTACAAGCGGGAAGACTGCACCATGACAGGAAGCCATAAGATAAATTCCGCGCTCATGCAGGTATATCTTGCGGTGCAGGAAGGCATAAGGAATATGACCACTGAGACAGGAGCAGGCCAATGGGGAAGCGCACTGAGCCTTGCAGGTTCGCTCCTGGGTGCAAAAGTGAAGGTCTTCATGGTCAGGTGCAGCTATGAGCAGAAACCGTACAGGAAACATGTGATGAGGCTCTATGGCGCTGATGTTGTACCGAGCCCGAGCGACCAGACAGCCATCGGAAGGAAACTCGGCAGTGTTGAGAAGAACAGGGACGGTTCACTCGGGATTGCCATCTCAGAAGCTATCGAGGCGGCAATCAAGCCTGGCAATGCCTATAGCACGACTGGAAGCGTCTACGGGCTTGGATCGGTGCTCAATGCAGTCCTTGCCCACCAGTCCGTCATAGGCCAGGAAGCCATTCTCCAGCTTGAGAAGTTCGGTGTTGAGCCTGACGTGATTGTGGGATGCACAGGAGGAGGCAGCAATTTCGGGGGGATGCTTGGCCCGTTCTACAGGAAATACAGGGACAAGATAAGGTATATCGCAGCCGAGCCAGCCAACTGCCCGACATTGACAGAAGGCGAATACAGGTATGATTACGGCGACACAGCTAAGCAGACACCCATGCTCAAGATGCATACGCTTGGATGCGATTTCATCCCTGCCCCTGATCATTCTGGCGGGCTGAGATATCATGGCATGGCGCCAATAATCAGCCTTCTGGTCGAACATGGGATAATCAAGCCTGTCGCCTACACCCAGGAAGAGATCTTCGAGGCCGGAAAACTCTTTGCCAGAGCAGAAGGGCTCATCCCAGCTCCGGAGACTTGCCATGCTGTCAGGGCTGTAATCCATGAAGCAAAAAAGGGTACCGGGGTGATAGTCATGAATTTCAGCGGGCACGGGCTGCTTGATCTCGGTGGATATGAGAAATACATCTGAATTTTTTCGGCTCGCTTAAAGGCGAGCCATTTTTTCATATCAGATGATTTCAATGCTAATTAAAGAAAAATTATTTAATACACCCATCATGAACCATGCCTATGGAACGTATCGGAGATAAATTCAAGAGATTCCTCCTCAGGCTTTTCATGCTGGACATACCCAGCTTCAGCAAGCTCGTGATAAAGAGGGATGTCATGGATGACATAATCCAGTTCGCAAAGAACAAGCATCCTGAAGAGTTCGTCGCAATCCTCGAGGGAAGTGCGGCAGATGATGTGCTTACCATCACCGGGCTCTACTACCAGTCATTCAAGTCTTCAGAGAGGACAGCTGTGATGGACACATTCCTTCCCCCTGCGACCAGGGGCATAGGCTCTGTGCACAGCCATCCCTCGTCGAACATCCGCCCTTCGAAGGCTGACCTGAGGTTCTTCTCAAAAAGGGGGATTGTCCATTTCATCATAGGCTATCCGTATACAGAAAACAGCATAGCTGCCTATGACCTGGATGGGAACAGGCTTGAGTTTGATGTCGGAGAGCAGCATACGATATACAGGGATTCGTTCCAGCTTGATGCTTAAAGAAAAGGTTTATTAATCACCCACCGATATCACAGGCTATCATGGAAACCACAGGTCGTCAGAAGATAACAAAACAAATAAATATGATGTGTAAATCCAACTATAATCCAAAGGGCAGGTCATAGCATGGAAACCTTAAGATACAAGACAAAGAACGGGATAAGGGGAGTCCAGAGATGGGTCGTCCCATATGTCAAGTCAAGAGTATACAAGAACAGGTTCAGGCCCATGCTTTCGTACCTGTTTACTGAATACAAGTGCAATATAGACTGCCATTACTGCTTCCAGCATGATGAGAACAGGCCAGGGATGACCCTTGAGACAGCAAAAGATTCTATAGATTGGCTGCACAGCGTCGGCTGCAGGGTGCTTGCGCTGATGGGAGGCGAACCTCTCATGCGCCCTGAATTCATCCTTGACGTGGTCAGGTACGGCGCAAAGAGGGGGTTCTTCGTCTACCTACCGACAAACGGCTATCTCTTGACAGAAGATTTCATAGACAAGGCCGGAAAGGCCGGGATTGCAGCCTTCAATATCGCTGTCGACGTAGTCAACCCCAAGCCAGGCCTGCCAAAAGCCCTTTCTGTGATAAAGCCGAAGCTTGAATACCTTGTCAAGAAGCAGAAGAAGTACGGCTATATCATATTCTTCAACATCAACATAACAAGCCAGAACATGGATGATGTCAGAGAGCTTACAGAGATAGCGAGGAAATACAGGATAGGGACTGATTATCACGTCGCTGAGCAGCCTCTGATGGATCATGACCATTATGAGCACAAGGATTACAAATTCGCGTTAAAAGGAGAGGATTTTGAGAAATTCGACAGGCTCATCGACTGGCTGGTCCAGAAACAGAACGAAGGCTATCCCATGGTCAATTCCAACAGGCATCTCAATGAGATGAAAGGCTTCATAAGGGGAAAGCACAACCATCTTTGGGACTGCAGGGCAGGGCATAATGGGAGCTTCATACGGCCTGACGGAAAACTGTCTCCATGCTTTGAGATGTTCGATTCTCCTGTCGATTGGGGAACGGTCTGGAACCCGAAATTCAGCAAGAAGAAGCTCACAGAGATGAAGCTGGAATGCAGGAAACACTGCCTTTCGACCTGCTACCAGACAATGGCAAGCTATTATGACCTCGGAAACATCTTTGAATGGGTCAAGAAACACACACTTGTCGGCTGAAAGCGATTTCTGGTATAAGCCATCCATATTTCAGGAATCAAGAAATCTTTAGACTATTTTGACAAAATTTATATATCAGTATATCTTTATATATATTAATGTATTTTACACCAAATGAAAAGAGAAAGGAGTTGGCAATAAAACTCCTCACACTGGTCACCATGATAACACTGGTTCTCCTTCTGGGAGGCCTTGTCTATCATTTCGCTGAGAAATGGCCCTTTCTGGAATCTTTGTACTTCGCAGCAATATCCCTCACATCCAGAGGTTATACAGACCGGCTGCCGTCTCACTGGTACACCATAATCTTCAGCATAGTATACATGCTTCTCGGCGTTAGCGTACTCATCTACTCCCTTTCGACACTCATATCCTATTATACCAGCTTTTACCAGGATAGGATAAACGCCGCTGTAAAGAGACTGGGCAAGAAGAAAAGACCCCAAAGATGGGTTGTGCTTAACACAGGAAAATCAAGATAATCTGCTCAGCAACAGCAAAGTTTTTAAACTTCCATGTCATTAATATCATGCTGATGGAAAACATCATCAACACAATACGGAACATATTCTTCAGGCCGTCTGAGTTCTTCAATACTGTATGCGATGAAAAGGGTTATGCAAGACCTTGGCTCTTCTTCAGCATCAGCTATATAATCCTTGTGACAATAAGCATGCTTCTCAGCATACCCCTGCTTCTCAGGTTCTCAGATGCAGGGCTATTGCTGATATTCATCGAGCTTTTCGGGCTCATCATCAGCATCGGTTTTGGATTTGCCATCCCATTTGTCTCTGCAGCGCTTTCCCACACCGGCCTGCTCATCCTAGGGGCAAAAAAAGGATTCTACAACACATTCAAGCCTGTCTCATACTCAGGGATCATCTTCGTGATATACGGCCTGATTATAGCAGCCATAAAGAGCGTATCATACATATTTTATCCGGGAAATATCACAGATTTCCAGTCATATATTGGCTTGCTCTTTGATAAAGCGCCCGGCCCCCTGGCTTTTCTGGAAATCCTGGTAATAACTATCACCATTGCGGGCTGGATCCATCTTATTGTCGCCGAAACAATCGGTGTCTCGAGGTTTCAGGGCATATCCAGGGCAAGAGCATTCTTCGGCATCATACTGGTGCCGTCCGTCATCCTGGCTTTGATAGCTCTCCTAGCAGGCAGTATCATGTTTTTGATTACAGGAAGCATGCCCTCTGGCATGGTCACTCTGCATTAAGCGCAGAAAATATTGCACAATCACAAGGGACGACAGGAACTGGGGAGCCTGGAAAAGACTTATAAATAACCTGCCCTTAACCTGGACAATGATATCAGAAGCAGATCTCAAGGGCATGTCAGCTGAGGAGGTTGCAGAGCTCCAGAAGAAGAACTGCATATTCTGCCATATTGTGAGCGGCAAGGTGCCTGCAAAAAAGATTTTTGAGGATGACAAAGTGCTTGCATTCCTTGACATCAACCCTGCAAGCCCGGGCCATATCCTGCTCATCCCAAAAGTGCATCATGCAATCCTGCCTCAGATACCTGATGACGAGGTCGCGCATCTGTTCAGGGTATCGAAAAAGATTTCAAACACCCTGCTTAAATCACTCCTCGTAAAGGGGACAAACATCTTTGTCGCAAACGGCGCTGTAGCAGGCCAGAAAGCCCCTCATTTCATGATACATGTCATACCAAGAAGCGATAATGACGGGGTCAATCTATCGATTCCGGAAAATGAGATGAGTGAAGACGAGATCGCTGGGGCCGGCAAGAGACTGATTCCGAGAATCCGCCAGGTGTTTGGTGTCGGAGATGGACAAGTGATTGAAGATACTGCTAATAATCCAGAAGAAAAAGGACCTTACAGTCCCCAATCAGCGACAGTTGAGACAGTAGGAGGGGACAGTAACCCTGTTAAAGAAGAACCCCGAAATGAAATAAATCCTCAGCCAAGAAAGGAGCCGGATGATAAAATTGACATTGATGCCCTCAAGGGGCTGCTGGAGAGAAAATGACATGCAGGATATGTGAGCTTATCAGGAATCGGGAGAGCCTGATATATGAGGACGACAAGATTGCTGCATTCCTTAGCAGGAAGCCTGCGATACCCGGCCATATAGTCCTTACAACAAAAGGGCATTATCCGATTTTTGAGAATGTCCCTGATGATGCTGTCTCGCACATATTTACTGTCGCGAACAAGCTCTCGACGATAACTTTCGAGACACTTGGTGCTCAGGGGACCAATATCATCGTCAACAACGGCCTAGCAGCAGGCCAGAAAGAGCCGCATTTCCTGGTCAACATCATCCCGAGAAAAGAGGGAGACAACCTCAAGCTTGAGTGGAACCCGAAAAAGCCAATTGAAACAGAGCTTGAAGAGATACATGCCAAGCTGCTGGGTACTGCCAAGTCCCTGGATGAGGCGCCAAAGGAAGAGGTACTCGATGCAGATGAGAAGAAAGACGACATTGATGACAAGGACTATCTTCTTGACAGCCTGATAAGGATACCATAATCATAAGGTTGTAATCATAAGAAGGAAAGGAACAGGCTGCTTCCGAAAAACAAAGCAAGCAGGAATGCTGCAAGGAAGCTCGGTACAAAAGGTATTCCCTCCTTTATGAGGATCCTGTCGACTTTCCCCTTCCTTTTCAACTTCTTCAGCTCCTCAATCTGGCCCTTTTCTATACCTAGGTCTTTTGGGCCGCAGATTATCCTGTCCCCTATTTTCACATCCTCAGCAATCCAGTCGCCGATCGTCAGCTTGTCTGGCTGGACCAGCTTGAGCATGCATACCTTCTCGATAGTCTTTATGAATATCAGCATGTAGAATGTGAGGGCGATGACAAGAATGAAGGCAAGAATCATGAGCTTTAACGGCAATGCAAGGAAGAATGATGCGATGATTCCAAGGATAGCAATCGCAATCAGCAGCTTCTTCATCGTCACATTACCCCTCTTTGCAAGCGCTGACCTGAACTCTTCAGCGAATCTCTTCCTGTTCTTTATTGCAAGGCCTATGCTCCATAGAAAACCGTATGCTGCCCCGACAAATACCGAATACAGCAGGAAATTGATAAGGAAAGGCAGGCCATTATCGAAAAACCCCGGTCCAAGCCAGCCTGAAAAAGGCAGGGTCAAGCCAACAAGGGCGCCGAGACCCATTATCATCTTCGAGTCCCCTCCACCCCACTGGCCAGTATAATACATCAGCAGCGCTATTATGAAGAAAAACCCAAATCCGAGAATGCTCTCAAGCATGAATCTGGTGCTCCAGAATATCACTGAATTGATTGCCGCTATTCCAAATCCGCAGAAAATCAGCCCGTAATTCACCCAGTCAGGGACCTCTCTTGTCCGGAGATCGGTATAAGTCCCGATGATCAAGCCTGCGAGACAGACTGAAAGCACGATCGGTGTCATGGGACTTTCAGTCAGGGACAAAGTATATAAATCTTACCACAGGCAGGCTAATACATCTTCAGATGTTTGAATTTGTCCTGTAAATACTTCAGCCTGCAAGGGATATCTCTATCTCATCCAGATGGGCCTGCTGGTTAAGGTCTATCTTTCTCTGCGTGTCAAGATAAAGCAGGGGCATGAAGGTGTAGACCTTGTCCTTCTTGCCTGTCTGACGGGATAAGCTGGGAGAACCTGAGCTTCTTAATCTTCTCATCCCTGAAATATTCTATTATCTGGCCGTATATCTCCCTGATTATGATTGTTATCTCCTTCTTCTTCTCAGGGACTGTCACCCTCGCTTCAGGGATCTCGAACCTTGTCCTCCTCTTCTTCACATCGAGGGCCTTGTTGAGAGCGTCGACAAGATCAAAGACAGACACCTTCCTCTTCCTTGGCTGGGGCGTCCTAGGGATAAGCCTGAACTTGTCATCATCGACCTCCTGCCTGTAGTCGATATCACCCTCCATATCGTCCATTATGTCATCCTCTGACTCTTCTGTCGAGGCAATCAGCTGGTTGAGATGGGAGATGTCCTCCTCAAGGAGCCTGCTGGACTTAATGCGCAGGAGGATAGCTGCTGCAAGAATTATCTTTCCGGATATCCGGAAATCAAGCTTCTTGAGGTCCCGGACAATGTCGAGAAACCTTGTGGAGAGAACCTTGAGGTCGATGTCCCATGGGTCCATCTCCTCTGTCCTGACAAGCTCGTATATCATGGTCTGCCAGGTTATCTCGTCCTCTTCAAATAGCATGTTGAACAATTTTTCCTGCATGATTGGTCACTTGATTCGCTGGTTTATATATTTAATGGAAAAATATTTAAAAACCGGCTAAATCAGGTCTTATTGCACGGGCCCGTGGTCTAGTGGCTATGACAGTGCCCTTACAAGGCAGCGGAAAATTCCATTTTCCTGGTCGTTCTTCGCTGCGCTCAGAAAGGCATTGATCACCGGTTCGAGTCCGGTCGGGCCCATTTATTTCTATTTTTTCATCAAATTACCAATATTTCAGAAAATCATGACAACGCTGATAAAAGTCATTATCAAGAACAGCAATTCCTCTGATCCATTCCACAAGATCTTAAGTCCGAGAACCTCTGTTCTCCTGTACGGCGCTACCCTTATGTGGAAATACCTGAGGTGGTCAAGGACCATATGCGAAACATAAGCGGCAAGGAGAATAAAGCCGAGCCTTATGTCAAACAGTGTGACCAACAGTAGAAGCGGAAATATCACTGCCATGCCATTGTAATGGTGGATGAATGTGCGCATGCCCAGAGCCTTCTTTATGAAATCAGGGTCGTTGGCCCTGTTCCAGAATCTCCAAGGGTTGGCATCCTTCATGCTATAGATATAATATATGTAATGGTCAAGGTCGATGAGGACGGCGATTATGCCGATAATCAGAATGTCATGGAACTGGATCAGCCCGAGCCTGTAGCCTAGCGCCCCAAGAAGAGCACCTCCGATGAAATGCGTATGAGGATGCATGGACAGATTAAGCCTTCCCTGTTTAAATAATTAATCCCTGCACTGGACAATTGCAGGCAAGGTTTATATATTCAGCTCCATTATGCATCGACATGGTTGAAAGGACTCTCATCAAGGAGAAGTACAACAATCCCTCCCTGAACATCGCTCTAGATACGATCAGCAAGGGCAAGCAGGCCCTGATATTCACCAATACCAAGCGTTCTGCGGAGAAGGTTGCAGAGGACATCGCGCTGAGGAGCGGTCTGAGAAGCCCGGCTCTCAGCAAGCTTTCTGACGATGCCCTCAAAGCCCTGCCACGGCCGACGAGGCAATGCCAGAGACTCGCATTGTGCATCAAGAACGGGACAGCCTTCCACCATGCGGGACTCACGTTGAAGCAGAGGGAGATTGTCGAGGACAATTTCAGAAAGGGCCTGATAAAGATAATAGCCGCCACCCCCACGCTTGCATTCGGCCTTGACCTGCCAGCCTACAGGTCCATCATAAGGGACCTTAGAAGATATACGAGCAGAGGTCTCCAGTACATACCTGTGCTTGAATACCTCCAGATGGCAGGAAGGGCCGGGAGGCCAAAATTCGACAAGGAGGGCGAGGCGATAATCATAGCCGGGAGCGAGGCTGAGAAAGACAAGCTCACCGAAAGATACATCCACGGCGAGCCTGAAGAGATATACTCGAAGCTTGCTGTCGAGCCAGTGCTCAGGACTTACCTGCTCTCACTCATATCCGCAAACTTTGTCAGGAGCAGAAAACAGATATTTGGATTCTTCGAGGACACATTCTGGGCCCACCAATACAGGGACATGGCACAGCTTGAGAGCATAATCGACAGGATGCTTGCCCTTCTCGTGGATTATGAGTTCCTCATCTCATCTGCTGACGAATTCGCATCAGCTTCAGAGCTTGAGGATGTCAAATACAGGGCGACGCAGATTGGCAAGAGGGTTGCAGAGCTCTATCTTGACCCATTGACTGCGCATAATTTCATCGTATCTCTTCAGAGGGCGACATCCAGACAGCTGCTTCCCTTTTCATTCCTTCACATGATCTCATATACACAGGAACTGCGGCCACTTCTCAGGGTCACGACCAAAGAGTACGAAGAGGTCCAGGAGGAATCAGTGAGATTCGAGAGCAACCTTCTCGTGCTTGAGCCCACTGCTTTCGAGCCTGAATACGATGAGTACCTGAATTCTATAAAGACTGCGATGTTCTTCAACGAGTGGATTGAGGAGGCTGACGAGGAATCACTGTTGGAGAGATTCAACATCCGCCCTGGAGAGACCAGGATGAAGCTTGAGCTTGCTGACTGGCTTCTCTATTCGTCATCAGAGCTTGCCAAGCTGATGCAATTCGCCCCTATCGTAAGGGAGATTGCAAAGCTCCGGGTCAGGCTCAAATACGGGGTCAGGGAAGAGCTTTTGCCACTGCTAAAGCTCAGGGGTATCGGAAGGGTTCGTGCTAGGGCATTATTCAGGAACAGCATAAGGGACATAAAGGGTGTAAAGAACTCGCCTGTCGAGACAATCGCCCAGATACTGAAAAGCAGGAAACTGGCAGAGAGCGTAAAGGAGCAGATAGGGGAGAAGGTCGAGAAGGCAAGCCCCAGGAAGAGGAAGGGGCAGAAATCTATCTTGAGATTCTAATAGATAAAGAACCGCTCAATCTCATTCCTGATATCCTTATCTCTACCATTCTTAGCAATGTTTGCATAATCCTGGATGAATTTATTATGGGGCAATCCGCTTACATTGCAGTAAATCAGGTCTCCGAGATATGGTGCGATCGTGAATTGCGTAAACCAATCCCTGTGTTCTTCCCGGTATTCCTGGGTCCTGGGAATGGTATCTGAAGAGACTACCTTGATTCCAGAAATTGCAAATTTATCTTCCGTAAACTCGGCTCTCTTGAATTCCTGGGTCTTCTTGTCCCTGACGACCTTGGCACTGGCGATAAAATGGGTTGCGTATGAAAGAACTTCTCTTGCACCAAGCCTGTAGGCCTCCTCGCCTGCCTCAATCGTAGTTCCACCGCTGTCAATCATGTCGTCAAATATCACCGCCACGAGACCATCCGGTGATACGCCCTGGTAGTATTCGATGTTGGACTCTCCTGCATCTGTCCGCTTCTTATTGATTATCAAATGCTTGAGATTATAATGCTTTACTGTGCTCTGGAATCTTGTATAGCTACTTCCGTCCGGAAAGATCATCACGATATCATCCAGGGTACCATATTTATATTTCAGATGGGTGATGAACAGGTTTGCGCATTTTATCTCATCGACACCCACATTTGTAAACCCTTGTGTCTGGCCTGCGTGGACATCAATCAGAGCTATGCTCTCAAGCTTCCTGCCGGCAGAGGATTCAATGTTGTCCATCGTGAGCTTTGCAGATATAGGTACATGGGGTGCGTCTTTCTTATCCTGTCTTGCGTCAGGATAATACGTGAAGTATACAGAGATCTCATTCGCTTTTGCCCTTCTAGCAGCATCACAGGTCTTTTCAAGCTCGCGGAAATCAGCTTCAAGTGAAAGCAACCTTTCCTCAACCAGCCTTGCTTTTGTCCCGAGTGGCAGATCACTGCCCATCACGGCCCGTCTGTCTTCATACAGGAATTTATCATGGAAAGCCCCTATTATATGGATGTTCTTTCTCCTGACATTTGAGAGAAGCTGCGGTAGGGTCTCTCCGCTGGGAAATGTCCTCGCTTTATTGTTCTGCTGGTTTTCAATGAAAGGTTTCCTATCTTTTTTAGAGAGATGTTTTGCAAACTCGTGGATTGTCAGCTCCCAAAGCCCGTGTGCTGACCTGTTAGAAACAATCTGGATGTCCTCAAATTTCATGTATAAACCCCAACAAAAGTTAAAAAACGTAATCTTCATCTATTTTTAAAGTTTGCTATACTCCAGTAGATACATATGAACATCATATTTAAATCTGTTCACTATTTTCCCTATCCCATGCGCAAAATAACCACAGCCGACGGCTCAGAGACATTCTACAATGACGAAGTGGGCGATGTCTACCATACAAAGAGCGGGGCTGTCGAGGAGGCCTTCCTCAAGTACGCTGAACCCGCGCGGATTGCAGAGTTGGCAAAAAGCGGGAATGTCAGAATCCTGGACATATGCTTCGGTCTCGGATACAATTCCTGCGCAGCGCTCGACAGGGCTCTTGAGGCCAACCCGGATTGCAACATCAGGATTGTCGGGCTTGAGAATGACGGAAGGATACTTGAAAAGATCAATGAGATGGACCCTTCATTGAAGAATTACAGGATTATGAAGGAGGTTGCAGGAAAAATGGAGTACAGCAAGGGAAATATCAGCATCAGTCTCCTGATGGGCGATGCCAGAAAGACCATAAAAACGATAAATGAAGAGTTCGACGCAGTGTTCCTGGACCCGTTCTCTCCTGCAAAGCAGCCGGACCTCTGGCAGGCAGATTTCTTCAGGGACATAAGGGAAAGGATGAAGAATGGAGGGATGCTTGCGACATACAGCTACGCCAGGATGGTGAGGGATAATCTCAGGGCAGCAGGATTCATCGTATCTGACGGGCCGAAGGTCGGGAGGAGGAGCCCTTCAACCCTAGCAACAGCTCCCTGACCCTGTTTCTTACCTCAACGTAATCTCCAGTCATTGGCACGCCTATTATGGTTATATTCTTTTTTTTGCCGAGCTTCTCTGATAGCTTGAGAAAATATCCCAGGTCAAAATCATGAAGGGTGGATATGCCGGACTGTTCAAGCCTGTCGATTCCAGAGAATATCTCAGGCTTATCAATGCCTTTCACAGCATCCATTATGACAATCTCATCATCTGATGTGAGCTCAACTGGGTCGTCAACACGGATGAACTCAATTCCTGATAGCTCTTTTAGGTCTTCAGCAAGCCTGAAAGCGATGGAATCACCTTCATATTCAGAGCCGAATATATAGATCCTCATGATGATGGGTTGATAACCGCAATATTTATATATGAGTTATCACTTATAAGGAGTAAAATGAAAAGAATACTGCTTATCCTGATAGCAACAGCGTTCCTTGCCGGATGTGCATCAGCTCCAGCACACGATTATTCAAGCTACACTATGCAGAAAAATCCAGAGATATACACATTCGAGATAACATCTGAAAACGGCTACCCTGCACAGATGGCCGTCATAAACGAAAGCGAACCATACGTCAGCCAATACGAACTCTGGAAAGCTGCTGCGAACCTGAGCGAACAGCAGGCTGAGTACAGGATGACAAGGCATCTTTGGGAATCAGAGAACGATGAGACCTTTTCTGAGAAGGAAGAGACAAGGATAGAAGAGTACTGCAAGGAGCAGGGGTTTGCAAGATGCATGGGGATAGACAGGACGTGCGAGGAGGACGGCTGCCATAAAGTCACAGTCGCATGCGATGACGACAATTACGACGAGGGGCTTGACACCTACGATGAATGCAGGAGATTCGATGTCCAGGTGGATGAGGAATTCGATGATGCCCTGACTGCCGAGGATGAGCAGCAGGTCATCTGCAGCTAGGTGGTTGGAATCAGTAGGCTTGAGAAAGAGATCCTGGACTTTGATGAGAGCATCCTTCATCTTGAAGAAAACATTAAACAGATTGAGTACCTGGAAGAGAAGAATCTGGAAAATGTCCACAATATCCTTGAAACATTCTTTACGCAGTATGACCATTACAGTGGACTGGCCAAGAAGCTAGGTCTCACCCTGCCATTGAAAAAGAAGCATCTCAATCAAAAGCACTATCATTCAAACCTCTCATTGAGCATTTTAAAGCATGACTTGAGGAGTGTCTCACAGGTTCTTAGGTCATACAAAGGGTTCATCAAAGAATACCTGAAAGGTGATGAAAATTTTCTCGAGGTTGTGCATAAAAACGCAAGGAATCTTTCAAAAACCTATGATTCCTGTGTCAAGACACTGGCGCTCATGCCCTATGTTGTGTCAGGCGACAGGAAATACCTCTTCAGTATGGATACAAGATTAATCAAGAAGCATTTCAACAACAATATGAAAAGCCTTGATCTTAAATGCAATATCGAGGGGCTGAAAAAAATTGATTCGGACATTGTCTATGCGCTATGGAACATGCTGAGAAATTCAAGGGATGCATATGCCCAGGATAACATGAACAAGAGATACCGGATTGACCTTAGGATATCAAAAGGTAAATCAATTATTGATATTTCAGTTACTGATCATGGGATAGGGATTCCAAAAAGTGAGCTTCCTCTGATATTTTCTAATTTCTCAAAAAACTCCATGACAGGATACGGGGTCGGACTTCAGCTCGTAAAGAGGATTGCCGAGCTGAAGGAGGGTTATGTCGACGTCATTTCGAAACACGGCAGGGGCTCGACCTATGGTTATGATACTGCTTCAGGAGCAGTGATCAGGAATAATGAGATCAAATATAAAAATCACGGTTCCAGATTCGCGCTCTATTTCAGGGAATGAACCCTGAAGTCACATCTTCCTGAACCTCGCAACGAAGAACCCCTCTGTGTCATTGTCCTGGGGCCATATCCTAAGGCATTTTCTGACATCATCATGAAACCTGGTGCCTTCGAACTCAAGCACAGGCTCAGACCTCTTCAGGCCTTTGAGCTCGAAGCACTCAAGCTTCGCATCATTATATTTAGAAAGAAGCCAGCTCACGACACCCTCATCCTCCTCAGGCTCGAGAGTGCATGTGGAATAGACCAGAGTCCCGCCTTTCTTCAGGTTATTGAAGCCTGTCTCAAGAAGCTGCTTCTGGGTGCCTGCAAGCCTCTTTACCATGTTAGGGTTCCATATGCGCAGGGTCTTGAAAGATTTCCTGATTGTGCCTGTGCCTGAGCAGGGGGCATCGACAAGTATCCTGTCAAACTCAAGCTCCCTGAAGAACCTGCCCTGCATCTTGGTGATTATAGCATTTGAGATCCCCATCCTCTGGATATTGAGGCCGAGGGGCTTTATCCTGTCGATCCTGTAGTCATTCGCTACCAGCACACCCTGGTTCCTCATCAAGCCTGCAATCTGGGTCGTCTTCGCCCCGGGTGATGCACACATGTCAAGGATCCTGTCCCCTGGCTTCGGGTCTAGAACCAGCGGAGGTATCATGGAAGCCGCCTCCTGGATGAATACATATCCAAGGGAATGCTCTGGTAGGTTGCCCACATCCCTCCTGTAGTCGTCACCCTCGCCCTTATGGTCTATCCAGAATCCTTCAGGGCACCAGGGAACTGGCGTGAGTTTCCAGACCGTCTCAAGCCTTTTCACCAGCTCTGGCATGCTTATCTTCAGCGTGTTCACACGGATGCTACGTCTGAGGTATTCAAGAGAGATTTTTTTGAACTCGCCAAAATCTGTCAGATTCGAGTATCTCTCGATGAATTTCGGCTTGAATTCGACCTTTGCGTCATTTCCTTTGGCCATGCCAACAGAAAAAACATCTTCATTTAATAATTTTATCAATGAATCACCTGGATCATTGCATCGCATCTTATTGACTTAATCGACAGCATTCCACGAGTTATATTTATATAAAGCGCAGGATTTCCAGCCAGCATGCATACAAGGACAATTGACAGGAAAGAATTTTTGCCATTGAATATAGAAGATAGGCTGTCATTGTTCTGTAAAAGTTTGAACATTTCAGTCAAAGAATCAGAAACTGCATTGAACACCCATAACAAAAAGGAAAGGATTTTGAATTCAGCGGAACTGATATACTGCAAGGCCAGGGCCCTGGGCTATGACAAGAGCCAGTCACTTGCGCACATCACATCAGGCATCCTTGGGATATTTCTGGGCAAACATGAAGACCTAATCCAGTCTGAAAATGAATTATCAACCCAGATCCACCATTATTTCAGAAGTGACAGGGATCATTTCCAGGAGCAGTTCCAGGTCAACATCAATGTGCCGGAGTCGTTGAGGATAAATGTGTTCCAGAAAGCTGAGGACAAGGATATACTGCTCAATTCCCAGAAGGCGTGCAAGGTGTATGGCAATAATGTAAATTTCTCGTATATTGACCTTATAAGGGGTGTAAAGGTCCCTACTGCAGTCGGATTTGATGAGTCTGTTTACCTTGGAATGCTGTATGCAGGGGCCAAGCTTGAGAAGTCCAAAAACTCAATAAGGTTCTATGGAAGCGAAAAAGAGGAAGATCTGTTCAAGATCGTAAACAGGTATTTCCACAGGAATCTTTTCAACATAAGCAGCAGAAATGGAAACAACAACCACCCTGCACAGAAACAGAGGAAAGTGTCAACATCCATCAATTCCCAGGCAGTCTTCACATGGCTGAAATACTGCACTGGAATGGCTGATTCGATAAGGGAGAGGCGCCTGCCAAGGAAAGGCAAGGCCATAACTGTTTTTGATTATGACAAACTGCAGATGGCCGAACCTTTGAACATCCTGAATCATGGATTTTTTTATGGATTCCTCGCCAGGAAGGCAAGACTCCGGAAAATAAAATCAGGTTATAATATTGACATCAATCTCAGAAGGGGAATGCCGTTGCTTGAGGATATGAAAATCTTTTCAAACATGCTTGGGTACGGACCTGAAATTTACCAGAAGCAGTGCAGGCTTAGATACAGTAGGCAAGATTTCATCAGGCTTTCCACAGCAAACCTGCTTAATTTTAAAAAATTCCCTTATGATGCCCTCGGCGGACTCTTTAATCCAGAACACATCAGAGCCATTACAGCTTCTTGATCATATATGGACCCTGCTTCCTATAACCTATCTTCCTGTAATACTCTCTTGCGCCGATGCCTGATATGACAACTAGTTTTTTCCTGAGGTAAAGCTTTGCCAGGCTTTCAGCTGCCTGCATGAGCAGCTTTCCTATGCCCATGTGCTGGACATCCCCTTTCTTCCCTATGCCTGCTGCCTGGCCGTACACGTGGAGCTCGCGGATGATTGCGCTCTGCCCGGTTATCTCTTTTCTCAGGGACTGCGAAGGGAATCTCAGCCTGCAGAAGCCTGCAAGCACATCCCTGTTCCCATACGAGATGAAGAATTCACCGCCTCCAGATGCATCATAGTACATCGCTGATATTTCCATCTTCCCTTTAAGATCCTTTGCCCTGCCTATCTCCCTGCACCTTATGCATCTGCATCTTCTGCCTTTCTTATCAATCGACTCCTGGATATACTGCCTGAGGTTTGTCCTGTCCACGCCTGAGGATATGAGATATGAAGGGATGTCCCTCTGCACACGCATTATCCTGCAGTATTGAGGCACATGCTCCTTGAAATCAGCTATGAGCCCAGCTGCCTGCCTTGTCGAAAGGGGCTTGTACAGCCCTTTTTTCCACATATTGTACAGCTTAGTCCCCCTGATAACCATGCAGGGATAGAGCTTGAGCATGTCTGGCCTGTAATCTGGATCGTCGAAGAGCTGCCTCATGCCCTTCAGGTCATTTTTCCTCGATACAAAGAGCCCGGGCATATAATGGATATTTATCTTGAAACCGAGGTCCTTCAGGGTCCTTATAGACTCTATGCTGTCCCTTGTCGTGTGCCCTCTCTGCATCTTTTCCAGGGAATCGTCATACACTGACTGCACACCTATCTCCACCCTAGTGCAGCCCAGGCGGAGCATCTCATTGCCATGCTCAAGCTTCCCATAATCAGGCCTGGTCTCAATGGTAAGCCCGACGCAGCGCACTACTGAGGACTCATTCTTCTGCTGCTCATTTTCAAGTTTCCCCTTTGCTCTGTTCCTGAGTGCAAGGACCTTCTTTCGTATCGATGACTCCCTGGCCGGGTCCTTGATATCGCCTGGCAGCTCGAAAAAATCCCTGAAACAGGCAATATCAAGCTCGCCCCTCCTATAGAATTTCGCTGAAAAATCATTCATGGCCCTCAAAGCGTCTGTGACAAACCTTTCCCTGTACGCTTTGGGTGCTGAGATGAAAGTGCCGCCCATGATAATCAGTTCGACCTTCTCTGGCTCATGCCCGGCAGCGATATACTGTTCAAGGCGGTTGAAGACCTGGAGATACGGGTCGAAGCCGTTCCTTTTTGCCCTCCTCGTTGCAGGCTCTTTTCCTGTATAGCTCTGCGGGGTGTCTCCGAAGAAAGAATCAACCCCTCCTGGGCAGGTGATGCATTTTCCATGAGGGCATGCCAATGGCTTTGCCATCACTGCTATGACAGCCACACCGCTCAAGCTCCTTGTGGGCTTTGTCCTGAGATATTTCCTGACTGAACCGATATCCTTATCTTCAGCATTCAGGAGGACCTCTATGTCAGTAGGAATGCTCTTCTTTTTGTATTTTGTGCAGAGATCGAGCTTCAGCCTTGATAGCACGTCTTTTGAAGGCTTTATATCCTTTATCTCCCTGACAAGCTCCTGGAAATATCCTGCCTCTGCGGATTCATCGCGGGCCATACGCAGGGAAAACCCTGGTCCATATATAAAATATACCCCATGACCAAAAAGAAACTGGTTATCAAACTGCCTGGGATGAGGAGGGAAATATTCAGATCCTCATAAAAAAAGATTCATGCTGTGTCTGTCTTCTTGAAAATGTCGTTCCTCTTCTTTATGTAGTTTATCCAGTCATCATAAACTTCATCATTGCTCCTGCTCTTATCATCCATCTTATACCCCCTGGCCCAGGCTTTTCTCCCTGTAGCTGCTGCTCAGGGTAAATTCCCTGCTGGTCTGAGCCTTCCTCGGTGCAAATATGCTTCCGACCTTTGAAAATATGCCGCTCTTCTCTGCCTGCTTAGCAGGTGACTGACTGAAATTGCCACGGATCTCCTTCTGCTGGAACTGCTGGAGAGTCAGGAGAAACAGCTCAATCTCGTCTATCGCTCCCTGGATGTGGTTGACCTGGTCATCCCTGAGACTGACCGTGTCATTATCAAGAAGCATCCTGAGCTTGTCCTTTCTGTCCCTGCAGAGCCTCATTATCTTATTGTATGCCATCGACATCACCATTCTTGACCCTTTCATCTATCTTCTTGAGCCCTGCAAGGAAATATTCAAGGCAGTCAATCTCGCAGAACGATGCCTTTTTCTTGAAATCCTCAGGACCGAACAGGAGAGTGTAAGTCTTGTACTTATTCTCCAGGGGCTGACCGCATGTCGTACAGTAGCCTTTCTTAGTGTTCTCAAGCTTCTTGAGCCTGTCATCCACAAGCTTCTTCAAAAAGATGCCGCCTTTTGCAAGGTCAGCCTGCATCTTGTAGAGATCATCATCATCGATCGACTCGAGGATGTCCCTGACCTTAAATTTCATGATTTCCACCTCTTTCATATCCCAATAGTATCACCTGTTTTAGGAGTGTAAACATCAGCCTTGTCCCTGAAATGGGCTGCAAGGCTTTCGGATGACGGCCTGTCCCCATGGACAAAGACTAGCTTTTTCGGCCTGATCCTTTCGATGAGCCTGATAAGCTCCTTCCTTCCAGAATGCGCTGAAAAGTCATACTTCTTCACTGTGCCCTTCACCTTAAGCCTGATGCCGTCGATATAGACCTTTCCCTGCTCCTGGAGGAGCCTGCCATTCGTCTCCTCAGCCTGGTATCCTGTCATCAGGACCGAAGACCTCGCATCGAAATACAAGGAGCCCAGATAGTCTATCACCGGACCTCCGTCAAGCATCCCCGAGGTTGTCACAATTATTGCCTGCTCCTTGATAATCTCTTTCCTTTCTCTCGGCTTCTTGACGAACCTGACATCCTTGAGAGCAGCCTGCAGACCTGTCCTGTCCTTGAGGAATTCCGCCCTCTTCAGGAACAAGGCAGAGACCTGCTTTGACATCCCGTCAAGATATACCGGTACATCCCACCTGGACTTTGCGAGGATCATTAGGACTTCCTGGGACCTGCCGACTGCAAATGCAGGTATGAGAGCTGTTCCTCCCCTGTCGATTGTCTTTCGGACCATGCCAGTGAAGGCTTCTTCTGCTGATTTTCTTGGAGGATGGTTCCTGTCCCCATAAGTCGATTCGCATATCATGACATCGACATCTTTCGGGAACTTCCCTGCCCCTTTCAGCAGATGGGTCTCGCTCGTGTTTATGTCGCCTGTATATAGTATCCGCTTTCCCTTGTACTCGATGAGCACTGATGCGCTCCCAGGTATATGGCCTGCGTAGAGGAACCTGAATTTCAGTCCGTCATGCCTGTATTCCCTGTCATAGACTGTGTTCTGCATGAGCGCCAGTACATTATAGATGTTCTCCCTGCTGTAGCCGGGTGACTGGTTCTCAAGCTTCTCCACATGGAAAGAGTCGCTGAGCATTATCTTCGATAGGTCCCTGGTCATAGAATTGCAGAAGACAGGACAGTTGAGTCCCCTGTGGTTTAGAAGTGGAAGCGCCCCGTTGTGGTCCAGATGCGCATGGCTGAGAAAGACAGCCTTAATCCTGCGGGCATCAAAGAGCATAGGATACTCTGAACCCTCCTCGCTTATCTTCAGGCCTGCATCAAAGAGGTACCTGTCATCGACAGAAATACAGCTCCTTCCGACTTCTCCGGCACCACCATGAAACAGTAAATTCATTTTGTCAATTGGTATAGATTTAACTATACTGTTAGACATTATATATTACAAGTATATAAACCTTTCGAAATCAAAAAATATATAAAGCGGCAAATTGTTTTAGAAACTGAAAAAATAGGTGAAAATGGCAATAGATAAGGACTCAGGCAGAGAGGAATTTCTTAATACCGGGCTGGACTTCAGGACAGTCCACTATATCGAGAAGAGGATGAAAGACGGCGACTATTCAGGCGATGTGAAAGATGACCTGAAAAAGGCCGGCCATGATGATGAAAGGATAGAAGAGCACATGAATTACGTTTCAAGGCACAGGGGAGGCATACCATATCATTCCATCGCATCGAGAATAGTGTTCATCGCAGGCGGCATAATCATGTTCACAGCCATAATCATCGCTCTCCTGATATTTTATTACTGACCCGGAATGGATAATATGGCAAGAACTAAAAGAAGATCACAGTCTGCTGTCGAATACCTGATGGTCATCGGCATCATGACAGCGATACTCGTGCCTCTTGTAGTCTATAATTTCTCAAAGACCACCCAGATGAAGGAGGATGTGCTTATCGCTGACAGCAAGAGGATTGGCAATGATATCACCTCAAGCGTAGAGGATGTCTATTACGCACCGGGATTTGCCAAGAGGACCCTTGACGTACAGGTGCCCGCTTTTGTCGACAGGATATATACTGAGCCTGATGCCATCGTATTTGACATCATGACAAATTCTGGGCCGAGCACATTGTTCTTCAAGGTGGATGTCCCATTAATAGTATCGATAAATCTCACCAGCAATCAGGCTAGCCCAATCTATGTCAAGAAGGACATCAATGCAGGTCAGTATGTCGTCGTGTGTAATGCTGACCTGTGCACAAAGAAGCCGGATGAAAGCGGGCTATGCAATGACGGCATCGACAATGACTGGGACTTCAAGACAGATGCCTGCGACGAGGACTGCGGTGGACCCTGCTGAGTGTCTCAACTCTCCAAGTCGAGGACTTCATATATCTCTTCCCGCCTGACTGAGCAGCCGGAGAGCTTCACGCCCCATAGGACACCTTCGAGCACGGCCCTCCTGATGTCCGGCACAATGCTTTCCTCCTCTTTCTGAGCAAATATGTTCAGCAGGCCAAGCTCATAAGCGATGGTCGCAAGCTCAAATGACCTGATGACCTTTAGGTCTTTGAGCTCAATCTTGAGCTTTTCAAGATTTTCCTGGTTTACCTCGACCCCCGTGTGGAGCTTCTTTGACAGCTGCTTCTCAAGCAGGCGTGGGCTTTCGATGAGGACCCGGGTGGTCCTCTCATCTATGACAAGGGTGTCTGAGCCCATGAGGATTGCGCATGCAATGGATTCCATCTCACCCTTGTGGACAATCTTAATCCAGTTACCACATGCCCTGTAAGTATGGTTCGCTGTCTCGAGAAGCTCATCTGCTTTTGAAGCCAACTCAGGTGTGCCTGTCTTTTTTAATATCCCCCTCGTTATCAGAGGAAGTATCTGGAGAGCCTCAAACTTGTATTTCTTGGTAGAGAGAGGCCTCTCGATAAGCTCGTAATACACAGCCGGCGTGATGAGGAATTCCACACCTGATTTCTCATGAAGGGATTCAAGCACCCAGAGGATGTTGTTGAGCGTCAGGCTTATGATGGGCCCTGTATCGAACACCAGCGGCTTTTTCATCCTAGGCCGAATATCCTCCTGGCATGCGCAAGCCTGTCAGTTACCTTGACATCATCCGAAAACTGGTCCGGTATCTTGGTCTGGCCGATGTATTTCATGAGCTCCCATTGGGAGATGCCGAGGAGGCCAGCTGTCTGGGCAAGGGATATGCCATGCTCATACAGCCTTGAGCCTTTCTTTATCTCGGCCTCATTTATGACTTTCTGGATATAGAGGTCCAGCTTCCTGTCGAAATCAGCGATGGTGTCCATGAGGAGCCTTATGTTCTCCTCATACCCGCTGAAATCAGAACCCTTCAGGCAGTCTCTGGCCTTCCCGAGCGAACTGAAGACAACAGGCTCGATGCGGGACATCCTGTCTATAATCTTCGAAAGGGCATACATTATGACTGCAATGGAGATAGAGTCCTTGTCCTGGAAAATGGACGCATTATGGATAGTATGGTCGCTCAGGCTCCGAAGCCTCATGCTGTCCCTGTCCCTGAGCGCCTCTATAGAAGAATCAAGTATGCTTATGATGTCCTCTTTGATCCTTGCGTCCATCACCCAGCGATGAAACTTCATCCAATAAATAGTTTTTGCTTTTTTGGACAGGCATATAGACTGGCTTATAGACAGGAATATAGATGCAGAGCAGAATTAGAACAAAATATTTATACATGTAGTCAAATAATCAGGATGAATGGCAAAAAGACTTATCGACCTGCTCAGGAGCATCGTCCCACTGCCTGCTGAGAAGAAAGTGATCCTTGCAGAGCTTGCAGTGTTCCTTGAAGATGCTGACATCAGGGAGATAACCCTGCTTGCGAAGCAGAAAAAGACTGAGCTGACGACAGGAATGTTCGAGGTATCTCCCCAGGTCATGGCTGAGAGGTCATTCCCAGTGATATCCCCAATGACAAAAGAGCAGGATATCGTTGATTACATAAGCAGGCTTAATAAGGCAGTAAAAGACAGGGTGCAGAAGAGAGCATTTTCAGAATTCTCAAGAAATGCCCCGGACATGATACAAAAATTCATTGCAATGAACATCGTCGGCATGGATGAGGTCAAGAAGGCTGCTTCTGTACAGCTGTTCGCAAATTATGCCGAGCCTGTGCACATCCTGCTGCTCGGCGACCCGGGAACCGGAAAGACAGACATACTCCGCTCTGTATCCTCGCTTTCGCCAATATCGAGCTTCGGCCTGGGCTCAGGGACATCAGGTGTAGGGCTTACAGTCACTGTGAAGGGAAATGAGGTCTTGAAAGGGCTCCTGCCGATGGCTGACAAGGGGCTATGCGCGATAGATGAGCTCAACCTCATGCAGGAGAGGGACAGGGCATCCCTCTACAACGCGATGGAGAAGGGATTCATAACATACGACAAGGGGGGCAAGCACTACAAGTTCGACTCAAGGATAAAGGTCATAGCCACGGCCAATCCTGTCGGCGACAGATTTGCAGGCTGGACAATTGAGACACTCAAGAAGCAGATGCCTTTTGACTCAGCGCTGCTAACAAGGTTCCACCTGGTATTCCTGATAAGGAAGCCTGACATACAGCAGTTTGTGGAGATATCAAAGAAGATCATCAGGTCAGAGAAGAAAAAAGCGCTGACAGGGGATGAGAGCTTCATCAGGGACTATGTGGAATATGCCCAGGATATCAAGGTGGATATCCCTGTCGAATTCGAGAGGGGCATAATCGACTTCATCGCTGAGATCAAGGAGAATGAGAACAGGTACCTAATAGAAATATCACCAAGGCTTGTGGTGGGATTCCTCAGGCTTGCCAAGGCATCTGCGCGCATGAGGCTTGCAACCAAGGTGACGCAGGATGACATAGACCTTGTCAAGGAGATCGTGACGAGGGGGCTTAGGATAGAGAAGTGAAATATAAGAGATCCAACCAATTTTTCAGAAATTTATCATGCTCAGCAGGGCGTGGTCTGCAAGAAACTCCTCTCTCTTGATGTCTTCGATGACATAGTATACATCCTTTTTCAGGATCTTGAATCTCTCATCGAGAGTCTCCAGGAAGTCCTCCAACTCGAATATGCTCTCGAAGACACCCTCTACTATGAAATCATAGCCGTTCGTTATCTTGACAAGTGAATTGATGTTCCGGTTCTTCTTGAGAAACGCACCAAGCTCAATCTTCTGGGCCTTGTTCACCTTGATCATTATGTTAGCCACTGCCCCGTAACCAAGCTTGGAGAAATCGAGGATTGCAGTATGCCTCCTGATGTACGTGGACTCGAATGTCTTGAGCCTGTTGAATAGGGTTGAAACAGGTATCCTTGTCTCCTTGGAGATGTTTGTGAGGTTCTTTCTTGCATTGTTCCTCAGATGGCTCATGATTAGCAGGTCTTTGGAATCCAGCTCTGAAAGAGTTCTTGCCCCCATAAGAATTAAAAGAACGCAATCCTGAAATATAAATCTACGTCCACATGATTCCCTGAATGATTCAGGAATTCCCTGAACCATTTATAAAGTATGAGGAAATGGCATTGTTTTCCTGAAAATAAATCCAAAAATTTAAATATTCATTTCACTACCCTTTGGTAATGCATATCACTGAAGATTCAATAATCAAGTTCCTCAGGAAACAGCCGAACAGGGAAGTATCTACTTCCGAGCTTGTGAACGACATCTTCAGGGATGACATGAAGATCATCAATGAGAAGCTTGCAGGAGATTTCATCGACAAGGCTGAGAAGAGAAATCTCACCCAGGCCAAAGCAAAGTTTCACAGGAACATCCTCTACCACCTAAACAAGCTTGTTGGAGACGGCCTGCTCAACATCTCAAGGACAGGCAACAGGGGAGAGAAATTCTTCCAGCTCGGCATTGAGGAGGATGAGGAGATAATTCTTGGAAAGAGGCACAGGCGGATAATAATCGCCCGGCCTAACCTCCCTGCAATGCCGATCGAAGGATATGAGCGGCAGGGTATCATATACAAGTTCGATCCTGAGTCCTGGGTAAGCAGGCTGAATTCGCTCCTTTTCCAGTCTGACAAGTTCAGCACGCTCAGAGAGCTGCGAAATGCCATGGGAAGCGTGCTCGGGGATTTCAATGATGTCATCGGGCTCAATGATTTCGAGAGATGCATCCAGTCTTCAAGCCTTGAAGAGCAGAGGGAATTCATCTCAGGGGTAATCTCTGATTGCGAGGATTTCGGAAGGTCAGTCACGCTTGTTATCGATGTCAAGAACATACTGAACGAGAAGCCTGTGATTGAATTCATCACAGAGCTTGCCCTGCTGAAAAAGAGCGGCATGAACATCATCCTTGATACCTCAGTCACAGAATTCTACAAGCATCCTGCATTGTTCGAAAAGATCATTTCCATTTATTCAAGATCCGGCATGAGCCTCTATTTCAAGAACAAGAGCCTTCATCGCCCGCCCTATATGCTGGGCAAGGCAGGGCCTTACACTCTCAACAGGCAGGACTTCGACTATTACACTAAGAAGCAGGACAATAAATGCCTGCCTGTCGCTTCTACAAGCATTGCCATCGACATAAAGAAATTTTTCGAGATTGGAAAGAACATCAATCAGTTCAGGAAGCTTGTGAGCAATATCCTAAAGGCATTGTTCATATCGAGCAGCTCCCAGAGGTTAAGGTCAGAGGAATATTTCAGCGCGCTAATAAGGCTCAACAGGCCTCATGAGAAGCAGCTCTTCAAGGCAAGCAGGAACTACATAAGGTTCTGGAATTACGGCTGGAAGCAGGAAGGGCTCGACCAGAACATCGTAGTCGACCTGATAGAGAGCACAAAAAAAGAGGTCGATGAGTTCTGCCTGAGCGAGACATCCATATTCAAGGCGTGCGGGATGCCGACAGACTTCAAGACAGCATTCTCCTGTGCATATTCTGAGTTCAGCGAGGGCATGAGCTCTGAGGACTTCAAGAGGCTCGAGATAAAGGGTATGGAGGATTTTTTCAGGGATGACATAAAGGAGTACCTGAAAGCAAAGGAGCAGATATCGGGCATTTTCGACGGAGGGGACAGGATGAGGATCGTCAGGTCTGCAAGCGCTCCGGCTGTAGACGTGCTAAAGGAAGTCGACCATATCCTGAACATATACAAGATCCCGCTCTTCTGCTATGATTTCGGGACAGTCAGGGGGGCAGACCTCAAGCTGACATCATTCTGCTAGAAAATGGCTGAGATAACTGAAAGGACGACGCTAGCTGCGTGGAAGGATGCATTGACAAAGATAATCAGGGAAGGGACAGAGCACAGGGACGGCATGGGAAGGATCTTTCGCCAGCTGCTCAATGTCAACCTGCTGATAGAGGAGCCTGCCAGGGACATTGCAGAGCCGATCGCAATCCTCGGCAGGTCTGATAAATGGCTTTATCCCACTATAGATGAAATAAAGAGGATCTTTCTCATGAAGAAGACCATCCATTCATACAAGTATACGTACGGCCAGAGGATATTCAACTACAATTCCCAGGTTGACCAGATAGACGACTATGTCATCCCCCTGCTCAATGACCCGAAGAGGAGGTTCACCCGCAGGCTTTATGTCCCGCTCTGGGATCCTGTCAGGGACTCCAAGACAGACGACAGGGAGGAGATGCCGGGAGTCGTGGGGCTGTGGTTCAAGGTGGTAAGGGACAGGCTCACGGCGACAGCGATCATCAGGAACAATGACTGCTTCATGGGATTCCCTGCAAACATATACCAGGTGCATGTGCTCCAGAGCTACATCTGCGAGAAGACAGGGCTTGAGCCGGGAGGCATCGCAGTGTACTCATTGAGCATGCATGTCTACCTGGACCATATCGACGACATAAATAATCTGCTGGGGATATGAGCAACATATCGAAAGAATAATTGAGCCTTATTATCGCAAATTTTTTAAAATTCGATGCCTTACCCTTCACAGGGGGTGAAAATATGGAAGAAAAGGAGATAGGCAAGGTGACTCATTTCTTCGGGAAGCTCGGCGTCATAGTGATGGAGCTTTCCGGAAGCATCAAGGCAGGCGACAAAGTGCATGTCAGGGGAGCGGTGACTGACTTTGAGCAGGAGATAGGCTCGATGCAGATAGACCGTGCCGATGTCACTGAAGGCAAGGCAGGAGAGTCAGTCGGAATCAAGGTCAAAGAGCCCTGCAGGAAAGGGGACATCGTATACAAAGTTGAAGAATGATCCTTGCATATATTTCATAGATGATGCATACAGGCTGGATATGTCGACCTCTAAATATCTCTGGATATCAGGTCACGCCGAGGTTGCCGAATGCCCACTGGGAAAGGAGCGGGATACCCCATGAAAGGACTGCGCCTATCCAGACCATTATTGGGAAATCGAAAAGAGCTGCGTACTTGTTCCCCCCGTCGACAAGCTTAATTATGACTGATGATATGAACGCATGTATGAGCACGATTACCCCTATGTACATGTTTACCTCTGTCATGTTGATTGCAGGGATCGATGGCAGAATGGAACTCACCAGGTTTGCCATGTTCTCCTGGCTCATGGCATTCTGGAGCGCATTGTTGAACATGCCTGAGAGCATGTGGGTTATCGCTGTCGACATGTATACAGTGGTGATGAAACCCAAAAGCGCTCCGTAAAGCGCCCCCCTCAGCCCAGCTGCCAGCTGGAGCCTGAGCTTCCTGAGCGATATCAGCCTTGTGAAATTCTTGCTTATTATCTCGCTTATCTTGATTGAGTCCCCGCCCATGTATATTGATTTTGCAAATATGTGGACGAAATAATTTATGAGGTTGCTGCCTGACTCACCAGCAAAGAACAGCCATCCCTTGAAGCGCTCAGAGCCAACTTTGAGCCTCCTGTAGAGATTGATCAGGAGGTTATTGAGCACACCGAAGTCATGCACGCGCAGGGCTCCAAGACTCGATGTCACTCCGCCGCCCCTTGTCGCGACAGCCCCGCCAAGAGCCCTGACGAATGTAGGGAATGCCTTGTCCCTCTTGAATACCTCATTCTCCTCATTAGATGCAAGTATGCCTACTATCATCAAAGGAGTGAAGCCGATTGCATAATTGAACAGGAATGGGAAGATGTTGATGTATGTCAACACAGATATTATGAGGAATGATATGGGAAGTATTATTATGAAAGCCTTTAGCACTTTCTTTGTTCCGGAATCCAGGATCATCAGGCTGTGGCATATCCTGTCACTCGGTATGAATCCTTTTATCAGGAGAATGAGCATGAGGTCCATGACAAGAAGGCCGAGAAGGCTGTACTTGACAATTACCATGATAGAGACCCCCATCAGAAGCGGAAGCAGAAGAGCTGCTGCCATCGCAAATGCGATGCTTATCGTCAGGGATATGAATACATCCTCAAGCATCCTTATGTTCTGCATGGACTTGTTGTACTCGTTTGCATAGTCATCCATCACAGCGTCCTGCTCTTCTGTCAGGAAGACCTCGAGGTCCTCACCGAAGTCAAGGACAGCAGCGAGCCTGTCGAGGAAATCGCCGAATATCTTCGATGGAGAGAGCACTGCCATCTTCCTGCATGTCTTGGCATAGCCGAGGTTCCATGCCTTGGAGAGATAGACAATCCTGTCAGCAAACATGGCAAGCTCACCATACTCCTTCTCCTCTGCGATCTTCTTGAAGAGCATTGTCCTGTTGATCCTCAGCGTAGATAGCGTCCCTGCGTAAGTTATGAACAGGTGGATGTTCTCATGCATGTTGACCTTCCGCTTCTCAAAGCTGATGTATGGATAGAACGCCACAAAGACAATCCCGAGGAAAAGCATGATATACGGCACGAAGAAGGGCATGGAGGTGAACAGGATTATGCCGAAGAAGAGCAGGACGCTGACGACAATCGTAGGGAGCACAAGCTTGTAGAAGAATTCCGTATAGTTGTTGAAACCTCCGTCCAGTATGTAATCTCCCACAATAACACCTTTGCATTGATAATTATATCAATCATGATAACAATCATGATTTTGATCATGAACTGATTTGCCTGAATATACTCTTAATGATATCCTCACAATGAGAACGGAAGGGACTTGGTGCCTTCTGTATGATATTTGCTTATCACATTCCATACATCAAAGTAATTGAATATCTTGTTCTCAACCATCTTCTCGAGTATCCTTCTCCTGAGGTCCAGATCCTTGTATATCTCCCTTGTGTCCTCATATCCCAGCATGAGGGCGACCTTCTTCTCAAGCACATAGCTGTTGTAGAGCCCCCGGAACATGTGCTGGTCCCTTGCAGGGTCCCAGTTGAACACCTGCCTTGTTATCATCTTGTTCTCGACATCGTAAAATCGCTCTATCTCTGTCAGCGAAAGCACCCTCCTGACAAAATGCCCGTGCTGCTCGACGACCTGCTGGATAAGGACAATATTCAGGTTATCGATGGATGCGATGGGGACGTTAATCGGATGACCTGTAAGCCTCTGTATCATACTCCTGACAGAGCCTGCGTGGAATGTGGAGCATACTGGATGGCCTGTCTGCATAGCCTGGAAAGCGATGTTACCCTCCTCGCCCCTGATCTCTCCCACGATGATATAGTTCGGCCTTGACCTGAGCGCTGCAATCAGCAGGTGGAACATCGTGACGTCTGTCTCCTGCCCAGCCTCCCTTGTTATCAAGTGCTGCCAGGCATCATGGGGCATCGTGACCTCAGGGGTGTTCTCAACAGTATAGACCTTTGCGTCAGGGCTTATGAATGCAGAGCAGGCGTTGAGGGTCGTTGTCTTGCCTGATGCTGTCTCCCCGCATACGAACATGTTCATGCCGTGCTCAAGGCAGAGCCAGATATAGGCTGCAAGTTCGGCATCCATGGTGTTCCAGCTTATTATCTGGGTGATGCTCACAGGCACTTCTGAGAATTTCCTGACTGTGAAGCTCGAGCCTTCAAGACTTATCTCCCTTCCGTAGATGAAGTTTACCCTGGACCCGTCAGGCATCATCGCGTCGACTACGCTCCTTGCATCTGAGACAGGCCTCTCAACCCTCTCGCTTGTCTCGACCAGGTACTTGTTGAGCTCGAAATCGTCAGAGAACACGATATTTGTCCTGAGCATCTCGAAGACCTTGTGCACCAGAGAGAGCGAGCCGACACCGACGCAATGGATATCCTCGATATACGGGTCGAGGAAGAGAGGCTCAAGCTTTCCATAGCCCACCCTGTCCCTGACGAGGTAATACCTGATCATTTCATAATCAAACTTGTTCAGCCTTATCTTCATGGTCAGGAGGCTTGAGCCCTTCTTCCCTTCATCGAGCTCAGCGACCTCGTCAAATATCTTTATCAGGATGGGCTCCATGTCCTCTATCTTGTCCGGGACAGGATACTTGTTGGATATTGCTATCATCTTGTCAAGGATCTTGTCATTCACCTTCCTGAGCTTCTCGTCCATCTCAGGCTCTATCACATGGTAGATGGAAGGCTCTCCCTTCTTCCTGTAGATGTGGATGAAGAGCGGGTCTCCTACAGGATATATGAGGTTTGGGAATTCCAGGCCCTTGAGATCCCTGTCAAGCTTGGTGTACCACTCCGGCTCGCCAAGTTCCCTAGTTATCTTCCTCACGTATCTTGCCAGGTGAGGAAATTTCCTCATAGCATCGTCATAGCTCCTCGTGACCGGCGGTTTCCTTCTGATTACCATAGTATTTTTTCTTGATGCCTCTTTTTTTATCCTTTCCCTGGCCTATCTGCAACCAAATCGACCATGATCATCATGCGAATGATGCAATCTCTATCGCAAGACCCTTGCCAGGCTCTACCTTGAACGGTATCGTGTTTATGATGTTGTCTCCGGGCCTCTTGAACCTCCTGATGTTTATCACCCTCACTATATTCCCAGCAAAGGTCTTTATCTCGACATTGAAATATACGTCGGCGACAGAGCGCAGGAGGGTGAGGAACTTCTCATTGAGGTGGTCAGGGTCCACACAGAATATTATCGTCCTGTTCAGACTGTTTATGCCCTTGAGGGTCTTTATGACCTCAAAGCTCTTCTCATGGGATATGTTGTCCTTGATCAGAAGGAATGACAGGGTGTCGAACACTATTATCTCGTTCTTGAATATCCTCCGCTCCTTGAAGAGCCTGTCAAGGAAATTCGGCCGGAGCTGAGTGTTTCCTAGGAACGGGAACATCGGAAGGAAAAGGAGCTGGTTGTCAAGCATGTGGAATTTCACGTCATAGTCCAGAGAGGACATCTGCTCGATGAAGCCGGCTGTATTTAGCTCAGAGCTTATGTAGGTGCATGAATGGCCATGCTCAAGGAGGCCGTAGGTCATCCTCTGGGAGACTATGCTCTTTCCTGCCCCGTCCTTGCCTTCTATGAGTATGAGCGAGTTTGCAGGTATCCCTCCGCCGATGTTCCTGTTGAGTTCATCCCTTTCTAGATTTATTGAAATAGTCTTTGTCATGTTATACCGAAAATATCGCTGTATCCTTTATCCCGTATTCTGTCGTCGCTGTGATTATGTGGGGTGAGGCTGTGATATCCATGTACACCTCGACTTTTATGGTCTCATCCGGGTCCCACTGGAGGGGGTTGAACACATCCGAGCCAGGTATGAACCATATTGTCCTGTTCTCTGCATCCCTTGGGACCCTGATGTTATCCACGAAGATATCCAAATATCCGATGTCCAGCCTGTCCGAGCCTGTGTTCATTATGTACAATGTTGTCGTTCCTGGTGTTGTACCATTGTCATAAGTAATGTTGATGATATCAATCTTGGTATTCATCTGCCTTGATATCTTGTCGTTCTGCACGCTGTTGCTGAGGGCTACTGATTCGGCGAGCCTGCCCTGGATGGTCATGAATGTCGAAGCTACTATTATCAGGGCAAAGAACAGTATGATGAATCCGCCGATACTTGAAAAACCCAATCATCCCACCTCTTTTTCTCAAATCGAAAACGTGTCAGAGTCCCTCACGCTGTAGGGTGTGTTGACTATAACCTCATGGCTCTTCGTATCATCAAGATGCCTGTACGCCTTGATGAGCAGCTGTTCCTTGGGGTCCCACAAACCCTTGTTCACTATATCAGTATCAGATAATACCCCGATAGACCTGTTAGTATCGTTTCGGGGGAACCTTATTCCGTCTATATATACATCGACCTGCGAAGGCTTCATGGACGTCTGGCCGGTATTGCTGACGTATATCCATGTAGTGTCTGTATCATTATTGTATGATATCACTGCTATCTTTATGCTGGTCTTGATAATCTGATCGTATTCATTGCTCTTGTCCTTGAAAACTCCCTCAGTCTGGTCAGAATAATTCTTGATGACCACAATAAGCCCTGATGCTATCCCGAGCACTGCTATGAACAGGATGATTTGAGCGATTATTGTGCTTGCACCCATTTTTTAGTTTCACCTCTAAGTTAATCTTATCACTGCAGAAACTCATATATAAGAATTTCGTTTTTCCTGTTCTTATATATATTTTTGTATACCCTTAATGTTAATTCTAGTGTTGGATAAATCGCATGGATTGGACTCACCTAGTCTTATTTTATGTATTTGAGTCGAAAGATTTATATATTAATTGCTACAAAATAAGTATTAATATACATTTTATATAATTAATTGCTACATAATAAGTATAATTTATGAAAAATTGATAAAAATTTACTACATAATAAGTACCTTACAGGACAAAATTCATTGGTGAATCTTTTTGGCGCAGGAAATTCACAGACAGGAAAGACCATCACTCTTCGATGTATTCTCGGTTGAGGAGCGGGAGATAGCAGGGATAAGGGAGAGGGTTAACCTTCTATGCTCAAGATACGGGCTCGAGGATGCTGAGGTCCTCTATCTCGTCAGGAAGAGCAGGGGATACAGGTCCGTGCCTGCAGAGATCTTCTCTCAGAGGCTCTCTCCGCTCGAGGCTCTGGTAAGCTTCCTCAGAAACAACATGGAGCTAAGACTATCTGAGATTGCGAGGATGCTTTTCAGGGACCAGAGGACTGTATGGGCGACATTCAACAAGGCAGCAGCCAAACAGAAGAGACTATTCATTCCTGCCAGGAGCAAGGCACCTATCCCATTGGAGATATTCAGCAGCAGGAAGCTGAGCGTGCTTGAGGGTGCGGCTCTTTATCTCTCAAAAGAACGGGGGATGAGGCTTGTCGATGTCTCCAGGCTGCTGAAGAAAGATACAAGCACTGTTTGGACTGCATTATCCAGAGCCCGTAAAAAGATTGATGCAGGGGTGGGCAGATAATGATTCAAGAGAAGCGACTGCAAATTTTGCTGACTGCTGCAATGATTTTGCTTCTCCTGCTCATCCAGGCAGCCCCGACCAGTGCTATTAAGCAGGGATTTCGCACAGAATCGCACATGGAGACAATGACAGGGACAAGCCAGTACTTTGCGCTCGACAAACCAGTAAATTCAACTGAGCATGCCTTCGTCCTTGTCAAGTATTTCGAGGGCCAGAGGACCTCAGCCTGCGGAACCACAGCTGCAAATGTCCAGGTCGATCCAAACTATGGTGAGTTCTCATGCTACCTCTACAATACAACCCATGTTAGCTGCCAGAGGAATGCAAGCACATATGACATCTACATCTCATACCAGGTCATCGAGGCCTATGACGGCGAGTTCAATGCATACCGTGGTTCTCTGCCGTTCTCAGGCACATCCCTCTCATTCTCATCTTCAATAGGGGCATCAGTAAATTCAGCAGACTCCATGGCATGGGTGAACGGCATGCAGACCTCAGCCACGAGCAGGGACCACAGGCCGATTTCATTCACTGCGGATGTTGAAGGTACAGGCCTGCAGAGCGAGGTCATGATAAGGAGGGACTTTGGAACAGCTGAATATGGCTCAATCAGATGGATAGTAGTGGAATGGAACAGGAGCAGGATGCCTGATTTCAATCTCACAAAAGGAGCAGTGTTTGTGGGCGACAATACTTTCACGTCGAGAAAGACAGCCGCCTGGAGCGGGAACAAATCCAGTTCCATTCTCTTCCACCAGATAAGGACTTCAGGGGATGACGGCCTGGACCAGCATGCAGTGGCAGGCAACATCGATTCAGACAGCCAGATCTCTTTCTGGAGATATGATTACACAGGGGTCCCTGACCATTCATCCGATGTCCAGTACTATGTCCTGGATTTCAACGGGAGCTATGCAGGCGGAGTCAAGAGCAGGCAGGAGAACATTGTCGGAGTCGCCTCGCAATGCGTCTGGGATGTCACGCTACCTGCTCCTGTCGACATGTCACATGCACTGGTATCTGTCTCAAACTCGATGTCAGGTGACGGGACCGCATTTCCAAGACCATTCTTCTGGTTCTACCTCTCATCAGGAAACACACTTAATATTGAAAAAAGATACAATGGAAACAACCAGCGCGTGGCCTGGGAGGTGCTTGAGCTTCCTTATTTCCCGTATGTAATAGGATGGAACCAGACAGCGCTTGACCTTGGAACCGGCATCATAACATCAGGAGAGCTTTTAGGGAACGCAGGTATCACTGTCGAGACGAACCAGACAGGAATAACTGTGGAATGCTCTGGGGGAGATTGCTTGAATATCGTTGATGACTGGCCGGACGGAAGCGCAATGGATGATGGGGAGATCAGACATATTAACTTCACCTGCACCAATGACAGCATAGGGATATTCAGCGCTATGTTCTCTGTAAGCTCATCAGAGGAACAACGGGAAGACATCATAAATGTCACGTGTGAATTCACAGGCACTACATTCATCGTCTGGAACCAGAGCACACTAAGCCTAGGGACAGGCAGTGAGGGATATGGAGATATCTCAGGAAGCGCTGACATCGAATCGACTGGAGCCAATGACAATATCAATGTCTCATGCACATCAGGCAGCTGCGCACATATCCAAGCCAACTGGACAGACGGCACAGGGCTTGCGGACGGAGAGGCAAAACAAGCCGGATTTTCCTGCGATGATAATTTCGAGGGCTCTGCATCGGCTGTGTTCAGCGTGATCTCGACCGAAGACCTCATACCAAGCTTATTGACAGTCAACTGCACGATGGATGATGTCGACCCGCCTGGCGGTGTGATCAGCCTTGGAGAATATGACAAAGGTGTAGATTGGATTGCATGGAACTGGACACTGCCCTCTGATCCTGACTATGATCACGTGGAAATCTGGCTCAACAGCACATTCAGGGAAAATACAACAGGAAACAGCGAAAACATCACTGGCCTGCTGCCCGGAACATGGTACGAGATTGAAGTCAGGAGCTCTGACGACGACGGAAACACAAACATGACATGGGTGACTGATTCTGCCCGGACAAAGCCCAACTTCGGCCAGCAGCTGATCATGCACAGCCCGCCCAACAGCTCAACATCATCCGAATTCTTCAGGTTGCTGAACCTGACTGTCTCAGACGATGAGCAGGCAAGGCTGTGCGTCGACATCTATGGAGCAATAGATTCCCAGCCGGCATCAGGCGACCTGCTTTACAGGAACTGCAGCTACAACAACAATACGCCAATCACATTCAACTGGACCGCACCCGTGCTCAACCCGACAGCTGATTCAGAGGTGCTTTGGCATTTTGACAACAGGAGCGATCTTGGGGAGGACTCCTCGCTGGTCCGTGATTTTGCAGTCGATACCGCTGTACACGACCTTGCCTGCACGACAGAATGCCCAGATTTCACAGAGAACAGTGGAAAGTTCGCAGGTGCATTCCATTATGACGGCGGTTCCCAGTACTGGACAATCAGTGACCAGTTCTTCAACGACCTGTTCGCAGTTAAGTCGCTCCAGGTCTGGATAAAGCCCGATGACCTTGCAGGGATCCAGACAATATTTGAGGAGGGCGGGACGACGAACGGATTTGCGCTAAGGCTCAACTCGAACAAGATAGAGTTCGCGACCCAGGACAACCAGGTGATGACCGTGATATCATATCCATACAATGACCTTGATTCCTGGCATTTCATAACAGCCCAGTTCGATGCAGGCAACATGACGCTGTATGTCGACGGCTTGCTTGTCAACTCCACGACCGCAAGCTATGCGTCTGTCAGGGCCCATACAGATGAGGGAGGCATTGGCTACACTTACACAGGCGATGCATTCGATGCAGGAGCAGGAAACTATTACGCAGGGATGATAGATGAGATAAGGATACTCAATTCAGCCCTTGTAGGAGATGAGGTGATGGATGATTTCAGATTGAGCAATAATTCAGTGCATTACTGGAAGGCTGAAGGCAATGACGGATATGACAGCACACAGGGTGACACCTGGCAGTTCACAGTATCAACCGGCAATGTCTCATGGAACTCCTCAATGCTTAATATCGGAGTCTTCGATCCTGAAAATGGGGACCAGACATCGTATTCCGGACTTATTTCAGTAGGTCCCCAGACTGATATATCAGTTGCATGCGCTTATGGAAATTGCAGCATGATTACATCGGAATGGGCAGACGATACAGGGATGGCTGACAGAGAGACGATGCCTGCAGGCTTCACCTGCATGAACACCTCCAGAGGCGTGTTTTCAGCTGTCTTCAATGTCACATCCTACAAGGACCCATCCCCGGACCAGATAAATGTCAGCTGCGAGATGCTCACTGACATCAACATAATATGGAACATGACTATCCTTGACCTCGGCTCAGGAAATGAGAGAGAGGGAGAGCTCACCGGAACTGCCGGTATAATCTCAAACGGCATCAATAACAATGCGACAATCGTTTGCTCGCAGGGGAACTGCTCAAAGATTAAAGGAAATATCACAGGTAGATTCAACATGTCGGACGGTGAGAATGCTTCAGTCATGTTCACCTGCAATGATTCAGAGCCTGGAACCTTCAGCGCTGATTTCGGGATATTATCAGATGAAGACCCTGAGCCAAGCTCAATCACTGTCAACTGCCTCATGATCAATCCTCCTCCGCCTGCAGTGTCCGGCCTATACAATGTCAGCAGCGGCTATGACTGGATATACTGGAGCTGGACAAACCCTCCTGTATACGATTTTGACCATGTTGAGGTATGGCTAAACAGCACATTCCTGCAGAATGAAACAGGCAGCAGCATAAATGTAACAGGCCTGGTGCCGGGAACAGGATACGGGGTAATGCTAAGGACAGTAGATGAAGCAGGCAATATGAACACGAGCTGGGTGACAGATACATCTGAGACACTTTATAACAACCCGGTGAACATCACGTTGAACAGCCCTGAGAACAGCTCATCAGACCCTGCTCTGTCAAGGCTCCTCAATGTACATGTCGACGATGTCGAAAACAGCGTGCTCTGCGTCGAACTATTCGGCAGAGAGTCAGCTGCTCCGGACGAGAGCGACCTGCTCTACAAAAACTGCAGCGTTGCAAATGATTCTGATATCACATATGACTGGTCATCGCCAGTGCTTGAGGCCGGCCCTGCTGTTGAGGTCCTCTGGCACTTTGACAACAGGAGCGAATACAATGAGAATGATACATCTGTACATGATTTCTCGACAGACACGACCATCCATGACAGGAACTGCACAACACATTGCCCGCAGTTTGTGGATGGATGCAAGTTCGGCGGATGCTTCGATTACGACGGAGCCTCGCAGTTCTGGGGGATGAATGACACATATTTCGAGTCTGCGATAACAGCCAGGACCTTCCAGGCATGGATCAAGCCTGCCAGCCTTTCAGGAGCCCAAATAATATACGAGGAAGGCGGAGGGACCAATGCGATGGGCATCAGGCTCAACGGCCCGCTCGTGGAATTCATTACAAGGAACAGCGGCACATACGATTCAATCACTGCACCATACACAGACCTGACAGATTGGCATCTCGTGACAGCCCAGTTCAACAGCAGCCATCTGACCCTGTACATAGACGGGACGCTCATGAACTCGACAACTGTAGGATACAGCACAATCGCTGCCCACAACGGCGCTGGCCTCGGCTACACCCAGCACTCAAACCCATTCCCTACAGCTGATTATTTCAAGGGGAAAATCGACGAGGTAAGATTCCTCAACACCGCACTCAATGACCAGGAGGTCATGGATTCCTACAGCCTAAAATACGGCTCGACATACTACTGGGATGCTGATGTAAGAGACGACTACCAGACATGGAACAACGGGCTCTGGGAATTCATGATAAGGGACAACACCCCACCTGCTGTCTTCATCAACACAAGCCTGAACAACTCGATAACATCTGATACCACGCCAGGGGTCGATTTCAATTTCACTGACAGATTTTCCAATACCGCAAACTGCACATTGTATATCGATTCCGCACCAGCATATACAGAAGTCTCGGTTTCCAATTCCAGCCAGACAGTGCTCTCTGCTGGCTCACCCCTCCTTGATGCCAACCACACAGCCTATGTCAACTGCACTGACGAATCCGGCAATGCAGGTGTGTCAGCCCTTATCAATATAGCAACAGATTCAACACCTCCCTTTGTGAAAGCCCTGTCCCCATCAAATGGCACTGTCGTCGATATCAATAACGGAGTCAATATCACTGCCAATACGACCGACAATTTCGCAGTAAAGGATGTCTATGCCTATGTGGAATGGAGAACCGGCAGCGCCATGCAGGAGATGCTTGACAATGACGGCGACGACATATATGACACGATGTTCCTCAACACGGCAAGCATCGGCATATACAATGTGACGATAATCGCCAATGACACTGCCGGCAACTCCAACAATGCTGCCATGGCATGGTTCAATGTCACCAAGGACATGGTTCCGCCGGTCGTTTATATAAACACCAGCCTGAACAACACCATAACCCCAGACCCGACACCAGCAGTGGGCTTCAGGTTCACGGACTCAGAATCCCCAAAAGCGAACTGCAGCCTATTCATAGATTCTGCACCATCCGGGACAGCTCTCAATGTGAACAATGACACATTGACTGCCATCTCAGCGAACACCAGCCTTGCAGATGCAAATCATTCTGTTTTTGTCAGCTGCACAGATGGGTCAGACAACACAGGCCTGTCCGGAACCATCTATTATGCTGTAGACACGACTGCGCCTTCAGTGACTCATGTCCAGCCCCAGGCCTGGACAGGATTCTATCTCTTCGACAGCGTCAATATCACTGCAAATGTGAGCGACAGCATCAGCCTGGGAAGTGTATATGCCCAAATTGAATGGAAAGCAGGAAGCAGCCTCCAGGGGATGGATGACAATGACGGCGACGGCATATTCTACACAGAATTCCTCAACACTGCGGATATCGGAAACTACAATGTCACAATCATCGCGAATGATACAGCAGGCCATTCAAACAACACTGAAAAGACCTGGTTCACGATCGCCTCTGACACTGATATCAACATTACAGCAATAACTCCAATCAACAGGTCGGGAGATGCAGACGGGAATGTGGATTTCATTTTCAACCTCTCGTCCAATTATGAATTAGACAACTGCAGCCTCATGCTAAACAGCACAGCGGCATATGTAGATTACGACATCAACAGGTCAGGGCAGAACACCATCCATGCAACAGGGATAGGGATAGGAGAATACTCCTGGAGGATTGCATGCTTCGACATGTACGGCGGATGGAACAAGAGCAGGGAATACAGGCTGACAGTCCTGCATGCGACTGAATTCGGCGGACAGACCGTTGATTTCAGCCAGGCTGACATGGGCAACATCAACAGGCTCGTGCTGGAGAGCCCCGGCAATGGGATGATAAATTTCACAGGCAGCCTTGATCTCTCAGGCGGCTATGACCTCGACAGCTACATCAACATCTCACTGAACAGCATCAGCATAGATACAGTCCATCTGCCTGCGCTGAACTCCTCTGCAAGGCTTGAATTCTACAACCTGCCATACTCTTTTAAACCGTTACCTACAGCTGACAGCAGCCTGTGCAGTCCGGGGCTATGCTCTGCAGTTAGCTACAACAGCATGACAGGGGCATTTGCCATGGACGTGGTCCATTTCACAGCCTATTCCACCACTTCCAATTCAAGACTTGGAATCTATGATGACGGCGACACAGGCACAGGGGCAGTGATGCATAAAGACATCGCATTCTATGCGAATTACTCAAACAAGACTACCGGCAAGCCGATCTCAGGCGCAGGCTCGTGGTGCAGGCTGATGTTTGAAAGCAGCCTGCCAGCCTATGACATGCCCTTTGATGCTTCGACTGGACTGTATTCGCTCAACCATACATTCGATGATGACGAGAGCTTTGCCTACAATATCACCTGCAACGGAAACACTTTGGGCTATGAGGAAGCAGAGGCGTCTGATAGCATCTCGGTGTCGCGAGACAAAGGTTATTTAAAGGACGGCAATTGCACAATTGAATACGTAGAGAAAGGGGATGATTTCAGGCAGGGCTATCTTCAGAAAAACGAGGAGGCGAGGATATACTGCCAGAGCCCGCTCGACATTACAGGCGGGGAAGTGGTGGATCTCATCCTTATCCCTGACAGCGGTGTCGAGACCAGGAAGAACATAAGGATACCTGATGTAATAACAGACAAGTATGAGATGCTCTACCCATGATTTCGAGAATTATCATCAAGGACAAGAAAGGGGCCGAAAGCCTTGCGATGCTTGTAGTCCAGATTGCATCGATAATGCTGATAATCATAGCCATAGCTGCAATTGCTGACTATATACATGCCACGAGAGAAGACAGCTCATCCATCCAGAAAAGCACTTTAGGTCTGGTAAAATCAGGATTCGATGTAAAGGACATCACAGGATTCTCGACCGACAGCAACAACTCGGACATGGAGGGCTTCATAATCTCAGTATCTCCTGATGCAGGCTCTGACCCTATCGACCTTGAGAAGAGCACATTGTACATTGTGGTCGGCAACAGGACTGCAAGGCTCCATATCGTGAACGGCTCGACAAAGAACAACAAGTCAGGCGGCTTCTATACTGAATGAACAGCAAGGTCTTCTGAGAAATCCTGTTATTCATGGAATGAAACCACTGATCGATTCACCTTATCGTATCAAGAACTGTCCTTATCCCGCCCTTAGTCTTCTCCTGGGCAATCCTGTCAGCAACCTGGTCATTTTTCAGGACAACCCTTATCCAGTCGGCAAAATCATTCCTGTCATCAGTTACATGCTCTGAGAAGACCCTGTCATCCATCTTCTCAAGTGCACTCTTGAGACCTGCGACACTCTTTATCGCTGTGCCGTCGCTCAGATAGAAATGATAGTCAGGATGGACCTCTTCGCTTCCGCTGTCCGGCCGCGTCATCTCTTTGGCAGGCTGAGTCGTCTCTTTGGCAGGCTGCTGCACCTCTTTTGCCTGCCGGACCTGCTCAGTTTTTGACATTGTCCTGATATGGCTGATTGTCTCCAGGAGCATCTCTTTCATCGCCTTCTTGAGGTCATCGTTTGACAGCCTTATGTGATGGGCCATCGCCTTCTTGAGCTCTTCTGCAACGACAAGGCTTACCTGGCCTGCAAGCTCTTTTTTCACGTCAGGGGCCTCTGCTGGAGGGCCTGCCTTTTCCAGGGCCTGGGCAAGCTCATCCTTGATTATCTCCTGCTGCTCTGTCACGAGCTTGTCCCTGATGCCTGCTCCTGAAATGATCTCTCTGACATCCTCATCAAGATTCATCGTGCTGTCTGCAATAGCATCCTCAACAACAGCCACACCTTTCGAGGTTTGGGATGTGGCCGATGAAGCATCAATATCAGGCTCTACTTCCTGTGAGACAAAGGGGTTGAACCTGTTCGTCACTACCTCATAGAGGCCCATGAACTTCTCCATGTTCTTCTCTATCAATTCCAGCCTTGAATTGAACTGCTCAACGATGCTCTTGGTCTGGTTTAGCGATGATGCATTGTCAGAGATCTTCACCTCAAGCTCCTTGTTCTTGGAATTGAGGTTGTTGTCGATCTCAATCAGCTCCTTGATCTGCTGCATGATGAGATTCGTTATTCTCTCATTGTCCTCTGCCCTCTGCGGGTCGACATACTGGAAATTGGCGGCAGTCCCCTGGGGCTGGGTGGGGGCATTTGCCTGAGGGTTCGAAGAATTGCCTGCCTGGGCAGATTTGGCTGAATCACCGCTGCCGGGATTCTCTGTCTTGACGATATTATTGAACTTATCCCTCAGCTTCTGGATCTCCTCGTCCTTGATAGGCTCCTGCTTCGGATCTTTTTTGCCTAAAATATTTTTTATCAATATAACTACCCCGGAAGGGATATTATCTGGTATTTTTATAAACTTTGTTGACTATCTGTGAGGAATGAAAATAAAATTGAGGAAGAAGGCGGCATAATTGCAGACAGAAGCCAAAAGATGCTGCAATACAATCAAGTGCCATGGAGAAAAGAAATGTTTTTGAAGAATCAGCCGACAGGCCAAAGCGGCACTTTCAATGTAGTTATGACATCCGGTGTCCTTGCCTGTGCCTGGCTCAGGCGTCCCTGTTCTGAAGCGAAGATGAACCTGAATTCCTGTCCGATGAACATCCTGTGAGCCGGAAGCAGCTTGAAGAGAATCTTGAATACCTCTCCATCACCCAGTACCAGATCGTCATTTCCATGCATCACAACATAGCAATATTTTGTCTCCGGCGCAAGCGTAGCAAAGCTGCATTCTGTAGGGTTGGCTGATATGTTGACACTTGCATTTGCCCCGATGATATTGTCCTCGCTCGTATTGCCGAGGATAGTGACATATCCATAATAAAATCCGTCCTGGCCGATGATAGGGATGTCTTTGTATTTCAGATTGACTGTGTCGCCGGATGCATTGCTAAGATCCACTCCCAGGTTTATGTATGAATAATCTGCATCATCACCAGAAAAGTTGAACAACAGATATTCAGGATCTGAGGCATTTGTCACATTGAATATTGAATCTAAACTGACAATCCTGACCTTCTCCATGATACCGTCATCATCAAGGTCCCTAACATATGTCCAAGAAGAATTGCTTAGTGACCCGATGTCTTCGTCAAATCCGTCCGGATTGATGGAAGGGTCATTCAGGGTAGGATTCTGGAGATCAGCAGCAGCATCATAGACAGGGCCAATCCAGGTCATGTCGAATTTCTTCATCTGTATTGGATCAGATCCTGCATCAAGCCTAATGAGAACCTCGTAATCATTGAGCGACTCGTCAGTTGCATTACCACGGGCAAGAATAGATATTATCTCTATGCTGTTCGTTATCTTTTTCCTTGCCTCCTCACCTGTTATGAGAGCCCTCTGCTGAAGGATTCCCGAGGTAGAAATCAATACTCCAGCTGCAACTGCAGCGACTAGGATTGTTGCGATGAAAATAATCAAAGTCCCAATCCCCATAATAGCCCGTTTATTATATCTAAACATACTAAATACTTTTACTTAAATAATAACTATATAAATTTTTCGGTAATTGAAGAACAACCATCATCAGAGGTTTGTTCAGGATAGTTTCCCTTTTTCGGATAAAAAAAGAAACTTTAATTCCTTCATCATTAAATCAGATCAATCATTAATTCAGGATCGTTAATGATACTAGATGATGATGCCAATCGCAACAGATGAAGATTATTCCAGGCATAATCGTGATTGTGATCAAGTACTTATTTATATGCATTGCTGCCACCTGAATATTCAGTTTCCCTTTTTTGGATAATAAAGGAAATTAATATTGTCAAGAATTCCTCATCAGCCTGACATAGCCGGAGTTCCAAACTGGAAAACAGCAGAAAACAGAAAATTTAAATATTACCAGTTTCCCTTTTTTGGATTATAAGGGAATTTCATAATCCGCTGATTAAGCCACAGGAATTAAATTGGACAGGCGCAGGGACAAGAGCAAAGTCAGATTTCTCAATTTTGATGAGTTTGAACACCTGTCAAGGATCCCGAAAGAGCAGAGGGATGAACTCATAATCTCAATCCTATATGAGACAGGTTGCACAGTGAATGAGCTGGCGCATATCAGGAACTCGCACTTCGACCTTGAAAGCAACCGGCTGAAGATAACCAGGGAGCATGCACGAAACCAGAGCAGCAGGCTGGTGTACATCTCTGAGGGCCTCGCAAGAAAAGTTAGGGAATTTTGCAAGAATAGGCCTGACCAGGAATATCTCTTCTACACACGCCAGGGAAAGTCCATAACGACCAAGAGGATCCGCCAGATTGTCCAGAACTCCTGCAGGCAGGCAAAAATAAGGGACGCAGGTCCGCAGGTCCTTCGATATACTCATATCTTCCATGCCTACATGAAGAACATTCCGCTTGATGCAATCCAGAAGCAGGTAGGCCTGAAGAGATCAAGGGCAATAGAGATATTCGGACAGCTTCCGGAAATGGACCAGAAAGACGCCTATAAGAGATTTTTAATGTAAAATGAATGTAAAAAAAGAGGGGAGGAGAAGGATCAGCAGAATAGTGCCACTATTCCTAGCCATGGCTTTCCTTATGATGATTGCCGCCTTCCCTGCACATTCTGCTGACCCCTCTGTCAAGATGGACCTGCAGCTCGACAAGAGATCCCTGGCAATCGGAGACAGCGTAAAATTCACTGCCAGATCCTACATAAATAACATTCTTGTACTTTCAGTCCCTATGACAATGACCGTCACAGACCCTTCCGGGACCAGGACAGATATTACTCTGACAGGCTATGTCAACGGAGATTACATAGGGCATTTCACACCGGAGAAAGCAGGGCATCATGCAATCAACCTGACTGTGACCATAGACGGAGTAGACTACTCGACTTCTGATGGGTTCGATGTCATCGGGGACAGTTTCAATTTCAGCCTTGAGACACCAGACACGATATACTACAGCAACGGCCCGCTAGAAATCAACGGCTCGATCTCGTTAATGGACGGCAACATCAGCGTTGCAGGTGATGTAGATATATATATCGCAAGCCAGAGCTCACCATTCTACCAGCTTCTCTGCACCCAGCATTGCGGGGGCAGATGCACGTTCTCATGCCCTCTGGCAACCAACATAGAGATAGCACAGTATTCAATCCTTGGAAAGATAAAGTACAGGAATGAATACCATGTGGCAAACGGCCTGTTCAATGTCGGAATAAGGAGAGAGAGGAACCTGAGCATGGACATGGCAGTAAGGGGGGATCTCCATACCAACGGGACAGTATGGGTCGATGTGGAAGCGATGCTCAACAATGATACATTAAGCGGTGCTGCGCTGAACCTTCATTTGCTAAAGCCAGGAAACATTGCGGAAGACCACCTTGCATACGAGACCCGGCCCGGCCTCTATTCTTATGCCATGATCCCTGGAACAGCCGGCAATTACACTGCAGAGGCCACATTGGTGAAAGGCAGTGTATACGGACAGAGAAGCATCAATTTCAGCGTGACTGACAAGCCTGCAAGAATAATGCTGAGAAATTATACCATAGTCAGGGACATCGCAAGCAGAACGACATGGATGGACTCCAGGCTTAACCTCTCCCTTGGATCAGAAAAAGATTTCATCATACTTGACAATCTCGGCATCCGTGACAAGCTGAACTATTCACAGCTTTATCTGAGGGCTGACAACAGGCTCATCAGGGTGCCGATGACTCCAGATGGTGTGCTAATCGACAGGAATACGCTCCTATCGATAAAAGACAAAGTGGCTGTCCTGGAGGCAGAGATCATGGAAATGGGCGGCAATTATCCAGAGGCACATATTGAGTCCATGAACAACAGGATCCTTGTCAGCATCGTGAATTCGACCGGTGAGATGAACAGGATAGATATCACCCTGCCAGAAGGTTCTTATGTGAAATACGCAGTGGACAGCAGGTTCAATCCTGTCGAATGGGTCCAGGAGCCTGGCAGGGCTGTCATAACAGGGGATGAGGATTCTTATAAAGTGTACCTTAAGCTGCTCAAGAACAAGACTGCCGACCTTGCTTTGCTCAACTTCACATATTACAATATCAGCGGCAACCTTGTCCCTTATATAGAGCATGTGCCGGATACAAAAGATGAAAGGTGGAAGCAGAACACGATTCCAGTGTTCAGCCACAATTTTGCTGAAATAACAGATGCAGGCCCTGACAGGAGCATAGTTGTCCAGGGAGATGAACTTTTCATAGATATCAATGAAAAAAGCTATGACAGCCTGAGCACCACCACACGCATACTCTATCCTGGAGGGAAGCTTTTCACAACCGGCCTGCAGGGCAGGCATATCCCCCTTAAATTGCTGAATGACTCACCTGTCGGAACCTACACAGGCATAGTCGATGCATCAGATTCAGGAGGGGTCTATGACACCTATATCTTCAGGTTCGATGTGCATTCAGCAAGGCCTGGTGTCACGATTGCAAACAACGGATCAGGAGAGGCAGTTCGCAATTCCTATATCCTGTACAGGCACACTGTCACAAACAACAACTTCAGGGACATTGATACCATTGACCTTGCAGTGGTTTCAAATTTCACAAGCGTGCTCATGTACAGCGGGGACGGTCAGACATTGCTTCAGGATACAGATCATGACGGCCTGCGCGATACAGGCCCGCTCGGCCCTGGTGAGTCTGCAGACATCTTTGCAAAGGTGATAATCCCTCCGAATGTGAAGATAGGTTCAACAGACTACTCCAGCATCACTGCTATCTCATCGCTGGACAGCAACCTTCGCGCATATGCTATCGACAAAACAGACATAGTCCCTGTCCTGGAGAAGCAGGAATCTTCTGCTGACGATATCGCGATAATGTCTATGGATCAAGCCAACCAAAGCATAGTGGTTACCATGAAAAACCATGACCTCAGCTCGAAATACCTGAGAGTCAGCGTCACCCAGGATTCAGGAAGCAGGGAGGACACATCTGTCCAGGATATCCTCTTCGGCCCGAAAGAGATCAGGAAGATAAGCTTCCCTCTCGTCTTTGGAGACCAGAAATACACTGCAAAAGCGACCCTGCTCGATATCAATTCCGAACCTTATGATGATGCTGACAGAAGCAACAACGACAGGGAACTCGCGATCGACAGGGAATGGTGGGATGCAAGTTACGACAGGAGGATGCTATTCAGGTTCAGTGAGACCCTAAACGCTGACCACGATGAATTCACCATCAGGATATACACTGAACTGGGCAGGGGCACAGACATCAATGACCTGAAGATAGTCACATATGACGGCGACGGGCTGAGGCAGGGAGAATACAGGCCCCTGTCTTTTGACTATGACACCAACTCTGGATTCCTCATCCTGATGCTGCATGACATCCCTGCCAATTTCCAGAGCACAGGCTACATATATTACCGGACGAACCAGACCAGGGAGAATATTTCAGGCAGCTCGGCAGCAGGCGATTTCGACATGGACGTAATCGTCAACAACAACAATGCAAGATCAACAGGGAGATGGGTGAGGGACAGCCAGGTCAAGGGATACTTTGGAAGCGACTACATGCATGACCTGAATATCGAGAAAGGAAAAAAATCAATGGGATACTATCCCGGCCTTTCACTTGACAATTATGAGATATATGCCTATTATCCATCCTATGAAGGCTTCGCTGACAATGTCCCTGTCCTGATATACAGCGACCAGGGAACAGATTTTATAGAGCTCAATGAGCAGCTCAGCGGGGGAACCTGGAATTACATAGGAGCTTACACCATGAACAGGTCGTCCCATGTATCTGTTGAGACCTTCGGGACAAAAGGTATCGTCGCAGCAGATGCATTCATGTTCAGGAAGATAAGCTATTACTCAAGCACAGGAGGAATTGAGAGATACTCAAACGGTTCTATCATCATCATGGGAGATATGAATGTTTCAGGCGTCCAAATCGGCGATGTTGCTCAAAAGCCTGTGACAGAAGTAAATCTGAGGGCTGAAGCAGGCAGTGATATAAGCATAGACCTCAAGGATTATTTCAGCAGCCTGACATACATATCATTCAATACAACAGCCGGGGCGAAAGTCATGTTCAACGACAGCATCGCCACAATAATACCACCAGAGAGATTTGGTGGCATACTTGGTGGCATACTGAATGTGAGCTTTGACAACAGCTTCAGGATCGCCAGATTCATCATAGTCGTGACAGCGCAGAATTTGACAGGGAACGTGAGCAGCATTGGCAGTGTGATGAATGGATCGAATTCCAGTTCAGGGACATCGAATCCTCTAAACATTTCAGGCAACCTGACAGGACTTCAGCCACTTCAGCCAAATGTGAGCAGTGTGACGAATCAGACTTCAGGAGAGACCAATGCATCACAGATAAGGCAATTGCCTGCAAGAATCAATGTGCCTGTAGTATGGAGGGTGGAGCTGAATAGGACAGAGAAAGGGGGCAATGCTCTTGAGATCCCCATAGATGCTGAAAACATCACTATTACAGGTTCAGATAAGAATCCCCTGGAAGCAAACATCACGGTCGGCAACAACACCCTCAGCAGCAGCATGTTCGAGCAGTCAAAAAGGCTCCAGAGGCTTGATGACAGATTAATTAAAGTTACAGAACAGAGAAAAAAGGCCTCGCTCCTGAGGAAGGTAGGCCTATATCTCGAGGAGAGGAGCATCAGCTCTGACATCAGCGGACTGGAAAGGGCAGTGCCGAGGATAAATGCATCCGAGACACCCATGCTTGACATACCGCCTAAGCCGGGGAGATATGCAGTGAGCTACAGCACTGATGCGCCAAGGCTAAACGAATCTGTCCAGCAGGTGGGCAATTTCTCCATCAAAAGAAACATCACAGTATCAAGCAATGTCTCTGTACATTATCACAATGTCCTGTCTTACACATCAATACCAGAATCAAGAAAAGAGCAGGTCCATCTTTACTGGAAGGACGGAAATGACAAAGTCGACATCATCACCGACAGAAGGTTCAATGTGACCCTTACAGATACGAATGGAAACGGCCTCATCGACATGGTTCAGTGGATCACCCCGAGGCTCTCTGAAGAATATTTCGAGCTGGTCATCGACCTAACCATCCTAAATGTCCACAGCCACCCTACGCTCTACGGGAACTGGACTGTGAATTTTGATACGGTCGGCAGGGCTGACCTGACAATCACAGCAATCAATCAGACAACTTGGACAGAATTCCTTGAGGACGACAATTCAACCCATGATGACCTGCATTTCCTGGGGTTGTTCTGCGGCAATGACAGCATGAACAGCAATGTCTATGCCAGGCTTGATGACATGAGCCTTGTACCGTATTCCTCCATCGGAAGCTCAGAGACGCTGAGGGTGAAGAGCCTGCTCTTCAAGGACTGGGAATGCAACAGCACAGCGCACATCTCTGACCAGATAATAACGACAGGGAGGCACGACCTCATGTTCGAGTTCGGAAATGATGTCGAGTTCGCCCAGAACTTCGGTTATCTGCTCTATGAGACATATAATACATATGCGAACAGTTCCAAGGCCCAGTATTTCGCAGACTATGACTGGAACGGCGGCTCATACGACACATCTGACATATTCTCAGTGTACAAGAATTCGACAGGGGATTCATTCTACCATTCTGATGTCAATGACGGCGACTGGCATTTCTCAGAATACAACGGAACAGGAGTGTTCAGCGGCTCATGGTATGATTACGAGGTCAGGACCAGGCTCAGGAGAGGGGCTGACCAGGGTTCCTGGGGCATTGGAGTCATACTCTATTCGCAAATCAGCGACGGGGACGCGAACAGATACTACATACAGCTACACGCGAGAGAAGGGGTCTCAGGAAACAAGTTCAAGCTCGACTCTGACCAGGAAAGCCTCCATCCGCCGGACGGCACAGGCGATGTGTCCAATGTGGTAAGCCTCCAGGACAAATGGTACCTCATCAAGGCAAGGGTGACAAGCGAGGCAGGGCCGCAGACCAGGGTCATGGCCAAGATATGGCTTGACAATGAGTCAGAGCCAGCTTACTGGACCATCAATGACACGTTCAGTGATTTCGGTGTAGGTGTGCTGACCAACGGCTCTGTCGGGCTCGAGGCAAAAGACACAGTGGGAGATTTCGACTACCTTATCGTCGAGAACATGTCAAGCAAGCCGAAGCTCACCATACATTCTCCCCAGTCAGTCACATATCCCGTAGCCCAGCAGGTCTGGTTCAATGTCAGCATGGACAAGACAGGGAAGAACTGCACTGTCGTAATCAACGGGACTTCGGCAAACCTGACCAGGCTCAATGACACATTCTTCTACACTAACATGAGCTTCTATACATACGGGCAGAGGTGGGCGTGGTTCTACTGCGAGGATTATTTCGGGAACAAAGGCAACGCATCGAGGGTGTTTGATGTTGGCAGCGGCAAGCTGACCATAATAAGCCCTCCAAATGCGACAATCGATGACATAACCCCATACCTGAATGCGACGTTCAACGGAACATACAGCACATGGTACAGCATCGACGGCAGTCCGAACAGCAGTGTCTATTACAATACAAAGAACCTGACTGTCCTGCTAGGCCCGCTTGCTGAGGGAGCCCATAACGTGATTGTTTACATAAATGACTCGGGCGTCATTGACTTCGCCCAGAGGTCGTTCGAGGTCCAGGTGCCACCGCCAACGCCTGTGCTCATCATCGAGCCGGGGAACCCCCCGACGACAGGAAGCGAGATCGTCGACCTCAGGGTAAGCGGAGGGCACGTCGACAGGTTCGCATTCTCATGCGATTTCACCAACTGGTCTCCGTGGTATGACTTTACAGGAGGCTCTTTCCAGTGGTTTTTGAATTTCAACCTCAGCGACCCTGCCCTGGGATGCAACAGCAGCGATGGCCTGAAATATGTATACGTGAACACGACCAATGTAGTCAATGAGTCAGGCTGGACATTTGATACAATCATCCTCGACAACACCCCTCCTATAATAAACCTCGAGGGGCCTGCAAACGGGAGCACTTGGTCCCATGAGATGATCAATTTCACATTCAACACGACGGATAAATGGACGGATGTATGGGTCTGCAAGCTGTATATCAACGGCTCCATATCCGCCCCGGCGATGAGCCCCGTGGCAGAGAATACGACACTCAAATTCACAAGGGATGTGGCGGTAGCACCGTTAAGCGGGACAGGGTTCTATAGGTGGAGAGTGTATTGCGAGGATAATACCAGCTGGTCAAACTATTCAGTATACAGGTATGTGCATGTCGACGTGCAGGGACCGGATATATCAGATACCTCAGTCGCGCCGCCTGTTGTGGGATTCGACCAGACTGTGACAATCACGGCAAATATCACTGATGAGAACGGCATCAGCGACGCATGGATCAGGCTTGACACACCGGCCGGCACAGAAAACCACCCAATGTCAAACATCAGCAAGGACATCTATGAATACACGTTTCCCGGCTCCTGGCTTGGCGGCAGATACAATGTCACGATATATTCAAATGATACATACGGCTGGGTGTCATCAAGCAGCGGGCATCATTTCGACATAAGCGTGAACTCATCGATGAAATTAAGGACACAGCAGGACGGCTATACTCCCAACACCGAGGTCAACCTCACTGATGTCCCTCAGCATTGGTGGAACAGTTCATGGAAATATCGATTCGAGGTGGACGACGATGCAGGGGACTATAACAGGAGCAACTATCCTGTCGAGCTGGACATGAATTTCACCAAAAAGCTTCTCAACGGCAGCTGCAAAAACTGCATATTTGACAACAGCTCAATAAGGGTCATCGAATATGACAGCTCTGGAAATGTCGTCCCTTACAATTCCACCCAGGATGATGTGCCCTACGGTTTCGCACAGAGGACCGACTATGACAGCTCTGTAAATGCAGCAGGCATCCTTGTGTGGTTCATCAACGGAACGACCCTTAACGGGACAACCAGGACATATCAAGTGTATTTTGACTCAGCAGAAAACGGCCCCAAGCCTTCCAGGGACTACGGCAGCATGACCCTCTCACCGGAAGGAGGCGACAACATACTGTTCGGCTACAACAACGGCGATTATGGAAAATTTGAGTGGACCTACGACTCGCCTCTGGTCACGACAGGCGAAAGATTCTACGGAGAGGTCACAAGGGTCACTGACGTCGACAACCAGCAGCACCATGCAGGGACGAACAACGATGAAACAGTGCCGTACGGGCCCTTTGTCGGCCAGTCGCAGGACATCGAATTCCCGATAAACCAGTCGCCCTATTTCCATTTTGCCTTCAAGGCCCCGCCTGGAACAACGACCTGCCTGTTCACATTCCTCGCAAACTCTGTGACAGGAGGAGGGACATGGAACGTGATAGGATGCACTCCCGACGGCGATCCCGGCGGTTATAGCATGGCAGCAGACGCACTCTTCCTGCTCGACGACAATGAATGGCATACATATGAGCTGAACATAGAGAGCCTCGGTTACAGCTGGCTGGACAGCTTCGAATTCTTTGACAACACAGGGATAGGCACTCATCAGTACTATTTCGATGATTTCATGTTCCTCCAGGACCCAATGCAGACAACCGAGAGCGCGACTGAAAACATCATCGGCGACGCATCAAGGGTGGACAGCGACACCAACTATTCAGGCTACCTGACGATGAAGGTCCAGAACTGGACAGGCACAGGCTGGGGCGACGTGAGCACCATCATCAGCAACCAGTCAGGGACTGCATCCCCATACCTCTTCCTCCAGCCAGAATGGTCCGTTGCGGGAGCATGGGACACTGACAGCATGCCTGACGGGTGGTACAGAGTATATGCTGAGTTCACAGACCCCTACGGAAATGTCCTGAAAAACGCCTCGGGAGACCCTATCAATGCGACATATAATTTCACCATCGACAGGGGACCTAACATCAACCTGGTCTGGGCAAACCCTGAATCGACAGGATACGGCGAGAATGTTACCATCGAGGCTGATGTGACATACATTGGGGAGATAGCCAAGGTCTGGACCACTATCGATTATCCCAATGGATCAAGCTACACATTCGACATGATCGATGATGACAGCGACGACATATACGAGGCTGTAACCGGGGAATACTGGGGCAAAGGGGTATATTATTACACTGTATATGCCAATGACACAGGCGGGTACCAGGAGAACAGCACAGTGCATGACTTCAACATCAGCAGCCAGGTATCGATGTCCATCGCCACTGTGCAGGATGTCTATTATGCAGACGACATGGTCAAGCTGACAGGACCGTTCGACTGGGCGGACGACAGCTGGAGCTACAGGTTCCTCGTGACACTTGACTCATCGATCAAGGACAGGAACGGGGCCCTCATAAAGAGCAAGTTCAACATCACCAAGCAGCTTGAGACACTCGGCATAAGCGGCACGTTTGACAACAACTCAATAAGGGTAGTTGAATACAATGCAGACGGCAGCCCGATCATCTCCAACCTGTCAGGCTCGGGGATTGACAGATATTCTATCCCCTACAACATGTTCGAGGACAACGGCTACAGCCCTTTCGACAATGCCGGAATAATTCTCGAATGGCTTGCAAACGGCACGACCCAGGCAGATTCAGAAAGGTATTTCATGGTATACTATGACATCATCCAGAACGGCTACAAGGACACTTTCAGCACCAGCGTCCTAGTGCCAGGCTCGCAGTGCAGCCAGGATTTCATAATCACAAGCGACAACAACGGCAACATTTACTACATCAGGAGCATGGGCGACGGGACTTTCGGAACCCAGGGGTATGTCGAGGACATAGACCCTGCCCAAGCTGACGACAATGCATGGGGAAACGCAATCGCCGACTTCGACAACGACGGGGACTGCGACTTTGTCGTGGGAGACGGGTACACCCAGATGGGGCTCATCAAGTACTATGAGAAGACAGGTTCAGGCAACAGCTTCAAGACGCCCGGGGTCACTGTGAGCACATTCAGGGACGACAACTATGCAATGGATTTCACCCAGGCAGACTTCGACCATGACGGAAACATGGATGTCTTTGTCGGGGGGAACAACAACGACCCGTCGGTGCTCATGGGAGACGGAGACGGCGGATTCAACAGAATTGACTATATAAACCTGCTTGCGACAGCCGGCAGGGGCAAGGATGCTGCGGATATCGACAATAACGGCAACATGGACATAGTCTATGGGGACAATGTCGGTGACATATACTGGAACAAAGGCAATGGCGACGGCACTTTCGGTCCCTCCCAGTACACAGGCTGGGATGTCAGCCTCCCACCGCCCACTCCAAACAACAACAACGCCTATGGAGTAAGTTCGGCTGACTTCGACAATGACGGATTTGCAGATATATGCGCTGCCTCCAATGACGGAATCATTTTCTGCAGGTTCGGCCACGGCAACGGCACATTCGACGGCGAGGTCAATACAGGGCTCAGCACCACAAGCTACGCCCCGATGGATGCATTCGATTTCAACAATGACGGCAACATGGACATCGTTGCGAACAACTACGGAGGGGAGCGGACGTATTACTTCATAGGAAACGGCGACGGGACGTTCCAGAATTATGTCGGAAACCCCATAGGGGCTCAGGCAGGCGCTGAGAGGATGGGCATCTCCGCACCGCCGGTCCCTGAGGCACAACCAATCACCATAAGGAGCAGCGAGACGACATCAGAGACTTCAATCAAGTCAAGCGCACTCAACCTGGGAAACATGCTCAACGGATTCATATACATAGCTGTGCAGAACTGGACCGGCTCTGCCTGGGGGCTTGTCAATGCGACTGTCGACGAAAGTTTCCCCAGGCACATCGCCAAGGGAGGATTCCTTGACCTGAGATACATATTCGAGAACCATAGCAACTGGAACACGACGACTTCATCAGCAGGCCTCTACAGGGTGTATGCTGAACTCAGGTTTCCCAACGGTTCCATCCTGGTAAATGACGACGGCAGCTACATGAACGCATCCCACGAGTTCACGATAGACATCGACACAGAGGGCCCGAACATCTCGTCAGTCGTCGTGAGCCCGAACATCACCGGCTATGGGGAGCACACGACTGTATCGGCAGTCATTATGGATTACGGCAGCTCTGTCGATGATGCATGGATCAACATCACATTCCCTGACAACAGCTCAGCCATAAGTGAGATGGACCAGACATCCACCTATGGATGGGAATACGTGATGAACGAGACCTGGCAGTGGGGCGACTACAACCTAACAGTCTATGCAAATGACACCTATGGGCATATCTCGAACAAGAGCGCCATCTTCAAGATACGATCCCAGGCGACCATCAACATCTCGACCCTACAGGACATCTATTACCCCAACCAGACAGTGAAGCTCACCTCGCCATTCATCTGGTGGGATACATCATGGCATTACAGGATACCATATTACCTCAATGTCACATCCCATCAGAAATATGACGCGCTCATGGGAGGAGACTTCAATTTCAGTGAAAAGCTGCTCGACCTTGGGCTTACAGGGACCCTGGACAACAACTCAATCAGGGTAATCGAATACTACCCCAACGGCTCGGTAAAGGAGATAACCCCATATTTCAAGAGGCAGTTCCATGACTTTGACCCTGTATCGGATGCAGTAGTGCACCTGGAATGGAATGCAGAGGGCATCACACCTGCCAACACCAGGAGGTATTTCATGGTGTACTTTGACATCACAGAATTCGGCTACAAGCCGGCCCAGGCAAACTCCCCGCTCAAGAGGTCTGACGGCTCTGCCCATTCCATGGTATCAGCATCAGGTAACAACGGACAATTCTCGACAGCAGAGAACAACCAGGACGGGACATTCGGGGTTCTGACAGTAAAGGGAGACGTGACCACCTTCGGTGGAGACAACGAGAGGGCTCTCGGCCAGGGTGATTTCGACAATGACGGCATAGAGGATCTGATCATGGGTTCAAGATATGACGCCGCTGGCCTCGCAAACGGCAACAACACGATGTACTTCTGCAAGGGCAACGGAGACCTGACAATCCAGGCATGCACAACAATAGGGAACCTGAGCTATTCGTCTGCAAACGCCAATGTGATGGACTCAGCCATAGGTGATTTCAACGGGGATTACAACCTTGACTTCATAGTGAGCACGAGCAACCAGATGGTCGATGTCTTCTTCGGCAACGGCGACGGAACTTTCGAGAGGAACCAGACATTCAGCGCATGCCCGAGCGGCCAGGTCGCAAGGGGAAAGGACGCTGCGGACATAGACAATGACGGCGACACGGATGTAATCGTCGGTTGCCAGGGCAACCCTGACATGTACAAGCTGCTCAACAACGGCAAAGGGCAGTTCTCCGTGGTCCAGGTGACAAACACCTACGTATCAGCAGATCCATACGGACTTGCCCTAGGTGATTTCGATGAGGATGGAAACATCGACATACTCCAGTCATGGGGAAATTCGCAGGAGATATATTTCTACTCAGGCAACGGAGACGGGACTTTCCAGGACGGCGTGAACACATTCGACACAGAGCCCCTGATGATGTACAATGCGATGGACAATTTCGACATCGACAACGATGGTCATGATGACCTAATAATCTCGGGCTGGACCTCAAGGATGGTACAATATTACCGGGGAAACGGCGATGGCACATTCACATATGTGAGCACCATAGGCTCAATGAGCGACAGCACGATGACAGCAGGTGTGCCATACGGGAACATACCTTATGCCGCATCCATGAAATCTACAGAGGAGCAGTCTGACACTGTGATGCCTTCTGTTGTCAGGAACACTGGAGATTACCCTATGAATGCAAGGGTGCTGCTCCAGACCCAATACCTGAACATCTCTTCAGGAGAGTGGCAGCCTGTCAACACGACAGTCAACGATACATCTCCAGATTTCCTTGGAGTCGGCGACATCTTCGACCTCAAGCAGCGCTTCGAGAACGGAGGGAACTGGAACACTGACAGCAATACAAACGGAACATACCGGATATTTGTTGCGCTGCTCGACCCATATGACAATATCCTGCACTCAGACAATGGCAGCGAGTATGCAGCATCTGCAGTGATTGTCCTAAATCAGAGCCACAATTTCACTCTCATGCTGGACACAGAAGGGCCCCAGGTCAATTATTTCACCATCAGCCCGTCGACAGCTGGATATGGCCAGGAAATATCCCTGAAGGCAAGCATCGAGGATGTGAGCGGGGTCAACGACTCGTGGATAAACATCACCTTCCCAGAGGGGCAGAGCATCAGGCTCAACATGTCCCATCCGACGACATACCTCTGGTCAACAGAGTTCAATGACACCTGGCAATGGGGCGACTACAGCATGGCCCTGTATGCAATGGACAACCTGGGACAGATAACCGAATCCAATGGCACCCTGAAGGTCAGAGCAAATGCGAGCATCGCTGTCGCGACGCTCTCCAACACATATTACCATGACCAGATTGTCAAGCTGACACCAGCCTTCAGCTGGTGGGAAGGGGACTGGAACTACAGGAAAAGGATCACGCTTGACGGCAAGGACTGGATAAGGAAAGACGCCTTAATCTCTGAGAAGATAAACATATCTGAAGAGCTTGCGACACTCGGGCTCACTGGAAGTTTCGACAACAATTCGATAAGGGTCATCGAATACGACAGCCTCACCGGAGATCCGAAGATATACAATTCATCGGCAGGGGTGCATGAATACGAAGTTCCATTCAAGATATCGTATGCAAACAGCTCTTCGTACGATGCGATAAAGGATGCTGTCATAGTCGTCGAGTGGAACGCCAACGGGACAATATCCAACAACGTCAGGCGCTATTATTTCATCTATTTCGACATAGAGGAGAACGGGTTCAAGGACGCATCCACCAACAGGCTCAGGTACATCGAGAAGCCCTGTACAGGGGCTTTTGTCCAGGCGACAAATGAGAATGGCGAGCACTGGATTGCGAGGATGAACGGCGACGGGACTTTCAGTGCCCAGAATCTCGCATTCACAGGAGGGGACAACATCAGAGGAGGCGGGGCTGTCGCAGACTACAATGGCGATGGAAGGTGCGACATAGTCTATGCAGACGATGACAACAATTTCATATATCTCTCGACACAGAATGCTGACGGCACATTCTCAGCCCCTGTCCAGAAATCCGTCTCCACGCAGTTCAACGGCTATGAGATGGCAGCTTCAGGAGGAGATTTCAACAACGACGGCAAAATGGATTTCTTTGTCAGCGGCCAGAACAATGACCTCTACCTGTTCACAGGTGACGGTGAAGGCGGATTCACCAGCAATACGATAACGCTCAATGCCCCAGGGACAAGCAGGTGCGCCGACGACGGAGACTTCAACAATGACGGGAATGAGGACTTCATCTGGTCTTACACAGGAGACAACAGGCTCTACATCTTCCTTGGCAATGGCGCAGGGGGATTTTCGCAATGGGGATATTTCGACCTGCAGGGCCCTGACACTGACCCTTATGGCTGCACAGCTGCCGATTTCAACAACGACGGGAATTATGACATTGTCGCAAATGGCGGAGGAAACGGGGAGCACTACCTATACCTTGGCGACGGCAACCTGAATTTCACAGCGACGACAACAGACGGCAACCCTATAATTGATACGAACCTATACTCAGGTATCGACAACTATGACGTCGACAGCGATGGCTGGCAGGACCTCATTATCACCAACTGGGGCGGCCAGGACATGTACTATTACAGGAACAACCATGACAATACATTCTCCTACAAATCTACACCTATCTTAAACACAGGGACGAACACGATGGGAGCGTCTGCGCCGACAATCACGAAGCTCCCGCAGAAAACCACAATCGCAATGTCAGAGACCAATTCAGAATCCGACATAAAATCAGCCCTGATAAACACAGGCAGTACGACTTTCTATGTTTATACCAGGATTGAGGTGGACTACTGGAACAGGACCACAGGGGCATGGGAGCTTGTGAACCTGACAGTCGATGACATAACAGGAGACCAGATCGATGTCCCAATCGCACCGGGCGGTCTCCTGAGCCTGAAGACCGAGTTCGAGAACGCCAGCAACTGGAACACGACTGACCATGTCAATGGCACATACAGGATATTTGCGAGCATGCGTAGCAGGTACAACAATACCCTGCGCATGGACAACGGCAGCTTCATGAACACCACCTACAATTTCACGCTCGCCTATGACACGATAGGACCTAACATGACCAATTTTAACATCGAGCCGAACTATACAGGCTATGGCAGGAACATCACGATAGAAGTGGATGCGCTTGATGTCAGTGGGACAGATAACATATCCATCAGCATATCCTATGCCAACAAGAGCGTTTTCAGCTACATGAAGCACATAACTACATATAGATGGAGGTATGAGTTCGCAGACACATGGTATCTCGGAAGATACAATGTGACCCTGCATGCAAACGACACCCTGGGGCACAACAGCACAGCCCAGTCCTACTTCATCATCAACACGACGCTGGATGTTGACGCAGCGACAATGAAGGACGTGTATTTCGCAAACGAGAGCGTCGAGCTGACATCGCCATTCAGCTGGTGGAACACCTCCTGGAAGGATCGTGAGCCGTTCACCCTCAAGGCGTCATCATATGCCAAACCAGATATCAGGATGACGGCAAAGGTCAATTTCACAGAGCTTCTGAAGAACCTCTCTGTCTCAGGAATATTCGACACGAACTCGATAAGGATCGTGGAGTACAGGAGCGACGGTTCGGCAAAGGTCTACAATGCATCTGCAAAGGGCGACAACAGATACCTGGTCCCATTCTGGTTCAATCAGGCGTCCGGCTTCAGCCAGACAAAGAACGCCGCAGGACTCCTTGAGTGGATAATAAACGGCACCACAGCAGCGGACCAGGAGAAGTATTTCATGCTCTACTTCGACATTGAGGAAAGCGGGCTCAAGCCGCCCATGTACGAGGGCCTGGTGAAGCCTGATGACTTCATAGCGATGGGGCAGGAAGACGGGAGCATCTACTATGTCCCGAGCTATGATAACAATACTTTCGGAACGATGACATACATCGACGACCCCAACCCCGGCTTCAACGACCACACCAGAGGCCTCGCAGTCGCCGATTTCGACAATGACGGTGACTATGATATAGCCACAGGTGCGACAAAGGACACCAACTACGCCAAGTATTACCTGTACAGGAACGACGGGGGCGGGGTCTTCACCAAGACATACACAAGCGCACCGGTGGACATGAACGACGTGTACGTCATGGACATGGCGACAGGGGATTTCAACAATGACGGGTACATGGACTTTGTCACCAGCGGCTACAATAACTACCTCTACATGTTCCTGAACAATAAGCTGGGCGGCTTCAATGCACCGACAAGGATACCAAACACTTACGCCAATGTCCTCGGAAAGGATGCTGCTGATATCGACGGTGACGGGAATTATGATTTCATCATGGCGATAACAGGCGGAGGAGGGGACATCTACTCCATGCTGGGCGATGGGGAGGGCGGCTTCACACAGGGCTACCTCATGGACCCGCCAGGAGGGAATCCGTACTGCATGGCACTTGGGGACTTCGACAACGACGGCATCACTGACCTCATATACGGCGAGGACCCGGGCGGTGCAACTGTCTATTTCCACCAGGGGGTTGCAGGAGGCACATTCAATTCTGCCGGAACTGTCGTCGCTGCTGAGCCTAACTACCAGTCATGCGATGGATATGACTTCAACAATGATGGCAACCTGGACATCGCCATGGTGCTCTACAACTCAAACTCCGCAAGGGTGTATTACGGCAACGGCGACGGGACATTCGACGGGGCCTTCGTCACTGTCGGCGCCCCTGTCACAAGTCTTGGCATCGGCACGCCGGAATTCTTCAAAGGCACATTCCAGCGGTCAGCTCCCCAGTCAAGAGCAGAGAGCGTAATACCTTCAAGGATACTGAACATGGGGGATACCCAGTCGAACTTCTACCTGAACGTATGGATTGAGAAGTGGAACAATGCCACGAGCGCCTGGGACCTGTACAATGGTACCATCTCAAGCCAATTCGACACAGTGCTGGTAAATTCGCTCCTTAACCTCAAGACAGAATTCGCCTCTGAAGGGAACTGGAACACGACCAACAGCTCCAAGGGGTGGTACAGGGTGCATGTCGAGCTTTATTCGGCTTACAACACCACCCTCACAAACTGGGACGGGACATACCAGAATGCCACATATAATTTCTCCATCTCTTCAGACAACTCGGGGCCGGAATACACCAATGTCATTGTCGAGCCGAACCCAGACGGATACGCGATGGGAAACATCACCCTGCAATGCGATGTGAGCGACATCTCCGGTGTGGATACTATATGGGTCAATGTGACGCTGCCTGACAGTTCCTGGGCATATGTCCCCATGAGCAATTCATCCACCGGCTCAGCAGCAAGGTGGAGAGGGTATTTCAACGACACCTGGCTCTTCGGCGACTACACAGTGAGCTTCATGGGCAATGACACGAACGGGTTTGTGAGCTCCCACGACGAGACATTGAAGATACACGGCAATGTGTCGATTGCCTTCAGCACAAAGAAGTCGATATACTACCCCAACCAGACAGTAGATCTTTCACTGCCAGCGTATGTCCAGGTGCATCCTGACACGAATTTCAGCTACTTCCTGCAGATGGAGATAGATTTCTGGAACAATACTGCCGGTTCCTGGCAGCTCGTGAATGCAACAATCAATCATTCAGGGCGGAGCGTGCTCAATATTGGAGACATCCTGGACCTTGAGTCACTGTGGAGCTCAGCCGGAGGTTGGAACACAGGGGAGAACAGCAACGGCACCTACAGGGTGTACACTGCGCTAACTGCAGCAGACGGGACAGTGCTTCAGAACCCTACTGGCACTTACATGAATTTCAGCTATCAGTTCCAGCTGAGGAACGAGACAGACATGCCTGCTGTCAACTGGATCGAGATCATGCCGCAGGAAGCAGGATACGGCGAGGAAGTCATAATATCGGCAAACATCACGGACGAGGAACATGTCAACAGCTCATGGGTGAATATCACCTATCCTGACGGGAAGAGCTACAAGTTCAGCATGACGAACGCATCAGCAGACATATGGGCCTACACATTCAACGACACCTGGGAGTGGGGCTGGTATCACGTGACGGTCTATGGCGAGGACAATGACTCTTATGTCGACTCCAAGGACAGCCTCTTCAATGTGAGCGCAGTGGTGTCTGTAAGGCTCAGGACAGTCGAGGACACTTATTTCGAGAACGAGACAGTGGAGCTTGTCAGGAGCAAATGGTTCGACGACAACTGGGCATACCAGGTGCCGTTTTTGGTCAACACGACGGCATTCTGGAGGACGGAGTACGTGGTGGAGAAGGTCGTGAACTTCACCGAGCTGCTCCGCAGTGTAGGCTGTAATGTGAGCTGCACTTTCGACGAGAACTCAGTGAGGATAATCCCGTACGACGAGAACGGCGTGTTCTACCCTTACAACACAACAAGGGACGACTATCCTGTGCAATTCATCAAAGGAGCAGGATATGACGCAAACACGAATGCATGGGGCACTGTGATGGGGGTCTCTTACGGGACATTCCCGCCTAATTTTGTCGAGAACTACGGAGGGTATTTCGACATCCTGGAGAACGGACTGAAGAGCCCGACAGGGGACAATCCGCTGTTCTGGTTCTCGGACAACTTCGACGACGGGGACTTCGTCGGATGGATAGAGTACCCGACAAACGGCACCTATGTAAATTTTTCAGAGCCGGCTTTCAATGGAAATTTTGTCAACACATATGTGAACGGAACAACGGGCGCAGTCCAGCTTAATGCGACTTACGATAATGGCATCTACACCTCTCCTGTATTCGATGCAGGAGAAACAATTTCATGGCATAACATCTCCTGGACCCAGAACGGGATCGGCGAGCTTCCGGATAACGGGCTTGTTGAGACCAGATACGGGAGCGGCAATGCAGACATGACAGGCAATGTGCTGTTGATGCATCTCAATGACGGTGCTGAGGACGGCGATCCAGTGTCAGACACATCAGGTCTCGGCAACAATGGTGTCGCATCCTTCAGCTCAGGGATAGGGACATGCAATGGCATCACAGGGAAACTGGATACAGCCTGTTACTTCTCTGCTGATAATGACTGGATAACCATCCCTGATGATACAAGCCTGCAACTGACAGATATGACAATCTCAGCATGGGTATATATCCCTGGTTCTATTCAAAGCGGCTGGGGAGTCATTGTCGAGCATGACAGGTCAGGCTCGAACTGGTATCAGTTGTCCAAGAGCGGGAACGGCGACCTCTTCCATTTCATGTGGGCCGATGCAGGTACCAGGCGTACAGACTTCTCCACAGTCATCAAGCCAGACACCTGGTATTTTGTCGTCGGGACACTGGATACCAGCACAAACACTGCAAGGACATATCTCAATGGGGTCCTGGATACAACTGTACCAGGGACGAATAATCCGGCTCCAGATGCAGGATCAACGACCATCGGCGCGGCAAACACAGGGGTTGAAGATTTCAACGGGACAATAGATGAGGTGGCAATCTGGAACAGGACCCTGTCGGCGACAGAGATACTCGGACTCTATAAGAGAGGCATCACTAGATTAGATCTAAGAGCCCGCAGCTGCAATGACCCTAATTGCATCGGCGAGCCGTTCCAGGACATTGCGGATGACTCACCACAGGAGATGGTTGTGCCCGACAACAGGTATTTCCAGTACAGGTTTGATCTTGAGACAGACAATGCAACACATTCGCCTGAGATTTTCAATGTAAATATCACCGGCGGAGTCGCGCCTTCATCTAGCAGTTTTGACAAACCGCCGGACTCTATCCGTGAGGGCGACGGAAACCCGTCCTCCCTGTCCAAGGTGTCTGCAGACGACCAGGTATACGAACCACTTGACCTTATCCAGGACCAGTGGGACTACCTGGAGATGAACTGGAGCAACTCCATTACCTCAAGCTCTGTGCTGACTGTTGTTAGCTTCTCCCTGAACCACCATTATTCAGGCGGGCTGAATGCAATAAACCAGACCAGGCTCGAGTGGTTCAACGGCACAGGCTACCAGGAGATCTGTCAGGGCAACATCAATGTCTACATGCTGAATGACGGGACAGACACCTGCGACCTGATGAACTATGGAATAGACACAATCGCCGAGGCTGAGAACATTTCCCTAAGACTTTTCTACCACAAGCTCAAGCCAATCGGCGACGCGCTGGTGGATTCCGCCCAGATAACAATCGGAGCGTCATCCATTGGCGACTCTGTCGACTGGAACGCGAGCACTGGCCAGGTTGTCGCGACAGGCACAGGGGGGTCGTCGCTCCAGTACTACTTCGGTGATTTCCAGGGCCAGTACAACATCAGCGCTGACATAAGGACATCTTCACCTGGTAAGATAGGGCTCCAATTCCGGGAAAAGGACCATGACAATTACTACATGTGCTACCTGGACAATGCGACTTCAGAGAGGGGTTTTACCATGATAAGCGGCATCCAGGAAGATAAGCTTGACACCCAGGCAGGGAGCTACTCGGCGCAATGGTACCACATGAACATCGAGGTAGGCACGCAAAGCCTCAACAACCTCACATGCTACCTCGACGGGGTGAAGATAGCCAATGCCATCAACGACACATGGACCCATGGCACGGTCGGATTCTTCGTGGACGGCGCTAATGGGACTATGTTCGACAATGTCACTGTCTACAGGATAAGGCCGTCCGACGACCAGGGAGTGCCGATCGACATCGCTCTCCAGCCGGTCGTGACAATCAACCAGTACAATCCGGAGAACAACTCCGTGGCTCTCAATCTCGGGCAGACCAATGTTTACGGGTACTACCTCATGCGTGTGGACTTCTGGAACAAGACACTCGGGGACTGGCAGACAGTGAACATAACTGTCGACGAGACGACACCGAGAGCACTGATGCAGCCGCCGACATCCTTCAGGGACCTTGAAAGGATCTGGACAGAGCATGGCCAATGGTACACTGACAGCTATTTGAACGGGACATACAGGGTCTATGCTGCGATAAGGCAGCCCAATGGCTCGATACTGAGAAACAACAACGGCAGCCTGATGGAAGGATATTACAACTTCACACTTGACATTGACAGGTATGGGCCGACGATATATAATTTCACGTTCACACCCGACGTCACTGGATACAACGGGACCATCACGATGACTGCTGTCGCGTCCGACGACACAGGCATAGACACTGTATGGCTCAACATAACCCGCCCTGACAACACCACAGTCGAGATAATACCATTGACCATAACATCAGCAGAGCACACCACCAACTTCGACATCAACACCTACATCTACAAATACTCCAGATGGGAGAAAGGAAGGTACAACCTGACCCTGTACGCGTCGGACATCAACGGGTACATGTCACATACCCCCACATACCACTTCTACGTAAGGGCAAACCAGACAGTGTACATCAGGACCGAGCTCGAGAACTATACTCCAGACTACTACGTGAACCTCTCGGATGATTCGATAATTAGCAATACTGGAGGGACTGACAATTTCTTCAGGATGGTCATGCTCGTGCAGAACTGGACAGGCTTCTCATGGGAGACCATCTCTGTGGTGATGAACCACTCATCGGAGATCAACAGTTCAGAATCAGTCGACATGCATGACCACTGGAACGACAACGGCGGCTGGATTACAACACAGAGCAACGGCTGGAGGAGGGTGTATGTCGCCTTGACGGACGACGACGGCAACATCCTGACAAGCGACAACGGAAGCCTGTGGGAATCTTACTACAATTTCAGCGTGATATCAGACACTGAACCACCGGTGATTACAGGCCCATGGTTCAGCCCGGAAAAGACCGCAGGCTACGGCAACAACATAACCATATACTTCAATGTCACAGACAACGGCAACATTGACAAGGTGTCGCTGAACATAACATATCCTGGCGGAGCGAGCCAGCTGATACAGAACATGACGCCGTATGCAGGAGACACCTACAGGTACGAGTTCAACGACACCTGGCATTTCGGGGACTACAACGCGACGGTATCTGCCAATGACACGTTCTCCAATCCATCGAACTCATCAGGGATCTTCAGGGTTGCAGCGAACGTGACGATGGATGTTTCGACATTCAGGGACATCTACCAGCATGACGAGATTGTCGAGCTCACCAGCCCCTATTCATGGTGGAACTCAAGCTGGGGATACAGGGTGCCTGTCAAGCTCAACAAGACGAATTTTGACAGGACGGACCTGTACCTCGTAGAGACATTCAACTTCACCCGATACCTTTCTGATCTTGGGATTACAGGCACCATGGACACAGACTCAGTAAGGGTGATTGAATACTATGAGAACGGCAGCATGAAGACATACAACAGCTCGCAGCCGGGAGACAGGAAGTACGAGGTGCCTTTCAAGAGCTGGCAGGGGACGGACTTCGACAGCATAACAAACGCAGTCTACAGGCTCAGGTTCAGGGCTGACGGCAGCACTCCGGCAAATTCCCAGAGGGTATTCCAGGTCTATTTCGACATAGTGGAGTCAGGGGGAAAGCCGGCAGAGACATTTGACATGGTCGAGCCCAGGAAGTTCATTATGCTTGCCCGCGACGACAACAGGCATGAGTATTTCGAGATCCTGTCCGACGGCTCGCTCGGGTCCGTCAGGACATGGTACCCGCCCATCGACAAGGGCTCCCAGGGAAGGGATGTGGGTATAGCTGACTTTGACCATGACAATGATTATGATGTCGCAAACGGCGCTGACGGTACATTGTTCTATGAAGAACAGACAGACCCTGATGCAATGAACTTCACAGACAGGGGAATAATAGGCAGTGAGATAGGCCCGCTCGGGACATACATCATGGGCATGGCCACAGGGGACTTCAACTATGACGGCAACATGGACTTTGTCGCAGGAGGCTATAACAACATCATCCAGGTCTTCTTCGGCTATGGCAACGGCTCATTCTGGAACAAGACAATCCCGTTCCCGTTCCCAAGGTCGACGCTCGGAAAGGATGCTGCTGACTTCAACAATGACCAGATGCTCGACTTTGTCAGCTCGACAGACAACGGGTTCACATACCTTTTCACCAATGACGGGGAAGGCAACTTCACCCCGGTGTACAAGTTTGACGACGGCGGAGCGACATATTGCGTCGCAGCAGGCGATTTCGACAATGACGGCAATGCTGACATCATAAGAGATATCGGAAACAGCAACCAGTTCAGGTACTACAGGGGCAATGGTGACGGGACATTCCAGGCTTTTGTCAATGTCTTCACAGCATCCGGATCCGACTATTTCGGCTGCGATGCCTACGACCTTGATGATGACGGGAACCTGGACATAATCTATGTCCAGCGGAACACAGGTCAACTGTTCACAAGAAGAGGGCTTGGCGACGGGACATTCGATTCAGAGGTGGAGGAATATGACTCCCCGTACAATGCCATATACGGAGTTGCAGTCCCTAATGAGTATGTCAGGAGCTATGCCTACCAACTCACGGTGGGCACGATAGCAGAGACACAGGTGCCCTCGAGGGCCCTTGATTCCGGCCAGACAGGGTTCAATTCATACCTCCTGCTCCAGGTGCAGAACAAGACAACATCCGGCTGGAATGTGGTCGACACAGCTGTCAATGAATCATCAGCCAGGTACCTTTCAAGCAACCAGCTCACTGATTTCAGGGAAGCCTTCTACAGTGCAGGAAACTGGAACACGAGCAGCCGTTCCTACGGCCTCTACAGGATATATGCAGAGCTTAGGAACATATACGGCCAGGTCCTTCAGAATGACGACGGCAGCTACATGAATGCATCCCATATGTTCAACATCAGCACAGATACCGTACCGCCGAACATCAGCCAGGTCGTCGTCTCACCCACTGTGACAGGATACGGAAACAACATCACTGTAGCCATCTACACAGCAGACCCAGACGGGGACGCCTCATGGCTCAACATCACCTTTCCGGACGGCTCATCAACGATAAAGGACCTGGCCAAGATAACCTCGTTCCAGTTCAGGACAACGATAAACGACACATGGCAGTGGGGCAGGTACAACATGACAATCTATGTCAATGACACTAACAGCAACTCTGCATCCGTAAACACATCATTCAGCATCAGGGCAAACACGACAATGCAGGTCGCGACTCTCAAGGACATCTACCTCCATGATGAGCTGGTCGAGCTCTCATCGCCTTTCGAATGGTGGAACGACTCATGGGCATACAGGTTCCCGTTGACTCTAGATCCTGCATCACACGTACGCCATAATGCAGTGATTGACGGAGAGATAAACTTCACAGAGAAATTCAACGATCTGGGGCTGAGCAGGACCCTTGATATAAATTCGATACGTGCCGTCGGATACCGGACGAACGGATCAGCCATAATATACAATGCAAGCGCATCAGGCGACAGCAGATATGAGGTCCCATTAAAATCAGTCACAGGCACAGGCTATGACTCTGTATCGAATGCTATTGTCCAGGTAAGCTTCCTTGTCAACGGCACAATACCTGCAAATTCAGAGAGATACTACATCATCTACTTCGATGCCGAGGAGAACGGCAACAAAGCCGCAGGACTAAGCTCAAAAGTGAAGAGCAGGGAGTGCGACGAGCATTTCATAATAACAGGGGACAGGAACGGCGACCTATACTATATCCAGAGCTATGATAACGGCTCATTCGGGGCACAGCAGTATGTCGGCAACGACGACCTCAGAACATGGGGCGTGGGAATCGCTGACTTCGACAATGATGGGGACTGCGACTTTGTCACAGGAGGGGACTCAGGGTTCATCGACTACTGGCAGAAGACTGGACCAGGTGACAGCTTCAGTGTCACATCTGACGCATTCAGCTTCACTGACGGCGGCTACGGCATGGACATCGCGACAGGAGACTTCAACAATGACGCCAACATGGATTTCTTCATAACTGGCTACAACAACCAAGGGAAAGTCTTCCTGGGAGACGGGACAGGTAATTTCCCTAATACAGTAGACATCACAATGCCAGGCTCAAGCAGAGGCAAGGATGCAGATGACATAAACAACGACGGCAACATGGACTTCGTTTTCGGGGATGGCAGCGGAAACATTTTCTGGTTCGAAGGAGAGGGCAATGGCTCATTCGTCGAGCATGACATTGGATGGGACATCGGAGACACAGCATACGGGCTGCTTTCTGCAGACATAGACGGGGACGGGAACAGCGACATCTGCGCCGCCGCCTCAGATGCGAGGATATTCTGCGCTCTCGGCAACGGGGATGGTACATTCGGCACACCATATTACACAGGCAGGGACCCAGGCAACTATGCTCCGATGGACGCATATGACTTCGACAGCGACGGCGACATGGACATCGTCGCTAACTACTATTCCAATGAGCAGGTCTACATATACCTGAACAACGGCGACGGAGAATTCAGCAATTATGCATCAAATCCGGTTGGGGCGGCCGTAGGAACAGATAGGATGGGTGTCGCTGCTCCGGATGAGATACATGCTGAAGGCTCGTCTAAGGGCATTCCTGACATGAAGGCAGAGACATCCGCGATAAGCGCAGGAAGGAACATCGGCGACACAGACATGAAATATTACCTGACGATGGCCATTGACTTCAACAATTCAGGGTGGGTCAATGTTAACACGACTGTCAATGACACAAAAGCAAAGCTTGTCAGAAGCCTCGGCACAGACAGCCTTATCAACTTCAAGGACATATTCTCGGCAGCAGGCAACTGGAACACGACAAACAGCACGTATGGCCTGTACAGGGTGTTCATCGCTTTGAGGGATCCTTGGGACAACATCCTCAGGAATGACGACCACAACGAAATGTCTGCATACTACGTCTTCAACATCAGCCCTGACACGACCCCGCCGAACATCACGTCTTTCATCATCCAGCCGAACATGACAGGCTTCGGCAGCAACATCACAGCAGAGATAACTGTCTTTGATCAGTCGTCGATAAGCGCTTCATGGGCCAATGTGACATTCCCTGACATGACCAGCACAAGATACGACCTTACACCCATCACCCAGCTGAGATTCAGGCTGGTCCTGGGCGACACATGGCAGAAAGGCACCTACAACATTACCGTGTATGTAAACGATACAGCAGGAAATACAAACAGCATCTCCGGAACAGCTGAAGTGAAGGCGAATTCGACTTCCCATCTCTTCACCATCAAGAACCAATACTACAGCAACGAGATGGTCAGGCTGACGCATACCACACCATGGTGGGACGAGGACTGGCATTACAGGGTGGGAGTCAGCGTCAACACAGGATATGCTCCGAGGGGCAATAACACGATAGCCAAGCAGCTCATCAACTTCACAGACCTCATCACGCAGCTGGGCATCTCAGGTACAGTCGACCACAATTCAATCAGGGTCACAGACTTTTCAGGAACTGAACTTTCTAGCGATGTACTGAGGTGGATAGGGACAGGCACTGCAATGGTCAGGTGGAAACTCACAGAAGGACCGATGCTCGAGAAGGAGATGACATACACTTACTATGTCTATTTCGACATCAATGCCCACGGACCGAAAGCTGCATCCAGCTACCAGATGCCGAAGGAATACATGATTTGCGCCGGATCAGACACTTTTGCCAACGGCGACTACCACCATGCATACAGCCTATACGACGGCACTTTCGGCCCGTGGACCGATGAGGACATCAACGGCTATCAGAGAAGGGTCCATATTGCTGACTTCGACAATGACGGGGACTATGACTTCTTCCTTTCAGACGACACTGCAAATAAGTACAACTACTGGGAGAACAACGGCGACTCGTCCTGGGATTTCACGAACACCTTCTCCTACAATGACCCGGGGACCTGGGGAGGCATGTGCCAGGGAGACTTCAACGAGGACGGCTATCTCGACCTGGTCGTGGAGCAGTCAGGCGGAGAGCTTTACCTTCTCAGGAACAAGAAAGACGGCACATTCGCACAAGTGGACCTAGGTTATGACGTCGGGACAGGAGGGGAGAGGCAGGTCGCATGCGGCGATTTCAACGGTGACGGCAACATGGATATCATCGCGAACACCCAGAACAGGCTCACATATCTTTACCTGGGCGACGGCACAGGCTCTGTCACAAATGCAGGAGCGATAAACAGCCGCAACCTGGACAGCCATGAGATGTTCGTCGTGGATTACGACAATGACGGGGACGAGGATGTCTTCATTGGCAACGGTGCAGGCTCTCTCTACCTATACAGGAACCAGGGTACAGGCACCTTTGACGAGATCCTGGTAAATACAGGAACTGGCCTTGACAAGAACGATTACGGCGACGGGAGTGTCTGGGACTTCAACAGCGACGGGATCCTGGACATCAGCAGGGGAGACTGGACAGGCGCGCCGAGCACCGTGGGAATCAGCTTCGGCAACGGGAACCCATCCAACAACTACGGATTTGACAGCGAGACCATAATAACCACGCTCGACGAGGACAACCACATGGACTGCTCGGGCCCAGAATACCTCCAGGGGCTATCAGTTTCGACCGGTATCGCCGATTATTCGACAGAGAGCGCAGGCCAGACAAACACTAACTCATCATACACCCTTAACATAGGCTCGACCGCCTTCTATCCCGGGCTGATTATCCAGGTCCAGCGCTTCAACGGCACAGGATGGAGCCAAGTGGATACAGTGGTCAACAAATCCTACGGCCTTGATCCGAACCAGCTCCTAAACCTTAGGGCTATCTTCAATTCCTTCGGCGCCTGGAACACGACGAACAGCTCCAACGGGACATACAGGATATACCTCCAGCTAAGCTCAGCAACAGGAGGCGTCCTGCAGAACGAGGACGGCACATTCATGAACGCAAGCTTCATATTCTCAGTCCTCAAGGACGAAGAACCGCCGAAATACACGGTCTACGGCCAGAACCCTGCAGGAAGGATATACATCGGCCAGAGCCTTGAGTACTACTCACACTGGACCGACAATTTCGAGCTCGGCCAGGCATGGCTTTCGACAAACGAGACAGGAGCCTGGACAGACAGCACCCTTGCAGGCATCGTAAACATGACAGGGAACAGCTCATGGGCCAATTTCACCGTAAACATAAACTCATCTATACTTCCCGGTATGCTCGGGTGGAGAATATATGCAGACGACTTTTATGACAACCTCAATGCGACGCCTGTAAATAGCACGGAGATCTGGTCATGGGCCACGCTCAACCAGACAAAATTGAGCTCAAATCAGACATACACCCTGGAGGACCTCACAATCAAGTGCCAGGTCGTGGACTATAATTATTCGCTGCCGAGAGAGGGCGTCAATGTCACTTTCGATTCAGATTTCTATGCAGGGATAGGCTCAGCCATCACAGATGCCAACGGCTGGGCGACCCTGGTCTTCCAGTATGAGGATGCCGCAGGCGAGGACGATATCCACTGCAGGATTAAGGACCAGCCATTCTTCAATGTGACAGGCAGCATTGTGAAGACCATGACAGTCAACGTGACATCGTCCCTTGCCTATCTCAACATCTGGGACACGGCTGACCTTCCGAACAGGACCAGGTACCAGTACGACCCTGTTACATTCTTTGCCAATTATACAGACCAGTACGGCTACAATATCAACGGCAGCTGCAATATATCCGTGGACTTCGGTCCGGCGCATAACATGACACATAACATTTCCTCAGGCTTCTACGAGTACACGAGATCCTTCAACAGGACAGGGACATATTATTGGGAGGTCGCATGCGTCTCGAATGTATCTCTGCTGATGACTGAGAATACGACTGTCGTCATAAACGATTCGCTCGGGCCTGTTGTCAATCTTGAGCAGCCAGAAAACAACACAAATGTCACAGCAGGCGAAGTGATATTCTATTTCAATGCCACAGACCCAAGCGGCATAGTGAACTGCTCTCTTGTCCTTAACAGCAACACCTATGCCACAAAGTCTGACATAACCCTCAACCTGACTCAGAACTTCACTACGCAGGGTCTTTCACCCGGGACATACAACTGGAGTGTCAACTGCACTGACAACAGCAGCCTGAGGAACGAGGGCTCGTCTCCTGCATACAGCGTCTCCATAATTGGCGCCCTGCTCAACCTGACGTGGTTCGATTACCCACCAACAGTATACAGGAATGATGTGAACAGGATCTTCATCATCAATATCTCAAACATTGGGAACAAGAATGCAACCGACCTCAACCTCACACTGCTCTTACCCTACAACTGGTCATTCGCTCCGGGCAACTCCAGCATCGTCAGTCTGGGCACGTTGCAATCGAACGAGAGCAGGACAGTGGCTTGGTACGTGAATATCGGGTCGAATGCGACATTCGGGACTGTCCTGGTCAATGTCACAGCCGGTGCCAAAGCGAATGTCTTTGCAAACCAGACAGCGTATGTTTCTGTCGGCGGAGTGGATGTCTCGACAGTCGGGATAAGCACTCCTGCAACTGGCTCTTGCACCTACGACACAGTCATACCAGTCAGCGCAGACATCACCAACATCGGCGACAACATTTCATCATTCTCAGCTGTGCTTGAGATTAACGGGGCCTATTATGACAGCTCGATTTTCTGGAACGTGAGCCAGGGCGATAACATCACTGTAGATTTCACCTGGATGCCCATGTCAGAGGGGCCATACAACATAACCGTATTCGCCAACCATACAAGCGACGGCAACCATGCAAATGACAGGAAGTCGGTTTTCATCACAAAGCACTTCACGAACCTCACTATCGAGTCGAGGATCTCAGATGTGGGGGGAGGCTTCTACAATGAGACAATAATTGCCAGAAACAATGAAAACTGCTCGTCCAGCGCCTCAGTCAGGGTATATTCATTCGTGGACCAGGTCTTCAACGCGAGCTCATTCGACAAGACCCCGATGTACAATACGACAGTAAATGGAGCTGCTCATGGATTAGCATTCAACGGGACGGCTTTCTACTGGAGCTTCAACATGACGGCACTGAGCGAGTTCAACGCAAGCTACATCATAGCCCCGGGAGTGCAGGACTTCTACACATCGAGGAATACCTTAGTCGGGCTCGACCCGAATTAGAGAAGACAAGCCTAGCCAGATGCCAATGGTAATCTTTAAGATCTAAGCCAAGAAAATCGCTGAGCCCAAATTACGATTTAACCCTATTTTTTTAGTATCATAATATATAATTGAATAACTTACCAAGAACATACCAAGATATTATTACTCCGATAATTTTGATATTCATGTAAGTTGTATTGTAGCTATTTCCGTTTTAATTGCATTTATATTTCCGGAATTATCCATATTTTTGGCATCTGCGAAATTGCTTTTAGGAATTATATCTACTGACAATCTTACTGCTGCCTCGACAAAAATCATACTTTGGCTGTCTCAGATAGATATGGACTCGATTATTCCAGGACAGGCTCAGCAGAAGAGGGACAGCAATCTGCCTTCTCATACCAGAATATCTCCCTGAAGAAGAATAAGAAGAAATGTTTTTACATAATCAGGGATAGAGATATATCCTCTCTGTGCTGATAACATCCGGCGTCACAAACTGAGTAAGGGTAGGAGTGCCTATCTTCGGTATGAAATTTATCCTTACAAGAGAGTCTTCTGTTATTTCGCCCGGGGCTTCATAGCAGACCCTGAGGATATCGCCCCTCTGCAGGTTTCCAGGGACAAAGTTTGTCCCGTCCTGCTCATAAACTGCTGAGAAATATCCCTGTCCGTAATCATAGGGTGTTATGATCACTGAATGTGCCGGCAGGTAGCCTGCTTGTGTCATCTTGGCGTCTATCTCGATTGATGCGAGGGTGTCGCCTGACGTATTGAGGATATCATCCGAGACTGTAAAATTGGAAGGTGCTGCGGATATGTCAACTCCGAGAGGAACAGAGAGCCATGTCCCTGAGCCGAGGATGATGATGGCATGGGTATCATTGACAGCGAACTCGTCGTCAAGACCGTCATCATCATAGTCCTCATCAAGCTTGTAGGGCTCCTTGAAGATCCTAAAATATGACGAACCTATCCCCGGCGGGTCAGTCCATCTCATCGCATATGCTGTGCCTGCATTGTCCCTGTATGCGCTGATGAAACCGTAGCTGGCTATCTGCAGCCGTGTTATGTTCATACCCGAGTCGGGATTGCCATTGTCGCTGAGATTCACGACAGAGCCGTCATCATTGACTACCCTTACGTATATGAGGCCTGCTGTGCTCAGGTTGAAGACAAGGTAATTATCAGTATTGTTGTAAGGTGCAGGACAGTATTCAACACCGCCGATGTTCTGCGGTGCACAAACCCACATGTAATCTGTGAGTCCGTCATCGTCAAGGTCTACCTCGACATTAGCAGGCACTATATGGTTTATCTGCTTTGCGAGGGCCTCTGATGTATCCCTTCCCTGGAAATCCTCAAGAAGCGGCATCACTTCTTTGTTCCATGTATTGTATCCTACCGAATTGTTCTTGATGCAGAGGCTGTCCTTTCCCCTGTATTTGAGAGTAGAAGTCCGGTCATCCGTGTTGAAAGTGAAGATCACCTGGTCAAGCTTTATGGGGTCTGAGCCGGGTGATAGCTTGATGATCTGCTCAAAATCTGTCAGGTTCCCGTCCCTGCCGTCCGCTGCGCTGACCTCGATCACTCTCGCATTTGTGGATATCTGAGCCTTTGCCTGGTCACCAGTAGAGAGGCTTTTCTCCTGGAGCGAGCCTGCAGTCTGAATGAGTACACCTGCTGCTACGGCAGCGACAAGAAGCATGGCAATGAATACTATCAGGGTTCCTACACCCATCTCAGCCTTTTTTTGGAGCGTCATGTTATTGTTGAATTATTGTTTATATATTAATATATTATTTTAGCTATTAATATACTAATAATATATTAACTTGTATTTAAATGTTTTGGATTTCTGCCAAGGAAATCCATCAAATTCATTCTAAAAACTGGCTTTAAAATAATAAATCCAATAATTAGTGTCATACAATGTTAATAATCAGCGCGCAAATCGAGAGAGTTTCAATGGAGAAGACCAGAAGGGAATCGGTCAATGACCATGTTTCAGTTGAGCATATTCTAATCCCATCTGAAATTATGGTGTGGGACAAACAGCATTCATGCAGAACAAATTCAGTAGAACTACAGCTATGTTGACGAGTATCTATCTCTTCAGGATCTCCTTCTTCATGTTCTCGAACTGCTGGTGCAGGTGCTGGAATATCTGCTTGTACAGGCTGAGATCATGCTCAAGCTTCTTCTCCTTCTCCCTAAGCCTCCTCACCTCCTCTTCCAGCTGCTTAATCCTTTTACCTGAATCCATAGTTCCCGTATCCCTGGTTCTCAAGCCATTGGTTTGACTCGGCAACGAATCTGCTGATGTCTCGCGTCATCAACTTCATTGAATGTTCCATGCCCTCAAACGATTTCACCAACAAAGTTAATTCATCCTCGAGACGGACAAACCCTTTTTCACTTCCTGAGGCTGCCCTGCGTCTCCAGAAAAATAAAGCCCCTCCTGCACCTACCAAAAGGAATGCTATCAACAGGATACCTGCTAACAGTTGGTTATTGCCTGACTTTACAGTGACATCGATCTGCCTCTGTTCATAATTCTCAAGCCTTGCACCTGACCTTATCCCCAAAAAAAGCCTGTATTTTCCCGGCGGAAGCCGCGAGGTGTCAACCTCAAGGCTGACTGTCTTCTGGCTTCCCTGCATCTCGCCCTCGGCAGAGCCAGAGATGTTCTGGCCTGAGATGTTGTACAGGATTTCATAGAATGATAGCTTCTGCTCCGGATTCTTTAGGTCAAGGTCGATTTCAAGCTTCTCCCCTTCATCCAGGCTTCTCTTGTCAACGGAAGAGCTGCCCTTCCTGGGACTAACGGTGAACTGCCCCCTGGTCAGGTTCGTCTCAAGCCCGTTGTACCTGAATCCGGCTGCATATTCATAGGTTCCGGGCTCGTCATTGGTAGTGTCATACATCAGGGAGAGGTTATATCCCTCGCCAGGCATGATTATCAGCCTGCTATCGTCGCCGAAACTGTTCTGCAGGCTGCCGTCCTTATAGACCTCAATCACCGGGCTTCCCCTGGCGATGACTGTGCCAAGGTTCTTCAGCTGGAAATTGAAATATACCAGACTGTTGCCAGGCTCGATAACAGGGACCACGCTCTCAAGCCTGAGATCGTCTATCTTAGTGCCCGGGACAGTGAAACTGAGCTGGAATCTTCCAAGCTGCCGGTTCCCTGATATGAAATCCAGGTAGAGAGCGTGCGTCTCAGGAGACAATGAATCAGGCAGTGTGAGAGATAGCTGGATATTCTTCTTCTGAAGCGGCTCTATCCTGAAGAGCGCAGGGTCGACACGGACAAAGCTGCTCAGATAGGATGAGTCCCTGTCGACGATGACCTGTACATCATATCCCTCAGAATCCTGATTAATCAGGGTGATGATGATGCTGTACGTCTTGTTGAAATCTGGTTCCTTTATATCATACTTCTGTGGGTTGACGGTCATCTCCGGGCTGACATACGGGATGAGCAGGAGAGACAGCACTACCAGAAACATCACTAGCAAAAACCTCATTTTCCCTCGCATATATATTACCCGGACAGACTGTTGAGGCAGGAATATAAAAAGGTTTACTACTACTGCTGGGTTACCCTCAGTTGTCCAACAATAAAATTTATATAATATACCTTCAACCGATTTCTGAACATGAAAGCAATAATACTAGCAGCAGGATATGCGACAAGGCTCTACCCTCTGACACTGGACAGGCCAAAGCCCCTTCTTCCGGTCGGAGGAAGGCCGATAATCGAATACATCCTCGACAAGATACAGGAGATAGATGATGTGGATGAGGTGTTCGTAGTAACCAACAACAAGTTCTTCACGCATTTCGAGGAATGGAAGAAAGGATACAGGAGCGCGGGGCATGAGATAAAGATAAAGATAATCAATGATGGGACCATGACAAACGAGGACAGGCTCGGGGCAGTCGGCGACCTTAAGCTTGTTGTGGAGAAAGAGAGAATCGATGAGGACCTCCTTGTGGTTGCCGGCGACAACCTCTTCGAGTTCAGCATCATGCCGCTTCATGGGCTCTCGCTTGAGAAGAAGGCCTCTGTTCTTGCGCTATATGATCTCAAGGACCCGGAGAAGCTTGCAAACAAGTTCGGGGTCGTGGTGATAGATGATGAGATGAAAGTCATAGATTTCGAGGAAAAGCCGCCCAAGCCTAAATCGAGCCTCACTGCAACAGTCGTCTACGTTATAACAAAAGATGACCTTGGGCTCCTGAAGGGTTTCTTTGGCAGCGGAAAAGTGCCTGACAATATAGGGGAGATGATAAGGTTCCTCTCGACCAAAAGCACAGTATACGGGATGCCGTTTAAGGAAGGATGGGTCGATATCGGCGGAAAGGCAGAATACGAGATGGCAGACAGAAGATACAGCAGGTCAGATGATTGACCATGCTAATCTCCCACAATCTCGAGAATATCAATATCAGAAGCCAGTCAGATCCAGACGTAGGCTTTCTTCTCACGAACAAGTCTGGAGGTTTCACTTTTCTCGGAGCAACGCATAATACCAGCAGGTTCCAGGGAGTCTTCTTATCCAGGGATTTCAATTATTTCAAGGTCATAGAGAACATCCGCCTGCTGGCGTCAGAGCCTGATTCTCTCAGGAACAATTTCTTCAGCATAGAACGCAAGAGCGGGAATGCAAGGGAGACATTCTCAACCAACCATACCAATGCCCTGCTGTATGAGGTGAATGATTTCAAAGGTTTTGCAGAGGTCACTCTCGACTGCAGGAAGATGCATGACTATGACGACAAGGGACGGATCTACGACATCTACAGGCTCGATGATACCATCATCGTGGAATATACAAAATATGCAGACAGCAGCCTCAAGGACGCAAGCTACAGTATCTTTCTTGCAATAAAGGGCGTCAGGGAATATGCAAAGATAGGCAGCTGGGAGAAGAGGCATTATGATTTTGACATGAAAAGGCGTTCTGGACCCTGGGAGATGTACGTGTACAAGGCGCTCAAGCTCAAGATCGACGGCAGCCAGAAGATAGTCTTCTCGTATTCTGACAACAGGCAGGAAGCAATTGATAATGCAGGCCATGCTATGGAAAATTTTGATTTCATCAGGAAATCAAAGGAGAACTATGCCAGGACAAGGCTCTCTGGAAAGCTTGAAGGGGCAGACGGGCAGGATACAGCTGGCTTACAAAGCAAGCATCAATGCAATCGAGAGTTTCATCATCACCGGCACCGATGGGGAAACAGGGATACTGGCAGGCTATCCGTGGTTCATGCAGTTCTGGACCAGGGATGAGGCCATGTCCCTGGCGGCGCTTATTCTGGAAGAGCGGTTTTCCGAAGTCAAGCAGATACTGTTCAGGAACTTCAAAAATATCCTTGATGACGGGCGGATGCCGAACAGGCATCCTGATTCAAAGCTCGGCAGTGCTGACGGGGTCGGCTGGGTATGGAAAAGGACCCAAGACTTCCTGCTCGCACTTGGCAGGAAAGGCAATATCAATGAATTCCTGACATATGACGAGCTCATCTTCATGAGGGAGCAGCTGAAAAAATCCATCAGCAGGCTGCTCACATACCATACAAAGGATGGGCTCTCTTCCAATTCTGCCCTTGAGACATGGATGGACACAGGCTACAAGGATGACACCCGGGAGGGGTTCAGGATAGAGATACAGGCGCTCAGATTATGCATGTACAGGCTCATGGCCTATATCTGCTCACTCACCGGAAATGAAGTGGGTGCAAAAAGATACTCAGAGCTTGAGGATGTGACACACAGGAAGGTCAGGCATGAATTCTACAAGAATCCCCTGCTGCTTGACGGCATTGGTGATGAGACCATCAGGCCAAACATATTCATAGCATATTACGCATATCCTGAGCTTCTCGACAAAAATGAATGGAAATCTGTCTTTGACAGGGCTCTCAAGAGCCTTTGGCTTCCATGGGGCGGCATTGCCACGATCGACAGGGACCACAGGTATTTCTCAAGTGAATACACCGGGGAGGACAACAGGAGTTATCACAGGGGGGATTCATGGTATTTTCTCAACAATATCGCAGCAATCTGCCTGAATGATGTCGACAGCAAGGCGTACAGGGGCCATGTCGAGAAGATAATATCAGCATCGACCGATGACATCCTCTTCAGGGGGATAATCGGGTTCCATTCAGAGCTGAGCTCGGCAGGGAATCCCACTTCATCTGCAAGCCTGGCCCAGGCCTGGAGCTCAGCATTCTATATCGAGCTTATAAACAGAATATTTCATGCCTAGCCTCAAAAAATTCATTTCTCAGAAACAAAGTCCAATCAGGATTTTGTAAACAGATCATCCTCTGTCGAGTCCTCGGCCCCTTCAGAACCTTCTGCGCTGGACATCTCGAATGCCTTGTCCACCTCATCATCCAAAAAGCCCTCCTGCTTGAGCCTTGCCCTAATCTGGACATCATCCTTCTTTAGAATGCGCAGGATATTCACCATGTTCATGATTGCCGTATGCTTCTCCTTCTCCTCGAGCTTCTTTATCTTCACCTTGACGGAATCAAGCTTGCTGCCTTTCTTGAGCAGTCCTGTTATCTTTTCCCTGTAGCTGTAGCCGAGATACCCAAGGACCCCCAGGACAGCAACTGTCAGGCCTATTATCAGCCAAAAGATCAGAGGGCTCAATCTTCTCACAGGGACTGCGACGACAGCAGCCCTGAAGTTCACATCTTTTTTCTGGCCAAGCGCTGTCACCTCTATGATATCGCTTGTCGTCAAGTTGACCTGCAAAGGTACATTATTGTAGATGGTGATATTCACATCGTCATTCGGGTCGATGGAGACTTCCTGCCTCGATATCTCAAAATCAGCCTCTTTTTTCATGAAACCCAGGCTCACATCAAGGGTCTCATCAAGAAGGTTCTGTATCACCAGATATCTGTCCTGGCCCGTATCATTGACAAATATGGTCTCGGGCGAGACAGAGAAAGGAAATGTCTCGTACCTGCTAACAGTCAGCGAGACAGGGATATCATATGATTGGTCTGCTGCAGAGCAATTGAAGGTTCCGGCATAGGTCTTCTCAACCCTCTCTGCACTCGAGAAGACGATGTCAACAGAGAGCTTGTTCGAATTGACTGTGAAGTCCTTCTGGGAGGATATGTCAGGGTCATCCCACGAGAGGCTGCAAGTGAACACATGGCTTGTCTTATCAACATTGAATGAAGCTGTGCCCTTGGTCCCGAAAACAAGGATCCGGTCATCGATTGATGTCATGCTTATCTTCGGGAAATTCGTCATCATCACAGGGATCTTCCCTATCTCCACATCGTGATTCTTGACATAAAGATACCCGTACAGGTTGCCTGTCTCTGCCGTATTCTTGGTGATGTCCTGCTTGACATAGGAATATGAAGGGATCTCGTCACGCTGGTCTATTTCAAGGTGGCTCTTGAGATTGTCGGAGAACTCAAATGATACGTCATCGAGATCGAATGTGGTAGGGTTATAGATATCCACTTCTGTGGTCTCCTTGTCTATCATGATGAGCATCGGATCAGACTTGATTGCCGGCCTTGCATTGTTCCTTAGCACTATGAAGGCATGGGCGTTCTTCTCTGTCGAATTCCACGCGCTGTACTCTGCGGTCTCATTGAGAGAGAACTCCAGTTCCTTCTCATTGACCCATGACTCAGCATCACGGATAACCTCGTTGGTCCGGTTGAATCCTGAATTCATCAGCCCGAGGATGTTGAAGCCTGTGGGTATTATCTCATCCTGCTCTGACCCGTTTCCCCAGCTCCCATCATTGTTCTGCTTGTATCTGAGCCATGAGGTCACATTCTGATTATTCCTGACATATGCATAAAGCGCTGTATCAGTGACATTCCTATCAGGCCCGATATATCTCTCGCCAGACCTTTCTGTCCTAAGCTCGCTGTCGAGATATTCAAGGGCCAGCTCTTTGTTATTTTCAGATATGTTCGTCATGGTGGCCAGAAGCGTTGTTGTCAGGTCGCATTCGCCCCATTTCTTGTCCTTGCTCCAGCAGTTGAAGGGTGTAGTATAGCTTAAGTTGTCGCCTTCGTATATGAAGACCTGGTCATTGTCAGGTGTGGTCAGGTTGGCCTGGAAGTTCTGATCGCAGATAACATACAGCTTTTCAGCAGGCACCGGGCTTATCTTATAGTCTACAGCGCGACCTTCCTCCATCGAGAAATTGTCCTCGTTGTAGAGGTTGTTCTCATAAGATATGATGCAGTCCGTGGTCCCTGATTCGAACGGCTTTATCGAGAGGTTCCAGACCTCGCCTTCCTGGTAGAAATTCTGGTTGTTCTCAAGGTATACCAGCCCGTCATGCATGACCCTATGGGTGTCATTGATTCCTGAGAAGGTCAGGTAGGCAAGTATCTTTGCCGTCTCAGTGACGCTGCAGTCCTTGTTCGGCCAGCATTTCTCATCATTGTTCCTGTTCAGCTTTAGCCATTGCAGCCCCATCTCTATCTCATCAGCATATATCTCCGGGTAGGTAGAGAGCACCCAGATGCCTGCTGCTGTCCCGACAGCATCTTTCCATCCTCCATCACTGTACTGGTTCCTTGCCACCAGATCCAGAATGGATGATATCCTGTTGACTTTTATCTCTTTTTCAAGCGTCACAGTCTCTTGGTCTTTTGTGTATATCGACTGGATGACCATCTTCCTGCAGTCTTTGTCGTCAAGATTGTAGGTGCCAATATAGCAGTTTCCCGTGTCAAGCCACCTTGTCATAGGGATGTCCTCAAAGCTGTTGTCGTCGAGGCATATGACAGTAGATTTCACAGGGATGTTCTTCTCCTCGATGCATGTGTAGAAGTCGAGATCATCCACTGAGATGTATTCAGGCGGCACATAGCCCTGGTCTATATAAGGAGAATCAGGCCTTACCAGGAATATGTCACCTCCCTTGATGTTTGCGCAAAATGCTCCCGGAGCCATGACCATGGCCAGAAGCAATATCATCAGTAAAGCAGCAAATCCCTTCATAGCCTGTCTACTGTCAGGCATCATATAAATATCTTGTTCTTTACTTGACAGTGGTCTGGGCTCTCTCATTCTCTGTCTCCCCCGAACAATGCATCATCCACATTGCCATATTCATCATAGGCCGGGCTGTGCGTTTTCAGCCGGTGGATCTCCATGGCAATATTGAGAGAGTCAAGCTTGCTGCTGACTTTTTTCTTGAATCCTGACGGCAGGACTTCAAAAGTGTCCTGTATCCTGCTGTATGTGTCAGCAGCCTCAAAGCCTCTTCCGCTGATTGTCTTCCTGTAAGCGTCTTCTATCATCCTGTTGATGTTGAACACTTCCATCTCGTGCATCATGTGCTCAATTATCGGCTTGACATCCTCCCTCAGCTTTGGATCAGACAGGTCATAGAGCTCAAGCGCCCTGGAATATTTACCAAGGGCGCTCTCTGTCTCGCCTGCATTGAGCTGGTCGATGACATTGTTTAGCAGCATCATGAGCTTATCACCAGGGGATCTCGGCCTGATGCTATCCCCTGCACCCCGGATGTTTGCCACAAACCTGTCCCTGACATCCTTCTCCCTGAAGAATATAAGGTAATTTGCAGATATCACGACACCGACCAGGATCAGGACCAGGAAGAACTTGCCGGTCTGCGTGGTCGTGTCAAGGATTGAAAAGCCTGTTATCCTGTTCTGGGGGTCGCTCAGGTCGAGGACCATGACAGACTGAGCCTGTCTGAGCTCGCTGAGACCGACCTTGTCCTTTACATAATAAGAGAACCTGCTGCCATTGTCCAGGTAGATCCTGGCGACAGGGTCTTTTTCCACCAGCTCAAACGGGGCTGAGAATGTCACCTTGTTGATGCTTGTGGCAACAGATTTGGGTATTATCTCAAGCAACTCCCCGCCTTTCATGCTTCCCTGATCGACATCCTTTGTTACTATGCTGTAATTTGTGCGTGTCCCGTCCAGGAATTCAACCTCGACATTCATGACCTCTACGCTTACGCTGATTCCCTTCTGTGCATCCTGGACCGAGCTTATGTATCTGTCACGCTGCTTATTTGAGAGATTATAACCTTTCCACCTCAGATAATAATCCACAGCAGGCGTGACATTTGCCTGTGAGTTGTCGATGTCGAATGAGTCTTCTTCAGTTATGCTGATTTTCACCGGCACCTTGGAGCTGACCTCAACAAATGAAGCAAGGTATTCATTGGATTTGCTCTTCTTGTCTGCATCAGCTATCTGGAGGTTCTGCAGGTCTGCCATCTGCTGCCTGATCCTCGAGATTTCAATCCTGCCTGAATCGAGCGCTGACTGGAATCCCATCAGGTCAAAGACATCCCTTACCTTGCTGCCCGAGGAATCGAATGTCCTGCCCGCATCTGTTATCTTCTGCAGGGCTGATGAGAATCCAGACAGGTCTGCATCGAAGGCAGCATCAGGTTCTTTGGGTTCATCCTGAACACCTGCCTCTGGATTGGATTTTAGAGCCTCTGCAAGTCCCCTGACAGTGATATTTCTCACTTCGCTCATCCCTGTCCCGTCCCTGTTCTCGCATTCGACGCTCCATTTGAAATCGCCGTTTGTCATGTTGAGCCTGAATGAATACTCCCTGCCGCTCTCAGGCGAGTCTATCTCGCCCCTTATCTTGTAACCCAAAAAATCGATGTCATTGTAAAGCAGATAACAGTATCTTATCTCAGTCCCTGAACCTGCCCTGAACCTGAAATTAACAGCATCGTCCCCTGTCTCAAAGCTGTCGTCGGGATATAGCAGCTCAATATCCGGCACAGGCATCGACTCCTCTTTTATCTGAGACATGTTTATGCGGAGTGTCGCATCAGATGAGACAGACACGCTCCTGGAATAGGTGTAATACCCTGCCCGGTCTATCCCCAGCTCATAGCTCCCTGATGTGATGGAGGAAAATTTGGCTTTACCGTCGACATTTGACTTCTCAGTCTGATCCCCGAGGCTCACGTTCGCATCACCTAGAAGCCTGCCTGTCCCATTGTCAGCGATGATGATGGTGAGCGCATAGGTGCGCTCCTTGACCGTGATTTGCTTGTGGCAGGTCGCCTTATTGCCCTTATCATCAGCGACAGTCAGCTCTGCATCAAACTTTCCCGGCTTCAGATAAGCATGTGCCGGTGCAATTTCCTTTGAGGTCTTGCCGTCTCCGAAATCCCAGGAATATGACATGCCACCCATGCCTCCATCTGCAGAGGCTGAGAATGAGACTGAGTCGTTTTCTGTCACCTCTCCCTTTGCGCTCACGCTGCAGCCTATAACATCATATGCGGTAAAATTCCTGCTTATGGTCTGGGAATGGTTCCTGTATGAAAATTCAGCCTTTAACTGGTACAGGCCTTTTTTTGTGGGCGTGTAGTAGATTATCTGCTCGCCTGACCATGTGACCTGCTTGCCGTTGATAGACAGCGAGAGGCTTGATTGCAACGGCGCTTCAGGGATTATCTCATGCCTGCTGCCGGCAAAGCATGCAGGGTCTGTGATGATGTCGAAATATACATCATCGATTATGTTCACCCTGACTGAATAAGACCTGTTGTCAGAGAGGTTTATCCAGGAATCATAATGGATTTGATCAGCATCAAACGGAACATTGACGAGGGCGACGATCGATCTGCTCGTCTCATTGGACAGCTCGACAGATGCAGGGCCTGAGATGAACCTCCCGTATGTGATGTTCACTGTCTGGTTCTGCCCTGTGACAGCAAACGGGCAGCTGGGCAGAGTAAGGCAGGGACGTCTCATTGATGCTCACTGTGAAATCATATGCAGGCGAGGCAGATGAAAAGTCCATTGCAAGGGCTATGAAAATTAGCATCAGTGCCATGCAAATGGCGCCTGTCCTCATCCTGTGTCCTTTCATCATATCAATCATCTGTCTCAGTATTTCAATGGGGAATGCTGTCTTTTGAGCTCATCAAGCTCAATCTTCAATAGCTCGAAGAACCTTTCCCGGCCATAAAGCACAGAATGCCCGGAATACAGATCCTTCTCTGTCCCGAGCATGTCCAGAAGCTCAGCCTTGTCTGCGACCGTCGAGCCTGGGAATTCACGTTCTATCTTCCTCCTGTCTTTTAGGTCTTCGACGACAAAAAGCAGCTTCTTGCCGTACTGGACTACGCAATGTATAGTCATGCTCAGCCTGGTCCTTTCAATGAAGCTCTCCACCTTGTCCTGGCGTGTCTTCTTTTTTTTGCTCATCTCAATAAGGGATAGCATGATGACAGTCAGCTCATTGTCGAGGTTAAGGGAGCACAGGTATGACTTGCCCACGACGATCTTGTTCAGGACCCCCTGCTCGAGCATCTCTGTCACCTTCTTGTTGATATACGGGTATTTCTTGCCGAGCTTCGATGCTATCTGGTTTATGGAGAACAGATTGACCAGATTGCTGTCATAGAGCCTAATGATGTCCATCTCGAGCTTATTGCCAATCATCTAGTATCCCTTTTTGTATACCATTATAATCAAATAGATACAAATTTATACTTTTAGTATTATAACTGATATATAAACTTTTCTATGATTTCCTATAATAATGTACTTATTAAGTATAGCATTATATTTTTTATATTTCTTATTTATATTTATTTAGATATATTATTATAATTATTTAGATATAATAGAAATCAAATACAATTTATTCCAGATCATCAGGCTTTTCAGCAGGATTGAATGATAAATGGGCGAAAACATTTCCATGCAGGAAACATGACACCCATTAAAATACCCGGGATTTTGCAGGATCAAACGAAAGCAGAGTATCTGTTGATGCAAAAAATATCTGATAGGCATATTCCAATCCTGTTATAGAAAAGTTCGGCAGCCGGGATTCCATGAAACTCATCGAAGATGAGCGAGGGGTCCAAGAAAACCCCAAAGTTTTCCGCAGACGTTCGAATCCCGGAATGTATTATGAACTGAATATAGAAATATACGGCTGCCGGATAAGAGCATGAACTCTTATTATCTTGCCTTCCGGTGCTATTTTGCCAATGCCAAATAGCACGACATAGAATATGTAATAATAAATACGGCAGCCGGGATTCGAACCCGGATAACGACCTCTCTCCTCAAAATTATGGTTGGGAGGGTCGTGTCTTAGCCGTTGGACCACTGCCGTGTGCTCCCCCGGAAATACAACCTAAATAAAAAGTTTTTTATATATGAGCGCAATGTCTGGATGATATGTTCGACTCGATAATATCCATCATCCTGTTGATTGTCGCTCTGGTCGTGCTCTTCAAGATAATCAAGAGCATAGTCAAGGTAGCAATCACAGGCGTATTGATAATCCTCGTCATAAGCGCCATCCTCGGCCTTGTGATAAACCAGAACATAGGCAGCCTGAAAGAGACCACAAAAAGCAGTCATGTCCTCTATCTGGAAGCACAGGGCGGGAGCATGGTATCCGGGTACGAGAACAACCAGACTATAGGCCCTGAGATACTGCAGGGCTATGATCCAATGTACTTGAAAGGGGACCTCAAGGGCATCAGGGGCGACTATGACATGGCGATAATATTCAATGACAAGCAGGTGGCGGATCCGCAGGCATATATCCATGACACAGACATACCTTCGCTATATACTGAATTCAAGAACGGCAATATCATCAAATATCCTAACGGCATCCTCTTCTCGATCGCTGAGATGGCCCCTTCCTGGCTTGTCAAGCCCGCCCTATGGGTGCTCTGATTTTTTGCGGATTTTTCTGAAATGATACTGCACAACAGACAGAATCACTATCCTAATCCAGAAGAAGCATGTCTATGTTCACGAACTGCTTATACTTGTTCCTGTCATTGATTTCCCTTGCAGCCCTGAACTCATCATCTGTCGGCTGCCTGCGAAGGCCGTCTATGAACCCGCACCTGTTGCACTGCCCGGCCGGCGGAACCTTGTTCCTGCAAAAATCACACTCTTTCAATGCCATGATAGGCGTGATTCATCCATCAGATTTAAATTTTACTGTTTTTATTGCATATCTGGACAATGCAGGATGCCTGGAGAAAACCGCATACAAAACCGCAAACTATAAATAACAGGTTGCCTTAGGATTTATAGAGCATCTGATAATCAACAGAGCAAAAAAAGAGGCGGAAAATGCAGGTCTTCAAGGTCGAGCAGTGGATGAACAAAAATGTCATTACTATCACCAGGGACAGCCCTGCAAGCGAGGCTGCTGTTCTCATGAGAAAGCACAATATCGGCTGCCTCATAGTCGAAGATAACCAACATCCAATAGGAATTGTCACAGAACGAGACCTTGTAAGAAAAGTCCTTGCAGTAAGGCGCAACCCTGACGAGACGAGGATTAATGAACTGATGAGCATGAGCATTGTCACTGTGGATGTCGGCATGGACATAAAGGATGTCAGCAGCACCATGGTCAAGCATAATATCAAGAAGGTCCCTGTGGTCGAGGAGGGCAGGCTTAAAGGAATAGTGACGACGACAGACATAGTGAAGATAATGGCTCAGTTCAACAAGCTCTATGATGCGAGGGAGATAATAGAGCTCAGCGGGAAATGATTCTGAAAACAGGCAATAAGACAGAGAATAAACAGATAGAGAATAAACAATAAAGCTCGCTTACTTGAACTCGACTTTCTTCGCCCTTATGCCGTACTTCTGGGTATGCTGCTTCTTGCATACGCTGCATTCGTAGCGGAAATCAGTCTTCTTCGACTGCTTTGCACCTGTCATCTTGAATTTTGAGAGGGCCGGCTTGCTTCCCCTGGTCCCGAGATTGCCTTTTCCCTTATTGAAGCCCCTTCGCTTCTGGGAGCCCATGCTGAGCGGGTGGGCTGAGCCCGGCGTCTTCTTCTTAGCCTGGGTCACCTTGTGCTCTGTATGCTTCTTGCAGTACGGGCAGAGCCTCTTCACTGTCTTTGGTACTTTCATCCTGGGCTGCAAGAAAAGGAGGTTATTTATAAAAGTTTCTCTCTCAGGATACAGGCTGCAATCATTCCTGAAAAGCATTCATAGACTCATCCCTGCTCTATCTCCTCAACCCTATTCTTGGTTATGAGAATCCGCGCTATCTCAGAAGGCAGCGTCGCTATCTCATCCTTTCCGAAGGGCCCGTATGTCTCAAGCTCCTTTCCAAGGCCTTGGCACAGGCAGCAGGAATCGGACAAGGACAGTCGGTTTTTGTGCCTGTCCGGGCTTAACTTCAGCAGGCTTATCATCCGGCTTATCTTCCATGCCAGTCAATGCTATGGATGCTTCAACCTTGGGCAGCCTCGCCTGGACAATATTACTGAGTATCCCTGCCCTGTACTTGTCAAGAAGCCCCTTCAATTCATCGTAGAACAGCTTTTCCTCATCAAGGAGCCTGCTCATGTCTATTATGTCAGAGCCTGTACGGGATTTTGAGAGGGCCATGTTTATTATCTTCCTTTCACGCTTCTCATAGAGCTCCTTTAGGATCTTCCTTACATTCTCAAGCTGGATCCTGTTCTTCTGCTGCTGGGACGCAGTGAGCATGCCAGAGCCCTCCCCGGATCTCATTATCTCTTTTTTTGATTCAATGTACTTGACCAGGTCCCTGAAGAAATCCTGGCTGAACTCCTGAAGCTCTTCGCGGTTCTTTTCCCTTCTTAGGAGCTCGTATAGGGTCTCATAAGTGATATTTATCTCATTTTCCCTGGTTTTTTCATTCATATGACATGGGTTTTTAGGGGAATATAAATATTTTTATATACAGCCCAGGGATTCCAGCTGTCATAATGGCAGAAATCAGGTTTGAGGATATCAGGTTCAGGGCTGAAAAGACCTGCGTGAGGGCAGTTTTCCAGGACATGTACTATTTTGACCTGGGAATTGACCAGCTCAGGGAGATAGGAGAGTTCAGGGTCGAAGACGGCGCACTGGTATTCCAGGCCCCTGAAAAAAAGGTGCGGAACAAGCTAAATATCCTCATAAACAGGGGGTTTTTAGGGCTTAAGAGCCTGATGAGCGGCAAAAGCACAGTATATATCCACAGGAATTCAGGGATTCCTCTGATCGGCTCGAAGTATTTCGGGATAATAGACAGGAACACGACGATTGTCGAGCTCCGGCCTGCAACCGGATGCAATATGGGGTGCATCTACTGCTCAATCGATGAAGGCAAGGCAAGCAGGAGCCTTGTGGATTATTTTGTCGAGAAGGACTACCTCATGCAGGAGCTGAAAAAACTCCTGACAGTGAAGGAATGCAATGGAGTCGAGATATACATCAACCCATACGGCGAGCCCATGCTCTACAGGCCGATTGTCCAGCTTGTAAGGGATCTCTCAGAAGTCCCGAGCATCAGGAGGATATCGCTCAATACCAACGGGACATTGCTCACAGAATGGATCATCGATTCCCTGGCAGAGGCTGGCCTTTCCCTGCTGATAGTATCACTTAATTCCCTTGACAATGCCCTTGCAGATAAGATTGCCGGCTGCAGCTATAATGTTTCCCATGTGCTTGAGATGATAAAATATGCTGCAAATGAGATGGAAGTGCATATCGCCCCTGTATACCTTCCAGGGCTCAATGACAAAGAGATAGAGAAGCTCATTAATTACAGTAAAGAGCATGGCATGAAGACATATATACAGAATTATCTTGTGTACAGGCATGGCAGGAGGCCTGTGAGGCCGATGAGCATGGATGATTTCTATAAAAGATTAGAATCATGGGAAAAGGACTCCGGCATGAAGCTCAGGGTAGAGGCTGATGACCTTGGCGTCACTACGACAAAGCCGCTTGCAAACCCTTTCAGGAAAGGCGAGACTGTCCAGGCAGCCATAGTCTGTCCGGGAAGGAACAGGGAAGAGATGCTTGCTTCTGCAAAAGGCAGGGTCATACAGGTATCCGGCTGCCGGAGAAGTTCAGGAAGGATTTCAGTCAAAATCACGAGAATAAAGCACAATCTGATTTCTGGGATATATAAAAATTAAAAAAAAAATTTAAAAATTTTATTCCTGAGTGTCGTCAACCATCGATGCATCCGTGGTGGTTGTTGTAGTCGTGGTGGTTGTTGTGGTCGTTGCTGTTACAGGAGCTACTTTCAGCGCACTTTCGCTGACTGTCGTTGCTTCCATCTGCATCCCTGTCAGAGCATAGTTGTCGTAGTTCTGCAGGATCTCTGATGCAAGCTTCGTGTCCTGGCCAGTACCGCCTGCTACAATCAATGCTACATTGTTTCCGTTCTGGAAAAGCTGCAATAGAGCCTTGCCTTCCTCGAAACCCTGGTAGCATACCTCTGGATTGCCCAGCAGTGCTGCTGTAAGCGAGTTTGCGCACGGTCCGCCAACACTGATCACATTCGTCGTCTGATACGTTGATAAGACTTCTGTATCAAACTTGTTCACTGTTGATGGAATCGGGTTCAAAGTCTCGCTTGTGGTACATCCTTCACCGCTGCCCTCAACTGTTGCTAGAGCTGCTGATGTAGGTGCAACATAGACGTCACCGCTTACCCAGTCGTCCGGATGGACGATTGTCAGGTCATCCTGGTTCTCCTTGTCGTACTCGACTATTGAGCCGTACTCGGTTGCCCATCTCTTGTTGTCGTTGTCCGTGTCAGACAGATCAAATCCGCCAACACCGCCGAAGAAATGGTCACCTGCTCCAACAGATACGAAGGTCGGATTCTGAATCTCAAGCGACTTGTCTGAAGTACTGTCGTATGCAATCACAGTCGTTATTGTGTTCAAATAATCCGAATTTATGGATGAACCGTCATTCTCTTTCCATGCAATGGTGATGTTGCCGCCAGCATCGCTGAATGTGGTCATCTGAGCACCGTAGTCTGACTCTATTGTCGCCGGGTTGCCGAGTGTTGCGTCACTTATCATCACAGTCCCAGCTGTCTCGTCAACAGTGACTGCCAGTGTCCCTACACCTGAGATATAGACATCACTTGCTCCGTTGGAGTAGTCATTGTCCTTGTCCAGGGTGTCGTAGGTTATGTCCAGGAAGTCAATCTTGTTGTTCGACGTGTCTATGTTGTCAATCTTCAGGACATGCGCTTCCTTGTTCTTTACGACAAGCCACTCAGAGTCCTCACAGTCTTTGACATCTGCTGTTCCAAGGTCACAGACATTGTATCCTTGGTAATGCAACAGCTTCGAGTCATAATCGTCGCCGAATACCAAATCGGTATTTGAGCTGGCTGTTTCATTCAAGACATACGGAATTGTCACTTTCTTGCCGTCTGTGTTCATGAATGTCAGCTCGCCGTCAGATGAGCTTGCTGTCATCTCGATGTCCTCAGTCGTCTTTGCTACTCCGCCGAAGACGAACTTGAAGTTCCCGAATACAGGGTCTACAAGCTCATCGCCAGGTGCAAGGTATGTCTTGTCCTCAGGTGTCCATGAAATGGTCAGTCCTGTCCATTCCCCTGCTGTAGGAGTTGCAGTGCTGTCTGATGCTAGTGTCACTTCAGAGCCGTCGATGTCCTTTCCAGCCTTCTGCACCTTCTGCCCGTCCTCAAGGACAAGCTCGTCAGCACCGATAAAGACCTTGCAGACATCTGCGTCATAGTCGACATTGTGCACAGCTGTTGCATCTGTCACACCAAGGGTGACTCCGCTCACTGTCTGGGTATCATCAACATCTACCCATACAGTCGAACCGTCGACATCGAAACCGCACTTGGTCCCATCATCGTTGACATCCACCATAGTGATTGTATGGTCGACACCATCGATGGTCTGCGTCACAGACTGTCCCTGGGTAAGCCACATGACAGAGTCTCCTGCCATGAGGGTCAGCTTGTCCAGGATGTGACTTGAATCAAAGTGTGCATCCGTTATCGTGTACTCCTGGCCCTGCATCATTATTGTCGAACTCTCGAAATCTGCTGATGCTCCAGAATCTGTAACATACTCCACAGGCGAGTCGAACTCAAGCACATATTCATATGCAGGAGTAACTGACTTGTCAGAGAAATACAGATAGGTTCCTGCATCTGCTGCACCGTCGTCATCCTGTAGATATGACATTGTGCCTGTGCCGTCCACAAAGTTCAGTACCTGGGTGTAATCCTGGTCATTCTTTGTGTCTCCTTCTGACTCGCTGTACGTGGCATCAGCAAGGATGTTAGGCAGGTCGCCGTTATCCAGGGTGTCCTGCACATCAGCTATAGATACACCATAGCTCATGTGCGTGTTGCTCTTGTCTATCTTCACTCCATCGCTGACCGAGGTCGTCGATGTCTGAGCAGCTCCGCAGACCGTTGTCTTTGTCACTGCAGCCTTCTGCAGACCCAATGCAATATTAACCGCTCCTATGGAGTCGATCGAGTTTGCATTCTTGCCCACTACTATAAGTCCATCGAACTGTCCGTTCTTGATGAACATGTTCGGGTAGTTGGCTAGGTCTACGGCCATTGCTCCCATCAGTGTAGCGCCCAACATTGTTGCGCCGACGCCGATTGCAGCAATCCTCTTAATTGCCTTCTTCACCTTCATATTAACACCTCCGTGTTTGGTTTTTAGGCCACCTTAAACTTGGAATCGCCCGTTATGGGTTCTTCCCAAGGACTTATTCGTCCTATATAAAGTTTACTGTAGGTAGTAAATTCTACGCTCGGGATAATGAAAAACCTTCTTTATAAAGTTTTCGAACAAAAATGTCTCACTTTGGACCCATGATTTGATTACAGCCCTTCTATCCGTCAAATTCAACCGCTCTGGTCGTTTGTTACTTTCAGATAGGTACAAAGTTTCATGGCCTCCTTATTTATAAATGGGGATAATTTTGCTTTCCTGATATATATAGTTTGTGCATGAATGATGAAGCCATAAAATTCATGCCGCATATATTATATACCATAAAGCTATAATGCTATAGCCACAATCATCCGAACTGGTCAGACATCTTATAATATTATATCATGGAACCATATTTTGGTATTTTATGGTATTTATAATGGTGTCATAATTACACTGCACTGATAAGGCATTTAATCCACAGTCATGCATCTGTCATCTGTCCCTGACGCATGATATGTACCCAATGATCAGCTTATCCCCATCTATATATAGTATATGTAGCATATTATCATCCCGGAGAAAATTCCGCTGCGCGTAATTCTCAATAATTTCAGGCTGGCTCCTGGAAACCATGACAGCTTCCCTATAATATATATAGGTGCCTGCCGTATCTTGCACAACACGCAAATCCAACAGGAGCTTTAAAATCAAAAGAATTAAATACTACATCGCTTTCCCGAATTTACGTTCTTATGGCAGGAAATAACAACCGGAACAACGGGAAAAATAACATCAAGAATTTCTCCCCGAAAAAATTCTTATTCATAACAATCGATGCGCTGTGCGGCGACCTCGCATGGCAGATAAGAAAAGAGGGTCACGAGGTAAAGTTCTATACAAAGGCTGAAAGCGACAAGGAAGTCGGAGATGGGTTCTTCACGAAAGTCGATGACTGGGAGAGCGAGGTCAGCTGGGCTGATGTCATAATATTCGATGATGTACTCGGCCAGGGAACCATCGCAAGAAAGCTGAGGAGGAAGGGAAAATATGTCATCGGCGGCACGCCTTATACAGACAGGCTTGAGGACAACAGGTCGTTCGGCCAGGAGCAGCTGAAGAAATTCAAGGTTCCCATAATCCCGTACCGGACTTTCAGGAGCTTTAGCGAGGCGATAAAATTCGTCAAGCACAACCCGAACAGGTATGTGATAAAGCCCTCCGGTGAGGCGCAGAACCTCAAGGGCCTACTCTTTGTGGGCGAGGAGGATGACGGCAGGGATGTAATCCAGGTCCTCAATGACTACAAGAACGCCTGGGCAAAGAAGATACCCTCGTTCCAGCTCCAGAGGAGGGTTTCTGGAGTCGAAGTGGCAGTCGGCGCATTCTTCAATGGAAAGGAGTTCCTCTATCCGATAAATGTCAATTTCGAGCATAAGAAGCTTTTTCCCGGAAACCTCGGGCCAAGCACAGGCGAGATGGGCACATCAATGTTCTGGAGCGGACCTAACAAGATATTCAACCACACGCTGAAGAAATTCGAGGCAAAGCTCGCAGAGGAGAAGTATGTAGGGTACATAGACCTCAACTGCATAGTGAACAATCACGGCATCTACCCTCTTGAATGGACGACAAGGTTCGGCTATCCTACAATAAGCATCCAGCAGGAAGGCATGCTCACGCCGATAGGTTTTTTCATGTACGAGCTTGCAAGGGGAGGCAACCCGAAGTTCAAGACAAAGAGCGGGTTCCAGGTGGGCGTGAGGATTGTGGTCCCACCTTTCCCTTATTCAGACAAGGAGACTTTCGACGTCAAGTCAAAGGATTCCATAATATTCTTCAAGAAGGAGGCTGAAGGTGTCCATATAGAGGATGTCAAGAAGGTCAAGAAGGAATGGCTGATAACCGGCGAGTCAGGTGTCGTGCTGATTGTCTGCGGATGCGGCCAGACAATGAAGCAGGCTCAGCAGCAGGCATATTCAAGGATCAAGAACATCAAGATACCGCACATGTACTACAGGACAGACATAGGCGACAGCTGGTTCGAGGACAGCGACAGGCTGCACAACTGGGGCTACCTGCGGGAACTATAAGCTTTTCTAAGTGCTCGACCCTAGCGCAATATCGATTATCTTCTTATGCACATCAATCCTTGTCCTGATGTCCCATGATGTCGGTGTCTCTATGACCAATGCATGGTCTGTGAATCTTCCTAAGAGAAAATCATCGAATGTTATCTTTTCCTTGTAGACCTTGCCGGTCCGTCCCTCAGGATACCAAATGATACCTCCCTTGCTCCTGTCGCCGTAAATTGAACGCTTCAACGAAACAGGAAAGCCAAGCTGCCTGACTGCCCTGATTATATCTCTGCCTATCCTCTTCCCAATGTCTTCACAGCTCTCATACATGTAGAACCTGCCTGGATAATCTGCTCTGGAAAATTCCTTTCCGAGATCGCCTAACGAATCCTCATGAAGGTCCAAGGACAAGCGATATCCTGGCCCATTGCGATTGAACCATCCCATGATGAGCCCTGCCTCGACTGACTGTCCACCTTTGAAAAAGCTGTGGTTGATGTCCTGCCCTTCAGGATTTCTCCTAGTCCCTGTCTCGAACCCGTATGGATTGTTGCAGGGAAGGATATCAAAATTGAAATGCTCAAGCCAATCCCTTATCCTGTCCTGCAGAAATTCACGGACTGCAAGAACACCTGCCGGCTCAGATCCATGTGTCCCGGCTGAGATGAGCATCCTTGGATTCCCGGGGAACCTGTCTGCTCTCAGGATGTATATCTTCCTGCCGGAATTCTGTTGGCTGCCGATTGCCTGCAGGTTGAAAAACCTGTCTTTAGCGAGGTCCTCCAGAGATTTCTCGAGCCCTGCATAGTCCCTATGCTTCCCAGGGATCCCTTTAGGGATCGCTTTGCTTTCAGAGTTTTTTCCTTTCACAGATGGAAGGGGAGTAGATTAAATTTATAAATCCTGCTGTCATCTCTGCCGACATGGCAGGCAAGACGATACAATCAGCTGAAAACAGCACCAAGATGGTGATCCTCCTGGTCACTAATCTTGATGAGGACGACTTCAAGGCTGTCGCCGACAGCCTGGAGATGAAAGACAGGCTCTTCCTTGTTAGCGACAGGTCATCGATAAGGGCCTACAAGAAAAGGGATTTCTCCTACATCGTGGACAGCTTCAGGAGCCCTGAAAGCGTGATATCCAGGATCAAGCTCTGGCAGAAAAAGAACAGGAAGGATTTCACAGGCATAATAGGCCTTGACGAGGAGCACCATTACAGGTTCTCAAGTGCAATAGCCAGGGAATTCTCGCTTGAATATTATGACAGCAGGACAATAGATCTCTGCTCAAACAAGTATCTACAGAGGAAGAGGCTTCATGAGAACGGCGTCGATGTACCGAAATTCCAGCTCCTGACTTCCCCTGACCCAAGCATTGGGTTCCCTAATGTGCTCAAACTGCTCACAGGATACGCAAGCTGCTATGTCTACCTCAACAACAGCATGAGAGAATTCAAAAAGAATTGGGCTGAACTCGGCAAGATGGCAAAGAGGGCGGAAAAGGACCCTATGCTTGCAAGCCACAGCTCTTTCGAGAGGGCATTTGATCCAAGACACGAATTCATCGTCGAGGAATATATAGATGGCAATGAATATTCCTGCGATTACGTGGTGAGGAATGGTCGGGCGAATGTGCTCAGGGTAGTCAGGAAATACAGCTCCAGATTCGGGTTCTTTGACGCGCTGTACCTGTTCAATCCGGATTCTCCTGGCTCTTCAGGCAGCGAATTCAGCATCAAGGGGCTTGAGGATGTATGCAGAAAGGCTGCTTCATCGCTCGGGATCAAACGAGGTGTCTGCATGATGGATTTCATGGTGAAGGATGGAAAGATTTTCGTCATAGAGACAACCATCCGTCCGGGGATAAGCACATTCGTGAACCTGATGTCAACCCTATATAAGACGACTAGCATAGACATATTCATGAAAGAGCTTCTGGGAAGCACTAAAGCATTCCAGATCCCGAAAGGGCAGGAAAAAAACGGCCTGGTCGTCTACATAAGCGCTCCTGCACTTGGCAGGATAACACTGTTCGATACGAAGCATTTCGAAGAGAACTGGCACAGCCTGGGGGTCCTCGAGATATGCAAATACCTCAACACAACAAAGACAATCAGGACATTGCGACAGAGGCTCCAGCTTGGCTATATCATGCTGAAGGATGTCTCACAGGAGGATATCCCTGATATCATCAGGCTGGTAAGGGAAAAGACAATTATCGAGGTAGAGAGTGAGAAGGCTGAAAAGATGAAGGACGGTTGGAAGGATGACTGACGACTGGGAAAATTACAAAGACAGAATCAAAGGCATCATGGATGAAGAGGTCCGGCTTACTGACTGGGCGGGATTCGGGAATTATGCAAGGATTGCAACTGATTCCAGGGTGCCTCTGCTCATGTGTGCAGAAAAATTCGGGACGCCCCTTTATGTTCTTGATGAGGATCGGCTAAAGAAAAGGGCAGAGAGGTTCAGCAGGGCATTCAAAGAGCGCCTCCCGAATGCGAAGTTCTTCTATGCATTCAAGAGCAATGACCTTCCCCACCAGATAGGCTTGCTCAAGGGACTAGGATTCGATGCTGATGTCGCAAGCGGCCTGGAGCTTGAGCTTGCCCTCAAGATGGGATTCGGAAACATCATCTACACAGCCCCTGTGAAATCAGAGAAAGAGCTGGCGCTTGCACTGAAACATCCTGACAGGGTCATAATCAACATCGACAATCTTGACGAGCTGGGAGAGGTTGCAAGGCTCTGGGGATTGCAAAAAAAGAATAGGGCAAGCAAGAGAGGGCAGGCCAGGATCAGTTTCAGGATCAGGCATGAATGGAAGAAATTCGGCCTAGGGCTGGATGGGCTTTCTGAAGCAGCGGACATTGCAAAGAAGGGAGGCCTCATATGGAGCGGTGTGCATTTCCATGCGAGCTGGAATGCTGGTCCCGGGGCTTATGTCGACAATATAAAGAGGGTTGCCGGATTCCTGGCAAAGAATTTCACAGAAAAAGAACTGGCCGGGCTGAAATTCCTGGACATCGGAGGCGGGTTCCTTGCAGAAGGGAGCGGGACACTGTTCAGCGCAACAAGGAAAGGGAGGATAATAAGCATGGTCGATATTGAAAATAATGACCTGCAGATGATATATCCTGAAAAGATAGAGAGCATTGAGAATTTTGCAGAATCGATTTCAGCTGCTGTCAGGCGATTCTGCACAGGCCTCCCAAAGGGCATTGAGATATGGGCTGAGCCAGGCAGGTATATATCATCATTGCCGACGTACATCCTTCTCAAGGTAGTGTCTGTGAGAGAGCAGGGCATCTATGTCGACGGAGGCATCAATCTCATCGGCAGCGCAGGGTTTGAGCATGAATCTTTTCCGGTGGTGAACATAACAAACCCTTCAGACAAAGTCCAGAAGGCGAAGATTTTCGGCCCTCTCTGCGACCCTGACGATCATTTCGGGGACTCTTATTTCGGGAGGCCATGCAGGAAAGGCGACATCCTTGCTGTGATGCACCAGGGAGCATACACATTCTCCACTGCCTGGCGTTGGCAACAACCGACAGCTGCATACGCGGCTTTCTCTGGAAAAGATATCAGGCTTGTGAAGACCCGTGAGACTTTTTCCGACAGGTTCAGGGGCTGTAAAACACCAGATTTATAAACCCCAGCACAATAAATGCCCGCATGCCAACCGATCCGGACATGAAATATCTTTACAGCTCCCAAAAGGATATCTCTGTGCTAAAGGGCATATCAGCACTTCTTGACTGGGATGAGAACACCAACATGCCCGAGGCAGCGCTCTACGGGCAGGTCTGAACAGATAAAGTTCATCGAAAACATTATACAGAAGAGGCTGACATCTGATAGACTTTCCCAGGTGATTTCCAGGCTCAGGACAAGAAAGCTATCCAAGACAGAGCAGATAATAATAGACGAGCTTGAGAATCAGATAATCAAGGCAAAGCAGATCCCAGCATCATTCAAGAAACTGCTGACAAAGCATTCTGTGATTAGCCAGGAAAAATGGAAGATAGCAAGAAGGATGAATGATTTCTCCCTATTCAGCCCATACCTCAAAAAGATGCTTGAGCTCAAGAGACAGCAGGCAAGGATGCTTGACCCATCTGCAATGCCATATGACATGCTCATAAGAGAGTACGAGCCAGGAGTGAGCACCCAGAGATACGAGGATATATTCAGGTATCTAAAGTCAGAGCTGATGGATATCCTGCAGAAAATCAAAGGGACCCAGAAATACCTGGATCAGAAGCCGCTGCACTTCAGCATGAGAAGCAGGGTCCAGAAAGAGATAATAAAAGAATTTCTGAGGAAAATGGGCATCACAGGGGAGAGGGTGAAAATCAGCACCTCGCCACATCCTTTCACAACAAGGATATCGAGAAATGACATCAGGATAACAGCAAGGTTCCAGGAACCCCTGGAATCGTTCTTTACAGCACTTCACGAGACAGGGCACGCTCTTTACGAGATGAACCTGCCGAAGAAATACTACCACACCCTGATATACAACCAGGCATCCTTCGGCCTTGACGAGGCGCAGGCTATCATATGGGAGAACAATATCGGCAAGAGCAAGGCCCTATGGCAGAAATATTATACGGCATACAACGATTACATCGACAGGAAGATAACTCTTGATGACTTCTATGAGCATGTCAATATAGTGAGACCGTCGATGATAAGGGTGAATGCTGATGAGGTCACCTTCATCCTCCATGTCATCCTCAGGTTTGAGATAGAGAGGGACCTGATTAACGGGAAGCTTCGTGTCAGCCAGATAAGGGATGCGTGGAACAGCAAGATGCAGGAACTGCTCGGGATAACACCGAGGAATGATAATGAGGGCCTTCTCCAGGACATACACTGGGCTGCCGGCGATTTCGGTTATTTCCCATCTTATGCACTCGGCATGGTGTACGCTGCCCAGCTTCACAAGCAGATGTCCAGGGAGATTGCCGGCTCTGATGACCTAGTCAGGAACCTTGAATTCCAGCCTTTCATTGACTGGCTCAGGAAGAATGTTTACAGCAAGGGCAGGACAAGGACTGCAGAGCAGATAATCAAGAGCACTACCGGAAGCGGCCTTCGGCCCAAAGTCCTAGTTGATTACCTCAGGACAAAATATTCTGACATATATGGATTCCAGTAAAAGAGCTGAAGCAATGCACATCTGCCACATGCCATGCCAAAAAATTGGACTCACGCAGCCATTGAATTAATTGTAACGTAACAGCTTGCGATTTAGAAAATCACCGGTTGAAAACGAAAAATGCAGCAAAGCGGCGAATTAATAAATCCAATTGAATTCCAGCACGATACCTAATTGCCTGAGAGGCGATTTTTCCAATCTGCCAGCATGAAAATCAAAATCAAGCCCAAAGTTTACAGAATATTGATCCTTATTCTGAATTTCATATTTATCATCCTGATTGGACTTATTGATTATAAAACCGGCTTTGAGATGAGCTTCTCGATTTTCTATCTTATACCGATAATCTGGGTGGCATTCAATTTCAGCAGGAATGAAGCTGTCGGGATATCAATATTCTCAGCCATAGTCTGGGGGATAGCTGACTCAGGCCACATATACAGCCAAAGCTGGGTAGTCTACTGGAACACAATAGTAAGGCTAACTATTTTTATCCTGGTCTCATACAGCCTCTCCCAGATAAAGACATCGATAGAGACCGAAAGGAGCCAGAAGAAGAAGCTCGAGGAGCTCAACAACCAGAAAAACACCTTCCTAGGCATTGCTGCCCATGACCTCAGGAATCCCATCAGCGTGATAAAGATGTACACCTCATATATCCTGAACAAGGAGAACAAGAACCTTACAAACAGCCAGGCAAAACTTCTTGAGACAGTCAACAGTTCCAGCAACTTCATGCTCTCTCTGGTCGATGACCTTCTCGACTATTCAAAGATCGAGTCAGGAGCAATCAAGCTTGACCTTGCAGAATACAGCTACACTGAATTCGTGATGGAGAACGTGGAGATAAACAGGGTGTTCGCCGACAAGAAAGGTATAAAAATCAGCGTCAGTTCTGACAGAGGGATACCGAAGCTCACTTTTGACAGGAACAAGATGTTCCAGGTCCTGAACAACCTGCTCATCAATTCAATACATTATTCCCACAATGATTCTGCCATTAGGATACTTGTTTCTAAGACAGATGGGAGCATCATCACAAGGATCGCAGATGACGGTGTGGGGATTCCGAAAAAGGAACTGAGCAAGGTCTTCAAGGCATTCTATAAGGGTATCTCACGGCCTACTGCAGGCGAGAAGAGCACAGGCCTGGGGCTAGCGATCGCAAAGAAGATTGTTGAGACCCATAAAGGGAAGATATGGCTTGAGAGCAAGCCTGGAAAAGGAACGACATTTTTCTACAGCCTGCCGATTAAATGATAGGACACGTACAATTTTAAGAACTCCTTCAATTTTTCAGAATATCGTATTGTTTATCCCAACGAAAAACAGTACCTGCATGGATTTTGGTGCACGTTTAGGAAACTTGTTTTCGAAACGTTCCAGAATTCTCTGATTCCTGATAGCTTTTATTGGACACAGGAGAAGAACACATAAAAGATGCGGGCAGATTGATTCCCACATAAGGGTCAGGACCCTTATCAACCCACAATCAAGTACAACATCAACCAGAGTTTGCTCCGCAAACTATAATTCGCCCACAGCGAATTAAGGTTGAGTTGTACGAATTTCATTAAAAAAGATACATAAGAGTTATCGTACTGTTTTTCCCAACGAAAAACAGTACCTGCATGGATTTTGGTGTACGTTTAGGAAACTTGTTTTCGAAACGTTCCAGGATTCTCTGATTCCTGATAGCTTTTATTGGACACAGGAGAAGAACACATAAAAGATGCGGGCAGATTGATTCCCACATAAGGGTCAGGACCCTTATCAACCCACAATCAAGTACAACATCAACCAGAGTTTGCTCCGCAAACTATAATTCGCCCCTAGCGAATTAAGGTTGAGTTGTACGAATTTCATTAAAAAAGATACATAAGAGTTATCGTACTGTTTTTCCCATCGAAAAACAGTACCTGCATGGATTTTGGTGCACGTTTAGGAAACTTGTTTTCGAAACGTTCCAGGATTCTCTGATTCCTGATAGCTTTTATTGGACACAGGAGAAGAACACATAAAAGATGCGGGGGGAGGGATTCGAACCCGCGTAGGCACTAAGCCAACAGGTTTCCTTGGATTGCACCATAGGATGCGCCCCTCCTAAGCCTGTCCCGTTTGGCCACTCCGGCACCCCCGCAAAAAGCAAGCTTTTTGCGATTCAGCAAATTTTCATTTCTTGCTGCACGCAGAGAATTATTCGCTGTTCCACTTATATGACCTTAGCTTAGCGGATTTCCCGAATCCGCATGAGCTGCATATCTTCTTCTTCATATGATATGTCTTCTTACCGCATCTCCTGCAGTGCATATGCAGCGTCTTCCCGGACTTCTTGCCCATGGATGATGTTCCTTTTGTCATCTTTGATTACCTTCATGCCGGAGATATTATTGTTATCGTGTCTCCTCTGATGAATACGACTCCGAGCTTGCGCTTGACCTCGCCGTTCTCCCTTTCCTCTGCATTTTCCAGCACAAGGTTTATATGGGGATCGAATGCCTTGAGTGTCCCTATGTACTGGCGGCTGTTCTTCATCTCGACTATGACTCTTTTATTCCTTGCCTGATTCAATGCATCAAAAGGCCTTGCTGATTCCATTTTTTTAACCTCCAAAAAATATGTATCTGACGGGAATCCGCCCAGTATATAAAGTTTTTGGAAAAATTTATAAATGTCCAACCCGATGATTGGAACATGGGACTAAGGGATCTTCTGCTAAGGAAAGGCAGGGGAGTTGGTGAACTGAAGGATTTTGGGACAGAACAGGCGCTCAACAGCAATGTCATCAAGATAATCAAGGAGATCAGCTCAATCGACAGGGACGCTGACACGGCCAGGAAAGCTAAAAGTATAACTGCCCTGTTCAGCTGCATCAGAAAACAGATGTCACTTCTTGAACAGGTCCACCATTACGCTCTTGTCAGGACTGTCAGGCTGCAGTATGATTACAAGGACATAGAGAAGAAGGTCAGAGAATTCAACACGCATTGCAGGAACGAGCACAAAAGGCTTGACAGCGAGGAGACAAGGCTCATAAAGGCCATAAGGAAAGGCAACAGCCTTCATAATCCTGAACAGGTCAGGAAGCATATCAACCAGACAAGGGGCAAGCTCAAGGAATTCGATTCAAGGATAAGGAACATGAAGTCTGCACTGAAATTATTTAAGGCAGACATGCGACAAAGATGCATAAAAAAGATAATTAAGATCAAAAAGATATATCATTTTGCATGAGTTCCATCCAGATTCGGAATCTCCTGCAATTTCGACAGATTTAAATACCAGTGAGTTCATAAAAACAAAAAAACGGTGATATAATGAACAAGAAAGCTTTCGTTGGCCTCTGGGCAGATGTTTTCAAAGGGATAGTTTATGGATTCATCATCGGTGTTGTCGTGATGATCCTTATAATAAAAGGGATTATTCCTCTCTCCTTCCTGCAATCGATGCTTTGCGGCAGCTAAAAAAAAATTATAAAAAGCTGCGCAGGACCTTGGATTTTTCTAGAGCCAAATCAACCATCCTGCCAACATCATCTACTGATATAGGACTGTCCCCCCCCTTCTGGAGTGCGCAAAGCACGCCCTTATCCGTCGTGGTTATAGTCAACCTTGCATCAAGATTTTTCTCTTCCTCATGCAGAGGGTCAACAAGAAGGCTGTTTCCTATCTTGAGCACAGTGACTGAAATAGGCGTCTTGCTCAGCTCTATCTTCCTGTCGGTCTTTGTCTTGTAATCTAATTCCTCGTTCTCATATTTTGGGAAGCGGGCATCTCTCAAAGCTGCAATTGCTGCTAAAGCAGATGCATCAAGAAGGTTTCCTGCATCATTGAGCGTGCAGATGTCAACTATTATCATCCAGCATTTCTCACCTTTCTTGATGATGAGCTTCTTCAGATCAATCGCCCCTGATTCCCTGATTCCTCTGTCGACGACCCTGGCGAGCTCGATTGCAGGCATGCCTGGCGGTCCCGACTCAAATTTAGGGCTTGCCATAGCAAGGAATTCGGCATTGACCATGATTGCGCCATCCTCTGGCCTGTCAGGGAACGGCTGGGAAACCTCCATCTTGATGCCTGCTATGACATCTGTCTCGCCGAACCTCACCCTTGCAGAACCTTCTGCTGTGGATGACACGCCGTATTCGACAGATATCTCACGGTATTCGTCAAGCTTCCTGCCGTCGATCCTTATGTTCTTTGATAAGGAATTCTCAAGGTGCTGTTTGAATTCATTGTTCATTGTTATCACCATTAATCCTGTATTTCTCCTTCAATGCATTTCTTTGTATCTCATTTATCTTCTGGATCGGCCCCTTGACAAGGTTGAATCCCTCCATGAGCTGCTCCTTGGTCACCTCACCATCCATCTGGAGCAGGGTTATCATCCCTGTCGACGGTATCATGGCGACAGGAATATCAGCTACAGGTCCGTCCTTATAAGCCTCTTCCTTGTAATCAAGGTCTATCACCAGCTTGTCATCTACCCTGCCGACTGAGACAGCAGCCACCATGTCCTTCATGGTGATGCCTGCGTCTGCAAGAGCTATCGAGGCTGCACAGATTCCAGCACACCTTGAGCCCGCGTCAGTCTGCGGAAGCTCGATAAAGACGTCCACAACTGCATTTGGGAACTCGTGAAGGTCGACTACTTCATGCAATGCCTTCTCTGTAACCATTGAAATCTCCTTGGACCTCCTGTTGGTACCAGGCCGCACCCGGTCACCCATGCCTGAGAAGGGCATCATGTTGTAGCTGCATCTCAGCACACCTTTTGCAGGGTCCTGGAGAAACCTGGGATAGAGGTCCCTCGGACCGTATACGGTCGCGTAGGCCTCTGTGTCGCCAATCTTGAAATAGCCTGAGCCCACAGCATTGGGGATTACCCCTGCCTTGGCAACAATTGGACGCAACTCATCTAATTTCCTGTTGTCATGTCTCTTGTCATAAGTCATTTTGATTCACCGTTTCCTGCCTCATTATCATCCATCTTGCCATTGTTCAAAGGGGCAGCTCTCTCCCTGTGATAGCCTTCCCTGCCACTGTTCATCCTGGCATTGCCTGGCTGGGCTGCGCCTGCCTGGCTTGGACGGGGCTGGACACTCCCTCTCTTTGCATTCTTATCAAGGAAAGCCTTTATCTTCTCAGTCAGGCCGGGGTGATGTGATTCCATCTCGATCTTCTTGATGGTCTTGACTGCGAGAGCCTCTTCCTCGGGACTTCCGAGCAGCCATATCAGACCGTTCTGCCCAACTATCACCTGGCAGTTTGTCGCCTGCTTGATCATGGTCACCATCGAGCCCTGCTTGCCAATGATCCTTGGGACCTTGTAAGGGTTTACATTGATTATCCTTCCGCCCTTGAGCTTCTTGAGACCGGGTCCTTTCATGGTCAGGTCAATCAGTCTCTGGCTTGTCATCTTGATTATCTTGCAGACGACATAATCACCGAGTTGGTAGTATGATGTCAGGTCTGCTCCGCGCGCTATGTATTCAGATGAGCCATCTTTGAGCATGAGCATGGCTGTGTATGCTGAATTTGTGTCAATCCTCCAGCCGCTCATCGTGACATCAATGACTTTTCCGATTATCACATCATTTGTCTTCGGGTTGTAACAGCCTGAGACAGGTATTATCTTGAGTGCCCTGCCGTCAAGCGTTATTATCCCCAGCCTTGAAGCCATTATCCTGTTGTCTGTCCTGTACGTCCCGAAACCAGGGAGGTAGTCCATGCCTTCTGCAAGGACCTCTCCCGGCACCACAATGCTCTTTTCCTTAACTATCAAATTAGCCATTAGTATTCACCTTCTTCACTCTTCATTATCTTTGTCTCGACATTCCCCTGAGTTATCTTGTTGACCTGGTCAAAAAGATCTGCCTGAAGCCCTGCGGGTATCTCTATCACACAGGCCCAGGATCCGTCATTGAGCCACTCATCCTTCTTCAGTTTTCCAAAGCCTGATACAGCAGAATATGCCTTGCCAGTGTATTCAGCAGGGATCCTTATCGCTATCTCCCGCTTCTCAAAGCGTATGGGAAGGATAGGCCGCAGGAGCTTGACAATCTGCTCAACCTGGTCCTCTGCTCTCCTGTGCTCGTCAATCTTCACCTTGGCCTCTTCAAACGCGAGCTCAAGCCTGGTTGCCGGATGGGGGAGATTGGTCTTTGGGTCAACGCCATTCCTGCGGATTATGTCAAGGATCTTCTTCCTTTTCTGGTCGCGTAGCCCTGCCCTGTGCTCAGCAGTCACCTGGATCTCTCCTTTCCGGATTATCTTCTTGGCTACTTCTGATACATCTGATGAGCCGAATATGTTTTCCATATGGGCATCAGATGCGAGCAGGCCTTTCTTAGCGTCATCAAAGACCTTGTCTGCTGCAAGAATATCTCCCATGGAGACATCCTTACCCTCTTTGAATTTCAGCGCTGCATCGCAGTCGACCAATACCTCAAAATTGAGCCCCTGGGTCTTGAACCGCGCTACAACTGCCTTGTCTACATCTACCATGCTGATCACTTCTTCTTGATATGGCCCTTGACTTCAGAATACACCTTCTTGAGCCTCTCGGCATCGATTCTCACGAACTCTTTCTTGTCAGAGCGTATGAAGACACAGTCAAGCCTCTCGATGTTGAAGTTCTCCTCGACGACAGAAGCTATAGCCTTCACAGCAAGCTTAAGCCCTTCATCAAGTGTCATATCAGGATTGTATTCCTTGTGCAGTATCTCCTCGACTGCCTGGTCTCCATCGCCGATGGCTGCTGCCCTGTACTCGAAGAATATGCCTGTAGGGTCTGTCTCGTAAAGCCTTGGCTTGTTGTTGTCTATCCCTGCAAAGAGCAGCGATACGCCAAAAGGCCTCAACCCACCGGACTGGGTGCATAGCTGCTTTAGGTTCGCGATGTCCTTGACAATGGTTATGATGTCGACCGGGCTGTCATAGGTCACCCTGTACTGCTGGGCCTTTAGCTGGGCCCTTTCGACGAGCACGCGGGCATCGGAAAGTATGCCTGATGCTGTCGCGCCTATATGATCATCTATCTGAAAAATCTTCTCGACTGATTCAGGGACGATAAGCTTGTCCACTATCCTCTTGTCTGTGCACAACAGAACTCCGTCCCGGCATGTTATGCCTATGGCTGTCGAGCCCTGCTTGACTGTCTTTTTCGCGTACTCGACCTGGAGCAGTCTTCCGTCAGGGGAAAACATCGTAATCGCCCTGTCATATCCCATTAGCTGATGGTTCATTGGCTGCATTTTATCTCATCCTCCATTGTTGATTTATTGTCCATTTTCAAATCGGAAATGCAGGCAATACCAGGGAATACCGAATTCCCGCTGCATTGGCTGCATTTTATCTCATCCTCCATTGTTGATTTATTGTCCATTTTCAAATCGGAAATGCAGGCAATACCAGGGAATACCGAATTCCCGCTGCATTGGCTGCATTTTATCTCACCCTCCATATGTGTTTTTTTATTGTGTTTTTTGTTCATTGCTAATCTTTTGTATTGAATGTTTTTCTGGATTATCCTACAACATATTTTTCATAAGCCTTCCTGAGCACGCCTGATGCACCAAGACTCCTGACGACAACGTCAGTGCCTGCAATCCTGTCTATAAGGCAGAATGATGCCCTGAGGTGGTCCATATAATTGTGGCCGACTCTCACCAGCCCCCTCTGTTTGCGTTCGTCAAACTTTTCATGGAGCACTATAACCCCTGCAAGAGAAGAGCCACGGGCCCCGAGATACTCCTTGACCCCGTCAGAGATTGCATCCCTTACCCGCTTAAAACCGCTGATTTTCTGTTTCGAGACGATTTCAAAGGCTAAATAACGCTTTTTTTCCCTCAGGCTTGGCATAACAGCCTTAATCTTCTTCATCGGTGCCATTTCACCCAAATCAACTAGTTTTAGTTGAGAAAAAAGTAAACAGACTCTTTTTTCCTTTCTTCTCTCACGGAAACGGAGAAAGTTTTATGGTTTATAAAGTTAATGTTTTTGTCTCTGACCATACAGGCCGAGTATCTCATCCCGCTTCTCTTCCATGAGTTCCTCTGTGTCTGCCTCGACATTGAGCCTGAGCAGAGGCTCGGTGTTGGATGCACGGATATTTGCCCACCAGCCATCATATATGACCGACACCCCATCCAGGTGCAGTATCTCCTTTGCGTCATTGAAGTGCTCTTCCACCTTCTCCATTACAGACGAAGTGCTGTCGACTTTCCTGTTCAACTCCCCGCTCTGGAAGTATCTCTTCATGTTGCCTGCCAGCTCTGAAAACTTCCTGCCTGATTTCAGCAGGAGATTGATTATCCTCACTGTTGCAAGAGCGCTTGACTCAGCATTGAAGTTCTCCTCGAAATAATAATGGCCTGAAAGCTCACCTGCAAAAGACGCGCCTTCCTCCCTCATCTGATCCTTTATGAATGCATGGCCAACCCTGCACATAAGTGCCCTGCCGCCATTATTCTCGATTATCTCTTTGACTATCTTTGAGCTTCGCAGGTCGTATAATATTGTTGCACTTTTCTTATTTGAGAGGAGGTCCTGTGCAATGAGAGCTGTCAGGAAATCATTCCTGACTATATCCCCTTTCTCATCCACCATACCGCACCTGTCTGCATCCCCGTCGAAAGCGACACCCAGGTCGGCTTTCTCTTCAACGACTCTCTTCCTGAGATCGTCAAGGGTCTCGTGCTTGAGAGGGTTTGCCTCATGGTTCGGGAAATTCCCGTCAGGCTCCTCGAACATCGGGATGATCTCTATTCCCTGGAGATCCAGGCCATCAATCGCGTATTTGCCCATGCCGTTGCCGAAATCCGCGACAATCTTCAGATGCTTATTTCCAGGATTTTGGAAATGCCCCCTTATGAACTCCTTGTACCTCTCGACGATACTGTCCTTGGTGACATTCCCTGGCTTGTCAGCCTCTTTGAACTCATTTCTTATGACCAGATCCCTGATGTCCATTATCCCTGTCTCGCCGCTGAGCGGAATCGCTTTCTCCCTGCAGATCTTGAAGCCGTTCCAGCCTCCGGGGTTGTGGGATGCTGTGACCATGACCGAGGCATCAGCACCGAGCATACCATTTGCATAATAATGCATGGGAGTCGTGCACAACCCTATATCTATTACATCAGCTCCCTGCATGGTGATGCCCCTTATGAGCTCTTTCTTGAATATTGGTGAGGATTCCCTCATATCCATGCAAACTATGACTTTTCTGGAGCCGATGAAATCCACTACAGCCCTCCCAATCCTGAAAGCAATCTCAGGATTGAGGTCCTGCGGGACAAGCCCCCTGACATCATATGCCTTGAATATAGCCTTGTTTATCTCCAATCAAAACACCCCTACCTCTGCCATTCCTTCTCAGCCCTGGCATAACCATCTTCCTGGCTGATGTCGAACCACTGCCCTGAGAAAGGGTATGCCACGAGCTTGTTCTGCTCTGCGAGCTTCGGGAAGAAATCATAGAACATCTTGACATCGTCAGGTATCATGTCGACCACTTCCAGCGAGAGCAGGTAGAGCCCTGCATTGATTAGCTTTATCTTCTGGGCATCATCCTTGGGCTTCTCGCGAAACCTCTTGACCCTCGTTCCGTCGACGCTCACGACGCCGTATGACTTCGGGTCCTCGACAGTCGTCAGGGCAATCGTCGCAAGTGCGTTGTTCTCCCTGTGCGTGCGGTACATGTCAGAGAGGTTCACGTCCTTGAGCTCGTCTGAATATGTCACGAAGAAGCTGCCGCTGAGGAATGGGCGCGCCTTCTTAACAAGTGTCGTCGTGCCTGAGGGCTTGTCCTCGTCTATGTACCTGATTCTCACCCCGAACCTGCTGCCATTGCCGAAATATTCCTTTATCTTCTCTTTCCTGTAGCAGACACCTATGAGTATGTCCTTGACATTATACCCCCTGAAAAGGTCGATAAGATGCTCGATGACAGGCTTGTTGTGGATCTTGAGCATCCCGATGGGCATGCCCTCTCTTTTCCCACCGCCAGCTGCCAGGATGATGGCATGCTGGGGTATGTCCACCTGGAGGCCCTTGTGCAGCAGAAGCTCTATTGCATGGCTCCTGTTCTTTATATGGAAACCGTCCACGCTCTGGTCGATATTCTTGAGTATCTCAGAATCCAGCGTCAGCGTCACCCTCTCTTTCATAATATCCCGGGATGATTGAGATGTATATAAATATTATGATTTCGTATGATGGGGTATGATAAACATCCATCCAAAAAATTTATATAAAAGTGGGAGTGCATCAATTCCATGCCTCTTGTGAAGTCAAAGAAGATTCTTAACCTTGCGATGAAGAAGAGATATGCTGTCGGGCATTTCAATGTCGACAATCTTGAGACTGTACAGGCAGTGGTCTTGGCTGCCGAGGAGAAGAGGGCACCTGTGATGCTCGCCGTCTCTGAGTCGGAACTGAAGTACGCAGGTTTTGATAATCTGGTATCCATAATCAAGCTCGCTGCAAAGAATGCAAGGATCCCTGTCATGCTCCATCTCGACCATGGCAAGGACATGAAAACCATCAGGAGATGCATCGATTCCGGGTTCTCATCAGTCATGATAGATGCGTCGTTCTATGACTTTGAGAAGAATGTTGAAATCACAAAAAGAGTGGTCAGGATGGCCAAGAAGAGAAGGGTGCCTGTCGAGGCTGAGCTTGGAAGCGTGGACCCGGGCAAAGACAGGAAGGGCGATGACAGGTTCACAGACCCTCATGAGGCCAGGGAATTCGCAAGGCTCACTGGCATCGATTCACTTGCAATATCCATCGGGACAAGCCATGGTGCATATAAGTTTGCTTCCAAGCCGAAGATTGACCTGAAAAGGCTGCAGCTCATCGACGATGTGGTCGATATCCCTCTCGTCCTTCACGGCGCTTCCGAGGTTCCGGCAGAATATGTAAAGCTAGGGATGAAGCACGGCGCAAAATGGAAAGGAGCAAAAGGCCTGGACAACAGGCACCTTTCGCTTGCATGCAGCATGGGAATCGACAAGGTCAATATCCATACAGACCTCAACATCATAAGGATCGCATCGACCCGGCAGTACCTGGACAGGAATCCGGGCGAGACTGACCCGAGGAAAATTCAGGATTTTGCGAGGAGCAATGTCAGAGAATTTGTGAAGAAGAAGCTTGATATTCTCGGAAGCTCAGGCAAGGCCTAGACTTCCCTGCCCCTCAGGTCGAATGCTGTTATGTTCTCAATCCTGACATCCATCACCCTGCCAAGGCTGTAGTCGCCCTCGACAATAACAGGCTTATAGGAATGGTTCCTTCCGACCCATGACCTGTCTTTTCCAGCTTCATCGATGATTATCTGCCCTTCCCAGCCCCTCCATCTCTTGTTGGTCTCGAATGCATTCCAGACAAATACGCTTGTGAGCTTCCTGCTCCTTTCTTTTATAATTCTCCCGGAAAGGGGAAACATCTTTGCTGCCCTGGTCCTTGGTCTTGACCCGAATCGCGAGATGTTGATGATATCTGGCCTCAGTTCTTCGACCAGCCTAAGAGAATCTGCAAATTCCTCATCTGTCTCGCCGGGAAAGCCGCATATCATGTCTGTCGCAATCGTCATGTCAGGGATCTCCTTTCTGACCCGCTGAACCAGTTCCCTGAAATCTGCTGCACTGTATCTCCTGCCCATCTTCCCGAGGATCCTGTCATTGCCTGACTGGACAGGGACATGAAGGAAACTGAATACCTTTTCATCCCTGAAAGCAGGGATGAGCCTGTCCATCATAGCCATTGCATGGTCAGGATTCATCATGCCGACCCTTATGAAGAATTCACCTTCTATCTTTGCGACTGCCTCCAGCAGCTCTGGCAGTGATGAGCCGATATCCATCCCATAGCAGCCTGTGTCCTGGGCTGTGAGCCATAGCTCCTTTGCACCCTTTGCAACAGCCATCTCTGCCTGATGTATAATATCCTCTTTTGGATAGCTTTTGAATTCCCCTCTTGCCTGACTGACAATGCAGTATGTGCATTCTCCAAGGCATCCCCTGCATATCGGGATTATCTCGATTATCCTGTTTTTCCTCACCTTGGGAAGCCCGAGCCTCGGGCTGTCGGCCTTTTCGAGCATCACCACAGGATTGCCATGCATCGTCTCCTCGATGGCCTCTGCGATTCTCCCGAGGTTGCCTGGTCCCAGCAGGCAAAACCCTTTGAGCTTCTCTGGCAAAGCCTGGGCAATGCAGCCGGCAACCACTACCGGCCTTCTCATGGACTTGGCCTCATCAAGATACCGGAAGAATTTCTTTTCAGCAGGCTTCTTGACAGCGCAAGTGTTGATGACTATCACTTCGGAATCATCCGGATCATCGACAATATCATAACCCTGCTCAGCAAGACAGCCCTGCATCACCTCTGTATCCGATATGTTCAGTGCGCAGCCGAATGTCCTGAAAAACACCTTTGTCATGCCCATGGAGAAAATGAGGTTGTTATAAAACTGTTTCGGAGGCAAGCGAAAGATTTAAAACAATGGATTGATTATGAGAAGCATGGCAGCAGACTGGTTCCCTGTGATAGATTCCGGAAAATGCATGGATGACTGCTTCAAATGCTTCAATTTCTGTCCGCAGAAGGTTTTCGAGAAGCAGGGAAAAAAGACCGTCGTCGGGAATCCTGATGCATGCCTTGAGGGATGCGACTCATGCAGGCCGATATGCCCGAAGGATGCAATCAGCTTCATAAAGTCCAGGGTGATTGAGATAGACGGGACAAGGACAGGCATCACAGGCCTTGAGAATGCCCTTGCGATGGATGATTTCGATGAGGCATTTGCATTCATAAAGGAACATAATTATGTCCCTGAAGAGATTGAAGACAGGTACAGGGAAGCTGTCAGGAAAGAATTCGACAGGATGCATGCTATGTAGGAAGCAGAACCCTGATTCTGCACCGGCACTCGAAAAATTTTTAAATATCAGATGTGTACATTATCAAATATAGAATTAAAAGTATAGCGAAGGAAACCATGGCTGAGGAAACAATAGAGCTTGGGGGGAGCATCCGGCTTTCTGGATTCAAGGATATCGACGGCGGCAGCATGATAATCATCAAGAAGATAATCGGCAGCTTCGTCAAGAAGGTAAGTGATAAGAACCCGAAATTCCAGAGCCTGACAGTGACCCTGAAGAGGATCCATACGAGCAAGGAGAGCGAATCCACTGGAAAGCACGAGCTGCGCGCCCTTCTCATAGCTGACAAGAACTACAATGCTGAAGTGACGCATCTTAACCTGATGTTTGCAATCGACAAAGTTCTTAAGAAAGTCGAGTCAGAAATGGAATGAACCCTCATGAAAGACGAGCATCTGGACAGCAGATATATCACCATAATCGCAAGGCCGAATTCTCCGAGGACTGAGATAATCAGATGGGATGAAGAGAGAAAAGCATTCCGGGTTAATGTGAAGGCCCCTCCTGACAAGGGGAAGGCCAATGCAGAGATTGTGAAGTATTTCTCAAAAAAGCTCAAAAAGAAAGTCGTAATCAAATCAGGGTTTACATCTAAAGAAAAAGTGCTTCAAACTTACTGAACTCCCTATCAAGGTCTTCCATGCTTCCCTCGTTGACGATGGTGTAGTCTGCCATTATGATCGGGCCTCCCTTGTTCAGGTTCTCTATCTCAGCATAGTCCCTGGACTTCGACTGGTCAGGTGTCTGGGGCCGGAACCTCATCTCCCTGTCCTTCCTGCTGTCATAAACCCTTCCTGAAAGCCTTGCATACCGGGTCTTAGGCGAAGCATAGACAGCCAGGGTCAGGAAAGAATCCCCATATCGTTTTTTCATCTCGATGTATTCCTCCCAGCTGTAGAGACCGTCAATCACAACATCCCCGTCTTTTAGAAGCATGTCGGTCTTCGGGAAATTGAGCATTGCATATGCTGCCATGCCATGCTCCTTCCGGATGTCTTCCCGTATCTGCCTCTCATTCTCCTCTGTCGGCTCAAGCCCTCTCTGCTTCACAATGTCGAGGGTTATCTGGCCGAACCGTAGGAAAGCGAACCCCTTTTTTTTCAGCCTGTCAGCAACCATGCTCTTGCCTGAGCCGCTCATCCCGACGATGGCTATCACTTTCATGGACCAAAGGAAAAGTTTTTATGTTTTATATTTTTTCATTCCAGGATGAGAATCGAGAAGATCGGCCATGACCCTTTCCTGAAGAAAGACATCAAGAAGATCAAGTTCAGCCCTGAAGAGCTGCCGAAGATGCAGCTTTTCTCATCTGATGACGTAATCATGGGCAATCCGTCTTCAAACATAGCCGCTGGTTTTGTCTACACCTGGAAAAGCGACAGGCCTCCCAAGGATGTGATGGAATTCTTCCAGAAGCTCTCAAGCTATGCAAGCATCACAGGGCTCTGGAAGACGACCAACGGAGCAAGGTACGTATTTGCAAACATCCTTGCCAACCCAAATGTCAACAAGCTTGTGCTTCTCGTGTTCGGGCACAGGGACAACGGCCACCTGCTGGTCGAGGCGCTCACAAAATTCTGGAAGAACGGCGTCGACAGAAATGGGATAATCAAAGGCTCCAGGTCGCCTAACCCGAAATTCGAGCAGGTACCATCGGATGCCCTCGAGCGGGTGAGAAGGCAGTGTGATCTGGTCATCATAAAGAACATAAAGGATTTCGGCAGGACACAGGAGCTTGTCAGGTGCCTCATCGAGTGGCCTGAGAATGCGACGCCTGTCCCGGATGATATTGAATTCTATTCAGAGGTGATAACCAACAAGAAGCTGTATGATGACGGGGCAAGGTTCGACAAGCCTTACATCCTTGACCTGTCGACGACAGCAAAAAAGGTTGAATACATCGAGAAATATTCCAAGCTTCCTCTCGGCCAGACAGTGCATGCAGACAACCTTGTGGATGCTCTTGAGATGGTGACTGCATTCGTCTTCGAGAAAGGCGACATGTTCAGGGACCAGCGCGGGGTCATGACAATGGAGTCGCGATCGTTCAGCGTAACGATAAAGGATGTGCTGGAGAGGATACCGGAGCATTTCTCAAAGGATTACATAAATAAGTATGTCGACGAGTTCATGAGAGGAGTGGGCGAGGGGCTCGATGAGTTCGCGTACACATACCATGACAGGATATTCAGGAGATGGGGAGACCAGGTGGACCGGGCTATAGGTGTGCTCAAGAAGAACCCGGATACCAGGCGATGCCTGATTACCCTTTGGGACCCGGAAAAAGACATGGACTCTGCCAGCCCACCATGCCTTGACTTCATCTGGTTCGTTGTCAGGGGCAAGAATCTCGAGATGCACATTGTGTACCGCAGCCAGCATATAGCTACAGTGACAAAGGACGGGAGACTCATGGAAGGCGAGGGCGCGTTTGTCCCGAACCTCTACGCCCTTGGCACCCTGCACCGGCTTGTCGCAGAAAAGTCCGGGTATGCCAGGGGGCCTATTGTGCTTACAGATTTCTCAGCACACCTCTACATGAGCGATGTGTGACAGGCGATACATAAATAAATTATAAATACATAATAAATTATATAAAGAATACGGGTTTCCTGAATCAGGGGTAATGATGAAAGCGTATCTTGACATCGTGAATAAAGTGTTTGACGAAGGAGTCAAAAAAGAGGACAGGACAGGCGTAGGCACGATAGCGATTGCAGGGGCCTTGTTTGAGCACGACATGTCACTTGGCTTTCCGCTTGTGACGACAAAGAGCGTGCCGATGAGGCTCGTAGCGTCAGAGCTTGAATTCTTCATCAAAGGGCTGACTGACAAGAGATGGCTCCAGGAGAGGAACAACCATATCTGGGATGAATGGTGCAGCCCTTCAATCATTCCTTATGCTCATGACAAAGAGACAAAGAAGAGGATGTTCGAAGAGCGCGACCTCGGCCCGTTGTACGGATGGCAGTGGAGGAATTTCGGCGCCAAGTACGTGGCCTATGACAAGAAGCCTGAGGGCAAAGGCATCGACCAGCTGAAGAAGGTCGTGGAGACCATCAAGAGATACCCGGGAGACAGGAGGATGATATGCATGGCATGGAACCCCATGGACGTGGACAAGGTCCTCCCACCATTCTGCCATTACGGGTTCCAGGTGACTGTGCTCGACGGCAGGCTTAACATGCTCTGGAACCAGAGGTCATGCGACGTCGCGCTCGGCGTGCCGTTCAACATAGCAAGCTACGGCCTGATGCTCCACCTCCTTGCAAAGGAGACAGGACTCAAGGAGGGAAAGCTGGTCGGCTTTCTCGCCGACACTCATATCTACATCAACCATGTCGACGGCCTGATGCAGCAGCTGAACAGGAAGCCCTTTCCACTCCCGAAGATAAAGACAGGCAACTTCAGCTCCATATTCGACTGGAAATACACAGATACAGAAATCCTTGATTATATGCATCACCCGAGGATAAGGTTCGAGGTGGCTGTCTGATGGCAGAGATAGTGGTGATTGTCGCAGTCGCAGAGAACAATGCAATCGGAAAAGACGGAGACATACCCTGGAACATCCCAGAGGATTTTCTGCATTTCAAGAAAAAGACCATGGGCCATCCCTGCATAATGGGTGACGTCACATTCGAATCCCTGCCTGAAAGCTCAAGACCATTGCCTGGAAGAGAGAACATAGTGCTGACCTTTGACAGGAAATACAACCCTCCTGGAGCAAAAATATTCCATTCATGGGAGGATGCAATCGAATACGTCAAAGACAAGGAGAAGGTGTTCATCTGCGGCGGAGCGACCATCTACAGGCTGGGGATGAAAGTCGCAGATACGCTGGAGCTCACGAGAGTGCACAGGGTTGTCAAGGATGCTGACACATTCTTCCCAGAGATAGATTTCAAGGAGTGGAAACTGGTCAATGAAGAGAGGCATGAGGAGTTTTCTTTCCTGACATACAGAAGGAATAGGCACTGATCAGAATCTGCTTGGGAGTCCAGTGATCGCAACACATTCTGCACCGTGATATATGGGATATGGCTCTTCGTCATTGACAAGAGCAGCCTTCCTGTTGAAATCAACCTGCCTGAGGACCATCGGTGAGCATGTCTCGGAAATCTCGCTGACAGGTCTGAATTTACCGTCGTCATTCCTCAGATATGATATATAACAGTTCCTGGCAGTGGAATTCAGGATCTTCCCGTCTTCAGAGACTTCATATTCCCTGTCTTCGATTGTCAGCTCATAAAGGTCATTTCCAAGATGCCTGATGGATTTTGCAAAACTCTCTTTCTCAATCGCCCCTTTGGTCATCTTTAGGACTTTCGGCCCGATCACATAATCAGAGGATTTTACCTCTACACCATCGACAGGGAATCTTTTTGTCGTAAGAAGCATGGCCTGAGTTCCTGAGCCGACTGTCCCTTTTGAGACAGTTCCTTTTACAGCCATGAAATCATCCGGAAGATTGTCAATGATCTCCTGAGGGTCGATACCGTCATAATAATTCTTGAGCTTGCTATAGGCTATCTTCATGGTTCCCTCTTTGTGGTTCAAGAGACCGACAACATCATCACAATTATATAGGGAGCTAAGAAAAGGGATATACCTGTCCTTGAATTCTTCATAAGAATCAATAGTGACTGGACCTTCCAACCTTGCTTTTATATTCACCATTGCCTGGCAATAGATATCATTGAGAATCTTTACACCATCATACAGGGTCCGGAAGCTGAAAGTGTTCTTCTGCTCCATCCGGGTCCGAGAAGGCTTGTGATTATCATCTAACAGAGTATCGAGACTGTCCATATGCTGGATGTATTTAGGAAGATTCTCCTCAAAATGCCATCTCCTTGCCCAATCATAAAACCCATAACCCTTCCTATCCGACATGCCTACTAATATAGTTTTACCTATATTTATAGTTATTCATGGATATTTTTTATTTTTATCCAAAATAATGCAAATATTTATTAATAAATAAAAAAATATGCATAAAAATGACTAAATACGATTATGACCTAATCTACATGATTACAGAAAATTCAAGAATGGGGCTCAGGGAAATGTCCAACCACCTCAAAAAGAGTCCCCAACGGCTGAAATATTCTGTATCAGTCCTTGAAAAGGAAGGAATCATCAAGGAGCCCTACTGCGTCTTTGACTATTCGTACTTCGGCCTGATACTCTTCAGGGTGTATTTCAAGGGCGGTTATATAGGGGAGAACGACAAGGCAAGGATCCTCGACCAGCTCAGCTCAAACCCCTATGTCACCATAATCTACGAGCTTACTGGCGAGTTCGACCTGGTCGCAGAGTTCCTATGCCCGAATCCTTCGAAATTCAACAAGGAGCTCAAGAAGATAGTCCAGATGTTCCCTACTCTCAATGATTACAAGATAATCCTGAATCTGGTATCTTACCTGTTCCCAAGGAATTTCCTCTTATCAATGAATAATGATCTTGGAACCTCTAATGTCGAGGTCATCATAGGCGGAGACAGGGAGCATGCAGAGATAAGCCCGAATGAGACAGCAGTGATCAAGAACATCCTGGCAGAGCCTAGCATCAGGCTCACAGAGCTTGCAAAAAAATCCGGGCTAAACATCAAGACAGCAAAGGCAGCCCTCATCAACCTGCAGGAGAAGAACATAATCAAGGGCTTTAAGCATATCCTTGACACTAATATCCTGGGGCTGAACAAGTGCAGGCTCTTCCTCAGGCTGCATAATTTCGATCCACAGAGAGAGAAGGAGCTCACTGATCACCTGCTCAGGACAAAGGAGATAGTGCAGGCGAACAAGACTGTGGGCGATTGGGACCTTGAGATCGACATCGAGACTGTTGACTCAGTTAGGACCAGAGCGATTATCATGCGTATCAGGAGGGAATTCCGCGACCTGATCGAGAGCTTCAACCTTATTGATTTCTTCATGTACTACAAAAGGTCGTATCTTCCCAAGTACATGCTCGAGAACAGCACTGAGAACGACAGGTGAATGCAAACATACAGGATTATAATTTTCCCAAGCGTTTTCCAAAACCTTATAAATCCTATATCAACCCCCCTCTATATGGCAGAAGGGAAATTTGTCATGGTGGACGGCCTGGATGGAGGGGGCAAAGGTGTTGTCATTGACTCCCTGAAAGAATATTTCGAGGGCAAAGGGCTGAAAATATTCGACCTCCGAAGATACTGGAAAGAGAAGAATGTCATACCAGAGCTTGCTGATGTGCAGGATTATGATGTCATCTGCTCAGCTGAACCCACATTCTCGATGGTGGGCAAGGTCATCCGCGAGGAGATAGTGAGGGACAACAAGAGGAAGTATTCTTCACTGACCACAGCCCATGCATTTGCACTCGACAGGGAGATCCTCTACAAGAAGCTCCTCATCCCTGCAAGGGCAGCAGGGAAGATAATTCTCCAGGAGAGAGGTGTCGTCACATCCATTGTCTACCAGCCGATACAGCAGGAGAGGATGAGCCTCAAGGACATCATGAACCTCCCGGGCAACAGGCTTGCTCTCAGGAACGCCCCTGATGTCCTGATAATCCTGAAGGTCGAGCCTGCGGTAGTAATCAAGCGCCTTAGCGACAGGGGGAAGAAGGACCATGCGATATTCGAGAACCTTGCATTCCAGAGAAGCGTGGAAGAGAGATACGAATCAGAATGGCTCAGGAAGCTTTTCCTCAATTTCAGATCCAAGGTAGTCTACCTGGACACAAATCCTCCGAGGACTGTCCTTGATACAAAAGAGAATTCTGTGAAGATCTGGGAAGACCAGATAGGCAGTGAATGATACATGTATTTAACCATGTATTTTAATCATTAATAATAAAATTTAAATAGACTGATTGTCGCCTTATTCATATAGGAATCTTCATAAAAACGGGGTAAAATAAAAGGGAGGGGATGAATATGGTTCAGGAAGATGTTGAAAAAGGCAAGGCATGCGCAATACTTTCGTATTTCCTTGTTGGGATTATCTGGTATTTCGCTGATGAGAACATGAGAAAGAACAGCTATGCCAAGTTCCACGCCAAACAGGGGCTTGTATTTTTTGTCGCATGGGTGGCCCTGTGGATAATCGAGATGATTCTGATATTTATCCCGATAATCGGCTGGCTGCTGCTGTTTGTATTATGGATTGTCTGGATAGCATTGTTCGTGCTATGGATAATCGGGCTTATCTCTGCAATCAACGGCAAAGAGAAAGAGGTCCCGGTGATAGGCCAGTTCGCAAAGAACTTCACGTTCTGAATTTATGTTGTTTTTCTTTTATTTTTCTCTCTCCTTTGATTCATGAATTCGTTACCTTAGAGAGCAACCCGGCGACTATCCCTCTTCTCAGCGGAATAGCCTTCTGCGGGCATATCTCATGACAGCAGTAGCACCTTATGCATTTGCCGTAATCGAATTTCGGCTTCTTTTGGTGCATGGTTATCGCTCCAGCAGGGCAGATCTTCTCGCAACTGCCGCAGCTTATGCATAATGCTTTTTCAAGGACAGGCCTTGCTGTGAATATTCCCCTGACTATCCTTGACAATGAAACTGGCATCTTCTGCATCATGTTGCCCGGCCGCCTGAAATTCTTTATCTTGACATCTTCCAGGCTTTTTCCGACAATCTCAATCTCACTTATGTCAGAGCCCGGAATCCCTCTTTTTTTTGCGCATGATGCTGTGTGGACCTCTGATTCTTTCATCCCGATGATATTCATCGCCACTGTATCGACTGCGATAGCACTCGTTCCAGCAATGACAAGGCCGATGTCCCTGGGATTGCCTGCTGCAGGGCCAGAACCTTCCATCCCGACGACAGCATCGACTATCGTCAGGGAAGGGTGGACTGCATCATGAAGGTCAAGGAGCATCTCAGAGAATATGGCAGGGTCCTGGAACCGGAGATGGTATGAGCCCTTAATCTTGCCGGGTATGCAGCCATAGATATTCTTGACAGCACATGTCATCCCTGTCAATGAATGGGTCTTGAGCTTCGGAAGGTTTATCAGGACATCAAACTCCTTGAGCCTTGCTGACAGCCTGAATGACTTTGAGATATTTCCTGAAGTTTTTACAGCCTGAGGTTCACCGAGCTCTACCAATGGGATGTCAAGCTCTTGGCACATGTCAAGGATGCCGCTCTTCTTTGCAACAGCACTGAGTGAATGCAGCCCTGGGCTGTCGCCGACAGAAGGCAGACCTCCTGCCCGGCTGACCTCTTTTGCCACTGCAGCAACAAAGATAGGATGGGTCGTCACAGCATCATCCTGGCTTTTCGGAGAAAGCTGGTTTATCTTAAGAAGGACCCTGTCGCCCTTCTTCACGAATTTTCCGATGCCACCGAGCATGTCAAGACAGGTTTTCACAGATGCATCTGCATCAGTGTATGACACGCATCCTGCAATCGAGACTGTCGTTGTTTTCATCCTGAAAAGGAAGGGCCTTTCGGCATCCTTTATAATCTTTGCCTTTGCCGGGTCAGTTCCTTGCCAAGAGCGACCCGAGCGCTGACAATCCTGCTCCTATCAGTGCCGAGAAAATCGGCCCGGTGATCAGACCAACATAGACCCCTATCGTAATTATGCTCCTCGTCATATCTGCGGGTGCACCCTGGGCGACTGCCTGGTTGATCGCTTCTGTGTATATGGCAGGGAAATAATAGAAACTGATGATTCCCAGTATCCCACCTGCAAAACCAGTTATGGCCCCTGCAAATGCACCTGTCTTTGCTGCATAGCCGGTAGTCTCACCAGCCTTCTTGACCATAAAGCCGACATAGACGAATGCTGCAATGATTATGATGTAGCCCAAAACTGCCTGCACAGTCGTGCCGATGAATCCCATGCCTGCAAGGATGATAGCAGCGATGCTCCAGACAATGACGACATATACTGGAATCTCAGCGAATTCCCACATTTTTTTGTATCCTTTTTCCATTTTCCCACCCCAATCATCCTGACTGTCAGGATATGGACTGATAATGACCAGCTTACTGATAAATTTTTTGGTTTGGCCAATGTCATCATTCCCCTGGATTGCAAAAGTATAAAAATGACCTCGAAACCAGCCAGAGCCATGGAACCGACATCATCACCGTACATAATCGTCAGGAAATCAAGCATACACAACAGGGGAGTGTTCGCAAGCTGTGACATCCCGAAAGGGACAAGGGTGATCGAGTATGTCGGCGAGAAGATATCAAAAAAAGTGGCCCAGGACAGGGTCACATCGACAATAGACAATGCTGACGAGAATAACGGAGCAGTGTACATCTTCGAGTTGAACAAGAGGCAGGATATCGACGGGAATGTGCCGTACAATACGGCAAGGTACATCAACCATTCATGCGACCCCAACTGCGAGGCAGAGATAATCCGGGGCAGGATATGGATTATCGCGCTCAGGGACATCAGGACAGGAGAAGAGATCTCTTACAATTACGGCTACGATTTAGATGATTTTGAGGACCATCCATGCAGGTGCGGGTCAGAGAACTGCTTAGGATATATCGTCGCTGAAGAGCATTGGAAAAAAGTCAACAAAGCTCTTGCCTGGAAGAAAAACAGCACTTGAATTTCATTCTGAAATAGTTACACCCCCATGCATAACTTTAAATATGAATAGTATGAGTAATACAGCCATGGCTAAGCGCTCCCAGGTTGCAATGGAGTACATGATGGTCGTGGGATTTGCGATGCTCATGGTGATCCCATTGTTTGTCATCTATGGTTCCCAGGGCATGGCAGCAAGGGACCAGGTCAACGAGAAGCAGGCCTCCAACATCGCAAGGAAGATCGTCGATTCTGCTGAGACTGTCTACTATCTTGGAAAACCATCAAAGACAACCATCAAGGTATACATGCCTGATGATATCAGGAACATAACGATATCACCAAGATCGATCGATTTTCACATGAGGACAAGCCAAGGGGTCTCAGTTATCTCTGTTGAATCATCATACGTTAACCTTACAGGAAGCCTTTCCGCCAATCCGGGAATACATTATATTGAGATTGCAGCAGATGACTATGCAGTGAATGTCTCGACCAGATCCTGAGACAGCAGGAAGGGCCATCCATCCATGAAAAAAAAGGGGAAAATGAACAAAGGGCAGGTTGCGAACGAGTTCCTGATACTTCTAGGCATAGGCATCATATTCCTGCTGGTATTCCTTTATGCTATATCAGATGACATCCAGTCCCTGACAACCGAGAAGGAGTACAACGCGATAAGAGACGTGGGCTACTCTGTCCAGTATGAATTCTTTCTAGCAGCAGCTGTCAAGGACGGGTACATGAGAAAGTTCACTGTGCCGATTACCCATGACGGAGTCCAGTATAACATCACGCATTCCGGGAATTACCTAGTCCTGCAGACAGTCAAGACCGGCCAGGTGGCAGAGTTCGCTGTCCCTCCGTTCGAGGGCACCATCCGAAAAGGACAGAACAACATCTCAATGAACGGGGGAGTTATCCATGTCAACTAAAAAGGCACAGACATGGTACATGGATTTCATAATCGGCATATTCATATTCAGCCTCTGTCTGGTGCTCTACTACAAATTCATACCGAACATCCAATCACAGGAGCTTGATACCCTGAACGGTGTATACATGGATGCGAGGATAGTCTCAGAATCCCTTGTCAGCAGCGGCTATCCTCCGGGCTGGAACCAGAGCGACGTGCAGAGGATAGGGATAACAGACGGCGACAAGATAATCAACTACACAAGCCTCTACAGGTTCCAGAACATGACGCTTGAGGATTACAACAGGACGAGGGGCAGGTTCAACATAAAGAGCGATTTTGCCGTATTCTTCACTGACAGGGACGGCCAGCCAGCCAATCTCAGCGGTATCTGGTTTGTCGGATATCCAAATGCCGACCCAGGGCCGGGAAGCGTCATGGACATGGGTGCAATCCCATACAACAACCTTGCAACCCTCACAAGGATACTGGTATTCGACAAGAGAGTAGTCAACATGGTGGTATATGCATGGCGATGAAAAAAGGGTATTTCTTCACGATCGACGCCCTGCTTGCGCTCTTCATCCTGGTGACAGGTTTTCTTCTGCTTTCGAACCTCTATGTCAGCACCCAGCCCAGGACCCAGCTCAACTACTACTCTGAAGACATGATATCCCTCTTCTCAGACATGAAGGTGGGCGAGCTAAACAACACCTATCTTCAGAAACTTATCGACGACGGAAACATCACTGACATGGACAACACTATCCTTGAGCAGATAGGGATATTCTGGGTCACCAACAGGACCGGACTTGCAAGGAATCTTGCACAGAACATCTCGGGCGATCTGATCCCTGACAGGTTCGGGTTCTCGTTTATCGTAGGCAATGATGTCGTCTACAGCCAGCCCAAGGGAAGGAGCGACGAGCTCGTCACATTCAAGAACATGATTACAGGAATAGAGAAATCCAGGCCTATCAAGGGGACAGCAGTCAGGATATACCTAAACCAGATATCAAGCATGCTGACGACAAGATACGCATACCTTGGCGGATTCGTCGGACAGGGCAATGTCTCGACATCGATAAGCAGCATACCGGCCGATGCAAACATAACAGAGATGTATCTTGAGATGGACGCAGCAGATGACTTCTCTCTTTACATAAACGGCATCTTCTGCAATAATTTCTCAGTTCCCCCAGGCAACCTGACATCTGAGGCATGGGAGATTACATACTGCAACGGCTCGATCAATAAAGGTGGCAACAACGATTTCTTTTTCAGGTTCGCAGGCCAGCTCAACAGGTCTTACATCGGTGGAGGATTCATAAAGGTCACTTACCTGACTAAGAACATCTACCAGAAGAACATGAGCGCCCATACATATTACTTCCCGGGAATCGAGGGCGTAGTCAACCTGTATGACGGTTTCGACGTCCCGGGCACCCTGAACAACATGGAGATATACCTGCATTACCTGGCAAACCATTCAAACTCGAGCAACAACACATTCTATGTGACCATAGGCAACATTACCATATACAGGGACAATTTTTCCAATTCGACGATGAATGTCTACCTGAACAACAGCATGCTCTCGGGCCTTCTAAACTTCACCAGCCTCAGCAACCAGACAGTGCCCATAAGGGCAGGATTCGAGAACCTGAGCTACCAGTCCATCATCACAGACAAGGGCAACGGCGATGTCGTCGCTATCACAGACGTTTCAGGGAGCATGGACTGGGAATTCGATTCCAGCAGCGCGGGGGCTGAGCGGTTCTGCAAGGACCTTTCACTTAACGACCTTGATTCCGAGAAGCTGTCTGTCGCGAAATGCATACTCAAGACATTCTCGCATGACATACTTTACAACATCACAGGGAACAGGGTGGGGCTTACGACTTACTATACATCAATCAGGAACATGCTGGGGCTTGGCACAAACCTTACAGCGCTCACTGATGATATAGACAGCTTCTATGCAAACGGCGGGACCTGCACTTCGTGCGGTGTATTGGAAGCATCAGGCATCCTGCTTTCCGGCGACCCTGTTGACATGCTCAGCAAAGCATGGAAATATTCAAACGATTACCAGTATTCAGACCCGGCTGGTTGGTCCTCCAGCAGCTTTGATGATTCATCATGGCCTGAAGGCCTGCTCAATTTCGGATTCGGGCAGGCAAGCGACTATTATACAGGGAATGTTATCCAGGCAGACCTATGGGACCACCCGAACGATGTCCCTGCACCTGTGGATTTCACGACAGGGATCAACTCCCTTGAGAACACTTTCGGATTCATTTCTGCTGATGTCGTCGAGAACCTTCTCAACAACTCTTATTTTGACGGGCCTTCGACGACAGGCTGGGCAGGGCATGGGAACATCAACCTCTCAGACCCGGGCTCGAGCGAGGTATTCAATGATGATTTCGAGACCAGCCTTGGCTGGTCGCACGCAGGGACAAATGAGCAGTGGCAGTATGGAACTCCCCTTGGAAGGGGAGGAGGCTCGCATGGTAACCCTGACCCTGATTATGCCCATTCAGGCTCAAGGATATGGGGAGAGGACTGCATAAACCCTTCATGGAACGGGGATTACCAGAGCAATGCAGACAGCAGGCTGACATCGCCAGCAATCGACTGCACATCCTGCACTGACACTGTCCTTCGCTTTTACAGATGGCTCAATGTCGAGCAGCCTGCCTATGACCAGGCAAGGGTGAGGGTGACTGACTCTGGAGGGAACTGGCACACTGTCTGGACAAACCCGACTGAGATGACAGACAACAGCTGGAACATGCAGGAGACAGACATATCAGCCTATGCAGACAACAACCCCAACCTAAGGGTGCGTTTCGGGACACAGAGCGACGGAAGCTGGCAATACAGCGGATGGAACATAGATGATGTTGCCATTGTGTCGCAATCAGGCACTGGCGACATATTCGGCCTGCAGCATTACTGGTTCGTCGATTCCGGCGCAGGTAGCTACGGATCGCTCAGCCAGGATTTCCAGTCCCCGAGCGACTCACCGAACAATGTCACACTGAACCTTGTCCACAGCATAAACTCAAGCCATTTCGACGGGACCGCAGATGTGTTCTGCAACCTGACATACCCGGGTGGCGAATCATCTGTATGGTCAGAGCACTGGGCAGCAGGAAGCCTTCCACCTGACGGCCCTGTCAATGAAGCTATCGACCTGACACCGTTCATAACATCAAGTACATTCACGTATGTGCTGGAATGCGGAGCAGACCTTTCAGGCCCGGGAGAGACCCTGGTGGCTTTCGACAACATCACAGTGATAATCAACTGGACAAACAACGGAGATGACGGCTGGGACTGGCAGGAAGGTGTCTACGGCTATGCAGGAAACATGAATTTCTTCCCTGCAATGGCAGGGGACCTGGAGCTTGTCGCTGACAGGACTTCGAATGACGCCTCAGGCAGCTATGGTATCCAGGTGAACATCACACAGGACATGATAGATGCCATGAACTCGGCCGGCGGAGGTGCCTGGCTCTCATTCAACTACAGATGGGATGCGAGGGATGACGGCACCGCAAGTGTCTTTGACACGGATGACCAGGTCTGGATCAAAGGATATCTTGAGAAGCCGTCGACAGCAGTCCAGTGGCTGGGAAGTGAGATGTCATCTGAAGGAGGAGATGCCAGCCCAGAGATATGGACAGCAAACGACCCGGACACAGAAGGCTCAGGTTTGTTTGCTGAAGACATATCCTCATATATTGATGAGGGCCCCGGTTTTTACTACATTGCTCTGGGCGGCAAGCTGAGGAGGGATTCTGCATCAAAGTACGGCTCCATATCCTTTGACAATATCCAGCTTGCATTTACAAATGACAGCGGAAATACATTCTACAGGAACAGGTTCTTTGTAAATGATCCGGCTGAGCTCCATAGCCCGATATCATTGACAATCACATCAGACAGCGGAGCAGATGTTTACCTAAACGGCAATCTCATCGATTCTTATGCCGGCGCCCAGTCAGGCAGGAACATAGCTGTAGTCCCTGGCGATTTCTCAAGAGGGGACAATATACTTGCCATAAAGCTCAAGAACTCTGACAGCTCAGGCAGGCTTAATGCTAGGCTTACTGCGAACATCACTGACAGGCAGAAGGCGATGGTCATCATGAGCGACGGCATATCGAACGCCTGTGTGGGCTCCCATGGATCATACGACGACGGCAACTGCGACGACTGTGGAAGAGCATGCTGTCCCGGATCAGACGGCGTGATAGACAATGTCTGCCCGCACATACCCGAGATTCAGGCATCTGGAGACCTCAGCAGCGATGAAAAGCGCGCAGCCGAACAGCTGATAAACATCTCATGCTATTATAACAAAAAATATGGGATATCTCTTTACACTGTCGCATTCGGCGATGTGGGCAATGGCGGCGAGCTGGCCCTGAATCTCACTGCATTATGCGACCCTGACTACACCCCTGACGAGCCGCATTTCTTCACCAGCTCAGATCCTGAAGGCCTTGCAGGCATATACGGCCAGATAGCGAACGAGCTCAGGCTGATATTCTCCCTGAAGAAATCCCAGATAATATCCTTCCAGGGGGCATTCGAGGAGTCGTACCTCTATCACGACTCATACATCGCGCTGAATTACACGCCAATCATCCCCCCAATCATCCATGGGGAAGTGCCAATATTCTTCGAGAGCCCGGATTTCGGAGGATGCACATACGACCTCCAGATCCCATCGCAGATAAGGCCGCTTGAGGCATATCTCCTCGCATATTCAGGTGAGCACTGGACAGACTATGTGGCTGTGACCAACAGCAAAGGGACTCATGTCGCCTACAACCTCTCGAGGTTCAACACAAACTATGCAAACCTGGGAGATCCGTTCCCAATACCCATCCCTGGGCCTTATTTCGAGAGGGGAGAGACCAACACGATAATTGTCAGGACAGGGGACAATTCGCTCAATTCCTCAAACTGCTCAACGAACACGACCATGCTCTACACAGGACTTCTGAACATGATAAATTTCACCGACCCGTACAGCTCTGTGCACCCGAACGCAACAGGCTGCAACTGGACAATCGAGCACGAGCTCGGATATAATTTCACGCTCTCAGTCCCAACTGATTATGCCGGACCGCTCACATGCGTGTATACAAACAGCAGCCATGGACTGTCTGGCTTTGACAATGACGACTCGTATGACTGGGCGATGTACAATTTCCTGGTGCACCTTGACTACAACAATGACGGAAGGATATTCATCAATTTCGGAAAGAGCGACTTCATCGTGAACTCTTGGGTCGTCCATGATGTACCTTATCTCTGGGGGCCGACAATCGCCGAGGTGAGAGTGTGGCAATAGGGAAGAAGGCAGTAGTATTCACGATGATAGCGATAGCATTCCTTTGCCTGCTCTTCTTTGCAATGAACATCGAGAAGAGCTACACGCTCAGGGAGCAGTCATTCATCACCGGCGACAGGGTGAAGTCTGTCGATTTCTTCATCTCTGACCTGGAGAAAGACATACAGAGGGGGACTTATATCGCGATGTTCCGCGCTATGCTTGCTATGCAGCAGCATATAACATCAGAAGGAAGATACCTCAACGATACCCAGGCAACGTTCGAGGAGCTCCTGATAAATGGAACCATCGATTCAGGATATGTCAGCGTGATGAACGGTACAGAACTCAAGGTCTGGATAGCGAAGATCCAGCAAGAGGCTGGAAAAGTTGCCATAAGGTTCAATTATACAATCAACAGCGTAAGACTCTACCAGGTAAACCCCTGGATAGTCTCAGCCGACCTCAATGTCACGATGGACATCTTTGATTCGAGGAAGACTGCAGTATGGAAAAGGAATGAGATAATAACAGAATCACTCAACATAACGACATTCGAGGACCCGCTATACACTGCCAATACATTCGGCAGGGTCATATACACCATCCAGAAGAGCAATGTGACAAATTTCACTGTCGGCACTGACACTTCCGGCCTGCTGTATCATGTCGACAACAAGCTCTACATTGCTTCATCAAGCGCGCCAAGCTACATCATGAGGCTCTCGGGCAACCTGTCGAACTCGAGCTTCGGAATCGAGAGCATCGTAAATCTCAAGGACCTTGAGGACAGCAAGATAGACACCCTTGAGAAGTCATGCATCGACTACATCTACTTCTCAAGCTCATCCCCGCCAAGCTTCCTGGTCAACAACACCTACAACTGGCTGAGGCTTGACAATGAGTCAGGTCACCTTGCAAGGTACGGGGTCACCAATCTTGTATAGGATGGGGCTTAAAGTGATGCCATATATAGCATGTTTTAATAGAAAGTTATATATAATTGTATATTTTAGGTAATACCAATGCCAGGGGAAAGTTTCATCGAAACAGGGGTCGACAAGCTCGTCAAGCTCGTGGAAAGCAGGAAGAAGGTTTCCACTGGCGAGGCTGCAAAGGCCCTCGGCGTGTCGAATTCAGTCATAGACGAATGGTCTGATTTTCTCGAGGAAGAGGGCATCATCAGCATAGAGTACAAGCTTGCCACGACATATCTTGTCGAGAGGAAGCTCTCCAAGAAGGAGGTTGTCAAGAAGGCAAAGGAATTCCATGGCTCAAAAGACGCATTTGTAAGGAAGGTCGAGACGACGCTCCAGGGGATAGAGAAGGATACAAGCGGTCTTGACGATCTCAAGGGCGAGTTCGAGAAGCTTAAGAAGGACATCGGCGACGACCTGGGAAATGTCAAGGAGGAGCTAAAGGAGCTCGAGAACTATGAGAGGCTCAAGAAAGGCATCGACAGGCAGATGTACGACCAGCAGAAGGATTTCAGGAACAGGATCCAGGACATGGAAAAGGAGCTTTTCAGGGAAAGGAGCAAGTACAAGGAGCTCATCGATGACATCGAGGTCGAGAAGGTGAAGCTCCAGGAGGAGAGGTCTGAGATATTCTCGCTCAGGAACCAGGAGAAGAAGCTCCTCGATGGGATAAAGAGATTCGAGTCTGAGACAGATAAGCTGCGCGGAGTCATCGGCCAGGAGGAGAAGAAGGTCGAGGTCACTGAAAGCCATATTGAATATTTCGAGAAGGTGGCTGACAAGCTTAAAGAGAGTATCAAGAAAGAGAATGAGAAGCTCAAGCCTCTTTTGGATGAGAGCAGGAAGCAGGAGGAGAAGATAGTCTCCCTGCAGGATGATGTGCTGAGGAAAGTGGTTCAGGGAAGGAAGAAGATAAGGGAGCATATGGATGACAGCGAGAAGGTCGCGGGCAAATTCAAGACATTCCTGAAGCAGAAATCAGAGATAGAGAACATGCTTGAGAAGGTCGACAGGCAGAAAGACTCATTGAGCGAGGAGATGGTTGGGCTCATAAGGAAAGCCCAGGCATTCGACCTTGCCTCAAAGAAGTCTGATGTCAAGAAGTACATGACAGAGCTCAACAAGAAGTTCAAGGAGATAGAGAGCAAGAGAGACACTCTCAAGAATGAGCTCTCAAAGCTTGTAAGGGTAATCAAGCGAAGCTTTTAGGTTTGCATATTAAAAAAAGGGTGTTTGGATGAAAAAGAAGAGGAGAGAGAGAGCGAGTTCTAGAAAGAGGAATGCAAAGCCTGCATTGCGCAGGCCTGCAAAAAGATCTGCCGGCAGGAGCAAGAGGGCCCCGGCAAAAAAGGCGCAGACGAAAAAGCCCAGCCATACCCTGAAAAGAAAAGCTGCTCCTAAAAAAGCCGGCCGGGGTGCTACTGGAAAGAAGCCTGATGCCAAGAAGAGCAGGGCTGCAAAATCCCTGGCAGGGGAGAAGAAGGCTGCAGAGAAGCTTATAGAGGAATACACCTATGATTCCGACAACATGCCTATCCAGATAAGGATATACACCAAATCAGGCGAATACGTTCCAATATACGACGTATCCATCTCAAGCATCAGCAGCACCACCCAGATGATCCTCGAACAGATTAGGAAGAAGCTCATACGTGAAGTCAGCCTGGGCATGGTGGACATAACCAACCTCAAGCAGACCGGGGTCGTCGAGGACAAGTTCAAGGAGACGATATCCATACTTATCGAGAAATATTTCCCGGACATCGATGAGCAGAGCAAAGGCTATCTCACGACATACCTCATCCAGAAATCCCTGGGCCTGGGCAGCATCGAGATCCTCATGCACGACAAGCTTCTCGAGGAGATAACCATCAACCAGGCTGACGAGCCTGTCTGGGTCTATCACAAGAAATATGGCTGGCTCAAGACCAACATCATGCTCCCTGACGAGGACAAGACAAAGCACTACTCAGCTATGATAGCAAGGAAGGTAGGAAGGCAGATATCCGTGCTTGAGCCGCTCCTTGACGCTCATCTTGACGAGGGCGACAGGGTCAATGCGACACTCATGCCAATATCAACTGCCGGAAACACAATAACCATCAGGAAATTCTCAAGGGACCCGTTCACAATCACGCATTTCCTGCGGACAAACACCATGAGCCTCGAGGCTGCATCCCTTATCTGGCTCGCCATGCAGTACGAGCTTTCCGCAATAATCGCCGGTGGCACAGCGTCAGGAAAGACATCCACGCTCAATGCCCTTGCAAGCTTCTTCCCGCCGAACCAGAGGATAATATCTATCGAGGACACCAGGGAAATCAGGCTCCCGAAGTTTTTGCACTGGGTACCAATGTCGACGAGGCAGCCAAACTCTGAGGGCAAGGGAGAGATCTCGATGGAGCACCTGCTCGTCAACAGTCTCAGGCAGAGGCCTGACAGGATCCTCGTGGGCGAGGTCAGGAGGCAGAGAGAGGCTGAGACCCTCTTTGAGGCGATACATACAGGCCATAGCTGCTATGCCACATTCCACGCGAATAATTCCGAAGAGGTCATCGACAGGCTCACGAACCCGCCGATATCTGTACCGAAGAGCATGCTTCCTGCGATATCGCTAATTATCGTGCAGTTCAGGAACAGGAGGACAGGGACAAGGAGGACATTCCAGCTCTCTGAGATCACAAAAGAAGCAGGCCATAACATGCTGATGCAGTATGATGCAAAGAAAGACATGCTCAGGCATGTCAACAGGTCGAAGGTGCTGATGCAGACCCTGCAGCTGTACACCGGACATACCCAGAATGAGCTCATGAGGATCCTCAGGACCAAGGAGATGATCCTAAAGTACATGGTAAGGAACGGCATCGATTCAGTTGATTCTGTTGGCAGGGTCATGGCAGAGTACTACACAAATTTCGACAACCTGATGAAGCATGTCAGGGCGAATAAAAAGCTAGGGTGACAAAATCAGTTTCGTATTCAAGCAGATCCAGAACTGGATACCTAATCTCAAGCACAAGCTCCTCCAGGCTGACATAATCGACACCCCCGAGGATTTCATAAAGAAAGCCCTGGTGTCGTCATTCATTCTCAGCTTCGGCATCTGCGTGCTCTTCATAGGAGGCATACTGAAATCTTTCGACCAGTCAATAGCTATCGCCTTTTACATATTCCCGCTGTTCTTCATCGTAGTGTTCCGCTACCTTGTCCAAGTCCCTGATGTAAAGATAAGGAAGAAGGAAGTCGGCATCAGCCGTGAGATTGCATTCGCTACAAGGTTCCTGATAATCGAGATAGAGTCAGGCGTCCCTGTGTACAATGCGTTCATCAATGTCTCCAATGTCTATCCTGTGATTGGCTCATATTTCAGGTCAATAACAGACCAGATAAACATGGGGACATCCATGGAGGATGCGATAAACGAGACAATCGAGCTTGTCCCGAGCTCGAACCTGAGGAAGATCCTCTGGCAGGTCCTGAATTCAATAAAGACAGGGGCCGATGTCTCAGGTGCCCTCAACTCTGTCCTCGAGCAGATTGTCGAGGAGCAGAAGATAGCTGTCAAGGAGTACGGGAGGAAGCTCAACCCGCTGGCCATGTTCTACATGCTCATCGCCGTGATTTTGCCCTCACTCGGCTCGACAATGCTCATAATATTCTCAAGCTTCATCGGGTTCAGTCTTGGCCTTGTCGAGCTCCTGGTAGTGGCAGGCCTCCTTGGGTTCATGCAGTTCATGTTCTATGCGCTTATCAAGCAGGCCAGGCCTGCTGTCGAGCTTTAAAATGCCAAAAAAAGACCTAAACAAAAGATTTGCAGAATTCGAGAAAAAGAAAAAAGGCAAAATTGCCCCTTTAAGCGACCTTGACAGGAAATTTCTTGAGAAAAAATCCAGGAAGCAGGGGTTTCTCGGCAGATTGTTCGGCAAGAAGCCGAAGTCAGAGCATGACGAAAGCGTGCATAAGAAAAAGCTCTCTGAGCTTGAAAATGAGCTTGAGAAGCTGAAGAATAATTCAAAGGTCAGGCACAACCCAAAAAAACCTTCAAGGGAAGAGGCGCATAAGGGAATGAAGAAGGAAAAGCACAGGGATTCATTTTTCTCAGGGATTTTCCAAAAGGAAGCCAAGGATAGAGTCAGCAGGCCAGAGACAAAGTCAGTTGCCGGGAAGAAAGCTGTGAAAGCTGAGGATATCAATGATTCGCATGCGCCTCCAAAAATCATGAAAAATGATGCACCTGAAATAAAGCACGGTGAAAAGACAGCAATCGGTCCGGCAGAAAAACCTGATGGCGAGAAGATGAACAAGCCTTCACATGCCGGATTTTCGCTCTTCAAAAAGAAGCCGAAGAAAGAGTCGCCTGACGAAGTGCAGGAAAAGGACATCAGGAAGCTCTTCCGCGCAAAAGACAAGGAGAAAAAGAAGAAGATCACAGCTGCCGAAAGGAAGAGAAAGCTTGTGATGTACCTTGAGAAGTCAGGGCTTGAGCTGGACCAGCAGCAGCTTTCGAAAAGGCTGTTTTATGCATCCATCGGCATCACTCTCCTTTTTACATTCCTCTATGTGTACCTGGATGTAAGTTCAGAGAGCACAGTTGCAGGAATCTTCGGCCATGTGCTCATACTCTGGACTCTTGGGCTGCTATGCGTCTGGGGCATCGTATGGATAATCTTCAGGATATACCTTGACCTGCTCATATTCAGGAGGAAGCTGTCGATCGAGGAAGTGCTTCCTGACTTTCTCCAATTGACCAGCGCAAACCTCAGGGCGGGCATGCCCATCGACAGGGCGCTATGGTTCGCCGTAAGGCCAAGGTTCGGTGTCCTTGCAAAAGAGATAGAGGATGTGGCCAAGCGGACGATTGCAGGCGAGGCACTTGACCAGGCACTGCTGGATTTCGCAAAGAGATATGACTCACAGACCCTGCTTAGGTCTGTCTACCTGCTCAACGAGGGCATGGATGCCGGCGGGGACGTGGGGGACCTTCTCAACAAGATAGCGATAAACATAACAGAGATGAGGGGCATGAGAAAGGAGATGGCTGCAAATGTCATGACCTATGTCATCTTCATCACATTCGCCTCTATCGTAGCGGCCCCGGCGCTCTTCAGCCTCTCGAACCAGCTGCTGACAATCGTGCAGAAGATAGCAGGCAATGTCGCAGGCTCGACAGGCACGCAGTCGACAGGGTTCGGATTGACAATCAATATCAGCGATGACACCATATCCCTCACGAACTACAAGATATTCGCCTACATCTGCCTCACCATGACATCCGTCTTCTCAGCTGTCATCGTCGCGACGATAAAGAAGGGCAATGTCAAGGAGGGCCTGCAGTACATACCGATATTCATAATTGTCGCCTTGATAGTGTTCTTCATAGGCTCGCATGTGCTCGGGATGGTGTTTGCAGGGATGTTCTAGTAACAAATTCATCGTATAATGAGTTTATCATCGTCTGGGTCAATTTTGTGAATGAGACGCATAGGGGACAATCAGGACCCAGTAGGAACAGATCTCCGTCAGAAAAAAATGAAAGATCTGTCGAGTGGACAGACAGAGATGATTAACACAATAAGTGCCCAATCCTGATTTTCCTAGTGCGAAAGATTTAAATATGAGTTATTCCAGAATTGAGGTTGAGTATGATAATACTTGAAAAACATGAGGTGATAAGATGATTAAGAGAGCACAGGCAGCGATGGAATTTCTGATGACCTATGGCTGGGCCATTCTTGTCGTTCTTGCAGCTATCGGAGCGCTTGCATATTTCGGGGTGCTTAGCCCTGCAAACCTTCTGCCGGAGAAATGCGAATTCCCGTCAGGCCTGACATGCACAGAGACAGCAGCAGCTTCATTGTCAGGACCTGTCCTAGGCAATGGAAATGAGATTTGCTTCCCTGTCACGAACACACTCGGCTATGATGTAACAGGAGTTGTCGCTAGCACAGCAGACTGCACCTCAGATGCAGCCCAGGACATATCAAACGGCGCTTCTGCGACACTCTGCTTTGACCAGTGCACAACTGCTGGGATTGGAGCAGGCAAGAAGTACAGCTATAATGTAGAGATTTCATACACCAGCGCTGATACAGGAATATCAAGGGCAGCTACAGGCAAAGTATCAGGCAAGTGGGCATCATAAAGCCAAGATGAAAAGATTTTATTTTTTTTTTATTATTATCCTTCTCTTTCTCGCTTCATGCTCGACACAGGATGAGCAGGTCCAACAGCAGAGCCCCCAGCAGGTGCTTGAAGCGAAGCTTGGCACAGTATTCAAACCAAATAATTACCCGGATTTCAACATAAAGAGGCAAGGGGCCGGATACGATGTTGTTGTGTCGTATACACCTTACAACAGGTTCAGGTATGTATCTGCAGACACTGACAGGAAATCATTCGAGACATCTGTATACAGCTTCATCAAGAACATCTATTCATCCGGTGTGAAGATCAATTACATCACTCTAAGGGCAGTTGAGCAGTCCCAGAAGCTTGTTGCAAACCCCAAGGGACAGCTGCACCTCATCTCCCAGAGCAATGATTCTGTGACAAGGGAGATAGCTGTAGTCAACATCACAGGCGATGAATTCAATGCCCTGAAAGAGACATACGAGGACCCGCAGTACAAGATAGGCGAATACATAACTTACCATCCGTTCTTCCTGGTCGAGCTCAGGCTCAGGACAGAGAAGACAGGGATAAAGAACCTGATAGTGGGGGAGGTCAATGACTCGGGGGAAGCTGTGACAGAGATAAGGTATGAGCCTGCGAATGTCAAGACTCTGGGAGACAAAGCCGGCGACAAGCTCCAGTTCGACGAGAATTTCGCAAACATCATCAGGTACTCTTTCGAGGCAGGTCCTACGATTTCCAAAATAAGGTTAATCGCACAGACTGATTACATAGATAACCGGAGCAGCGAGAACACGAGCACCATCGCCCAGTTTGAAGAGACCAGGGAGGATTTCGAGCAGATAATGGACAACTGGGACAGCTACAGGTCAAGGATAATCGACCAGATAAACTACACGCCGATATTCCTCCTCGACATGATATCAGACAGCACGATTGAAAATCTTGAGCTGGGCCCGCAGACATCAGTCGACGCATTCTATGACAGGGATTATGTCAGGATGACAAAGACAGTTGATGCAATCGAGCAGGATGCAGTGAATACAATATATGCATTGTTCGACAATTACCCGTATATAGACCAGGTCACCCTCAGGTACAAGGCAAAGCTGCCGGCTGATGACACCAGCATAAGCGCTGACGGGGTGCATCAGATCATCCATGACGCCTTTGTCGTCACTGTATCGAGGAGCGCTTCAAAAGACGTGAACAGGGGGAAGCTTTCCAACAAGCAGATACTATACAACTTCCACCCGAAATGGGACAAGAAGATGATGACCCAGGACATCAGGGCAAATATCGGCTCTGAGTACGGGACAGCCGGGATTGATGATGCGAATTTCAGGAGCATAGAGATGCCATCTGACGACGAGGCTGTCGTTGATATCGACTCATGCGAGATAAAGGATGATTATTTCAGGACAATAGGCAAGGAGATATGCGCAAAGGAGTGCGTGAGCCAGAGGCTGGAGAAGCTCGGCAACCGGACCATGTACCAGATTCACCCGCCTTATCTCGAAAAGCTCACTTTCAAGATAACAAGCGTATACCTAGACCAGAGCGGTCATGAGGACACGACTGACATGGGCGAGATGGTCTTTGAAAAGGACCCGGACACCAACTACTGGCTCCAGACAGAGCCGGATGTCAAGTGGTATGACCTATCGGATGACCTGAGCCTGGACAAGGACAAGCTCTGCCAGACATAAACAGCAAAATTTATTAATGACTCTTCCTATTTTTATCTTATCATGAAAAAGAGGCTATGGTTGATCTTCTTGTTTGCAACAGTGCTGCTTCCATACATCGCACATGCTGAGAAAACGAAGCTCTATGACAAGTGGACAAAGTCAGGCGATAGCTTCAGCGTAGGGGATTTCAAGCTCAAGGCGACGTGGGCAGAGAACACCGTGCTCCTCAAGATAGATGACAAGACATTCTCGATAGCAGAAGGCAACTGCGTCACCTCGAAGCCGCTCGTGGTGTGCTACAATGAAAGCAGGCTGACAAAAGACGGCAAGGTGGTCCCTGACACCATACATGATTCGAATGTCGACCATGAGATGAGACTCCTGGTATACGGTTACCTGGCAAAGCTGGAGATTAGCAGGGAATATGAGAGCACAAGCATTCTCGTCAGCGAAAGTGCAGATGTGGATGTATCCATAAAGAACACAGGCGATTCTGACGCTGATGATGTCGCATATTCAGAGACCTATCCTGATACTGTAAATATCACTGATGTCTCAGGATGCGACCTTGACAAGAACGAGATAACATGGAAGGGAATGATAAGGAAAGGCCAGTCCCAGAAATGCACATATATGATTACAGCCCTGGAGGAAGATGCTTTCACATCAAAGGCGACTGCGGAATACAACAATGCTGTCGACGATGCAAAGGTATCGCAAAGCACGAGGCTCACGATTCCTGAACCGCCTCTGGAAATAATTACGAAGGCAGACAAGACCTCGCTTTCGCCTGGAGACGAGGCTGTGCTTATCATCAACCTCACGGACAACGAAGACACGACCATCAACATAAACAGCCTGAAGCTAGGAATACCTCAGGGCCTTGAGATGACAGACAGCGGCAGCTTGTCAAAGTCCGGCGCATGGAGCGGGAAACTGGACAAGAGCATCTCATTCAGGATCATGCTAAAAGCCGTGAGGACAGGCAGGTATTATGTCACAGCTTCAGTTATTTATGATTATGACGGGCACAATCTGAAGGGCAGTGAAAGAACATCTTTCAATATCAAGAACGACCTGGAGATAGAGCTTGACGGCGAGATTGCCAGCATCAGTACAGGAACCCCTGGCCAGGCAGCCCTTGACCTGTCCAATGCAGGCACAAAGCCGCTGCAGAACATCAGGTACAGGATAACCTCGGATATGCCTGGTTTTGAGGCTATTTCTTCGACAATCGCAAGCCTCGGAAGGAACAACAACCAGGAGATACTGGACAGGGACATCACCGCCAATGAGACAGGTGCATACACTATCCACGTCGATGTGACATACCAGAACGAGTTCAAAGAGACATTCACCGAGAATTTCACCAGGGACATGATGGTCAAGGCCGGGAAAAAGCAGAAGACCGATGTCCAGGCTATTACAGGCTCAGGTAACAGCAATGAAACTGGCAATTCCAGTGCAGACCTGGGCCAGGCAAAGCAGACAGCTGAATACTTCCCGACAACTGACCAGGACTCGAAAAAGAGCGGGCTCTTCATAATTGCAGGGGTAATCGTCCTGGCTCTGATCCTCCTCTATGCCAGGCATCTTGTCCGTTCAAGGTGACATAAGGAAAAATGATAAGGGAACCGATTGTTGCAGGACAGTTCTATCCAGGTGACAGGGAAGAGCTTTCAAGTATGGTGAAAGGACTTTTCGGGAGCATTCCCAAAGGGTCGAAAGTGACTGCTGCCGGAATAATCGCTCCCCATGCAGGATACGTCTTCTCAGGGAGGTGCGCTGCCAAGAGCTTCAGGGCTTTGGCTGATGCCGATGTGTTCATCATCCTCGGGTTCTCGCATTCCGGAATAGGGAGGGAGAGGCTGAGCCTCAGCGCAGCAGGCTGGAAGACTCCGCTAGGCATCTGCAAGACAGACAGGGTCCTTGCAGACACCCTGATAAAAGAAGGGATTGCTGTGATTGACGAGACAGCCCATGCACATGAGCATTCCATCGAAGTCCAGCTGCCTTTTCTTCAGGTCCTCCATAAAGAACCCGTCATACTGCCTGTATCAGTTCCGGGTCATGTTGATTTCAAGAGCTCTGGACAAAAGATTGGAGAGGCAATCAAGGCATCCGGAAAAAGAATAAGCATCATCGCAAGCTCTGATTTCACCCACCATGGACCGAATTACGGTTACACCCCCTTCCATGACAACATAAGAGAAAATCTCAGGAAACTTGACATGGATGCTGTTGACTTGATAATGAAACTGGACTCAGACGGTTTTCTCGCATACATCGAGAGGACAGGAGCGACAATCTGCGGCTCTGCGCCGATCGCCCTGCAGATTGAGGTGATGAAGGCCCTGGGAAATAAAAACGCAGAGCTGCTTGATTATGTGACTTCAGGGGACATCACAGGCGATCATTCCAATTCAGTCAGCTATGTGAGCCTTGCGTATATGTGATCATAGGATGAAGTAGAGGAATGTCCCGCATGCGATTAGGAGCTGAAAGAATAAGATTAGGTATACGACCTCTTTTTCATATGCCCTCTTCTTAAGCTTCCTGATGATGTCAATGGCAATATGCTCAAGTCCGAAATACCTCCTGTGCGGCCTGGAAAGCGAGCCGTCGGAATCCAGATTCGCAAAGCTTTCCCTGGCCATCCCCCCCCTTGCTTTGAGCAGAAACTCAATATAGTATGGGATGAAGAGGATGATAGCAAATTTTTCTATATTGCCGAGAATCGCTATTATCGCTATCATGGCGCCTGTGGAATATGTGAGGGTATCACCCGGGAATACCTTTGCAGGGTACCTGTTGTAGTAGAAGAATGCAGCCAGGGCAAATACCATTGCAAAGGCGATGACAGCGACATACCCTGTGCCTGCCAGATATGAGATGATGCCCAGAGTCGTCAGTATTATCATCCCCTGCCCTGCCTCAAGCCCATTGTAGCCCGCGAGCATGTTGAAGCCGTTGGATGCCCCCATTATGCCTGCAGGAATCACAAACAATGGGTATAACAGGCCCAAGTTGACCAATCCTATGAAAGGGAAGGTCATCGCGGAATGGCCGGCATTGACAACCATTATGGGGAGAGCTATGAAGAAAGTCAGAAGTATCTTGTACCTTATGCGAAGACCTATTTTCCATCCGAGGATGTCGTCGACTACGCCGATTATGGTCGCAATCAGGATGCTAAGGAGCGCAGCCATGAGGAAGATGAGGACACCATCTTCTTTGTGGTATATGAATACCCTGATAGCAACATAATAGAGCATGGCAAACAGGAATCCACAGATAACAGGAAGTCCACCAACTTCTGCGACTTCAACTTCTGTCTTCTTATGCTTGTCCTTGCCTGTTAGCTTCGCCCTCACCGCCCTCCTTATCCAATACGGTGCAACAAATAATGTGGCCATCAATGATATCATCAGGGTTGAAACTGTCAAAATTGTCGGCATTTGCCGAAAGATAAATGATGTATTTTTATGTTTTTTGAAAAACTTGGAAAAATATTAAAATAACACGTATTTCCCATTTTTAAATGAAGAAGATGAAAAAGGCGTTGATAACAGGAATAACCGGCCAGGATGGCTCCTACCTTGCTGAATTCCTGCTTGAAAAAGGCTATGAAGTATATGGCATGGTCAGGAGAAATTCCATAATCAGGAGAGAGAGGATAGATCATCTGCGGGGCAATGTCAAGTTCAGGCTTCTCTATGGCGACCTGTGCGATTCCAGCTCAATAAACAACATCATGCAGAAAGTGATGCCTGACGAGGTCTATAACCTGGCGGCGCAAAGCCATGTGGCAATAAGCTTCGAGATACCCGAATACACAGGCGACGCTACAGGGCTGGGAACTACGCGCATCCTTGACGCCATAAGGATGATCGATCAGACTACCGGCAAGAAGATAAGGTTCTATCAGGCATCCACATCAGAGCTTTACGGCAAGGCTGTCGAGACTCCACAGAATGAGTTGACGCCTTTCTACCCCAGGAGCCCTTATGGATGCGCAAAACTGTATGCGTTCTGGACAGTCAAGAATTACAGGGAAAGCTACGAGATGTTCGCTGTCAACGGCATACTCTTCAACCACGAGAGCCCGAGGAGAGGGGAGAATTTTGTCACCCGCAAGATAACCAAGGGGACCGCAAGGATCAAAGAAGGGGTAGGCGATTGCCTGGAACTTGGCAACCTTGATGCCAAGCGGGACTGGGGACACGCAAGGGATTTCATCGAGGGGATGTGGCTGATGCTCCAGCAAAAAAAGCCGGATGATTACGTGCTTGCGACAGGAGAGACCCATTCTGTAAGGGAGTTTCTCGAAGAGGCTTTCAGGACGGCAGGCATAGACATCAGAAGCAACGGCAGGGAGGGTGTCGACGAGGAATACATCAGGTCCGACACAGGCAAGACAGTCGTGAGGATAAATCCCAGGTTCTTCAGGCCGGCAGAGGTCGACCTTCTGCTGGGCGATCCCTCAAAGGCCAGGAAGGAGCTTGGTTGGAAACCCAGGATCCGGTTCAGGGAGCTTGTCAAGGAGATGGTCGAGGCTGACCTGAAGGTAGTCGAGAAGGAGCTCTATGGCTGCAATGGGAAAAAATGAAGAAGGCGCTGATTACAGGAATATCCGGTTTCGTCGGGCCTTATCTGAAAAAAGAGCTTGAGGCCAATGGCTACAAAGTGTACGGCATGGACCGTCATGGTTCTGAAAAACATGTCCTGAAATGCGATATCACAGACTACAGTTCTGTCTATAATATAATAAAAAAGACAAGGCCTGATTACATATTCCATCTCGCCGGATTCAGTTCAGTATCGAAAAGCTTTGTTGAGCCTGAATTGTGCCATGACATCAATGTTAATGGCACAAAGAATCTCCTTGATGCTGTCGTCAGCCATAAGCTTAAGCCGAGGATACTCATAGTCTCATCAGCTGATATCTACGGCGAGCCTGAATACATGCCAATCGACGAGAAACATCCTGTCAGGCCGGTCTCGCCTTACGGAGTTTCAAGAGCGGAGCAGGAAAAGCTGGCATTGTCCTATGACCTGCCGATAATAATCTCAAGGAGCTTCAATCACACAGGACCGGGCCAGTCAGACAGGTTCGTAATACCTAGCATGAGGAAGCAGATAGGGGATGCAAAGGACGGGGCCAGTATCTATGTTGGCAATCTTGAGTGCATTAGGGACTTTTCTGATGTGAGGGATGTCGTCAGGGCATACAGGATATTGGCTGAGAAAGGAAAACCAGGGGAGATATACAATGTGGGCTCAGGAAAAGGCATCAATCTCAGGGAGCTATTGATGAGACTGATAAAGGATTCAGGCAAAGATATCAAAGTCGTGATGGAAAAGAAGAGGCTCCGGAAAAATGACATATCAAGACAGGTATGCGACAACAGAAAGGCATCAAGGCTGGGCATCGGCATCAGGAATTATTTCAGCCCCGGCAATCTGAAGGACAAGCGGTTCATCGTGACAGGGGGGGCGGGCTTCCTTGGAAGGAATGTAGTCAGGCAGCTCATCCTGCACGGTGCATCAAAGAAGAACATCTTCATACCCAGGTCAGGGGAATATGACCTCAGGAAAGACGATGCCATCAGGAAAATGTTCAGGAGATTCCCTGCGGACATCGTCATCCACCTGGCTGCAAGGGTGGGGGGTATCGGTTTCAACAGGGAAAACCCAGGTTCCCTGTTTTACGATAATCTCATGATGGGGGCTCTTTTGATGGAGCATGCCAGGCTCAACAGGATTGAGAAGTTCGTCGCTGTCGGCACGATATGCGCATATCCCAAGTTCACGCCGGTCCCTTTCAGGGAAGATGACCTTTGGAACGGTTATCCAGAAGAGACAAACGCGCCCTACGGCCTTGCAAAGAAGATGATGCTTGTCCAGAGCATGGCATACAGGCAGCAGTACAACTTCAACTCGATATTCCTCCTGCCTGTGAACCTATACGGACCAGACGACAACTTCGACCCTGGAAGCTCTCATGTAATCCCCGCCCTCATCAAGAAGATGGTCAACGCTAAAAGAAACCGCGATATATCTGTAATTGTTTGGGGGACTGGCAAGGCATCCCGGGAATTCCTGTATGTAGAGGACTGCGCAAGGGCGATAGTCCTTGCTACCATGTATTATGACAGGCCTGACCCTGTAAATATCGGTGCGGGATTCGAGATAACCATAAAGGAGCTTGCAGAAAAGATAAAAAAGATTGTCGGCTTCAAAGGAAAATTGGTATGGGACGCCACAAAACCTGACGGCCAGCCTAGGAGGTGCCTTGACACATCGAAAGCCTGGGAGGAATTCGGTTTTAAAGCAAAAACAAGATTCGATGAGGGGCTGAAGAACACAATTGAATGGTATTGCAAAAAGTATTCGTAAACATCATCAATTATAATGATTTTTTATGAGGAAACTTTAAATGCATATCATATCTATCCAACCTTTTCCTTAAGTAACTTTTCATACAATGAATCAATATCTTCCAGCATTTTATTCAGAGAGAACAAATCAACCATCATATAACCCTCAATTCCCATCTGTCTTGCAGTCTCTGGATTCTTGAGAAGATATAGAATTTTCTTAGCTAAAAGATCCTTATCCATTGAAGGGATTAAATATCCATTCTTCCCATCGATGATCGCCTCTGGAGCACCATCCACATTGTACGCAACAATTGGTTTTTTTGCAGCCATGGACTCAGGAAACACTCTTGGAAGGCCTTCCCACAATGAAGTCAGGACTGAGATGTCCATTATCTTGATGATCTCATCGACATCGTCCCTGAAACCGAGCAGATGAAATTCTCTCACTTTCAATTTTTTGATCATCGCCTCTGTCTGCCCCCGCAGAGGGCCATCACCAACGATGATGAACTGTGCATCGGAATACTTTTTTTGGACAAGATAGGCGACCTTCACAAAATCAAGAGGATTTTTCTGCGTATCCAGCCTGCCTATCATCCCGACAACAGGCCTGTCTGCATCCAGTCCAAGCTCAATCCTCTTTTTACTGACATCAATCTTCCTTGAGAATCTCTCCACATCGATCCCGCTATGGACCACTGCATATTTCGACCTCTTGCCAAAGCCATAACCGAGCCCCTTGTCGATATTGAACCTGGAAACTACGACCATTCTGTCAGTGAATCTTTCGCAGAATCTCTCAAGCCATATGTAAAGTATCTGCTTGATTTTCGGCATATCCGGCCTGATGCCCCAGCCATGGACAGTGTGGATTATGATTGGCGTCTTTGCGATTCTTGCTGCAATTCTTCCGATTATCCCGGCAACAGACGAATGAGTATGCACAATTGTAAAATTGTTTTTCTTTATGTACCTGTAAGTTTTTATCAATCCTAGAATATTTTTTAAAGGTCTTATATTATTTGTAATTCCTTCAATTATTGTGACTTTGATTTTTCTGTCTTTAGCATACTGAACCAGGTTTTCTTCTTCTATTACTGGACCTGCAACTATCTCGGAATAGAAGTTCTTCAGCTTGTTCAGATGTTCAACATTGTATATAGTATTCTGCTGAGCACCACCTATATCGAGCTTTGTTATTATATGGAGGATTCTTATCTTCATGATTATATATTATTTCAGTATCTTTTTATAAATTTATATATTTTAAAAATACAGATATTATCTCATTTCTAAAAGGGAAATGATGGGAAGTTTTATAAATTTATATCAAATTTTATAAAAATAACGTTATTGTTGAAGTTTAAGACAAATAAGATAAACAAATGATGATTACTGATATTAACAATTTAGTATATCCAAAGGATCTACTGGATTTAATAAAAGATTCTGTGAAGATAGTCTCAAAGATGAAACCATATGCAATTGTTCTCATAGGTAGTACATCACGTGGTGAATTTACATATGTAACGAAAGACAATGATATAAGTCTTTATAGCGATTTGGAGTTTTATGTATTCACGAGAGGAAAGACTAAAGAAGATATCATGATGGACATTAGAAATTCCCTCGATGAATATTCTGAAAAAATCAGTAAAAACAATCCACTTTTCAATATTGATGTAGGTTTTGTTTTAATCGATAACATCCATCGACTTCCAAGAGATTTAAGGATATTTGAGATGACAACAAATGGTCTTGTTGTCTATGGAAATAAGGATATCCTAAATAAGATCCCAAGAGTAAACCTTCAAAATATTGATATGGGTCATATAAACTCATTGATTTATTTAAGACTATGGGATGTGATTAAAAGGTTCCCTTTGACTTTAAAGACAGAAGAGCAGTCAACAATATCAAATTATATTATATCAAGAAATATTATAGAGTTACCTTCAATAATACTCCCTCATGAAGGTCATATGATCTCAACGTATAAAAATAGAATCAAAAAAATGTCAGATGTTGATAATAGTGCAGATTTCCAAAGATTTTTTGGGAAGGATTTTTCTCAGGATATGCAGAAATATTATGTTCTGAAGATGAATCCAGGACTGAAAAGATATAGGCCTGAAATATTTCAAGATTTCCTGAAATCCTATCAAAAGACCATTGATTATTTAAATCAAATATATGATAATGAGATTATTTATTATAATGACAAAAAAATAACAAGATTTGCACATGAATCATCTCAGGCATTAAAAAATATTATTATATACAGACCTTCTGAATTCTGTTTATTATGTAACAGACGGACCATATTGATAAATAGCCTTATGCATTTTTGTCATTCGATATATCATTATCAAATCGACGACCTTGTAAAAGCCAACAGTCATATTAAACAAAGCAAGGAATTGCTGGAAAAAATTTTATGTAAGAATATCAGTTTTAAGAAGTCGTATAAATCAAACTACGATATTTTGCGTAAAGAAACAGAGATGTTTTTTGAACAATTCCTAAATAAGAGCAAGAGAAAAAAAATATCCATGGATGAGAAAGATGAAGAAACTTATTGTATTTATTGATGCTTTGCCTTACCAAAAAATAAAAGCATTGACAAATTTAAGAGAACTTGGTCACCTATATAAAGTTGTACCTGGGGTTGGTTATAGTGTTAATTTACATTATGAGATATTTGAAGGGAAAACACCAGACCAATTGAAATTTTTAAATTATTGGATAACAGCAAAAAATTTATTGAGATGGCCTGTGATCTTCAAAGTGTTTTGTGATTCTCACAACAGATTATTTTGGGGTGATAAATTCATCCATAAGATCCTTAGAAAGATAAGACTAAATAAGGCTAATATCCCTTTTCCTTATATTGGATATTTTAAAAGGATTCATCCAGAGAAGGATAATTTAAGGGCTTTTTTTGATGAATATCATGAGGTCATTACTTCTCAGAATATTAAAGAAAAAAAAGGTTTGCGTGATTTAATTGCTCTGAACTTGGCCCATGAAAAGATTAAAGAAAAAAGTAAGAATTGTTTGGTTGTAGGATTATTTGATCTTGATTATATGGGACATGAATATGGAACTAATGATGAAAGATATATCAGATTTTTACGAATTATTGATAATAAAGTATCAACATTAGTTAAAGAATTTAAGAATTATGGTGGAAAAGATTATTATATTTTGTCTGATCATGGTATGGGGGATATTAAAAAAGAAATCCAGCTTGTTCCTGAAAAGACATTAGGTCTTACTTCTAAATCTTCTTATATATATTTTTTAGATTCAACTATTGCCCGATTTTGGATATTCGACACAAAATTAAAAAACAAAATCGCGAATTTCCTCAATAAACTTGGGGAGGGAATAATTATCAATGAGAAGGAAAGAAAAAAATTTGGAATTTCGTCAAAAGAGTTTGGAGACATAATTTTTATCCTTAAAGACGGATTTGTATTTTATCCTAACTTCGTGTCTTACGCAGTTCAAAAGGCAAGTCATGGTAATTTATCTTCAGATGATAATCAGAAAGGGATACTAATTAGCAATCAAAAAGCATGTCAGGATACAGAAATTAAAACAATTGATCTATACAATATAATCAAATGAGACACAAAGAAAAACCAAATATATTGTTCATCAATTATTTCGGGGGCCTGGGTGGTGGAGCTGAAGAATCTTTGACATTAATTATACAAGGATTAGAAAAAAGAGCATATAAAACTAATCTTTATACCAGTAAAGGTGCATTCAGCGAAAGGATCAGAAACACTACTGACTGTAAGGTATTTGTTCATCCAATGAAAGGTTTTTATAGGACTATTAATCCAATTAAAGTTATATATTTTATAATCTTATTCATTTATAATCTATTTTTGATAACTCTGATTATTATACGTACAAGAATCGATCTAATTTATGCCAATAATCAGCATTCGACCATTTATGGAAGCATTCCATCATTAATAACCAGAACACCAATGATCTGGCATGTGAGAAATGCCTATGAAAAGGATTTTATCTCTACATTAATGAATAAATATAATGATTATTTTGTCATCAAAATAATTGCCATATCTAATTTCGTTAAAAATAAAATTATTCAATTCGGGATATCGCCATCTAAAATTGAAGTAATCTATAATGTTCTAGACACAAAGAAATTTATTCCAATCACAATGAAACAGGTGAAAAAAAATGAGCTAGGACTTGGAGATGAGTTGATAATATCCAGTGTAGGGCAGATAGATGAAAGAAAAGGATTTGACATATTATTAAAGGCCATAAAGAAAATAATTGATATGGGTTATAAAGATATAAAAATATTAATTATAGGTAGGCCTCTAATTAAAAAATCAGAAAATTACCTCAGAAGATTAAAAGAATATGTTCGAAAGAATGGTCTTGATGATTATGTTGAGTTCTTAGGTTATAGGCAAGACATTCCAGATTTAATCAACATATCAGATATATTCATATTATGTTCAAGAACAGAACCTTTTGGACGTGCAGTAATTGAAGCGATGAGTCTTGAGAAACCAGTCATATGCAGTGAAGTTGGAGGGATTCCAGAAATCATCCAAACATCAGGAATGTTATTTAAAAAAGGTGATGTTGAAGATTTAGCTAAGAAAATCATATTATTAATGGATAATAAACATATAAGAGAACAATATGGGAAAAAAGCCGTGAAAAGGATAAATGAGATGTCTAATATTAAAATACATATCAATCAAATTGAAAATGTCATACAAAACATCAAAAGATAAGAGAATTAGGGACCGAACTAAATCTGTATTGGTATTGATTGGAATAATAATCGGTTTTACCACAGCAATCATCGGACTTGAAAGAACCCTAATATCCTTATTGGCTTTATTTTTTTCTGGATACATTGCATATCTGGCCTGGAAAAAACCTTTTTACGCTTTAATATTTCTGATAATATATATACCATTCAATCAGATTATCCAGTCGTTATTGGAAAAACTCATCCCTCATAGCCATATTTTAAAAATAATACCATTTTTAAAGGACATATTACTGATATACTTAATATCCAGGGCATTGTATATCTGGATAAATTCTAAAGACAAGAACGATAAACATGTAAAAATGATTATTATCTTCTTAGCATTAATGATAATCATGACTTTTGTTTCTTATATAATATATGGTAATTTATTATCAATTATTTATTCTTCAAGAATTAGATTGGAAATAACTCTTTCATTCTTTATAGGGCTTATTCTAAAAAAAGATGAAATTTCTAGGGTTGTTGATTTTTTTATTGGAACAGGCGTATTATTAAGTATTGTCAATCTTGCAGCATTCTTTTTTTTAAATTTAGGTTTTAGAAGCAGACCTGGGGGGCTTGGTGCTCCATCTTATCGTCTGGACGGGTTACAAGGTGCAACAGGAGTCAACACTTTTGGATTGTATTTAGTGTTAATATTGATATTCATATTTCTAAAGATAATTTATTCAAGAAATAAATTCATATATTATTTTGCAATCATTCCGGTTTTTATCGCATTGCTGCTAACATTTTCAAGAAGATCGTGGTTAGCATTAATATTTGGCGCTATCATACTTACAATTATCTTAAGATCAAAAAAAATGTTATATATCTTATCTTATGGTGCTTTATTATCATTACTTTTTGGCTTCAATAGGATATACGCAAGAATCTCAATAATATTTGGAAAATCTCTAGGGGCAAGGTTTGCAGAATGGAAGATAATATTTCAAAATATGGGATATAAAATTTTATTGGGGGGAAATATCGGGATGTTTGGTCCTGCAGCAGTTAAATTAGGTGTTTTTGAGAGCAGTCCTGTTCATAATGAATTTATCTTGCTGTTGCTAGAAACAGGATTGGTAGGATTATTATTGTTCTTGACTATAATCTTGACAATTATCCGGACCTCATTGAATATTTATCTGTCTAAGAGATATAATTCAACATCATTAATAATTTCCTTATTTTTGATCCCAACTTGGATTATTATGTTATTTGCTTCACTCTTTGGAACAAATATATCCACATTTTTAATAGGAGTGCCGTTATGGATATTTAGCGGAAGTATCTTTGCATTAAAAAAATAAAAAAATATGGTAAGAATTACCAAGATGAAAAAAATAATGATCGATGCTAGATTTGTGGAAGATAGAATGACCGGTATTGGGAGATACACATATAATATCATTGATAACCTATTATCAATAGACAAGAATACTCAATATTTTGTAATAATTAATGATAAACTTGATGCCAAGCACCCCATTTTTAAAATGAATTTTAGAAACATGGTCCTTATTAAATGTACAATACCTACAATGGGGATCCAGCAACAGATCAGGATTCCATTATTGCTGAAAAAAATTAACCCGGACCTATATTTTTATCCACATTTTGATGCACCTTTGATTCATAATACACCATTATTAATAACAATATATGACCTAAAATATATTCTCTTTGATAATTTCTTTAAAAAATGGAGCATAATTAAAAGATTATATATTAAAATATCCATGTCCCTCTCATTGAAGAAAGCAAAAAATATAATCACTATCTCTCAAAGCACCAGAAAAGATATTTTAAGAGTTTTTAAGACCAATCCAGAAAAAATTAAGGTAATATATCTGGCTGCATCAAAAGAATTCCATAAGATAAATTCTAAGGATTTAATCAGGAAGAGAATAAAAAAATATCCGATAAAAAATAAATATTTCCTATGTGTCGGAGAAAGCAGGCCACACAAAAATTTGATAAATGCAATTAAAGCGTTTGAGATATTTCTTAGACATAAGAAAGAGTTCCAATTGGTAATTGTTGGGAAATCAGATAAAAGATTCACCATGCATATTGATTATATCAGGAAACACAACCTTGAAAGGAACATAATCATAACAGATTCCATTGGAGATAACGACCTTAATCAATTGTATAATGGCGCAATTGGATATGTATTTGTTTCTCTTTATGAGGGTTTTGGGATACCTTTAATTGAGGCAATGCAATGCGGGACACCAGTCATAACATCAGATATCTCATCGCTTCCAGAGGTGGGAGGAGATGCAGTGTTATATGTCAACCCGAAAGATCCTTCAGATATAGCCAATGGTTTTAAGAAGATTGTAAATAACTCAAGCTTGAGAAAAGGATTGATACAAAAAGGGATGATACAGGCAAAAAAATTTTCATGGGAAAAAGCCGCTAATGAAACATTGAAATTATTGATGCAGGCAATCAAAGAATGAGCTTAATAATTAAAAACCTAAAGATTCTGGCAAGAAAAAATAAATATATGGAAATAATGGCATATATTATCCAAAATAATCTTGCGAAATATTTTAACTTTTCCGGAGATACTTTAGACCTTGACCTTGATAAAAAGATTGAGAGATCCAATCAGGTTTTTGATTCCTATCTGAAAATGCTCGGCAAAGAAACTTCATTCTTGAAGGATAAGAATATTTTAGAAATAGGTTCAGGAAACAATTTCCTGATTGCGTTACAATTCTTGTCTTTTGGAGCAAAAAGAGTCGTATTAATGGACAGGTTTAACTGCTTAGATGATGATAGATTCAACCAAAGATTATATAAAAAATTTATCAGAAATCTGACTGTCAATGGAAGACATGCGTTAAAGGACATAATAGTCAATATTGAGGGTAAAATAACCTTTCCGACTCCTCAAATCCAATACATTCAAGGATGTGCCTTAGAAGATGCTGAAAATGTTTTGAATGAGAGATTTGACATAATATTATCAAACGCTGTGCTTGAACATACTTCTGATTTAGAATTGAGTTTTAAAGCACTAAAATATTTAGGGAGACCAAATTCTCTGTCGGTTCATAGTGTGGACCTCAAGAATCACCAACGATTTCAAAATGTCCATCCCTTATATTTCCTGACATTTTCTGATTGGCTCTGGGATGCAATGAGCTCAAATTTAGGATCTCCAAACAGAAGCAGATTTAATCATTACGAAAAACTGTTTGAAAAATATGATTTTGAAGTTGCAAACATCATCAAAGAAAAATTTGATTACGATGAAGAATATCTATTGTCGATAAAATCAAAATTCATTAAAAGATTCAGGGATTTAGATGATGAATTACTTAAAATCATGAGTTTTAAAGTCTTACTTAAAAATAAATGACTATCTGATCACAGATTATATTGTATTCTGGATGATTCATGCTCAGCACAAGACAGGCGTGGCCTCTATGAATATCTTGTGATTATATTGTTCTTAAGAACTTATCCATATCCTTTGAAATACGTTCGGAATTAAGTTTATCTTTATAAAAAGCATTTGCATTATTAGTGAGAATCTTGCGTAATCCATCATCAGCTATGAGCTTTTCCATTCCTTCGATAAATGCGTCCAATTGCGGTTCAACAAGCAAAGCCCCACCATTAAAATTGATAAATTCCTTAATCTCTCCCACTTTTGTGGCCAAGATGGGTTTTCCTGCCCAAAGATAATCAATAATCTTGCTTGGAAAATTCAATTCATTTCTGTAATTGTGTAGATAAGGGAGGCAAAGGATATCCATAGTCTTCATAAATGGATAAAGCTTCTCATCATCCAACTCGACCAGGGATATATTATTGCTTCCTGAAATTTTCTTTACCTTATCTTTAAGCGGGCCATGACCAGAAAGGAATAAACGGATATTGTCATGTTTTTTCTGAAGAGCCAAAAATGAATCCAATAACAAAGATATCCCAGAAAAATCATACATTGCTCCAAGATAAAAGAAATTTATTTGATTTTCATCAAGTTTAACGTCTGCTGTTAATCTAAGATCATTATGACCATAATACATAAATATCCTGGCTTTTTTATGTAGAACTTGCACTCTTTTTCTGATTGCCTGAGAACTGGTGATATAATTTTTGTTTAATTTTATTGCTAGATATTCGATTAATCTTGAAATAATCTTTGGAAAGATTTTTGAATGCTCAACATCTGTTCCTTGGACATCAACGTAATCAATGACGGTTGGAACTCTTAAGATATTAAATAGAAATATTAAAGGGAATGTTTTAATTTTTGGATTATAGATAATTACACAGTCGTAAATATTCTTTAAATTGAGGACTATTTTAAATGCTTGGATAAACAAATCAAAATAATTTTTATATATTATACTTATTGTTCTTTGATTCACTAAATCATTTACTTTAAATTTCTGTTTATTAACCATAAGAACGTCAACTTTGTTTTTCCGACTAAGAATATCTATCAATGAAATATTCCTCTTAAACCCGCCCTTGGGGGTATTTTTAAGTTTTGGGTTTGGAAATGTAACAATAAATAATATCTTTTTCATTTGTTATTCCAAAAATATATCATTTAATTTTATGGTTATTTGTTATTTTTCTAATATAAAGAGGCCAAGAGCATACCAAGGATCTTTTTGCCAGTTAACTTCTGCAGCTACTTTTTCACTTACTCTCAACCAAAACCCTAATTTTTCAGAATATTTGTAATATTCAGTTTTAATAATCTTAAAATCACTAAAGATTCTTTTAATTCTTTGCTTATTATATATTCTATTCAATGGTAATAAATCATGTTTCCCATAAGGAACAGTTACAAAAGCTAGACCACCATTCTTAAGAATACGAAAAATTTCTTTCATCGCTTTAAGGTCACCTTTATTATCCTCTTTCTTAACATTATATCTCCCCATTACACCAATATGTTCAAGGGTAGAAACACAACAAACTATGTTAAAAAAGTTATCTTTAAAAAGTGTTTTTCTTATGTCGCCTTTTACCAATGTAAAATAAGTTTGTTTTGATTGATTAGCATTTTTTTCTAAACCATAAACTATACATTTCTTACTAAAATATTCAGTAATTTTTGAACCATTGCCACAACCTATATCAAGCAGTTTATTTGAACTATTGACATTGATGTTATTAATAATCCAGGGATATTCTATTTCTCTTTCAGATATTTCTAGTGGATTTTTTAATTTTTTTGCAAGAATTAAGCAGTCTGAAAATTTCATACACTCATTTTTCTTAATGTAAAAATAGACTGATTTCGTATAGATATTAGAATTAATAATATTAGATAATATTTTTTTAATTAAGTTCATCGTATTTTACCTTTGTTTATAGCTATTCTTTATTCGATAATACTTCATAATTTCAGGAAATTTCCAGATTTGCATACAATTTCTTATTTCTTTTGTCATTGTATATTAATGTTACACATCTATTGTTGATTGACTTCCTTTTTAAGTATTAAATAATCATAGATAAATCCTTTATTCAAATTCATTGGATTTTGTCTATTTTCATTGCAAGAATCTTTCTATTAAAAAACTAATTGGTTTATTTTACACTTTTGAAAGTTCATGTTTAACCTCATCTATTAAAATATCTTTAATTGCAAGTAAATTATCATAATTAACATGATTTAGATCTTTTTCGACTTTAATTAATTTTTGGTTTTTTAAAAAATATAGATGATAACCAAGTTTGATAAAATATTTCCTTAAGTCGTTAGAAGAGTAATTGAAGCTTTTTGATGTCAAATCACTGAATTCACAAACGACAACAGGAGCATCTTTTTTTGAAAAGAAATTTTTACCACCCTTAAGAACCATTAGTTCAAAACCTTCAACGTCTATTTTAATTAAGTCAATCTTTTTAATCTTATTCGTTTGAATATATTTATTTAATGTAGTTACATTTATTTTAGTTTTATGAGTTGTTTCAACTAAGGGTTCTCCGATGGATGAATAAGCTCCATCATTACTTTCATTTAAATAAGTTGTTTCTTCACAATCTCCCAAGGCAATATTATTAATAATTACATTTTCAAAATTATTAATGTCAACATTAGATTTAAGGTTATTATAAACTTTAATTGAAGGTTCAAAAGAATAAACTTTCCCTTTTTTTCCAACAATTTTTGCTGATAATAATGTATATTGACCTATATTTGCTCCAATATCAAAAACTGTCATTCCGCGTTTCAAATATTTTTTAAAGAAATCAACAATATCTTTCTCAAAATATCCGCGCATAAATATTGATTTATCCACGTTATTCTTTAAATTTAGGATTATTTTTAAATTTTTATCAAATTTTGACACAACTATTTCTTTTCTTAATATTTTTAAAATCCAAATTTTATAAATTATTTCAAATATATTATTGCATTTAATAAAACTCAATATTGATTTAAGATTCATTTGATTCACATTCCTAAAATGATTTAATTATAGTTAATATTTTTACATAGGTTTATATTTATCATTTTATTTTAGTTGGTACACACTACAAAAATAAGGTCCCCATAAAAATATTTGATTATTATTTATGTTTCTTGAAATCATCTTAATAAAATTATCACTTTGATTAATTATTAAATTCGGTATAATTTTGTAACTTATTCTTGTTTTGTTGTTCCGATCTTTTTTGAATATGAATTCTGGAACAAAACTCTTAATATGTTTAAAGCTTTTATTTATAAAATACTTCTTTGTTTTAAATGGAGATATTGGCCTCTCTTTTGGGGACCATGAAGGATTTAATAGTTTTCTAAATTTGTTAAGAACTAGTAATCTAATATTATGATTGCTGAATTCAGTGATAATAAAATAACCACCTTCTTTGAGCCATCTCTTAGAATTTTCTAACAAGACATCCAATTCGTCCCAAGATATATGATGGATTAAACCAACACAAAATATCACATCAAATTTTTGTTCATCTTTGAAATTTAGATAGTTAATATCTTTACAAATAAATTTAATATTTAATTTATATGATTTCGCCAATTTTTTTGCTATTTCGATTTGTTTATATGATATATCTACTCCAGTAACTTGATGTCCCATCTTAACAATGCGCCGTGTCCAATTACCAGTTCCACAAGCCAAATCTAATATTTTCAGAGGTTTAATTTTAAGTATATTTAATTGGTTTAATAAATTAATATACGTTGACTCAACAAGATACTCTTCATCCTCTGTACTTTCTGCTCGATTGTTCCAATATTGTGCTTCTTTGAGATTTTTAGCATTTATCTTATTGATGTCATAAGCTCCCAGATTATTCTTTCTCTTTTTCATATAACCACTTCATTTTCTTGTTCTCTATTTAAATAAATTGAAATTAGTTTGATAAATGACATACTAAAAAATACAAATTGTGATATTAATGTTGCATACACCGCTCCGAATAACGAAAATGTGGGTATTAAAAATAGATTAAGAATAATATTTATTATAGCTGCTATTAGAATAATTTGAACAAGATATTTAAGAGTAGATTTAGAGGCTTTAAGATAAATATAAGGAAAACTTGCAGGTATAATGAATAAATATCCAAATGATAAGATTAAAAAAGCTTTAGATACTTGTGGACCAAAATTAAATATTAGATTTATATAACCCTTAAAGATGTAAATTATACCAAAAAATCCTAGTGAAATTAAAAAAGATATACCCATCAGTTTAATAAGATTATTTATTATTGATTTATCTCTTATTTTATTTGATATCATAGGAAACAATACTCTAACAAAAATAGAAAAAGGCATCAAGAATAAGGAATATAGCTGATAAGATGCACTATAAATACCAACTTCTTTTACAGATGTAAGTGTATATAACATAAATATATCAATTTTATCATAAATTATTGTAAACACACTAAGAAGGAAAAAAAACGAACTTCCTTTTAGGATTGCATTAATAAATTTAAAATCCCATCTTAATGAAAATTTTGTGAATTTAGTTCTGATTAAAAATATTGTCAGACATAAAGTTATCAATGATGAGATTGCATAAAACCAAAATAAAGTTACAATACTCATCTTATTAAAAATAACAATTAGGGCTAGACCTAACCAGATTAATTTTTCAGTTATTCTTATGAATGCTTCATATTGCATCTTTTCATATGCATTAAAAACTGCAATGAAAAACTGATTAAACGAATTTAAGACTACCCAAATACTAGCCAAGTAAACAAGAACTTTAATATCATGAGTCTTTGCTACAAATTGAATTGTAATAAAAATTAATAAAATAGTAATTAAAGCAAGTATTAATTTAAATGAAGCAATGATATTTAAATAATCTTTAATTTTATCTTTATCTCTTGCAATATCTCTTATTGTTAACGTGGATAAGCCAAAATCTGCAATTAAACCAAAAAAGGCAATAAATGTAATAACAAAAGAATATTTTCCAAATTCTTCTACTCCCAAATATCTTGCAAGCAGTATAACTAATACAAAAGCAATACATTTAATTACAACCTGTGCTCCAATCAACCAGAATGTATTCTTGATTATTGTCTGCTTGGTTCCTTTATTTATTAGTAAAAAATTTTTGAAATTTTTAACCGAAATCTTAACCATTTGTTTCAAACCATTTCTATACTAAATCCTATCAATTTAAAAAACATTCATCTAAAATTATTATATTTTTTCATCTCAATAAGCTTTATAAATTTTTTCTAAATATTTTTTACAAATTTCATTTTTAATTCTTTTAAAGCATCTCAATTAAATAATACCATCTTTAAGTATCTTGTCCAAATAAATAATCATTTCTCAACTATTTATAAACCCTAATAACTTGCCTTATTTTTATTAAAATAAGCTATCTAAAAAGATATAATAAAAGGATCATGATTATAACTAATCTGATAGTTAGACCAATAATCTCGAATTTATCAAATATTGACCATATTATGGTATTAGTTACTGTTGCTGAAAGGAGTATTATTCCAATCGTAAAAAGTGGCTTATTATACAATTTTATCAATAGACCCTCATGGATACTACCAATAAAAAAACTCTTAATATATCCTTTTTCAACCTTCTTAAAATTTTTATTTATAATCTCAACAGTAATTCTGGTTAACATTGATTCTTCAAAAATACTAATATCTTTGTCTTCTTTGAGAAACGATTGCCAAATAAGACTTTCCAAGATCATTTTAGATAGCCATTCAAACATCCTGCTAAGGAACGATATCCTATATGCTCGAAAAATCAATTCCTGTATTTTATCTAAGGATCTAAAGATGAAACTCTCGTAATAGGCTTCTCCAAATCTCCTTATAAGGTTGATTGTATATGACATCAGATTACCCTATTTCAGTTATTATACCAAGAATATCAATATTATCAAAATTGATCTTAAGATCATTTCCCACCTTAAGTTTTTGATTATCATAAAAAAGCTCATTATTTTCTTGAGTGACATATAAGTTTAAGTTAAGAGTTATATCCTGATATTGCGGATGGTTCTTAACAAGAATTTCACCTTCCAGAGTTTTTACAATCAATACGCTAGGCTTTGATTCTTTGCCGGTTATCTCTGCTATAAGTTTATTATTTTCATCATATACTTTGTCTCCTATTGATATGGAATCAACAAACCATTTTTCCTTGTTTTCAATTAATAACTCTATTTTTTTCTCTTCTGTTTTGATTATTGGTTTCACAATGTCAGAATCAAAACTTACAATAGTCCCTTTTACACTCACTTTAGTCGTCTTAATTACAAATGGATCTCCAATCAATAACTCTTTCCCATCATACAAGGATATATTCTGTTCGTCAACTTGAGTAAGTAGCTTAATAATAAATAATAAATTATTATTGTTATCTTCGATTTTATTTATGTTAATATCAACAATCTCGGCAATAACCTCTCCATTCTTTTCAATGAGGTCTCCTTCTGAAATACTATTGGCTATATAATCTGGCTCGTTATTTGATTCAACCTGGATTGTCTTCCAACCAACTTTGGATTCAGGTTCTTTCTCAATATTATTTAGTAATAATTTTACACCGACAACTATTAATAGAATGATTCCAATAATAACAAATAAATCAATCACATTGATTTTTCCAAAAATTCTTCCCTTTGAGTCAATGATTTTCATCTTAAAACAACTACTATATAATTAAGTTAATTATTAGGTTATATTTAAAGATATAGGACAGACCCACTCATTTTAACCTCAATTAGTGTCCAACATTGAAATGATAGTGAAATAAGACATACAAATGGCAACATCAAGAAAGCAAGTAAAGGAGAAATCAAAGATTTTACATTTATCAGCGCCTCATGTGAGAATACAGAAAACCCCGAGATAACATTGGAGACAGAAAAATCAGATATCGATGGATGCGTCCAGATTTTATTGGAGTTCCTTCATATAAGATAATCAATGCGATGCCTCGAACTCATTGATGTCTTTCTGCGTGTTGACTGTCCTCCAATACCCGTTATGCCTATAAACCCTCATCTTGATTTTGGGAAACACATCAATCTCAAGGCTACCCTTGTCAGGCAGGACTTCAAGCATCTCCTCCCTGTCAAGAAGATACCAACCACAGTTGACCCAGTCCTTAAGTTCAGGCTTCTCATCAAAGATGGCATAGCCGTCCTTCTCGATGACCAAACCGAATATGAGCCTGGGGTGGGCGACGCATATCGCGTTCTCCCCAATGCCTGCAAGCTTCTTTATGTCGATATCAGTCATGTCATCACAGTTCAGGACAAGGACCTGGTCTGACTTTGCAAGCTTCATCGCCTTCTTCACTGCCCCCCCTGTTCCGAGCGGCTCATCTTCCACTGAGAAGATTATATCTCTGTCAGGGTAACTCGCCTTGACATAATCGATGACCATGCCTGACTTGTGACCCAGGGAAAGGATTATCCTGTCGACAATGCCGGAATCATTGAGAAAATCTATCTGCCTCGCAATGATAGGCCTGCCTTTCAGCTCCACCAGGGCCTTTGGGACATTGCCTCCCAACCTCGTGCCTTTTCCCCCAGCAACAATTATTGCATCCATAATGCCGGGAGAATCAGTTTTCTTTAAATATATTTTGGAATTATTGATGATAAAACCGCAATCAAGCAGCTTCCGACAGCAAAAACTATAAATAACCAAGCATAATTTCATGGACTATGGACAACATCGGCGACATCGACATCAGCAACGAGCTTCGCATGGAAAAGATCATGAAAAAGCAGGAAGAGCTGGCTGCAAAAGCGATAAAGAAGCCCAGGCCTGAAAAAAAACATCCTGCTGAACCGAAAATAAAGAAGAAAGAGAACAGACATAAAGATTTCAAAAAACCTGCCTGGTTCCGAAAATACGCTCCAGTCATATTCATCACTTTATCCATTATCCTTGCCGTCGCAGTGAGGATGCATTATGCAGGCCTCCCCCTGATGGATGACTGGGCACATATGTCTGCAGTCGCGACTTTCAGACCAGGAATCACAGATGATGTCAACAAGATGTATCCTTATTACAGCGATGCCCAGAAAAACAAGCTTATCGATCAGCAGGTCCAGGCGAAATTAAATGAGTACATAGCACAGATTGCACAGAAGGCTGATAGCCTCAGGGACAGTTACAAGGATCCCAGTGGCCAGACATATCTCTACGGGATTGACCCGTACAATTACTACAAGAAGGCCAAGGACGGGACGCTTGATGATTTCCTGACTTTTTTTGAGTATTACCTCCATCGCTTCGTCTCATTTTTCAATCAGGACATATCATTGGCAACAACGACTTTCTATATCCCTCTCATATTTGTGACTCTGACAATCTTCCCTGTCTATTTCATAACCAGAAGAATTGCAGGCGACATCGCGGGGTTAATAGCATCAGCAGTATTTGCAATCCATCCCGAATTCCTCAAATACAGCCTGGCAGGGATGACGGACACAAACACCCTGAACATCTTCTTCATGCTTGCAATCTCATGGATGTTTCTCGAGATATTCCTACTGAAGCGCACACGAAACAGGATCATTGCAGCAGCTGCTTTGATACTGCTGGTGTTTCTTTTCCGGTTCACATGGACAGGCTATTACATCATATTCGGACTTTTGGCAGCTGCAGCTTTTGTCTACCTGAGTGTTTGGCTTTTCAACAGGTATACCGGAAAGCTTTCGACGAACAGGCGAATAATCTACATTCTTGGCATAGGCTTCGCGATAATGATGATTGCACTCCTTGGCCTCAGGATGATTATAAGGTTCCTGCCTTCTAAAGTGCAGCTCTATCTCGGCTCCACCACCCAGCAGGGCATCTGGCCTGACAGCTTCTCGACGATTTCAGAGCTCAAGAGCCTGGCCTTCACGGATATGATCACGAGGCTGGGCGGTCCGATATTTGCAATCATCGTGCTATTTAGTGCAATATATACATTCTGGAAGATTGCAGATAAGAGGAAGATCCCTTACAGCGCTTTGCTTGCAATGACAGCAACAGCCCTCATCCTGCCCGCAGGACTGAAAGCCATCAGGATATTTCCTTTCTCAATACCTTTCATATGCATCCTGTTCGGATTCGGCATAATCCTGATAATGGAAACAATACCCAAATTCATCAGGTGGATAGACCAAAAGGACAGGATAATCAGATCGCTGGTGCATATCCTGGTCGCTGGACTCCTACTGTTCATCATCGGAAGCCAGTTCATGGCGAATTACGCAGATGTGAGGGCAATCAAGCCAAAGATGGACGACTCATTGTACGACACGGCAGCAAAGATTGGGCAGGTCAGCCCTGAAAACTCAAAGATATTCGCCTGGTGGGACAAGGGGCATTTCTTCTGGGCACTTTCAGACAGGGATGTGTTGATAAAGGCTTCACCCAGGATGCCAAGGACCTACTGGATGGCAAAAGCCCTGATGACGCCTGATGAAAACCAGTCAGCAGGAATCATAAGGATGCTGGACTGCAGCGGAGAGCAGAAGGCGCTCAGCATGATCGAAGGCAATCTATCGACAAATGAAAAAATCAGCATCATCGACAGCATCGTCAGCATGAACAAGACCGATGCTGAAAAATACCTAAGCAAGAACGGCCAGGACAAGCGGATAGCAAAGTACACGCATTGCAATGGCAGGGAAATTTACATCGCCCTTACTGATGACATGTTCACAAGGTTCCATACTGTCCAGCAATATGCATATTGGGATTTCGACAAGACCGATGATGAGCAGCAGACATACAAAGCCTTTAAAAATTATGAATGCAGCAATGTGAATGAATCGTTCACCTGCATAGTCGGCAACAATGTGATAAAACTGAATTCCAGGACAGGGGAAAAGAACGCGGACCTTGCCGGGCTGTGGTTCTATATAGATGACAACCTGACCAGATTCAGTTTCGATGGTAGCAAGACCGGATTATATATGATAGTATATCCAAGGGACGGCAAATATTACGCAATAGCTGTCGACAGGAACATCGCAGAGAGCATGTACATCAGGCTGATGATCCTCGGTGGCTACGGCCTGGAAGATTTTGAGCAAATCGCGGACAATTCAAGGCCTGAGACTATAAGAGCAGTCGCCTACAGGGTAAAATGGCGATAAGGAACATAACCAGAGGCAGGATACTTGCTGAGACATACACGGTCTGCAGGAGCATCACCGAGAAAGCACGAGGGCTCATGTTCTCACCAAAGAAAAGCCTCATCTTCATATTTGACAGCGAAAGAAGGATATCTCTTCATATGTTCTTTGTGTTCTTCCCAATAGACGTGGTCTTCCTGGACAGGAAGAGAAAGATAGTTGACCTGAAGGAAAATTTCCTTCCATTCTCATTCTATACATCAAAGAAAAAGGCTTTATACGTAATAGAGCTGCCTAAAGGGGCAATCTCTCGGACAGGCTCCAAGCCAGGGGATACTATTGAAATAAACCCATAAAAACAAAACATTTATATATTAGGTATATGATAATATATGTTATCCTAGTATATTAAAATATATATTAAATTGGTAGAGAGAATATGTATCGCCTAAAAAAGAGTGAAAATAGGAGGCTCATACTATTTTTCTGCTCAATCCTGTTCTTTGCCATGTGCTTCTTCAATGTAAGCGCTGAATTCGGCACACATATCAATGTATCGATAATCGAGCAGGTCTTCCAGGAGACCAGTTTTGCAGAGAATTTCACGCTAACTGAATGGCAGAAATCATGCTACAGCCTGGGGACAGTCAATGTAACCAACCCAAACAATGAGACCGTCTATGACATCCATGTCTCATTCAGAAATACAGGAGGCCTCTCCACCAACTTCACCTGGGACAATACCACCAGGTTCGGGAACCAGACATCCGGCTCACCGGGAACAGAGATAGTCCTTTTCATGCCAGAGCTCAGGCAAGACGACTATTCTGTCTTCAGGTACAATATCTCCTGCATGGGAATCGACCCGCCTGTCAATGTCATAACGGACTATTATAATTTCGAGCATGGATTCAACAGGAAGGTCCTGTCAGGACACCAATGGACAATCAACCAGTCAGTAAGGAACGACAACCAGATCAATGTCAGCGTCACCAACATAAACATATCCATGTCTGCTGAAAACGTGACCTGGAACGCTTCTCAGTTCAGCTTCTATCTTACGGACCTGTATCCGGACAAGGATTATGCAAACGTGCATGGCAATGGAACGTCCAACCTATCGTGGTGGTGGGCTCCAAACGCAGGGACCATTCAATGGCATAGGAACACAAGCATCAGGTACAATATGACTGCACCTTTGAGCGTACCGTTCACAGCGACGTATCTTGCACTCAGGGAGAAAGTGGAATTCATGGTATTGGACACCCTGCTCTCAAACCTCACTATTGACAGCATAAACGCAAGTGCGCAGGTTGATTTCGGCTTTGAGAAGCAGATAATCAAGCCCAGCGACAATGCGAACAACCACAACGTGACCTGGCAGATAGAACCAAAGATCACTGTGCCTGTGAATGTCACATACGACCTGAACAAGGTCTCTCTCTGGGTCACCCAAAACCAGGACCCAACTAACACGACCGCAGGGACTAGCTGGGGCGTAATTGAGAAAAACTTTACAGGCTCGCCGCTGCAGAAGATCAATCTTACAAAGCCATGGGGCAATTCAAGCTACTTATGGACATTCAACTACACAGACGGCTCAAGCTCAGCTTATCCACCGCCCATTGTCTGGATGAAGCCTGAATATCTCATTGCTGACCAGTCAGGCCAGATATTGAATTACACCATGAGCGTGAGCGGAAATGACACTTACCTCAAGTACATCTATGTCGTCCATGGCTACTGGCTTGAGATTGCCAAGAACATCTCAAACATAGGAGAAGACCAGTACCAGGTCAAGATACATGTCGAGAACATAGGCAACGGCTGGACACCTCAGTTCGAGAAGGTTACAGTGTACGATTATGTGCCCAATGATTTCCTTGTCTGGAACATGACACCAGCTGCCTATTCATGCGAGCTTGGCGGAAGCGGCTGCTCAAACCTATCAGTAGGGAGTCCGGGCAGCGATTATTATGGGATGTCCTACAGATGGGATATCCAATGGAAGGGAAGCATGAACTCGTCGCTTGGTCCGAAGTTCGGGCCGGATGCGACCAGCCCCGGCAATTACAGCTGGGACCTGTCATACAAAGTCAATGGGACAGGCCCATACCAGGTGACTGACCTATACATCGTCGGTTTAGACCCGCTCAAGGTCGACGGCGCATTCACATCTCCTATAATAACCATAATCTCAGGCATCAGGACGCATTCAAATGAGATAATCTACCTGGCGGTCATCATGTTCCTTATCGTCGTCAACATATCAAATCTTGTGATAACGAACAGGATCCATAAGAAGCTCCAGCAGAGGATGCCTCAGGCTCCCCCCAAGCGACCTGATGAAGGCTACAACAGGCCGCCTGGTTTATAGATTTCTGTTACAATAATTGATTCAATATAGAATTGGACAGATCTTACACACAATTTGGCTTAAAGACAAATAATGCAGGCATTGAGTTTGGTCCAGCTTTTCCCTCACCGAAGGTGGGCGGAAAAGATGGGGACGCTGGGATTCGAACCCAGATCAACTGGTATCTCTCGCCCTTAAAAACGAGCCATACCAGACCTAATGTCATCGGAAAATAACATTTCCCTCATCGCTCCAGAGCACTGGAGCCAGTTATTCTAGCCAGGTTAAACTACGCCCCCGAATAAAACCTGCCCAAAATCCAGAACTGGCCATCTCCTTATTAATTTTTCCTTTTACGCCCTAGCCCGACTTGCTTTTTCTCCTGACGAGAATCTTTTTCTTCTTCCCAGGCTTGTTGACAAAGAGTACAAGAAGAATGACCGCAATCACTATTAACAGGAGCCCGATAATGAAATAGATCATGTATGCTGCAAGAAAATCCTTTACCCTGTCAAGCGGGGTCTTGTCGACATCAAGAACATAGAGGTTGATATCAGGGCTAATTACCCTGTTCCCCCTGCCGTCATCTATTATGAAATTCATCAACCGGTGGCCGAACCATCCCCTGTCCGGTGTGAGGGTGACAACCCCCTCGCCTGATACCTGGACAGTGATGTTCCCAACTGGCGTGAAGATGTACTGGAGCGCCACATCATCCTCGTTTATTATATATTGAGAGAGGTCTATCTTCTTGACTTTATTCTTGTTCCAGATATAGACAGTCGAATTCTCGAAAATATATCCCGCTGTCTCATTCATCTGTGTCTGGTTTGTGGCATTGACTGAGTTGATGATGTTTATATCAAGCCCGACATTCCTGCATACTGTCGTGAAGAAGCAGAGAGACGATACCAGGAAAAACACAACGATGACTATCACTATCATGAACATCCACATGCCGCCTCTCATCCCTTTTTCTGAGGGATATCTTTCCAATACTATATCCATCCTATCCCTTCTCTCCTTGTTCATTCTCATGATATGGAGGACAAGTTTCGGCAGCCAGATGATGCATGCAACCACAATCGCAAGCAATACCAGATCCGCTACCAAGTAGGCCACATGCAGGCGCAAGAAGGCAAACACGGCCAAAAAGATATCCCGCTCAAAGCCTGCAATGTCAATGCCAAAATGCCTCAGGAGAAAATACAAAGCAATCACAATCAGGACCAGCAAGACTGTGAGGATAATCATGATGATTGACTTTTTATTTGTGGCAATAAACCTCTTTGCAGAACCAGGTGTTTTTCCTGCTGCAATCTTTTTCTGCTCCTTTTTCCACATCCATCTTTTCACGCTGGAGAAATTTATTGCAAGCAACAGCAAAAGGATGAACAACATTATCGATAAGATGTACAATGTTATCCTGAAGCGTTTTAATGGGACCGGTGCAGAGGGCTTCATACTCACATTATGCCCGCATCCGCTGATATTGATATCCAGGGCCTGGCTCTTGACAATGTTTCCTCTCAATGACACGGAGTTGACTGCCTTGTTGTAAATTCCCGGCTCAAGGTCCTGGACCAATACATATGTATATGCTGAAGTCCCTGGAGGCAGAACCATCTTATTCCCATCCATGGGAAGATCTGATGAAAGCTGGAATTCATTGCTCACATTGGCAGAATTCATGACCTTTATCGGAATCTCGTATTCTGTGCCGTAGCATAGGTCATATGATAATGAAGGGGATTGCACGAATGGTGCTGACGAGATGTTGCTGCTCAGGTTGAAAACTTTTCCTGCAGCCATGCTGTAATCATAACACCCCCTATCGATATCAAGATAGAATCCAGTGTCTGTCTTCTCCCCTGACAGCCTTGCCATTGTTGTAAAATCAAGGTTGACCCTTCCATATTGGCCGCAGGGAAGCCTGAAATATGCGTATACAGCCTGTGTCCTGCCTGGGCTGACAATGACCGGGTTTTCACTCAGGGTGTAGAAGGACGGCTCAAGGGAGACACCAAGGTCATAGGTCTCGATGAAATTGCCGGTATTCGTGATGTTGAACACATACAATGAAGGTGTGCAAGGACAGGATACAGCCTTCTGCTGGAAGACATCCACCTTTGTGTTCTCGCAGTTCCTGACTTCAATTGACTGCATAAGCTCTTTCACTGTAGTACCTGACCTTATAGATGTCGTTAATTCATAGTTCCCTGCCAGGAGCGGAGGCCTGATGAAATTTACAACTTCCCGGCTGCCGGACGGACCAATGATGAATCCTGATGGCACTGGCTCTGTCCAGCTCTCTGAGGTCCCTATTGAGAAGACACTCGCTGTCTGGCCTGTATTGGTCACAGTGATTGTGTCCTTAAAAGAATCCCCCCTGCATAATGTCAGCTGCCTGTAGTCTGATGATGCACTGAAATCTGCAGCCAATGCAGCAGGGATGGCATAAAGGATTATGAGGATGAAAAGTAATATTGCATATTTTTTCTTAAGGCTCATCTGCGACACCGGACTCCATCACCAGAAACAATAGACAAAGAGAAAGTAAATAAAAAAAATCAATAATATGTCTCACTTTTGCCTTCTTCGTCCTCAAGGTCTTCATCTCTACCCCTGAGCCTGCTGAAGCCGATAATCAGGCCTAGGATGACCAAAAGGACAACCAGGACAATGAGACCTATTTCCAGCACCCTCTTGACGCCTCCAAGGTCAGTTGCAGCTGTTGTCGTTGTCTGCTCGCCCTGGACAACATTTGCTGTCAGTGAGAATTGCTTCAGGGTCTCTGTGCCTGAGCCTACACTTACCAGGAACATGTGCTGGCCGACAGATGCATCCTCATGCGCAGATACATATATGTAAAGGACTTTTGCATCTCCTGGCTGAAGGACGACGATGTTTGCCGGGTTCATGCTTATGTCTGCCCAGTCAGCATAGCCGTCAGCAGTGATGACATAGGTCTTCGCATCTGTTCCAGCGTTGGAGATGGTGAGCGGATAGATGACTCCACCCTGGCCCTGTGTAACGTCCTGGGTCATGGAACCCACTGTAATTATCGTCTTTGGCACAGCAGGCTGGGTCGTCTGCCCTCCAGCATTTGCCTGGCAGAGCTCTCCCTCAGTGATTGTTACCTTCTTGTTCATTGTCGAGACCTTATCACCATCATGATATGTCACAGTGATAACTGCATCATATGTCCCTGCCTTGGTGCATTCAGGAATCCTCAGGTAAAGCTCCTCTGAGGTTGTAGACTGGTCTTCATCGATCTGATCGATGTAGTCAGCTGCAGAGATTCCCAGATTGGGAATATTAATCATGACCTTTACACCCTCTTCAGGATCTGTCATGCCTGTGTTCTCAATCCTGACCGATGTAAGGAGCGATCTTCCAGCGACTACAGAGTCTGAAGGAGAGAAAAGTACATCCTTGATTATCATATCATGCCTTTCTGACTCGATACCAAGCTCGTAGTTCTCTTCTGTCGAATCGCCGTCACGGTCTTCCACCCTGACCCTTAGCTTGTACTGGTCCTTGTCCAGCTTGTAAGGGAAAGTGAGCTGGAAGGTCTTGACATAGGTCCTGTTCGCCCTCATGTCAAAAACATCTGAAATATCCTGGATGAGGTCCGGATGGTCATAGCCCCTGAGATATACCTCAATCTGGGCGTCATTGACATCATCCTGGGCTGTCACCTGGACCTTTATCTCAAAAGAATTATCCCTGTCAAGCGACCTCGTGAAATCAGCGCTTGTAGGTGATATCTCATCACCGTCGATCTTCACCTTGTCAATCGTGACCGGCAAAGCAGCTGCCAAAGACACTGCAGTCAAGGCGAATATTAGCGCCATCGCAATTATCAACTTATTATACTTCATTTTCCAATTACCCCCTGATTTTTATAAGATAATACATCTGAATCTCGAAAAGTAAGCATATTACATATATAAATCTTTCGATTTAGTTACTGTTTTGCAGTAGTTACTTAATTTCAGGTGTATATGGTGAGTTTTAGCCATTGCATATAAATTTAACCTGGAAATTCGCGAAATTTTATATATTAATCCTGCGAGCCAATACTATATGATAAACATCGTAGGTGCCGGACCCTGCGGGCTATATGCAGCAACCTCCCTTGCTAAGGCAGGAAAGAGGGTCAGGGTTTATGAAGAGCACAGGGAGATAGGGTCTCCTGTGCAGTGCACTGGCATAGTGACTTCAGATATCAGAAGATACATTTCCCTGAAAAAAGATGTGATAGTGAACAGGATCAGGAAAGCTGAAATCAATTCGAAATCTGACAAGGCGGTTTTTCCTGTGGATGACCTTGTGCTCGACCGATCGGAATTTGACAGGAGCCTTGCTGATACAGCCCGGGATGCAGGAGCAAGGATATATTTTGGGAGGAGAGTCAGCAGGATTGACACCAGGAACATCACAATAGGCGCTGACGGGCCGGCAAGCTTTGTAAGAAAGATGCTCAACCCAGGCAGAAAGATGGATTTCCTTGTAGGCAAGCAGGTCATTGCTGAAGGGGATTTCGAGCCTGATGTCTTCAAGGTCTATGTCGGCAGCATGGTGCCGGATTTTTTTGCCTGGGTCGTGCCGGAGAACAGCAATGTCGCAAGGATAGGGTGCGCATCCTATAATAACACAGCAATGCATTTTGAAAGACTGATGAAGACCCTTGAACTAAAGAAGAAAGTGAGCTATCAGGGAGGGCTCATCCCTGTTTACGACCCAGGGCTGAGAACCCAGAGAGGCAATATATACATTGTCGGGGATGCAGCAGGGCAGGTCAAAGCAACGACTGGAGGGGGGATTGTACCCGGGCTTGCCTGCGCAGGCGTGCTTGCAGGCTCCATAATCAGCGGACTTAGCTATGAGAAGGAATGGAAAAAGACTGCTGGAAAAGAGCTTTCCACGCACCTGATGATAAGGAAGATGCTGAACAGATTCAATGACAGGGATTACGACAGGCTTGCAGGCATACTCAGAAGCGAAAAGGATGCTTTCTCGAAATACAGCAGGGATGAAATCAAAAAGCTTGCGCCCCTGCTGCTTTTTAAGCACCCAAGCCTTTTGCCTCTCGCAATGAAGCTCTTTTAGCCCTTGAACTCCATGACGTCAAACACGCCTTTCATCTCCTTGAGCCTGGCAATCAACTCAGCCAACATATCATCATTCTCCACAGACACACCGAGGGTCAATATGAACCTGCCATGCTTTGTGGTGGTCGTGTTCAGCTTCTCGACATTAAGCTTAAGAGAGACCAGGAAATTAAGGATCTCAGCAATCATCCCTACCCTATCCTCAGCGATTATCTTGAGCTCCCTGAACCTCTCTCCTGTATCTTTTTTCCAACGCACGACTGCTTTCTTGTTCTGGTCAAGCGTCATCACGTTCGGGCAGCCTTTCTTGTGCACTGTTATCTTTCCGTCCTTTGTATAGAAGCCCTCAATGAAATCATAGGGCTTGGGCTCGCAGCATTTTGAGAGCTTGATAGGCACATCCTTGCCGATTATCTCTATCTTCTTGAGGCTGTTTTCAGGAATCTCCTCCTCTTTTCTGGTCTTCGGGTCGTGCTCTTTCTCAATCTTCAGTATAGTCCTGATCTTTCCCTTTGCCTTGCTGGTCTTTACAAACTTGAGCCACTGCCTGGAAGGCATCGCATTCTTCATTGTTATTATCTCTATCACATCACCAGGCATAAGCTCAGTATCCAGCGGCACAAGCTTCTCATTGACCAGCGACTTTGAGCAGTGATTGCCTATGTTGGTATGGATCTCATATGCAAAATCGACCGGCGTCGCATGCTCTGGCAGGGAAATGGGGTCTCCCTTGGGCGTGAAGACGATTATCTCCTTCTCGAAGAGGTCAATCTTGAGGGTCTCCATGAAATCCTCTGCGTCCTTTGCAGACTGCCTCCAGTCAAGCACCTGCTTGATCCATGATATCTTCCTGTCGAACTGCTTGTCCCTCTCTGTACCCTTGTATCTCCAGTGGGCTGCTATGCCGTCCTCCGCAATCTGGTGCATCTCCTCTGTCCTTATCTGCACCTCTAGAATCTTGCCGTGGCTTCCGACAAGTGCAGTGTGCAGGCTCTGGTAGCCGTTCGCCTTGGGCGTTGCAATATAATCCTTGAATTTCTTCGGAATCGGCTTCCATGTGTCATGGAGGATGCCCAATGCAGCATAGCAGTCAGCTATGCTCTTTGTTATTATCCTTATCGCAATCAGGTCATATATCTCGCTGAAATCCACATTCTTCCTCTTCATCTTCTTGTAGATGCTGTAGAAATACTTGGCCCTGCCATTGACCTCTGCCTCGATGTCGTGCGCCCTGAGCTTCTTCTTTATAGTCTTTATGAATTCCTTTGTCTTCTTCTCGCGCTCAGTGCGCTTCTCGTTAATCCTGTCCCTGAGCATCTGGTAAGCTTCCGGGTCAAGATAGCGCAACGATAGGTCTTCAAGCTCACCCTTGATGTGCCAGACTCCGAGCTTGTGTGCTATGGGCGCATAAATGTTCAGGGTCTCTTCAGCAATCCTCTTCTGCTTGTCATCACGAAGAGACTTGAGAGTGCGCATGTTGTGGAGCCTGTCAGCAAGCTTTATGAGCATAATCCTGATGTCCTTGGCAGTCGCTAAAAGGACCTTGCGCAGGTTCTCTGCGGTATAGTCCTGCTTGCTATCGAAATGCACCTTGTCGATCTTTGTCACGCCCTCTACCAGCGAAGCGACCTCAGGCCCGAACTCATCCCTCAGCTTTTTCAGGCTTACCTTCGATTCCTCTACAACATCATGAAGGAGCGCGCCGCATAAGGTGGTAGACTGGACCTTGAGACCTATCAGGATCTTGGCAATCTCGAGCGGGTGGGTGAAGAATGGCTCTCCTGACTCCCTTATCTGGCCCTCGTGGGCGATCTTCGCGTACTTGTAGGCTTTCTCGACTAGCCTGATATCTGCCTTGGGGTTATATTCAAGTATCTGCTTTTTCAGGTTCTCAAGCTCTGCATCAGCCATATACAGAGTAATCCATTTTCTGTTAATAAAGGTTGTGGAATTCAAGGCAACAGCATATTTGATAAAATCAGCTCCTGTGTCAAAATTGTGAGAGAGAAGGAACCTGACGAAGTCAGACCCTGGGACCGGTTTCTTTCTGCTTATTTTCATCAACCTGAGATCGGTCGAACAAATGACATAGATGATATTGTCAATTGAAGAAAATTCCATCAAAAAGATTTTAATATACCCTTTTATTTTCGATGCTAATGATATGCCTCGGAATCGAATCGACTGCGCACACATTCGGTGCAGGGATTGTGGATGATAAGGGGAACGTCCTTGCCAATGAAGTCGACAGTTACACCACCCGGAAAGGAGGGATGATTCCCAACAAAGTGTCTGAACATCATGTCGAGGTCTTTGACCAAGTGATAAAAGATGCCCTTGCAAAGGCGAATATGAGGATCAGCGATATTGAACTGGTCTCCTTCTCCCAGGGACCGGGGCTCGGCCATGCCCTTCGCATCGGAACAATGGCTGCAAGGTCGATCCATGCCATATACAAAAAGCCCATTGTCGGGGTTAACCACTGCATAGCCCACCTTGAGATAGGGAACATGCTCTTCTCAGCAAGAGACCCTGTCTTGCTGTATGTTTCCGGCGCAAACACACAGGTCATTGCATACGAGGGAAAAAGATACAGGATATTCGGCGAGACCCTTGATATAGGTGTCGGAAATTTCCTGGACTCCTTTGCACGAGAGCTCGGGCTGGGATTTCCCGGCGGGCCTAAGATTTATGAGCTTTCAGTCAAAGGGAAGGAGTACATCGAGCTCCCCTATGTCGTCAAGGGCATGGACACATCTTTCGGCGGGCTGTCGACAAACCTCAAGCAGAAGATAAAGTCAGGGAAATACAGACATGAGGACCTGGCATTTTCAGCGCAGGAGACTGTGTTTGCCATGCTCCTTGAAGTGGCTGAGCGTGCGATGGCGCATACAGGAAAACAGGAACTCCTGCTCGGCGGGGGAGTTGCGTGCAATAAGAGACTGCAGGAGATGTCAAGGATAATGTGCAGGGACAGGGGAGCGAAATGCTATATACCGAAAAACGAATTCCTGGTAGACAATGGCGCGATGATCGCCTGGCTCGGGATATTGAAATACAGGAGCCAGAAAAAAACTTCAGACAAGGACCTTGCAATAAGGCCTTATGAGAGGACTGATGAGGTGGAGATAGGATGGAAAGAATGAAGAGTAAAAGACATCGCAGGATAGGGATATCTGCATTGATAATTATCGTATTGATAGGGGCAGGGGTATTTCTTTCCACAAAAAAAGCATTTGACCTGCATGAGAACCCGAAGACAGCCTGCGACTGCAAGAAAGCGCTGAGATATTATGTAATATCAGGTCCGACAGCAAGGGATCAGACACTGCCATACCTACCGTGTTTCTACAGGTATATCCTGAATTCAGGAAACTATCATGACTGTGGATATTTCGGGACTGATTGCGTGCAATATCTAGAGAAGAACGGAATCGACTGCACAGAGGACCTCTGCGGTGCTCCATCGGAAGACATGACTGATGACAGGATACAGAGATTGGCTGAAATACGCAAACAGCTGGAAGACCCTGATATCCAATCAGGTAATATAACCTTGCTGAACAGGCTGATTGAAGAGCAGAATAACCTGACTGATGAGATGGTCAACATTGATGTTGACAGTCATTCAGATATGGGTGTCATGTCATATCTTTCTGATAATGGATGCTAATCCTATTTCGGAAACGGCGTCCCCCAGGCACCTGCATTCTTCTGGACACTGTTAAGCTCCTTATGTGCCCTTACGAATTCTGTCTCGACCTCCATGATGCCCATGTATTCTGTCCTTGCATGCGGTATCATTATCGAATATCCCTGCCAGTCATCGGGCTCGATTATATCATCCCTGAACATCGCATGGTTCTTTGTGCCTGGAAGGATTGAGACTGGAAATATGAGCACCTGATCCACATAGCCCTGGCCTATCATGTCCTTGAATATCCCTATCTCATACCTGATGTCTTCCTTCTTCTGATAATGGGTGCCGATGATGCAGCTCGTGTATAGATATATCCCTGATCCTTTCAGCCTTCTCAGCTGGTCCAATTGAGACTGATAACTGTCCTTTATCCTCTTTGCTGACCTTGTCGTGTCATATCTCCTCGGATTGACCGGTGCGTAAAAAGAAGAGCAATTGCCATTGCTGATTATCTTATCGACAATAACCTCATCCAGATCTTCGAGCATCACGCCGCTGTTTATCTGCCAGGTGAAACCATGCTTCTTTGCCAGGTCCAATACATCCATGAAATATCCCTTGTCTGAAAGGATGTCATCATCCTGGAGTATGAGTTCCTGATATCCTGCATTTTTCAACGCAGACAATGTCTTTTCAGCCTTGTCCAGGCCGAGTCTTGAGTACCTGTAATCCTTGCTGCCTGCGACGCAGAAGTCGCACTTCAGCCTGCAGCCTCTTGAGAACATGATGTCTGTGTATTTCCTGCCACCTGTATCGAATGTATGCAGTGCAGGCTTGGGAAGATCGACATGCTCCATCAACTCAGGCTTCAATATGGAGAATTCATCCATCCTCATTCTTCTTGATTCTCCTTTGTCTATAAATATGCCACCTACCATGTATGCAATACCTGAAGCAGGCAGCCTTCCATCCAACAGGTCCTCAAGGACATATTGGCCATCGCCCCTTACAGCTATATCAATCGCTCCTCCTGAATCCCTGATCACAGTCTCTGAAACATCTGTCGCATGCGCACCGCCGGCAAATATTGTGATCTCTGGAAAGTCCTTCTTGATCTTTCTTGCAAGAGAGACGGCAGAACCGTGATTGCAGGAAGCAAACATCTCAAGGCCTATATATGAAGGGCTCTCTCCCCCTATCCTTCTTATGATGTCATCATCATCCATCCCGATCCTCTGGATACGCCTCTGCTGCGCACCCCATAGGAAAGGAGAGTATTTTCCGACAAACTCTTCAGGATCAAGCTCCAGGAACTCATTCTGGATATGCTCTTTTGCCTTCTCATAGGTCAATCTGCTGCCTGCCTTCATCCCCTCAGGACCGATGAGCTGCCTGTTGCCTGAAGCCTCAAGGACACTGTCAAGCATCTTCACTTCATGGCCTATCTCTTCCAGATAGCTCCCTATATACCATAACCCGAGAGACTGCGAAGACCTCACAGGGTCGAACAACACGTCCAGGTACAATGGCGGCTTGATGAGCATTATCTTTGACATTTCATTCTCCCTGTACAACGCAAAGCTGTATCGATTAATGTTACAACTTACAAGTAGTATGTATTGAGAAGAGATATATAAAAATATCTATATATATTTTTGACAAACAGAAAAATTTTTATATAAAATATTACCATGATTAAAATATGACCATCAAATTAGATTCATTTGATAGAAGAATACTCTACGAACTTGATGTCAATGCAAGGATCACAACCTCTGATATTGCCAGGATGCTGCGCAAATCCAAGCAGTTTGTCGACTACAGGATAAGGAGGCTTGAAGCCGAGAAAGTCATCAGCGGCTACATGACTGTGATTGATTATTCCAGGCTGGGCTATACAAGCATAAGGGTGTATTTCACATTCCACAACATTACGCCTGAAGAGCAGAAGGCCCTTGAGGATGACCTGATAAAGGACAAGGAAGTCTGGTGGCTTGTGACTGTCGAAGGGCCATGGCATGTGGGCTATGCGATGGCAGTAAAGAATATCCTTGATTTCTACGATTACTGGGACAAGATAATGAAGAGATACAGGAAATTCATAGCAAAGAGGATGATTGTGCCATACACACATATCAGGCAGTACCCGAAATCATACATAATCGGCAGGAAAAACGACAAACCAGGCACGCTTGTCGGTGCCTCAAAAATGATTGCGAAGATCGCTGACCTGGATATCAGGCTGCTGAAGCTGATCTCAGACAAGGGAAGGATGCCCCTGATAGATATCGCAACGAGGCTGAAGACCAGTCCGCAGGTAATAAGGAGCCACCTAAAAAAGCTGGAGAAGGCAGGAGTAGTCCAGGGCTATAGGGCGCTCATAGACGTCTCCCACCTGGGATACAGGTACTACAAGTCCTACATCAACCTCATCCACACAGACAGGATAAGAGAGCTTGAGGGATTCTGCCGCCAGCATCCGAACATACTCAACATAAACAGGACAATAGGAGGAAAGGATTATGAGATAGAGCTGCAGGCAAGGGATTTTGAGCAGTTCGAGAGCATCATGAATGAGATCCGCACAGGTTTTGCAGGGATGATCGATGATTATGAGTTTGTCATAGCAATCGAAGAGAAGAAGATGACATATTTCCCATTTGACCAATAGATGTTAATCATGTTAAATATAAATCTTATAAATATGAAATAAAAAAAATAAAATACTAGCCGCAGGCACCAGCTGGTACGCTCCCGGAATCTGCTGCCAATGTATTTTCGCAGCCTGAAAGAGCAGGGTTGTATTTGCAGAAGCTCGACTTGATTGCCTCGGCTGCTATGCCGCTGAAGATGTACTTGTTGTTCGCAAGCCATGTCGGCGATGCGCTGATCGAGAGCCCCTGGGCAATCTTTATGTCCTGCCTGAGGAGCTCAGCGCCTTCCGTCCCGTTGACGCATGACTCTACAGCACTAATGTCTACTCCTGTCTGCTCTGCGCAATTCTTCCAGTCATTGCCTTTGATGCCCTCTTCACTCCTGCAATAGACATATTCGAACCAGACATCAGGCGAATGCTGCTTTGTGCATAGCTGGACAATGTCCTCATCAGCCTCATAAGTGCCATGCAGGCTTGAGAAGCTGTCGCCTGACTCGCTCGCTATGTAATGCACGTCATATTTCAGGGCACTGCCGAAATTGGCAATGACATCCTTCAATGCGATTATAGCCTGCTTGCCGTATGGGCAGTCGCTCATGATGAAGACCTGGAGATCGTCCTTTATCTCATCCCTGCAGACGATTGTGCCCTTGCATGTCTCATCCTGACAGTCGACAAGCCCGTTGCCTGTGTCATCAATGCCATTGTCGCAAATCTCTGCCGAGGGGTCGAAATCAGCACCTATCCTCAGGGAAGTATAATCACCTGCAGGAACAAGATACTGCTCCACATTGGCATAATTCTCATCCTTCTGGACACTGTCGTCAAAAAGCACTGCCGGAAGGAGCTGGATCCCTGACTTCGCCATGAGGGTTTTTGCTTCCGGCTGGCTGTAGTCATACGAAATGGCCTTCAGGCCGGGGAACACTCCTTTCAACTGCCCAATAAGCTGCGTCATGTCGCATTCCTTGCATCTTTTATCATTGATGACAATTATGTCTACTTCAGCAGGAGCGGGGATGTCGGCGCAGGCATCAGGCTTCTCGCCTGTATATGCGTTGCATATCGCCCTCATGAAATCATTCTCTCCCCTCCCTCCGGAGTAGCTATCATTGCCGATGTATATCGTCGGGCTGCCCGTGGCCCCCACATGCTCGCTGCTTGAGATGCTTGCACTCAGAAGATCCTTGCCCTCTTCGCCTTCATAACAGGCTTTAATCTTGTCGACGTCAAGTCCGTTGTCTGTCGCACAGGACTCCCAGTTCCCAGGGATTGAGCCTGCATCCTTGTTCTGGCATATTATCATGTCCATGTACGTGTCAGGATTGTATTTCATCGCACAGAGCTGGACAATGTCCCCCTGCACCTCGTTAGGGCCGTGAAGGCTTGTGAATGAGCCGTCTCCGTTGTCGTTCGCGATGTAGTTAAGGTTGAGATTGACATTGCCCCCAAGCTTTTTCAGGACAGGCGCAATAGAATCCTCGACCTGCGTGCCATATGGGCACTGGCTCATGACATAAAGGTCCAGGTTAACTGCATCGGCTGATATCATGTTATCAGAAGAATCCTTACTCTTATCATCTGAACCCATGTTGTAAATCGCATATACCGCAAGGATCAGTATAACAGCGGCTCCAACCCAGATCCATGGGTTTGTCGACCTCTTTATTTCACTCCTGTGCACGGTGTGGGTGTGCGATTTTTTGGCCGGATGATCATTAGCATGCTCTCCTGTATTTTCTGAGCCTGCTTGTCCGGCAGAATGCTTCTTTTTTTTATGCTTTGCCAAGATAGTCACCCCTTTGCGTTGGTTTTTTAGCAAAAACAATTATTTTCATAACTTCTCGATTAGGCAAATTTCAAATCATATTTAAATTTTTCCTTGGAAAAAAATTGCGGATATATCTTCCGAAAGAAATTCCGCCTTTTGCCAATCAGGCAAAGTCAAGCCATTTGCATCAATATATTTGTATTAATAATATTAATCATATTGGTCACTTCGCTCCACATTATATATTTTGACGATGATCAACACATGACAAGATGAACTTGACTTAAAAACCCAATCATTAACCCAATCATAATCTTTATATAGAACTTGTCATTTCAAAAAATCTCATATCAGGGGGAGGAAAATTGTCCAAGGATAAAGAGAGGGAAGAGGAACTGAGTCTGGACCTGAAAACGATAAAAAGATTTTTCTCAAACAAGGCCTTGATGAAAAAGTTCAGTGTCATAGTACTTCTTATCATCCCCATCATGTTCAGCATCTATCTGAGGGCAGAGCCAGCCTACATGCCAATAACCGACAAGTGGGCCCAGGACAGCGTCTACAACAATATAAAGTCAACCATAAAGAGCCAGATAGACACCCAGTATCCCAATCTCCCTGCTACGAACAAGAACCAGATAGTGAACGACCAGTTTGCACAGATACTCAAGACAGGAAAGATAAATATCGGCGGCCAGGACGTCGACATTGCAACAGTCATAAGCCAGAACTCAGAATATTTCAAGGAACGGTTCCAGAATGAATTCGGGCATACATACCTCCTTGCGATAGACCCCTATTATTACTACAGGCTCACAAGGAATCTCATCGACCATGGATACGAGGGCGACTACCAGGATCCTGATGGGCTGTATCATGACACGAAGATCCTTGCCGGACAGCCTCTCAGCGCCGGAACAAGCAAAAAGATTGTGCATCTGCACGTCCTTATCCAGTTTGTAATGTACAAGATTGCATCCCTTTTCAACCAAGATGTCGACCTGATGCATGTTATTTTCTTCACACCGCTCATATTCGGTACGCTTGCAGTCATCCCCGCATTCTTCATCACCAGGAAGATAGCTGGGAATTTCGGGGGATTCATAGCTGGAGTGCTCATTGCCATCCATCCGGCATTCCTCTCAAGGACAATCGGCGGATTTTCAGACACAGATGCGTACAATGTATTCTTCCCTCTTCTCATCATCTGGCTCATTCTCGAAGCGCTCGACAGCAAGAGCATTTCAATGACAATCATACTTGCAGGGCTCTCAGCATTGGCAGTTGGCCTCTTCAGCTTCACATGGAGCGCATGGTACTTCATCTTTGATTTTGCAATCGTGATGCTCATATGCATCTTTGCATTCCATCTGGTAATGAACCGCAAGAGCATCATCAAGGAACCGAGGAAAATATTTTCAAATGACAGGCTGAAAAATGCCTTTACCGTGGGACTGGCATTCTTTCTGTTATCCGCAGTGTTCGTCACTTACTTTAAATCATTCACCACTTTCACAAATTTCTTCGGGGGAACTATCGGATTTACCCAGCTCAAGGAAGTGGGGATACAGAAGATCTGGCCCAATGTCTACACGACCGTGGCTGAGCTGAACCCTGCATCGCTCAATTCGACAATATCACAGATAAGTCTCGGGAGCAAGATATGGTACTTCATCGCGCTAATCGGGCTTGTCATACCCCTTGTGGATTTCAAATCTGAGAGAAAAGAGAATACCTATTTCCTTGCAGGAGGGGCTGTCTGGTACCTTTTCATGATAATCATCCAGAATTCAATTCACAGCCAGCTTTTTTACGCGGTCCTGATAAGCCTGCCGATAGCTGCATGGATAATCTATTCTTTAATCAACGGTACAAGGCTTGATATAAGGTATTCATTGATCCTGGCCATATGGTTCGCCTCGACAATATATGCCGGCTCAAAAGGCGTGAGGTTCATCCTTCTCCTGGTACCGGCATTCGCTATTGCAAGCGGGATAACAGCAGGGGTCATCAGCAGGGTTGTTTCAGAATGGGTTTCAAAAGAGCTGAACATGAACAGGGTATATGCCTATGTCGCAATTTTCGGGATTTTCTGTGCACTCTTGTTCTTCCCTATCAATTTCGTCAAGGCTGCCAACGACACAGCACTAAACGAGATCCCCAGCATGGATGACAGCTGGTTCTCCAGCCTTACAAAAATCAGGGACCAGTCCAAGCCTGATGCAATAATAAACTCATGGTGGGATTTCGGGCACTGGTTTGCGGCCATAGGCCAGAGGGCAGTCACTCTTGACGGGGGAAGGCAGAACAATCCGGCAGCCCACTGGCTCGGAAAACTGATGCTCACATGGAATGAGACAGAATCAGTGGGAATCCTGAGGTATCTTGACTGCGGCTCAAACTCCGGTTTCGACAAGCTTCTTCCATTCCTGGATAATGATTCCTATGAGACTATAAACACGATATATGATATCATCGTGCTCGACAGGACAGCTGCCAAGGAAATATTATTGTCAAAAGGGCTTACAGATGCGCAGGCTGAAGATGTGCTGCAATATACCCATTGCAGCCCTCCTGAGGATTATTTCATCACAAGCGAGGACATGGTCGGAAAATCAGGGGTTTGGGCACATTTCGGCGCGTGGGATTTTGACAAGGCCCTGATGTACAACAAGGTGTACAACAAGAACCAGAAAGGCGGCGTAACAATCCTGGAGGATGAGTTCGGGCTGAACAGCACAGCGGCCCTAAGTACATACAACGAGATAAAGAACACCGACCCTGACCAGTGGATTAGCCCCTGGCCATCATATGCCGGCGACCTCTCGCAATGCACTGTGAGCGCCGACATAGTATCATGCAGCAACGGAATTCAGTTCGACCTGTCGACAGAAGAAGCATCGATCCCGGGCACGTCATTGAATGTCAAGGCTGTATCATACATCGACAGGAATGGTAATTTCAGGATCAAGCAATACCCGGGCAGCTACATCACTTCCCAGAACGGTCGTCCCCTGGGTGCAGCGATCGTGCAGACAGGTGGAAGCTACCAGTCTGTCCTCATGGATTACGACCTTACAGGCAGCATGTTCACCAGGCTCTTCTATTTCGGGGGTGTTGGCCTGTCGCATTTCGACATGTTCAACAATGTAAGGGACATAACTGGGGCGAAGATAATAACTTGGAAAGTCGACTGGCAGGGCAGGAATGCAAGCATCAGTGTAAACTCTGATACCAGCACAATCAGCAAGGTTGAGCAGTCACCATCGTTGAACACAACCCCTGGTCAGCCCTCTGGAACTCCAAACAGCACGGTTGAAACAGCTCTTGATTCTGGCGATGCCTCGCTTGCAAAGGTCGAGCATATCCTGATCAGCACTTCCAACAGGACAGATGCTGATGCTCTTGCGCTTGCAGACAAGATATACAGCATGATAACGCCCGACAATTTCGACACGCTTGCGCAGGAATATTCAGAATGCAGCGATGAGACAATCAGGTGCAGCCCGGGCTGGTTCGGCAGGGGTGTCATGCCAAAATCCTTTGAGGATGCTGTCTTCAGCCTGGAAGCTGGCGGAGTCTCGAAGCCATTCAAGACTTCATATGGATATGAGATCGTAAAACTTCTCGAAACAAAATAAAATGAAAGACAGTGCCCCAGGATATAAATTCCGGCGTTTTCTGAAGAGCAACTGGCAGGACAAGGCATTGGTCGTCGTCATCCTCATATTCCTCGCCCTGCAGATAGGGATTGTCGACCAGCTAAAACAGCTCCCGGGCCCGTTGTACGGCGGTGATTACTACTATCATCTGGGCATGATAAACCACCTCAGTTCCGGGGGCTCGATATTCGAGAACTCGCAAGCTGCAGGAGGTTATCCATGGGTACCTCCGCTCTACCATCTGACGATTGTCGCAATCTCCAGGATCTCAGGCCTGAACCTGATTAACACGATATTCTACTCAAATATCCTCTTCACGCCCATCATCGGCATCCTGTCCTACCTGCTTGGCCTCGTGTTCCTCAAGAAAAGGACTCTTGCACTGGCCGTAGCCTCCTATAGTCTCGCAACCGGCTCGCTATATTACTATTATCATGCAGCAAGGACAATAACCACATTGCTGTTCCTCCTTCTGCTGTTCTATTCCTACCAGAAGGATGAGCTCAGATTCAATATACTCGCGGGGATATCCTACGGCCTTGTCATGCTCTCCCATACATCTGCCGGGATTGCAGCCTCATTCCTTCTCGCACTGTATTTCATCTATATGACTTTCTTCCAGTATTCAGGATTCAGAAAGCCTGATTTTGACCAGGTCAAAAAGAATCTGAAAAGAAACCTCATCTACTTCTCGACGGTGTTCGGAATAGGTTTTGCAATCGGGCTCATATACTGGTTCATCCCGATATTCATGCTTCACCTGGCAGTCAAGAACAGGCTTCAGGATTTCAATTACGCAGTGGTGGATACGTTCTACCAGCAGCTGAAATACATCATTGGGAGCCTTGCGTGGATGTTCATCCCAAAATTCACAAGCGCGCTCAGCCTGATTATCGGGATAATGTTTGACGTAGGATTTGTCGGGATGATATTCATAAGGAAGAGATCGCAGGAGATCAGATTCCTGCTGTTCCTGTTTGCTGACATGGTCCTCGGATATGGCCATATAATAATATCAGAGCCGCTGCTGCATACAAACCTCACGCCCAGCTCCCTCGGCGGATATCCTTCATCAGTGTTCATGATGCTTGTCCCTTTCATTGGAATAATCATACTCCTTAACACATTATCTGGTACTATCAAAAGCATAAAAAAATACTCCGAGCATATATTCATAATTTTTTTTATCATCATCCTTTCAGTCGGTGCCTTAGGATATACTGCATCCAAGACAAAATCCCCATATTATGAGAATGCAAAACAGCCCATGCCCCAATACCTGGATGACATCTCCGGCTGGGTCAAGCAGAACACAAATGTGGATGACGTATTCCTTTCTGACAATGAAGACGCCTTCATGCTCAATGCACTGACTGGCAGGAAGCTGCTGGCATCGAGAAGGGCACATTTCGGCATGTTTGTCGATGTTGATGAGCGTTACATTGATGCTGCGGTCATCCTGCATGGTGACGACGACAGCAAGAGAGCTGAGCTTCTGAAGAAAGACAATGTCAAGTACCTTTTCTGGCACTACAGGTGGCTGAGCAATGTGTACCAGTTTGACAATAACGGGCAGATTGTGGGGATCTCTGACCCGCTCCTAATAATTGACAAGGATGATTATGAGAAGACGCTCCAGACCTACAACATAAGCTACCAGAAACTCCACACATGGCTAGACCCTGCACTCAGGGGGGACGAGTACAGGCAGTATGATGCCCTCCTTGTCCAGCCAAGCCTCAATATCACTCATCCCTGGTCTGATGAGCTCGACAAATACCTGATCCTTGAGAAGACATTCTATTACCAGGGGCTTGAGGCTGCAAAGATCTACAGTATAAACCTGCCTAGCCGCAATTAATTTATATGCGTGATGGAATTCAGATGCTGATGGACATGATAAAGAAAGACTACAGCCGAAAGTATTTTGATAATCCCATACGCAGGATGAATAAGGGGTCGTTGAGGAACAGGAACAGGCTCAAAGAGCTATTGAAGCATGTCAAAGGCGGAAGATTGTTTGAGATAGGCTGTGCAAGGGGAGAATTCCTGGATTCAGCCAGCTCGTTTTTTGATGTCTATGGCATGGATATTTCCGGATATGCAATAGATATCGCCCAGAAAAGATTCAAAGGCCGCGTATCTGAAGGTGATATCAACAAGAAAAATCTAAAGGAGAGCTATTATGATGCAATTGCAGGGTTCAATGTCCTTGAGCACATAAGTGATCCTGGCAAGGTCATATCCAAGACATATTCATCTTTGAGACCCAGGGGCATATTCATCGGCTCATGCCCCAACAAATCAGGCCTGGTCGGAAGGGCCTTTACAGAATTCTCAAACCTTGTGGACAGGACTCATTGCTCTACACTAAAACCATCAGAATGGAGAAGGATATTTGAGGAGTCTGGATTCAGGGAGATCAAATTTTTTGGGGAAGTGATGCTGCCCGGGGGGTTTGCCATTTACATAAAAAGCAGACTGTGGAAGCACTTTTCGATGAATCTGGTCTTCATATGCAGGAAATGAATTGCCATGTGCTACCAGATATCCCTGAGAAGCTGCCAGAGAAATTTAGGGCCATCCCTCCATATATGTATTGTCGACCTGCCTCCGAAATATTCATGGCAGGGTATCTCAGAGACCTTGTAGCCCTTCTTAAGAAATTTGATTCCCATCTCCTGCTCTATGGTCGCGATATTCTCCCTCAGGCCTATCTTCTTTGCAACCTCTGAACGTAATGCCCGAAAACCGTTGAGGTGGTCTGATATCCTTGAGCCGAACCTCAGATTGATCAGGAGTGTTATGATGCTTCCGAACATGAGGCGGAAAAATTCATCGATTGTCCCATTGAACTCATCGCTGCCTCCTGTCATCCTTGAGCCTATGACCATGTCATAGCCTTTCTCTGTAATGTGGCCTGTAAGCCTGGGTATGTCATCTGGATTGTGAGAGCCGTCCGCATCTATGAAGACGATGATACCTTCCTTCACATGCCTTATCGCGCACCGCAGCGCATCGCCCTTGCCCCTGCCGTTATCGATTATGAAAGGTGTACCCATCTCTTTCACAATCGAGCGGGTCCTGTCCTTTGATTTCTTGGACAGCACGACAAGCACATCATCACAATGATTCCTGGACCTGGTTATCAATTCCCTTATATTCTTCTCTTCATTGTATGCTGGTATTACGACTGTGATCTTTTCCTTTTTTCCCATGGCTGCCCCTTGTGAAAAGAGCGGTATTTATAAAAGCTTCTATGCAGGAAAATCTGACAATAAAAGGGAAAAAATCAAACAATATTCAATAGGTTCCGGTGGCATGAAGAACAAGCTTCAAAAGATTTATATAATCGACATTTTTTAATGTCTGTGTGAAAGCTGTCAATTATTTCAAGGCAATGTTGCTTGATACCAAATTGAGGAGGCTGTTTCTGATATATGTGATAATAGGCGGAATCTCAGCATTAGTCGATTTTTCCATCCTGTTCATACTGACAAGCATAATAGGGGTATATTACATCTTTTCCGCAATAATCTCTTATCCATTCGGGGCAGCGACGCATTTCCTGCTCAACAAGTACCTGAATTTCAGGAAGCATGACCGAAAATTCGTCAGACAGCTGCTCACCTACATTGTCATCAACGTGATAGGCCTTGGAATCACCCTCACAATCATGTATGTGCTGGTCGAATATTTCAACCTGCTGTACCTCTATGCAAAGATGATAGCTGTCTTTCTGGTCCTGTTCTACAGCTTCAACATGCACAGGGCATTCACTTTCAGATGAAGATGAAACAAACAAAAGTAGCAGTGCTCAAGACGACACCTTCGGGTGTCCTGGCGGATTATTCGAGACTGATGCACCTCGCAGAATATAAGAGGACAATATCAAAGGAGCGCAAGACAATCATCAAGCTGAACCTCTCATGGTCAAAATATTTCCCTGCATGCTCGACTGAGCCATGGCAGCTTGATGGTGTGCTAAAGACCCTTGCAGACGACGGTTACACTGACATCCACCCTGTAGAGAACAGGACAGTTGTCACTGATGTCTGGAAGGGGGCGAGGGGGAACAGGTGGCTTGGAATCCTGGAGAGATACAATCTCAAATATGAGCCGCTGACTGGTGCAGAGTGGGTCAGATTCAGGCCCAAGTGCCCTGTCCCTGCTATCGAGAGGCTCTTTCCTGACGGACACAGGATCCCGAAGATGTTCATAAGAAATGACATCATCCATCTGCCGACAATAAAGACCCATGGGCACACGACCATGACAGGGGCAGTCAAGAATTCCTTCGGCGGACTTATTACAGAGCGAAGGCATCACAGCCATAAAATCATCCATGAGGTGCTGGTCGACCTGATGACAATTCAGAAGGAGATCCACCCGGGCATATTTGCAGTGATGGACGGGACAGTGTGCGGGGACGGCATGGGGCCTAGGACAATGCATCCTGTAATCAAGGATTACATAATAGCATCATCAGACCAGGTAGCTATTGACGCAGTGTCGGCGAAGATGATGGGTTTTGACCCCATGAAGATAAGGTTCATAAAGATGGCCCATGACAAAGGGCTGGGCTGTGGGGACATATCGCAGATGGACATTGCAGGCGAGGACATCTCAAGGGTTGATTTCGGGTTCAGGACAGCCAGGAGCCCTGTGATATTCTGGGACCAGGTATTCAGGAAAGGCCCGCTCTCGTTCCTTGAGCCGCTCCTCTTCCATACAGGCCTCTTCAGGCTTGCGGTATTCGGCTCTTATTTCTACCATGACTACCTTTGGTATCCCACAATCGGCAGGTCTAGGATAAGAAAATTCAATAAGACAGAGTGGGGGAAGCTGTTTAAGTCATATTAGGTCAAAGGAGGTCATATCTTCCATAATGCATCTTATTCTGCCTGCTGTTCACATACTCGCGTCCGAATGATGTATTGAACTCCAGATTTCTGACTTTCCTGATGAATGGGACCCTGTATAGGCATAATCTGTCACCATCCCATACGATTGCCGGGACTTCCGGACGTATGCTGCCTGCAAGAGTATAATAATGAACAATGTTCCAGTCTCCGCCAGGCGAGGTCTCCCTGTCGTGATTTTCAAGGGTGAAGATGATGGAATCGACAGAAATCAGCCCTTCTCTAATCCAGTAATCAGGTACAATCTCCCTGAATTTCACAGCAGCCCTGTGGCCGTGTCCTAAGTCCTGCAGATGCCCTTTTCTCTGGGTATCATGCATAAATGCTGCGACATGGATGGAATTTATCGATACATGGTCCTGAATATTATTATGCTTGACCATATATTCGGCTTTTGAGAAAACATCCAGGGTGTGGGGCCAGTCATGGTTGTCGATTCCCTTGATCAGGATGCTTCTGTATGCCAGTTCAGCAATCTCTCCAACATCAATCAAAGCCATTGGCTTAAGGATTTTTATTTTGTTATAATAAATTATCGGATACAATATATTATACTGGATTAGGGTTTAGGAGCGGGATTCAAATAGATTTATAAATGATATTTTTATCCGATTCCGTATGGCGATTGAATTCGAAAAAGTCAAGAAGATCCTTGAGCTGGCGCTGTCCGAGGATATCGAGGCAGGCGACATAACGACGATGTCATGCATTCCCGAAGACAGGATGGCGAAGGCCAGAATCATCGCAAAGGAGAAAGGCTTGATATGCGGCCTTGACCTGATAGGGTTCATTTTCAGGATTGTCGATGAAAACGTGGCTGTGAAGCTCAACAGCAAGGATGGTGATACTGTATCTGCCGGCGACATCATTGCTCTGGTCGAGGGTCCAGCAAGGCCGATATTATCTGTAGAGAGGACTGTCCTGAATTTCCTGCAGAACCTAAGCGGTGTCGCTACAACGACTAATAATTATGAAAAGCTGATCCATGGATCACATGCAAAGCTTCTCGACACAAGGAAGACCACCCCAGGGATGAGATATCTGCAGAAATATGCTGTCAAGACAGGCGGTGGAGAGAATCATAGGATGGGCCTCTATGACATGGTCCTCATAAAAGACAACCATATCAAAGTCAACGGATCTATCACAGACGCTGTTTCTCTGGCAAGGAAAAAAGCAGGACAGGGGATGAAGATAGAGGTCGAGTGCTCAAGCATCGAAGAGGTCAAGGAAGCAATTGGGACAGAATGCGACTGGATAATGCTTGACAACATGGGGACAGCGGACATGAAAAAGGCTGTTGGTCTCATCAACAGGAAAAAGAAGACAGAGGCCTCAGGAGGAATCACAGCTGAAAATCTTGCAGAAGTGGCAATGACCGGGATAGATTTCATATCAGCAGGGGTGCTCACCCATTCATACAAGTCCCTTGACATCAGCATGAAGACAGACATCATATGAAGGCTGTCGTCAGGATGACAGGCGGAGCCTCAAGCTTGTGCGGAGCAAGCTTCTCATGGCGGAACAGGACATCTTCTATCATCTCTCCTGTGATCCCTGAAAGCTGTTTCTTCATCTTTTCATCCATAAAAACATCATGACCTTCTGGGTATTTCGCTATCTCAAGAATCATTTTCCTGCTATGCCCATCGTCATTGCCTGCGACAATGACCTCTGCCTGGAAATATGAGCAGCCGAGGTCCTGCCGGTCTGTCTGGCCTTTCCTGAGACCTGCTGTCGGCTTCTTGGTGACTATCTCAGCCGGTATTTTGTTGTAAGCTGCCATCGCCCTGACAAGCCGTTTGGACAGCATCGCAATAGGCGAGAAGTCCACACCGCCGTCACCATATTTGGTGAAATAGCCGAGGCCGAAGTCCTCATCCCTGTTGCCTGTCCCTGCAACCCTGGAATGAGGAGCTGATTCCTTCATCCCATACAGGAGGAGCATCCTTATCCTGCTCTGCATGTTCTCATATGCGACCCCCTCAAGCCCGAGCATGTTATTGACAGCATCCTTGATGTCATCGATAGGAACTATAGAATATCCTGACCTGCACCCTGCCAGGTGCTTCCTTTCCCTTTTTTCGAGTCCCAGCTTCAATGCAAGCTTTTCTGCTAATCGCTGATCTTCCTGGGAATTCTCTTCTGAAGGCATGATGAGGGCATGGAACCTGCCATTGAGCAGAACTGCTGCCTTATGGCAGAGTGCTGCTGTCAGGGATGAGTCCACCCCTCCAGAAAGACCGACCACAATCCCGTCTGCACCAGTGGATTGAAGGTACTTCACTATGCCATCGACAATATCTGCTGTCGCCTTTTTGCAGTCCAGCCCGGGGAGAGTTATCTTCCCTATGCCTGGCTTCTCAAGGATTATCGGCATGATTTTATTGTTCATCATAATTACAGGATATCATTATGTATATTTTAAAGCTTGTGGTTCGATATATACAAAGTCTCAATTCCTCATTACTTATGAAATAATGTCTAACTGATAGCAATAAAGTCCAAGGTGAACATGATTGATTCACAATATTTAAAAAAGCCCCGCACACCCCAATAAATATGGCAGGGGATATTTTCAGGCTCCTAAGGGTGAGCCAGTGGTACAAGAACATAGTCATCTTCATCGCCCTCTTCTTCACAGGCCATGTGTTCATTGCAGGAGAGCTTTGGCCGACGATGCTCGGGTTCGTCTCCCTCTGCCTGATATCATCAGCCAACTATACCATCAACGACATAGTCGACAGGAAATCCGACAGCCTGCACCCTGAGAAGAAAGACAGGCCTATAGCCTCTGGCAGGTTCCCAGTCCATGCTGCCTCATTGCTCGCATTTTTCCTTGTCGCTATTTCTGTGCTTGCCTCATCGATGCTCTCTGCATATTTCATGCTCACGATAGCAGGGTTATTCATCCTCAGCCTTGCGTATACTCTGTACCTCAAAGACATTATGTACATCGACATCATCCTGATAAGCATCAACTTTGTGCTTAGGGCCATTTCCGGCGCATTCATCATCAATGTGGACATCTCTCCCTGGCTCCTAGTCTGTGCATTCTTCCTTTCCCAGTTCATGGTCCTCGGCAAGCGCAGGTCAGACCTTGCATTCCTGGGCAAAGACGCATCCAGGCACAGGAAGGTGTTCAGGCATTATTCTGTAGAGCTTCTTGACCAGCTGATAACTGCTGACATGGCCATACTCATGATATCCTATGCACTGTACACATTCCTCAAGGGAGGGGACAACATGATATACACACTGCCTATCGTGCTCTACGGACTGTACAGGTATCATTACTTGATATCGTCAGGCTCAGACATCCCGAGGCAGCCTGAAAAGCTTGCCGCAGACCCTGGCCTTGCACTATCAATCCTGGCCTGGGGCCTCATACTCTTTGTGCTCCTCTACGTGATATGAAATGGTAAATAAATCCGGAACCAAAAAAATATTTATCGTGATGCCCGCTTTCAATGAGGAGAAAGTCATAGGCAGGGTGATTGACAGTGTCAGGAGTGAGGGATTTGATAACCTGATTGTAATCGATGACGGCTGCGAGGACGGCACTGCAGAGATTGCAGATAAGAGAGGGGCCATTGTCTACAGGCACTTATTAAACAGGGGACTTGGTGGGGCTCTCGGAACAGGGCTTGCAGGTGCCCTGAAGCTTGAGGCAGATGTCATTGTGACATTCGACTCTGACGGCCAGCACAACCCAAAAGACATAAGGAATGTAATATCGCCCATACTGAAGGGCAAGGCTGATGTTGTGATCGGCTCAAGGCTCATAAATCCAAAAGGGATGCCCCTTCTCAGGAGGGTCGGAAATTTCGGGCTCAACATAATAACCTACATCCTATTCGGGGTGTGGACGACGGACTCCCAGTCAGGCTTCAGGGCATTCTCTGCACAGGCTGCCAAAAAGATAAATATCAGGACAAACAGGATGGAGGTCAGCTCTGAGATAATCAGGGAGATAGGAAGGAACAGGCTGAGATTTCAGGAAGTGCCAATAAAGGCGATATATACAGACTACTCGCTCAGACATGGCCAGAGTAGCATCAATGCCATAAGGATCGTCGCAAAGCTGATATTGAAAAAACTGATGAGATAAGGAAGGTGATATGAATGTTATTGCAGGTGATAATAATATTGTTTGCAGCTTTTGCACTCAGCAGGTCATACCTGAGGTACAGGAAAAATACTGAATCCCTTTGGGAATTCATGCTTTGGATAATCATCTGGGTATCCATCGTCATTGTCGTACTGGTCCCTGAGATCACTGCGATTCCCGCGCAGATATTCGGCATAGGCAGAGGGATCGATGTCCTGATCTACATCAGCATAGTCTTCCTGATATATTCTATTTACAGGATATATTCCAAGATAGAGCAGCTGGAACAGGACCTTACTAAGCTGACAAGGGAGATAGCGCTTGAGAGGAAGAAGAAATAGGAATGTAAAGCCGCTTGACCCGGATTGGATATCCATAAACTTAATAAAGATTCATGGTTTCATTCAGATGATGAAAATATGCATAATCATAGGGACCAGGCCCGAGATAATCAAGATGGCGCCCCTCATCAGGGCATGCGAGAAAATGAAACTGGATTATTTCATTCTGCATACGGGCCAGCATTACACTTATGAGATGGACAGGAAATTCTTTGAGGAACTTGAGCTGAATGAGCCGAAATACAACCTGAATGTCGGCGGACAGGAATACAGGAAGCAGGTAGGGATGATGATCCGTGAAATTATGGACATCCTTAGGAAGGAATTGCCTGACATAGTCTTTGTCCAGGGAGACACTAACAGCGTGCTTGCCGGCGCGCTTGCGGCAAACAAGCTGAGGATAAAGATAGGCCACCACGAGGCAGGGCTCAGGAGCCATGACCTGACCATGCTCGAGGAGACAAACAGGATAATAACAGACCATATATCAGATTATCTCTTTGCCCCGACAGAAGCAGCTCTCAGGAACCTCAAAGATGAAGGCATCAATGAGGGGAAGATGTTCCTGACAGGCAACACTATTGTGGATGCTGTGGAGCAGAACCTGAAAATCGCCGACAAGAGAGTCGATGTCCTGAAAAGGCTCGGCCTGGGCAAGAAAGGGTATGTCGTGGTCACTGCCCACAGAGCAGAGAATGTGGATATTGAAAAACGGCTTAGAGGGATACTTGAGGGTCTGGTGCTTGTCCAGCGATATTTAAAGGTCCCTATCATCTTCCCGACACATCCGAGGACCGCAAACAACATAAAGAGATTCAGCCTTTCAGTGCCAGACAGCATCAGGCTCCTGGACCCGATGGGATATCTCGAATTTCTCCAGCTAGAGGGAAATGCCCGGCTGATAATAACAGACTCAGGCGGGCTCCAGGAAGAGGCATGCATACTGAAGATACCTTGCGTGACCATAAGGGACAATACAGAGCGGCCTGAGACAATCGAGGCAGGGATGAACATCCTCGCAGGCACTGACCCGAAAAAGATACTTGAATCAACCAAGCTTATGCTTGCGGACCGAAAAGAATGGACAAACCCCTTCGGCGACGGAAAAGCAGGGGAGAGGATACTCGATATCTGGCTCAAAGGAGCTACTGAAAAGAGATGAAAAAACCTGAGAAAGATTATTAAACAGGACGGGATTCCCTTTTCCATGAACATACTCATCACATCCATAATCGACCTGGAGAAGACATCTTTCTCAAGGCTCCATCATTTCATTGAGCATTTCCTCAATAATGGGCATAAAGTCACTGTCATAAGCCTCAGGGATACTTGGAAGCACAAGGGAATCAAGCAGAACCAGGCGCTCATTAGAAGGATAAAGGTACATTATATCACTGACAGGGAACTCAGCCCGATCCTCCAGAAAGGGAAGGCTTATTTCTCAATTAACAGGCTGCTCAGGGGGATAGACCTGGAAAAGACAGATATCCATCTCGCCTACAACAGCCTCATACTGAGCTATCTCATATCAAAGAGGCTGAAGAAGCACGGCATAAAGACTATATATGACCTCGCAGATGACATGCCAGACATGCTGAGGAACAGCACTCAGATACCTGCATTCCTAAGGCTGTTTGCAGGTTATTTCGGAGGCATGATGCTCGAGAAGAACTTAAGGATGGCAGAACTTACTACTGTCTCAGCAAAGGAGCTGATAGGGAGCCTTGGTCTGGAGAAGCACAGGCATATATACATACCGAATGGTGTGGACCTGAAGAGATTCCGCCCACGCCAGTCAAGACACAAAGGCATCGTCATAGGATATCTCGGCGCCCTTCGTGAATGGGTCGACCTAAGGCCGATGCTATCCGCTGTAAAGAATCTCAAGGGCTATAAGCTCAAGGTGATGATTGTCGGCGGAGAAGAGGACCTGCCCAGATACCAGGAATACGTGAAGCAGAACAGGATGGAGAGCATCGTCACATTCACAGGGAATGTGCCTTATGGCGAAGTCCCGCAATACATAAACAGGATGGACATAACTACTGTGCCATTCAAGAAAAATAGGGTGACTGACGGGACATGCCCGCTCAAGCTCCTTGAATATCTTGCCTGCGAAAAGCCCGCCGTGTGCTCAAAACTCAATGAGATAAGGTCGATGCTAGGCGATAGGGTCCTTTATGCATCAACACAGAGGGAATGGGAGAAGCAGATAAGCACGCTCTATCATGACCAGATTCTCAGAGACATGCTCGGCAAGCAGGGAAGGAAGTATGTCGAGGAGAACTTCAACTGGAAGAGGATCTGTGAGGGGATGGAAGATGCCCTTGACAGGTGCAGCAAAGGGCAGAATTAATTAAGTTTATAAATTCCCGGCTTTTCCGACGTACAAAGAGGTTCTGAAACATTGATTTGATAAGCATGGACGCACCTTTATTCATGGACTGGCTCAAAGACCAGGAGAATAACATCATCCCAGTCCTGTATCATTATGATCTATTGCTGAACAAGAGGCTGGACACGGCCAATCACAAAGAGCAGCTGCTTAAATTTGAAAAAGGCATCAGGTATCATCTTGCAAAAGTATCGAACTCGAAATCAGAGAGGATATTCTCATCAAGCCACATCGATGAGCTGCTGATCAATGTCAATTGCCTCAAGGACACAAAAAGGGATTATCCGGACGTCCATGGATTGCAGCGCCCTTATTCGATACATCCGTACAGGTCAGGCATTATCATCGGCGAGCTGCTGGATCAAGACAGCCCCCTTTACGACAGCTCGATGACCTCGGCCATAAGCCATGATTTCCTGGACGAGGGTTTCAACAATGATTACATGCTTCTCCTGAACCATCTCAGGGAGAACGGGCTGACAGAGAAAACGAGATTCGTGCTTGAATCCGCCCTTATCCATACAACACCCCTGGATATCATGAGGAAGCTGGAACACCCTGAGACTTCATCTGTCATCGATGAATACACGGTAAAGAGATATAAACGGGGCTCAAGGATATACAACATCAAGAAGCATGGTAATCCGGCGCATGCAATAGCGCTCCTGGCAGATGCGACAGATAATCTTCTTGACAGGCATGAGACTGAACTCAGCAACCCGAACAAGACAGTGCTCAATGAGGTAGGATTCGGCATATCTATAATAAGAACCCTGGATAATCTCATCCCTGCGGAGTTCTCAGATAAGATTAAGGAGCTGCATGCCCACATAACCAATGGCAACAGCAAGGCTTCGGAGTATGCAGACAGATTCTTGAGCATCCTGGACTATGATGAAGTGTTCTTCCTGCAGGGATATATTTCCATATCCCCTGCATTGAACCATTGCAGATAAATTAATCAAAGGAAGTTACCAGGATAAAAGTACATGTGTTCATAAAATTTTTATACTGCATGCCCAATCTCTGGACTGATGGGCGAGGAACATTCGATAATCAAGGACACTGTCATATTCTCTGTCTGCAAGTACATATCATTTTTCCTCATCGTGATAACCACGACATATCTGCTAAAACAGCTTTCAGTCTCAATATTCGGGCTCTATTCGGCTCTCATGCTCATACTTGAGTACACCAGGTTCGCTTTTCTTCCGCTTTACTCCGCAAGCTATAAGAAGATACCCTTCATAAGGGGAAAGGGCAGGAGCGACAAGGAGATCCAGGAGGTCAGGGACCTCACTTTCGGCCCGACGTTCTACATCATGCTCCTGATAGCTGTCGGAGCCTTCATCAGCTCATTCATCCTCAACTACAGCCATGAGACCCTGACAGGGCTGAGGCTGCTCTCCGCAATCATCCTCTTCCAGCACTTCAACTTCTTCCAGCTCAATTTCCTCAGGATCGACAAGAGATTCTGGGCAGCGGGCATCCTCAATGTCGTCCTCTCGGCAAGCAAGCTAATCCTCGTGCTGCTTTTGGCCGGACCATACGGGCTCGACGGCGTCCTTGCGGCATTCATAATATCATACATCATAACAACGGTTACAGGACTCGTCATCGCCCCTTATAAATTCAGCTTCAGCCCGAAGAACATAAGAAAAAAGGCGCTGACACTCATGATAAAATCAGGCATCCTCCCTGCCCTGGTATACATAATATCCACAGCCTTCCTGACAGTCGACAAATGGATGGTTATAAAGTTCTACACAACGACCCTGCTGGGATACTACGGCTTTGCGGTGTTCATCATCGAGATAGTCGGCTACATACCGCAGGCCATAGGTGGCGTCATGTTCCCAAGACAGATAGAGGCATACGGCAGGTGGAACTCATACTCGAAGATGAAGAACTACATACTTGTGCCCACAACAGTCATAGCCTACTCGATACCTTTCATCATCGCAGGGGCATTCTTCTTCCTGAACCCGTTCGTGAACTTTTTTGTCCCAAAATACATACCTGCAGTCCCTATAGTGTATATCCTTATGTTTGCCGCCTTCTTCGCTTCAGCCAAGATCCCGATAACGAATTTCCTGATCTCGATAAACTTCGAATGGAACATCATCGTCATCAGGACCATGATGATCGCTTTCGTACTGGTCCTAAACATAATATACATCAGCCAGGGCTACGGCCTTCTGGGTGTCGCGCTAGCTACGCTTATCGCCTATCTCATCGAGTTCTTCATCTTCTGCTTCTACACCCTGAAGACACTGAGATTCAATGTCCAGGACATACTTAAATCCACAGGCATGTACATGTTCCCTTTCGCCTACATGGCGCTGCTCTTCTACGCGCTCGGCCTCTTCGACTATTCCGCAGGCGAAGGCCTCGCATCTTTCATAGTGCCGGCTGTGAAATACGTCATATTCTGCATACTGAACATCCCGCTCCTCTATTATGTCGACAGGAAGACCAGGGTCATCTCTATGCTGTACAAGATCTTTGTAAGGGACATCTGGACAAACATTTCCAGGCTCGACCCGGGCCTCATATTCAGGACCTGAAGGCAGAAGGCAGGGCGGGCTTTACCTGATGTGCATAAAATTTATAAGTCATCCAGGGTTCATAGCATCATATTGGCGTGGAGACGGGAACTGTTTCCATACATATCCGGTCGGAGGCGAGCAAGATTTTCAAGGACAAGACCATACTCATAACAGGGGGCACGGGATATCTCGGGATCGCCCTGACAAAAGAGCTGCTCAAGCAGAAGCCCCAGAGCATCAGGCTCTTTTCCAGGGACGAGGTCAAGCATCACAGGACCCAGGAGCTTTTCGGCAATGACCCTAGGCTCAGGAACCTGATAGGAGACGTGAGGGATTATGAGAGGCTGCACAAGGCCATGCGGGACGCAGACATCGTCATCCATGCCGCAGCCCTGAAGAGGCTGGACATGATCGAGTACAATGTGGAGGAATCGATCAAGACAAACATCCTCGGCACGCTCAACGTGGTCAATGCATGCCTCGCAAACAGGGTCGAGAAGGCTGTCTTTGTCTCGACTGACAAGGCGTGCTCGCCTGTGAACACCTACGGGGCATCCAAGTTCGTCGGCGAGAGGATATTCATCGAGAGCAATTACAGCAAGGGCACATGCCCTACGAGGTTCTTGTGCGTGAGGTACGGCAACGTGCTTGAGAGCACCGGCTCTGTCATCCCGTTCTTCGAGGAGAAGATAAGGAACGGCGACAAGATACCCCTGACCGACGAGCGAATGACGCGCTTCATCATCACTCCGGAGCAGGCTGTCAAGCTCATATTCGACGCATCCGAAACAGGCCGCGGAGGGGAGGTCTTTGTCCCGAAACTGCCTTCCTTCAGGATTATAGACCTCATCGACATACTCAAATCCAAGAACAGGAGCACCAACAACGTCGAGGTGATAGGCATAAGGCCCGGCGAGAAGCTCCATGAGGTGATGATCAACTCTAGTGAAGTGCCAAGGACGTACCAGTACAAGGGCAATTACATCATAATATCCCAGATTGAGAGGTACATAGACGACAAAAGGCCCGCTTATTTCAAGGGCAGGCAGCTGACTGAAAAGGACATGGACGAATACAGCTCGAAGGACAATCTCATCAGCAGGGACGAGGCTGAGGAGTTCTTCCGGAGTCAGGGACTCATGTAAAATGGTGGACATCCTCGTCCCCCAGGTGGGATATGTCGAGCGGGACACCCTTGTCCTGTACAACGTGATGTACTATCTCGAGAAATGGGGTTATTCCGTCAAAGTCGTCCCTCATTTCGACCTGCACGCTCTCTTCAGGCACAGGCCGAAACATCTCCTTCTCACCGATGCGAACGGCGATTTTTACGCGGTCATGTTCGCAAGGTACGCAAAACGCCTCGGCATGACCACGGTCTCGCTGAGCGCAGAGTCAAACCACGAGTCCCAGGTCCTCGACACCTTCTGGGGATACAACACCGGCAGGGAGATGAACGTCGACGTGAGGTTTGTATGGAACAGGAAGATAAAAGAAGACGTCCTTGCCGACTGCCCTGATTACAAGGGATTGATAGATGTGTCAGGGGCAGTGGGATTTGACAAGTACAGGTGGATGAAGTACAAGGACAAGAAGACGCTCCTCAAAAAATACGGCAAGTCGAGATTCAGCAAGGTCATAACCTATGCGGGCTGGAACTTCAGCTATTTTGTCGACGAGAAGAGAAGGAAGACGAATCCCTTTGAATATTCAGAGGAGGAGGTGGAGCGCAGGAAGCTTGACCTGGAATTCGTGAGGGACGTTCTCGGCAGGGCGCTTGCGGACAATCCGGACATACTATTCATCTTCAAGAAGCATCCGGGCCTCCTTCCAGGGGTCCTCGAGATCCTGGACGAGTGGTCAGAGCTTGACAATGCGATAGTCATGCAGTACGAGGAGAACATCTATGACCTGATAAACGTCTCAGACATCTGGCTGGTGTATGACAGCATCACCTCTGTAGAGTCATGGATACTCGGCAAGCCCGTCATCCAGGTGGTCCCCGAGGCTGAGGACTACAGCAGGTGGTATAGCAGGATGCACGAGGGAAATGTCATTGCAGGAAGCATAGGGGAGCTCCAGTCATGTATCGACGAATTCTACAGGGAGGGCCGTATCAGGGCATTTGATGAGAGATCGGGCTTCAGGAAGGGGTTCGTCCGGATGAAGTCGGAACACCTGGACGGGCTGAACGGGTTTCGGACAGCCCGGAAGATAGACAGGTTCCTGAAGAAGAGCCGGCCTGGCAGGAGAGTATTTGCGCCTGGGCTGTATCTCAACACGCTGATATTCAATATAGTCCATTACATGATACTTTACCTGCCATTCATAAAGAGATACGATTTTTTCAGGTCACGCTACAGGACCTTTCCAAAGGTCCTTGAGAACAAGAGGCATTATCAGAAGATGATAGGGGAATTCGCAGAGTCAAAAGGTGTGGTATGAATGGGGATAAACTACGGGAAGCAGAGCATCGACGAAGAGGACATAAAGGCAGTTTCTGACGTGCTTAAGAGTGATTTTTTGACCACAGGGCCTCTTGTGGACAGGTTCGAGAAGAGTTTTGCGGAGTTTGTCGGAGCGAGGTTCGCAGTCGCTGTCAGCAACGGCACCGCCGCCCTGCACCTTGCCTGCCTGGCAGCGGGCGTGAAGGGAGGGGAGGTCATAACATCGCCGATAACATTTGCCGCCAGCGCAAACTGCGCGCTTTACTGCGGGGCAAGGCCGGTGTTCGCCGACATCGACAAGCACGGCCTGATAAGCCCCGAAGAGGTCGAAAAATCAGTGACCACGAAGACCAGGGCCGTGATACCAGTGCATCTTGCAGGACTGCCTTGCGACATGGAGCAAATCTCAGCAATCGCAAAAAAGCACGGCCTCACAGTCATAGAGGACTGCTCCCACGCGCTCGGGGCAGCGTACAAAGGCTCAAGGATAGGCGACTGCAGGCACTCGGACATGTGCACTTTCAGCTTCCATCCTGTCAAGCTCATGACAACCGGGGAAGGCGGCATGATAACGACTAATTCGGAAAAGCTTTACAAGAGGCTGAAAATGCTCAGGAACCACGGCATCACAAAGGATCCTAAGCAGTTCACTGGCAAGGCGGACGGCCCCTGGTATCATGAGATCCAGGAGCTCGGGTACAACTACAGGCTGACTGACATCCAGTGCGCTCTCGGCCTGGGACAGCTATCCAAGGCTGAAAAGTTCGTCAGGGACAGGCAAAAGATTGCTGGGAAGTATCAAAAAGAGCTCGGACCATTCAAGGAGATAGAGCTCATCGGGGTTCCGAAAGACCGGACCCATGCATATCATCTCTTCATCATGATGCTCGACGGACCCAAAAAGAGGCTTGCGATGTTCGAGCACCTCTCAAGAAACGGCATAAGCTGCCAAGTGCACTACATTCCTGTGTACTACCATCCTTTGTACCAGGGACTTGGCTACGAAAGGGGGCTCTGCCAAAGAGCAGAGGAATTCTACAGCAGGATACTCAGCATACCGATCTATCCCGGTCTGACTGATGAGCAGGCTGATATGATAATCCGCAAAATCAAGGTTTTTTTCTGATGCATGATTAATATTGTTTTTTTCTGAATCAAATGCGGACAGATCCATGCACTGTCAGAAATACCTGGGCCGCCTCGGGGTCTTTATGTCATAGAATACAGGCTCTCTCACGTCTATTCCCGCTTCCTTCATGTAATTCTTTGCCTTCTTCGTGCTCTGATCTGAATAATGGAATATGTTCGCTGCAGACACAGCATCAGCTCCGGCCTCTATCCCCTCGACAAAATGCTTCCATTCCCCCACTCCGCCTGAAGCGATGACAGGGATGCTGACCGCCTCCGCAACATCGCTTATCAGCCTTAGATCGTACCCTTTTCCCTGCCCGTCCTGCTCGATCGATGTGAGAAAAATCTCGCCTGCGCCCATATCCTCGCATCTCTTTGCCCAGGCGGCAGGTTTCAGCCCTGTAGCCTCTGATCCCTGGGCAACATACACCCCGTCATCCTTTGCATCGATGGAGACGACTATGCACTGGTTTCCGAACATCCTGGCCCCCTCAGTCACCAGGCTGTTGTCCCTGAATGCCATGGTGTTGATGACCACCTTGTCTGCCCCGGATGCGAGAAGCTGCCTGATATCCTTGACTGAATCTATGAACCCGCCGACGCTTAAGGGGACAAAGCATCTCTTGGAGATCTCGCTTATGGAATCAACGAACTTGTCCTTTCTCGGCTCCTTCCTTGTCACGTTTAGTATGACTATCTCGTCGATTGCCCAGTTGTTGAAGAACTCGACAGCGACAAAAGCGTTGCCCACTGCATTGGTATGCCTGAAATTCCTGCTCTGCACGAGTATTCCGTCCTTCCACAATAGGCATGCGATAAGCCTGTTCTTAACCATTTTTCACGAACCTTACGAAATTCTTCAGGAGCATCAGCCCTGCGCCCTGGCTCTTTTCCGGATGGAACTGGACCCCGATGATGTTGCCCTTCTGCACCCCGGCGATCAGCTTCTCTGCATGGAACGTGGTGGCAATCACCGAATCTTTCTCCTCGGCATCAAAGAAATAGCTGTGGACATAATAGAATACCCCGCTTTTCCCTAGGCCGGAGAATATGGGCGCTTCCTCCCTGAGCTCAGTGTCGTTCCAGCCCATGTGCGGAATCTTGAAGCCGTCAACATGCCTGATCTTCCTCACCCGGCCCTTCATCCAGCCGAATCCCCTGCAAAGGCCGTGCTCCTCGCTCTCTTCCCCGAGGAACTGCATGCCGAGGCATATCCCGAGATAAGGCTTCTTCTTTTCCAATACCTCGGATTCCAGGGCATCCTTCATCCCCATCCTCTCAAGCTTGCCCATGCCGTCGGCAAACGCGCCCACCCCGGGCAGGATCATGCCGTCCGCCTTCGGCAGGTCTGAAGGGTCGGAGCATATGAAAAATTCAGTGCCAAGTGCCTCCAGGGCATTGGCAACCGACCTGAGGTTGCTCGCCCCGTAGTCGATGATGGCTATCATCATAACCAGATGTATTCCTTGTCCTCCTCGACATGGTCGTCCCGGGAGTAATACGGGCTTTTCGTAGGCGCGATGGGCTTCCTGTCCTCTTTGAGCTTGAGCCTTGCCTTTTCAACTCCCTCGTCATGGACATGATTTGCCACGCTGTCCTTTGCTACCCAGACACCGTTCTTCTTCTCCCATATCGAGCTGTCACGCATTGGCTCTATCATGTCCAAGAACTTCTTCTCGTCCCAGCCCACGAACTTCAGCCAGATGTCAAGGTCGCTCGGCCTCACGTGGTCGTATTTCTTTACCATCTCGATGCCCTCTTCCCGGGTCATCCTTCCGTGGCGTATCTCCATGGACGCATCGTCTGTCGCCCTGCCGTACCCGAACTTGAGGTACTTCAGGTAATCATGCGTTCCGTTGGCATGGATGTCGTCCAGCTTGTCATAAAGGTGGAATGTCCTCTCGCGCTTTTGGGCTGTCTCGAAATTGAACTTGTCTATCATCAGCTTCGTGTGCTTCCTTGCATCCCAGGGGACGAAATTCGCGAGGAATATGCCCCTCACGCCCACCCTCTCGATATCCTCGTTGCTGGGATAGTAGAACGGGTCAAGGTCGTCTTCTGTTATCCCGGGGTTTTCCGGGTCTTCCAGGATGTCGTCGGGCTCAAACCCCCTCATGCTATGGTCCCTCCTGTCCTTCTTTGAGAACTCCAGCATGTCTTCCTGGTTGTACATGCCGAGCATGTCGGAAAACCCGTGCTCGCCCCAGATGATGAGGGGGATCCTGTACATGACTGCAGCCTTGATGGGAAAAGTGGTGATGCCCGCATGGTAGTGCCAGGTCAGGTCCCCTACCTTCTTGACCATGAATGTCGACAACTTTCTCGCGCTCTCGGGATTGGTCGTGAACCTGAGGATGTCAACACCGAACTGCGTTGTCATGTTAGTGAGATTCCTGATTCCCCTCTTTGTATTGAAGCCGTGGTTATAGCATACGAGGAGCGGATTGTAACCGAGCAGCTTCTTTATCACATAGGTCTGGAAATGGCTGTCCTTTCCTCCGCTGACAGGTATGATGCAGTCGTATTTCGACCCGTTCGCCCTCGCTTTCTTGCTGTACTCCTTCAGGATCTCCTTGAGCTTTTCCATCTGCTTGTCCCAGTCAATCTTTGGCCTTGACTCATGAAGCCTGCATCCGCTGCAGACACCCTCTTCGTCAAATATTATGGCTGGTTTAGCATTCTCAGGATATACGCACCTTGCACAATATCTCATTATATCACCCTCACATGGCCTAATTATCGCCATTTATATATTTTATTAATGTGAATTTAATCGATATCTGCAATCCATAACTTATTTAAATGCTTATCCAATACTTTGCGCCATGCTCATGGCAATAATCCCTGCAAGAGGAGGCTCAAAGAGGTTCCCGAGAAAGAACATCGCGCTGCTTGACGGCAGGCCCCTTCTGCACTATGCAGTTGAAGCGGCAAAAAAGGCAGCGATATTCGACAGGATCGTCGTATCGACAGACGATAAAGAGATAGCAGGTATCGCCGAAGGACTCGGGGCGGAAGTACTGATGAGAGATGCCGAGCTCGGAAGCGATGACGCGACTGTGCCGCAGGTATGCATAGATGTCATATCAAAGTATGAAAAGAAGGGCGTTGAAGTCGGGAACATCTGCATCCTTCTGCCCACCAGCCCCCTGAGGGCCGGTGATGACATCAGGAAAGCATTCGAGCTGTTCGAATCCTCAGGAGCTGACTATCTCATGTCCATAACAGACTACAGGTATTCACCATTCAGGGCGCTCAAGAAGACGGGGGACGGGTTTCTCAATCCGCTTTACGGCAGTGAATACCTGACCCAGGACCAGAAGAATCCCAAAGTCTTTGTCCACGACGGCTCCATAATTTTCGCAAGAGCAGCCCAGCTCAGGAAGGACAGGACATACTACGGTGAGAGGATAGTCGGATACTACATACCCCCGAAGAGGACCGTCGACATAAACGAGCCTTTCGACCTCGAGCTGGCAGAGTATCTAATCAGGAGAAGAAAATGAAGAAAACCAAGAAATTGAGGATAGGCAACAGGACAGTGGGAGAAGGCGAGCCATGCTTCATCGTGCTTGAGGCAGGGCCTACAATATATGACTTTGAGTCAGGAAAGGCTCTGTGCAAAGCTGCAGCAGATTGTGGAGCAGATGCCATCAAGTTCCAGATAATGGATGTCGACAGGCTCATGGGCGACAAGTCCGTGGATTTCACATACGGGACAGCGGAAGGCAACGTGACAGAGAGATTATATGACATCCTCAAGAGAAGGGAGCTTCCCGTCGCGCAATGGAAGGAGCTAAAGAGGTACTGCGACGAGCTGGGCATATTGTTCTTCTCCACTGCGTTCTTCCCCGAAGAGGTGGAGCTGCTCAAGGAAATAGGTTCATGCGCAATCAAGATTGCAGCAGCAGACATAAACCACCCCTTCCTCATAGGATATGCGGCAAAAGCAGGCCTTCCTATCATACTTGACGCGAGGGGGACACTCGAAGAGCTGGAGAGGGCTGTGAGCATCTGCAGGGGCAATGGGAACGACGATATTATGATAATGCACTGCCCGCCCGGCTACCCATGCAAGGATGAGGAGATAAACTTCTCTGTGCTGCGCTATCTCAAGGAAAAATTCGGCTGCCCTGTCGGGTTCTCCGACCATTCTGTCGATGCCCTTATGGATTACGCCTGCATGGGGTTTGGGGCAGACTGCATCGAGAAGACAATAACCCTTGACAAGACCACGAGGAGCGCCGAGCATTACATGTCCCTCGAGCCTCACGAGCTCAAGGGTTTTGTCGAGAACGTCCGCAAGATAGAGAGGGCTGTAGGCAGGCCTAAAGACGTGTTCGCGCTCAGGCCTGGGTTTGCGGGAAGGAGAAGCCTTGTGGCTTTCAAGGACCTCAAAAAAGGAGCAGTCTTGAAACTGGAGGATCTGGATTTCAGGAGGCCGGGCTCAGGCATAACAGCTGACAGGTACGAGGAATTTCTGGGCAAGAGGCTCAGGACAGACGTCAGAAAAGACAATTTTTTGAAAGAAGACATGTTCGGATGAGGGTAGTAAGGCATATGTTTAAATCGATTATAAGGATTGGAAAAAGGGCTGTGGGCGATGGTTCCCCCTGCTTTATGATAGCAGAAGCAGGGGCGAATTTCAGGATTTCCGACGACCCGGTCAAGAATTATGAGCAGGCATTGAGATTGATTGACATTGCAGCTGAAAGCGGGGCGGATGCTGTGAAATTCCAGGTCTACCGCGCAGAGAGGCTGTATGTAAAGGACGCTGGCCACGCGGAATACATAGGGAAGAAAAAGAAGATATACGACATAATCAGGGAGATGGAACTGCCCTATGAATGGCTGCCGAAGCTCAAAAAGCACTGCGACGACAAGGGCATCATGTTCCTTGCGACGCCTTTTGACAGCGCTTCTGCTGACGAGCTTGAGAAGATAGGCATGGACGCCTACAAGACTGCATCCTATTCCATAACAGATTTCCCGCTCCTCAAACAAATCGCAGGCAAGGGAAAGCCGGTGATAATGTCGACAGGGGCATCTGAAATGAATGATGTCGGCAAAGCTGTTGATTATATCAAAAAATGCGGAAACGATGACATCATCCTGCTGCAGTGCACAGCAAAATACCCTGCACCGATGTCAGCCATGAACCTGAGTGTCATACCGAAGATGAAAAATGAGTTCAGCTGTCCTGTCGGTCTCTCTGACCATTCGAGAGAGCCTCTCATCGCACCGCTCGGCGCTGTCGCGCTCGGCGCATCTGTAATCGAGAAACATTTCACCACAGACAACAACCTGCCTGGCCCGGACCATGGTTTTGCCATCCTGCCTTATGAACTGAAGGAGCTTGTCATGAGCATCCATAAGCTTGAGCAGGCGCTCGGCACAGGCAGGAAGAAGGTGGATGATGCTGAAAAAGAGCTGCACAGCTTTGCCAGGCATTTCATATATTCGACAAAGCCTATCAAAAAAGGCGAGAGGTTCACCAGGGAAAACATAGGCGTGCTCAGGCCGGGAAAAAAAGAGCACGGGCTCGAGCCCGACCATTATGAAGAGCTTCTCGGCAGGACAGCAGCAAGGGACATCGGCCTGCAGGAGCCGATAAGAGAGGGGGATGCGGATGGATGACTACATATTTTTGAGGTTCGCGACACGCGAGGATTCAGACGACCTTTTCAGGTGGAGAAACGACCCTGTCACGAGGAAATACTCTTTCAACACCGCCAAGGTGCCCAAGAAGGACCATGTGAGATGGTTCAGCAGTTCGCTCTCCAATCCCAGGAGGAACATGTTCATTGTCCTTGACAGGGAAAACAACAAGCTCGGCCAGGTGAGGTTCGACAGGGAGGGAAGGCATGCAGAGATAGACATCGCGATCGCTCCTGAGTCAAGGAGCAGGGGTATAGGTACCAGGGTGCTGAAAGAATCTGCAAGGTTCTACCTGGACAATTTTGACGTGGATTATATCATCGCCAATATCAAGCACGAGAACATCGCCTCTGTAAGGGCGTTCGAGAAGAGCGGATACAGGCTTTTCAAGGACCATGGGGAATTTGTCGAACTGAGGTACGGAAGATGAGCCTGACTGACGAGACCAGGGTAGAGGACAAGAAGAACATCGTGGTAGTTACTATCAAGTCATGGAATGTCGGGAATTTCAGGAAGATAGAAAAAGAGCTTGAGGGGTATAACTGGACACTCATGGAGGACAAGGAGGACCTGACATACGAGAGGCTGAAGGAACTGGACCCAGCATATGTCTTCTTCCCTCACTGGTCATGGATAATCCCGAAAGATATCTATGAGAATTTCGAGTGCGTGGTCTTCCACATGACAGACCTTCCGTTCGGAAGGGGAGGAAGCCCGCTGCAGAACCTTATTTCAAGGGGTATTTACAAGACAAAGATATCGGCGATAAGGGTCGTCAGGGGACTTGATGCAGGCGACATATACATGAAGAGGGACCTTGACCTTTCGAGAGGCAGCGCTGAAGAGATATTCAAAAAAGCGTCCGAAATAATATACAATATGATGGCAGAGATCATCAGGGACAGGCCGGCCCAAAAGAAGCAGGAAGGCGAGGTCGTCGAGTTCAAGAGGAGGACACCGGAAGAGAGCAGGATACCTGATGGTGCGCCCATATCCAAGGTCCATGACTGGATAAGGATGCTCGACGGCGAGGGCTATCCGCCTGCGTTCATCGAGACAGGGGGCATCAGGATGGAGTTCTCGAATTCCAGGCTGTCGGACGGAAAAGTCAGGGCTCATGTGACAATCAAGGTGATGGAAGATGAAGAAAAACAATAAGGTGCTCGTCATAGCTGCGCATCCGGATGACGAGGTGCTGGGCATAGGCGGAACAGTTCTCAGGCATGCCCTGTCGGGTGACGATGTCTACTGCTTAATCGCTGCTGAGGGCGTTACTTCACGGCTCGCGAAGGGAAAGAAAGCTGATGCAGATGTCAAGAAGCTGCGAAAGGAGAGCCTCAATGCAGCTGACATACTGGGATTCAAAGAGGTCTTCTTCCTTGACTTCCCTGACAATGCAATGGATTCAGTGCTGTTGCTGGATGTTGTCAAGGGGTTCGAGAAGGTCATGGGCAGGCTGAAGCCGGACATAATCTATACTCATCACGAGAACGACCTCAATATCGACCACAGGATCTGCTTTCAGGCCGCGATGACAGCGGCAAGGCCGATTGGGAAGGATTGCGTGAAAAAGATATATGCTTTCGAGACTTTGTCGTCTACAGAATGGCAGTCGAAGGGAGAGGGTGTCTTCAGGCCGAATGTCTACAATGATATCTCAGGAGTGATGGATGATAAGCTTAAGGCGATGAAGGCGTACAAGAGCGAGCTTCGGAAATATCCCCACCCGAGATCCCTTGAAGGCATAAGGATACTTGCACAGTTCAGGGGGCTGGAATCAGGGCTGGAACTTGCTGAGGCGCTGTGCCTGGTCAGAGAAATAGGATAATGGACCTGCAAATGGGGGGAAAAAAGGGCAGGCTGGGGCTCAAGATATGGTCAATCAACCAGGAGTCCTTTACGAAGCTTGCCCAGTTCTGCAGAAAGAGGCTCATAGATTATGTCGAGCTCTACATCGTCCCTGGGTCATTCGATGAGAAGAAGCTTTCAGCTCTCAGGGGCATCCCGATAATCTTCCATGGACCCACCTATAACCAAAATTTCAGCATCACGAACAAGGACAGGGTCTTTTCTGAATCCATCGATTCTATCAGGAAATTCGCAAGCTTCTTTGACGAGAAGAGGATAATCTTCCACCCGGGTTATGTGATGGACAAAAAAAGGGACAATATCCAGGGACTTATTGAAAATCTTGGGGAGCTGATGCAGGAATTCGAAATCATCCTCGAGAACGCTCCTGCACTCGGCTACAAGGACAACATCAGACTTGTGATATCGCGGCCTGAGGATTATGATGAGGTCATAAAGAAGACCGGCTGCAGATTCTGCCTTGATTTCGGCCATGCAGTCGCAGCATCCAACACGCACAGGATAGACATGATGGAATTTGTCAGGCAATTCCAGAAACTTGCACCATATATGTATCATCTGAGCGACAGCAGAAAAGAGAAAGAGGTCGATGAGCATCTGCACCTGGGCGAGGGCGACCTGCCTCTGAAGGAGCTTGTGGGACTGATACCTGAAGGTGCATATCTGTCCCTCGAGACGCCGAAGACAGATTTTCTGAATCTTTCAGAGGACCTGGAGAACCTGAAGAAGCTGAGAAGGCTGCTCTCGGATTGAACCTGATTCATCTCTTTTTGCTTTTGAGTGCCTGTTCGTATATCTCTGCATATTTTTCAGTTATCCTGTCCCAGGCGAAGTCTTTTTTGACGAGAGTGCGAATGTTCTTCCCGAATGATTCCCTCTTTTTTTCGTCAAGGAGACTCTGGACGGCTTTTTCTATGTCTCTTGGGTTGTTGTGGCTGACAAGATAGCCTGTCTTGCCGGCCTTCACGATGTCTTCTGCAACGCCAACTCTTGTCGATATTATCGGCAGCCCTGCTGCTCCTGCTTCGAGCAATGTCTGGCCGAAGTTCTCCCAGACAGAGGTGTATATGAATATGTCGGCGTTCATGTATTCTTCAATGAGACTTTTGCCGTATTTCGGGCCTGTGAACATGGAATTTATGCTGTATTTTGCAGCTGTATGCCTGAGCAGGTCCAGGTAGCCGAGCCTGTCTGTATCAGTCCTCCTGGCCTCCCCGCCGACAACCCTAATACATATCCTTTTGTCGTCGAGTTTTTTCAGTGCATCGAGAATAGGCATCAGGTTCCTGTCCTTGCTTATCCTGCCGACAAAGAGCAGAACAATCCTGTCGTCTTTACGGTTCCTCATGCTGAACTTGTAATCATTGACATCGATTCCCATGGGTACGATATGCAGCTTCTGTTTTTTTACGCCGAAATCAAGCGCCTCGCCGTATTCCTGGTTCGATGAGACGACGACTGCATCGGATTTTCTTATCAGCTTCTTTCCGCCGAGGATGTCGTAGGACCAGTACGGGACTTTATTTATGCCTTCTGTGATCTTCTTGTACCCGTGAAGCCCTCCGTGGGTGTTTATGATGAAGGGTATCTTCAGCTTCTTTGCAGCCTTGTACCCTATCTCTGACTGGTAGCTCCTGTAGTTGTGGGCATGTATGATGTCCGGACGGAATATTATGAATTCTTTCTTCATCTGAGGCGTGTAGAGGTATTTGAGATACTTCCCTTTGACTTTGAATCTCCTTACAGGGATGTCCTTGTAATCCTCTTCTGCAGGGCTCTCTTCTGCCATGTAGTCTGTGGTGAAGATGCTGGAAGCGATGTTTTTGTCTTTGAGCTTTTTGCTTATCATGTACGCCTGGTTCGCAGGTCCTGACATGAACGGGTAGAATGACTCGATTGTTCTCAGGATCTTCATTTTCTGGATATATGGCCCAGGGCAATATCTTATCTGCTGCCCTTGGCAGACTTCACTACGCCGAATGTCGTCTCTGTGGCTGTTATGCATTCCTCTGCTGTCACGAGCGAGCTTTCTTTTCCTGCGAGGTGTGCTGCAAGCTCTTTCATCTCCTGCTCGTGGCCCTCGTCAGCCTTTCCTGCGTAGACTGTCTTTCCATTCAGCCTTATCTTCGAGAGGCTGCTCATCTCGATTGTGTTTGCGTCCTGGATGATTGTGCATGATTCCCTGCCAGCCCCCGAGCTTCCTATGCATGAGTATGTGAGAGTGCAGACGCTCCCGTCCTGGTATTTTATGACAGCTGATATGTTGTTGTCGTCATTCCCGCCTGCTGAAGATAGCTTGCTTGCCTGAACTGTCACGGGCTTCGATCCGGTGAGGAAATTGAAGATATCTAAGATATGGCATGCCTCGCCTATGACTCTGCCCCCGCCCACATCAGGCTGGTTGACCCAGTGGTCTGCGGGCAGGAAGGTATTGTTGAATACGTAATTTACCATCATCGGAGACTTGTCTGAGAGCATTGATTTTATTTTTTTGAATACAGGCGAATACCTCCTGTTGAACCCGCATGCATAGGTCTTGGCGGTTTTCCTTATCTCTTTTACCAGGGACTGGAAGGATTTCTCATCGATCGCCATGGGCTTCTCTGAGAACACATGCTTTCCCTTTTTCAGGGCCTCTGCTGCTATCTCTGCATGGCTGTCGTGCCTGGTCCCTATAATCACCAGGTCGACATTCTTGTCATTTATGATGTCTGCATAGCTCGTGCTCGCGATCTTCGCCCCGTGCTCTCTTGCGAGCTTCTTTGCATTCGGCCCGCTCTTTGTCGCTATTGCATATAGTGAGAATTCCTTTATGTTCTTTATCGCCGGCAGTATGAAGCCTTTGACGAACTGGCCAGCGCCGATTATTGCGACATTTATCTTTCCGGTCTTTTTGAATTTTTCATCTGCGACAATTGTCTGCGCTTCGTCTTTGGGGTTGTACCTCAAGAGCGCAGTCATCATCTTGCCCTGCTCGAGTCCGCTGTAGGCTGTCTTTGCGTCGCTGATGTCGAATACATCTTTTTTCATCTCGCTTATGTCGAGCTTCTTTGTGGAGAGGAGTTCAAGCACTGCTCTCAGGTTCCTGCCGGATGTCCATCTTGCGTATTCTATAGGGTAATCCTTTCCCTGCTCGTAGATCTGGTCCAGGGAGCCTGCGCCGAATGCAGTGGATATTTTGAAATCCAGCTCTTTTTCGAACATCTTCTGCCTGTCTATATCAAGATTGCATATGCCTAACAGGACCACCCTTCCTTTTTTCCTGCACATGTCGAATGCGTCGTTGACAAGGTTCTTTTTCGAGGATGCCGCTATTATGACGCCGTCTGCGCCAGCTCCGTCTGTTGCGTTCATGACATTCTTTATCGTGTTTTTGGTTATTCCCACGTCGATGTACGACTTTCCTGTCTTTTCCCTGTCAATGTCAATGCCTATGACCCTGCAGCCGTTCGCTCTCAGGAGCTGGGCCACCATCTGGCCTATGAGCCCGAGGCCTATGACAACAATGTTCTCGCCTAATTGCGGCTCGAGCTGTCTTATGGACTGGAGTGCTATGCATCCTATGCCTGAGAATGCTGCATCATCGAATTTCAGGCCTTTTGGTATCTTTGCTGCAAAGGTCTTCGGCACTGCTACGTACTCTGCGTGGTTTGCAAAGCCTGAGCCGATGCACGCTACCCTGTCGCCCACACCGAAGCCTGCTGCGTTTTTCCCGGCCTTCACCACAGTCCCTGCCGAGCTGTATCCTAAGAGGTGCCAGACATCGAGCCTGCTCTTGACAACGTCCATTGTCTTTTTCACTCCAGAGCTTTTGGCGAAGTCCAATACCTGTCTTGTCAGGTCAGGCCTGTCGAGCGCCATCTTCCATAACGGCTTCTTCATCAGGCTTATCATGGATTTTTCCGTGCCTGCGCTGAGGACTGAGAAAGCGTTCTTTACAAGGAGCTCGTTGTCGCCTATCTCCGGTACAGGGACATCCTTCACCCTGACCCTTCCGCTCTTGTCGAATATGACCTGTTTCATGCTGTTTTAGCCTCTCTGCATATTGTGATGATTATTCCATTTATAAATTTTAGGAATGACAGGTACTTTTTATGGTTTTTCAGAACATCTCATAGATGAACGGAGATACTGAATCTGACTGGCGGACATCGGCGAACTCAGGAGCTAGCTCCATGAGCTTTTTCGGGAGTTTTTCCAGTCCTGAGTCTTTCCATATCGCTTCAAGGGATGATATTATCTTGTCTTGGTCTTTGAGTTTCAGCTCGAAATCCTCTTTTCGGAGGTTTTGGTCCTTCCTTTCCATGAAATAATCATCTGCTCCCTTTTCCTTGATGACTGATATTTTTGAAATCCCTGAAAGGGGGACAAGTTCCTCGTCAAAGAACTTTGTCAATATCTTTTTCTGCTTCTCAGTCGAGCTCATACTCATCCCTCCAGTCTTCCTTGTCGTCAAACTCTGGCTGGTCTTTCCTGTAAATGATCTGGTTTTCGATCACCAGCACGTCCATCCCTGTCCTCATGAAGCACTTGTAGGCATCCTGGGGTGTGCAGATTATGGGCTCGCCCCTGACATTGAACGAGGTGTTGACTATCACGCCATAGCCTGTGAGCTTCTCGAATTCAGATATCAGTTCGTGGTAATCAGGCTTGTCTCTTGCATCCACTGTCTGGATCCTTGCGCTGCAGTCCACGTGGGTCACAGCTGGTATGTCGCTTCTTTCCTGGTTGACTATGTCATGGATGTCTTTTATCTCTATCTTCGGCACTTTCTTGCACCTGCTCTTCTTCACCCGGGCTACGAGGAGCATGTAGGGGCTTGGGACATCGAGGTCGAAGTATTGGCTGCATTTTTCAACCAATACTGAAGGTGCGAACGGACGGAATGATTCCCTGTACTTTATCTTGAGGTTCATGACGCTCTGGGTCTTCGGGTTTCTTGCATCTCCCAGGATTGAGCGTGCGCCCAGGGCTCTTGGCCCGAACTCGAGCCGTCCTGCCATATAGCCCACGATGTTTCCCACAGCTATCTCTTTTGCAGCTATTTTTGCCCGTTCTTTGTCTGTGACTGTCTTGTATGGGTAATCGTGATTGTCGAGGAATGCTTTTATTTCTGCGTTGCTGAACCTGGGACCGAGGTAGGAACCTTTCTGGCCGTCTCTTTCTTTATCTGGTGTTTTTCTTTTTACTTTGAAATATTCGTGCGTTGTTATCAGAGCAGCCCCTAAAGAGCCTCCTGCATCGCCGGCAGCTGGCTGTATCCAGATGTTCTCGAATATCTTCTCTTTCAATAGTTTTCCGTTTGCCACACAGTTGAGCGCCACGCCTCCAGCAAGGCAGATGTTCTTCTTTTTTGTAAGCTCTTTTGCATGGCGGCATAATTTGAGGAATATCTCTTCAGTGACATTCTGGATGGATGCTGCGATGTCCATCTCCCTTTTTGTCAGCTTTGATTCAGGCTCTCTTGGCTTGCCTTTGAATAATTTGTGGAATCTCTCGTTTGTCATGCTGAGCGAGTCCATGTAGCCGAAATATTCCATGTTTAATCTGAATGAGCCGTTTTCCTTTATGTCTATCATCTTGGATTTGATGAGGTCTGCGTATATGGGCTTTCCGTACGGCGCAAGGCCCATGAGCTTGTATTCGCCTGAATTGACCTTGAACCCGCAGAACTGTGTGAATGCGCTGTACATGAGACCCAGGGAATCAGGGAAATGGATCTCTTTCTTGATTCTTATTCCGTCTTTGTCTCCTTCTCCTATGGAGAGAGTCGACCATTCGCCCACGCCGTCGATCGTCAGGATAGCGGCCTCTTCAAAAGGAGAGGGGTAGAATGCGCTTGCAGCATGGGAGAAATGATGCTCAGAATAGAGAACAGGTCCATTGTAGTCCAGGGTGTCTCTTACTATCTTTTCTATGAATAATTTTGCAGAGAGCCAGCCAGGCGCGCCTTTCAGCCATGGTCCTATGCCTTTTTTTCCTGCGGTTATCAGGCTCTTTATTATCCTGTCGAATGTCAGGACAGGGTTGTCGTAGAACACTATAGCGGTTATTTCATTCGGTTCTATCTCTGCCTCTTCGAGACAATATTGGATTGCGTGTATGGGGAACCTCGGGTCGTGCTTCTTCCTCGAGAACCTCTCCTCGTGAGCAGCTGCTATTATCTCGCCGTCTTTCACCAGGCTTGCAGCTGAGTCATGGTAGAATGCTGATATCCCGAGGACGAATACAGGCTTCATGCTTTTTTCCATGTTTCATATGTCCCTTTTATGTATTGCGATATCCCGTCGGCGATTATTTCGTGGCCTAAAGGTGTAGGGTGCTGGTCATTTTTGAACCTGCATCTCCTTCTTGTGTCTTTTGATTCTTTCCAGAACCTGGGGAGGAGGTCGCCTACCTTTATTTTGGTATCTTGTTCCAGCTCTTTGAACCTTTTCTGGAAACTGCCAGGGTCTGCAAGGTTCTCTATGTAATGATACACCGGGATTGGGCAGATCATCGGCTTTTTTGCTTCTTCTGTCCAGGTCTTGAGGAGCTTTTTCATGAGCACCCAGCCGGGGCTGTCTTTATCATTGTACTCAGGGAAGGGCTGGTATCCCAATGTCTTCTGGAGCTTGTCTTTTATATTTGGCGCTTTTCTCAGAAGCCTGTCTGCGACAGGATGCCTTCCCCCTTCGTCGATGTATTGCTTCAGTTCCGGGTTGTCCTTCATGTCTTTTTCTGTAAGTGTTATTTTTGGCACCGGGCTGTTGTTTAGCCTGAGAGCGTTGTTTTCCATCGTGAAATACGGCTTTGCCCTTGCTGATAATTCTCCTGTCTCTGCGCTTCTCGAAAGCCTGTACCTTGCCATGTTGCGCCTTATGTTCTCTGCGAGCGGGCATATCAGGAGCAGGTCGTAATCTATATCTTTTGCAAATTCTTTGAATATGAGGTACTGCTGGTCTGTGCCTGAGCCCGGGAGTCCGAAATTGAGCACTTCTGTGCCTGGGAATCTTTTTTCTAGGAGGTCTCCGAACCTGTACTTGTTGCTCACTCCCTCGCCTGCTGTGTATGAGTCACCGAAGAGAAGGATTCTATAGGTGTTTTCTGGCTTTTTTTTGGTCACCTCGTGCTCGCAGCGGAAGCCGGCCTGGTTGGCCTTCACCAGAAACCCGCCTCCCTCGTGGCTGACCCTCGCCTTTATGCCCGGGATGAAGGTATAACCGATCACCGGATGATACTGGAAGAGATTTCTGTTCATGCATGCACCTGACTCGGAGAATGGGATGGAGGTATTTAAAGTTTTTGAACTGTGTGTCTAGATAAGGAAATAATATAGCAGTTGAGAAAACGACTTAGAAATATTTATAAATTAGTTATCCTTGATAGAATTTATTAACAAAAATAAGATTAAAATAGGTGATTATTATGGCAACGGATATTACAACAATCAGTTTATCAATAAGCATTGGAACTCTCGCAGCTTTGGTTTATACTTTAAGAGTTGTTGTTTTGCTTGATAGAAAAATTTCAAAATTAATGAAACATCAAGGAATAAGTCAAAAATAATTGACTAATATTCAACTGAAACTGACCTCGTGTTTAAACTTAATAAGATGGAGAATAAAGACCTCTGTCTATTCTCCCCGACTTCTCATCCATAACCTTTAAAAACGCCTCTGTGTTCTGCATGGTCATGGCAGTCATGAAATCATTGAAGCTCGGGGCTGAAGGGATCGTCTCAGGTACCAGGTATCACTGGAACAAGTCCCGTGGGAAGAGGCAGTTCCCTCTTTTCCTCTGATAAAGTTCTAAACTCAGCAACATTTATATTAAACACCCTCCACCCCAACATATAAGAGGTGAGCCAGGAATCACCTAGACTGATTCTGGAGTTGAAAATGTTCAAAATTTTGCTGATTGATGATAAAGATCGTAAGAAGGACAAGATAGATGGGATCCTTCATTATTACAAGGAGGATCATGGAGAGGATACTGTCTCCATGGAGGCTTTCAAAGATGAAAGATCAGGCCTGGAAGCCCTTGTCCCGGGCAGGTATGACCTGGTCCTTCTGGACCAGTATCTGGACGAGGGAGGAAACAAATTAGGGACCTCATTGATTCCAGAGATAAGACAGATTGACCCGGATGTAAAAATATGGATGTATACAAGTGCAATCAATTTTGAAACATCGAAAAAAGCAGGAGCAGATGATGTATTGAATCCTTCTTCCATCAATTATTTTGACAAGTTATATAACCATATATTGCATCAAGTTAATAAGTAAATTTCAAAATAGTCCCTTATTAGTGGTGACAAAATAGAAACATTTATATATTAGTTATATCTAATCATACTAATATGGACAATTATAATGTTATTTATGGCAGGTATATGTATACTATTCGTGCTATCCAGGAAGCTGAACGTGAAGGGACATTTAAAGACCTTCCTGATAAGCTATTGGAGATTGATGATCTTGTAACGAAAATATTCGATTCAACTGAACCACCTGAAAAAGAGACTAAAGAATTTAAGGATTACATAATCAAAACAGGTTCAGTCCCTTTGCCGACAGACGAGCAGATAGAAGATTTTGCTAAGACCTTGCATAATAGAGGAAAAAAAGGATACAGGGGTAATTATTTTCATGGATATCATTTCTTTATTGATCCAGCTGCAGGACAAAGTGGGTATGGGTATTTTGAAATACCAAAATTTGAAAGTCTTTCAGGCGGGTATTGTAGAAATATTTCTCCAAAAAATCCAAATGAAAATCCAAATTCCAGGGATGAGTACTTGTCCAGATTTGGATATATAGACTTTACACATTTGATCAATGATGGAAAATTAGAAGATCAGATATTAGCGTTTTCTTTAGATAAAGAGATGACATATGCTGATTTGGAAAAGACTGAATTATTCATACCTGTTCCAAGGGAAATAACTCGTTTGGTAAGGCTCGTTAAATATGAAGCAGGTTTTAGTTATGGAAATAAGATGAGACCCTTTACTTGGATTGAACAGATACATAAAATGGTCGAAGTAGTCAAAGCAGGCAGAGAGAAATATGCAGCATAATCCTCAATCCCTTTCTCATTGTTTAGGATTATTGAAAATTGAGATTAACAATAATCAATGCAAAATCAACACAATTCTCACCGACTTCTCATTCATAACCTTTAAAAGCCCGTTTGTGTTCTTGCAATAGATGGCAGTGCTCAAATCATTGAAGCTCGGGGCTGAGGGAGTTGTCTCAGGGACGAAGTACCATTACAACAAGGCCCGTGGGAAGAGGCAGTATCCGACATTCCTGATATACCAGTACACAGACACCTGCAATTCCCGGTGCACGATGTGCAATATATGGAAAAAGGAGCCCAAGGACGAGCTCAGGCCAGAAGAGCTTGAGAAGATATTCAAGGATCCTCTCTTCAGCAGGTTGAGATGGGTCAATCTCACCGGAGGCGAGCCTTTTTTGAGAAAAGACATAGTGGAGACTGTAAAGCTCATATCAACCCTCCCGAAGCTTGAAGGAATCGCAATCCCGTCGAACGGCTTCCTGACAGAGAAGATAGTAAAAGATGCAAAAGATATCCTCAAGATCCTGCCAAAGGACCAGTTCCTATCGATAACATTGTCGATAGACGGGTTTGAAAAAACACATGATGAAATTCGAGGAGTTCCCGGCGCATATAAAAAAGTCACAGAGACATTAAGAAGACTCAAAGAAATAAAGAACCCGAATTTCAACGTAGGCATCCAGCCGACAATAATGAAGAAGAACCTGGGCGAGATAGAAGAATTCTACAATGAGATGAAAAAGACGACAAAGAGCATAGGCTTTGCAGTGATGCTCGAGAGCGAGGGGTATTACGGCAACATGGGCTCAGAAGCCAAACTAAACAAGCAAGATAAATTAAAGATTGCCGATTTCCTCAAAAAGACACTCAAGGACGACCCCCAGTACGGGTTCTATTATTCAAAGCTCATAGAGATGTTCAAGACTGGGAAGAGGGGCTTTGGCTGCCTTGCAGGTTACTTAACCCTGTACATGAACCCATACGGCGATCTGTACCCATGCCCGGTCCTCTCTTCAGTGATGAGGTACAATTTCGGAAACGTGAAAGACAGCAAGTGGTTCACAAAGAACATCAAAAGGCCCCTGGAGAGCGAGCCTATATGCGAGAAATGCCACATGATGTGCGATTTCATAAATGTGGCCAAAGTCGAGTTCTTTGAGCATGCGACATTCATGCTCTTCCACCCGAAGATACTCAAGAACCTCATAAAAAAGATAAACGCTGAGAAGAACCCGTATTTCTAGACGGTCTTGCCTGTCCAATGCTAGCACGATGATTCTGCAGATGCATTAGGCAAGATTTAAATAATATCCAAAAATTCAATCTAAAAATCATCTTAGAATGGGCTTGAAAAATATTTTGGGGAGCAAAAGGAACAGGATAATCATCGTAATCTCTCTCATGATAATCTGTTTCCTGATAAGGCTGCACAATTCAGGGGGATTGAGCGGAGGGGATGATTCCAGCTATGCAGCCTGGTTCTTCTATGCCTATGAACAGCCGACAAGGTTCATATACCTGACCATCCCTGACCTGCCTGTCTGGCACCAGGGCATGTCTCTTCTCAGGAACTTCTCGATAATCCCTCTGGCACCGTTCGTGTACCTGTTCGGATTCAACACAGCCTCATTGAAGCTTGCAAGCCTGATCTTTGCATCGCTGTCAGTGATGATGGCATACATACTTGCGAAGAGGTATTTCAATACAGGGATAGCCCTTCTCACCATGATCCTATTCGTATTCTCACCTCTGAACATAGCTTTCTCAAGGGTGGTATTTGTCGATTCTGCACTGACATTCTACATCCTCCTGACGATCTATCTCGTCGTCCGGGGCATTGAGGAGAAGAGACCGGGATTTTTCTACATCGCTGGCCTTGTCTGTCTGGTAGACCAGCTCACCACCAATTTCAGGGGGCTGGTTCCGCTCGTCGGGCTAGTGCCATTCGTGATCCTGTCAAGACCTTCAAAAAAGCAATGGAAACATCTCGTCCTTGTTGCGATCCTCGCAATGTCCGTATATATCGGCTATACATTGCTGCCTCTGTTATGGGGGGACAGCAGCTTCATCCTGAGACTGTTCATGAGAATCAACCACGCTGAAGGTGCACGCGGCACGATTTTTTTCACATCTTTAATTCAAATCGGAAAATACCTTTATTTCACCCCGTTCCTTGGATTGATAGTCGTTCCGGCATTGTTCGGGATATATCATGTATCCAAAGACCTTAAGCGCCCGATAAACGCCTTGACCATATTCTACCTGTTGAGCTCGATCGTCTTTTATGTGCAGGGCCAGTTCTACCCGTCAAGACAGACCATCTATGTCCCTGTATTTGCATTGCTGGCATCAATAGGCATCATCAGCATGCTCAAGCCTGCCAAGCAAAGAATGACCAGGCTATATTCACTGATCTTTTTCACGATTGGATACTATCTCCTGATGGTATACATGATGCTCAATCACATCCCGGAGACATATCCATTTAAGCAAACCATGAGCAGCATCATAGGCAGCAAGGCATTCTCTATCGGGACATACCTGCTCATCGTACTGACAATATTATCTATATTCATCCCATTCATCCTGCGCTATATCGGAAGAATAAATAAATTCCTGGTAACAAATGAAAAAATTCTTCTCTGGTCAGGAAAGGCAATCCTCATTATCCTGTTGATAATCAATATCATGGTTCCAGTGATATCTGTTGGGGCAGGATTCGGGATATACCACAGGTCAGATAAGATAAATGCTATCGCCGATTATCTTGAGAAGAACCTCGGTGATGAGAAATACGGCTGCATCGCAGGGATCCATCAGAAGACCCTGACCTACCTGCTCAAGAGACAATGCATAACCTATAGTGCAGACATCGACTGGCTGGAAAGAAATAAAGAGGAGGGGAACCTGAAATATTTTGTGATCAATCTGGAATATGACCGAGGCACCCTATTCCTGGGAAAGTTCCTGAAGAACGGCAGTGTTGACACGACTGATTACGACAATCCGCTGATACAGAAGAATGATTACCAGAAGATCGCCTGGGTCTTCAACAATACTGTCGACATCACTGAAAAGACTTCGCTGGGAAAAGATAATCCCTTCTTCAGGCTGAGAGAGATAAAGTAAAGACTCCATTACTTCCACAGCAGGCATGATTATCTGAGATTCTTATTTCCAAGCTTCAATCCGAGCGGATTCTTCTGCCAGGTGAAGAACCCAATGGTCGAGAACACAATATTAGTCAGCAGCATTATGGATGAGAATGCAACTGCCTTCTCAACGCTCAGGCCCAATCGGGAAAATATCAGGATTATCATCGCATCCCTGGTGCCTATTCCGGAGAACGATATAGGTATCATCACGATAATCGAACCTATCGAGGATATGAGTATCACATCAACCAGCGAGATGCCGATCGACATAATGTCTGCGATGAAATAAAACAGCACGAATGACACTAGCCAGGAGAACAATGACAGGAACAGGGTGTAGCCCAAGGTCCTAAGCCTGATTTTCCGCATGTCATCGAAGAACACATCCAGGTGCCTGTTGACTTTCTCTTTTATCCTTCTTGGCAGGAAAACCAGGAACAGCATCCTGAAAGAGAATGTCCTGACTTTTTCAGACAGCAGAAGGGTGAACAGTGCCCCAATAAAGGCCATGACGACAACCACCATAAGCCATGCCCTGCCGATGAAGGCAGAAGAATACACAAATATCGCCAGAAGGCCGATGACGAGCAGGACTATCGTGTCCTCTATCCTGTCAACGAAAACACTGACCGATGACTTGCCAAATGAATGGCCTTTCTTATTGACATAGAATATCCTGACTATCTCCCCAAGCCTGCCAGGCAGGAAATTGGAGACAAATGATGTCGTGAACAGGATAGAAAAAAGCTCCCAGAAACCTATCGCGATATCCTGCGATCTCAGGAGGACTGTCCACCTGTAGGCCCGGACAAGGTCCAGGTATACTACTATCACCAGAACAAGCAGCAGTATGAGGAGAATATCGGATTCCCTGTAGATATCTATTACCTTTCCGACGTCAATCCTCGTTATTATGAAGATGAAGATAAGTATCCCGACGCTCCTCAGTATCCAGCCCAACAACCTGTCCCTGTCCATCATCCCCTAAAAAGAAACTCGATTTATAAATTTTATCTGCAATGGGGAATCATCCGCGCCGGCAGATCGTGCGATGGATAATTGCCTGTGGAGGATGAAGTTATAAAGAAATCGTATCATTTATAAATACCTGTGGATTCACATGCCCATGAAACTTGTGATCATAATTCCGGCATTGAACGAAGAAAAAACAATCGGAAAGATAATCGCTGATATTCCGAAAGACATTCCCGGGATAACTGATATTGAAGTGGTCGTGGTCGATGATGGCAGCACAGACAGGACAGGCCAAATTGCCCAAAAATCAGGGGCAGTCGTCATCTCTCACGCGAAAAACAGGGGAGTAGGCAGGGCATTCAAGACAGGTATCGAATACGCATTGAGCAGCCAGGCGGACATCATTGTCAATATCGACGGAGACGGGCAGTTCGACCCGAACGACATCAGGAAGCTGATATCGCCCATAATGAAGAAGGATTATGATTTCGTGACCTGCACCCGCTTCCATAAAGGCTTCCTGAAAGGCAGGATGCCGTTCATCAAGAGGATTGGCAACCGCATCATCTCATCCCTGATATCGTTCCTCATCAAAGAGAAATTCACCGATACGCAATGCGGTTTTCGGGCCTACTCGAGGGATTCTGCCATGAACCTCTCAGTCTACAGCGACTACACCTATACCCAGGAAGTATTCATTGACCTCGCAAACAAGGGATTCAAGATGACTGAGATGCCCCTAAAGGTCCAGGCACAGAGAAGCTACGGAAAGAGCAGGGTGCTGAACAAGGGCATCCTGAATTACATCGGAAACAGCATGATCATCATATTAAGGGCATACAGGGATTACAAGCCTCTGATTTTTTTCGGCTTTCCCGGAGTCGTATTCCTGGGAATCGGTCTCCTGACTGGGATGGGTTCATTCATATACTGGCTGATAAACGGCATTACTACACCTGTCAAGACCTATGTTCTCATCTCGATCTTATTCACGATACTCGGCGTCATGATAATCATCCTTGCGCTCATAGCCGATATGTTCATCAGGATCAGGAGGATACTCGACAATATCCTGCTGCAATTGAAAAGAAGACGATAACGGCAGCCATCTCCTGATGGTTCATCTGAGATATCACAACGAGAAATATCTGAAATCCAGTGCCAGGGCATCCATCCTTGAATAGAATGATCTGATATCGACCAATATCGGAGAATCCTTCATCAGCGACCTGAGTCTCTTCAATGTCAGCTTCCTGAACTCATCATGGGGAGCCAAGATCACAACGCAGTCGATATCATCCTCAAGCTCCTCCAGGGATATGCTCGGTACCCCAAATTCATCCTCAATGATGCTATTTTCAAGAAGGGGATCGCATGCCAGCATATTGAGGTTGTATCTCTTCAGTTCGTTTATCAGGTCCAAGGCCTTTGAATTCCTGTAATCCCTGACATTCTCCTTGAACGTGAGGCCGAGGATAAGCACCCTTGCATTGTTCAACGCCTTGCCATGGTTGCTGAGGCCTTTAATCACAAACTCTGCGACATGCCTGGACATGTACTCGTTGATATGCCTTCCTGCAAGGATTATCTGGGGCTCATAACCAAGCTGCTGCGCCTTGAAAGTCAAATAATACGGGTCCACCCCTATGCAATGACCCCCCACAAGACCTGGAGAATACCTATGGAAATTCCATTTCGTGCCGGCAGCATCGAGCACGTCCTTGGTGGAGATGCCGATCCTTTCAAATATGAGCGAAAGCTCGTTCATCAATGCGATATTGAGGTCCCTCTGGATATTCTCGATCACTTTCGCAGCCTCTGCAACCTTGATGCTCGGCGCCCTGAAAACACCAGCACTGATGATTTTAGAATATGCATCAGCCACTCTTTCAAGAGTATCCTGGTCCATCCCAGAAACCACTTTTACGACCTTGTCCAGGGAATGATCCCTGTCGCCGGGATTTATCCTCTCAGGGCTGTATCCCACCTTGAAATCCTTTCCGCATCTCATTTTGGAATGCTTCTCAAGGACAGGAACGCATATCTCTTCAGTCACGCCCGGATAAACAGTACTTTCATAGACGACGATGGAGCCTTTTTTCAGGTTTTCCCCTACAATCCTTGATGCTGATTTCAGATTTGTCAGATCAGGCCTCCTGTCTTTTGTTATGGGTGTAGGCACTGTGATTATTATGAAATCAGATTTAGAGATATGTCCTTGGTCGCTTGTGAATGTGACTTTTGCTGCCTTTATCTCATCCGGGGTTAGCTCACCTGACCTGTCAATACCATTCTTCAGCTCCTTTATCCTCTGGCCATCAATGTCAAAGCCAGTCACATTGAATATTTTCCCGAATCCTACTGCAAGCGGCAGACCTACATAACCCAGGCCGACTATGCAGATCTTCATCATGCAACCCCGAAATAATCCCTGTACCAGGCGACAAATCTCTTCACGCCCTCCTGCACGTCGACTTTGGGATTGAATCCCAGAAGCTTCCTTGCCTTGGAGATGTCTGCCGATGTCTCCTTCACATCACCTGGCTGCATGTCCATGAAATTTATTACAGCCTTTTTGCCGAGCTCTTTCTCGATCGTCGATATGTAGTCCATGAGCTTCACAGGGCTGCCGTTGCCCAGGTTGATTATCTCAAAACCCATCGGCTTGTCAAGCGCCAATACAAACCCTTCGACGATGTCGCCGACATATGTGAAATCCCTCATCATGTCACCATGATTGTAGACGTCGATTGGCTTTCCCTCAAGTATGTTCTTCGTGAACCTGAACAGCGCCATGTCAGGCCTTCCGAACGGGCCGTATACTGTGAAGAATCTCAGGCAGGTTATATCCATGCCGAAAAGATGATGATACACATGAGCAAGGAGCTCGCAGCCCCTCTTTGATGCAGAATATATCGAGACAGGGGTATCCACTCTCTGGTCCTCTTTGAACGGCATGTCCTCATTGAGGCCGTAGACAGACGAGGTCGATGCGAACACTATATGGCTAATCTTGTTTCTCTTAGCAAGCTCGAAAAGGTTGAGGGTTCCTACATAGTTCGACTCTGCATACACAAACGGGTTCTCCAGCGAGTACCTGACTCCTGCCTGGGCTGCGAAGTGGCATATCCTGTCTATCCTGTTCTCCGCAAATATCTTCTCAAGGGCCTCCTTGTCTGCGATATCAGCCTTGTAGAACTTTATCCTGCCCTCGAACTGGGCAAGCCTGGCATTCTTGAGCCCGGGGTCGTAGTATTCATTGAGATTGTCGATGCAGACGACCTCATGGCCCAGTTCAAGCAGCCTGATTATCAGATGGCTGCCGATGAATCCCGCCCCGCCTGTGACAAGTATCGTCTTCATCTTCCTATACCGATGTAAGTGAAACCGAGCTTCTTCATCTCCTTCGGGTTGTATATGTTCCTTCCGTCGACGACAATGGGCTTTTTCAGAAGCGACTTGATGGCCTGCCTGTCAAGGTTCCGGAATTCGTCCCATTCAGTGACTATAATGAGGGCATCACAGTCCTTGATAGTGTCATAAGGCGTCCTGAAGAACCTGACATCCTTCAGCTCCTTCTTCGCATTGTCCATTGCGACAGGGTCGAATGCGTGGACCTTTGCGCCGGCTTCCTGAAGCAGGCTGATTATCTTCAATGCCGGAGCCTCACGTATATCGTCAGTCTTCGGCTTGAATGCAACACCCCAGACTGCTACTGTCGATCCTTTCAATCTGAGGATCTTCCTAAGCTTGTCGACAACAATAGTCTTCTGCTTCTCATTGACGTCATGGACAGCCTCAAACAGCCCTGATTCGCATTTGTTCTCTTTGAGCGTCGCTATTAGGGCGAGCACGTCTTTTGGAAAACAGCTGCCCCCGTAACCGACCCCGGCCTGCAGGAACCTCGAGCCTATCCTGTTATCAAGACCCATCCCCTTTCCGACCTCTTTTATGTCCGCACCTGTCTTTTCGCACAGGTGGGAGAGCTGGTTCATGAAGCTTATCCTTGTCGCAAGCATCGCATTGCTTGCATATTTGATGAGCTCTGCGCTCCTTATGTCTGTGACCATGATGGGATTGTCCACACGGGCGACTCCCTGATAGAGGGATGTCATCAATGCCTCTGCTTTCTTGCTTTCAGTGCCGACAACCACCCTCTGGGGGTTCTGGAAATCCTTTACAGCGGAGCCTTCCCTGAGGAACTCGGGGTTGGAAACGACGTCGAAATCAACCTTTTTCTTCTGGCTGTCTTTGATTATCTTCCTGACCATCGAGGCTGTCCCGACAGGGACTGTGCTCTTGTTGACCACGACCTTGTAGCTGTTCATGTGTCTGCCTATGTCTTTTGCCACGGCCTTGACAGCAGTCAGGTCAGCCTCGTGAAACTCGTTCGGAGGCGTTCCGACAGCAAGCATAATGATATCTGACTTCTGGATGGATTCCCTGGGATTGGTCGAGAAAGTCAGTCTCTTCTCTTTTATGTTCTGGTCAAAAAGCTCCTTGAGCCCTGGCTCATATATAGGCAACCTGCCTTTCCTGAGCATATCCACCTTGGCCTTGTCTATGTCAAGGCAAATCACATCATTCCCAAGGTTTGCAAAGCAGGTGCCTGTCACAAGCCCCACGTATCCTGTTCCTACGATTGTAATCTTCATGATATCACCTTGGAGGGTGGATATTGAGGATTTATTTAAAAAATTTGTTAATTTATGAGACTTGGCAAAGTTAGATACAACAGAAAAGTTTTTATAAAAAGGCCGATGATATATTGTACAATGGCAATTTCTATGGTCGCAGTTTTTCAGACCTTTAATTCCTGGGGGATATTTAATATCTTTATCCCTGCATTGTCCATGGCAACAATCTGTTTAATCATCATTTTTTCCATTTTTGGTTTATGGAATATCAAATTGGGAAGGAAACTCTTGTATTCAATAATACTTTCAATAGTGTTCGGCTTAATAGTGATTGTAATAGGGATTTTTGACATATACCCGGGTGGATTTAATCTATTTCAAATTTATCAATCCGGATTTCCCTTATTAGTACCAATTGCCGGAAGTCTTCTTATTGCTTTATTTCCCTTATCGCTGCTGTTTGATAAACAGCTAAATATATTAATAATTTTGATTGTATTAACAATATTGATTCTCCCTTTCAGTATTGGATATGTCACTATTTTATTTGGAATATCAATTATTCATAGTATCCAATTCAACACCCTTCTCAGCAATACAGCTGGATTAATGCTTTTGGCGCTTATCCCAGTCTTTCCTATTTTACTCATCATATCCCAATATAAAGGAATTTCGAGTCATATAAATATAAACATAGTGAAAACAATATCCATACTTGCAATAATATATTCAGTCATCAGGATTGTACTTTATTCAGATATTAAGGCATACGGAATAGAGGTTATCACTTATTCAATGTTTTTAAGCGTCATTTTATGGTCAATGTTGTTGTATAAATTATACAGATCTCCCGGAACTATGGGTTTAAAAATTGACTCTTAGCATTAACTTTAATCGAAATATTTATAAACCACCCGGGAACCCGGTTGTATGTGGACGGCCATAGCAGCCTGGAAATACCCGTTCCCATTTCGAACACGGAAGTCAAGCAGGCTTACGTTCTGTTGTGTACTGTACTTTTGTACGGGAAAAGCAGAAAGCTGTTCACACTTCTCTTTTCATCGATGAAGCCCGGCATATATCAATATCTACCCTGTCTCAGCATGTTCTCAAGTTCCTGCCCTTTTCCTTTGACAGCAGCCAGATAGATAGGCAACCCGTAACCCCCTTCGACAGCGATCACCCCTATGCCATCCTCGTTCGAGCTGCATATATGCAGACCGTCCGGATACATGCCATTTGTCCTCTTTACAGGGCCTTTCCTAAGCCGTCTCACGCATTCCACATTCCTGCTCAGGATATCAACATAGTATTCCAGCTCTCCGACTGCAGAGTATTCCTGTTCTTTGAGCTGTGCTGCAGGGTGCTTATCGTAGCGTCCGCAAAGTTCATCCACGGACTTATTGACTGAATCAGCGTAAGAAGGATTGTAATTCACAAGCACGAACATCGTGCCGTCTGCCCTGCGATCCACGATCTTGAGGCCGATAAGGTTTGATGTCTTCTTCTTTCCGCTAAGCACCCTGTTTGTCCTGTAGATGCCGTCAGGCTTCTTCTCCTTGAAACCCATCGCGACATACTGCACTTTCGCCTGTCCCCTGAGCCTATTGTCCAATGATTCCATGCATGCAGCCATATACTGCGTTATCCGGTTATCGTGCCCTATTTTTGCCATCTTCCAATCACCTCGAGGCTTTCCGGCGACATGGAATGATGCACGTAATACAGGCAACTGAAATTCATCAGACAGAACCAGCCACCAGAAAGAGCCAATGAGAGGGCTATGCCAGCCAAAACACAATCAGAAGTTTATTTAGCTGTGCTCTCATGACCAAGAAAAAGCAAAACATCTATATAAATATTTGCAAGGTATGAGGGTGTATGATGCCTGCAACATATATATTTTTGAATATAAATAATTAAATGGTTAAATAACCAATAAACAATCATCATGGCAAGCCGTGATCCACTGAACCCGTATTTCTTTTTTATATTGGAAACCTATAAGACAACGCCTGATCATGCCGACACAAGCTACCTGCAATTGTATCCACTTACCACCTGGGGCATTTGTGCAATGGAACAAAGAAAAAAGCATCAGATAACGACACCTGATGACCTGGCAGAAAGCATCCAAGAGCTTGACGAGAGCCTGGAAGGACTTTTGCCAAACCTATTCAGGACTATCAAGAAGAAAAACTTTATGAGGTTTGTCCTGGAAACGTGTGAAAAAGAATATCTCATGATTGATTTCCAGAGAGGCCTGCCAAAGGATATCAAGCAATATCTTGCATTTGTCGAGATGAACAAATATGAGATCATGATGACCAAATTTTTCTGAGACTTTCCCGTGCCCTTGAAAAACCCGGGCATTTCGCAGAGGCCTTCATCAATAGTAAGCCAGCAGGCATCACTTGCTGTTCTCGAACATCTCCCTTGCTTCCTTCTTTAAGTCATCTGACATCAGGGCGCCCAGCTGCGATACTGCCTTTGCTCCCATGAACGAGCCCATATTCCCGGCTTTCCTGACATCACCGTCACGCAGATAACTATATAGGAACCCGGCTGCATAGAGGTCACCTGCCCCTGTCGAGTCCACAGCCTTTGCCTTAATCGGCGAAATCCTGTACAGCTCATCCCCTGATACGACAAAGCTGCCTTCCGGGCCTGCCTTCACGACGACTGTCGGCACATATCCGCCGACCTCTTTTGCTGCATCCTCAGGACCAAGGCCGGTGAATCTTTTGGCCTCGTCCTCATTCATGAATACCATGTCGACATGCTTCATGACATCAAGGATCCCTCCCATGTTCCTCCTGACGATCTCAGGGTCTGCCAGGTCCATCACGACAAGGGTCTCATGCTTCTTCGCAAGCCTTATAGTGCGCATGACAGCTGCATTTATCGACTCGAACTCATAACCGGTGAAATAGAAGACACGGCTATCTGCAATATCGTCTTCGACGACAGAATCCTCATGAACCCTTGAAGAAGCACCGAGACTGACACCGAATGTCCTTTCTGCATCAGGCGTGACGAAATTAAGGACCTTGCCTGTCCTTGAATTTTCGCTCTTCAGAAGCCTGGGAGTCACCCCTTCCCTTGTTATGACCTCTTCGAAATGCCTTCCGTATTTTCCGGGTCCGACCTTTCCGCAAAGGATGCATCTGCCGCCCAGTGCAGCTATTCCCATCAATGTATTAGGCACTGTCCCTGCAGGGATTATCTTATGGTCCCTGAATTCCTCAAGCAATGAGTGCGTCCTTCCTTCCTCAAGGAGATTGAAGACCCCCTTCTTGAGATCCATCCTTACCAGATCGCTTTCCTCAACCCTTATCATGAAATCAAGCAGGGTGTTGCCCAGTCCGAAAACATCATATCTTTTCTTCATCTGCAACTGGAAATTCCATACGTTTAAATTTTTTTAGATTCATTTTCTGATATTCATGCTTTAATCAAAATCAGGGGGACGTCCATCTCTTCTTTGCTCACTCCCCCATGCCTGCCGATGTAAGTGCTCTTCCTCTCGCCGACAAGAGTGTCACTGATGCTGTAATCCTTCTTCATGACAAGGACATAATCCCCAACCCTGTCCAGCAGCCTGGGGTCAGGCTTACCTGGGCCGAACCAACCTTTCTTTACCAGGACACTGCTCTTGTACATATGGCAGACTTCCCTGAAATGCTTCCTGACATATGTCTCAAACTGCCTGGCCTTCGATGGTCTTACATAGCAGTAAACAGCCCTTGACTCACCGCAGAGCGGAAGGGCTAGAGTCTCCTGAAGTCTTGGGTGGGATTCCAGCCTTATCTGGTGCCTTACCGGTGAATCCATCAGCCCGTGGTCTGCTGTGACAATCACTATCGAACCAGCCCCCTCCAGAGAGCTTACGAAATTCTTGATGCTCTCATCAATTTCCCTGAAATGGCTTATGCTTCTCCTGTCACTGGTTCCGAATTCATGGCAGAAATGGTCAAGCTCAGGCCAGTATGCATAGACAAGCTTCCTGCCAGGCAGCCTTACAGCTTTTTTTGCCTGTCGGAAAAGGCCATTTAGTGTGGAATATTTGCGTACAGCAGCTCTGCCTGACAATGCCCTGGTGTATTCTGTCGTCGAGAGCTCTTTTGGCAATATCATAAATGACCTGCACTTGATTTTGTCGAATACAGGCTTCTCAGGTATCAGTTTCTTCGGCTCAATATTGAACCTGCCCCCTGCCCTGAACCTGAACCGGAGAGGCACGCCTACACCGCCGAGCTGCTTATAATGCATGAACCAGCCTGTGACAGCATGCCTTGAAGGGGGAAGCCCTGTCCTGAAAGTCGTTATCGCCGCTGCTGTCGTCGAAGGGAAGACAGAGGTCATCTTTGACCTTGTATTCTTCCAGAGAAAAGAGCCTTTGCCGTGTTTTTTTATGAACTCATGGCCCATCCCGTCGATTATGATGAGGATTATATTTTTTGACGAACTGATCTCAGAAGGCGGCAATCCAGCCAGGGCTCTATACCCCGTCTTTCCGCCGAGAGCTCCGACGACAGAGCTCATGAGATTGACGATGCTTCCGTCCTTGTATTCTGGAATGTGCATTATTTCCAGATGAAGCTGAATCTTATATAAATATATTTATTAGGCCTGCATTCATTGGCTGAAAAGAGGTTTTAAAGCATATTCGTCACTCAGTAATGAAAACATTTATATACCATTGCAGATTTTATTGCGAGGAACAGGAAAAAACTGCAAACATGCCGAATTGAAAATGGAAAAGAAGCCCACATATGAAGAGCTTGAACAGAATATCCGCTCGCTCGAGGCAGTCATCAAAGAGGCTGATAGGAGAAAAGCCGCTGAATTCAAAGACTCCCTCAAGACTCTGGCCGGAGCTGTATCACACGAGATAAACAATATCCTGGCTGGTATAGTAGGCTATGCAGACCTTATAATGATGGACACTGACGAGTCTGACCCGAACTACAGCATGCTGAAAAGAATCAAGGATAATGGGATGAGGGGAAGCAGGTTCACATCAAAGCTGCTTGGCTATGCAAGAAGCGGAAGATACAATGAAACCGAATTCAATCTTAATGATCTGGTAATGGCCAAGCTTGACGAGTTCAACAATTCTTATGCAGGAAAAGAGATCTGCCTCGATCTTTATGCAGAGCCACTGAACATTGTCTTTGACAAAGAACAGCTGTCAGTGGTCATAAATGACCTTTACACAAATGCTGCAGAGGCTACAGAAGGGAAATCTGACATATTCGTAAGGACCGGAAAGGCTTCTGAAGATGATGTCGATAAAAAACCGGGCGGGATGGAGCCTGGCCGGTATGCGCTGCTGGAAATTGAAGACAAGGGAACCGGTATGGATGAGATGACCAGGTCAAGGATATTCCAGCCCTTCTTCACGACGAAATCCAAGGGAAGCCATATAGGGATGTCGCTTGCATCTGCCTATCAGGTGATAAGCGAATCAGGAGGCTACATCTCATTCTCCTCTGAAAAGGATTCCGGTACAAGATTCAGCCTTTACCTGAAACTGGCTCAAGGACAATCAACTGAAGAACCCGGGGAATCATCAGCAAAAACAAATGATGCACCAGGACATGATGGGCATTCTAAATATACAATCCTGGTTGCAGATGATGAAAAATGCGTCAGGGAATCGTTCAGGCTGGTTTTAGGGGACCTGGGATATGATGTGATAACAGCTGAGGACGGGACAGATGCATTGTTAAAATATGAGAGATCCCATGAGAAGATCGGCATGGCCATCCTTGACAGGACAATGCCTAACATGGACGGATTTGAAACCTTCTACAGGCTAAAAGAGAAAGATCCGGGCATAAAGGTTCTTGTAGTCTCAGGCCTCGACAGGGATTCGATATTAGACAGGTTGCTGGATGACGGAGCAGTCGGCTTTGTCAACAAGCCTTTTGATGTCTATGACGTGGCAGATAGGGTCAAGAAAGCCTATGGCCTGTCTGCACACCCAAGTGAACTGAAAAACAAGTGAGATTACATGATCCTGAGCTCAATCCCCAAGCTCGACCACAACCTTCTTGTCCTTCTCGTTTATCTCCTTGATTCTATCATGGCCCTTGAGCTTCTCCTTAATCTCTTTCCAGGAATATTTCAGCCTCGCTTTCTTCAATTCTGAGATTATCTCACTGACTTCTGCATATTTTTCGAAAATGAGCTCAGCCTTCCTCTGGTTCTCCTCGATTGATTTTTCCAGGCTATTTATGGTCTGTTCCTGCTCGGATATCATCTTCTCGTATTTCCTAATCTCTCTGGAATGGCTCTCTTCTGACTTTATCAACTGCTCATCCATTACCCTCTCTGTCAGCACTTTTCCGAGAGCCTCGCTGAATGTATTAAATAGGTTAACATCATACCCCTCGTACACCTTCATATTGACAGGGGCGATGTCAACCTCTTTTCCATCTTTCAATATGATTCCCGGATTTGCCTTCTCCTCCCTGAGCTTCTTTAATTCTGAGAATAGCTTTTTGAATCCCGCTTCCGCTGGCTTTCTTCTGCTCTTGTCGATGCCTGCCCTGAGACATAGCTCCTCTGCGTACTTCCCACCCAGCCCAAGGTCAAGCGCAAGCGTCTTGACAATCGAGTCCTTATCAGAGTCCTGAACCAAAGCAGCTAATTCCTTCTCATCCAGCTCCAGGAAGTCATGCTCACGCTTAGGGTACTCGTACTTCACATTGCCCCTGATAGTCCTGTCCTTCCACTTCTTTGTGACAAGCGCTGACCTTATTATGTCCTGCTCATCGCAGAGTATCACGTTTCCTCCTGAAAACAGCTCCACATACAGCCTGAACTTCCCTTCTTTTGTCTCGAAGAGAAACATCACGATGCGCTCGAAACCGAGCTGCCTGACCTCCCTGAGCCTTGCGCTGGACAGCTGTTTTCTCAAGAACATGCAGAACTGGAATGGCTGCTCTGGTATCTCTCCCTTGAAATCCGTGATGAACATCGAATTTGGCAGTGTTATCCTGAGGAATCTCTTCCCTGTATTTGGAACATGGAATATGAACAGGAAATCATGCTTCTCAGGCTGGTATATCTTATCTATCTTTGCACTCACCAGATCCTGCAGCTCTCTGACAAGGAAATGCAGGTCAAGGGCGCTGAATGTGTATTTCATGGAAATTGAGAATGGGCCAGTGTATTTAAAATTAATCAATCCCTGAGAAGGTTTTCATACGCCCTGTAAGTATTTTCCATCAGGCAGGCGATTGTCATTGGACCGACTCCGCCCGGGACAGGCGTGATGAACGATGCGACCCCTTCGACTTCTTTATCGACATCACCGACAGCCTTCTTGTCCACCAAGGTCGTGCCGACGTCTATCACCACTGCGCCTTTTTTAACCATTTCTTTCTTTATGAGCCCCGGAACTCCGGCAGCAGAGATAAGCACATCAGCCCTCCTCGTGTGGGATGCCAGGTCCCGGGTCTTGATATGGCAGATTGTCACAGTCATCCCACTGTTGAGAAGGAGATACATCAGCGGCTTTCCTACAATGACTGAAGCCCCGACTATCACTGCCTCTTTTCCATCAAGCGTGATTCCAGTTGATTCGATGAGCTTCATGCATCCCTGGGGTGTGCAGGAAACTAGGCCAGGCTCGCCGATGACAAGCTTTCCCAGGTTCACAGGATGGAACCCGTCAGGATCTTTCATAGGGTCGATAGCAAGCATGACCTTCTTCTCATTGATATGCTTCGGAAGAGGAAGCTGGACAAGGATGCCATGTATGTTCTCCTGCATATTCAGTTTTTTTATGAGGTCGAGCAATGCTTTTTCTGAGGTGTCCTTGGGGAGCTCATGCTTCTCTGAATAGAATCCTATCTCGCTGCAGGTCTCTGTCTTCATCGAGGTGTACAGTACAGAGGCAGGGTTATCTCCTATAAGGACTACTGCAAGTCCTGGCTTGATGCCCAGATTTTTGACCTTGGACTTGAGATCATCCAAAATGTCCTGTGATATCTTTTTTCCGTCTATGAGCAATCTATCACACCATTCTCGGTTATTATCCTGTCGACCTTGACATCATGATCCTGGACAGGCACCTCATCCAATACCTGGAAGCTGTATGCAAGGGCAATCCTGGGGATGTCAAGCCTGTATAAAAATCTATCATAATACCCTTTTCCAAATCCTATCCTTCCGCCCCTCCTGTCAAATGCGACACCGGGGACGATGACAAGATCTATGTCGCCTGGCTCAAGCTCCGATATCTTCCTTGGTTCAGGGATTCCGTAAGCACCCTGCTTCATCTTCTCAATGCTGCTGATTCTGGATATGATAAGCCTATGGTTGCCGGTATCAGTCACAGGGAGGGCGACATTCTTTTTCTTCAATGCCTCCCTTATCATGTCCGCTGTATCGACCTCGTTCCTTATGGGCATGTAGAACAGTATTGTTTTCGCATGCCTGTATTCATTCGATGAGAACAGGGCTCTTTTTATCAGTATGCTCTTGTTCCTTGTTTCACCCAAGCTTTCCCTTCTGCCCAGCAGGGTTTTTCTGATGGTTTCTTTCATTTTCAGAGTTTTCCATGAGTGTATGGAGATGTGTTTATATTGTTTATTAAAAATACATCCTTATTCATCATTTAATTCTAAAAGTTTTTATATTCCTTCACAATCACACTGGATATGAAATATGCTTTGCTGAGCGTCTATGACAAGACAGGTCTTGACAAGCTCATTACAGGTCTTTCAAGACATGGTTTCTCAATAATCTCAACAGGAGGTACATACAAGGCTTCCCAAGAGATAATAAAGAAAAACAATCTTGATATCAAGTTATTCAAGGTAAGCGAGATCACAAAATCACCAGAGATGCTGGGCGGAAGGGTCAAGACTCTCCATCCAAAGATCCTAGGCAGCATCCTCTACGACAGGGACAAGAAAGAGCATCTGGCTGACGCAGAGAAGAACGGGCTCATAGATATATGCATTGTTGCAGTGAACCTTTATCCTTTTGAATATGCGATGAAAAAAAATGCTCCTGATGATGATCTCATCGAGGAGATAGACATCGGCGGACCGACGATGCTGATATCTGCTGTAAAGAACCACAAGCATGTCGCGATTGTCACAGACCCGGCTGATTACGGCAGGCTTATTGACGACCTGGACAGGAACGATGGGAAAGTGTCCCTGGAGCTTAAAAAAGAATCTGCAGTCAAGGCGATAAACCTCCTTGCTGACTACAGGGGGATGATTGCAGGGGAGCTTACAAGAAGATTCTCAGGTCAGGATACATTGAGGATTTCTGGAAGAGGAAAAAAGCTCGGCAGGTACGGGGAGAACTGGCACCAGGAGGCTTGGTTGTTTCAAAAAACAGGACTTGCAGATGCAGAGCAGCTTGCAGGCATCCCATTAGGATACAACAATTACCTCGATGCAAATGCGGCATTGCTCTCTGTATTGGACCTGAAGGATTCCCCTGCAGTATCGATTGTCAAGCACAGCAACCCGTGCGGGTACGCGACAGGAAAAGACCTGAGGACAGCGCTTGAGAGGGCATGGGAAGGCGATGACATCAGCGCATTCGGGGGGATAATCGCGTTTTCCAGAAATGTTGACTTGAAAACAGCTGGGTTCTTTGATGATAAATTTATTGAGGTATTGATAGTCCCAGATATAGATGACGACGCACTTGAACACCTGAAACTGAAAAGGAAGAACCTGAGGGTCCTGCAAACCAGCCTGGATACGACGGATGAATATGAATTTCGTTCAATCGACGGCGGGATCCTCCGGCAGACAACCGATGACATGCTGTATCTTGGGAATCTTATCGATAAAAAAACCATAGATGACAACGGCAAGGAGAGAGTGACTGGGATTGTCACAAGAAAGAGATGCGCTGCGGATATAAAAGGCCTTGCCGAATTCTCGATAAAGGCTGTCAAGCATCTCAGGAGCAATGCGATAGCTGTCTGCTGTGAATATGAAAAAGGCCATTACCAACTGCTCGGTATGGGTTGCGGCCAGCCGAACAGGCTGGACTCTGTGAAGCTTGCAGTCGACAAGGCCTTCTATAACCTGAAAAAGCAGGGCCTCAGTGATAAAGATATCAAAGAGCTTTTCTCAAGCAATAAGATAATCCTCTCCTCAGACGCATTCTTCCCTTTCGGCGACTCGATCGATGTCATTGCAGAGTCAGGCATCAGGCACATTGTCCAGCCGGGAGGCTCGATAAAGGACAGGGAAGTGATTGAGTCAGCAGACAGGCATGGGATGGTGATGATGTTTTCAGGGATGAGGCATTTCAGGCATTGATAATATTTCTTTTTCTCAAAATATACTTTTTTTCAAACCCCCTTGTCCTGACCACAACACCATTCCTCTCCAGTACATTGAAGATGTCTGATTCCCGGTAAAGCTTTCTCTGCTTTCCGGGCAGTTTGATGTAATCATATCTTGAGCTCTTTTTTCCGTATCTTTTCTTAGCATCATCCATCAATGCCTTCAGGTCATTCTGTATTATTCCTACGTATGTTTTGGTAAATTCTAGAATCGTGCAGCGCTCAAGCAGGTCGACGTATTCCACAGGTCTTAATGGCGCACCAACCTTCCTCGGCTTTATATGTTCTTTTTCCAAAACATAGAAGATATCCTCAAGGAGGTAATAATGACCTGAAATCCCATTGCATTTCATGTAAGGGGCATCATATTTTTTCAGATACTTAACCAGGGCGACATCATTGACACCTTCATAGACACTGAGAAATGCCGGGACTGTGCAGCAGCTGTCAAAAATTTTTGAATCAATGGACATGAATAGAAGAATTTACATTAAATATATATAATCTGGTATTGATGAGCAATCAGATAATAAGAGTTTTTAAAGATGATAATTATTAGAGAGTTTTTAACTGATAACATCTATTAAAGACTCTCCTAACGATTTCCTTGCTCATTCCGATGTATTTCAATGGGTCTGTAATCTCAATTATCGTCCTGTCATCCAACCTGGAAGTCACATTCTCATTATTCAGCAGCACCTCGGCAAACTGTATCTTGTTCTTCCAGGCGCATGTTGCTAACTCTCCCATGAGATCATGGGCCTCGTCACGTGTCATGGGATTGGCAACGTGATGGGGGCTTGTGAGGTATGTCATGACGACTTGAGAAGTCGGGCATCCATAGCTCCTTTGGACCCTCTCTACTGACCTTTCGCTGTTCAATCCAAGCCAGTATATAGTATTTGCCAGCCTCCTTATGGCATGGTCAGTGTACTTGAACCCGTCCTCGAGATTGATCCGGGCATTAGAGCTAGCGGCAAGATTCCTCGCATATGGCATCTCGCAGTTCATCATGGCAGTCACGAGATTGCCAGTGTTGTAATTGCGCATGGACATATTCTGCTCTTCCACAGTAGGGTTGCCGTTCTTTGCATCCTTGTGCGGCATGGCTGAGGAGCCTTTCTTTTTTTTCAGGCTGGAATTGAAGAAGATGTTTACATCATCGCTCCTGCCCCAAGCGACGTATTTCGCGATATTGTTCACTGTCTCGCCGGTCCTTGCAAGGACGTAGAAGACATCGGCCTCGAACTCAAGTCCGGGTATCTGTGCTGGTGCATCCATATGATTCAAGCCCAATTTTTTGCAGAATATTTCCTGGATGAGCATTCCATCAATGCCCATGGAAGTGGCAGAATGATGGTTGCCTGTCGCATCAGCCCATTTCCCCATTATTGAATTGTCATATACATATTTCAGGATATTCAGGTTTGATTGAAGCATCTCTGCATAATGGGAAAGGGGTCTGCCCGCAACTGTCGGCAGCGCGTCATACAGATGTGAAACATCCATGTGCGGAACATCAATCCATTTCATTGATTTTTCCAAAACAATGTCCCTTAGGTTCTCGACCGAACCCGCAATTATCTCAAGTGATGCCTTTATCTGGAGACCTTTTGCAGGCTGGCTTGTGTCAGCGCTGGTCTTGAACTTGTTTATGTGCGAGGCAGCTTCCTTACTGATAACCTCGCTGAGAGCAGTGTTAATGGCGATGATGTCATGCCCGGTCTTCTCTTCAAGCTCCCTAATTCTTTCAGGGTTGACAATCTTAAGATTCGCCCTGGAGACTATATGGTCTGCCAGGCCTGGCTGTACCTCTTCAGGAGCGATTTCAGACAAGGTCCAGGCTGACTGTCCCTGTACAAACAATGAATACTCGAATGTCTTTTCAGCGCCCCATACCTGGATTGTCTCATATGTACCATATCGACCTGCTGCTAGGTCAGCCGGGTCAAATTTCATGCCCTCAGGCTTGAGAGGTCTTGGTTGAGTTTCTGTCATTTCCACTTAAACCTGTCTCACTATCCTGCTTGCATAGGGCACAAAATCATTGACCCATATGCTGACTGGCTTTGCAGGGAAGATGTCTTTTCCAAGTGCCCTGTTGGCTACCTCTGCAATGGCATAGCTCATCAGGTCACATGAATAGTCAGTCACTGCCTGCAGGTCGATTTTCCTGTCTTTGATTATCTGCGGAAAGTAATTTCTCCATTGTCCGACATCTCCTTTCTGCAGGGCATTATGCTTCGCCTCTTCAATGGCTGAATAGACCCCTTCCTTCCTGTAGATCGCCCTCTGGATCTCCTTGTTTGACGGTATGGCTAGCTCCTTCCCTTTCACCTTGTTGATTATCATCAGCCTGTTCTCATCCGCCGTGCATAGAAAATCAGTCACGACTGGCATGCCCCTGTATGCGACAATCTCAGCCTTGCCGTCGATATTGAGGATGTTCCTCTCATTGCAGTAGTCTATCTGCGCCTGGACAATCTTCGGGAACATGTCCTGTGTCCAGAGGCCGTAGCCTTCACCAGAAAGGCCGCTGAGCTCTTTTTCCTCTTCCTTTGTTATGTCCCTGTCCCCTGCCTTCTCGAACTTGGTTGTGCTGTCATAGACGAACTTCTTCAGGACAAACCCTGGATTGGGGATTGTGCTGTCGAGCCCTGAGTCAGCAAGCAATTTTTCGAGACCCGGAAAATTCGCGAGCCCTTCCTTGGATACCAAAGCCCTAATCCTGTCCAGGCCTGCGACTGTCTCATCATATGTGGCAAGTTTCTCGTAATAATCACCCATCCCTGCTGACTTGAATATCTTCTTGTATGTCGACGAGCCTAGAGGAAATCCGTTCCTGAATATGGACTCTACATCAGCCACGCAGCACTGAAGTTGTCCTGACTTCATCGCCTCCCTGTAGACTTTCAGGTTGCCGAGGGAGTAAGACTCTGGCACATGGGCAAGCTTCATCACTATGATGTCAGTTTTTTCTCCTTTACGCATGATATAATCGAGATCAGTTATCGCATTCCTGTTCTTGTCGAACACCCCGATATAGCAGGTAGGTATCTCCGGATGCCTTTCTGCAAGGTACTCAAAAAAATCAGCTGTCATCATGGTCAGGGCCTCTGCCTTGCCCTTTATCTCGCTTTCAGGTATCTGCTCCTTGAGGTCGCCCACAGAGAAAGTGCCCTTGACCTGCCATGCTCCCTGGCCGAAATCGAAATCCGTCTGCGGCATATAGACCTCGGCCGCCGGATGCCCTGACAATATAAGATCCTTTACGCTTCCCATTTTCTATCCCTCCTTAATCAATCACATGAATATGTTCTGGCTCCTCTCCGGACCCACTCCGACTATCCTGATTTCCGCTCCTGTCATCTTTACTATGTAATCGAGGGTCTTCTTTGCATTCAGCGGAAGGTCTGTCCGATCCCTTATCCAGGTCGTATCAGTCATCCATCCCTCAAGCACTTCATAGACAGGCCTGCAGCTGCTCAGTATCTCGGTCTTCATGTTCGCCACGTCGATACGCTCCCCGTCCTTAAGTACCTTGTTTCCAAGATTGTATTCAGGTCCGGTGTAGATATAGTGGTCGCATATCTCTATATTCTCGCATTCATCCAGGACATCGAACTTGCTGATGATTATATTTTCCCTGTTTATCGTCATGGCATGCCTCAACAATGGCAGGTCAAGCCTTCCGGTCCTCCTTGACCTGTTGGTCGTCGCGCCGAACTCATCGCCCTTGTATCGTATCGCAACACCTCGTTCAAATTCATCGCCGCTGTTGACAGAAGGATTATCATACTCGTCCTTCTCATTGAACCTGTTATGCTTGTCGCACCATCTTGCGGATTCCGCCCCACCGTACTCAGTCGGGAACGGGCCTTCGCCAACCCTTGTCATATAAGCCTTGACTATCCCCAATACAAGGTCGACATCATCATCATTCAGTCCGACGCCTTTGGCAAGTCCCCTGATTGTCGGGTCTGAAGAGGTCACGAACGGGACGCTGCCGTAATCATTCCCGAGAAGGAGGCCCTGAGCGCCTTCCAAAAGTATCCTCTTCTTTCCAAGAGACTGCTGAATGAACTTATCTGTATCTGTGATCATATGCCTGAGCTCCTTGCCATATCCTGCATAAGTCTCGACAATTGCATCCACATCAAAGAAATTCCTTGGATCGTAGAACCTCCCGTTCAGGAGGTGTTCATGGTGCATCACTTCCTTGACCTTTTCAGGTTTCATGAACCGCAGAAGCTTGACCTTGTCAGCCAGGTTCTTCTTCAGGTTCCTGCTGAAAACATCCTTGTTGAGCATGTCATTGAATTCGAGACCTATCCTCTGCGCATGGTCTGTGTACACAGGACCGATGCCCCTGCCGGTGGTCCCTATCTTCGTCTCGCCAAGCTCGCTTTCCTTGCACCTGTCCATTACAAGATGCTGGGGCAGGACAAGCTTTCCGTTCTGGGCAATCATCAGATTATCATAGCTGACGCCCCTCTTGTCAAGCTCAGCCAGTTCTTCAAGGATAATCCTCGGGTCCAGGGCCATGCCGTTGCCGAGGACATTGACCTTCCCGTCTTTGTCATGCAGGATGCCTGAAGGGATGAGGTGCATTATCAGGGATTCTTCCAGCACCTTCATCGTATGCCCTGCATTCGCACCCCCTGTGCCCCTTGCAATGATGTCTGCCCAGACAGATGCGAACAGGTCGACGAACTTGCCTTTGCCTGTGTCCCCCCACTGGTTGCAGACCACGGCGATAGTATACAGGTCATTGATTTCTTCTATTAGAGCCATCCTAATACCTCACCATCTCGCCATTCTTGAAAACTCCGTATCTGTTCCTCACACCGTCCCTGATGATATCGCTTGCAACATTCTCAAGATATTCTCTCTTTTCCTTCTTCTTTCTATTGATGATGTTCAAAGACTTCACATTCCCCTGCAGTATTCCTGCGACCTGTGCAGCGTTGCTGTATCCACCGATATTGACGATTCCGGTGGAATATATACCATCCAGACATTCCATGTAGCAGTCAAACCTCTTGACCATGTCCTTCTCCCTGACACCAACCTGTATCCCGTTGCCTTTGCCGAGCCTTTTATCGACACGTCTCAGGATGTTCGATTCCAGCTTGCTCACAGGCATTGTTTCATTGTAGTGTTTGAATACGGTTATGACAATATTATCTTTCCTGACTGAATTGATTCCAGCGACTCTATACCCTATCCTGAAATTATCAAGCTGTTCTGCAACCTTATCTATCGATTTCTCATCAACTTCATAATTGATCCTTCCGGCGTTCGAAAGGACCAATACATTCCCTCCATCAAGAGAATGATATCTCTTGGAGATGTTCAGGGCTGCATAGGTGTTGTTGATGCCGACTGTAAGCACTGGGTTGAGCGGAGGCTTCTCTGATGTCGACAGCAGCGAGCTCAAGCCACCTGTCGTAGAATCAGAGATTGGTATCCCTATTATCAGGTCATCAAATTCGGCCTTTGCCTTCATGACGCCTGTAAGGACATTGCTCATGCCCGCTCCTGACATGAATACATCAGTTTTCTCACTGACCAAAAAATTGAATATATGATCGACCTTTTCCGGCGTGTTGTCTGCGGAGCCGAAATGGACGATAATGCTCTCTTCCGGGTGCTCGATGGAATACCTGACCACTCCCGGGTACACCTTGTCCTTGTCGCTGTCCGAGCCGAATGTGATGTTTTGTATCATTATTTCATCCCCCAATATTCTTATCTTTCCAGCTGATACCCGCCGTATGGCATCTTCTTATCGTCTATGTATATGTCCCTCAGGCCTAACTCATTCAGCCGCGTGCCTATCTTCACCCTGCCCTGGGCAATCATACGGACTGACTTAACATAAGTCGGCCAGTCGCAGATCTCTTTCTGCCTGTCCTGGTGCTCGCCGCAGAATTTCTCGAATTCATCATATAACTGCGGAAATGATTGCCTGATTGCATCCAGTGTCCTGTCCAGGCTCATGTTCATCCTGAGACCGTCTTTTGTCAAAGCCAGGATAGGTCTGAATCTGTCCTCCAATCCGACCTTACAGGGCCCTGATGTCCCGATTATCTCACCGCCGTCCATCTTTTTTGTTACGATGTGCACAGTCGAATAGGTCTCTGTCTCGCCGTTGGCGATCGCCTTCATGACAGCATTGTCGCCGACATACAGCCTCTCATTATTTTCATCAAGCTTGTCAAGCCTTGCAGGATGCACATTGATTATCCTGTCAGGAAAAGCATTGAGCAGCGGGTCCCTCACGTATCTCATGTACCCTGTCAAAAGAAGCATGTCAATCGGAAAACCTTGCTGCTCTGAGAAATCCTTGAGCCTCTTTATGGCAATCTCTTCGTATTCCTCGCATTTTTTGACATAATCCTCAAGAGCCTTCTCTCCTTTTGCCTCTGCATCGCTGAATCTCCCGCAGAATTTCACCCCGCTCTCATAGATGACAGGTATCTCATGCTTTTCGGCCCTTTCCTTGGCTCCGCAGAGCTTGTCGACGAATACTGCCCTTATCCATGTATTCTTGACATGCTGGTAGATCGCCTCGAAATTCGTCCCGCTTGTCGAGGCGAATGCGATTGCGTTCATCAAGCCGCCGGAGGGCGTGTATAATGGTTTCAATGTGTCCTGCATAATATCACCTGAAATACTCAACTGCGTTCTCAAAAATCTTGAGGCCGAGGGGAGGCATCAGCTCCTCGACTCTCCTGCCTTGTTTATCAGCCATATATCTAAACCTAGTGAATTGGGGATGATTTACCACATGATTGAAAGCCTCTGGATGCGGCATGAGGCCGAATATCCTGCCTGACCCATCGCAGACACCTGCAATGTCATGAAGCGAGCCATTCGGGTTTGCCGAATAAGCGCCGCCTGCAAGCACCCTCGAGTCAGTCCTCGCATACATCATAACATGCTGGTCATCTGCCATAAGCCTCTCGAGGGTCTCCTGCTCTGCATAGAATTTACCCTCTCCGTGCCTTATGGGAAGCTCCAAGTATTCCAGTCCCCGGGTAAAGACGCAGTCGGAATCCTGGTTTATCCTGAGCCCGACCCACTGGTCCCGGAAATTCCCGCAGTCATTGTATGTCAGTGCGACACTCTGCGTATTGTAATCACCGTCGAAACCAGGGACAAGCGCCATATTGACCAGAGTCTGAAAACCATTGCAGATGCCGAGTACGAGTTTGTCTGAATCAATAAATTTTGGAAGTTCATCCCCGAGCTTCCTCTTGGTCCTCCTGCCCTGGATATGGCCTGCACCGTGATCATCACCCCATGAGAATCCGCCGCCGAAGACAAGAATCTGGTAATCGTGGATCATCCGGATATTTTCATATATCTGATTCAGGTGTATCCTCTCTGCCTTCGCCCCGGACATATCCAGGCTATGAGCTGTCTCTATGTCGCAGTTCAAGCCAAAACCAGTCATTACAAGTGCCCTGATATTATTTGCCTTCATCTTCTCAGTTATTTACAACGTACCCCATGTCCTTGAAAGGCGCTTTCCACACCTTCTTGAGTTTCATTATGTCATGATCTATTATCCTGATTGGTCTTTTCATGCCATCCTTCTCAACTTCATTTATGCTGATTACGTTCACTTCGCTCGTTTCATTGAATTTCCCGATGTATCTCGCACGCCTGCCCATCATCTCCTCAAACCGGTCTTTCATCTCCGGCATCACCTCGACAAGGAACCTGCCTGTCGATTCCGAATACATGACCTGCTCGTCAAGCCAGCATCCTTCTGCACCCACATTCCTGAGGTCGATGTCAAAGCCCATGTTGCCTCCACCAGCCATGAATATCAGGCTTTTCATGAAGCCCGCCTTCTGGTCGACTGCCTTTATGCTTGCTGTATATCCCATGTCACGGGCTTTTGCAAGCTTCCTGTAATACTTCATGTTCTCTTCCATGTCTGTCTTCGGGACATTGAGCCCTGTCTCGCCCAGCAGGCTGTATAATTCCCCGCCGCCAAGCTCATTCTTCGTATCGCCTATGATGTATATCAGGTTGCCTGCCTCCTTGGCATCTGAAGTGACGCATTTGGTCACGTCTTTGACAATGGATGTCAATGAGAACTGCATTGTCGGAAGTCCTGAGACCTTCTTCTTGACACCTGATTCGATATGTTCAGGATGACCGTCGACATACATGCTGTCCTTGCCTGAAAGCAGGGGAATGCCATATGCAAGGCATGCGTCCCTCAAAGCTTCACAGGACCTGACAAGCTGCGCAGCCTTGAACTTCCCGTCCGGGTTCTTGACAGGGTGGTACTCGACAGTCGGCCAGCAGAAATTGTCTACACCACCTATTTGGTCGATATCTGCTCCTACTGCGATGAGTTTCCTCACAGCCTCATCTATTGTAGCTGTTGTCATGTGATAGGTATCAATCCGGGAATATTCAGGATTAAGACTCTGGGTGAATGCAATCCCTCTATCTGAAGTCAGCACTGGCCTGATGACAGCTGCATCACTTGGCATATCTCCAGGCACGCCATCCTCTCCCCTGCCGATCAACGGCCCTATGACTTTTGTTCCCTGCACTTCGTGGTCATACTGCCTTGATATGAATTCCTTTGATGCTATATTGGGCTTGCTGAGCATCTTTTCAAGAAGCTTGTTCTGGTCTTTTGTCGAGGACAGCACCGGCTCGTGCAGCCCCCTTAACTCTGGCGGTGTCCATTCAGCGTCGAATTTCCATTGAGGAAAGCCGCTCTCCAAAAAATCCATGTCCATGTACGCGCATGGCTTGCCGGCATATGTAATGTGGAGCTTGCCCGTATCCCTGTATGTGCCTATTACAGTGCTCTCGACAGCATGTAACTTTGACAAGTCCATGAAACGAGTGAGGTCTTCTGGTCTTATCGCGACAGTCATGCGTTCCTGTGATTCCGATATCCATATCTCCCACTGGTCGAGGCCCGAGTATTTCAAGGGCACTTTCTCAAGCTCGACGTCGCAGCCGTTGCTGAACCTTGCCGACTCCCCTATTGAAGACGACAATCCCCCTCCGCCATTGTCAGTGATGAACTGGATGAGGCCCTCATCCCTTGCCTCAAGCAGGAAATCATGCATCTTCTTCTGGGTATAAGGGTCGCCTATCTGCACGTGGCCAGCGGGCGTCCCTTCATGGAGAACTTCAGATGATGCAGTAACCCCGTGAACTCCGTCTTTTCCGACCCTTCCTCCGCACATGATTGTGAGGTATCCAGGCTCAATATCCTTCTTTTCAGCAGGCTCTCCATCTATCTCAGCAGGCATGAGTCCCATTGCTGTCACGAAGACAAGGAACTTGCCTAAATAATTGTCATTGAACAGCAATTGCCCGTATGTCGTAGGAACACCGCTCTTGTTGCCTCCGTCTCTCACGCCGAGGACAATCCCGTCCAGTCCCTGCCTGGGGTGCAGCTTTGGTTGGAATTTATGTTTTTTCAAGATGTCCGCCATGCAAAATCCATAACCGCCCATGATAAGTCTTGAGCCCTTGCCTGTCCCGAGAGGGTCCCTGTATACGCCGACAATCCCTGTTATCGCTCCCCCATATGCTTCCATGTTAGAGGGGCTGTTGTGGGTCTCTCCTGTGATGACATAGTAAAAATTCTCATCGAACCTGGCGACGCCTGCATTGTCCCAGAGCACGGATATGACATAATCACGCTCCTGCTTGAGATGCAATGTCGGTGCTTCGATGCAGGTCTTGAACAGGTTGTCGATGACCCGGGCCTCGCCTGTAGCCAGGTCCCTGTACCTGAAAAGCCCCCTGAAAGTATTGTGATTGCAGTGGTCGCTCCTCCCCTGTGAGATATATTCAAGCTCGACATCAGTGGGATCCCTGAGACCAACTCTCTCTCTTGCCGCTATCACTTTCGGGTCCAGGAAATACTTCCTTATTATCGGGATGTCCCTTGGGTTGAGAGCAAGGCTTCTCCTGTCGCTCTCTTCCTTCAATAACTGGTCTGTGAGATTCTCGAGCGGTATCGTATCCAACCGGGGCTCATGATCAAGAGTCACCCTCGGCCTGTGCACACCGATTCCTATACCATCATCCCAATCACTGTTCCCAATTATCTTGAATTCCTGGATAATATCATTTGACAGCTTTCCAGCGACCTTGATAATATCTGCCTCTGACAGACCTTTGCCTATTATTGCATATATGTGGGAGTAATATATCTCTGTCCCTTCCGCTTCCTTTCCAAGCAGGTCAGACATCTCTTCAAGGGCTGTTGCAGCCTCATTGTCCCTGACACCAGGCTTCTTTGCAATATGCACTATCCAATCAGCTTCGTCTTTTCTTATCAAAGGATCATAAGATGATATTATGGTGACAGGATTGGTTATTTCAGCCCGAAACCTTTCCAACTGCTCCTCTGTCAATTCTCCTATCAAAGAAATATTGTTTGATCTCCTGACATATTCAAGCTCGATCCCGATATTTCTTGCTTTTTTTCTTACATGCTCTCCGTCAGGATCAAAAAGCCCGCGCTTGAGCGCTATCTCAAGATTCGCATGAACCACTTTACTCACTATCGAACCACCCCATCCGGAAAATGCAAACAGACATAGAATATAAAAACTTTTCTATTCCAGAATGGTGACAGGAATCTTCCTGATATCTCCGATATGGGCAGGATTTTTCATATCCCTATTTGACAGTTACGGATTTTGCCAGGTTGCGGGGCTTGTCAATGGGGAGCTTGCGCAGCTTCGCTATGTAATAGCTCAGCAGGTGGCCGATGAGAGCAGAATACACAGCGAACTCTGCATCTGTGCTTGATGGGAGATGTATCTCGCCGTTAGTATTGGAGATGACAATCGTCCTCGCCCCCCTTGCCTCGACTTCTTTTGTATTCGATATCATGTCTGGGTTGTTGTTTGGTATCAGGCTGATGATGGGCGTGCCCTCCTCGACAAGAGCGATCGTGCCGTGCTTGAGCTCCCCTGCCATCATCCCCTCTGCATGGATATAGGATATCTCCTTGAGCTTCAATGCGAACTCCCTCGCAATCGGATAGGACATCCCCCTGCCCAGGACAAAGATGTCATTCGTCTCATAGAGTTCCTTTGCAAGCGCCTTTATGTATTCCTCATTCCTGTCTATTGTCGACCTGATCTTGTCCGGGATGCTTGCAAGGTTTATCCCCCTGTTGCCAAGCTCTCTTGCAATCTCGAACAGGGTAACGAGCTGGTTTGTGAAGCTCTTTGTCGCCGCCACGCAGATCTCCTGGCCTGCCAGTATCTCGACTGACACGTCGCTCAGCCTCTGAACAGTAGAATAAGGCACGTTGACAATCGAAGCTATCTTTGCCTTCTTGAATTTTATATCCTTGAGAACTGTTACCACATCCATTGTCTCGCCAGACTGGGATATGGGTATGACCAGCGTGTCCTTGTCGACGAGAAGAAAATGCTCAAACTCGGATGCAATGACAGAATGCGCCCTTATGCCCAGCTGGGTCAGCAAGAAGGCGCCGACAAGAGAAGCATGATAGGATGTCCCGCACGCAAGGAATACGACTCTTCTTGAATTCTTGATGAGCCTTACAATCTCCTTTATCTTGGCCTTCTGGAAAGTCTCGAACGAATCCACAAGCCTGCCGACAACCTCCGGCTGCTCTTTAATCTCCTTCATCATGAAATGGTCGAACTTCTCCTTAGACTCCTCTTTCCTTGTCCACTTGAAGGTGCTTATCTCCTTCTCCAGAGGGTCACCGAAACAGTCGAAGAACCTGTACCCCTGCCTGTCTATCACTGCATATTCCTCGTCGTCAAAGAAGATTGCCTTGTTTGTCACATCAGAGAACGCGTAAATGTCTGATGCGAGCATATGCTTGCCGTCTATCAATCCAAGGCAAAGCGGAGAGTCTCTCTTCATCGCATACAGCCTGTCCAGGCCCTTGACGAAAAACAGGACTGCAAACGTCCCCCTTGCAGTGTTTATGAAATCCTTCATCGCTTCCTCGGGTGTCTTTCCCTGCCCGATTCTCTCTGCGATGAAATGTGCGATGACCTCGGAATCAGTCTCACTCTTGAATACATGGCCGCTGTCAAGAAGCCCTTTCTTGATCTCTTCATAATTCTCGATTATGCCGTTATGCACCAGGAATACCTTTTCCTTGTCATCAGCGTGAGGGTGGGCATTCTCTTTTGTGACCTTCCCTGTCGTCGCCCACCTGGTGTGTGCCATTCCGATGTTGCCCTTCATGCCATGCAGGTCTATCTTCTTATTGACCTTCTCAATGTCGCCTACATCCTTTTTCAGGACCACATCCTTGCCATCAGTGACAGCAATGCCGCATGAATCATATCCCCTGTACTCAAGCTTCCTTATGCCGTTATACAGAATCTCATTAACATCCTCTCCGGCAATGCAGCCGACTATTCCGCACATTTTCTCACCTTGTTTCTCTCTAAAATCATATGATAGTTGATATTCAAATCATAGTGCCTAACTACTTCTTCCCGGTCTCTGCTTCTGTTATGTCTTTTTTGACTATCTCTCCTGGCAATGTGCCGGTATTCGGCCATAGTTTCCTGCCAGGATATATGCATGTGTTGATGCCTGTCCTCACATGGTCGCCCATGAACGAGCCCAGCTTCCTCCTGCCTGAGTCGACCTTCTTGCCATTCACGATAGTTATGTTGTTCTTTCCGTCATGCCTGTAATCAGATGTTATCGTCCCTGCACCTATATTTACGTCGACACCTAGGACAGAATGGCCGATGTAGCAGTGATGCTTTGCGACTGACTCATCCATGATGATTGCGTCATAGGCCTCTCCCCTGAACTTGCATCTGTCGCCGATTGTCGTATCTGGCCTTATATATGCCGAAGGACCGATGACGCAGTCCTCGCCTATCATCACCGGCCCCTCTATGTAGGTGCAGTTCTTGACGACAGTCCCTTTGCCTATGATTGCCTCTCCTTTTATTGTGGCCCCTTTCTCGACTGTCCCCTTAATGTCTGTCTTGATATTCTTCAAAAAGTGAGAGTTGGCCTCGAGAAGGTTCCAAGGATAGGATATCGGAAGCCAGAAATCTGTTATCTTTTCGATAGCAAATCTCTTCTTCTTTGCAATGGCCGTGACAGCATCAGTCAGCTCAATCTCTCCCCTGGGGCTTTTTTTCAGCTTCCTGAGGATATCAAAGACCCCTGTTTCAAAGATATAACATCCGACATTGCATAGGCCTGGCTGTTCCTGCTCAGGCTTCTCGATGATCTCTCTTAGATTGCCGCCTTCAACTATGCATAAGCCGAACTGGCAGTTGTCATCCTTATGGACTGCAAGCGCTGCATTATCATGGCTGAGGAGCTTCCTGATGTCCTTACCGGAAAAAAGGTCATCTCCGTTCATCACTATGAATCTGTCGTCGACAAATCTCTCTGTCTGGAGGACTGCGTGGCCAGTGCCATGCTGTTCTTTCTGGATGGCATAAGTTATCTTCAAACCCATGTATTCCATTCCGACATGCTCCATGAGCATCTCTTTTTTGTAGCCGACAATGATTATGACCTCATCCACGATGCCTTTGAGCTCGCCAAGGTTCCTCTCGATTATGGTCTTTCCAGCGACAGGAAGAAGGGGCTTTGGCCTGGTCAGGGTGAGAGGATATGTCCTCGTCGACTTGCCAGCTGCCATGATAACTGCTTTCATTTCATTCACCTATCTGCTTCTTTATCTCCCTTGATATGGCTGCAACGTGTTCCTTGACCAACGCCGCATCCTTTCCCTCTACCATGACCCTGCATTTATTCTCTGTACCAGAGTACCTTACTAGCACTCGCCCGTCTGCTCCGAGAGCTTCCTCAGCTTTCCTGATTGCAGAAGCCACTGTTTTCAGGCTCGCAAGCGGAGGCTTGGAACTAACAGTGATATTTATCATTTCCTGTGGATATACCTCAAAATCACCCAGTTCCGAAAGCTTCTTTCCGGTCTTTATCATGATGGAAAGGACCTGGAGGGCTGAGACTGTCCCGTCACCCGAGGTGTTATAGTCTGAATGTATGATATGCCCGGACTGCTCCCCTCCGAGATTATAATTGTTTTTCCTCATCTCCTCAATGATATACCTGTCTCCCACAGCTGTCCTTACAAGCCTTATGCCTTCTTTCCTCATCGCCGCCTCAAAGCCCATGCCGCTTGCGACAGTCCCGACAACAGTGTCAGATTTCAGCAGACGGTTCTCTTTCATGTAAAGGCCGCAGATGGCGAGTATCCTGTCTCCGTCGATGATCCTACCGGCCTCATCCGCCATGATGACCCTGTCAGCGTCGCCGTCAAGAGCTATGCCTGCATCTGCCTGGTTGCCTAGCACTGCTGAGCTCAATATTTCCGGATGAAGCGCCCCGCACTGGTCATTTATGTTCAGGCCGTCAGGTTTTGCCGAATATACGACTATCTCAGCGCCAAGTTCGGAAAGGATCAGCGGAGCAACCTTGTAGGCTGCGCCATTTGCACAGTCAAGCACCACCTTGAGCCCGAACAGAGAATTGTTCCTGACAGAGCCCTTGGCAAACTCGATATAACGGCCTGCTGCATCATCTATCCGGTAAGCTCTTCCAACCTCATCTATCTTCACATGGGATGCATCCGGGCCATCAGCACTTATCAGGCTTTCAATCTCTTCCTCTATGTCGTCAGGGAGCTTGTATCCCTGTGAGTCAAAGAATTTTATGCCATTGTCGCCTGCAGGATTATGCGAAGCCGATATGACGATGCCTGCGTCAGCAGCAAACGAGCGCACAAGATGGGCTATCGCAGGAGTAGGCATGGGGCCGACAAGATAGACATCCGCGCCCATGGAGCATAATCCTGATGTCAGCGCATACTCGAATATGTAGCCGCTCCTGCGCGTATCTTTTCCGACGATGACCTTGATCTTCTTCTTCCCTTCCCGGAATTTCAGCGCCGCAGCCTGGCCTAGCCTGAATGCCACTTCACCAGTAAGGGGATAGATGTTCACCTTCCCCCTTATCCCGTCTGTCCCAAAGAGTTTTCTCATCGGCCTAATGCTTCAGAGTTTATTTATAAAGTTAATTCAAAAAAAGGTTATAATCATGAACGAATTAAGCCTGAAAAAGCCTTATTTCTCAGCAAAATTGATATAAAATAACAATAATATTATAAAAAAACTTATAATAAAAAGAAAAATTTTTAAATAAAAAAGCATCACCAGGCCCATGGCAAAGAGCTATGTTGTCAAGGAGATTGATGGGAAGCTGTTCTATGACGAGGCGATTGATTTAGGGCCTAATATGCTCAAGGTGATAGACCACAAGACAAGGATCAGGATAGTTAAGCTGCTGAACAGGAAGCCCATGTATCCAATCGAGATTGCAAAGGCCCTGAAGATGCACGAACAGAAGATCTATTACCATGTCAAGCAGCTTCTTGCAGCAGGCATAATCAGGACAGTGGAAAAGAAGGAGATAAGAGGCACGACAGCGAAGAAATTTGCACCAGTAGGCATGAATTTCAATTTCTGCCTGGATTTTTCAGGGAAGAACATAACCTCAATGCTCAAGCAAAACAGGCCTGACAAGCTTGACGATTTCCTTATCCCTTTCATCAGGGATGGGAAACTCAATTCTAGAATTGTCGTTGGGAGCCCTGACCCTCACGGGCCTTTCAAGGCAAGGGCAAGGGACGGACATCATGCTATCGAGCTTGCATTGTTCCTCGGCAGGCTCTGTTCGCTCTCAAAAGGGTTTTCGACAGCCCTGGATGTCGATGTCGACATGAAAAAAAATGACGAGAATCTCATCATAGTCGGAGGCCCGGTGACCAACCTGACAATGGCAGTGATAAATGATTTCCTGCCTGCCAGGTTCAGCGACAAAAAACCATGGGGCATAGCAGGAAAAGAGAGTTATACAGACGACAATATAGGGTTGATTGCAAAAGTGCCTCACCCATATTTCCCTGATAAGTTCGTGCTTGCCGTCGCGGGAATAAGGTATAGCGGCACGATGTCGGCAGTGATTGCACTTTCCAGATACAGCAGCGATATCCTTTCCCGATTTACAGGTCAGAAAAGATTTTATGCTGTTGTGGAGGGCTTTGACATGGATGGAGACGGCAAGGTGGACGCTGTAGAGGTCCTCGAGTAGCGCTCACGCCCTTAATGCAACCAGCTTGTACAGTACAACATCAATGTCCAACTTATGCCTACTATCGTTGAACTCTATACTTTTCCTATTGCAGAATACAGCATTGTAGTCATTCTCATAAGCCTTTCTGACCGCCATCCTGACTGCATTCCTGATGATTTTATCCATCTCAGAATCGCTTATCGCATGATCATCCTTGAATATGTAATGCAATGTAAATTCCCTGAAGTAACCCTTTTCAGGCCTTGAATTGAGGATCATGACACCCGGGTAGTCGGATTTGATGCCTGATAAATCCTTCTCATCCTCTGCCATGGAATGGTGTGTCCTGAGCCTTTCTTCTATCCCCTGCCCGGAAACCGGGGAATTTGCTGTCAACCCTTCAATTCCAGTCGGGCTTATAATGCCAGTGCCAGGCGAATACCCTGCGATAGCCATGAAAAACAACGCAGGGTATAATAATCTTTTTTTCATCTCAATGGGTAAACTGCAGGGATATTTAAACCTTTTTTATGAAAAAGTGAGACTTGCAGGATATCCTCCTCACTTATGAAGCCCGCAGAACGACACCACTCTCCATAATTGAAAGTTTAGCAGTATCACCCTGGAAAGAGACAAAGAATGATTAGTCCAAGGGACTTTTCCTGAGGGACTTTTCCTGAGGGACTGCCCTGAGGGAGTGTCAATTTTGCATAATCCCTTTCAAGATATATTCAATGCTTACTGTTAATTTCTAAAAGATCCCAGCCAATAAATATCCCAATTAAAAAATTCCTGGCTAAAAATATCCTGGTTTAAAAAAACTGGTCTATCATTGCCTGACTATTGACATATGAGACATAATGCATTGCAATGCATTATAATGGCCATTGCAATGCATTGCAATGGCCGTTGCAATGGCCTGGCTCGAGATTAGCATCTTCTTTGACAGTCATGAGAGACCATACACCCCATCGTCTGAATTTAGTAAAAATCCAATAGAAGAATTACATAGTTCAGCATATCCTTGGCTAAGGAGGACTAAAATTAGAGGAAAATGCATTGCATGCATTGCATTTTCAATGTTTCGAACATTGAGAACATTGGGATGGAGAAATCTGAATTCACTGGATACAGGGCCTGTAAAGGCATTATAATGTGTGCAATGCCCTTCACATGTGCTGTATATTGTAGAGCTTCTTTATTTTTTCCCTGCTGAGTGCAGAGAACAGCTTCACGCCGGAGGGAAGCACATTCTCATCAACCAGCCCCCTTTTCTTGAGGCTGTTCATGATGACCCTTACAGTATTTATGCTGTTTCCTGTCTTCTCTGCAATGGACGAATAGCTGACAGGATCCGGCTCTGAGAGCATCAGATTCAGCAGCTTCTGTTCTGGATTAGTGAGGGATGAATCAGGGATAACTGGAACATCAGGTGCATCTTCTATCATCTTCATCATGCTTTCCACATGCTTCCTGGTCTCGCCATGGCTGTCTTTTACACCCTTGACTTCAGTCAGGACCATCGACCTGAGTTTCTCCTCCCTCTCGATTAAGTCATTGACTTTTCTATACACCTTATCCATGTTATGATGGCTGGAATCAGAAAGGGCCTTTAGGTTCTGCCGGAGTTCGGCAACAGCCTTCTCCTGCTTCTGCATATTTTCATGAAGGAAATTAAGCCACTTGTTTATCCTGCTGATATCCCTGTGCGTGAGCAGCCTGTGCTCATCATAGGCCTTCCTGAGAGAATCATGGATATTGTTGAGATATATTATCCATTCCCTGTGCCTGCTGATGTCCTTGCGGACCCCGGAGAATGACCTGCCGATGGATTCCCTGAATTCAGCAAGCTTCCTGTGAAGCATATCCGCATCCTGACGCAGCTTCTGCCTTGAAAAATTATCAAAAAAACCCATCCTTGACACCTTATTTTCCATAGACTCTTATTTAAATCTTTCCCAATAGCATGGCATAATCGATCTTTTTGTCAGTCTCGACAACAAGTACATTGTGCCCGGCTTCATACGCATCTGTCAGGCAGACGTCGAATATCTCTGCATCCATGTTCTCCCTCATCTTCCTGCCACTGTATCCCCTCTCAGCAAGCCTTGTTTTAAGCTCCGGAAGGCTGCATTTGGTCACTATGCAGAGCTTCACGTATTCTTTTGGCAGGAAGTGAGACATATGGGAGTCGATCAGCAGCTTCTTTTCTGAATCCTCAATCATCCCAATGAGAACCCTGCTAAGCCTGTCTGGGTCTATCTCCTCTGTCCTTCTCGTCCGGTCATATCCTTCCGAGAGGCCATGCTTCCCGATGACATCATTGACATCGACATATTCCAGTCCTGACCTGGAAGCAAGCTCTTTTGCTAGCATTGTCTTGCCTGTTCCTGGAGTGCCTGTGATGATGACTGCCCTTTTCCACTTCCTCAACTCTCTCTTTTTACAGCTTTTTTTCATCTTTATCTTTTCATTTTATCTTATCATCTTTATCGCATATACGACTGCCCTTCTTTGTAGATTTTCTGGAAGACATGTACAAATACATCGCCTGGAACAGGAATCCCTGCACTTATGAAGGCCTTTGCTAGGCTTAGACCTACTACCTCCCTGTCTCCGTCAGACTTGAACCGCATGAGGCTTCTGAGGGTGTGGCTGCAGAGGAAATCATTGTTGATATTGAGAGCGACACCCTTGTCACCCTTCTTCACATTGAGATTCCTCATATCCACAGAGATTTCATCCAGCTTCCATGAAGCACCCTCCCTCACAAACCCATGACAGGACAGGACCCAGCCGAGAAGGCTCTCAGCAATCTCCTTCGGCGACATCCTGTCTATTGATTCCGCATCATTGCCTATATGGGCGTAGTATTCGAGATCCAGGGTCCTCTCAGGGAAATAGACCCTGCCAAGGTATCTCCCTACCCTCTGCCTGCTCCCTTTTCCGGTCCACCTGTTCCTTACTAAGTAAGCGTAGCTGTTATTCTTTATCCTCTTGACCCTGATGAACATGAATTGAGTTAGGCACCATGAGATATATAAAATTTTCCATAGCAGCAAAGTTATTCTACCCTCTTAAGGATTGATCTCTGCTTATCCATTTTTTTTAGAATCCTTGTGCTTCTGGCTCAGTTTCTCATATGTTTTTGCCGCTGCAGAGATTACTTTTGCCATGCTTTTGCTGGTTTTCGCCTTCCTGATTTTTGAGGCGAGATCAGAATTTCCTAGGACATCCCGGACCCACTCGGCGAACTCATTCTTCTCCTCAGTAACATAGTCCCTGAATGCCTCATCATTGAGGCTTGCAACGAATTCTGCCAGCTTCACCAGGTCGGGTATCTTCTGCCTGTCCCTTGTCTCGAAATATTCCTTCTCGTCGATATTCTGGTATTTTGTGACTAGCTCGCTCTCTAGCAGTATCTGCTTCTGGACCCTGAGTTCCCTCCTTGCGATATAGCCGCCCCACTGGAGGAGGTAGGTCCTCTTCATCAGCTTATGGGTCAGCATGACCAGCAGGAATACAGATATGATGTATACAAGCATCAGATAAAGGTCGTTTCCCAGTCCGCCGACCGGGACCCTGTGGACCATGGTCTTCCTCAGCAATTCTGTGCCGACGAGAAATGGATTGTATGTCCTTGCTATGTTTGCTACATAGGGCGGCATCCTCTCGATGGGAAATATCAGGTCTGAGACGAACAGGAGGACGCTTCCAAGAGAGATTGATGCCAGGGTACCTGTCTCCTCAGTGTTGAAGAGGTTGCCCACAGCCATGCCGATGAGGGAGAAAAGGCTTGTCAGCAGGAACAGGATGAAGAGTGTGGATCTCAGGTTGGTCATTATGTCCTTATGGAAATAGAGAGCGAACAGCGAAAGTACAATTGCCAACTGGACTAAGAGGATGGCCATTGTGGTCAGGTAAGTCCCGAAGACGAAAGTCATGTCGCTTGTCGGCGTGACAAAGTTTCTGAAATGTGCCCTGGAAGTTTTCTCCATGATGACCAGCGTCGATGAAAGCATCAAGCCGATGAACATCACAAGCAAGACCACCAGGTAGGGAAAATAGAAATTCAGCTGTGTGTCCGACTTATCGATAATGACAGGTTCGACCTTCTTCTTAATGGGATTAGTGATCGATTCAAGATTTGTTACCTGGGTTGAGGCGATGTTCGAATATATGGCATTGAAAGTGTCCTCGATAGCTGAAACCCTTGCCATGCTCCTGTCAAGCCCGGTATTTATCGATTTTATCTCCTGCACTGCTACGTCCCTGTCTTTAGATGCCTGGGAGAACCTGGCATCAAATTCCCTGAGCCCCTTTTTCAAGCCGGATATGCTGCTCTCCACTTCGGACGTGTTTATGTCCTGCGACTCGTTCAGCTGGTCCCTGAGGTCATTAAGCTTGTCCCCACTTTCATTCAGCTTGTCGAGCAGGTCGTTTTCATCTGAGCTGCTCATATTCATGTCTCTTATATCGTCTTCAAGCCCGGATATAAGGTCCTTTGCCTCGCTTATTGAATCATCTGCGATCGACCTGATATCATCGATTGAATTGGAAAGGTCTCTGACCCCACTGTCAAGCTTGTCGATGCCCAGGTCTCCATAATCGAAGTTGAGGTCAAGCCCGCTAACCTCGCTGGATATCCTGTTGACATCAGACTTCAGCGCCTTATTCTCACTCACAAGGTCTGAAATCGTCTTTGACTGGTTCGTTATGCTTCCCTGGGTCTGGTTGAGCTTCTGGAGAAGCTCCTCTGTCATCCCCTGTGACAGTTGAAGTGCACGCTTGTTGAAGTCCCGGTCGATCGAGTCTATCACTGTCTGGTACAGGTTAATCTTTGAATTATCGACCAGGAACGTTATCTCGCTGACATTCGTATTGCTTATCCTGAAATCCTCTGGGAATATTATGCAGATATGCTCTGTCCCAGATGCTATATCCTGCCTGCAGCCTTCCTCAGAGTTATATGGAGTCAGGGTATAATTGCTGTCCTGAAGGACCTTGATAAAAGAGCTGGTGAGCTCATTGCTTTCAGGGGTAAAATACCCAACATTTATCCTGACCATGCCAGAACTGTTCAGGGCTACACCTACGATAAGCATGATGAGGAGGGGGCCGAAGATGATAATGAGCGCGGATATCCTGGACCGGAAGATGAGCAGCAGGTTCTTCCAGATTATGCTTGAGATCTTCCTCATTTTTTGCCCTCGATGAGCCTCTCCAGGACCTCCTGGAGCGTCGGCTTCTCTACAACGACATCGATAAGTATCTCATCCATCTGCTCAAGGATATGCAGGACTTCATGGAGGGATGTCTCTGCCTTCTGGGTGTAGATGATGAGCTTGTTGTCCTCGATTGCCATCCTCTTGATTGCCAGCTGCCTGGTGTCCTTCTTCAGGGCATTGATTATCTTTGCATATCTTCCCGGACTGGTCTCAAGCCTTATCTCCTCTTCCTTGGAATAGAAGTTCTTTATCTCATTAGGTGTCCCTGCCCTGATTATCTGCCCGTCATAAAGTATGCCAACCCGGTCGCAGAGGAGCTCAAGCTCATCGAGGAAATGCGATGAGAGGACGATGGTCGTCCCTTTCTCATTAATCTGCTTTATCAGGTACCACATCTGTTTCCTGAGTATCGGGTCAAGGTCTGCTGTCGGCTCGTCCAGTATGAGGACTTTTGGGTCATGGATCAGTGCGCAGGCTATGTCAAGACGCTTCTGCATCCCACCTGAAAGGTTCTTTGCTGCAAGCTTCCTTGCCTCATAGAGACCCATCAGCTGGAGAAGTATCTCTGCATTGGTCTTCCTGACATCATTCGACAGATTGTAGAGCTTGCCGAAATAATGGAGGTTCTCGACACATGAGAGCTTATGATAGAAAGACGGGGCCTGGGCAGCGAAGCCGAAGGATTTCTTGACATCATCAATGTTCTTGAACACAGACCTGTATGATATCCTGTCATCATTGTACTCAAGCAGGTGCTCCAGCTTGAAAAGTACATCCCCGCCTTCGGGCTGGAGAAAGCCGATAAGGGTGTTGAGCAATGTCGTCTTGCCTGAGCCGGAAAGCCCGATTATCCCGAATATCTCCCCTGACCGTATATCCAGGTTGACCTTGTTCAGGACAGTCCTCCTGCCGAATCTCTTCGTGACATCTGAAATCTTCAGAACGATGTTGGCCATTATCATGCAAGAATGTGCAAGTCTATTAATAAATATGTTGTTTAACTACATGGTGGTAATAAGTCAGGAGTCCTTCCTGCCATGGATATATTCGATGATTATGAAGATAATCACGGCGAATAAGGCACCATAGAGGAACAATAATGCAGGATTCACCAGCAGCACATTCTGCATATGCTCTGCTGCCCTGGGGATGACCTCCTGGCCTGCAATGCCAGTAGCAATGGAAGTGTCAGCAGCTTTTTCTGCAAGCAACGGAGCCGGCCGGGCAGCCTGTAGCAATTCATTGCTACCTGCAGCAAATTCTCCGGTCCTGCCTGCAATCAAAGAGACCAGCTGAATAAGGCCTGCACAGGCCACTGATATAAGCGCGACAGGCAGTATCTTTCTGAGTTTATCCCTCAGTGTCTCCGGTGTGTTTTTAGGGGCGATTATTACATATTTATTTGCGAGAGAATAATGGTTGACCTCCTTTCCCTTCTCAGAATAATGGAACTCATCAGCCTGGATTAGCTTTGCCTGCATAAGGGCCTTGAGGTTATAATCGACTGTCGATATGGGCAGGCCAAGCTTCTTTGCAATAGCTGTCTCAGTGTCATCCTTTACAGATGCAAGATGGTCCAATATCCGCCTAGAGGTGTCATTGCTTATGACCTGTGCAAGCTTCTTCGCCTCTGCTTCCCTGAGGGACACAAGGAGAAAATTCTCTTTTGCCATGGGAAAGGTGAATGCATGGTTTTATATATAATTTATCATAGGTTCAATCAGGACTGAAGCCTTGGAAAACCTTCCTGAATTCTTTGACAGATGCTTCAATTTCAGCAGGACCGAGGTCTTTTTTTATCGAGGGATCCCGATGGAAAAGATGATACTCTGGCAGGGAATCACCTTTGTAGCGGGGCATTATGTGGAAATGCAGATGCTCGATTGTCTGGCCTGCGCAGTCACCTTCGTTGAGCCCGTAATTGAAACCGTCAGGACAAAGGTAAGAATCAAGCTTTTCTGATACATGCTTCATTGTCAAAAGCATGCTGCCTGCTTCTTCTTCTGACAATTCCCTTATTCTTTTGACATGCCTCTTCGGGACCACAAGACACTGACCTTTGTTGGCAGGCCTGATGTTATAGATGACATGTTCTGTCCCTGTCTCATATATCTTATGTTTCCGGATTATGTCTACATCGCAGAAAGGGCATTTCATGTGGATTGGTCCTCCAGGATGAATGATATGCTTTGTCAAAGAGTGCAGAAGGCGATTCTCAGCCGAAATAGCTGGACGTGTCAGTTTCAGCAATCTCCTCCACACCCCATGAATCCCTGAGCTTCTTCATGATCGCAGTTAGCCTGTCCCTCAGCCCCGGCCAGCTGCTGTAGATCTCATTAATGAATCCTGCCTCGTCCTTCTCGCTTGATTCGATGTCGAGGATGTTTGATTTCCGTATGCTTTCCATGAGCTTTGCATACAGGTCATAGAGCCCCTTCTTCTCGTCGTCGTTGAAGAACTTGAATTCATGGTAAGAGCTTATCGTGGAATTAGGGTGGATGAGCTCCTCAAGTATCTCAGCATTTGCCTTGATCCTGCCGATTATCTGCCGCCTGATCTCTCTAAGGAGGAAGCTATGGCTCTCGATTGCGGATATCTCAAAAAGCTCATCAAGCCTCTGATATTCAGGCAGCGAATTCCTCTTTTTCAGCTTTTCGTATATGTCCTTATGGTCTTCCATGAAAACCAGAGAAGATGCAGTATCAATTTAAAGCTTTCTGTTTGCACATGAGGCAGATTGTCTGTTCCTTCCAGCCTTCTTCTGTCTCGACATGCTCGACCCTGAATACCAGGGAATGGCATTTAGGACATGAGCCATCATATAAAGATGCGAACGACATATTTTACCCCCAACCATGCATGTTTCCATGGCCTGATAATTTCATTCAAATCACAGACTGATAAATCTGTTAACAATCAACGCCCCCTGTCAGGGATGTAAGGTGTTGCCATTTATAAATGTTTCGTTTTTTGTCACTAGTTGGTAGAGAAAAATGACAGAATATGGCAAACCTTATGAGAAATCTTGGCTGCATCAGTCATGATTGATACACGAAATATTTATATAGTCATGAATGGATGGAACTGCTCGAAATGGCAAAAAAATCATCTGCCGGCAAAACAATAAACTTTAAATATGAGTTCAAAAAAACAAACAACAAAACATTAATCGAGGAATGGTATGTATCGTAATTGATGAAAATGAATCGGACAGTTTTTGCGGACAGAGTAATACCTTTAGAAAGTTTTCACTATAATTCTCAATATAATATTCTTGATTGCTCATATGCATCTCTTGTGGGCTCCCTGGGAGGTGGAAGATGAAATCCCTCGGAAACCACCTGCTAGTTGAACTATATTCCTGCGATACAGACATAATCAATGACAAGGACAGGGTCGAGAAGATACTTAACAAGGCTGCTGACATCTCCGGTGCGACTGTAGTAAAATCAGTCTTCCACAGGTTCAATCCTCATGGAGTATCAGGAGTCATCGTGATTGCTGAGTCGCATTTCTCCATCCACACATGGCCTGAATTCGGGTACTGCGCGCTTGACATATTCACATGCGGGGACAAGATCGACAATTACAAAGCCCTTGCTTACCTGAAGAAGGAATTCAAGACAAAGAACATTTCAGTGGTCGAGAGCAAGAGAGGGATCCTTGATATGCCTGTCGAGAAGATAAAGCACAAGCCCGGAGGATGAAGATGAACAGTGACTGGAAAAAAAGATATGAAGAGGAAGATGCATGGGGGATGCTCACGAGCGTCGATGTGCATGAGTGCAACCCTGAGACGATAAGGGATGCTGATGCCATAAAGAGGTATGTAGTAGAGCTATGCGAGATGATAGAGATGAAACGGTTCGGCGATACAGTTGTCGTGAATTTCGGCGAGGATGAGAGAGTCGCTGGATATTCCATGACCCAGCTCATCGAGACGTCGCTGATATCCGGGCACTTTGCCAACCAGACCAACAGGGTATTCATGGACATTTTCAGCTGCAAGCCTTATGACCCGAAGGTCGTCGTAGAGTTCACAACGAAATTCTTCGGCGGGAAAGACTACAATGTCAATACAGTATTCAGAAAATGAGCGAAACATGGATAAGAGACAGATGGACCACGAGCGGATGCTCAGCGACAGTTAAGATCACAGGGTCGCTGGAGAAGACAAGGACTGAATATCAGAGGCTTGAGGTCGTGCAATCAGAAAAGCTCGGCAAGCTGCTTCTTCTTGATGATGTCATCCATCTTTGCGAGGCTGACGAGTTCGCATACCATGAGATGATAGTGCATCCGGCGATGCATGCCCATCCTTCCCCGAAAAAAGTCCTGATCATAGGAGGAGGGGACGGCGGGACTGCAAGGGAGGTGCTCAAGCATGACGTGGACGAGGTGCACCTCTGCGAGATTGATAAGGCAGTCATTGACATATGCAGGAAGCATTTCCCGGACATATCGAAAAGCTTCGACGACCCCAGGCTCAAGGTCTTCATCGAGGACGGAAATGTCTTTCTTGACAGCAGGAAAGGGGATTATGACATAATAATCGTCGATTCATCGGACCCCGTGGGCCCGGCAAAGGTGCTCTTCAGCGAGGGGTTCTACAGGAAGATACACGATGCGCTCAAAGAAGACGGCATCGCAGCCACGCAATCGGAGGGGATGTTCTTCGACAGGAATACCATAATCGAGCTCTTCAGGTTCAACAGGAAGATATTCCCCATGCTCGAATACTATTATGCACTGGTCCCCACATATCCGTCCGGTACAATCGGGTTCTCATTCTGCTCTAAGAGATACGGGCCCCTGGAGGATGTCAGGGAGACCGGGCTTGAGTTCAAGTACTACAGCCCTGAGATCCACAGGGCGGCATTTGTCCTGCCTGCGTTCATGAAGAAGGCGCTCCAAGAGGCTTAACAGTAATATTTATTAACGATTGTTTCCATTGACATTGCATGGACAGGGACGAGATACTCGACTGGGGAATAAATTACGAGAACGACGCCTATTTCTTCTATGTCGAAAACAGCAAAAAGTTTCCTGAGTTCGAGGAATTATTCTCTTCGCTTGCGATGCAGGAATACAGGCACAGAAGGCTCCTTGAGTTCTTCAGAGAAAGCGGAGATTTTGACGAAGCGAACAGGAAGGCGTATGAAGAGAATGTGATGGGATATGTCATGAGCCCGGAAGCCAGGCAGGACACAAAAGAATACGACGATGCAGGCGAGGTCGTGAGGACTGCTCTCAGGATTGAGCAGGAATCATTCGACATGTACTCTAAGATGCATAGCGAGGTTTCTGGTGAGGAGCTGAGGAAACTGCTCAAGAGGCTCATGGAGATGGAATACAGCCACGTGGTCCTGATAAAGAAGCAGCTGGGGAAATACCTGACTTCCTGATTACGGTGCCATCTTGCCGTTTTCTTTTGGAATGAGGCAAAAAGCAATATAAACTCATGTGAATTCCCTCCTGAGATGAACAGAAGAGAACTGTTGATGACGGCGGGGATTTACGGGATCTCTGCAATGCTGCCTGACCTTACTTATGGGAAAGCCAGGCAAAAAGCCAAAGGGCTCTGCATCATATTTGACGATGCAGGAGGGAGCAGGGAGACGATTTCATCGCTGGAAAGGCTGGCTAAAGAGGGGGTTACTGCTAACATTGCTGTCCTGCCGGGGACAAGGCTCGAGAAGGAAGCTCTTGACATCCTTGTAGGATATAACAATGCTGACGTGCTCCTTCACCAGCCCATGGAGCCCCATGACCTTGAGCACAACTGGCCTGAGGAGCATATCCCGAAGGATTTAGGAAAATGCAATCCGGTTGACTGCACTGCAATATATAATTGCCATTCACCCGAAAAGGCCTATGATATCGTGAAGAAAAATGCTGAACATCTGAACAGATATCTGGACAGGGCGCATAGGAATATAGCCGGGCTGAACAATCACATGGGAAGCAGGGTGACAGAGGACTGGAGGCTGATGCTTGCTGTGAGCAGGTATGCGAGGGATAATGGGCTTGTAGTCATCGACAGCAGGACATCTGCAAATAGCGTGTTTTACGAGACAGCTTTCCTTTCCGGTGCCAGGGCATACAAGAGCAGGATGTTCATCGACAGGCATGCTGAAAAGAAGCTGCGAAAGCTGCTGGAATTCCCGAAGCAGATTGTCGCGATAGGCCATCTCCAGTACAGGGAGACTGTGGATGCATACGTCAGGGTCGCAAAAGATGAGAGGATGCTGAAGGTCTCTGGACTTCAATAATGCCCAAATAATAAGAAAGCCTGACAATCGAAAAGTATATAAAAGAATGGTCTTGATTCGGAATTACTGTTGTCATTTTGAAAGATCGTGGTCATGATGAAGCCAGACAAGAGATATTTTACAAATTCTCGAGGCAAGAAGATCAAGATATTCCCGGGCTATTTCAGCCTCTATGGCCTGGACCGCCTGCAATCATCCCATATCCTGTCAACCAGCGACAAGAAGATCGACTGGTCTTCATTCGAGATAGGGTTTTTCTCCAGCAAATACTATTCCTTCAACATCCTTGTCGACTTCCTCAAGAAAAACGAGATCCCACTGACATTTGACAGCCATCTGGACATAGGAAGCAGCCATGCAATCCAGTCACAGCTCCTCAAATACAGCGGCATAGTGAAAAATCAGATGCAATCGACATATTCCGCGGATACCTGCCATTGAGGAAGAATATCCTTGAGAGGTACGTAAAAATCCTTGCAGAACAACACAAACCTGCTGAAGAGAGCAGGAATCCTTCAGCCCCCAGGCTCAAGAACGTCGAAGCGCTGGTATCTCATGTGAACAATGCTGTCAATGCAAATAAGAAAAGACCCGTGTCGCTGCTCTCATCCATTGACAGGAGACTGAAGGGAATCCTGCCCCTGAACAAGATGAGGGAGATTGTCACCCGCAGGATGAAGCGGGATTATCTCAGGTCATGGGAAGAGAAGTTCGGTTATGTTCCGGATGGATACATCACGAGATTCAGCTCACTCTCAGGGGACCTGGACAACTACCTCACAAAGGACATCTTCACCCTGTCCGGGAAGTATGATCTCATCACCAGCTTCCTCACATTGTCATATTTCAATACTGAAAAGATAATCAAGAAGGTATCCACTCTCCTTGATGATGGCGGGATCTTTACCTTCACCTGCGATTACTGGTGGTACCCCATCAACTCAACAAAGATATCCGGCGACTTCCCGTACGCATGCCAGCGCCTTGAGAGGGATGACCTGAAAAGATATTATGAGGAGTTCCATCCGTCCCTTGCCACAGATGTCATGAAGAGGTATGATTACTATTCAAAGATCCACCCCACTATAGAGGATTACAGGTCCATCGGAAAGAAGAACGGCCTGACTATGGTTGCATCGCTGCGCATGGCCCCGAAGGGTTTTCTGCCCGTCAACAACGGACCGAGGGGGATAACCCCTGACATCCTGGACTCGCTTGAGGACGTCTCCCTCAGGGAGATACTCGATGAGATACATGCTTTCAGGCCTGACGTGACACTGGAAGACCTCAAGACCTGCTTCATCCTGTTGGCCTTCAGCAAGGACGGGCAGAAATGAATGCTTCAAGAGATCCGGTTTTCTGACGACCTTGCAGGACAGGGAGGCATCGGCAATGATCTTCGAAGAAAATTATGAAAGCCTCCGGAGGGATTTGTCCTTGTGAATCAAAGATTCACTGAACCCATCGAGCAAGCTCTTTGGGTATCGGGAACAAAGTTCCCGGAACACCTCGTTCACCTGTGGTGAACTTCAGTGCACCCTCGACATCAATCAAAAAAAAGCCTCCGACGAGATTTGCACTCGTGACCTCGGGATTGCCTGGAATCACGAGAAATCGGTACATGATTTCGAAGTGATTTACAAGTCCCGCGCTCTGCTGGCTAAGCTACGGAGGCGTAAGAGCGCACTCTTACCATCTTGCACGCAAGTGCTATTTCGCTACGCTCAATAGCACGAGGTAGTTATTTTTGAGATACGCTAAAGCCATAGCTTATCCTTCCAAAGATTTACGGATTATTTAAATAGTTTTTGCTAGAACTCTTCCTCTTCATAGCCTTTCTTCGGCATGAACGGGTGCTTGTGAGTGGTGAACGAGTCAAGGTCGAACCATCTCCTTGCAAGGTCCTGGATCGATTTCATGTCACTGAGGACCTCTTTTCTGTACATCTCAATCTCCTTTCGGAATATCCTTTTCCAGAATGGCTCAAGGAAAGGCTTCAGAAAGCTGTTCCCTGCCCAGGTTCCGCCGATATCGATCTCGAGCTTTGCCGAGAGCAGGACCTCGAACTTGCCCTTGTCGCACCTTATTTTCTTTCCCTTGTACATTATCTCGACAGGCGTCACGCCGACCCCATGCATGTCGACATTTATCACCCGTCTCCAGAACTTATTGCCCTGGATGGTCTTTGTTGGCCTCCACCATATCCAGTACTCCTTGTGACCGGACTGGGTCCTTGCCTCCCAGATCCTCTTCTCAGGAAAACCTGTATCGGTAGCCGGAGAATAATCATTCTCAATCAGCCAGTCATGCATCTCGACATAGAGGGCCTTTGCCTGGAATACGCTTGTAGATTTGACATCGGCCTTGCCGACCCAGATCTCTGTCTGCCTGCTGTCCATGTCCATGCCGATGATAATAGGGAAAATGGTTTATAAATCTTTTGATTGGCAAAAACACCCAGCGTCCTTTGGATATCCACGACTGATATATTGTTGGATATAACCCATTGAAACAGGGCTGAAAAGGCACATTTTGGTTTTTGCAAAAGATCCAGCAATAGAAACAGGACATCATATGAGATTGATGATCATCGAGACAGATTGCCCATCATTCTTCCTTGCTTTCCTTCTCTCTCATGAAACTTTCCGCAATGTCGATGACATACTTGCCCTCGTCCAGCTTGTAGACGAGCGGCTGCTTTTTGTTGAAGAGATTGACAAGGTCGAGCTCGAATTTCCCGGGCTTCTTTATCTTTATCGATTCGAGGTCAAGGATGACAGGAACTTCCTCTTCTCTCTTGACACCGATGATGTCATAGACATCGCTTTCAATCTGGTCCTTTTCCTTTTCAGAGAGATTCTCGATTATCTCCTCTGACTCCATTATGTCTTTTTTCTTCACAAAGAAAAAGAGCTTCGCCCCGCAGCTGCATCCCTTGAGTATCTCCTCTGCACCATCCTCATACATTGTTCCGCATCTGACGCATCTGTGTGGCATAACAATTCAAGAATGCTATCAAGTATTTAAAGCTATTTTTTCTTAGGCTCTGGCTGGCTGTTCGTGAAAAGCTGGATCTTGTCAGGGTCCTGCTTTATCTCCTTGACTATCGTTGCCGGGCCTATGATGGTGAACCCGTGCCTGTCACCGAGAATGAGATTCACGAGCATTTTCTTGAGCCTGAAGAAGAGGTCTGCGTCCTTCTTGTCAGGATAGATGACTCCAAGCTCGATTCCCTTGAATTTGTCATCTATGAGCTCCATTGTCCTCTTGATGAGCTCAGTCTCTTCCTGCTTTCTGAGCCTGCCCTCGAGCAGCAGGATCTTGTTGTCCTTGACTATGCCCAGGAGCTTGTTCACTCTCTTTGCTGAAGGGAGCTGCTCAATCTCGTAATACGGAACGAATTGGAGCGTTATCATCAGTAAGCCACCTTGAACAATGCTTCATAAAAGTCATCCAGATTGTTGCCGAATTTGGCAGAGATGCCTACGACGTCATACTGGGGGAATGCCGCCTCCAGCTTCTTGATGTTGGACTTCTTTAGATCTATCTTGTTGGCCACGAGAAGGACCGGGATATTCCTAGCCTGGAGATTGCCTACGATGGTTATGTTCACCTGGGAATAAGGATCAATCGTCGAGTCAAGCACGACCACAACAAGGTCCATGTCGTCAAGCCATTTTATGGCATCGATGACACCCTTTGTCGCCTCCTTTGCCCTCTTTTTAGCCTCGCTCTCCTTTAGCCCGGACTTGATGAAGTCCTCATAATCAATCTTGGTTGCAATCCCTGGTGTGTCCACCAGGTTGAAGGTGAGCTCCTTGCCCTTTGACTTCACGCTCACCTGCTCCTTTATCTGTATCTCTCTCGTCTCATGCGCGACATTGGAAGCCCTGCCCATCTCCTCACCGAGCCAGTCCTTGCATATCCTGTTCGCAAGCGTCGTCTTGCCTCCGTTCGGCGGGCCGTACAGGCCGATCCTGAGCTGCTTCTTCTTCTTGAATATGTCCTGGAGAAATTTTCCGAGGAGCTTCTGCATGAATTTTATCATTTTTGAGTGATTTTTAGTTTAGAAGTAGTATATATAGTTTTCGATATCACTTCTTCTTAGATATCTTGAGCGCTATCCAGATTATGAGCCCCATCTCAAGCAGGAGCACAACCGGCTTGAGGAACCTGTCCATGTCCTGGAAATAGGTCATGGTCCCGATGAAGACAGAAAGTATGCCGCCTATTAGGAAACCAGAGAATATCCATTCTACAACCTCATCCTTTGACTTGATGTAAAGGCCGGCCATGATCGCAAGGACACCAAGGATGCCGGTTATCATGAACCCATATTTCCTGTGCTTCTGGCCAGCCTGGTCAAATTCACGACTGCAAGTGTTGCACTCATATGTTTTTGGGCAGCCTGATGAGTCATATGTATAGTCAATATACCCTCCCATGCCATTGCATTCTGCTGAAGCTGAATCAGGGACAGCAATGTCTGTGCAGTTGACAGTCTCACGAAACATCGGGACGGGTTTTGCAAGGTCAACACAGAAGTCCTGGTAATTCGGCTTCTCGACAACAAGGTCGACTATGCTGAAGCTGAAGAATGCAAAAAGGATAGCGATTATAATGATTATCCCATATTTCTTGATATGTGCAAGCATAGATCCAGGTGATGAGGGAGGCATATATAAACTTTTTCATGTGCTCTGATCAGGGCTGGTTTTGTCACCTGAAGCAGATTAAAAATACAAAGATTTAAAAAGAGCGGATTATCACACAGGATTGGACAAACTAATTTCCAAAAATGGATGAAGATATCGATATCAAAGATTACTGGCTGATGCTTAAAAGGTACTGGAAATTCAGCCTATTCATATTCATACTGATTCTTGGAGGGATCATCGCTTACAGCTATATCACCCCTCCCACTTACGAAGCCAGAAGCCTCGTCATGATAGCAGCGCAGGACCAGACATCAGTTATCCTCGACTCAACCGCCCCCAGGGTGGATATCGAGACAGAGAGAGAGATAATCATGAGCGCAAGCGTACTTGCACCCATATATTCTGAATATGGTGTTGACCAGTTCACATTCAATGCCCAGCCGATTGTCAATACCAATGTCATCGAGATAATAGTGGATGCCAATGATCCGGTCATCGCCATGGACATCGCAAACAAGGTCGCAGAGTCCTATATCAATTATTCCAGCAGCAGCAAAAGGCAGGATGCTGTCAATGTCAGGGATTTCATCAGCCAGCAGCTGATGGAATACCAGAAGGAGATCGATGATCTCGACCTTCTGCTTGGCGATTACGACAGCATGCAAAACAACCTCAATCTTCAGATAAAGGATCTCCAGAACCTTGTCACCAGCTACAATAATTATAAGAACACATACAAGAATGACCTCGAGAACCTGACTCAGCAGCTCCAGGCATATGAAAGCAAGACAAGCCTGACTCCAACTGAGCAGACCGCATATAACAACCTTCAGCAGCAGATTGCAAATGAAGAGAACCTCTACAATGATGCTGTAAGCAAAGCCAGGCTGTACTCTGATCAGGTTGTTCAGAAACAGCGCGATCTCCAAAATTTTACCACATCTGACAGTGCGAACTCCAACAGCATCCAGCAGAACATCGCAGCAAAACAGAAGATATATGACTACCTGCTTTCCAGAAGAGAGGAAATTGGCATCGTCGCGCAGGAGAAAAGCGGGGATGTGAAGATAATCGAGAAAGCAACCCTCCCAAGATTCCCGATCAGACCGAACAAGACCCTAAACATCGGGCTTGGGCTCCTGATTGCAGTCATCGGAAGCCTGGGAGCTGTATTCCTCAAAGACATGATGAGGAACAATTTCAAGAGCAAAAAAGAGATAGAGGCAGAGCTTGGACCTGTCATCGGAGAGCTAAGGAAAGTCAGGGATAAGAGGGCACCGTACCAGATAATCCGTTATGAGACCAACCCTCTATTCAGGGATGATATAAACAAGCTCAGGACCAATCTTGTATTTTCAGCCAAGGAGAAAGGTGCAAAACTCATCTCTGTGACATCACCCAAGAGAGAAAACGGGAAAAGCACAGTCGCATCGAATCTTGCAGTTGCACTTGCAAAAAGCAGCAAGAAGGTCATCCTTGTCGACACCAATCTCAGATTCCCAATCCTAAGCAAGGCATTCCTGATCAAGGATGATGAGCCAGGGCTCACAGACGTGATAATGGACAGTGCCAAGCTCGACAAGATTATTAAGCTGAGGAAGACCCAGCAGGACAATCTTTTCTTGCTTCCAGCAGGAAAGCAGAAGGACCTGGGACACAATCTCCTGACAACAAACAGGATGGGTGAGATCTGCGAAAAGCTGAGGAACAGTGATTTCGACTTCGTAATATTTGACAATGCATCGCTAGAAAACCCGGAAAGCCTGGCAATGTCAGCTATGAGCGACGCAGTGGTTCTGGTGATAACAGCCAAGACAAAGAAAGAGACAGCAGCAGAATCAAGGTTTGCAATTGAGAAGGCAAAGGCAAAGATCATGGGTGTTGTTGTCAATTTCAGCAAATGAAAGGAACAATTCTGGTCACAGGCGGGGCAGGATACATAGGCAGTGCATGTGTCAAGGCTCTCATTGATGGCGGATATTCTGTCATAGTCGTAGATAATCTCTCAAAAGGGCTCAAGAGCCTGGTCGACAATAACGCGAAATTCTATGAGGCAGACCTGACTGATAAGACCGGGCTTGGAAAGGTCTTCGGGAACAGGATAGACGCTGTGATACACATCGCTGCCTACAAGGCTGTGGCAGAGTCCATGAAGAACCCTGAGAAGTATTCAGACAACATAAGAGGCACGCTCAACCTTCTTGACATGATGGCAAAACACGGGGTGAAGAAGCTAATATATTCATCGACTGCAGCTGTATATGGCATGCCAGAATCTGACCTTATCAATGAGAGCCATCCGACATGCCCGATAAATTATTACGGCTTCACCAAGCTAGCATCTGAGCAGCTCATAGGCTGGTATTCAGTGCTTCATGGCATAGAATACGTCTCGCTGAGGTATTTCAATGTTGCGGGCGACTATGGTCTGGGATACCTAGACCCTGAACCTCTCAATGTCCTCCCCATAATAATGGAAGTCATCAAGCGCAAGAGGGACAGGTTCATGATATTCGGCAATGACTACGAGACGAGAGACGGCACATGCATCAGGGACTATATCGATGTCTCTGACCTTATCATGGCGCATCTGCTTGCCCTGGATATCTCCGGCAATCATATAATAAACCTGGGCACATCCACAGGCGTGAGCGTAAAGGAGCTTGTTGATGCTGCTGTAGAGGTGACTGGCAAGGAGCTGCCTTATGAATATGGTCCAAAAAGAGAGGGCGACCCAGCTGTGCTTGTGGCATCAAATGAGAAGGCCATGCAGGTGCTTGGATGGAAGCCTGAGAAGGATATAAGGGATATGATAAGATCGACATTCAGGGCTTATGAGAACCTGTGATGTTCCTGTTCTTTGAATTTAGTCCGACTATGAAGCTGACTATCATATAGGCACATGCTCCAGCAAGGTCTGCAAGCATGTCATAGAAACTGAACGTCCTGTCCGGGATGGGTATCTGAATCGCTTCGCTCAGGACTACAAGGACAATGGTTGAAATGAACAGGATCAAATTCCTGTGCCTGATGCCGAATGATAAGAAGACCTGCATAAGGATGAATACCAGCAAGAAAGATGCGACAAAATGAACAATCTTGTCATACGGTTCAGGAATCAGTTCAGCAACCCAGGGAATGACAGACAGGAGAAACATGACTGCTGCATATATCGCAAGGATTATTACTGAAGTTTTTTTCTGCATCTCCTGACTGATTGAGATGTTGTTTATAAATTTATATGAAAAAATGAATCAGGGAGTCTCTTCGTTGATATAATCACCGCCTTCAGGCCCTGCACAGTCAGTATCAACAATGCCATTGCAGTCATCATCAATGCCATTGTCACATATCTCGACATTATCACCTGAGACATCTGAGCATGATTGCTGTCCCAGACTACAACCGTAGAAACCTTCAAGGCAGAGGTCTGAATCTGTCCCATCACAAATCAGTCCCAGCCAGAGTTCATCTGAGCCATCGGGTGTTGCGGGATTGCAGTCGTCATCGACATTGTTGCAGGTGTCAAGGTCATCTTCTGCATCATTGTCAGAGCATGTCTGCACACCTGCTGTGCATCCGTAGACACCTTCTTCACAAAGGTCAGTGTCTGTACCATCACAGCTCATGGAGAACCAGGCCTCATCTGAACCGTCTGATGATGATGCGTCGCAATCATTGTCCACATTATCGCATGCCTCAGACATGCCGGGATTGATTGATTCATTATCATCATCGCAGTCATTCCCTGAAAGGCACCAAGTGCTGGGTGCATCATAACCATCAAGGTCTTCGTCCATGCATCCGATACAGTCATCCCTCTCCCAGTATTCGACCACAAAATGCAGGTCATACATGTTGACTGTCCCGTCCTGATTTATGTCGGTCCCGTCGCAATGATCATTGGATTCATCACAGCCTGTTGTGCCCCAGTTGTCTACGACCATGCTCAGGTCAGTGAAATCGACGACACCATCTCCGTCAACGTCCGCACCTGCACAGGGGACTGGTGAACAGTCAGAATCCTCTGTATCAGTGTCTCCGTCACAATCATCATCAAGCCCATTGTCACAGACCTCTTCAGCAGGAGTCCCTGTTTCACAGTATGTCTCAACACCATCATCACAACTGGATGCAGTATTTTCTGCAGAACACATACCCTGCAGGAAACAGCTTTCATCAGGCACATAATTGTCGTCTGCAATGCCGCTGCAGTCTTCATCGATACCATCGCAGTCAACATCAGAACCTGTCGGGCTGCCGGTTGCACAGGATGTCTCGACTCCATTATCACAGCTTGAGGCGACATTATCAGCTGAGCATACTCCGGGAAGGAAGCAGCTATCATCTGGCTCATAATTGTCATCTGCCGAACCGCTGCAGTCCTCATCGACTCCGTTGCAAACTGAATCATCTGCACCTGGGTTGACATCATCGTCTGAATCATCGCAGTCATCACCCTGAGTCTCAGTGCAGCCTAATGGGACACAATTAAGTCCATTGCATGTTCCGCTTACAGCTGAACTGATGAAATTGTCTTCATCTTCGTCACAATAATAGGAAATATCTTCAACTATGTTGTCTATTGTGAAAGTATTATCGCTTTGATCTGAACCAGGACTTGATACCTTGTCTATTGCTGTGACCCTAATCAGGTTTTCATCACCATCAGGTACGGTTGTTGTGTCCCATGTATAGCTTCCATCGTCTGGAGTAGATGATATGATAGTACTCCAAGAGGCGCCATTATCCTGGCTAAGCTCAATCATTGCAATATCCGGGTTGTCTTCAATGGTTGTCCATGTTATTGAAGACATACCAGACAGTATCTCTCCACCATTAGGTGAGGTCACTGAAACTTTAGGCCAGGTGTTATCTGTAGTGAATGTTGTTGCGCTTGTATCGGTCCCAGTATTGCCTACAACATCTGATACAGTCACTCTGATCAGGTTGCTTGAGGAGTCAGTGTACAATGTCGTATCCCATGAAAACGAACCTGTGTCAGGTACATTGTTACCAAGTGTCGTCCATGCTCCTCCATTGTTCTCGCTCAATTCTACTTGTACTTTTGTTGGATTATTGTCTGTGGTCGTCCATGTGATCTCCTGAGTCCATGATAAGAATTCATCACCGTCCGGCGAGCTGATCACAACTACCGGTGCGTTGTTGTCTATGAAAAAGTCATCTTGGCTTTCGTCAAACGCACCTGTATTAGTGGCAGAATCTGTTGGTGTGACTCTCACCCTGTAATTCATTCCATCTGCAACTGATGATGTGTCAAACGTGTATGAGCCATCGTCTGGCGTTGCTTCTTCGAGTGTTGTCCATACAGAACCGCTGTTTGCGCTGAGTTCAATCTTGACTATTGAAGGGTCATCGTCGGTAGTGGTCCATGAGATCACCTTCATTCCTGACCATTCCTCATATCCAATAGGAGATATCAGATTAATGACAGGTATATTTGACTGGCAATTTGCGTCGTCCTCATCAGAGAAGCCATTGCAGTCATTGTCAAGAGAGTCGCTGCATGTCGCTTCCGAATTCTCATAATCTGAATCATATGCAAGATAATCAGCATCGACACAATCCAGCCAGCCATTTATTCCGGCGCAAGTCTCGGTTGATCCACTACATACTCCATCCTGCTTTGCACATGATGGTGCTATCAATTCCTCATCAACAGGCCCATCACAGTCATTATCAAGACCATCACATATTTCAGTGACCGGTGTACCTGTCGAACATGCTGTCTCTTCACCTGCATCACAGCTTGAAGCCACATTGCCTGCTGAACATACTCCTTGTAAGAAGCAGGTATCATCTGCCATATAATCCTCGTCTGCTGTGCCGTCGCAGTCATCATCTGCACCGTCGCAGGTCGCATCATCGACTGCAGGAAGGACTTCTCCTTCACAGATACCGCTCCAGAGACCGTCGACGCAGTATTCAATCCCTGACTGGCATTCACCGATGTCGCTTCCACAGCTTCGACTCTCTCCTTCAGAGCATTCTGGAACAAAGCATGCATCATCAATCTGATCTACACTCTTGCTAATCTTGACACCATCGATATAGATATGCCTGTTGTTGGCCATGTTAGAGTTGAACTGCATCATGAAATCTGGTACAAAATAACTGCTGTCTGTAATCGATTCAGTGTACTGGGTCCAGGCATTATTTGAACCATACGCTCCCAGAGTCGCAATCTGATTGAAATCTGATCCATCATAATAGCTGAGAACCAGGTTTGATGACGAAGTTCCAAAACCATGCCTTAACCAGAAGCTGACATCTACAGCTGATGCATCGCTCATATCCAGGCCATTTGATGTGAAAAGCCCTTCATTGTTGTTTGTGGTATGGGCTGAATACGAGCCGTCATAGCGGGTGCTATCCTGAAGCCAGTTATGGACACTTTCATTCCAATTGGCATCCCATGGACTGCCTTCAAATCCATCATCAAGCAGAACTGTTTCTGTCGAGCTGACCAGGGTCTTGTCAATTAGCCCGTCACAGTCAGTATCAACGCCATTGCAGGCTTCTGTCGCGCCCGGATAAACATCACCATCTGAGTCATCACAGTCCCTGGCTCCGCAGACTCCACCATTAGAATAGTAGCCATCACTGTCTGAGTCTATGCAGGTAATCGGGTGTGCAGGGCTTATGACATCATCGACAAAGAATACTCCTCTTGCATCACTGTCACCCACAAAACTGATGTGCGTTGCCGATCCTGAGGCAAACCCGTCATATACGCTGAGGTCATCTGCTGCAAGTTCCTCATTTATATACACATCATATGTGCCTCCGGCTACATCTACATCAATCATCAGATCATACCATCTATCATATTCCAGACCTGAAGCGACATCAGTCCAGTCAGGAGTCGAGCTCCAGGATTGAGAGGATGCCTCCCTGGCTTTCAGTACTAGATCATCACCTGAATCACCTGGTGTGCTGTCATAGAAAGCCAAAGACAAGAACCTTTCATTGCTGGTCCCTGTAGGAGGGTTGCTTGAAGATACGCTGTCATCACCTAAATAGAAATGCGCAGTCCTGTCGTAATCAGCATTATCCTCAATGCTGTCAACAAGTATCATAAATGACATATTGAATTTCCCTGTCTGTGGATCCTTTAATTCCTGAGTGAGATAGGCATTGTGAGAGTTTGCATTGTTTGAAAGCCCTGCCTTCTTTCCAGCATTGCCACTCAATTCTGAGGTGTCAAGAGTAAGGATCAAAGGATCATCATCTCTGCTCTCATACCAGTCTTGCTGGCCCGCCTCATCATCACGCAGGTCTGCGCTGTCTGAACTTGCATCAAAATATGGATCTGTTATGAGACAGCCCTCGTCATACGTGCCGTCGCAGTTGTTGTCGAAACCGTCGCAGACATCTATTGCAAGCGGATTTATCAGAGGATTTGAATCATCACAATCATTGCTTGCAGGACATGATATGCTTGTGGCATTGAATCCATCACCATCGATGTCCTCACAGACAACCTGAATTGTCGTTGTGAACATATAATTATGCATCACAGTATCATTGCCGTCATCGACAGTGACCCTCCAATGATAATCTGTACCAAATCCATCCATCCCTGTCATAGGTGCGGTATATGTTCCATCGCCCACTCCAGAATACGTCATCACCTCATGCCAACCTCCATTATCCGCCTCGAATATGATATCCATGGGTGTTCCCAGCGCATGTTCCACATATATTGAAAGTGTTGGGTTGAATTCCACTTCAACAGCATTGTTATCAGGATATTCGCCTGACATTGAGATATCTGATAAGCTGACTTCGTCACCTATTCGGATGAAACCAGCAGGGTCATTCTGGTTCATGAAAGATTTCTGGATATAGCATGTTCCGCTGTCCCTTGAAACCTTTGAAATCCTGACCTCATCAAGGTCACCGTTCACGAACCTGTGGACATGACCGTCATCTCCGCGTGCCCCGATATATAACGGGCTGTCTGTATCATCCACTAAACCTGCTGCAGAGGGATTTGTCGCCTCCAACTGGCCATTGATATACAGGTGGATGCCTTCGCCAGTGCTGTATGTGCATACAAGGTGATACCAGTCACCTGTCGTCAAGATGGGTGAATCAGAGTAGCTTGTCTCAGTATATGAATTCACATAATAGCCACAGAATATCTGGTTGTTGCCTCCGCTGTCAAATCCTAGCTGGTAGCTCCCTGTTGTCGAGCTGTCCCTCTTGCCGATTATATTTGTCGTGTCCTGATGGTCTATCCCAGACCTCACCCATGCCTCCATTGTCATCTCTGTCCATGCTCCGCCTCCATCAACTTCACCTGAATCAGGGATGGCAATGTATTCATCAACGCCTGGGAAACTATCTGCACCGTCAATCTTTCCAGAATCATCCTGAATAACCCCGCCCTCTGGTGTGCCGTCATTATCATAGGATGTCGAGTCGAATGAAGTGCCTGACCTCTCTTCAAGATGCTGGACGACCACATAGTCAGAATCCCATACTTCCTCAGGAGACTGCAGACCGTCTGTCATCTCATTCCCGTAATACATATCGATGGCCACTTCCTGGTCACAGTACATCATGGGCACTTTTACCCATGCAACCACATGACCAGAATCAAAGGACTCTATCTCAAAGTCCAAGACATTGTCATCCTGGTCAGTGAAAAGGATATCATCACCATCAGGTTGCGCCTTGTCGGCCAAATCCTGGTCTGTGAAATCTATGAGCACAGGGAAATCATGCAATTCCTGCACAGGTTCATAGGAATTGATATTGACTATCACCGGATTCCTGTCAGCAGAGAACTCGGCGAGCTCATAGTCATCCATAGCTATCCATTCTCCCTGGACACCTTCAGGGGGCTGGGATGCGACCAGGGAATATCCCTGCGCCTCATTGTACTGATAATAGAGCGTATGCGTATCAAGGCTGTGTCTCCTGAATGCCCACATCTTATCTCCGTCGGAGAGAACGAAGTTAAGTCCGCTCGTGTCCCCGCCATTGTCTATTAGCTCATGGAGTGCAGAAACAATGCCGTTCATCACATTCCCGTCATTCTCCTCGATGTGCTTGAGGATAAGGGTCATGTATATCTCGCTGTCACAGTTCTGGTTGTCAGCACATACGTTTGAGCAGTCCAGCGGATGCTCTGCAAGATATTCAGAACCGATGAGGCTTTTTCCGATACTCACGCTGATACCTCCGTTGTGTATGAATGTCCATGTCTTTCCGTCCATTGTCTTCTCGAACGGATGAGGGTCATCAATCGTCTCACCGTCTCTGTCGCAGCAGCCGCTCGTGCATTTCCTGACATGCGCCAGGGTTATCTTCGGCTCTGACTGGTCTATCTCCCCAACTACAAGGTCATATCCCGGGTCATTGTAGGCCCTGGTTGCACCCCTGGAAAGCAGGTCTGTTGTCCCATATTCAGGATAGTAGCCGATGCCCCAGCCGTCCAGGTTGTCACCAGAATATCTTGCAAGGTTCTTAATAGAGTCAGGATCGTCAATGAGCTGTTCCTGAAGAAGCCCGTCAGGCAGGTCGTCACCTAAAGCAGCATATATCCTGCAGTTGTCATCTGTCTGGTCATTGACTGTCAGCGTCTTCCTGTATTTCCAGCCTGATAGGTCGAATTCAGTAGTGAATCCGAATGATGCATGTGCAGTCTCGACACCATCTGTTGCAGTGACGTCCCATGTGTATTTAGTATTGGGTTGAAGACCGCTGACCGGGACTGTGTAGGTCCCTCCAGGGACGCCTGTTGCGCTTGCCGAACCGATGGAAGGGCTGGTCGTCACTGAATAATCCAGAAGATCGCCCTCGTTGTCTGTTATAATGAAGCTGAGTTCTGAGAGTGTCACAGGTATGCCGATGGATCCGTCTTCAGGATCATCGTCAGATATCACTGGTGCACCAGAAACAGTCTTAAACCAGTATGTCTTCGATGTTGTGTGGTTGCCTGAATCAGTCGCAGTGACCCTCCAGTGATACATCCTGCCCATCAGCCCCATATCCGAGGGATCATAATGATAGATGCCATTTCCGACGTTGCTGAAAATCTCAACATCCTGCCAGCTGCCTGTTGCATCTGTGCTGAACACTATGTCCATCTTGTCAAGCTGAAGGTCGATAATGTTGACAGAAAGAACAGGATTTGCATCAACATTGACCGATCCATTGATTGGTGATTCTTCATTAATAATAGGTTCCATCTGGCCAGGTATCACGTATTCTGCTGCACCCTGCCGCAGTTCGCTATACCTCTGCACCCATGTCCTCGGCGCTGGGTCAGGGACTGGTGAATTTGTATCATAGACAAGTATCGTACCTATCTTTCCTGCAAGCACTACCTCAAACAAGCCGTCGCTGTCAACATCATAGAGCCTGGGGGGCATCTGCTGGCCGATATTGGTATTTACTGTCTCGATGAGGTTGAAATCACTGTCATAGATAAGCAGAGGAAAACCCTTGCTGCTGCCCTGATCACCCATGCCTGCCAGTATCTCCATCTTCCCGTCACCAGTGACATCGCCTACAGTCGGCGGCCATGCAGCATGGTAATCGAATGTTGGGTGGAAATCAGATGTACCGTCCACGAGATCGAAAACGACAATGTCCTTGGTTGCAGTTTCCTCAGGATAGCCTGTGGAGAGTATTATTTCCTTGTTGCCGTCCTGGTCTATATCATACACTGCCCCTGTGCCGTGGGCCGGGAGGTGCCTGTTCGAATAATCCTTCAGAGTCTCGCCTGTGAGCGAATCAAGCACCATCGGGCCGTTGCTTACGATCTTTGCGGCGATGACTTCCAAGTTCTTGTCTCCAAGGACATCGGCAAGTACAGGTATCGGGCTGCTGTGATGTATGTCTTGCCTATACCATAATGGCTCAAGGGTCAGGGCATCGTATGCTGACACACCTGTAGCAGGAAGATTGCCTATGGAACCGTCTGCCCTGTCTCCGACATAAACCTCATACTTCCCATCAAAATCCACATCAGCAAGAGAAGGTCCGCCCCAGCATGGGTGAAGTATCCACTGAGATGCCTGTATATGGCCGTTGTGGTCGAGCTTTGTTATCGCTCCATCATAATCATTGATATTGCCGCTGTATGTCGACGGGTTAGTGTCTTCTGTAGTGACGTATATCTCAGGATATCCGTCAAGATCGACATCATAGGCCACAATAGGGTATACCGGAAAGCCGTCTCCGCTCAGCCTGTCACTTGTCCAGATTGTGTGCCCTTGTCCGTCAAGAGCCCTGACATAAGGGCCAGTGACTGCATAAAGGACTTCAGGTACACCGTCATTATCTATGTCCACAAGCTCGGGTGCCTTTCCGTGGCTTCCGCCCACGCTCCACTCAATAGCACCTGTCCTGCCGTCAAGCGCATATATGGAAGTATCAGAATTGAAGACAATCTCCTGGACACCGTCATCATCGATGTCGCCCATGACTGGCATTATCTCCTTATTGGTGTTCACGACATCCCTTGACCATTTGAGAGTCAGGAGCTCAGCTGAGCGTGTCCTGAAGCTATAGGTCTCAGTTGTGGTCTCACCGCTTCCTGCCAGGTCAGATGCAGAGACCCTCCACTGGTATTGCGCATTATAGCTTGTGACTGTTGTAGTAAGAACATTTACACTAAGAACACCGTCAGGTTCAGTCCCTGAACCGAGCATGTGCCAGCTTCCGCTGTAATAAAGCTCGACAGACCAATCGACTGGATTTCCTTCAGGGTCTGAGATGTCAGCTTCAAGCACAGGATTGAGCTGTACCCCTGTTATGCTGTCAACAGGGTCAGGATTGTCTATCACCGGTGCGAGGTTATTCTCTTCTGTTGTCCTGAAGCTGTATACCTTCTCAGATACACTCCCTGAACCTGCAGGGTCTGAAGCTGTGACTTTCCACTGATAGACTGTATCGTATGCTGTGATTGCCGTTGCATGCACACTTACTGAAATATCCCCGTCAGGATCAGTACCTGAATCAAGGATGTCCCAGGTTGCGCCGTTGAAGAGCCTGATAGTCCAGTCCACTGCATCGCCGTCCTGGTCATGGATATCCGCCTCAAGATAAGGACTTAGCAGTACATCCTGAAGGCTGTCGGCCGGAGAGGGGTCATCAATAGTTGGTGGCGTGTTCTCTTCATACCTTGTCGTGAAGCTGTAGGATTCTATAGTCTTAAGCCCTGAACCTGATGGATCGACAGCAGTCACTCTCCATTGATAGGCTGTGTGATAATCAGTTATTGCAGTGGTAGGGACATTTACAGATAATACACCATCTGCATCTTCACCTGAATCCAATATATTCCATACAGCACCATCAAAAAGCTCTACAGTCCAGTTCACCGAATCACTATCTGAATCTGATATGCCTACGTGGAGAGTAGGATTGAGAGCGATGCCATCTGCCCCGTCAGAAGGATTTTCACCGGTTATGACTGGAGCGAAATTGGATATGGGCTTATCTTCCTCGGAAGAGACGTCGTAGAATGAAGAAGGATCTTTCTGGTTAGTATATACAGCATGGATATAACCCTGCGACCTGGCAATGCTGGAAAGTCTAATCTCATCGAGCCTGCCTGTGAATGCCCTTCCAAGGGCTGACCTGTCCCCCATATACATTCCCTCATCTGGCCAGTTTAGGGTTGCAGACCCTGTTGCAGGGCTCCCTCCATCAACATAAAGTCTGGCTGTGCCACTGCTGAAAGTCCCTGCGACATAGTGCCATTGGTTTGTTGAACCGGGCAATGACAGATGAGTACCTCCCGCATAGAGCTGGAATGTCCCGTCGCCTGTATAATACTGCAGGAATGCTCCATTGCTGTTGCTGTCTCGCTGTGATATGATATATCCCCTTGAAGTCCCGGTGTTGACCCATGCCTCGAGAGTGAATTCATCTTCATTGTCATAAACCTGTGGGAGAACGACCCTGTCATCCGAACCGTCGAAGAGGTATCCGCCGTTCATGATGCCATCAACATCCTGGTTAACGCCGTTTGCAGCTGTGCCGTCATTGCTGTTTGATGTCGAGTCGATGACAGCGCCGGATGTCTCTTCAAGATGATGCACAGCCAGGTAACCTGTATCCCAGACATCTTCCGGATCTTCCTGAGGCACGGCTTCAGGATTGCCATAGTACATGAATAAAATAGTATCTTCTGCAGAGGAGATATCGGCTTTAACCCAAGCGACCAGATGGCCGCTGTCATACGACTCTATCTCGTGGTCAAGCTTTGTCGTGCCATCAGAAGCAGTGAAGAAGATATCATGCCCGTCTGCAAGAGCGTTTGAGCTGAGATCCTCATCATCCAGATCGATAAGGACAGGGAAGCTTGAGATGCTCTCCTCAACAAGATCATGGTCTATAGTAACTGTCTTCCTGAAATCCCAGTCATCATCATCCCAGTCTGCTGCCAGGACCGAGCTGCCGCTAAGGAATACCAACAGCATGAAGGAAACACACAGAAATATCCTCAAAATTGCATACTTATCCCAAGTTGATTCTTTGATTTCCATCATGTTGATTCCCTCCTGGCAGAATGTCTTTGTTTAGAGGTCAAAATAGGGAATAAAGAATTGATATGTCCAAAACATAACAATAGTCTAATTTTTCCCCCCAAACGATTTCAGTAAAAAAAGGGAATCAGATGGTTTATTTAAACATTTCGGTCAAGTCACTTTTAGAAAGTAGTTAAATATAGAAAAACATACTATCAAATCATGAGGAACAGGAAATCGATGAACAATTGAGAAATAAAGTTAAAAAGAAAGAAAAAAATTCTGCAGTCCTATGCATGACCTACAGGCATCGGCGTGTACAAAGGCACGTTTTCCCTCTGCTCATTGTACCTCTGCACCCATGTCCTTGGTGCCGGTTTAGGTACTGGCGTGTTGGTGTCATAGACAGCTATTCCGCCCTTGTGACCTGCGAGCACGAGCTCGTATTTCCCGTCGCCATCGACATCGAACATCTTTGCAGAGATTATCTCCCCTATTGTCAGGTCGATCCTCTCTATCGGGTTGTAGTTCTTGTCGTATATGAGCAGAGGAGAATTCCTGCTGCTTCCCTGGTCCCCCATGGTTGCTAGGATCTCCATGTTGCCATCGTTGTCCACATCGCCGACTGAAGGCGACCATGCCTCATGTATGTCGAATGTCGGCCTGAATTTCACTTCCCCTGTAACAAGGTCGAATACGACAAAATCAGCAGGTGCATTATTCTCAGGATAACCTGTGGATAATAGCACTTCCTTGTCCCCATCCTGATCGATGTCATAGACAGTTCCCTCGCCGTGCTGCGATATGTGCCTGTTGCTGTAATCGAGGATGTTCTCCCCGGTCATTGCATTAAGGACCATCGGGCCGTTGCTGACAATCATACCTGCTACTACCTCAAGGTCTGAATCGCCAACGACATCTGAGAGCACCGGAATCGGGCTGCTTGAGTGGATGTCTTTTCTCATCCAGAGCAGATTCATTGTCAATGCATCATAACCTGTGACACCAGTCGCAGGAAGGTTGCCAATAGAGCCGTCCCTCCTATCGCCCACATACACTTCTATCTTTCCGTCATGGTTCACGTCAGCCAGTGAGATTCCTCCCCAGCATGGATGAAGAAGCCATGAAGAAGCCATGATGTGGCCATTGTGGTCAAGCTTGGTTATTGCTCCATTGTAATCATTGATGTTACCATCATATGGAGACGGGCTTGTATCCTCTGTTGCGACGAAGATCTCAGGATAGCCATCGCCATCGACATCAGCTGCAGCTATAGGCGTAATTGGAAAGCCGTTACCGCTCAGCCTGTCGCTTGTCCAGATAGTGTGTCCATTGCCGTCAAGAGCCCTTACATAAGGGCCTGAGACTGCATAGAGGACTTCAGGTATGCCATCATTGTTGATGTCAACAAGCTCCGGCACCTTGCCGTGGCTTCCGCCTGCACTCCATTCAATTGCACCAGTCTTGCCGTTAAGGGCATATATCTGGTCTGCGCTGTTGAAGACAACATCCTGAACACCGTCATTGTTGATATCGCCCATGACAGGGAATATCTCCTTGTTGTCATTTGGAACGCTCCGTGTCCACTTGAGCGAAAGCATGGCAGATGACCTTGTCCTGAAACTGTACGTCTCAGTCGTAGTCTCGCCGCTTCCTGTGTCAGTTGCTGTGACTCTCCACTGGTAGACTGTGTTGTAGCTTGATGCATCTGATGCAAGGCCGTAAACCCATGTCCCCTGCTTGTTCAGGGTTCCTGAGTTAAGCACATTCCAACTGCCGCCTGAGTAGAACTCTACGGTCCAGTCGAATGAATCACCTTCCGGGTCTGTAATCCTTGCCTCAAGGTAAGGATCACGCGATATGCCTACTGCACTATCAGTAGGAGATATTGCATCTATTACCGGAGGTGAATTTGCTGAAGGATCAGCCATTGTCCTGAAGCTGTAAGCCTCGGTTGTCGTGATGCCGCTTCCTGACGGGTCTTTTGCTGTGACCCTCCACTGATAGACTGTATTATATGCTGTAACAGTCGTAGTGGATGCGCTGACAGATACGACTCCGTCTGCCTCTGTGCCTGAATTGAGCACATCCCATGTAGCTCCGTTGTAGAGCTCGACTGTCCAGTCCACTGAATCACCATCTGAATCTGAGATGTCTGCACTGAGAGTCGGGTTGAGGCTAACGCCTGTTGCGCTGTCTGAAGGAGCCTCATTCGTCACTCCAGGTTGTGAATTGGTAGGAGGCAATACTGAATTTTCCTCCTGTGTGCCTACATCATAGAATGATGAAGGGTTGTTCTGGTTGTTGTAAGAAGTCAGGACATAACCTGTGCTCCTTGCCACCCCTGAAAGCCTTACTTCATCCAGGGTCCCTGAAAGTGCCCTGTTAAGAGCTACCCTGTCACCAAAATAGGTATTTAACCCCGGCCATGAAAGGGTTGTCGAGACGCTTGCAGGAGCATCATCATCTACATAAAGGCTTGCGATGCCGCTTCCGAAACTTCCGACAACATAATGCCAGGCATCTGTAGTTGAAGGAACAGAAACATATGCACCGTCAACATACATCTGGAAAGAATCATCACCATTATAGAACTGTATGAACGGTCCTATCTTGTATGCATCCCTTTGCAAGACGAGATATCCCTGCTTGTCATTTGTATTGACCCAGGCCTCAAATGTGAACCCTGGCTCTGCGCTGTACACCTGTGGAAGGATAACCCTGCCATCGACGCCATTAAAAAGATAACCATTGTCTATCTTGCCTGCTGCACTCTGGTCAACACCGCCTGATACTGCCCCGTCATTGCCATTTGAAGTTGAATCAAAGACAGTCCCTGAAGTCTCCTCGAAATGCTGGACAGAGAGATAGTCTGAGTCCCAAACAGCTTCCGGGTTCTCCTGGCTTGATGCTGCCGGATTGCCGTAGTACATATATAATATTGTATCGCTGGATGATGACAGGTCAGTCTTGACCCATGCGACCAGATTGCCGCTGTCATATGACTCTATCTCATGGGCAAGCTTTGTCGTGCCGTCAGAAGCAGTGAACAGGATATCATCCCCGTCTGCCTGCGCATCGGCAGCTAGCTCTGAATCGGTAAGATCAACCAATACCGGAAAATCATTCAGATTGCTGTCAACCTTTGTATGATCTATGACAATCTCTTTTCTGTACTGCCAGTCGCCAAAACCCCAGTCGGCTGCAAGTACGCTGCTCATGCTGAGCGATACAATCATCAGAAGGACGACTGATATCAATGCCCTTCTTGCTATCCACACCGTGGACCTGCTTTCTCCATTATCGTTAACCATTGTGGTTACCTCCATCATGTTTATTTTTAAAACAATGAATATTCAAAATGAAATTTAAAAATATATAAATGTTTAGTCCTTTCTCAGGATTGCCAGTCCCAGGCTTCCTCCGAGAATTACAAGCGCAAGAGTGATGGTTGAAAACTCTGGCACGCCAGATGACGGGACGTTCTTAAGTATGCTGCTTCCTCCTGAAACCCTCTTTACAGGTTTTCTCATGAGGGTCACTTCGTCAGTGAACGACTGTATCCCGTTGTATTCTACCATGACCTTATGCATATGACCGTTTGCGCACTTCATGCTGACATCAAAGTCAAAGCTTCCATCGTTTGAAGTGACATCTGCATTATCTGTTATGGCCTTGCCATCGCAGAACTCGACTACATTGAGCCCCTGGAGAGGCTCGCCTGTCTGGGAATCAACAACCGTGCCCCTAAATGCCATACTGTTTCCAGAATAGTAGTATTTATCATCACTGATTCTTGCCTTAGACACTGCCGGACCCAGCCCGACATCAGCCTGGACATCAGAAATCTCTTCTGGCTGACCATCGGACAAATTGGCCTGGACTGTCTCCTGCGGCACTGTTTGTTCAGGCGCAGAAAAAGCCACACTGTCAGGTTCTGCTGTAAAGCTAACATTGTCCTGCGCATTACCAATCTTGTTGAGATACAGCAAGAATGATGCTGCGACTAATATCAATATGATTACTATTGTGATCTTTTTCATTTTCACATACCCCCTTTAGGTAATTTACTCCCTAATTACCAATAATATCTGATGATTTAGGCATGGTATTACGAGCCCATATATAAATGTTTCGGTTTTATTTACTTCAACCGAGTGATTAAAAATGATAATATCCTTATTATCCCTGCTAAAAGATGTACTCCCCATTAATGATATACAGTTGTGTTTAACATGTTAGTTAAACATATATATAAAGCTTTCCCTTTTGATTAAGCCAAACCCTTAATCTCCGAGTGAAAGGTTGAATCTCCAAGAATATATTACTTATAAACCCCGATTTCACTTACATTGCTAATATCTGCCCCTGCTCGTGATTATTGAGGGGATTGTCTTCAGTATTATCGAGATATCGAGGAAAAAAGACATGTGCTTAATATAATAGATATCATATAGGACTGCCTTGTCAAAATTTACTTCATGCCTGCCGCTAACCTGCCATAGCCCGGTCAGCCCCGGCTTTACCCTGAATCTTGCCATCCGCCATCCCTTGAAATTCTCAAGCTCTATCTGAAGATGTGGCCGTGGGCCCACAATCGACATGTCTCCCATGAATATGTTGATGAGCTGGGGAAGCTCGTCTATGCATGTCCTGCGGAGGAATTTTCCGAATTTAGTCACCCTTGGATCGTCCTTGAGCTTGAAGAGACCCTCAACTTCGCTGTCCAAATCTCTCTTCTTCTTATCAGCCCCCACTATCATGGATCGGAACTTATAGAGCCGGAAGGGCTTCAGGTCCCTTCCCAGGCGCTCATGCCTGAAAAATACTGGTCCGGGCATTGTTATCTTTATGACTGCGGCAATGACCAGGAATGGGATGGCAAGGACCAATAGCGCAATCCCTGATAGGAGCAGATCCATGGCCCTCTTCAGAAGCTTATACCTGAGATCTATCCTGGATGGGGATATGTTTATTATAGGATAGTCCTTGAACTCATCGAATGCTACCGGATCGATAACCAGGTTCAAAACTGACGAGACAATCTTCCAGTTGATAGTATCATTCTCCATGATGATATTCAACAGATTATCATCGATATGCTCTTTGGTCAAAAAGACGATATCCGCTTTATTGAGGTTTTTCTTGAGTTCAGCAAGGCTGTCTGTCGAGCCCAGGAGTTCATATCCCAGGGATTCATTCTCCTTGATCTTCTCCACAAGGTCCCTGTTGTCGCTCCCGTAGAACAGCACTCTCTTCCTATCATGGCCAAGCTTCCTGAAAAAATGGATGAGACCGTAGAGGATGTACCTGCCAAGAGATGTGAATATCAAGGTTGAGACGAGAGTGAAAGAGATTGTCAGGAACAGCCATCCATCCCCCGGATCGAACATTATCAGGAAGACCAGATCGACAAAATAAGTGATGAACACTGAATAGAGTATGCCCATGAAATCATTGTCATCAAAAAGCGACCTCTTGTCCTTGTAAAGCTTATATGCAGAATAATTGATTATGAGGATCAGCAGGGTGAAGAGGAAAAACCGGGCATAGAAGAAGTCTGAAAGGTCTATGAAGAATATTGACGATGCGATGAGCACTGAGAGGAAATACATCAGGACGTCTGAGAAGTACAAGGAGAAGAAAAAGAAGTATTTTTTCCCCTGAAGTATCTTTTCTGCCATTCTGTATCAGTATATCAATATCAGGATACATATATAAATCTTCTGATAAGCCAATAATAGAGAAGGAAATAGAGCAGGAAGAAAATCCAGCCGGCGTTCGTGTGGAAGAGCCCGACTGCAAATGCAGGGGATATGTATATGCCTGCAATGATGAGAAGAAAGAGCCTGAGGACATTGACAAAGAAGACACCTACAAGGCCCACAAGAAACAGGAGTGCGTACAGTCCCTTCTTAAGCCTGGTGTAGTCGAGGGCGAAAAGGGCTGCAAAAAACGAGAAGAAAAGCAGCATCGAATCAATGCCCGAGCATGGCGCCCCTATGTTCACTGCAAATCCCCTCACATCAATGACAGGCGCTCCCGGACCAATGTAAAAGCCCACCTCATAGAATCGTGAAAGGAGATAATACAGGATCCTTGCGACAGTTCCTGAGATGTAGAGCCATTGACCCTGGAAGAACATGAGCAGGTTGTAGAGCACTACTGAGATAGCTATTGCAAGGAAGAACTCATCCCTGAATGAATTGTAAAGCTCCTTTAGATATGCATGGTCAAACACTGCGATAGTGTACATGAAAAATGCAAGGGCAAGCAGGATGAATATTGCTGCCCAGCTGAGATACATCAAGAGACCGGAACTTATCCCATAATAATTGGTCGATGCACGCACTATATAATATAGGCAGATTGATAGCAACCCGGAGAACAGGAAGAGGAGGGACTTCTTCATGTTCAGTGAGGGATGGGGAATCTCTTCAATCCTCTTCCTGTAGAACAGGGCGAAGAATAACCCTATAAGTACCAGGACCTTCATCGCATCTATCTTGCTGAACACCCTGTTTGCAAATGTCTGTTTGAATATGTCAAGGCTGAGGTATTCTATCGGGAACTGGAAGAGCGCCCTGCTGAGAAAGACCAGGGCGCTGAGTATGAGAAGCTTCATCAGGAAAATCTTGAAATTCCCTTCTAATTTCTTCATTCTTTCTTATTCCCCGTGTCCTTGGCAAGCCCACTGTACAGCCCATAGGTCTTTTCTGAGACTGCTTCCCACCTGTATCGCTTCATGACCATGGCCTTTGCAGATGAACCGGTCTTTTTCCTTAATTCCGGGCTTATTATAAGCTTCTCAAGCTGTTTCTTGAGGTCTGGAACATCTCTAGACCTGAATGAGAACCCATATTTCCCCTCGATGACGTCCAGGTTCTCCCTGATATCGCTGACAAGAGGGCAAAGCCCAAAGCTCATTGCCTCAAGCAGCACAATCGGCATGCCTTCAATCGTGGAAGGAAGGACGAACAGGGAAGCATTGCTGAAAGCCTCAAACTTGTCCTTACCATAGAGCGGCCCTGTGAAGATTATGCGACAGTCCCCTTTTGAGAGCTCTCTTAGCTCTTCAAGGTATCTATCAGTATGCGTAGTATCTCCTACAATCACCAGTTTCTGGTCTGTAACTGTCTTCTTGAACGCCTCAATCAGGAAATGAACACCTTTCTCAGGCACAAGCCTGCTGAGGAACAGGACATAATTATCCCTCCTGAGCAGGAATCTTCTAAGAGATGATATCTCGTTCGGTTCATGGACCTCGACGCCATTGGGGATGAATTCTATCTCTTTGCCGAATTCTTTAAGGTAATGCTCCTGGATCTTCTTTGACACAGAGATGACCCTGTTGGGAAAGAGCGTTATCAGCCTTTCGCATAATTTCAGGTAGATTGAGGCCATCAGACCCCATTTTTCCCGCTCATAATCAAGGCCATGCAGAGTGACCACTGTCTTCTTTCCGAAAAGCCTCGGCAGAAAAGACATGAGTGAATTTCCCATGGCATGGTAATGGACAATATCATATCTCCTGAATATTGAATCAAAAGTGCATAGAATCGTGTGAGTGATCGCCTCGAAATGCTTTGTGTTTATGGTAGGCAGATACCTCAGCCTCACTCCTTTCCAGGTTTTGGGCCTCTCCTTGCAATATGGTGTCCTGCAGTACACTGTGACCTCTGCGCCGAGCTTCACAAGAAGGGGGGCCAGGTTCTCCACCACATGCTCAACCCCGCCTGACTTTGCAGGGATGCCCCGAAGGCCGATCATCGCTATTCTCATTTCTTAATAAACCCCATCATCCTGGTACCCTATCCTTAATCTCGCACTTGAAGGCAATCCTCTTGCCGTTCGGCTCGACCGGAAATTTTTTCATGTAATTCACATCGACCCTTGTGCATCCAAGCACCTCCTGGACAATCTCTGCGAGCCTCTGGACCGCCTTCTTTATTGTGAAAACATCCAGGACTATGTTGAGCTCAACCTGGTCCATGGATTTCTGCACCAGCTGAAATTCACGTATTGCCAGGTCTTCTTTCTCTATCCTGAACTTGATGAGCCCCCCTGTGACTTTCTCGCCATCCTTGTTCAGCAAAATTTCATAAGTCCTCCCGACCTTAATCTGGAAAGAGCCAAATGGCGTCCTTTTCCTGCTCTCCTTCTGCAGGGATTTCATTCCGATGTCCCCGCACCTGTACCTGATGAGCGGCATGCCGTAGCTCTCAAGCGGTGTGAGCAGTATCTCTCCATCAGTATCAAGCTCAACGAACACGAAATCATCGGATGAATGCATGATATAATCATCATCCTCAATAGCAATGGTCGTCACCTCTGTCGAGCCGTAATGGTCAAGAACCTTGCAGCCAAAGACCTTCTCTATGAATTCCCTGTTCTCGAGCCTCTCTGACGTCGTTATTATCTTCTTTACAGGAGCGACCTTTATCTTCCTCTCCTTGATTATCTTTGCCATGTCATAGATTATGCCTGCATAACCATAGATGAAATCCGGACGGAACCTGTTGAACTTCGTCTCGAACCATTCCACTACCTGGTCATCAGTGTACCTGTTGACATCGAAAAGTATCCTCCTGTTTATCCTGAATGAGAGCCAGTTGAACATCCTCCTGAGCATCGGCTTGTGCCTGAACTCATTTCCCCAGATCCATGCCGACCTGTATCCCGGCCTGATGCCTATCATGTAAAAGTCCCTGAGCCATGCGCCATAGGACATCTCATGGTATCTCTTGTCCTTGTATATCTTTACCTTGTTGCCGGTCGAGCCTCCTGAAAAAAGCGGGATGAGCCGGTATCTACCTGAGCTCTTTAACCGGTCTATATTTGAAAGGACCACCCTCTTGCCGAGGGGAGGAATCTTCCTGAAATCCTCAATGGTCTTTATATCACCCGGGCGGATGCCGCTATTGTCCAGCAGCTCCCTGTAATAATCTGTCGTATCATAAGCATGAAGGACCAGTTTCCGAAGCTTCCTGAGCTGTTGGCTCTTTATCTGCTGCCTGGATCTATGAATATTCTTCCTGTATTTCCTGTAATGGCTGTATCTGAAATCCCCCTTTATATAATAGGACAGGGGAATCAGGACATCCCCGAACAATCTTTGCGAAAGTGTCATCCTCGTCATTTTTCTTTCCATCGCCTGTCCTATAAAATCATTTCCAGTTCAATCCATCTTCAGTTTTTTATCTTTTTTTGATACTGCCCTAGAAAACACATCAAGCAGCACTTCATAATGCTTTTTTGGGCTGTATTTTTCAACTGCATCTGCATACGAGTTCTTCCCAAGCCTGCTGCATAGGGCATCATCATCAAATATCATCTCTATCTTTTCCCTTATCTGGTGGGCATTCCCCGGCTCGAAAAGAAGCCCGTTTTCGCCATCCCTGACAAGCTCCTTTAGCGAGCCAAGGCCTGAAGCAAGGATAGGCCTGCTGTGCATCATCGCTTCGAGCGCGACATTTGGCATGTTCTCATACCAAATCGCAGGGATTATCACAGCCCTGGAACCCCTGTAGAGAGAGTCCAGCTCCTCTCCGTATTTCGGACCGAGGAACTTGACATTATCTATCCTCTTGTCTTTGACATACTTCCTGAGTTCAGCTTCATGCCCTGTGCTTGAACTTCCAACAATCTTCAGGGCGTAGCCGGTGTTCTCAACTGCCTTTATTGCATGGATTATACCCTTCTGCTCCTCAATCCTGCCCACATGGAGAAGATAATCTCCGATACTGCCGTTGAATCCCTCTGTCCTGGCTATGAATGTGGGGTTGAAAGATATCTTCTCAGGGCTTATCGCCTTCTTCATCCTGCTGATCGTGAATCTGGACTGTATAACGACAAAATCCAGCCTGCTGTACACTCCTAAGAGCCTGTGAAATTTCAGTGCCATTGCTTTTATGCCTGACAGGATAATCGATCCCTTGACGCACCTATGCCTCACTGCCCTGAAGAGCGAATGGTCCACACACTCTTCACATACACCCCTGTCCCGGTAAAAGTGGCTCTCAGGGCAGAGCAAAAAGAAGTCAGAAAGCCTCATCACAACAGGCAGGCTGTTGTTTTTGCAAGCATCAATGACGCTCGGGGAGAGCTTGTTGTAATGATGCAGGATGTAGGCAATATCCGGCCTGGTCTCCTTAATTAGACTGTCCAGCCTCTTCCGGACATGGAATGAGTAGAACTCCCTGCCGAGCATCTGCATCATGGTCTTTGGGTCTTTTCTGTATTCGCTGTAGAAGACCTTGTCGCCTCCGCCTATGGGCTCTGCAAAATACTCCTCAAACCTGGACTTTTCATTGCGGGAATTCCTGACTGAGAACGGTATGACCTCATGACCGTTCTTCTCAAGCATCTCCTTTAGCCCGAACATGTACTTCTCAGGACCTGCTGAGAGGAAATACCTTGAATTGATTATCAATATCCTCATTTTTATCCTGTCTTCTTGGTTTTTTCTTGCTTGGCAATCGACTTGTATATGGATTCATATCCATGGACCATGCTCTCGACTGAAAATCTGTCCCTGATGGTCTTTTTGGCATTGGCGCCCAGCCTCTCCCTTCTCTTCGGGTCTGATATGAGGTCGAGCATCTCCTTCATGAATGACTCAAAGGGAGGCGGGACAATGAGCCCGTCCACATTGTTCGAGATTATTCTTTCGATATCCCCTGCAGGATATGTTATCACCGGGATGCCTGCTGCCATCGCCTCACCGATAACATTGGGCCAGCCTTCTTCATGCTGGGAAGGGAACACGAAAAGGTCCATTGCTGAAAGCAGGTCTGGAATATCTTTCCTGTTTCCTGTAAAAATGACATCCCTTTCAAGCCCGGCCTCTTTTGTCATCCTCTCCAGCTCTTTCCTGTATGTGCCGTCGCCCGCAATCAGCAGGGCAGTGTTCTGCCTGCGCATTTTTATCTCCGGAAAATGCCTGATAAGCTCAAGATGGTTCTTTGACCTGATGAGCCTTGAGACGATGCCCAGAACAAACCTGCCTTCCAGGCCGAACTCTTCCAGTATTTTTTTCCTGTTCCCTTTTGAAAAGATTTCGTACTCTATTCCGTTCGGGATGACATGCACATCAGACTCAGGATATCCTCTTCTGACATAGGTATCCCTGGCAGTATAATTGTTAGATATCATTATTATCTTCCTGAACCTTGTCAATATCCTTGGTATAGTTATCTCCTTGAACATGCCGAATGCGGATGTACTTCTGTTGAATGTCCTTCTTATCCCTCCCACAGAAAATGCTCTTCCAGCAATAATTGCAGGCAGGTAGGAATGATGGTTTCCCATGAAAGACTGGATAATATCAACGTGATTGTCCTTCACAAACCTGGCAATCCTCATATACACTGACATGTCCAGCTTGCCTTTCTTGCTGAAATTGATTATCTCCATGTCCTGGACTGATTCATATTCTTTCTGCATCTCCTTATTGCTGTAGAGCAGGCCAAGACATACCCTGAAGACCGACCTGTCAAGCCTTTTCAGGAGATAAAGCATCTGTGCCTCTGCACCTCCCTGCTGGGTCTGGGGCAGGATGAATAGTATCGTTATCTTTTTCATTTTTTTGCCTGGGGCTGTGCAGCTTCTTCAGGATATGGTGATGACAGCCTGGATCTCTTGCCTGACGCTGCAGGAAGAAGACAGCAACCTAAAACCACCCACGAATCAAGGGAGACGACCTGAGCGAACCCTGCACCTCCGACCATGGAAATCACAACGATCCCTGACAGGATGGAAATCCCCAGCCTTCCATAGGGATAGGCTTCCTCGTCCCTTACCCTTTGATATAGGTCCCTGAACATGGTAAAGACGAAGATCAGCATGACAGAAAGGCCGATTATCCCAAGCTCGAACATCACCATCAGGTAATAATTATGCGGGGATAGGGAGCGAAGGACCTGGGACCTGTAGAGCTCGTAGCTTCCCAGGCCATTGCCGAATATCAGCTTCCCGTGGATGAATGGCAGGATAGTATCCCAGATTGATATCCTTTCGGTCAGGGTGGATGGAGTATATCTTGGATTGATGATGTCGATGACATTGGAATATATCAGGATTGATGATATCAACAGGAAGATCAGGATGAAATTCTTGGCTGAAATCTTGAATACGCCCCTGCCTGCCAGTTCAAAGACAATTATGCTCACTGCGAGGCAGAGAAGGCCAGCTCTTGAGAAGGTCAGCAGGTCAATCGACAGCAGGATAGCAAGCAGGACGAGGCTTCCCTTGGTCAGCCTTTTCCTGACTCCTGCATAAAGTATCATTATTGCAGGCAGAAGATATACAGTATAGGAGTTTGGCCAGAAAAGGTTCCCATATATCCTCGCCCCCCTCCAGTCCATTGTCACGCCCCATGATGGCTGGAACCCCAGCTCATACAATGAAAGGGGTATGTTGATCAAGGCTATCAGTATCGTTGCATAGAATATGAGCTTTGGATCCCTGCATTTCTTGGATGCAAAATAAAAGAACAGGAATGGGGCGATGAACTCGAATGCGCGGGATATTAGAATCCTCAGTGTTACATCTCCAAGGTTGAACACAGAGACAAGTATGATGAGCAGCATCAGCAGGTAATACCTGTTTTTCGGGTTGAACAGCGTCAAAAGCATGAGCGGTATGAAGATGGCATTGATGAGCCCCAGGCTTCCGATCGCCGTGAACGGGACTTTTAGCACAGGGCAGGCAAAATAGAATGAGAGCCAGAGCATTATGAAATAATCATATCTCTTCATGATGAACAGGATGAGCAGAACGCCGAATATCACAACTATGATGGCAAGGCTCAGCATGTTGCCGTCATAGGAATCCGGACTACCAGTATGTATCCTGAAAAGGATAAGGATCACATTGATTGCTATAATGAAGACGATGAAAGGATTGAGGTATTTTCTGTTTATCTTTGCCATATTATCCCTATCATGAAGCCAGCTGCCTGTAGAGCCTGCCGTATTCAGCATCCACTTTGTCTGTTGACAGGCGCTCGATCCCGAACTTCCTTATTGATTCCCTGTCGTATATGACCTTTTTATTAAAAACTTTGCCAATTGCTTCGCAGAATCTCTGCTGGACGCTTTTTCTGTCGCCTGCATCATCCTCCAGCATGAGCCCTGTCTTTTCATTGACATATTCGCTGACGCATTCAAAATACGTTGTCAGGACCGGAAGCCCGGACATTATCGATTCTGCAATCACATTTGGAAAACCCTCGCTTACAGAGCTGAATACAAACAGGTCAGATGCTATCATGTACTCATTGATATTATCTTGCCTGCCTGTGAAGAGTACCCTGTCAGCGATGCCATTTGCCGATATCTTCTCCCTCAATCTGATATAATAACGATCATCCTCATCATATGGGCCAGCAAGGACCAGGACCATGGCCTCATCATCCAGCTGTATCAGGCAATCGATAAGGAACTCCTGGTTCTTCCTCTCCTGTATGCGGCCGACATTGAACATGATGAAACTGTCTGGCAGTCCCAGCTTTTTCCTCAGCTCCTTCCGCCTGTCAAAGCCAATGCTTCCGAAAATCTCTTTTTCGCAGGGGTGGGGCAGATTGAGAACCCTGGATTCCTCAATCCCTGCCCTGATGCATGAGTCTATACCGTATTGGGATCCCACTATCACCCTGTCTATCCTTTTCAGGAGCGGCCTTGTGAAACAGGATAGCAGCCTGTTCCTTGCGCCGGTTTCAAGGAGGGCGATAGGGTCGTCTGAACCATCAAGGGTGACCTCAAGGATTGTCCTTCTCTTCATGAAAAGAATGTTATAGAGCATGACGACCCTGTTCATCCAGGAGAATGAAAAGAAGTGCAGCAGGGCAATATTTTTCCTTCTCCTGAACAGATATATTCCCGCCCTGACAGAAATCACCAGCATGTATAGGGGGAATAAAAGGCCGTGCTCGCTCATCATGCCCATCCTTCTGATATTCGCTCCATCATCAGGATATTTTTCCAGGAATCTTGCTTTTATGCATAGTATATGATAATCATAGCTGTATTTTTCCGCCATCCTTACTGAAAGCTTCTTTGCCCGGAGCCCGGAGCCTGAGAAGTCAGGTGGGAAAAGATGAAGCGAGAGCAGGACAGTTCTCATTTCCCCTCCACCCCATGGAGCTTAATTCTATTGGCCTTTGCCCAGCCTTCAATATAGAACAGTTCATATCCTCCTCCGGAAACACTCCTGCCGGCAAACCGGTCTTTGAGGCTCTGCGGAAGGAACGCAGCTATGTCATACCCAGCTTCCCTCAGCTCTGGAAACGAGTCCCTCAATATCTTCTTGCCTGCCTTCCTGCCCACCTTGTATCTGGATGGGACAGAGAATGCGAACCTGACAGCCTCCCTGGACATGAACGGCAGGAAATATCCCATGCCGTTGGCCCTTGCTGACACCTTAATCTTCTCGACCCCATGCAGGGAATATTTCAGAAGGAATATGAGCGCTGCAAGAAAATTAGTGGAGTCATTTTTTATCGAGGCTGAGTATGCGTGGAAAACCTCCTCAAACTCATCAAGGACATCGCTTCCCATCCCTTCTTGGGGAAAATAAAAATTGAAGAACCTCGTCTTTGTATCTATCATATATTTCCTTATCCTTGATGATAATGAACTTCTTGAAGATGATGACTGGCCCTGGAAAGAATCTTTCCCTTTTATTCCAATATTCCAGTTCACGGGCAGCCTGCTTGAGAAATGATTCCTGAAGTAAATCAGCCCATTGCAGAACAAGGCGTCCGCTGCCTGGCCGTTCATCACGGAAAGCGCTTTTCCATCCAGGTCCTGCTTGAGCCTTTTCACCATGAGGTATTCTGCAAATCCTGCTGAATCACAGAGGGGTTCGTCTATGCTCTCGAAATAGTTTTTCCTGTCTGCATCTGTGATAGGCTCATCATTGTCCACAACAGTCCATCCCATGCCGGGAAACATATGCTTCAGATTTTCAATCCCATCTTTTTTTTCAGAGAAATGCAGCAGATGGCTGCATCTTTTCCTGTACAGGGTCGTAAGAAGCAGAGAGTCGAATCCGCCGCTGAGCGAAGAGACGAGCATATCGCTTCTCAAGCCTTCCATTATCCTGGTGAAATCTTCTTTGAATGTCCGCCTGCTGAATCTGCTGCCTGAAGAAAACATGTCAAGCTCTGGGCTGCTGCTGTATCGACAATAAATGGAGTTATCTGTCCCCCGGCTGATGATGGTCCTGAGCCCGGGAGGGGCTTTTTTGACACCTTCAAGTATAGTATATGGGTAAGGCACATAGCCCTTGGTCTTTTGGAATTCCAGAAACCTGATGTCCAGGGGTGCAGGCAGAAAATCCCTGAACCTGCCTGATATCCTGACATTGTCCCCTTCAATCCTATAATACAGCTTGTCGATCCCAGTCACATCAGGCAGCAGTTCCACATCTTTTTCAGAGACCCGGACTATGCTTCCTTTCCTGTCAGTCTTGAGCAGGCTGTCCCTGAATAGGTAGATGCCTTCAGCATGGTTGGTCTCTCCCCTTATATCCAGATTGAAACTGATTTTACTCACTCCTTGATGCCCAGGATGGTCCTTCTTTTTAGATAAACCAAAACAGAGCTGCAGGCAAGCCCGAATGCATAAGCTATCAATGTTCCGTAAGCTGCCCCGATAATGCCGTAACGAGGGACGAATATGAAATCCCCGACAATGTTGACTATTGACTTGGCTATATTGAAGACCTGGGAATAGATTATATAATCAAAAGTATTGACTATCGGAAGAAGGTATATGGAGACCAGGTAGAAGATGGTCGTTATAAGCAGGATATTGAAAGAAGGTATCGAATCGATATACTTTGAGGAGAACAGCAGGGGGATGATATACCTTGACAGAAGAGCGCCGACAACCACAAGCACCACCCATGCTGAAGAGAACAGTGGCAGCTTTTTGAGGTAGTCGCTTATCATCCCGAACCTGCCATGGGCCCTGTATTCGACAATAAGGGGCATGAAGAGGGTGTTGATGAGCATTATCATCGTGCATATTATCGTGAATCCGTTGTACGAGACGCTGTATACACCTACATCGCCAAGAGTCATGTACTTCCGGATTACATAGAGGTCGATGTAATTTATTATGTAGAGCCCTGAAAAGCCCATCAATTGGGGCCATGAATAGCTCCATATCTTCCTGAGGTATTCCTTGTTGTACCTGTACGGCGTGATGACTGACCTGTCAAGCATGATGATGTTGACGATAAGAGTTATCATGAAACTGATGCTCATGAAAGACCATATTATCAGGAGATTTGTACTGAATAACCCGATGAATACAAGGAGAAGCCCTATGAAATAGATCAATTTCTGGAAAAAGAGCACATATGCGGATTTTTTCATCTGGTCAATGCTCTGGAATGTCCTGGAGACGAAATTCAGCGTACCGTTAAGGACAAACAGGATGATCAGGAAGACAACCCACAGCCGGCTGATCCCTATGTACTGGGTTATAGGGCCCGAAAAGATGAAGAACGCAAGGATTATCAGCACCATGACCGGTATGAAGAGGTAGAGCCGAGCCCAGAATGTCTGGTTTATCTTCCTGTGCTTTACGAATTCTTCCCTGCCGTACCTGACAATCGACGTATCAGACCATGTCAGGCCCATGGTGACTGCAAGGTTTATGACCATGAGGAACAGCGAATATTTTCCCATATCTTCGGTGGTGAGGAGCCTTGTAAGGATCATGAGATTGATTGCCCCGATGATGGTCGTGCCTATCCTGCCGGCGAATAGGTTGGTCGCATCCTTTGCAATCCGATTAAATTCCATTATGCATCAGACAAAGCCTTCTTATTTATAAATATTTATCCGTTTTATGTATCTGATCCTAAGCATAGCCCGACATCCATCTTCAGAAAGGAGAGGGGACGTCTCAAAACAATAATAGAAAAATATTTAAAAACCACATTGTTCACGGCAGGCTAAGATGAAAAAGGGATTCTTAATCATGCTTGCTGCAATACTTCTGCTGACATTGAGCTGCAGCAGGAATCCTGGTGTAAGCATGGATTTTCCGAACAGCAATGCTTCCGATACAACCTTGCATGTTAATGAGACCCAAAACCTGATGAATGAGACATCAATTCCAAGCCCTGTGGAAAATGCTTCAGGGCAGGAAGCAGAGTCAGTGACTCCGCCTGTCAATGATATGGAAAATGAGACAGCGCAGAAGCAGGTTGAGATCATCAATGCTTCAGGCAATGACAACAATACAGAACAACAGGCTGACCTCACCCCACCGGCAGACGACGGGGACAGTTCAGCTTACAACACCGGAAAGAGCACCAGCAATTACGTGAGCGTGAAATCATCACATGATACAGGCACCAGTGCTGACCTGTCAAAATGCAATTATTACAGGGAGATATCAGACGGGAACGATATCAAGATAAATGTCGATGGGACCAAGATATTGTTCAGCATCGTCGATTTCAAGCTTGATGATCCTGACTATTCATATACCCTCTACAGCATTGACAAGTCTGACACATGGGATATCCATGATTGGGGGAAAATACAGGTCAATGACGACAAAACAATTGAGTTTCCTGCAAGGTCGATTGTCGATATCGAGCTTGACAACGGCCAGAAAGTGTCCGCTGTCCTTGTCCGCGGAGCTTTCAACCAGCTCAACCTCTGCATCGACACCAATGAGAAGCTTGATATTGAATTCTGCGACAAGCTCAGCGATGAGGCTGAAAAAGAGACCTGCTTCGGTAACCTGGGGTCGCTGTACGGCAAAAGTTATTGTGACAAAATCGATGACCAGAATTATCAGGCTGACTGCATCTATGGGGCTGAAGACAACAATCAGAATGTATAATGACCAATTATAGCCAACTTCTCCATTTCATTTATATGACGGAAGAATATCATCCAAAAACCTAAACTTCATAAATACAGGGAAAAACCCGGATTGAATATCATCTAAATAAACATTGAATGATATCATCAAAAAAAATATGTCAATCATTTTTTAGGTCCAAATAATGGGGGAGTAAAAGACCTGAGAGGACAGTCAGGGATATGAGGGGTAACATGACAAGCGATAATGGCTGTTCAGGGAATATGGACGGAAATTCGGCTACCTGCCACATGAGTGGCAGAAGAGGATGGATTATTGTCTTCTTGACACTTGCTGCAATAGTCCTATCACTGCAAGCAGCATGCACTTCAATCAACTCTGACACAAAAGGCCTGGCAAATGGCAAAGACATCCTGTTTGTTGACAAGAACAATGCCAACTGCCATGATTCATACTCAAGGTCTAAAGCCATGAACGGGGAGACACCGTGGTGCAGCCTCAGCACAGCCCTTGCCAAATTCAAGGACGGCGACACCATTTTCGTCTTTGATGGGACATATTCCAGCACAGGACCGTATTCAATCACAGGAAGGACTTTTTCAAAGGACACAGCTATCAAGGCATACCCGGGAGAGCATCCTGTCCTGACGACGGCAATACCCTCGCTTGAGACTGCTCCGAACACCAGATGGACCTTTGCAGGTGATGCGGACCACAATCTCTGGTATACAAGCTACTCAAAGAAGTCATCAGATGATTTTGCCGCCAGGTACTTTGATTCAGGCATCAGCCTGTTCACTTACAGCCCTGATTTCAGCAAGCATAAGAGCCTGGCTGAGCTGCAGAGCGTCTCGAATCCTGAGGGTGTTTTCTATGATTCCGGCAAAAAAAGGCTCTACATAAGGTTCAGCGACAAAAACATGGACCCTAACAGCATCTCCCTATCAATTTCAGACAACATTGTATTCATGCTTGACAAGGTGAACGCAAAGCAGCTTGAGATTTCAGGATTCACTATCAGGGATGGCAACAAGGGGATAAGCATAAGGGAAAGCAGCAATATAATCATCAGGGAAAATGTCGTCGAAGGGGGTCTCCAGGGAATCGATGTCAGGTCTTCTCATCATATAGGAGTTGAAGACAATGAGGTGTCTATGAGCCCAGGAGAAAGATGGTCCTGGAATGATGACACAAAAATGAGCGCAATGGAAACAACTGCAATTTGGCTTGAGGATGATTTTGGCGGTCTCGATGTCGGCGGCAACAAGATTAGGGGATATTTCAATGGAATAATGGCTTACTCCACGTCGACAGGAAAATTCGAGGGCATCAAGGTCCATGACAACTCTGTCCATGACATATATGATGACGGCATTGAGATAGAGGACTACTGCAACGGCGGGGAATTTTACAACAACACTGTGTACGATTCATTTGTCGCCGTAAGTTTGTCGCCGGTAGATGCAAGAGAGATGAGATGCAGCATACACCACAACCTGCTTGTACCGGACAAAAAGATCCTTTGGGACCATTCAGGAAGCGTAGACATGGGCGAATGCTTCAAGATTATCGCCGACAACCCTCTGCAGAATGTCGATTTTGAGAGCAATACCTGCTCAGGCAGGGGGATATACACAACCTCAGGAAATACAGGCACTCAGAAGGACACGGACTGGCGGAACAATATATTCTATTCGGACAACGAAGTCCTGATTGAAAAATCCGGGCTGGCCACTGACGATGTCAAGTATGACTACAATCTGTACTTTAGGAAGGACAATGGCATCATCTTCAAGTATTGGAATGATGACCACGGGACCATGGAATTCTCGACGTTATCTTCAGCCATCGAAAGCAGCAAGGATCCAGGCAACTGGGACAGGCACAGCATTCAGGCGGACCCTGAGTTCAATGATGAACCCCACCAGGACCTCAGGCCGAAAAAAGGCTCTCCTGCCTGCAGCATGTCGACTACAGGAAGCTATATTGGAGCGCTCCCATGCATTGGCCAGGAGGCTGTGGTCTGTGGTGATGATAAATGCAGTTCAAAAGAGGACTGCGGCTCATGCAGCTTTGACTGTGGAGAATGCCCTACCGCTGAATACCACTGGCTGGAAGCCGAAGCACCAGAAAATATCAGCGCTCCTTTTCGAGTTGGCAATGACAATTCTGCTTCAAATCATCAGTATATATCTGCGACAACCGGCCAGTTCAGCGAAGGCCAGGCGACTTATGTCATCAATCTCTTTCACTCCGGTGAATATATAATCTGGGGGAGAGTCAAGGCACCATCGGGCGACAAGAACTCCTTCTTTGTCGATGTTGACGGTTCAGGGGACATCTTATGGGAGCTAGACCTTAACTCATCATGGGAATGGCAGGAGGTCAACAACAGGGCTGTGGAAGACCCAGCCGTTTTCGAGCTGTCCAAGGGGAGACATACAATAACCCTGAAGCAGAGGGAAACCGGATCACAGCTAGACAAGCTGTTGGTGACAGATGATGCATCATACATACCTTCTGGGACAGGGTCCATGGCTGAAAACATTCCAATGGCTGATCCAGTCATGACCGGGAACCTGTTTGCCAATCCCGGAGATGATCCTAAACAGATCTTGGAAAATCCATCGCAGAAACATAACGGCCTGTTGTCCATTGCACTGATAATATCATCCCTGACAATATGCATCGCAGGGCTAGGTTTTGTCCTGTATAGAAATATTCATTGAGTTTACTTACCAGATGATACTAAAAATCCCGAATAATGACTAATTCTGATAATCACAACTGTTAATTGTCGACGACAAATTTGTCCAGATTGCAGTCGATACAAAATCATTATATATTTTCTATCCTAATAATCTTAATAAATGAGTATTATAATCAAACAGATACTTATTTGATGATAAAAAATATGATCTGAAAAGTAAAAAAAGTGAGCGAAACAATAACTACTATGAGGACAACAATCTTGAAAAAGCGTTTCAAGGAAGGAATAGATATTTATGACGACCCAAGAGATAGCACATAAGACTAAAAATATTAAAAACAATGAATTCAAAAAGGCGGGAGCGCGGATTTTCGCGATTTCTTTTATGGTTCTCGTTATGATTGCAGCGCTGGCATTTTCTGTCAATTTTGCATCTGCTGCTTCAAGCAGCCCGAATACAGCCTCTGCATGCGCTTCTGACAGCAACTGTTTTGTTGCCACAGACTTTGGCGCCAAGCCCGGTGATAGCAAGGATGACCTCAGTGCAATAAGAAGCCTGATGGATTCTCACAAGAGCCAGTCGATAACAATCATACTGCCACAGGGAACATATGTGCTCAGCGATTCCCTGAAGATGAACGATAATGTCCGTCTGGTGGGAGAAGGGAAGGTTGTCCTGACGAAAAAGAGCAAAAACCCCACTATAGTGATTAACGGCGGCAAGAACATTGAGATCAGCAACCTGCAGATGAAAGGGGCTGTCCCTGATGATACAAGCGGTATACGCTGTGAGGATTCATCTGATATAACATTAAGCAACAACAAGATAACAGATGAAGCAAAAGGCCTGGACATCAGGACTTCGAGCAATGTGATAATTAAGAACAACGTCCTTTCCCAGACCCCCACAGGCAAGGCATGGAGCGACATGAAATCGACAGTATATGAGACGAGCGCTATGTTCCTCCAAGATGATTATGCCGGGCTGGAGATATACAGTAACGACATCTCAGGCTATTTCAACGGGATATTGTCTTATGCGAGAAGCACAGGCAAGTTCAAGGGCATCCTGGTCCATGACAACACCCTCCACAACATATATGATGATGCAATAGAGATAGAAGACTATTGCTACGGCGGAAAATACTACAACAATTATGTTTATGATGCTTTTGTGGCTGTAAGCCTTTCTCCAGCTGATGCGACCCAGGGCAAATGCTCTATATATGGAAATACCCTTGTTGCGAACAAGAATGAGCTCTGGGACAGCAGCGGAACAAAATATTACGGCGAATGCTTCAAAGTCATAGATGACCAACCCCTGAAGAACATGGACATCTACAGCAACACATGTGTCGGAGGCAAGGGGATCTATACCACATCCAGCAAATCAAGGATAATCAAGGATGTCTATTGGTATGATAATATATTCTATTCTGGCACCAGCCAGAAGCTCATCGAGAAATCAGGGCTTTCATCTGATGGCGTGAAATATGACTACAACCTTTACTTCAGGACAGACAATGGAGAAATGTTCGGGTACTGGAATTCAGATTCGTCGACGACAGAATACAAGACACTGGCATCGGCGCTCTCGAGCAGCGCTGCACCGTCCAACTGGGACAAGCACAGCAAACAGGCTGACCCTGGCTTTGACAAGAACTACAAGCCGTCAGGAGTGGCATGCACCATGTCGTCCAAAGGCAGCTATGTCGGCGCTGTCCCCTGTTCGGGCAGCTCAAGCAGCTCATCAGGAAGCAGCAGCGGGACTTCTTCTGGTTCGGGCAGCTCAAGCAGCTCATCAGGAAGCAGCAGCGGGACTTCTTCTGGTTCGGGCAGCTCAAGCAGCTCATCAGGAAGCAACAGCGGGACTTCTTCTGGTTCGGGCAGCTCAAGCAGCTCATCTTCCTCATCACCAACTATCACTACATCAGGTGAATTTCACTGGCTTGAGGCTGAACAGACAGCAGATATCACAGCACCGATGGCTGTAAGCAGTGACAAGTCTGCATCGAACAGCCAATATATTTCCGACCCTTCCAGCAAGGACAGCAGCGGAGAGGCGACATATACCATCAACATAAAGGAAGCCGGTGATTACATCATCTGGGGCAGGGTCTTGGCCCCAGCAGGCGACCAGAACTCTTTTTTCGTGAATGTCGACAATAAAGGGGACAAGCTATGGGATATGGCCCAGAGTTCATCCTGGGACTGGCAGATAGCCAACGACAGGAACAGCGGTGCAAACCCGGTCGTATTTACGCTTTCCAAAGGGAAACATACAATCACAATAAAGCAGAGAGAATACAACTCGGCTCTTGACATGCTGCTGGTGACAGATGATGACTCATACATACCATCAGGAACCGGATCCAAGGCTGAGAATCTGCCTGCAGCTACTCCTGATAGCACAAGCTCAACAGACGCCAGCACAGACAGTTCAACAAGCAGCAAAAGCGATAGTACCCCATCAGCCAGCGGAAGCTCAGGCAGTAGTGGAGGGGGAAGGAGTGGAGGAGGCCCATCCTCGACATCACAACCCATCGCCAAGGCTGCCGAATTCCGAGGAGGAGAGCTGTATTTTACTGGAAGATATAAGGACGAGATCAGTTTCAAAGTTTATAATGACTCATATACCCTGCAGATTGAGGAGATGAGCAACAAGATTGTCAAGTTTGGGATACAATCAGCTGGCGTGGATGACACTATAGATATTGGGGAAACCAAGAATTACAATATCCAGGGAGATGAAATCGAAGACATAAGCATAACCCTGGTATCTATCAGCGACCTTGAAGCCACATTGAGGTTAAACCTCCTTGACAGGCAGACACTACTGGACCAGGCTGCTAACAGGACTACGATGCATGAATCAAAAGAAATCATCTCTGTCCAGAACCAGGCATCCTATCCGAGGTATGAATATTCGGTTGCCAGTACCTCCACCCTGCAGGATAATAACAACAACAGGAGTTCTCTCAGCAGGATAAAGGGATTCTTTTTCAATTCCAATATCAAGAAATACATTGGTTTTCTGTTGTTGGATCTGCTAGTAATCTCAGGGCTTCTGGCTATCTACCTCAAGACTACCTGATTTTTATATCTTTTTTTGCTTAATTTTGCTGATTCTTTTGCTAATTCTTGACATTGAATTGATAACCAATATTATCTGATAAGTGTTGGAATTATGCTTGTTTACTTATTATATCATAGATTAATATCATTAAATAAGTATTAATAGAAACATTTAAATATTAGTATAGTAAATCATATACTAATATGAAAAATAAAGGTCGCGGGTATTATCAGATAAGTAAGAAATTAATCAATTCCATTGATGCTGACGATGAAGATCTTCTGAAAGCGATTGAGTCATTGCTGGAGGAATATAAGAATTCCAGGAATGTCAAAGCAGTTCCAAGGCTTCCGCTCTCCATCTTCTCAAACAGGAAACTGGGGATCCTTGAATCTCTCGTCAAGTCATTGAAAGAAAATTTCAGCCTGAATTATTCTAAGATCGCTGTTCTCATCAATAGAGATGACAGGACAATCTGGACAGCATACTACAAAGCAAAAGGCAAATTGAGCCAAAGATTCTCATTTGATGAAGAGGAGCCTGTAATCCCCTGCGACATATTTTCTGATCGAAATCTGGGCCCACTGGAAGCCCTGACTGTCTATTGCAGGGATATTCTCAAACTGAGCTTCATTGAGATATCCGACATTCTGAATCGTGATTACAGGACAATCTGGCTCTCATACAACAATGGAATTAAAAAAAAGGTGGACAATGGAAAAAGACTTCAGGAACAGACATAGTCAGAAATCGATATCATGGGGAGGTTCACTCCTCCTCATATTAGGTATGCTTCTATTGGCCCAGGCTGTGTCTGCAGCGAACTCAGACAGCTTGGGGCTTGCAAATGGCAAGAACATCTTATTCGTTGACAAGGACAACAGCAACTGCAATGATGGTTTTACGAGGACGCAGGCATTAAGCGGACAAACACCCTGGTGCAGCATTGATGCTGCAGCATCCAAGATGCAGAGTGGAGACACAGTCTATGTGCTCGACGGAACATACAGAAGCACCGGACCTGTCACAATCAATGGCAAGTCATTCTCGAAGAAAACAACAATCACAGCCTACCCGAACGACCATCCTGTATTGACCACCGCTATCGCCTCTCTTGAGTCAGCACCAAACTCGAAATGGACATTTGCAGGAGACTCAAGCCACAACCTCTGGTACACAAGCTATACAAGGACCACGTCAAATGAATTCGTCGGCAGGTATACTGACACTGGCATTAGCCTTTTCACCTACAGCACATCATTCAGTGTCCATAAGAGCCTGAGTGAGCTTGAGAATACCCAGAACCCGGAAGGGCTCTTTTATGACTCCGGCAGCAAGAGGATCTATATCAGATTCGATGACCTCAAAAAGAATCCTAACAACATCCGCCTGTCCATATCTGAGAACATCGGATTTGATGTCGAGAACGTGGATGGAGCTGGGTTGGAGATATCAGGATTCACAGTCCAGGACTGCTTCAGGAATATTTATGTAAAGAACAGCGACAATGTAATTATAAAAGACAATACAGCCATCGGCGGGATATTCAGTATAGATGTCAGGTCTTCCGGCAATGTGGTGGTTCAGGGTAATGAGGTCGAGATGTCGCCAGGAAGTGACTGGACATGGAGTGACGACACAAAGAGGAGCGCGATGGAAACGTCAGGTATCTGCTTGATAGATGACCTGGACAACCTGGATGTGTCAGGCAATCTTGTCCATGGCTATTTCAATGGAATATATGTATTCACACAGAAAACAGGAAAATTCAAGGACATACAGCTCTATGACAATACTGTCCATGATATTTACGATGATGGTATCGAGATAGAGGATTACTGCAATGGCGGGAAGTTTTACAGGAACAAGGTGAATGACGCATTCGTGGCGATGAGCCTCTCTCCCGTAGATGCCAGCCAGAAAGCATGCAAAGTGTACAATAACATCCTAGTCGCCGACAAGAAGATAAAATGGGATCACTCCGGCACTGAATATTTCGGCGAATGCTACAAGGTCATCGACAGCATATCCCTCAAAGATGTCACATTCGAGAGCAATACCTGCATAGGAAAAGGAGTCTATACGACCTCTAGCAATTCACATACACAGGAGGACACCAACTGGATAAATAATATTTTCTATTCAGCTTCAGACAAGGCCCTGGAAAAATCCGGCCTTGCCTCTCAGGGAGTTATATATGATTATAACATATATTACAGGAAAAATTCAGGACCGCTATTCCAGTACTGGAATTCTGATTCAGACAGCACCCAGTTCAATACCCTGGCCGCAGCGCTAAGCAGCCGTAACAACCCAGGCAATTGGGACAGGCACAGCAAGAATGTCGACCCGCTGTTCAATGACATTCAGGGCGGGGATTATCGGCCAAAATCTAATTCGCAGGCCTGTTCGATGTCCACCACCGGAAGTTATGTCGGAGCACTCCCATGCGTCGGCCAGGAGCCATCGTTCTGCGGAGACGGGTTCTGCAGCGCTGATGAGGACTGCGACAGCTGCTCCTTCGACTGTGGTGAATGCAATTCTTATTGTGGAGATGGCACATGTGATTCGGATGAAAACTGTGGCTCATGCAGCCAAGATTGCGGAGCATGTCCACCGCCACAGGAATACTGCGGAGACGGGACATGCAATGCTGATGAGAGCTGTAGCTCGTGCAGCCAGGATTGCGGAGCATGCCCGCCGCCCCAGGAATACTGCGGGGACGGGACGTGCGATGCTGATGAAGACTGCAGCTCATGCAGTCAGGACTGTGGGACATGCCAGCCTTACTGCGGAGACGGAGACTGTAGCTCAAATGAGGATTGTAATTCCTGCAGCAAAGACTGCGGAACGTGCCTCTCATATTGCGGAGACGATAAATGCAACTCGAACGAGGACTGCAGTTCATGCAGCCAGGACTGCGGGACATGCCAGCCTTACTGTGGGGATGGGATCTGTAATCTGAATGAGAAATGCTCTTCATGCAGCCAAGACTGCGGAGCATGCCCGGCTGATGAATATCATTGGCTTGAAAGCGAGATCCCTGTGGAGATCCAGTCTCCTATGACAATCCAGACGAATGACACAGCCTCGAACAGCCAGTATATATATGTCCCACCTGACCAGCAGGGCAACAACGGCGAATCATCCTATACAGTCAACATAAATGAGCCAGGTGATTATATCATCTGGGGAAGGGTCATCGCCCCTGCTGGAGACCAGAACTCTTTTTTCGTGAATGTCGACAATAAAGGGGACAATCTTTGGGAGCTCGACCTAACATCTTCCTGGAAATGGCAGGAAGTCAACAACCGTGATGTGGTTGATCCAGCAGTATTCACGCTTACTAAAGGCACACATACGATATCTATTAAGCAGAGAGAAAGCAACTCAAAAATAGACAAGATATTCCTGACAAATGACTTTGGCTATTCTCCAAGCGGCATGGGACAGGAAGCTGAGAACCTCAATGAATGCGGGGATGGCGTCTGTGATATAAATGAAGACTGCACATCATGCAGCCAGGACTGCGGGACCTGCCCAAGCTTCTGTGGAGACGGGGCATGTGACCCGAACGAGAACTGCAACTCATGCAGCAATGACTGTGGAGTATGCCCTCCTGCCCAAAGCTTTTGTGGAGACGGGACATGCAATCCCAATGAGAATTGTCATACCTGCAGCAAGGACTGTGGGTCATGCCAGTCGTATTGTGGAGACGGAAACTGCAATTCAGGCGAAAGCTGCAATTCTTGCAGCAAGGACTGCGGAACGTGCCAGGCGTACTGTGGAGACGGGACTTGCGACTCGAATGAGGATTGCAGCTCATGCAACAATGATTGCGGGACATGCTCTGTCGGGGAGATGCACTGGCTTGAATCGGAATCACCAGATGACCTGACCTGGCCTATGAAAGTTTCATCTGACTCAAAAGCCTCAAATGGAGGATTCATCTATGTCCCTAATGAGCTTGGATACAATGGCAAGGCAACATATAATGTGAATATCAAGAAAGCTGGTGATTATTTACTATGGGGCAGAGTAATCGGGCCAGGACCTTATGATGATTCATTCTTTGTGGAGATTGACAGCAAAGGCCTAAACCTCTGGGACATGGGCGGACAGACATCATGGAACTGGCAGGTTGTCAGGAACCGTGGAGATAAAGACGCTAAAGTATTTTCACTGTCAAAAGGCGCTCACACCATATCCATCAGACAGAGGGAAGACGGAGCTAAGATAGATAAGCTGCTCTTGACCAGCGATAAGCATTACACACCCTCAGGGATGGGAGAATCAGCAGAGAACATCAAGTACTGCGGAGACGGAACCTGCAGCTCTGAAGAAAACTGCAATTCATGTAGCAAGGATTGTGGTACATGCAAGGCATTTTGCGGTGACGGGGCATGCAGTTCTGATGAGGACTGTTCCACCTGCGGACAGGACTGTGGTGAATGCGAGGAAAAATCCGCAAGCAGCGGAGGAAGCAGCAAGAGCAGTGGAGGAGGAGGAGGAGGAAGCGGGCCTCCTATATCTGGGACTATGAAGGAATCTGAATTCGTCAGCAATGAGATATTATTTACAGGCGGATACAGGGATTCAGTAGGTTTCTCAATCGATGACGAGAAACACATGCTGAAGATAGTTGAACTGAACAGCAAACTTGTTAAGGTCATGATAAACTCAACTCCAATTGAGGATACCATAAATGCATATGAGACCAAATCATATGACATCCAGGGTGACGAGCTTGATGACATCGAAGTGACGCTCGAATCCATCAACAGCGGTAAGGCAACAATCAGGATCTCACTCCTTGACAGGCAGGCTCTTCTGGACAGGATTGCAAAACCTGATAATGATACTCCAGTGGATGAAAACGACAGCCCTGAAGAAGATTATGTGCTTTATGGTTTAAATGAGAAACCGAAACAACAGGAAACGCCTGAAGACCAGCCTAACGGAAGTTCGCTTGCAGGAATAACAGGAGCTGCCACTTCCAATCAGGGTCATCCAACAGCCAGGATATTCTCATTGTCCATATTCCTATTCTTTGTTTCAGGGCTGCTAGTCTTCCTGTTTTTCCGGCTGGATGCAGGCACCCATTTCAGGGAGTACTATTCGCAGCTGAAGATACCATTGAGCGACCTTACTGCAAAAAAAGACAGCATTGTGGAATACATTGCATTGACATTGCCTGACTGGGATATCCTTGGTGCGATTTCGAATGCAGGGAACAACATCGCTTGCCTGATAGGCGAAACATGGTCAAACCTGAGCAGACCGAATGTACCGGAGAAGAACAGGCCAAAGAACACTGTACAGCATGCACAATCCAATTTTTCTGACAATCTGTCAGAGCTCAGGCAGTGGATCAACCTCGCGCTTCAGCAAGGTTTTGATGAGCAGTACATCACACGGATCCTGATTGCAAGGGGGTGGAGACTGGACATCATCAACAGGATACTGGGCAATTAGCTGAGGAATAAATGACCAAGGGCCGATTATTGAGACAGTGGAATCAATTCTTCAGAAGGCAGCAGAAAAATGGCCATACATTAGAAGAGATCCGCACCCGGCTCCTGGACAAGGGGTATAATAGGTACCTGATCGGCGGACTCATAAGTAACTACAGGAAAGACAGGCTCCTTGATTATGCAAATATTTTTATTGTGTGCAGTATTTTTTTTGTGATTGCGGTCAAGCTGTTATTATTCCCGTCTGGGATAACTGGGATGGTCTTCTTTGAAGGCAACTCTGATCACCTCGGTCTTGCAAACGGGGAGAACATACTCTTTGTCGACCAATACAATTTGGACTGCGATGATTCCTATTCTAGAACCCAGGCACTGAGCGGAGAGACCCCCTGGTGCAATCTTGATGCTGCCCTCAGCAGGGTACAGGGAGGAGACTCTGTATATGTCTCTGATGGCAGATATGTGGGCAGGCCGTTCAGGTTAAACGACAGGACACTCTCAGCAAGGATAAGGATAACAGCTTATCCCGGGCAAAGCCCAGTACTCACCAGCGCTATATCAGACTTCTGGAGCGCATCAGGTTCTCCATGGACATTCGCAGGCGATGGGACCCATAACCTCTGGTATAGCAGCTACAGCAGCTCTGAAAAATCCTGGGCAGGCACCTATACAGACTCAGGAATAAGCCTATTCACATACAGCTCTGATTTCAGCCTCCAGAAGAGCCTATCAGACTTCAATAACCCGGACAATCCAGAAGGGATATTCTATGACACAGGCAACCACAGGATATATGTGAGGTTTGACGACCTGGATATTGATCCCAATGAATTATCACTCTCATTATCAGACGCCAATGTATTTGAGATCTCCAATGTCGACGGAGCTGGAGTCGAGGTCTCCAATTTCACGATAGAGAGCGGAGTCCGCGGCATATATGTCAAGGACAGTTCGAACATAGACATTCTTGATAATACCCTGAGTGGAGGGCTGAAATCCATTGATGTCAGAAGATCGGACAATGTGATTGTTAGAGGAGATGAGGTCTATATGAAGCAAGGGGATGACTGGACGTGGTATGATGACATGAAGAAGAGCGCAATGGAAACTACAGCTGTCTGGCTTGAGGACGATTATGAGGGTATCGAGGTGGACCATAATGATGTGCACGGGCATTTCAACGGCATCATGGCCTATTCAAAATCCCAGGGGAAGTTTGAGGACATCAAGGTGCATCATAATTATGTTTATGACATCTATGATGACGCAATAGAGATAGAGGACTACTGTAATGGTGGAAAGTATTATTTCAACAATGTGTCTGATGCATTTGTCGCTGTAAGCCTATCACCAGTGGATGCGTCTGAGGAGCAATGTGAAATATATAACAATATCCTCGTTGCAGACAAGAACATCAAATGGTCTCACTCAGGCACTCATTATTATGGCGAATGCTACAAGATAATCGACAATGAACAGACCCAGAATGTTGTGTTCAGGAGCAATACCTGCATAGGCAAGGGTGTATATACCACATCAGACAAGTATGATACCCAGGAAGATGATTACTGGCATGACAACTTATTCTATTCGACCAACCAGAGGGTACTCGAAAAATCGGGCCTGGCCTCTGACGGGGTGATATATGACTATAACTTGTACTACAGGACAGACAACGGAGCGTTGTTCAGATACTGGAATGACGATTATGACACGACACAGTTCAGTTCTCTTTCCTCTGCCCTGAACAGTGGCAATGACCCGGGGAATTGGGACAGGCACAGTAAGAACGCCAATCCTTTGTTCAATGACCTTGCCGCGAAAGATTACCGGCCGAAAGCTAACTCCCAGGCATGCACAATGTCATCAACAGGCAGTTATGTCGGTGCTCTGCCATGCATAGGAATGGAAGATTCATTCTGCGGAGACGGAACATGCGATGCTGGCGAGGACTGTTCGATTTGCTTAGATGACTGCGGAGTATGCCCACCACCTGCAACATTCTGCGGAGACGGCTCTTGCGATGACAATGAGAGCTGCTCAATATGCTCTGATGATTGCGGAGCATGCCCACCACCTGCAACATTCTGCGGAGACGGAACATGCGATGCTGGCGAGGACTGTTCGATTTGCATAGATGACTGCGGAGCATGCTCACCACCTGCAACATTCTGCGGAGACGGCTCTTGCGATGACAATGAGAGCTGCTCAATATGCTCTGATGATTGCGGAGCATGCCCACCACCTGCAACATTCTGCGGAGACGGAACATGCGATGCTGGCGAGGACTGTTCGATTTGCATAGATGACTGCGGAGCATGCTCACCACCTGCAACATTCTGCGGAGACGGCTCTTGCGATGACAATGAGAGCTGCTCAATATGCTCTGATGACTGCGGAGCATGCCCACCACCTGCAACATTCTGCGGAGACGGCTCTTGCGATGACAATGAGAGTTGCTCAATATGCTCTGATGACTGCGGAGCATGCCCACCACCTGCAACATTCTGCGGAGACGGAACATGCGATGCTGGCGAGGACTGTTCGATTTGCATAGATGACTGCGGAGCATGCCCACCACCTGCAACATTCTGCGGAGACGGCTCTTGCGATGACAATGAGAGCTGCTCAATATGCTCTGATGACTGCGGAGCATGCCCACCACCTGCAACATTCTGCGGAGACGGCTCTTGCGATGACAATGAGAGCTGCTCAATATGCTCTGATGACTGCGGAGCATGCGAAATAAAAAAAACATCCAGCAGCGGTGGTGGTGGTGGGGGCGGAAGCAATATTCAGCCGATGCCAATAACATCTGAATTGACTTCGGAAACCACTACAACTTCAGAAACTGCTATGGATTCTGTGCCTGTTCAGACTATAAGGACTACTGGTGCAGAAGATGACTCACCTGGATTCTCAGCAGGAGCAAATGATATACTGGAATTAGTCAATGACATCAACAGCCAGATTGTAAACATAGTATCGGTAGGGAATGATAACCTGACAATAAAAGTAGGGAATCAGTCATATGATTTCCAAACTGGCCAGACCAGATTTTTTGACGGCTTCGGCCTCAGGCTAGATTCAATTGCAGGTGGAAAAGGAGAGTTCACCCTAATGACTGATTCCACCAAAAAAGAAGCAGTCAATGATGCTCCTGTGCCACTTCAGCAAAAAGAGACTGATGATGTCATCTATGATGTAGACAAAAACAGTACTGCATCGAAAATTGAGACAGGACCTATTGAACCAGGCAATGAAAAAAACAGACACTTTTTCACACTTGCTGTCATCCTTGGCCTAATCGGCCTTGTGAGCTTGATATATTTCAGAAAAGGTGCATATAGGTTTCTGGACCTGAGAAGTAGACTGTTGAAATAATGTTAAATATAGTAAAAAAAGATAATAATTTGCTTAGCTTATGCCAAGCTTCTGGTCAATGATATTCTGGTAAAACTCTATCGGCCTTACACCTACAATCTCCTGCCCGTCAACGTAGAATGTCGGGGATGACCTCGCACCGCTGTCAATACCCTCCTTCAGAGAGTTCTTGACATCTTCCAGATGGCTATGATCATCAACACAGGCATCAAAGATGTTCCTGTCAAGGCCAACTGCCCAAGCGATATTCTTCATTGCATCAATGCTCAGGTTGCCTTCCTCAGCAAAAATCCTTTCAATGAATTCCATATGCTTGCCCTGGTCCCAGGCGCACTGGACTGCATTCGAGACAACGACACTCTCCATGGACATTGGAAAATATCTAATCCTCACAACCAAATTATCCCCATATTTTTCCTTCAGCCCGATGAGTGTGTCCCAAGCCTCAGGGCTGTACTGGCATGTAAAATCCAGATATGCCCGCATCTCAACAGTGCCGTTGACTGCAGTCATATTGATCCCTGTCTCTGGTGACGCTGTGTTTCCAGTAAATACCTTTACCAGAACCAGAAGCAATATTATGCAGACGACCCCTGCGATTATAATGACTTTGGATAGAGTCGAATCTTCTTCATCAAATTCGTCTTTTTCAGCCCTCTTTTTTGCCTTTGCAGTCTTCTTCGCTGCTTTTTTCGCCTGTTTTTTCGGTTTCAGCTTTGCTTCTGCCGGTCTTGGCTTCTCTTCAACATGCTCATGTTCAACAACCACGAATGCTTCATCTATTGCCTTTGACTTCTCTTCAGGCTTTGGCTTCTCCGCCAGCTTTGGTTTTGCTTCAATGGGTTTATGCTTCTCTTCAGCAGACCTGGGTTTAGCCTCTTTTTTCTTGGGTTTCAATTCAGCGCTCTCGCCAAGGATCTCAGTTATTATCTTCTTTCCTTCCTCATCCTTCATCGCAGTCTGCTCGACGCTTGACAACCTCTCCTGGATACGGGCCTTGCCCTTCTCAAACTCCTTATCGTCAATAATGCCTGCCTTGTAAGTCTTCGTCAGCTGTTCAAGCTCCCTATCCAACCTTTCTTTTTGAGACAATGCTATTTTTCATCACCAGAAATATTATTGCATATCAAAATCACCTTGTATATAAATAATTTTCTATTTTTGAGTAGATACGTATGGTAAGTCCATGATAGTTGTAAATATATCGGACGATGAGCAAACTTTAAATAAGCGACAGGATTCTCATCTGGGATGACAAAGGGGCAGGTGATATCAGGGGAGTTCGGAAAGATACTGATCAGGCAGAAATCAGGTAGCGACATCGAGCTTGGGGAGCTTCTTGTTGCTGAAACCGGAAATGTGAAGATCCTCCTGCAGGTCTATGACCTCCTTTATGGAAGCCAGGTATCAAAGACAAATCTTGAACTCATGAGCGGGCTCAAGCTTGAGGATGACAATGACCTTGAGCTCATGGAGCCTGAGCTTCGCAACTACAACCTTGCCCTCCTGAAAAGCCTGTTGGTGATAGAGAACAATCAGGCAAGGGTCTCCAAATCACTGCCAGGATTCTTCTCGACTGTGAGGGAGGTAAGAGCAGATGACATCTTCTTCCTGACAATGCCGAAAAACCCGCTGTATCTTGGCAGGCTGAGGTCAGGGTCGAAGACTGTCGATGTGAAGATACACCTGGAGGGCGACAGCGTGCTTTCCGAGCACATACTGATACCTGCAACCACAGGCAGGGGCAAGAGCAATCTCACATCCTGCATACTCTGGGACCTCATAGACAAGGATTATTCAGGCGTGCTCGTGCTTGACCCGCATGATGAATACTACGGCAGGAACTCGACAGGTCTCAAAGACCATCCGAGCAAAGGCAGGGTCATCTACTATTCACCCGCAAAGCCTCCAGCCGGATGCAGGACTCTCAAGATAAACATAAAGAACATCCGGCCCCAGCATTTCAACGGAGCAGTGCTCTGGACAGATGCCCAGAAGGAGGCGCTCCAGTCAGCCTACAAGGCATTCGGCGATGACTGGATAGTATCCCTGCTCCTGGACAGGAAAGTGGAAGGATACCAGGATGCGACGCTCAATGTCATAAAGAGAAGGCTCTTATCAATCCTCAGCCTCAGGGTCAGTGACAACAAGGTCCACTCTGAGGGAGTGTTCGACACCCAGGCAGGCCAATCGACAATCAATGATATCTGCGATGAGCTGGAGAAGGCAGGGACTGTGATTGTCGACACATCAAATTTTTCAGGGGCAATCGAGATCCTGATAGGCTCTCTCATCACTAGCGAGGTCTTCTCAAGATACAGGAGATACAAGATCAGGGGGGAGCTCGGCACAAAGCCGAACATATCGATAGTGCTCGAGGAAGCGCCGAGGGTCCTCGGCAAAGAGGTTCTTGAGAAAGGCCCTAACATATTCTCGACAATCGCCAGGGAGGGAAGGAAATTCAGGGTAGGGCTGATTGCAATAACACAGCTTCCGTCGCTGATCCCCAGGCAGATACTGGCAAACATGAACACGAAGATCATATTAGGCATTGAGATGGCGCCTGAAAGGCAGGCGATAATCGATTCTGCAAGCCAGGACCTCTCTGCTGACTCGAGGAACCTTGCATCGCTTGACAAGGGAGAGGCCATCCTTACCAGCAATTTCTCGAAATTTGCAATCCCTGTAAAGATCCCTTTTTTCCCTGACATGGTCAAGGAGACGCAGAACAGGATTAACAGGGAAAAATATATAAATGGGTATTCAGGGATAAGGATTGATGGGAATACCAAAACCGGCCGAGAGAAACCTTGAGCTCTCAGGTGAGGACTTCAAGGACACAGGCGACATGCAGGCCCTTACTGAAGAGATTGGAAAGAGGATAGAGAACCAGGAGGACGAGATATCCAGGTTCTATAAGTTCTTCGAGGGATTCAAGCAGTGGGTCAGGCTCAACAAGCTCAGCACCCGCAGTACAGAAAACTTCAGGGCGCTCGTAATCGAGAAGCTTGATATCCTGAAGAAACATATCGATAAGACCGAGGCGCTCCTGCAGAACATCATGTCGCTTACAGATGGCGAGCAGAAGCTCGACACACGGAAGATCACAATCAAGCTTGATGTTGGAAGCGACTTTGAGCAGGAAGTGGTATTTGCAAGAAAACTGCGCTTCCCTGGCGAGATTATCGAGATTGCAAAAGAGGTCTCTGCCGGGCTCAAAAAAAGCAGGGAAAAAGCAGGAAAGGACCTGGAGATAGTGAAGAAGACAGGGGAGCTGATACGCAATATCCTGAGGATGCTCCATAATATAGGCGAAAGCCTTGAGATGTTTGAAAAGCATGTCAGGACTGCTCCTGACCTGAGTGAGCTTGAACATAATCTCCAGCTTCTCTCCGCAGGTATCCAGAGCGAGAAGAACGCTTTTGAGAAGCTCGGTAAATTCGAGAAGATCCATCTTAATCTGCTCCTGAGCCTCTCCCAGGATGAGAAGAACGCGATAAAGGAAGAGACAGAGTTCGCTGATGATGAAAACAGGATAAAGATAAGCGAAACTAAAGATTTAAATTAAAAACACCATTCCTCCTTCTCATGAAATTCGTCCATATGGCAGACTGCCATATAGGCAGCTGGCGAGAGCCAAAGCTAAGGCAGTTGACAACCGAGGCTTTCATCAGGGCCACTGAGATATCGATTGAAGAGAAAGCTGATTTCATACTGATCTCAGGCGACTTGTTCAACACATCCATCCCTGAGATAGAGAACCTGAAGACAGTTGTAGAGAGGCTAAAAGAGCTTAAAGACAGGGGCATCTCAGTGTATATAATACCCGGCAGCCATGATTTCTCACCCAGCGGCAAGACCATGCTTGATGTGCTTGAGTCTGCTGGCCTCTGCAAAAATGTCGTGAGGGGCACTGTTGTGGATGACAGGCTGAGACTGAGCTTCACGACAGACAAGACAGGAGCAAAGATTACCGGGATGCTCGGAAAGAAAGGGATGCTTGAGAAGAGGTTCTATGACGATCTTGACAGGGAATATCTTGAAAAGGAGAAAGGGTTCAAGGTGTTCATGCTCCATACAGCGCTGACAGAGCTCAAGTCAAAGGAACTTGAGAAGATGGACTCAGCCCCTGTCTCCCTGCTGCCCAGAGGCTTCGATTACTATGCAGCCGGGCATGTGCATGAGAGGATCGATAAGACTGTCGAAGGATATGGGAAGATAGTCTTTCCCGGCCCCCTCTTTCCGAACAATTTCAGGGAGCTTGAATCATTGCGATACGGTGGGATATACATCTTCAGCAATGGCAAGGCAGAATTCATGAAGATTGAACTACGCAAGGTCATGCCGATCGAGGTTGAGAGAAGCACACCAGAGGGATTCGAATCAGAGCTCGCAAGGTTCGCAAAGGAAAACAATTATGAGAATGCCATTGTCCCGATAAGGCTTAAAGGCGCCCTTGAATCAGGAAAAGTGTCTGATATCGATTTCAAGGCCATATTCGACAGATTCTATGACAAAGGCGCGTATTTCGTGATGAAGAACACTTCAGGCATCTCATCCAAGGAGTTCGAGGAGATAAAGATACATGAGGAGAATGTCGATGATATCGAGAGAGCACTGATTGATGAGCACCTCGGAAAGATCACTGACCTGAAACTAGACTCTGCAAAAGAGAAGGAATTGACAGAGAGGCTCATGCATGCCATGCATATAGAAAAGCAGGAAGGGGAAAGGAACATCGATTTCGAGGAGCGATTGGTCAAGGGAATCGACAAGGTCCTGTTGATTGATTGAGGAATGGTTCTGCAAAATATCTCAGGGACAATTGGATAGTATGTAAAACATCTCAAGGGATAGCACGATTGATTATCCGAAGCTGGATGGAATATAATCCAAAGAATTCTATAAATAGATGAAAATATTTAAATAATCAACCCTATTCTCTTGTTTTTAGAGAGTATCGGAATGCTCTCAAGAACAGGGGGGTGTAATTATGGCAAAAGGAATAGGAGGATGGGCCTTCATCATCGGCCTGATTCTGGCAATATTGATATCTATATTCGGTGCCTTGCAAGGGACATGGGCAATCTATGTGCTCGCGATACTGGGACTGATTGTGGGTCTGCTGAATGTTACAGAAAAGGAAATGGTCAAGTTCCTGATTGCAGCAATCGCCTTCATGGTGACTTTCCAGTCGCTAAGCTGGATTGCACCTAAGATACCGTTGATAAGCGAGTTCCTGACCAACTTCTTCAGCCTGGTTAATGTGTTCATCGCACCAGCTGCATTCGTGGTAGCAATCAGCGCGCTGTACAGCATAACCAAGGATTAGAATTTTTTATTTTTTTTTCTTTTTTTATATCTAAAGAATAATGCCCAGGCGGGCTTCCCATTTAATATTGAATCCAAAAAAACAAAATCCTCATCTTCTTGATGTCATTTGACCATTTTTATGAGGAGATTCCTGACCTCTGCGGGGTTCGCAGTGCCTTTCGTATCCCTCATCACCTGTCCTATCAGGAAATTGAGCGACTTCACATTGCCGGACTTGAACTCGTCGACAGCCTTCTTGTTGCCGTCGACAACTTTCTTGCAGAACTTCTCAAGCTCGCCTGCATCAGAGACTGTCCGGAGGCCCTCCTTTTCGACATAATCCCTGACATTGAAGGGCTTTTCCATGAGCTTCTCGAGGATCTTCTGGGCGACATTCTCTGTTATCTCCCCTTTCTCCACAAGGCCGAGGAGGTCTATGAGATGCGATTCGTCTATCTTAAGCTCTGAGAATTCCAGGCTGCTGTAGTTCATGACCCTTGCAAGCTCCCTTCTCAACCATTTCGCAGCAAGCAGCGGGTCGACCTTCTCTGCGACCTTCTCGAAGAGCTCTGCTGCCTCGAGCTGGGCTGAGATTATTGCGGCATCATCCTTAGGGAGGCCGTAGTCCTTTATGAACCTCGCTGTCTTCTGATGTGCAAGCTCAGGCAGGCTCTGCCTTGCTTCTTCAATCATGTCTTCTGTAATTTTGGTTATCACAAGGTCGGGGTCGAAGATGTAGCCGTAGTCCTCCTCTGTCTCCTTTGTCCGCAGAGTCCTGGTTATCCCGATGTTGCTGTCCCAGGCCCTTGTCTCCTGCACCATCTTCTTGCCCTCTCGCACTTCCTTCTTCTGCCTGCTGACCTCATAGGACAATGCACGCTCTATCTCCTTGAACCCTGTGATGTTCTTTATCTCTGCACGCACATACCCGGACTCCTTTATAGATACATTGGCATCAGCCTTGATTATGGAATCGTCCTGGTCGTATATGCCCAGGTATTTTAGTATCGATATCAGCTGCTTCATGAAATCCCTGGCCTCTCCCGGGCTTGTGAGCTGAGGCTCTGTGACTACCTCCACAAGCGGATTGCCGCTCCGGTTGTAGTCGACAAGGACATGGCTTGACTTGTGCATCCCTGCCGGGTGGACAAGGGATGCAGGGTCCTCTTCAATGTGGATGCGCACAAGCCCGATCTCATTGCCAGATGAAAGCCTGACAGAGCCGCCTGTCGCAAGAGGGATCTCGTATTGGCTTATCTGATAGTTCTTGGACATGTCGGGATAGAAGTATGATTTTCTCGAGAAGATAAGCTCTGGTGAAATCTTTGATCCGACTGCCAGCACTAGCTTGATTGCGTAATCGACAGCTTTCCTGTTGAGCACGGGCTTTGATCCCGGGTGGCCGAGGCATACAGGGCAAGTCCTGGAGTTCGGCCTGTCATCACCAGTCCTTGCACATCCGCAGAACAGCTTAGACTTGGTCTTCAGTTCGCAGTGGACCTCAAGCCCTATGACTATGTCTGTATTGAATTTCATCTTGACCTGTTCACTTGCTTTGTTTCTGAAACCTCATCAATCATCTTTCTCGTCTTCCAGACAGGAAGACCCAGGATATTGTTCCATGAGCCTTTCACTTTTCCGACAAAGCTCTCGAATTCCGGGTCTGTTATGCAATAAGCCCCTGCCTTGCCCTTGTATTTCCCTGATGTGATGTACTGCCTGAGGACATCTTCTGAGACATCTTTCAAAGTGACTTCTGAGCAGTCAGTGTCCTGCAGGATCAACCCTGTCCCTGTATTAATGATGCAAATGCCTGTGTAGACCTCGTGTGTCTTTCCAAGCAACCTCTTCATGGTACTGTAGGCGTCTTCATCAGTCTCCTGCTGGCCAATCTCCCTGCCCTCGAACCATACAAATGTGTCAGCAGCGACGATAATCGAGTCACTATGCCTCACTGCAACTTCAACAGCCTTTCTTCTAGCAATCTCCTTCACGCGCTCTGTGGGATCGGAAATATCGGATGCATCCTCATCTATCAAGCTTGGATCTATGGTAATCTCAAAGCCGTTCTTCTCCATTATATCCTTCCTCCTGGGGGATTTTGATGCGAGTATGAGTTTCATCATTCTTTCTTCCATGAACATGTTTTCAATCAATGAGCCTGTATCCTGTATTCCTTTTCCATTCCTTCCTGAGTATGCCATAGTTGTATTCATCCACATAACCTGATCTGCTGAGCACAGATTCACGGGACCTGCCCTCTTCCTTTGCCCCGAGCTTCTCTATTATCCTGTTTGACGCATGGTTCTTCACAGCGGCGTGTATCTCGATCCTGTTCAGACCGAACCTCTTGAAGCAATAGTCTATGAATGCTGATGCAGCCTCTGTGACATAGCCCTTGCCTGAAAACTCTTCCCCTACACTATAGCCGAGCTCTGCGAAATTGTCGGCATGGCTTATCCTGTTGAGCGAAATCGTGCCGATGAGCCTCCTGCTCTTCTTCTCCACAATGGCAATGTAAAATGACTCCAGAGTCAGGTATCCTTCAAGGACCCTCTTGATGAAAGCTTCAGCATCTTCCCTGCTGTATGGATATGGGATTCTCGTATATCTGAAATACTCTTTTCCTTTTGAATATATGCCGAACACCGCATCGAGGTCATCCTCTGTGATGTCCCTGAGCATGAGGCGCTCTGTCTCAAGCATCATCTTTCCAAAACACCTCCAAGCTGGACAAGTTTCCTCTCCATGAGGTGGTCGGCTGTGAGGAGCATGCCTACAGGAAGACCTTTTGCTTCGCCTGCATTGACATTCAGGTGCGGAAGTCCAGCAAGGTTCGGCCCTACGGTCATTATGTCCATCATGTAGTTCTGGAGGGGTGTGAGCTTCTCAATCTCAGCGAATGTCGGAGGCAGTATAGGCATTGTCGGGCTTGCCAATGCACCATATCTTTTGAACATCGACTTGTACTCATCGATAATTTTCGTCCTCACTTCCATGGCTTTCATGTAATAAGCATCACGAAAACCAGCCATCCTTGCGAATGTACCGATGATTATCCTTCTCTTTGCCTCTTTTCCGAAATTGTGCGAGCGGACCTTTGTGAAATATTCATTGAAGCTGCCAGAGAGCTTCTCATGCGCCCCATATCTCATGCCACAGTATTTGGCAAGGTTCGTCGATGTCTCGCTCATGGCAATCAGGTAATAGGCCTGCACCCCGTACTTGTTTGCCAAGGGAAGGGAGACTTCTTCATATTTCACTCCGGCTGACTCCAGCTTCTTTATGCCATCCCATACCCTGTCCTTGACCTTCTCATCGACTCCATCGCCGAAACATTCCTTCATGACTCCTATCTTCAGCCCTTTGGGCTGCTCTTCTGCCCAGTCTGTATATTTATCCACGGGTTCATGGAGCGTGGTGGACTCATCCGTGTCATGGCCTGAGATTATCTCAAGAGCCAGCGCTGCATCTCGGACTGACTTTGCCAAAGGCCCTATCTTGTCGAGGCTGTTGGCATAGTCCATGAGCCCGTACCGCGAGACCCTGCCGTATGTCGGACAAAGGCCTGAGACCCCGCAGAAAGATGCAGGACTGACAATCGAGCCGCCGGTGGATTCGCCAAGGCTTATGTGGGGAAAGTCAGCAAGTTTCGTGATTCCGCCCGAGCCTCCGCTCGATCCACCACAGGCCCTTTTCTTGTCATATGGATTGAGAGGCATCTTCATGCCCACGCCGACATTGACCGAGAATGAACCGAACCCGAACTCGTCCTGGGCTGTCTTGCCGATGATTATCGCTCCCTCATCAATGACTTTCTGCACAGCAGTAGCATTGAACACCGGTACGTATCCTGTGAGAATCTTTGAGCCTGCCCTGGATTCCACTCCCTTCACGCAGATGCAGTCCTTGACAGACACCGGGACGCCTGCAAGCCTTCCTTTCGGGCTTTTCCTGACATTCTCAGCCTTGGACAAAGCCAGCTCTTCGGATATCGCATTGAAATAATGATATTCCTTGTCGAGCTTCCTTATCTTTTCGATTACCTGGTGAGTATGCTCGACAGGGTCTATCTCCCTGCTCCTTACCTTCCTTGCGAATTCAGCTATTTCCATTTTCATGTGCCTATATATCATATGCCTATATGTCTCTTGAATGCAGCAATGTCATTGTTGATTATGTCCTCGTCCCTGAAACCCAGAATCTTCTTGTATTTCATGAGCCCGGAATCGTCGCCTATCTCATGGAAATTATGCGCATCGCTGTTGACTATAAGCTTGTGACCCCTGTCCTGGATTATCCTTATCATCTCCTGAGTTGCAGGTATCGAGACTGCCTTGAGCTTATGCTCATAAGTGAAATGCGCACAATTGAGCTCAAGCAGCTTGTTGTGCCTGCATGCAGCCTCGCTGACTTTTTCAATATCAACAGGCACATCTTTCAAACAGGTAGGGTGAGAAATTATCTTAACATAAGGATTCTTTATGGCATTTATCATCGCATCCGTATTGTACTCTCTGGTCGGTCTGCCCTCTTCAAGAGGAGGATGGATCCCGGCTATGACAAAGTCAAGCTTTTTTATAAGATTCTCAGGCAGGTCCAGCTCACCTTTGTTGTTGGTGATGCTCAGTTCAGCACCGAACAGTATCCTTACGCCTCCTACGTAATTAGGTATCCTGTAGCCCATGTTAAAGTATGTTTTCGAGACCCCTTCCCTGGGTCCGTGATCAGCGATGCCCAGGATTTTCATGCCTTTCCTTACAGCCTCATTGATATTCTCATTCAGCGTGGACAGGCCGCAGTTGCTCTTTATGGTATGGGTATGGAGGTCGACTTTGAGCATCCTACACCACCCTCGGTCCCTGAAAATATCCGTCCTTGGTATTGGGAGAGTTTGACAACGCCTCCTTCTGGCTCAGCGATGCCGTGACCTCATCTTCCCGCAGCTCATCCGCAAGCTCGACAGGCTGGAAGCTCGGCTTCACGCCCTTCGTATCAACCTCATTCAGTTTCGAGAATGCCTCCAGGACCTCTCTCAACTGTGGCAGGAACACATCAATCTCCTTATCTGTCAGCTTCAGCCTTGCGACCTCAGAGACATGCTCGATGAGCCTCTTGTCGATTTTCATAAGGGACAAAGAACCGGGGGTTTTATTTAAAGTTTATTCATCATGATAAGATTCTACCTGAAAACCTGCAAAGGTTGTAATATTACATATATATTATAAAAGATATTATGCTTTATAAAAATATTTATAAATGGCGAACTTTCCCAACCCTCATATGATATATGATAAAGTAGGACAAAGTAATCAAGTTATCTCCCAGTACGGCATCCTGCTACCTCAGGGTTTTGACAAAGCGACCACAACGATCTGGATAGAATATTTTTTCAGGAACAATGGAAAGTATTTCCTGGACAAGGCAGTTGAGGATTCCGGACCAGGACCTGTCATCGACCACTATGTAGATATACTGGATAGCAAGGTGGGTGTCCAGTTCGAGCTGGAGTCGCATGAACAGGAAGCCAGGCTTGACAACCTCATGCTCACAATACCGTATGATAGATATCCGTACAGGATTTTCCATAAGATATTCCCGCCTGATGATGAAAATGCAAAAAGGGGTTTCCTGCACAGGAGAAGCCAAATCCAGCACGAATATTTCAAGATGAGCCAGAGAAGAGACTATGTGCCTAGAGAAGTTTCAGGACTTCACGGAGGTCCTTCTTCTTCACCACAATATCAGCAGCCCTGTCAAGCTCCTTAGACTTGGAATTGAATGAGATGCCCAGGCCTGCGAGTTTCACTGCCTCGATGTCATTGAGATTGTCGCCGACAAATACACAATCAGACAGAGCTATCTTCTCTTTCTCTGCAATTATCCTGAGCCCTGTCGCCTTGTGCGAAAAATCGTATGGCGTTACCTTGTACCCGGATATCCTTCCCTTGTGGTCAAAATACAGCTCGTTGATGAATACATGGTCGAACGGCCTGTCAGGGAAGAAATGCTCGAGAACAAAACCCAGGGAGCCTGAGATCACTGCCAGTTTCACCCCTCTTCTCTTCAGCTCTGCGATTGTCTCCCTCGCCCCACCCATGAGCCTCAGCCTGCCTATCGCCTCGATGAAATCCTTCTTTCTCGCACCTGCACTGTTCCACCAGGCGATGTCCTCTGCAAACCATTGCTCATAGGAGATCTTCCCTCCAAGAAACTTATCCCTCCATTTCCTTACAAGGGAGAAATCGACATTGAAGTGCTCATGGAGAGTGTACCAGATGAACTCAGTGTCATCGACAATCGTCCCGTCAAGGTCAAAGCATGCCAGCCTGTACCTCATGCTCCTCCACCTAGCAATGAAAGCGCGATGATTCCTGCAATCACGATGAATATCCCATACAGCCTGGCCCGATCGATCCTCTCCTTGAGAAATACTCTCGCAAGCACCAAGGTGACGAATGGGGCAGCTGAGATTATGGCCATGGTCACAGTGACCTTCTCCATGGTGAAGCTGAGCACCATCAGGATTATCCCAAGGGCTCCAGCAATCGCTGAACCGAGTATGAGAAGGATCGTGTTTTTTTTCAAGACAGTCTTGCTGAACTCATCATAAGAAGGCCTCTTTGGCAGGAATGCGAGAAATATGAAAAGCACGACGAAAAAATCAGGGTAGAAGGCTGCTGCATAAGGGCCTGTCTTCTCAAGTATCATCTTCGAGAGAATCCATATTATGCCCCAGCATACTGAAGTTATCAATGCATGCCTGATGCCCCTGTCTGCATTTCTTATCCTCATCTCTTTCAACGAGGATATATCAAGGGACAATATGATGACCCCTGCAAGGATCACGGCAATCGCAATATACTGGTAAATGCCAAGGACCTCGCCAAGGAGGATTGCTGCAATAACAGCAGTGATGATGACATTCGTATGTGCCACAGTGACATTGATGGAGACCAGCCCTTCCTCGATTGCCCTGACAAACGAGTAGAGCCCGATGGCGCCGATTATGCCGAATACAAGGATCATCGCCCAGACCTTCAGGTCATGTGGGATGAACAGGCCGCCGAAGGAGAAGAATATGAAGAGGAACACGATATGGGGTATGAACTTGTAGACAGTCGCTTTCAGGGTGCCGAACCTGGCTGTCAGGGGCTTTAGTGTCAGGTCGCTGATCCCCCAGAAAATCATGGAAGACACAGGCAAGAAGGATTCCTACAGGTATCAATTGGCTCACTCTTTGCTCACTCTTGTTTCTTTCGGACAATGTCAAGCTTGAGATGAAGCTCCTTGAGCTGATCATTCCCGACAGGACCAGGCGACGAGTCCATGGGGCACTGCGCTGCCTTGTTCTTGGGGAATGCTATCACTTCCCGGATGTCATTTGTCCCTGTCATCAGCGCAACCAGCCTGTCGACTCCGAGCCCCATCCCGCCATGCACCGGCGCACCGTACTTATATGCCTCGATAAGGAAGCCGAACTTCTTCTCTGCATCCTTCTCGTCAAGACCGATGACCTTCATGACCTTTTTCTGGACTGCAGGGTCGTGTATCCTTATCGAGCCTGAGCCCATCTCAATGCCGTTTAGCACTAGGTCGAAGAGGTCGCCCTTCACTTTTCCAGGATCCTTATCAAGAAATTCCAGATGCTCTTTCTTCGGCATCGAGAACATGTGATGCTCAGGAGTCCATGAGCCTGTGTCATCATCCCATGCGAACAGCGGGAAATCAGTCACCCAGCAGAACCTGAACACCTTGTCGTCCACGAGGTCCAGCTTTTTTGCGAGCTCCTGGCGAAGGAGGTTGAGGACATTGTTGGCGACAGCCGGCTTGTCTGCGATGAACATGAGGATGCTTCCCGGCTTTGCCCCTGTCTCCTCGAGCAGCTTTTTCTGGATATCATCACTGAAGAACTTGACGATATTGGATTCCAGGCCGTCTTTTGTAACACGCATCCAGGCCATGCCCTTGGCCCCTGACTTTATGGAGAAATCGATGAGCGAATCTATCTCTTTCCTTCCCAGGTCTTTTTCAGGGTTTATGCACTTGACGGTGCCTCCCTTCTCGACGACATCCTTGAAGACCTGGAAACCGCAGTCCTTGACGATATCTGTGACATCAGTGAGCTCAAGACCATAGCGGATGTCAGGCTTGTCTGTGCCGTACCTTGCCATTGCCTCATCATAAGCAATCCTCGGGAACCTGTCAAGCTTTGCGCCCAGGACTGTCTTGAATATGTGGCTGAAGAGACTCTCGACAAACCCCATGATGTCATCTGAATCCACAAAGCTCATCTCGAAGTCGAACTGGGTGTGCTCAGGCTGGCGGTCAGCTCGCAGGTCCTCGTCCCTGAGACATTTCGCAACCTGGTAATACCTGTCCACGCCTGATATCATGAGTATCTGCTTGTATAATTGGGGCGACTGCGGAAGTGCGTAGAAGCTGCCCGGGTTCACCCTTGAAGGCACGATGTAATCCCTTGCTCCTTCAGGTGTTGAGCGCACCAGAATCGGTGTGTCAATCTCGATGAAGCCGTTGTCATTGAAATGCTGCCTGGCTGCTGTGATTGTCTTGTGGCGCATGAGCAGGTTGCTCTGCATCACAGGCCTTCTCAGGTCAAGATACCTGTACCTGAGCCTCATCTCGTCGTTCGCCACTATCCTGTCCTCGACCTCGAGCGGCGGGGTATTGGCTTTTCCTATCATCTCGATCCCTGCTGTGATTACTTCAATCTGGCCAGTGTCGAGCTTTGGATTCTCAAGACCTTCTCCTCTTGCCCTGACCCTGCCTTTGGCTGCGATGACATCCTCTCTCCTGAGTGTCTCGGCGACAGAATGAGACTCTTTGTCATGTTTCGGGTCGAACACCACCTGGGTCAGGCCGAACCTGTCCCTGAGGTCTATGAAGATCAGCCCGCCATGGTCCCGCCTATTCTGCACCCAGCCGTTGAGGATGACATCCTTGCCGATATCCTTCTTCCTCAGCTCCCCGCAGTTATGTGTCCTTTTCAGCTCCATACAACTGCTGTTTTAGGATTTTGTATATAAAGGTTATGATAATATCACTTGTAAATCAATTTAAGGATGAAAAGAGCAGTCGCTAGAAGGAACTCGACCGTCGAGAAGACTATCGCTGGCCAGATCAGGTTAAGGATGGCATAAATCACCCATACGAAGAGCCCTGCCATGTAGACGGATGTCCAGGCAAGCGAGATGTCATGTGTCGACCTTGTCTTCAGGCTCTTGCAGAGCTGGGGAGTGAGAGAAAGTGTAATGAGGAACGTGCCGATGTAGCCGACCAGGTCATAGGCTGTCATATCATATGCCTAATAATCCTATTATATAAATCTGTTGGATTAAGCACTCAAAAGATTAATAAGTATTGTATGAATTCCAAGAAAATGTTCGTGATAACAGCTCAAGACACAAAGACAGAAGCAAGGACAGGGGAGCTAAGCACAGCCCATGGCAAGCTCAGGACACCATTCTTCATGCCGGTCGCGACAAAAGGGGCAGTGAGGTTCATGGATTTTTCCGGGCTGAAAAAGTCAGGGACCGACTGCATAATATCGAACTCGCTACTCCTCTACCAGAAACCGGGACTGGAACTGATTAAAAAAGCAGGCGGGCTGCACAGGTTCTACAGCTGGGACAGGGGCATATTCACAGACAGCGGTGGGTTCCAGACACTTGACAATTTCTTCCTGGAGAGATCGACTGCTGACGGAGCGCCGTTCAGGTCGCCATACAGCGGCAAACCAGAACTTATAACCCCTGAGAAGGCCATGGAGATCCAGCTAGCTCTCGGGTCCGATGTCGCCATGTGCCTTGATGATGTGCCGAAATTCGACGACCCCCTGCAGACTGTGAGGTCAAAGACCCTCAGGACCCATTCCTGGTCAAGGAGATGCAAGGACTATCACGACGAACACAAAAAAAAGCAGCTGCTCTTCGGGATTGCCCAGGGAGGGATGCACAAGGACCTCAGGAAGAAGAGCATCGACTTCATAAAAAGACTGGATTTTGACGGCATCGCAATGGGAGGGCTTGCAATCGGCGAGCCCATAAGCACGATGCATGATATGATAAAAGCGTCTGTCCCGCACCTGCCTAAAGACAGGCCCAGGTATCTGATGGGAGTCGGCAGCCCGAAAGACCTGCTGGAATGCATCAGTCTCGGAGTCGACTGCTTCGACTCCACATTCCCCACGCAGAATGCAAGGCACGGGACACTGTTCACATGGGACGGGAACCTGAAGATAGGGAGAAAAGAGCATGCAGAAGACCTGGGACCTATCGATGAGAGATGCGGATGCCCTGCATGCATGAACCACTCAAGGGCATATGTCAGGCATCTCCTGGGACTGAACGAGCCTGCAGGTAAGATCCTCGCGACTCAGCACAATATCTATTTCATCCAGGAGCTTATCAAGAAGGCAAGGGAAGCGATTGAAGAAGGCAGGTTCGGGAAGTTCCGAAGCGAATACATAAAGAAATTTTCAGGAAATGCATAGTTGATTTTTCATGCGATCGTGATATTCTCAACCTGGAAATCCTTCAGGAGACCTGGATTCTTTTCTTTGACAAAAAGTATTTCCACTCCAATCACCTGCCCGGTCGCATTAAAATCAATAACTGTGCTTTCATCTATCTCCCTGGTGGTCTTTACTTTTTCATCCCTGAGCATTATATACATTGCATCAGCATCCGGATCATATCTTATCTTCATTTTGTGTAGAATGTTGTTACTATCTTTATAAATTTTTCTTTGACAAATACAACTTTGAGTTTTGTACCATTAAGTCTCCTTATCACATAATATTTATTGCCAATATGGCTTATCGAATCAGGTGATTTTACTGTCTCTTCAACCCAGACAGGAAGAATCTTCCTCTTTATCATCCGTCGTGTGGCATGATTGGTAAAAATAATCTCCATCAGAAAAAAGATCTGCTGAATATTTAAAAGTATTCCTGGGATTTTTCCGGAAAATCTTCATCAGAACAAGCTTGTTCATTGAACAACAAAGCAAAAACAATTTAAATACCCTTGACAGATGTTTCCATGATGGTGCTTTTCGAAATATTGATTTTCATAATCGCCCTTGCAGCTCTTGTCCTCGGATCTGATTACTTTGTGAAGGCAGCTGCATCCATAGCACAAAAGACAGGGATCTCTGAATTCATCGTCGGACTCACCCTGGTCGCAGTCGGCACGTCGCTTCCTGAGCTTGCCTCTTCCATGGCAGCTGCATTCAAGTCTGAGAGCGGTTTGATCATCGGGAATATCGTCGGCTCAAACATCGCAAACATCGCCTTGATAATAGGTGTCTCTGCTACCGTGGCAGCGATCAAGACCGATGAGTCCATGCTGATCAGGGACGGATACATCATGCTGTCTGTGACCCTGCTCTTCTATGCTTTCATCGTCTTCGGGAATATCTCAAGGATCGCTGCATTCCTGTTCATCGTGCTGTATGTCGCCTACATCGTCTTCCTTTTCGAGACAAGGAAAAAAGGGAGGGATGAGTATCATTTCAAGGCATTCATTCCCTACCTGTTCAGGTTCAGGTATATTATCGCAATCCACAGGAGGATCGTGGCAGGGCTTTCAAGTGCTAAAGGCAAGAAGGGCTCGGATCTGGCATCTCTTCTCAAGCAAGAGATACACAAAGACCTCTTCATCATGCTCTTGTGCGGCATCGCGATAGTCTTCGGTGCAAAATATGTGATATCAGAGGCAATCTATTTCTCCGGGTATTTCCATCTGGCCACCAATGTTATAGGCCTGAGCCTGATTGCATTCGGAACATCAGTGCCTGAGCTCAGCGTATCGCTGACAGCAGCAAGGAAGGGATACGGCTCGATAGCTGTAGGGAACATACTTGGCTCGAACATCGCGAATATCCTGCTTGTCGGCGGGGTATCAGGGCTCATAACACCGCTTGGCGTTCCGTGGAACATGGTAATATTCACAGGCCCTGTGTTGATACTTACGAGCATCTTCCTCCTGATATTCATAAAGAGCGACTGGAAGATCCACAGGGCTGAGGGCCTATCATTCATCTTGATATACGTACTCTTCCTGGTCATCCTTTTTACAAGAATGAATGCATAGGATTACCTGAGCTCATTGCCGCGCTTTTTCCAGAGCTCCTGCACTCCTTTCTCAAAGCAGCTTATGTTGTCCTGGCAGACTGAAATACTCTTCTCAAACTCTGCCTTCTTCCCTTCATCAAGGTTTCCCTGGGAAACTATAGAAATTGCGTAATCCAGATGCCTGATGTAATTCTCGAGGAACATCTTCAGTGAGATGAGCGAGCTGTCGACAAGCTTCTCCTCCTGGACTTCCATGTCCCTGTGATGCTGGAGGATGTTCTTGGCATGCCCGATGCTGTCGCTGTCACCTTTCTTTACCGCTTCCCTGGCATCGTTCAGCGTATCATGGAACAGGCTCATATTTTTCCCCTCATACAAAAATGATTGACTGCATATTTATTTAAATGTTTTGAAAATCCAACAGCTTTCCATTCTCCATGACTTTCTTTGCGTCCATAAATATGGTCGGCTTCCTGATAACTCCGTCGACATGCACCGGCACATCGACTTTCCCGCCGAATCCCATGCTGTTGCCCAGTGCGATATGGCAAGTGCCGAACACTTTCTCATCCTCGAGGATTGTCCCTGTGACCCTTGCCTTCTCGTTCGTGCCGATGCCGAATTCGGCGATATTGAAGGCATTCTTATCAGCTATTGCATCGAGGATCTCTTTCAGCTCACCAGCCTCTTTTCCGCCGCTGATTGATGCTGCAAGCCCCTTCCTGACCTCTATCCTTATGGGATTGCCGAGCCTGCCCACTCCTGCCTGGGATGCATCAACAATATAGACCCCCTCTGTTGTACCCTCGACAGGCGCGATGAACGCCTCTGCTTCAGGAAGGTTGCCGTAATCTCCAGGGTTTGTCATGATTCCTGCCTTCCTGCCATGGGCATTCCTGCCTTCCACAGAGAAAGACAGGTCAGTCCCTTTCTGCGTCGTAATCCTCACCCGCCCTGCCTTGTCAAGCTCATCCGCAAGCAGTCCTGTAAGCCTCTTCATCCTGTCATAGTCGACATCAATCGACCTTCCCATTATATCATTCGTGATGCCAGGCATCGATGCTATCCTTGCGCCTGCGTTGCATGCCTCCATGCGCGCCTTTGTATGGGTGAGGGATTTCCCAGTAAATATAAGTATCACGTCAAATGACTTCATCTCTTCTGCAACCCCTGCAGGCGGCTCTTCGCCATTGACCTTCATCTCAGGGATCCTCAGAAGCTCTGTGTCAGGCGATACCTGCATCGCCATGTCAAAGGCAAACCGGGACAGCTCCTTCCTGTCGCCTGTATCATCAGTGAGAACAAGGCAGCTTTCGCCCTTCTTCAGACCCATGCATCTCTCCAGTATCACTCCCATCGCTTTTCTCATCACTTGCACCTGCTATCTCTCTATCTTCTTGAGCCCCTTCCACCAGCTGTTCGGGCTTGTCCTTGTTATGATATTGAGCATCTCAATAGCAGACCTGGTCCTGAGCAGCTTCCTAACATTGTCAATCCAGTCCCTGGCATCGCTATGCCCTGTCGCCATGTACTCCTTTGCCTGCAGAGCGCATTCCAGGAGGTCTGCGTCACGCGCGACAACCCCTTCCTTAGTGTCCTGGAGCTGGAATCCTGCAAAGACATCCCTGAGCTCCTTGGCAGGGGCTTTGGGCAGCCTTTCCACAGACTCTGAGAATGCCTTGGTCTCGGCTTTCTTGAAATCAATATATCTGTGGCCGACCTTGTGCAGGTCATTGAGCCTTGCCTCGTGAAGGTCGTTGAAAAGGCAGGCAAGCATGACCTTCTTCTCATCAGCACCCTCAAGCCCAGCAAGGACATAGCCGATCGCCGCTGTCCTGAATGAATGCTCTGCAACGCTTTCAGGGTCCTTCACATCGACAAGCCACCAGCCGCTCCTCTTCACCCGCTTGAGCTGGCCCAGCTCAAAGAAGAAATCGACAGTCTTTCTCATCCGTCCATACCCTTGGTCCTGATATCATATATTACGTCCTCTATCTTCTTCAGGTTCCATTTTATCGCGTCAGACTTCTTCCTGAGCTCTCCGTTCCTTAGGTTGAGCTCGAGAAACAGCCCGAATATGCCGTCAACCACATCCCTTATCAGGTATACTTCGTTGAAATCCTTCCTTATGACTGCTGCCACTGCACGCCTTGAGAGCTCTCCAGTCAGGTCGCATAGCCCGAGCAGGTAGTCCTCGACCTGAACCTTCAGGGTCGTGCATGAAGGGAGCTTCCTGTCCCTGACAAAGCCCAGGTAGCACCTGGCCTCGACATATTCCTGTGTCGCGACGCTGTAGGCACCCAGGAAATCAAGCTTAGGGATATCCTTTATCTTATCTTTGATGATTGCGGTCTCCTTCTCGACCTTCTTCAGCAGGCTTTCGGCCTTTTTGAGCTCATCCCTGTGCACGAGATAGATCGCCTGCTTGGAATCCTTGAGAATGTCGCGGGATTTCTTTATCAGCTCCTCCCTCTGGCTCTCAAACTCGGTGAGCTCCTTCTTCATGCGCCTGAAATCCTTCCTGTCAATCATCTATCCCTCAGAATGATTAATTCTTATTTAAAATTGATGGTTTGGCCATCCTTTGTGAAAAATCGAAACTTTTAAATACCTTCTTTTAAATAAAATAGGATTATGGCAGATGTCAGTGTATTTCGCGATGTCCTTGTATTCTTCAACAAGCTGGGCGTATATGACGTAATCCTGCCGTTTTTGCTGACATTCTCCATGTTCTTCGCAATACTTGAGCGGACCAAGGTCCTGGGCACTGAAAAGGCAGAGGGGCCGGCCGGGGGAGAGATGACCACGAGGAAGAACCTCAACGCCATGGTCGCATTCTGCGGAGCGTTCTTCGTCATTGCATCCTCGAAGATGGTAGCAATCATCCAGGAGTCGCTTGCGAACGTCGTCCTCATGATACTTGTCAGCATCAGCTTCCTCCTTCTGATCGGCACATTCCATTCAGAGAAAGAAGAGGTCCTGCTGCAGGGCAGGTGGAAAACCTTCATGATGCTCATAATGTTCATCGCGATAGTCCTGATATTCGCCCACGCCATTCCCACATCCGACGGCGAGCCGTTCCTCAATTTTGCATACAATTATGTCATCGACCACTATGACAGCACAGCTGTCAGCGCGATAATACTCGCAGTCATCGTCATCGGCCTCATGATGTGGATAACAAAGGAACCCTCAAAAAAGCAGGATGACAAAGCAAAAACTTAATATATAACCTTGTCCATGGAAAGTTAAAAGGAGGTATCCATGACATATCAAATGGAGGAAAAAAATGGAATTCGTTGAATTTTTCCAGAGGCTTGAGGATCTTGGCATGACAGATGCGCTCCTGCCTTTCCTGCTGATTTTCACAATACTCTTCGCCGTGCTCCAGAAATCAAACATACTAGGAGAGGGCAAGAGGAACTTCAATGTAATAGTATCCACTGTCATCAGCCTGATGGTGGTGATACCTCACGTGACCGGAAGCTATCCTGCAAACAGGGACGTAATCGATATCATGAACAGTGCCCTTCCGCAGATTTCCATTGTTGTTGTAGCCATCCTGATGGCGCTCCTGCTCATAGGGATTCTCGGTGGCGAGTCAAAATGGATGGGCGGCAGCCTGTCCGGGGTTATCGCCCTTCTCGCATTTGTGATTGTAGCCTATGTCTTCGGTGCAGAGGCAGGATGGTGGGCAAACTATCCAAGCCAATGGAGATGGTGGGGCAGCGATACATCCTCAGTCGTGCTCATTATACTGGTTTTTGCGATAGTGATCTGGTACATCACCAGGGAACCGAGCAAGGCTGACCAGGCCGGCGCATTCTCAAACGCCTTCAGCAAGCTCGGGGACATGTTCAAGAAATAGAAGATGGCCACACCGACCATAAGCATAGCACTGCTGGAATATTTTGCACCTGTCTTCCTTCTTATATTTGTCTTCACCATCATATATGCACTCTTCCAGTGGGCAAAGATCCTGGGAGACAACAAGATCCTGCATGCAATCATCGCATTCATAGCCGCCTTGTTCGTTGCTATATACTCAAAAGGCGCAAGCGCGATGGTCCGCTTCATGATCCCATGGTTCACCATGCTTGCCATATTCATGGTGCTTGCGATAATGCTCTACAAGATATTCGGGGCTACTGACGATGACATTCGCTCTGTCATCAGGAACAGGTCAGACATCCAGTGGACCCTGTTCATCATTATCGTGATAATCATCCTAGGGGCTCTGTCCCAGTCGTACGGCCAGTCGCAGCTTGCCATAACAAATGACAATGTCACTGGGCAGACCGGCAATGTAGGTGTGATAAATGCAGGCAATCCCGGCACTTCAGGCACGGGATCAGGCAGCTTCAACAACAATCTAGGCGCAACTTTCTACAACCCGAGAGTCCTCGGCATGCTGTTCATCCTGATAATAAGCGCCCTATCGATAGGCATGCTTACAAGCACAGTGAAAAAATCATAGAATTCATCAGCACATTACTTCTTGCCTTTCAGGTCCCTTGTGATCTTGTCAAGGGTGTGGACATTCTCTGTAAGCGTCGGCAGCACCTTCTGGAATACCTGCTCCATCGCCTTTATCTCTGATCCGATATTGACCAGGTTCTGGTCATACTCCCCCACTTTTCCGAGGACTCCTTTCGTCAGATTATCAAAATCCTGCTTCATGTCAATTATGCTCTGCTCGATCTTCATCATCTTGGACTCTGTCCTGTCCTTCCAGTCTATAATCTTGTTTATGCTCTTGACTATCTCATTCCATTTCTCATCGATTATCGCCTCGGCAATCTCTTCTATCCTCTCGAGAGAACCTGAATCAAGCTGGGTATCCATCGGAGGTATGCCGCCGAGGGCAGGACTGTTGCCCATGGGCGGAGCAGCAGGAATACGGCCTACAGGCTCCATGCCGATAGACGGAGAAAAATCAGATGGGACCTGCATAGGATTCTGGAGCTCGTCAGGGTTGAAATCATTTGATCTTACAGGGACAGCCTCAACACCCCCTTTGATGTCGGCCTGGTTCAGGGCATCAAACACAAGATTAGGGTCATAGCCCTGGTTCTGGAGGTTCTGGATTACCTGATTATTGGAAAGGCCCTGAGCGCGCATCTGCAGCACCTTGTCGACTGGTGGTGTCGAAGGGGGCTGGGGCGGAGCCTTTGGCTTGCTATCATCATTTCCAGTGCCGAAAAATCCCATCTTGAACTATCCTCTTTTTATTCCTATATTCGATAATTATAATATAAAACTTTCGATTTAAAGCCATGACAGGCAAGATGTGAAATCAACTATCTCTTCTTCACCCTGCTGTCAACATATTTTTCCATCTCAGAATGGCTCACGAAATTCAAAGGCTCCCAAAGCTGGATATACTTCTGGAGCACCTTCACCTCCTCCTTGTTCACCGTGTCCTTGAGCTCCTTGATCATCATTCTCATGTCTTCCTTCATCTGTCGCAGGGTCTCCTTGAGCTCTGAGATGTCCATGTTCATCGCCTTTATCTCAGTCATGAGATTCCGGTTCATTGTCAGCATGTTCTGCTCGCCCACCTGGATGTTCTTCCTGATGCTTGAATATCTCTCCTCTATGACCCTGACCCTTCGCATCAGGTCCTTCACGACATCTGATAAATCCCCCATCCCAGGCTGCTGGGCTGCCCGATTGTTCACGTTAATCCGTTCCACCCCTTAATATTATCCATATTAAATGCCCCCTTCATTATTAAATGTTGTGTTAGCATACGGGAGTGGTGCCAATATAAACTATCCACTCCATGATCATTGGAAACATTTAAATACAAATTATATTATAAAATATATTGAATCTGATTAAAAATAGTTTATATTATAAAATATATAATATAATATGTTTTGAAAAGAGCGACAGGATGAAAAAACCTATCAGTGCAACTATCGACACAGGGCTCATCAAGTGGATAGAGTCAGAGCTCAAGGACGGGCTGAGATACAGGAACAAGTCGCACCTGATAGAGATTGCGCTCTACACGCTCAAAGAGAAGAAGAAATAACAGGATATAGCGACTACCTGAAAGCAAAAAAGAGGGAAACATGGCACTGTTCGACCGGAACAAGAAGGTCTGCGGATTTGACATACTCCATGAAGGGGAGGAGGCAGTACTCTACATATACTGCGACGACTGCAACTATTCGCCTTCTATAGAGGATAATCCGCTCTGCATGGCAAGGACCATCGAGAAGATAATCCAGGCAGGCAGGGTCACCAAGATAATCTTCTCCCAGAAGCGGGACTATGAGTACGACAATGCCCAGACCCAGATGCTCGTAGAGATTGGTGAAGTGTTCAAGACCCTGACTAGGCAGAAGAACCTATTCTCTTACCAGGCTCTCAACGTGATACCCGGATGCGTCAAGTGCATCCCGGGAAGGTATTCCGAGATACAGAACGACATCTTCAGGCTCATCAAGACAGACCCTGTCGGTGCCTATGTGACGACGAGGAGGCTCCTCAGAAGGGAAAGGATAAACTACGACAAGTCCATAGATGAGCAGTGCACAAAGTGCATCGGAAGATACATCGCGATCCTGGAATACATAATCAAGCTCCTTGAGGCCACCAGGCTGATATCCCTTGTCAAGAACGAGCTCTCCGGCTACAAGATAGGAGACAGGGAGATATACAGGAGCATATTCAGCCCGATGATAAAGCCTGACTTCATGTTCACGAAGCTCATGGCAAACTATCCCCAGAACGGGGAAGTCATCGACAACTACACTGTCGGAGGAGATACGGAAGTCACGGTATTCAAGTTCCCTGACTCTGTCCAGCTGCTGTATCACATAGTTCCGCCTGAGTTCAAGCTTTCTGAGGAGAAATATGAGATACTGGACATCGCGCGCAAAGTGATGGCTGAGCACAAGCCCAAGGAGGAAGAATTCACTGACCCTGAGCGAATGAGGCAGGTATTCTACAATGTGGGCCATGACCTGATAGAGGACGTTGCAGGGTCCAAGAACATCGCCCTGACATCCAGGGAGATTGACAGGTTGACGACGATACTTGTCAGGTATACTGTCGGGTTCGGCCTGATAGAGGTCCTCCTCATGGATGACAAGATCCAGGACATATCACTAAACAGCCCTATGGGGCAGACTCCCATATTCCTGGTCCATGCTGATTATAATGACTGCGTCACAAACATAATACCTACCAAGGGAGAGGCTGAATCATGGGCATCAAAGCTGAGGATGATATCAGGCAGGCCCCTTGACGAGGCTGACCCTATACTTGACACAGAGCTTGAGCTGCCCGGGGTCAACACAAGGGTCGCAGTCGTCTCAAAGCCGCTCAACCCGACTGGCCTCGCCTACTCATTCAGGAGGCACAGGGACAAGCCCTGGACACTGCCACTGTTCATCAAGGCGAAGATGCTCACGCCTGTGGCAGCAGGGCTTCTCAGCTTCCTTGTCGACGGGACAAGGACAATGCTCATAGCAGGGACAAGGAGTGCAGGAAAGAGCAGCCTCCTATCGAGCCTGATGGTGGAGGTCATGAGGAAGTACCGGATGATAACAATTGAGGACACTCTTGAGCTTCCGACAGGCTCCCTCAGGAAACTGGGGTACAATATCCAGTCCCTGAAAGTTGCAGGAGCCCTCTCAAAGGATTCATCAGAGGTCAGCGCGACTGACGGGATCAGGACGACGCTCAGGCTCGGCGACTCTGCATTGATAATCGGCGAGGTCAGGAGCAAGGAGGCAATAGCGCTATATGAGGCGATGAGGGTCGGTGCAGCTGCAAATGTCGTCGCAGGGACCATCCACGGTGAAAGCCCCTACGGCATATTCGACAGGGTTGTCAACGACATAGGCGTGCCAAAGACATCATTCAAGGCGACAGACATAATAGTCGTCGCAAACCCTGTAAAGTCTGCTGACGGCCTGCACAGGTTCAGGAGGATAACCCAGATAACCGAGGTCAGGAAGCACTGGGAGAACGACCCCCTTGCTGAAGGCGGGTTTGTCGATCTCATGAAATACGATGCTATCAAGGATCAGCTGGAGGTCACTGACGAGATAATAACAGGGAATTCTGACGTCCTGAAGACCATCGCAAGCAACATCAAGGAATTCGCCGGCAACTGGGATGCTGTATGGGACAATGTGATGCTGAGGGCAAAGACCAAGGAGACCCTTGTGGAAACCTCTATCAAGACAAAGGATGCCGGCATGCTTGAGGCTGATTTCGTGATAAAGGCAAACGACATCTTCCACATAATAAGCGACAGGGTCAAGGACGAGCATGGATTCATGGATTCCAAGAAGATATTCGTCGAATGGGATGAATGGCTGAAGAAAGAAGTGAAAAAAAGGCAGATAGAGAACAAAAATGGATGACAAGGATATTCAAGGCATCATGCAGAAATACAGGAGGCGCCTGAACGAGGAGCTGGACGGCACTGCCGGCGGGGGCCAGGTCGGGAGTGTTGATGAAGAGTCTTCCAACATCAATTCCATTGAATATGAAAAATTCAAGAAAGAGGTAATGCCGGCTCATTTCAGCCTCTATGAGAAGATGTGCAACCTATCAGGAAAGCTGCTGAAGATATCCCCTGACAGCAAGAAGGCAGCGATTCTCCAGGAGTCTATAAACACAGCCCATCTCAATGCAACACCTGCAGGTACCACGAGCCTTTCGATCCTGGCCCCATTGGCATTCATACTAGTCGGGCTTTTGCTAAGCGTGATGGTCCCAGCGCTCTATGGCAACGGCCCGTCCATGTTCTTCATCATCTTCTTCCTGCTTGCGGGCCTCGGCATAATGGTCCCGTTCCAGAGGCTGCCTGAATTCCTGGCGAACAGCTGGCGGCTGAGGGCATCGAACCAGATGGTCATATCTGTCTTTTACATCGTCACCTACATGAGGCACACATCCAACTTAGAGCTCGCGATAGAGTTCGCCTGCAACCACCTTTCAGGGCCTCTCTCCCTTGACCTCAGGAAGGTGCTATGGGACATTGAGACAGAGAAGTACAGCTCGCTCAAGGAATCCCTTGACGCGTATCTTGAGACCTGGAGAAAATGGAACCTTGAGTACATTGAGGCGATGCATCTGCTTGAGTCAAGCCTCATGGAGGGCTCTGAATCCAGGAGGCAGGAGCTCCTTGACAAGTCCCTTGATGTCATCCTTGAGGAGACCTATGAGAAGATGATGCACTATGCCCAGAATCTCAAGAGCCCGATAACTACACTGCACATGCTCGGCGTCATACTTCCCATACTCGGTCTTGTGATACTTCCCCTGGCTGTGAATTTCCTGCTTGATGCACAGGGCAACCCCATAGTCAAATGGTATCACATTGCGCTTCTATACAACATCGTCCTGCCTATCGGCGTCTATTACATGGGCAGGACCATCCTTGCCCAAAGGCCGACAGGCTACGGGGATACTGACATATCAGAGGATATCCCAGAACTGTCCAAGTACAAGAAGATAATAATAAGGCTCGGGCAGAAAGAAATCCTGATTAGCCCTCTCTATCTCTGCGTGATATTAGGCATTCTCATGCTGCTACTTTCTTTGGTCCCGATAATGCTGCACGTATCCGGATTCAACAATCTCGGTTTCGGCCAGGAGAACACAGCAACAGACTGCGGAAGGGACTATTGCTTTGTAACCTACAAGACTGATGATTATGGAATCAAGACAGGGCCTTTTGACCTTGCATCTTCAATCATCAGCATACTGTTCCCTCTGTCTTTTGCATTCTCTGTCGGGCTGTACTACAGGATGAAATCCAAGAACCTGATAAAGATACGCGAAGAGGTCAAGAGCCTTGAAGATGAGTTCGCATCAGCATTGTTCCAGCTGGGAAACAGGCTCGGCGACGGCCTCCCCGCTGAGGTCGCCTTCGAGAGCACATCGAGGATAATGCAGGACACAGCAGCAGGCAGGTTCTTCAGGCTGGTGAGCGCAAACATCCAGAAGCTGGGCATGAGCGTCGCATCAGCTATCTTTGACCCGAAAGTCGGTGCTATCACATCATTTCCCTCCAGGATAATCGAGAGCAGCATGAAAGTGCTCATCCAGGCTATCAGGAAAGGGCCGAAAATCGCTGCCGAGGCTCTAATAAACATCTCCAGGTACATCAAGGAGATGCACAGGGTCACTGAAAGGCTCAAAGACCTCCTTGCAGACGTCATCGTCTCGATGAAATCCCAGATATCCATGATCACGCCGATAATTGCAGGCATAGTCGTCGGTCTGACATCCATGATAACGAACATCCTCGGAAAGATTGGCCCGGTCCTCCAGCAAAGGGGGACTGACGACCCGTCGATTGCAGACCAGATACCCCAGCTTTTCGGAAACGGCATACCTACTTATTATTTCCAGATCATAATAGGGCTGTACGTTGTCCAGATAATATACATACTCACAGTCCTATCAAACGGAATCGAGAACGGCTCAGACAAGCTCAATGAGGATTACCTTATCGGGAGGAACCTGATAAGAAGCAGCCTCATCTACAGCTTCATATCGATAATCATCATGATAGTATTCAAAATCATCGGTGACATGGTGCTCCAGGGCCTGGTCACCTAGTTCTTCAGGTTCTGTCTCCTGACCCTCTGCTGCCAGGCGAAGACCTCCATGAAAGCGACCTTCCTTGCATATTCGTCCCAGTCCATGTATTCTGTCTTTCTCCATATGAAGTTGACCACCTCCTTAATCTGATGTCTGATCGCACTGCCATATTGCCTACTGCTATATGCATTGCCTTTTCTCAGACACTTGCATATGGGCTGGAATCGAGCCTGAATCCCCTGTCAAGATTATCTTCAGGGCCATCATCCATGATCCCTTCGTAAATCATCCTCAACTGCCTTATCCTCCTCTTCTGCCTGTTCATATAGACCACCTCGTTTTCTTGCTGCTCTTCAATGTCATGTCCTTCACCTGGGAAAAGAACAGTCTCTCGACTGTCTTTTCTGTCACATCAATTGTCCCGAAAGTCACCATGATATTCACCTCCAATGAGAATAAGTATGTTCAGCATCATTTATATACCTCACACAGGGTTGTCCAGTGGATTATATTCAATATAGAAAATAATTGATTTCCCCAGAGTAAGCTATATGTACCCATTGGTCATCGAAAGAATGTCCAGTGAAGAAGAAACTATAAAAATACCAAAGTTAAACCCACTTGCATGGGATTTCAAACAGAATTCAACTGGGTGCTGAAACTGAGTCCGGAGCAGGGGCTGGACGAGGCATCGCTAAAAGCTGGAAAAACCTATGGATTCTCTAAGGAAGGCTACAGGGTCTATCCTGTGGACATGCCCATCGACCTGCTGAACAGCGGATGGGAGCCTGTTGCCCGCATCATCATCAAAGAGTCTGCCAATTCAGCCGGCAGGACGACAGGAAGATATGAAGTGCTCTGGATGTATGAAGGCGAGGAAAAACGGATTCTAGCGAAGTACTGGCAGAAGAAGCAACAGAAATGAAGAGAGCTGGAATAAAAATGGGGCGACGGGAACTTTCATATCATGACAAGGCGGTCACAATGTTTTGAATCCCGGACACCATGGTCTTCAGCCATGTGCTCTCCCAGGCTGAGCTATCGCCCCATATGTTTTATTCGAGATTAGATTTGATTTATAATCTTTTCTGTTTTCAAACCAGGATTTTTTTTATTAAAAGATTAATTAAAAAAGAATGCTGAACCTATTCGATGACTTCCTCTTCGACCACTTCCTCTTCAGTGTCGTCGTCCAAAGGCTCTTCAGGGCCCTCATCTGCTTTTTTGGGCTCTTCTGCCGGAGAAGCTGCACCGCCGCCCTTTGAAAGTATCTCGACCTTGCCGTTCCTTCCTGTGGATACCTGCACCTCGCCCTGCCATTCATTGGCATAGCCGTCTGTTATCTTTATCCTGTCACCTGCATTTATCTCGTCAATCTGCTCGTTCCATAGGGAGAAGTTGCATTTGCCTGTATCATCCTTTATGACTGCTGTGCAGACCCTGCCGGGCTTTCCGAACTTCTGGAATTCCCTGACATCGCCTTTCTCTATTATCTCGCCTTCGATCATATCAAAGCCCTGTCTGGGCTGTAAATCCTTGATTGCCATGATAACACCTCAAAACATCGGATTTAGGGGAAATATATAAAGCTTTTGCAAGAATTTCCGGAAAAGATTTATATAATCCTCTCTGCTGCCAGGAACAATGGATGACCATGGAGATGATGCTGGAAAACTCATGGAATTCTTCCATCTTGCAGGGAAACTCAAGGAAGCCTACAGGTTCAGCGAATACAATGATGAAGGGATGAGGGATTCAAGTGCAGAGCATTCGTGGCGCGTATCTTTAATGGTTTTTATCCTGGCAGTGAAGACAGGCGCTGGCATCGATTCTGATAAAGCCATCAGGATTGCTATCATCCATGACATTGCTGAAGCGATAACAGGCGACATCGATGCCCTGCTCATCTACAAGAACAAGATATCAAAGGCCCATAAAAACGAGCAGGAGCTTGAGGCCATGGAAGCACTGACGCGCGGACTCCCTAAGCTGCTTGGTGAGGAGATAAGGGCGCTATGGGATGAATACGAGAAAGGCTCAAGCCGCGAGGCAAGGTTTGTCAAGGCAGTCGACAAGATGGAGACCCTATTGTACATAATCGAGCTCTCAGAGAAGAACGGGCCGAAGGTCTGGGATCATCCTGAATTCATCGCAACATACGCTGACAGGCATGCCGGTGAGTTCCCGGTGCTTGTCAAAACACTTGCCACAATCAAGAAAAGAGTGAAAAATGAATATATCAGGAATAATATCGAATGGAAAAAAGAATACGACATTTGATTCGTTGCCTATAAATTGATGAAAAATAAAAAATTTCTACAGGCTGCTGAACTCAATCTCTCCGCTGATGAGCTTCTGGAGCCTGTCCTTGAGCTCTGAGATTTTCACCCTCTTCTGCTCTGTGGAGTCCCTGTCCCTGACAGTCACTGACTTGTCCTTCTCAGTGTCGAAGTCATAGGTCACGCAGTAGGGTATGCCTATCTCATCAGCCCGGGCGTATCTTCTTCCGATGCTCCCTGACCTGTCGAACATGCTCGTCATGTGCATCTTGAGCTGGTCATGGACCTCCTTTGCATCATCATTGAGCTTGTTATGGAGCGGGAACACCCCGACCTTCACAGGAGCGAGCTTCGGGTGGAGATGGAGCACGATGTTGCCCCTCTCCTTGTCGTCGTCATACGCGTCGAACATGAACACGAGGAACGACCTGCCGACGCCGAACGACGGCTCCGCGACCACGTGCGGGACGACTTTCTTTCCAGTCTTCTCGTCGAAAAGCGAGAGGTCCTTCTTTGAATATTTTATGTGCTGGGTAAGATCGAAGTCTGTCCTGTTGGCGATTCCGATGAGCTCTTTCCAGCCGAACGGGAAATTGTATTCCAGATCCCATGTGTCAAGAGCATAATGGCTCTTCTCTGTGGCGACATGCTGGCGTATCCTGAAATTCTCCTTCTTCGCACCGAGATCGGTGTAGTACCTCTCTGCCGATGCAAGCCAGAATGCATGCCACTGGGTCTTTATTATCCCCTTCTTGAGAGCGTCCTTTGCAATCATCATGACAGCATCCTTCTCGTCCTTTCCCTGCATCTCTGCGCTCATCACATTGAACTTATGGTTCTCGACTTCCTTGAGATAAGGGCAATTGTTCATGTCGTCAGGATGGATGAAGTACTCTATCTCCATCTGCTCGAACTCCCTGCAGCGGAACAGGAAATTCCTCGGCGATATCTCGTTCCTGAAGGCCTTTCCCACCTGCGCAAGCCCGAAGGGGAGCTTGACCCTTGCATTGTCGACTGCAAGGCGGAAGTCCGCGAACATCAGCTGCGCAGTCTCAGGCCTCAAGTATGCTACGGACTCGCTCGTCTCTGCCGGGCCCACCTGGGTCTTGAACATGAGGTTGAAGTCATTGGCCTTCTGAAAATCCCCGCCGCACTCAGGACAGACAAGCTTGTTCTTCTCCACGAGCTCGTTTACCTCCGGAGCCTTTATGCCGTCAGCCGCTATCTTCAGCTTCTCCTCGAGGAAAAGGTCAGCACGTTCCTTGTGCTTGCATTTCACGCATGTTAGCATCAGGTCCTGGAAGCTGTCCACATGGCCGGATGCTTTCCATACAGTCGGATGCGTTATGATGGAGCCGTCGATGCCCACCACGTCGTCTCTCTGCTGGACAAATCTCTTCCACCATTCCTGCTTTATATTGTTGTTGAGGTCAGCGCCGAACGGCCCGAAATCAAAGAAGCCAGCCATCCCTCCGTATATCTCAGAATTAGGATAAACAAATCCCTTCCTCTTGCAAAATGTTGCCATATCGTCTATTGTCATTCCCATTGTGCAGGAGGGAGTTTGACTGGATATATTTAAAGGTTGCTCATGGAAAACCGGAGATATCAGAAGAAAAAACCAGAAAAAAGCCTATTTGATGAGCTTAGTGTGAAGTTTCATCTGCTTGATATTGTTTGAAAGCTCGCCCAGTTTATCCTTCAGCTCATGGACCTCAGCAATGAAAGGGTCATTTTCCATTATCTTCTCATCCTTTGACATTATCCTGTGCTTCATGTAGGCATCCATATTCGCAAATGCCTGATGCACAAAGTCAAGCTCTGTCTTGATTGTCTCGAGGGCCTTGTACAGCCTCTGGATATGGCTCTCCCTGTCCTGTATCTCTTTTAAGACATCCTCATCCTTATGCTTCTCATATTTCTTTTCAACGCCGCTCAGGTCCTCATGCCAAGCCATCCTATCACCCCGGATAATTTTCTTATCAATAAATTCAATATGATGATAAATGATACGCCAATCCTATATAAAACTTACTTCCTGAGCCATCCTGCCTCGTCATCATTGAGCTCAAGCCACCCGCTTATCCCTTCTGCCATCATCCCGTTGTTCCTGTATATGTGCTGCAGGAACGGCATCTCCTTCTGAGCAACCCTCCAGGACGTGTGGGTCCTCTCAGCGAGCTTCTCTGCAATCGCCTTCCTCTTTGCATACTTCTGGTTCGCCATCCATATCTTCAGGAGTCGTCTGGTCTCAGTGATGTCGAGGGCTCCCCTGTACTTCTCATCCTTCGACACTGCCACGCCGGCAGTCTGCAGGGCGAATATGTAGACAAGGAATCTCCAATGCTGCCAGCGCCTGATTCTCCTGCCGAATACATCAGCCTTCGAGAGCTTGTCAAACGCCCGATTGAGATCCTCGGGCCTGGTGTATTCCTTCGGCAGGTTCTCATCAAGCCAGAGCATCACCTGATTATAATCAAGATTCACATTGTCAAGCGATGACAGGGCGACTGCCGGGTCGGTCGTCTTGAATATCTTTAGGAGCGCCTCCTTTATGGTCCCTGACTGCTCCCTCTCGAAAAGCTCCTCGAGGTCAGCCTTGCCGAACGAGCCTCTTCCCCCCAGGGTCTGAAGGTCGTTTATCGCCGCTCTCATGTCGCCCCCTGAGCGCCTGGCAAGGGACTTGAGCGCCATGCCGTCGAACTCAATCTTCTCCTTCCTGCATATCTCTGCCAGCCTCCCGAATATGTCTGTGTAAGCGAGACTGCCGAACTCCGCCATGCTGCACTTCGAGCGCAGCTTTGAGAATCTCCTGTCATATGGGTCCTCTGCTGTCAGCACCATGGGATAGTTCGTCTTTGCGACAGCGCTGATGAGAGCCTGCAACCCTCCCCTATCGCCTGTTCCAGACAGGCCGTCCACCTCATCCACAAGAATCACCTTGCCTTCTGCAAACAGGCTCCGCTGGGTTGATGCTATCCCGATTATCTCCTGCACCCCTGCCTTGTTCCTCGTGTCGGATGCATTGACTTCCATCACTTCAAGGCCAAGCTCGTCTGCAATTGCATGCACGCTTGATGTCTTGCCGGTTCCTGCCGGCCCGTACAGGATAAGGGCTTTCTTCTTCTGGTCCTTATAATCGATGATGAATTTTCTCAGCTGCTTGATCCCTTTGTCCTGGCCGACGATATCAGAAGCAGATTTCGGCAGGTACTTGTGTATCCATGGCTTCATGCCTTTTCGGTAAACCAGGTTAATATATTAAGGTTTGGATTGGATCCCACTGGACATCCTCCCGCAGGATTTAAAAAGAAATTGCCGTGAATCTTCCGGATGTTTTCCGTCCAATCCGGAGATTAAGCCTTAAACCAAATACATTTAAACCAACATTTATTCCGAAAAGAGCGATGAGCGACAAGATTATAATAAAAGGCGCGAGGCAGCACAACCTCAGGGACATCAACCTGAGCCTGCCGAGAGACAAGTTCATAGTCCTCACTGGCCTTTCAGGCTCTGGCAAGAGCACGCTTGCATTCGACACAATCTATGCTGAAGGCCAGAGAAGATATGTCGAGTCCCTCTCTGCCTACGCGAGGCAGTTCCTCGGGCTGATGAGCAAGCCTGACGTGGACTCCATAGAGGGCCTCTCGCCTGCGATATCGATAGACCAGAAGACCACATCCAAGAACCCACGCTCGACTGTGGGGACTGTGACAGAGATATACGACTACCTGCGCCTCTTCTTCGCCAGGGTCGGGACGCCGTACTGCCCTGACCACAACATCCCTATCGAGACACAGTCTCCAGAAAAAATATCCGAGAGCATCGCTTCCGAGAACAAGGGCATGATAACCATCCTCGCACCTGTTGTCAGGCAGAAGAAAGGCACATACGAGAAGCTGATATCCGACCTCAACAAGGACGGCTACGTAAGGGTGAGGGTGAACAGGAAGATCTACAGGACTGACGAGAAGATAAAGCTTGAAAGGTACAAGAAGCATGACATCGACGTGGTCATCGACAGGATGGATGTTAAGGACAGGTCGAGGCTGACCGAGGCTGTGGAGAATGCCCTCATAAAAGGCAAGGGGCTTCTATTTGCAGAAGATAAGCTCTACTCAGCGAGGCTCGCATGCCCGAGATGCGGCCTGGCCTTCGAGGAGCTCCAGCCGAGGATGTTCTCTTTCAACAGCCCGTTCGGCGCATGCGAGACATGCTCGGGGCTCGGGGTCAAGATGGATTTCGACCCTGACCTGATAATACCTGACAAGTCATCGTGCATCGCTGACGGAGCGGTGATGCTGTACCGAAACGCGATAGACGGATGGCGGGGGCAGTACCTCGGCGCAGTCGCCAAGCACTATGGGTTCGATGTCTTCACGCCCATATCGTTCCTGACAAAGAAGCAGTACAATGCGCTCATGTACGGCTCTGACGAGGACATAAGGTTCAGGATGAGCATGAAGAACGGGGATGCTGAATGGTCCCATACAGGCGAATGGGAAGGGCTGATACCTCAGTCTGAGAGGCTTTATCACCAGACCAAGTCAGACTACAGGAGAAGGGAGCTGGAGAAATTCATGCGATTCTCTCCTTGCCCGGATTGCAAAGGCATGCGGCTCAACAAAAAGGCCCTTGCAGTCAAGGTCGACGGAAGGTCGATAATCGACATCACTGACCTGCCTGTCAAGGACAGCATAGGGTTCTTCCATGCACTGAAGCTTTCAGAGAAGAAAGCAGAGATAGCTCGACAGATACTCAAGGAGATAAGGAGCAGGCTGGATTTCCTGGACAAAGTGGGGCTGAACTATCTCACCCTGTCCAGAAACTCAGGGACATTATCAGGCGGCGAGGCGCAGAGGATACGTCTTGCTACGCAGATAGGTTCAAACCTCGTGGGAGTGCTCTACATACTCGACGAGCCCTCTATCGGGCTTCATCAGAAGAACAACTACAGGCTCATACAGACACTGCAGAGGCTCAGGGACCTTGGAAACACCCTGGTCGTAGTCGAGCATGACGAGGAGACAATAAGGAGTGCAGACTATATCGTGGACCTCGGGCCAGGCGCAGGAGTCCACGGGGGCAAGGTCGTCGCTGTCGGCACGCCAAAGCAGATAGAGAGGAACCCGAAATCCCTGACCGGCCAGTACCTCTCAGGAAAGCGCAGGATAGAGACCCCGAAGAAGCGCAGGAAATCGAGCAAATATCTCACGATCCTAGGGGCGAAGCACCACAACCTCAAGAACATCGATGTGAAGATACCCATCGGCGTGCTTACGCTCATCACAGGGGTATCGGGCGGCGGGAAATCGACGCTGATATATGAGATACTCTACAAGGCGCTGATGAGAAGGCTGCACAAGTCAAGGCTCAATCCTGGCAAGCACGAGGGAATAGAGTTCGACTCGCCGATCGACAAGGTCATAGTCATAGACCAGTCGCCGATAGGAAAGACACCGCGCTCGAACCCTGCTACATACACGAAAGTCTTCGACGAGATTCGGAAGCTATTCGCCGGGACAAAGGAAGCGAAGCTCAGGGGCTACAAGCCGGGAAGGTTCTCATTCAATGTCAAGGGAGGCAGGTGCGAGGCATGCCAGGGCGACGGGCTGATAAAGATAGAGATGAATTTCTTGCCGGACGTATATGTGCAGTGCGAGGAATGCAAGGGAAAGAGATACAACCGGGAGACTCTTGAGGTCAGGTACAAGGGCAAGAGCATAAGCGAGGTCCTTGACATGAGTGTTGACGAGGCGCTGGAGCTTTTCGAGAACATCCCGTCTGTAAAGACAAAGATCGACACGCTCATGAGGGTCGGGCTCGGATATATAAAACTCGGCCAGTCATCTGTGACACTCTCGGGCGGCGAGGCGCAGAGGATTAAGCTCACAAGGGAGCTCTCGAAGAAAGGGACAGGCAGGACTCTCTACCTGCTCGACGAGCCCACTACCGGGCTTCATTTCCATGACATAAAGAAGCTGATAAAGGTTCTCAACGACCTCGTCGACAAAGGCAACAGCGTCGTGGTCATAGAGCACAATCTCGATGTCATCAAGTCAGCAGACCACATAATAGACCTCGGGCCTGAAGGAGGCGATGACGGGGGAGAGATAGTCGCTACAGGGACACCAGAGCAGATAGCGAAAAACAGCAAGAGCTACACAGGGGAGTTCCTGAAGAAGATTCTCAAGGCATGATTCTGGAGCCAGATTTCTTAATCACTATATAATAGTAAACAATAGAAAAATATTTATATGATTTGCCAGCACTTCATCAGCCATGGGCAGAAAGAGATACCTGAGCAGGAAAAAATACCTGTACATGAAAAATGACCTGTCCCGGCTTGTCAATGTCATGGACGAGTTGGCGCTCAGGGACGAGGTGCACGGGATAATAGGAGCTGTCTATCCAGGATTCGATTTCAAGAGGCTGGACAAGACCTATGCAAACATAATTAACCTCTACAACGGCATGCACTCCGGCTACCTGAAAAGCGACAACCCTTATCATGACCTTGAGCATACCATGATGGTATTCCTTGCCAAAGCAAGGCTCCTGCACGGATACCAGACAGTTCACGGGGATGACCCAGAGAATAGTATCTCAGCCGAAGGTGCGCTCATGGGGCTTGAGGGTGCGTTGTTTCATGAGTCAGGTATGGTCCTTTCAATTGACGAACGGGGAGGGACAGGAGCAAAATTCAGAGATACGCATGAGAAAAGGGGAATCGAATTCACAAGGGAATACAAGAAAAAACATGACAACATATATGGCAACGAGAGGTCAGAAGAAAAAGCAGGAGCTGAAAGAGAGCTGAAATTCCTGACCAACGTCCTGCGAGGCACTGACCTGGACCAGAAACCAGATGATATCAGATTCTCGACATACGAGGAAGAGGTAGTCTCAAAGATGCTCGGGACAGCGGATCTCCTTGGCCAGATGTCTGACCCGAACTACATCTTCAAGCTGCCGTACCTGTACCTGGAGTTCATCGAGGCAGGGATCACGGGTTTCGAGGGCCCTGTCGAACTGATAGCGAAGCACGGGGAATTCCATGATGAGATGTTCAGGAGGATGGACAATGACCTCGGAGGGATGAGAAGGCATATGCGCATCCATTTCAGGGAGTACATGGATATGGACAGGGACCTCTACCAGGAATGCATCGCGAAGAACCTGAAGAGGTCCAAGAGAATCGGCAGGGACCCGGAGAAATTTCTCAAGAGGCTATGGAGAAACGAGGATTACAACGCAAGGCTATCATATCTCACAAGGCTTGAGGAAGATACTAAACAGGATGAAGAAGCATTATAGAATAGTTATTTAAACCAGAAGAACATACTCACTTCATGGACATCGAAAAACTCAAGGCTGAATTCGGGAGGGTCATCGAGAAGTACGACCTGGCTGAGAAAGCTGAGGAGATAGCAAATTTCCTCCTGAAGAAGAATGAGATAACAGCTGAGGAGTTCGCAACGTTCTTTGCCATGACAGAGGACGATGCAGACATATTTCTGACATTCATAGAGAAAGGGATAAGGTTCCGTGAAAACCATCTTGACAGGTGAAAATGGAGACCGGCTCCCTCCCGAAAAACCCAGGCTGCTACATATTCCGGGACAGCGGCAGAAGGATAATCTACATAGGCAAGGCAAAGGACATACGGAAGAGGGTCTCGAGCTATTTCCAGAAGAAGGAGCATGACGCCAAGACAGAGGCGCTCATAAGCCATATCGACTCTGTTGACTTCATCGTCACTGACAACGAGGTCGAGGCGCTCATCCTAGAGAACAACCTGATAAAGAAGAACCAGCCCAAGTACAACATCCTCCTCAAGGACGCGAAGAGGTATGCCTATATCCAGCTGACTGACGAGGATTTCCCGAGGCTTCTCCTTGCAAGGAAGAGGGCTGGCACAGGCAGGTACTTCGGCCCGTTCACATCAGGCGCAGAGAGGGACCAAGTGCTGAGGATCGCCCAGAGGCTCTTTCAGATTCGCACTTGCAGGAGGATGCCCAAGAGGCCCTGCCTGCGGTATCATATCAACCTCTGCACAGCGCCGTGCGCAGGCCACGCGACCCTCGAAGAGTATGCAAGGCAGATACGCAAGACATCAAAGTTCCTGAGCGGCAGGGCTGACGAGCTCGTAAAGGAGCTCGAGTCTGACATGCGAGCTGCATCCGCAAGCCAGAGATATGAGAAGGCGCTCCTCTTCCGGGACCAGATAAACGCTCTCAGGCACCTCACAGAGCAGCAGAATGTCGAGAGGCAGAAGACATACGATGAGGACATAATCAACTATGTCGTGAGGGAAGGAAAGGCTTATGTTAACCTATTTAACATATACAAGGGGATGCTCATTAACAGGCAGGAGTTCGTCTTCGACCATGACGATGGGTTCCTCGAGGAGTTCATGACGAGGTTCTATTCAGAGAGCAGGGTCCCGAAAGAGATAATCATACCAAAAAAGACAGATGATGCAATCCAGGGATATCTTGAGACGCTCAGGAAATCAAAGGTGAGGGTCACTGTCCCGCAGAAAGGCGAGAAGAAGCAGCTGCTCGGGCTCGTGAAGAAGAACATAGAGATAACCTACTTCGGCCAGACAGAGAAGCTCGAGGCCCTCAGGACAAAGCTCAGGCTCCAGGACAACCCATACGTGATAGAATGCTTCGACATATCCCACACAGGCGGCACTTCGACAGTGGGCTCCATGGTGCAGTTCAGGAATGCGAAGCCTGACAAGTCAAACTACAGGAGGTTCCGGATACGGACTGTGGAGGGCATCGACGACTTCACTGCCATCGCCGAGGTCGTGCGACGCCGGTATGCAAGGCTCAAGATGGAGAACGCCGACATGCCTGACCTCGTGATAATCGACGGAGGGAAGGGGCAGCTATCCTCAGCGCTTGGCGAGCTTGAGAAGCTCAGGATAAAGCTTCCGGTGATATCCATCGCTAAGAAGCTCGAAGAGATATATTTCCCGGGCTCGAAATTCCCGCTCCGCCTCGACAAGAAAGAGAAGGCGCTGAGATTCGTCCAGGAGATAAGGGACGAGGCCCACAGGTTCGCGATAAGCTATCATAAACTGCTGAGGAGCAAGGGAGTCAGGGAATGACTAATGAAAAGATCACAGCATCATCTCTCCAGATGCTCACCCACACCAGAAAACTCCTTTAAATCACGAATTTCAATATGATGTCACCTGGCCATGGGCCTAATAAATCCTGTCATGATGTTCGTAATCAAGCAACCTCACTGTTCTGCCATTCTCATCGATCTCAAATGTCAAAACAAAAGACTTGTCAATATGCACTCTTCTTGCTCCATGCATATCTCCCCTGAGCAACTTGAACCTATGAGGATTCTTCAGTATCTGCTGAACTTTTTTATTGATGACCTCAAGCTGTTTTTTGCCCTTCCTGCTCAATTTAATGAATTTCTTGTTCAATTCTTCAGAAATCTCAAGTCCATAGTCCATATCTACAACACGTATTGTCCAGCGAAACTGTTGATCCTTATGAATTTTCCTTTCCTGATCCTGTTAAGCTTTTCCAGGTATCCTTTTTTTGCCTCTGGATCCTCTTCAATCATGGACCTCATGAATGTATCGATCTGCTTGCTCATGCTGATACCATGCTCCCGGCAGAAATCAGAGAATTCCTTATACACATCCTCCTGGACATTGAATGTTTTTAATACCATATAAATCACCTTGTTATTTAATATTAAATAGTATTATTTAATATTATTTAAATTTTATGTTTCATCATACAATATCCATCGGGCTCCTGACAGACCTTATATCCACTGTCGTCGAACCGATATAGCCCTCCGTTGTCCTGACGTCCGAGTGACCCAGCAATTTCTGGACCTTGTAGATCGACACGTCACCCTCTATGAGGTGCGTCGCGAAACTCGCCCTGAAGAGATGCGGATAAGCACTCTTCCTGATCCCTGCCCTCAATGCAGATAAGCGGACAATCTCCTCAGCAGCCCTGACAGTGATGTGGCCGCCCCTAGGGCTGTCAAATACATATCCTGAATCCCTCTTCCTGCCTGCAATGTACTGCCTAAGATCCTCAATAAACCTTGCAGAGGTTATCACATGCCTGTCCTTCTTCCCCTTGCTGTTTTCAATAAAGAGCATCTTCCCTTCAAAATCGACATCATCAGTCCTGAGCCTCACGCATTCCCCTGCCCTGAGCCCTGATGAATACAGCAGCTCGATAAGCAACCTGTGCTCGGGATTCGAGGTCTTATCAACCATCGCCATTATCTCAGCAGGCGAGAACACTCTCGGAAGGTCCCTCGGTGTCTTCTGCCTCCTGATGAAGGTGAAAAGCCTCCTTCTCAGAAATCCCTCGTAATACGCCTTGAGGGAACTCTGCGCCATGTTCACGGTCCGCGGCTTCTTCCCTGCAAGGACCATCCCATGCAGATACCCCCTGATGTCGACAGTGCGCACCTCCCTCGGACTCTTGCCGACATGATCCAGGAACTTACCATTGTAATAGAGGTATATGTCAATCGTTTTCCTGCTATAGCCCCTCAGCTCCAGCTCAATTTCGAAATCCCTGAATCTTTCCCTGCACCTGTCCAGGTTTGTCAATAATCTTCCAGCAGCCATGATTATCACTTAAAATCCATTTCAGAACCAATGCTAAACTGAACAGATATAAAAGCCCCACGCCCCCCTGACCAGTGCCATTTTAACACGGAAGATTTCCGAAACCCCAATCATTTCATATTCATTTAATATACACTTCATATACATAACATCCATCAAACCCACTGGACAAATCATCTGGAAATGATTTAATTCTTCGTTTAATGGATGTTAAATACAATAAAATTTCCATTTCTCTTTTAAAAAAAATAGGGGGAGTTCGTCCTTCGGACAGTTAGTCTTTTTCTTTGAAAAAGAGATTTATTTTAGAAAGGGGGAGTTCTTAAACGAGGGAGAGGGAGTTTTTTTGATTTATCTTAAAATATCTATATCTAGAACATTTAAATTTTTATCTTCACAGATTTCTTTAAGTTTAACTTTTAATTCATTGTACTTTCTTAGGTTTTTAGATTTTTTGAGAACTTGGCTTGTGTTATTTAAATTGCCATATGGATTTCCAAAATAAATTTTTGTGATTTTCCCAATTTTATGCAAGTTATTACCCGACTCTATTAGAAATCTAATCTCATCTTCATGCCCCCATTCTTTTAGTTTACGATTTAAAATTTCTTGCACATCTCTAGTATTTCGAATAAAATCTTCCTTAGAAACATATTTCATAGGCTTAATATTATCAGTAATTTCAACTTCCACTTCAATTACCACTCCCTTAAAACCATTTGCATAATAACCCCATAAAAGAGGATTATGCAATCCTTCTTTTCCAGTGAAAGAACAAATTTTATATTTATTTTTCCCTTCAAATATATCTTTTATTTCCTCAGGAGTTATATTCGAATTTCGGTAAATTCCTTCCATGGGGTCATTTAAATCCCAAAAATTGGAACACCAAAAATTTCCAGTTTCGATGATTATTTTCAATCTTTTTAAATCTAAATCAGTTCCTAATGTTCTAAATTTGTATATTTTGATTTTATTTTCTTCGGTCATTTTTATAATCTAATTTATTTTGTTCTTTTGTTTCTAGAGTATAATTCCACTCAAATTTTCTTGCTATTGGATCAGAATCTTCCCCTGTAATCAAATACTCTACTCCTTCATACTTAACTGTAACATCGTAGTTGATACCTTTACGTTTTCTTTTTTGGGATTTGATTTTTCTAATCCTATTCCAAAAATAATAAATCAGAGCACCTGCACCATTAAAAAACAATCCTCCTACAGTCCAATCCATAATTTTAGCCAGAATAAATGAGTCTAATGAACCTTTCTTTGCCTTGTATTCTATTTCTATTTCTCCTTTTTCTGCATGCCTTAATAATTTACTAATAGCTAATGAAGTATTGTATCTATCCCATTTAAATTTAAATTCTAAGTTGTTTTTCTCCATTTTAATCAAATTATTTATTCACTGGCATATTTCTTGAAGTTTTCAGCTTGTTCAAATATTTCTTTAAATACTTCATCTCTTGGAACTGGTGGATATTTGTGCTTATCCATTAATAAAATCAAATCCATCTTTAATTCTGCTTTTATATCATCTCGTTTAGACCAGTCAGTATATCTTGCTTTATCATCAACTAATTTCTTGATTTCACAAGAAAGCGCTATTAATTTTTTATGGGAATATTCAAATTGATATTTCTCAGCAACTGCTTTTAAGATATCATAGAATGCTTTTTCTTCAAAATCAATACCAAGTTCTTCAAATGAATCTCTTTCTTCTTTTAATTCATCAAACAAGTCTGCAAATTTATCAACTAAATCATTAAGAACATCTGTGGCAAAGTTTAAATCCTCTTTACGATCATTGTAAATGTCTACCAAGTTCTTAAACTTTTTAGTAAAGTCAATCCCTTTGATTTTATTGACTTTTTTAAATTCTTCAATTGCTTTTTTCAGAATCTGTTGAATTAACTTTAATTTTGTATTGGGCAATTTAATTTTATCAATTTTTGCCATGTATTCATCGCCAAAAATGTCAATTTTGTCTTTTTCATTCTCACCAATCTTAAAAATTTCTTCAACTCCTCCACTAATTAGAGCTTCTTTAATCATCTCCCTAACTTGTGCATTCATCTGTGCTGTATCAGGTGCTTCTCCTTTAGTGAGTTTATGTATAATTGAAGAGATTGCAAAATAGAAATGGATATAATCCCTTTCTTTTTGATTAATTTCCACACTTGAGATTGCAAGTTTATATGCAGAACGAAGTTTCTTTACTATTTTCATAAATCTTTTTTCTGTTTTTTCTGTAGTTTGTATATATTCTGCTGCATTGTTTAGACATTTAAGTTGTTGTAGTGGAGTTCCTTCAAAATATTCTTTATTATTGAAGTTTACAAATAGTTTTTTTAGTAAATCTAATTGGTCTTTTACAACAACAACCATTTTGGCAATGTCTTCAAAGTCATCACCATCAACTTGAGAATATTTTTTTAGTGCAATATTCATGTTTTTCTTTATTCCAATATAATCAACAACTAAACCTGCTTCTTTATTTTCAAAAACCCTATTTACACGAGAAATTGTTTGTATCAGTGAGTGTTGTTGTATTGGTTTATCTATGTAAATAGCATCTAAGAAAGGTACATCAAATCCAGTAAGCCACATATCTACCAGTATTGCTATTTTAAAATTAGATTTGGGGTTTTTAAATTGCCTATCCAATTCCTTACGATGGTCTTTGGTTCCAAGCAAGTCATATAATTTCTTAGGATCATCTTTGTCTCTTGTCATAACCATCTTAATTTTTTCAATAGGTTTTACTTCTTTTTTCTCTTGTGAAGTAAGTTGAGTATTTTCATCACATTCCTTAATTTTTGCCCATTCTGGTTTTAATTTTATTATTTCTTTGTATAAATCATAGCCAATTAGTCTACTAGAACATACAAACATTACTTTGCCCAATACACTTGCACCTTCTGAAATTCTTGTTTCATAATGTTTTACAAAATCTATTGCTAAATCCCTTAATCTGTCAGGATCTCCGAGTATTACATTCATTTTTGTAACTGCCCTTTTACTTTCATCTATTTGATATTCATTGGTACCATCATCTGAACATTTCTTATAATAATCTTCAATCTCTTTGAGTTTGTCATTATTAAGAAGAACTTTATCAGCTCTGCCTTCATATACAATACGAACTGTGATTTTATCTTCAACTGATTCTTTCATGGTATAAGCATGTTGAACTTTACCAAACACATCCAAAGTTGCATCAATAGGAGTTCCTGTGAATCCTACATAAGTTGCATTAGGGAGAGAATCATGCAAATATTTAGCAAAGCCAAATGTCTTTTTAACTCCTTTAGAAGTTAATTTTAGCTTTTGGTCTAGATTAACTTGAGTTCTATGAGCTTCGTCTGAGATACAAATTACGTTTGCTCTATCTGTTAAAAGTTTAATATCTTCTGTGAACTTTTGAATTGTGGTAAGATATACTCCGCCGCTTTTTCTTCCTCTTAATTCAGTTCTTAATTTATCTCTACTTGTAACGTTTAGAATGTTATTATCCCCAACAAATCCCTTTGCACTAGTAAATTGCTCTGAAAGTTGGTCATCCAAATCAGTCCTATCAGTTATTAAAACTATTGTCGGACTAGATAAATCTAAACTTTTCATTAATAATCGAGTTAAAAAAAGCATAGTGAAACTTTTTCCACTTCCAGTTGCACCAAAACAAGTCCCACCCTTACCATTTCCTGCCGGTCGCATATTCTTCTTAATAGATTCAAATAATTTCCTAGAAGCATAATATTGAGGATAACGACAGACAATTTTTAATTTATTTTTATTTGTGTCTGGGAAGAATATAAAATTTTGAGTTATGTCTAACAATGTTTTTTTATTAAACATTCCAGTAACCATAGTATATAGGGAATTTATTCCATCAACCTCTGGCGTAGATTGGTCATCTTTTCTTCTCCAAGCATAAAAAAAGTTATATGGAGCAAATAATGATCCAGCTTTATTGTTAACTCCATCACTAATTACACAAAAAGCATTATATTTTAGAAGTTCAGGAATATCTCTTTGATACCTAATTGTTATTTGCTTATATGCATCCATGATTGTTGTGTTTTCTTTTATAGCAGATTTAAATTCAATAACGACTAATGGCAATCCATTAACATAAACAATAGCATCAGGTATTCTTTTTTCATAACCTTGAATTTCCAATTGATTAACAATCTTGAAAATATTATTCTTTATATTCTCAGAATCAAGCAATTGAATAAACAAATCCTTTTTTGATCTGTCTTCTCTTTTTTGAATAAAACCATCTGCAATTAGTTTGATAATCACTTTATTTGATTCATATATTGCAGAAGAAGGGAGACTTTCTAATTTCCTAATAATTGCTTTTATCTCATTCAGAGTAATTTTTTCTTTGGAATATTTGTTTAGAAGATATTGCTCCAAATCTTCTTTTAGAAGAACCTCAGACATCTCTTTATGAATATCTTCGCCTGACAAGTAAGTGTAACCTTCTTCTTCAAAAAGCTCAATTACTGCCTTCTCCAGTTTTTCTTCCGTGAATTTCATTTTAATGTTCAACCGTGACTATTTTGGTCATTTTGGATAAAAGGATTTGTTTGAATTCTGTTAACCTCTCTTTTTCTTTTTGAATCTCTTCCAGCTTATTTCTTAAAACCGAAGCATAATTCTCAAATATAGTAATTATGTTATCATTTGGCTTTATGAACTCTAAGGCAGGTATAGTTTTAACATTTAATGCTTCTAATATGGTTCCAGTATCTTTTTTATTCCTAATCTCATTTTCCATCCAATTAGATGTTAAACAATAGTATAGAAAAGTAGGAAAGTTGAATTCTTTTTTAACTCTAATTCCAGTCATATTTCTTCCCAATGCCAATTTAATTCCATAAGGAACTCTTACAACAGCATCCTTGCCTACATTTGTAACAATGCAATCGCCATAACTTGCTTCAATTCTGGAAGTCCATTTATTATAATCCTTATCGTTTATCCAAAAAATTTTTGAAAAACCAAGAAGTCCATATTCTAATAAATTATTAACTTGTAATAATATGTTACCTGTTGGTTCAGTAGCTTGTTCTGGTTTTTTACTATGTAAACAATCAATTACCTCAGCAATTTTCCCTATTGAAGATTTAGTCCAACCTTTTGGAATATATTTATCTAATTCTTCATTATAATCCATCTCTCCACCGCTTGAATTATACTGATTTCCTTTTTCATCAGGGAATTCAAAATTTTCAAACCATTGCTTAAATATTGTTTGTGCTGTATCTTCCAATTTTTGGATTAATTGATTGTTTAATTCAATTCTGTTTATAATAACATCATATTCTTTTACGATTTCTTTTTGGATTTCAATATCTGGCACAATAATAGGCATAGTGCAAAGGTCATCCCAACTTATTCCCCCTCTAACGTCTCCACCGCTAATAAACCCTACATATCTATCACTTTCTGAACGTCTAAACCACATCATTAAATATTCTGGTAGAACAATATTTTCATCAATAACTTCAAAGACATAATAAGCAGATGAAACAATTGCTTCGTCATATTTTTTTAATAAATCAACAGGAAGTTTTTTATCCCTCCCAACACTCATGAGTTTGCAAGCAAATTGATTTTTCTTAATTATCTTGTAATTTTCAAAATCTACTCCGTTAATATTTGCAACAGACTCAATAAACATTTTATTCATACTAACACCTATTAATTTCTTAACTTTCAAGCCAGTATTTTTTATGTTTATTTGCTTTACAAATTCGCCAAGAGGTCTATAATTTAATTTCATGTCCTAATTCCTCAAATACTTTAATTAATTCTTTTTTTGAATTTTCTTCTTTGTTCAATAATTTAGAAAATTCTTCTTTTAGATTTTGCATTTTTTCATTAAAATCAACATTTTCATCCCTATTAACAAATTCGATATATTTACTAGGAACTAATGAAAAACCTTTTTTTCTTAATTCGTCAATATTTGCACTATAACAAAATTCAGGAGTGTTTTCATATTTTTCTTTCCAATCAACCTCTTGCCAGTTGTGGTATGTGTTTGCTACTTTTTCTATATCCGCATCTGTAAAATGAACAAAATTTTTCTCGAACGGTTCTCCTATTTCTCTTAAATCTAAAAATAGTATTTCCTTTTCTCTATCTCTGTAATTTTTTACAATTCCGTCAACTTTCACAGTTCTTTCTTTTTTATTTTTGTTAATAATCCACATACTCACACTTATAGGAGTTGTATAAAATAATTTTTGAGGAAATATTAAAATTGCTTCAACTAAACCATTTTCAATTAGCTTCTGTCTTATTTTCAATTCTTCTCCGCCACCAGATAAAGCACCATTTGAAAGAATAAATCCTGCAACCCCATTTTCTGAAAGCTTTGAAACCATGTGTAAAATCCAGGCATAGTTTGCATTTCCTGTTGGAGGAACCTCATAACCATCCCACCTAGCATCTTTTGTCAATTCGTTTTCTTTTCTCCATTGTTTTTGATTAAATGGAGGATTTGCCATAATAAAATCAGCTTTCAGGTCTTCATGTTGGTCATTAAAGAATGAGTCATCGGCAATCTTCCCTAAATTCGCTGAGATTCCTCTAATCGCAAGATTCATTTTTGCTAGCTTGTAAGTTGTTGAGGTATATTCTTGACCATAAATTGAAATATCTTTTTTATTTCCATGATGACTTTGGATAAATTTGATTGATTGAACAAACATTCCACCCGAACCACAACATGGATCGTAAATTTTGCCTTTATAGGGTTCAATCATTTCAGCAATCAGTTTTACAATACATTTAGGAGTATAGAATTCGCCTTTACCTTTACCTTCTTTCAATGCAAATTTTCTTAAAAAATATTCATAAACTCGTCCAATAATGTCATGGTCAGCATCTTTTAAAGTATCAATATTATTTATTGTATCAATCAAAGAAGCTAACTTATTGACATCAAGATCTAAACGAGAGTAATAATTATCAGGCAAAGCACCTTTCAATGCAGGATTGTTCTTTTCAACAGTAGCGAGAGCAGTATCTATCTTTAATGCAATATCATTCTGTTTAGCGTTTTCCTTTAAAAAATCCCATCGAGATATTTCAGATAAGTAGAAAACATTTTTACTTGTATAGAACTCAACCAGATCTACATATTTTTCTTTTCCTTCAGCAATTAGTTCCTGTTTTCTTTTTTCAAATTTATCATTAACAAATTTAAGGAATATTAAACCTAAGACTACATGCTTATATTCTGAAGATTCTACTTTTCCTCTTAATTTATCAGCAGATTCCCATAAAGTTTCTTCAACACTTTTCTCTTTCTTAATTTGCTTTTTTGCCATTATTCTTCACCTTAGAAACCATAATCTTAAAAGTATAAGTATGATTTCATTTTTTCTTGAACCTATCTGAATATTTTATTAAATGAAGATATTTTTCAATATCTTCTTTTGAATACATCTTTATTGTCAGTTCTTCATAATCAGGATAATATTCAACATTATCATCTTCAACCACATGTTTCTTATCAATATCAGGTATGCTTAAGTATATATATTTCTGTCTCCGTCTTAATACGCCAAAATAATATTTATAATTTTTAAATCCAATAAAATGCTTATTTATTTTCTCTTCATAGTCAGTAATATCTTTTAATTGTCTTCGTAATTCCTGAAGAAGTGCATAAGATTCTCCACTCATCCTTTTCCTTACATAATCTTCTGTATATTCTACTTTACTATTATTTTGAGCTTTTTCTTTATTTTCAATGTATTCATTATATGACTCAAGACCAACTATTTTAATTGGATTCCACATTTTTAATGCAAAATTAAGAATTTTTTCCTTTCTTTTACTTATAGAATTGGTTGTCCAAACACCATTTTCAAGAAACTCCTCTAACTCATTTTGAGTCATAAATGGTGCTTTTCTAAAATATTTACTATTTTTTTCTTCAACTGGTTTTCTTCCCTTACTAGAATTTGAAGACCTTGGATCAAACGTTAAATTGCCAATAGAATGCAAATAGTCCTCTTGAAATTCATCACTATTATAATCTACAAATTTACAATCTTTAGTTGTAACAATTCTTTTCTCATCTTCCTCAGAATTTTGAGGAGCTATGTGCTCTATAGTTAGTTGAAATCTTGTGTTTTTGGTTGTATATTCTCCTTCTGACATAGGCGAATATCCGTTTTGTTTTCTAAGATGATTTTCATATTTCCAGAATAAATATACTCTATCACTTGGAAAATCATAATAAAAATCAGTTGAGCTCAATTTTTCTTTAAACTTGATATCGCTACAATATTCTAATATTTTTTCTACCAATTGCAATTTTAATAATTCAAAATCACCTTTAAAATCTCTGACAATTACATTTATGGCACTATCTACATCACTTGACCTTTTTGTTTTCATTCCAAGAACCCTAAAACTGAGAATCTCCACAAGTTTCACAATATCTTCAAATTCTTCTTTATTCTCAGATGTATCCATCTGATATGTTTTCATTAATAATGGATAGAATGCAACACCCAACCTTTCCAACATAAATATCTCTCGAAGTGTTTCTGATTGAGATTCATGTTGAATTTCATTAATAGTGTAAAATGCTTCCCTCAATTTAGTTGTATAATTTTCAATATACTTTACAACTTCCTTGTCTTTTTTATCAAGTAAAAGTTGATGAACTTGTGATTTAATAATTCTAATGTACTCTTGATAATCCCTTTTAATACCCCATTTTTCATAAGCTACAAAATGGTATTGTAAAATATTATCTTCATTATCAATATCCACTGAATCAATTATGTTATAAATATCACTAAATCTTTTGTAAATACTCCTTAAAATATCCCCAGATTCTTCACTGGCAATATAACATTTGTACATCAGAAAACTTTTTATTTTTTCAAGGTTTGTTAATTCCTTTCCACGATCATTTGTGGTCTCAAAAATTAATGTGGCTTCTGCACTATCTTCTACACTATAAGTTAAAAGTTTGGTCTTATTGATTTTATCTTTAATTTCTATAAGTCCAGTTTTTGTCATAGAGGATAATCTTTCTGTAAAATACGACTTAGCAAATAATAATTTTTTTTGAGAAGGTCTTGTTTGAACAATTTCCGGATTCGCTACATCTTCAAGAATATAAGTTTGAAAAAATTCGGCATCTTCTTGCTGCAATCTCAACTTGTAAGTATTTTTATATTTGATGAAAGTTTCTTCCAAAATCTCTACATCTTGTCCGTTTTGTTTTAACAAATTTAGAAGAACTTTCATAAAAATTACTAAGGTAGTCATTCTTTGTTGACCATCGACAATATCAATACCTGTAAAATCTCCTTCAGATTCTGCTTTCTCTAAAAGGATGGTACCAAGAAAATATGTACGATCCAATTTTTGATTATTAATGTCCTCAATAAAATCAGATAATTGTTTATCAACCCAAGAGTAAGCTCGTTGATACATTGGAACTCTGAATATTTTTGTTCCATCGAACAAATCTTTTATCGTTTTTAGTCCATTTTCCATAATTAAAACCACCAAAAAATCAAATTAATCATTTTTACTCTCCTTCAATTGCTTTTCCATGCATTTTTCAAATTGCCTAGATACAATCAAACCTTCATGTTTACAGAATTCTCTATATCTATCATAAAGTTCAGAATTAACTTTTAAAGTAATGTTCTTTGATTCCATAAATACCCCATCTAATAAGTATAAATATTTACACATAGATATAAATGTTCCTAAAAAACTCCCCCTTTCTACTGTAACGAGAAGAGCCTTCGGCTTTGATGAAACGAACTCCCCCTTAATGTATGTTCTTGATGTATCGCATTCGCTCAATAGAAAGAACTGAACTCCCCCGGTGCTTCGCACATATAGACTCACTACGTTCGAATTGATTGGAAATGGAAATTTTACTCTTCGGAATTTTTTTGCTTCGCAAAAAACCGTCTTGCAGACTATTCCTCGTCACTATCGTGAGTATTTAACAGCGATTTAACGGTTCACTCCGTTGCACTCGTTCACCCAAATTGAATTTTTGTGGGATGCCTCAAAAATTCAACTTCGTTAAATCGCGATGTTATATTCAATTTTTCCGTCTAAAAAGGGCAATCAAAAAAACAAAAAAAGCGATAAAAAAAAAGATCGCTTCCTGCCCCTGATGACGGAAAAACTTTTCGGACGAAATCCGCCAGAACTAAGTTTCTCGCTTCGCTCGAAACTCAAATTTCACTTCGTAAAATTTGCGTAACTGGCGGAGAATATAACAGCGATTAAGCGGTTCGCTCGTCGTTCGCCAGGCTCACTCCTCACTCTCCCAAATTTCCGAATTCGTTTCACTCATTCAGGAAACTTCGCTTGAATCGCGATGTTAAACTCAATCGAGAAAGAGGGCTAAAAAAAGATAAGGGGCAAGAAAACCTATCATCCCAATTTGATAATTGCTCTTTTACTAAAAAATAATTTGTAAACTAAATAATTCATAAACATTAGACTTCCAACAAAAACCAAAATGTGAATAATAATTGAACCGACCAAAAACCAAATAAATCTAGTTGCATCAAAAAGACTATTCAATAAAAGTATCATCAAACCTTCTTCTGTAATAATTGGAAAGTTTATTAGATATTCCCAAATAATTGTTAAAATAAATGCAAACCAAAATCTACCAGAACCTATATGAAAATAATAATGTTGCCAGCATAATGGATAATTAAATTTTGTTGAATTACCACATATATTACACGTCCCCATTCTGATATTAATCCGCTAAATTAAATTTCTTTTTCAAACTTTTAATTTCATCTTCTGCTTCTTTAACTTCCTTTTCAAGTTGATTAACGCTAGTTTCAAAGTGTTCAGGATTATGATTGAGAGTATCTAACAAAATATCTTCTTTGTTTCTTATAGATGAAATTTTAAACAACATACTTTTTACATATCTACAATTCTCAATTTTTTCCTTCCCTTCAGTCAAAACTGCTTTATATTTTTTAACATAATCTCTGAATTCCATAATATTTCTTGGGAAGTAAGATATTTCTTTCAAAGCATTCGCAACTGCTTTATTCATGTCTTTTTTTGTTTCCTTAATTCCTTTTTCAACTTTTTTGATTTGCTCAAGTATTTCACTAAAGCTACTTTTTGATGCATATTTAGGATATTTTTCAAGGTACTCCATCATCCCATCATATCTTGCTTCTTCAATATCAGAATCTTTGAACTTTTGATTGATAACTATTGATTTTGCTTTACGACCTTTTTGAGAAGTTTTCAGCATTGATTCTTCAAAATTGGTTTCTTTTGTTAAAAGATTTTGTAAACTTTTATACAAATCTGCACGCTCCTCTTGATCTGCATCCATATCTGAAGCAAGTCTTTGTATCTCTGCTAGAGCACCTTTTAGTTTATGATTCATTTTATAGAAGAAATCACGTTTGTCTTTTACAACACCATGTTGTTGATTTAATTTATGTTGATAACGTTGTTTTAAATATAATGCGTCTTTTTTTCCAGTTAAGTCTACCATTTTGAAAATACCTCCAGTATTAGTTTTATCACCATGTTTATAATTATCTTCCTTTCTTCTTTTTTCTTGATAACATCTGTAACATAATCCAGTTTGGTTTGCATATTGATGTTTAATATGTCTTCCACAATTATTACAGCTTGCCATTTTATTTGAAATACTCCTCTTTTTTGAGATTTTTAGGTTTTATTTCAGCTTTAAAATATTGAACCATTTGTTTTATAGCTTCCTGTTTGGTTTTAAGATTATTAACTAACTTATACATCTCTACTGTTTTATCTTCTTCATCTGATAAGTTTACTAAAATTTTTACCATTGTAACACCTTGTTATATGGTATAACACAGAATTATATAAATGTTTCGGTTTTCTTGCCCTTTATTCTTGTTCTTGATGTGTCGCATTCGCTCTTTAGATAGAACGCCCTCTTTCTCGACTCTGCTACGCAGTTTTCCAGAACTCCGCTTCGCTCGTAACTGGAAAAGAGTTTAACAAGGATTTAGAGGTAAAATTAGTTTCCACTCCGTTCCACCTAATTTTCCCCAAATTTTTGCTACGCAAAAACTTCTCTAAATCCCAATGTTATATTCAATTTTTGGATTACTTCCTTTCTTTTAGAAAAAGAAACAAAAGAGAGAGGGGCTTAGTCCTACGGACATATTCGCTCACTACGTTCGATATTTATTAGAAGGGGCGTCAGTGCTTCGCACATATAGTCTTTTGTTTCACAAAAGAAATTCTATTAGGGGCGTCTTTATTTCTTTAATTGTTCTTCGCTTTTTTCTACTAACAATTTTAGCAGTTCTGTCCTATTTAATTTTGATAACAATTCTGCAAATTCAATACAAGGAATGAATATCATACCTACTTTTTCTTGTCTAGCATTAAGTGTAAGATTTTTCTCTAATTGTGGATGAATATTTGGAGCGCTAAAAATACCAATAATTTTTTTATTCGGGTTTTCTCTTTTCGCTTTAGCAATATGATCCGGAACAGAAGATGCTTCTGAACTATTCCATTGTGCTCTAGTGCCTCTATAAGTTGTAAGTTCAAGAATGAATAAATGCTCTCCAATCTCAAAGGTTACATCAGGGTTTCCTTCTTTTCCTCCTGGGGCAGGTTCACAAATTCCATATTTTCCTTTCTTTCCATACCAAAAAACTTCATCAACATTTGATTTTGATTTTAGTTTATTTAACAATTCAAAGAATAGATATTCAAGTCTTCCTCCCTTCCTTCTATTATCCAAATAACTTTTTGACAGCAATTTTTCAATCACTTTTAATTTGTGATAATAGTGTTTATCAAATCCAGAAAATTCATTTGAAAACATTTCCTTGATAAATTTGATTAAATTTTCTTCGGTAAATTTAATCTCGTTATCTCCATCTTTAATATCAATAAGAAAGTTTATTTTTTCTTTGTCGAATTTTAGTTTTTCTTTGTATAATTGGTTTCCAGTTTCAGAATCATAAGCAATTATAATATATTCTTCATCTCTAAAAACAGGTATAAAAAAAAACTTATTATCTTTTGATAACGATTCGCTACCAATCAATCTATTTTCTTTGTAGATCGTAACAATAATATCTTTTTTTGAATTTGATGTAATTTCTACATCATGTGGTGGGTAAAATCTATTGGGGTTAGTAAAGTATTCTTTCCATAAATACCAATCATCTTTAAAATCATATGTTGTAGCATCATCAAATGAAGAAAGCAATTTGACAACCTTTTCCTTATCTTTTAATTTTAGAGCAGGAAGTTTTGGATTATTCGGCTTATTGACCTTAACATTTGTTCTTTCGCATAACCCTGTTGAAAAACATAAATACATATAATATCCAGCGGAAGGAGCTTTTACTAAAGTTAATTGCCCCTCTTCTGTTTTTTTATAGGCGTTAATTTCAGCAAGTCGCCTATCAGGAGGAAGTCTTCTAAAATTTCTGATTTTCTCTATTACTAAATCAAGTTCATCTTCTTTCTTTGTGTGAAATAAGATATAACCAATTTCTTCCTTATCCAAATAATCTAATTTCATTAATAATTTTAAAGTCATTCTGAATGGAAACACGAGGACATTTTCACAATCTTTTCTAATCGTTGGATTTGTAATTATTAATTTTAACATCTGTTTTCCAAATATTTCTGAGATTTCAATTAGGTCGTCATGTTTTTTATAATCTGAAAGATTTTTATGAGTAGGAATTTTTTCAATATTATGCCTTTTTATCAATTCAAAACCGATATCTGTAACCATAATTCTAGAAGGATTTGTTGATTCATCCAAATAGGCAAATCCTAAATATTTTGGAACATTTGCCAATAAAGTTCTTACAGATTGGTGTGTAATTGCTTTTCCATCTTGAGTTAATCCTGCTTTCCCCATCTCACTCCCGATACTTTCTTGTTTTCCACTAGACCAACTTTTTCCAAGAAATTTATCCCAGGACAAGACATAAACCATATATATTGTTTGATGAACACTACCTCTTTTTGGAATATGCCATAACTCTTTTGTTCTTGTTGATTTTGCCATTATTTTTTCACCAAATCTATAACCCAGTCTTTTTTAATTAAACCCCCTCTTCCTTTACGAGGGATTCTTAAATATCGATTCTTGATAATATAAGAAAAAAGGTTTTCAACATCAAATCCATTTTTCTTTGCAATATCCATTAAAATATTGTGGGTATCAACATCTATACTTCTTATGTTGCTATCGCCGACCACAATAATATAATGAGAATTAGTCTTTAGGAGTTTATAAATTTGTTTTATATTCTCTTCCATATCGATAAAAAACTGATAGACAACATACGCCCTTTTTTTATCTACTTTGTATATCTTTGAGATAAGAATGTCTAATTTATCTAAACCAAAAACTGGTTTTTTATGAAAATATTTTTTAGAACTTATGGTTTCTGTTCCAATTTGCCTTTTTTTTACATCAATTATATTTTCATCCCCATAAAATCCAAGCCAAGCATTTTCGAGACGTAATGATCTAACATAGTCAAAAGCATTAATGTATGGTGGAGAAGTAACTGCTAAATCTATGCTATTGTATAAACTCTCATCGTGAATTTTTCTTGCATCATCAGAAATCATCCTTGCCTTTCCTAGTTTTAGTTTACTAAATTCTCGTATATCTTTTAGATGGTTCTCAAATATTTTAAAAAAAGCAATTTTCACATCTTCGGGTTCTTTTTTTATTCTTGTTGAAACATAAGGTTTTGGAGAGGATTTATCGGCAAAAGAACCTTTTCTTATGGTAGTAGCAAAACAAACCAATAAAAAATTGTAAATTTTTTCCTTTCTTTTGAATCTTTCAATATTGGTCTTTAATACTCTTAATAGCTCAATATTCTTTTTGGGAAACCAATGTTCAAGATTGTGAATATCTGGCAAATCTGCTAAACCATTATTCTCAAATAAATCACTTTTTATGGATTCAAGTTCTTCAATTTCCTTTTTTGTTAATGATTTTGTTTTTGTTTTGCATAACAAATGACTAAAATTATCGAAGTCAATTCCTAGAGAATTTCTTTTAAGTATTACACTTTCAAGTAAAGTTGTTCCTGAACCAGCAAAAGGATCAAGAACAGTATCTCCTTCCTTAGTATATTTATTAATTGCCCATCTTGGTATGTGGGGGATAAATTTGCAGGGATACTTAAAAAATCCATGTGTGTATCTATTAACATTATTTGAGGTAATCTCTAAGGTTGAATTAAAAGAAATCTCTTCTGGCAACTCTGCAACTTCAAGTATCTGCTCTCTCATTTTCGTAATACCACCAAACTTTCTCTTATGTATTCTTTTAATTCTCCAATTTTAGTGTGTTGTTGTGCACTAGTTTCATTTGTTCTTCCAACTATAATCTCATCTACATTAAATCCTATTTTTTGACCTATCTCTCCTAAAATAATATCTGTTGGAATAGCAATATTCCCATATGAAGAATTGCCAACGACTATAACACAATATCCCCCTTCTTTGGTTTTATTATATAATTCATTTAATAGAATAAACATATCAAAGAAATATGTATCTAACATTTTTGGTAGTCTTTTATCCCATAGTTCTTTTTCATTTAACAATTCAAGAATTTTATTCAAAAGTTCGGTTCTGTGTTCATTATCAAATTCTTTCTTTAGATTAGCATTTAAGTTAGATGTTAAGGCACTTTTTCTTTTACTCCGTAAATCATCATAACCTTCGATAAAATTACCAAGCCATAGTTCAATTTTATATACTTCAAAAGGATCAAAACAATTTGCATAAGGGGGAGAGAAGAGGGAGATATCAATATCCTTTATATCATATTTCGCAATATTTAAGCAAGAATCATTAATTATTTTAGGTTCAATACCTTCTTTTTTTTGTATTGACAAATCTTCAAATATTTCTTTTCTTTTTTCCAAAAAACTATTAACGGGGTCAAGATTTTTGTTTACTCTTTTCTTCTTTAATCCATTTCCACCTTTACGATAGTTTGAAACTGGCTCGAGAATAGATAAAAGTGTAGCATAAAGTAAATCTCTAACCTTTTGATTATTAACTTTATTAATTGATTCTTTAATAATCTCTATTTTTTCTAGTTTTTCTTTATCGAATAAATTTTGAATAATTTTTAACTCATATTTGGAATAAACATCTTTCATAGAGGTTTTTTTTGGAATAGAAAAAGAGATATATTCATCTAAATCTTTCTTAGTGTAATTTCTTGTCTTTACTTTAATCATAAATGCACTAAACGGATTTATTTCAAAACCGACGGATTTGTAATTCATTTCTTTAGACTTTAATAAGGTCGTTCCTGAACCAGAAAAAGGATCAAATACGAAAATATTTTTTCTTTTATTTAGATTTAGATGATTAATTATATTTTCAACCAATTTTGGAGAATATCCTTCCTGATAATAAAACCAACGATGTATTGGCAAATCTTTTGTTTGAGAAAAGTTTACTAAATACTGGTAAGTATCATCAAAATGAGTATTAAAGATTTTATCTTTTTCTTTGTATTTTTGAAAAAGATTTTCTTGGATTTTAGTTTCCATTTTTCTTTAACTCCTCTTCAATAAATTTTTCAATCTGTCTTGATAAAACAATTCCTTCCTTTTTACAATAATCAGAATACTTATTATATAAATTAGATTTTAGATGCAGTGTCACATTTTTTTTATCATTATCACCCATTTTTATCTCCCCACATAACTACATTTGTAATTATGTGTAGCACTATATAAAGCTTACGCCTATCTGTCTAGTGAAAACAATACGACGCCCCCAAATGTTCTTTTCAGAAAAGAACCAAAACAAGACGCCCCTTCTATCTTCTTTTTTTAGAAAAAAGAAGCAAAAAATCTGACGCCCCTCTCTCGTCCTTCGGACATATTCACTCCCTGCGGTCGAATTTATCAGTAATCCAAAAACTCTAAAATTTTCCTACGGAACGTTGCACTAAATTTTAGGTCTTCCCTTTGGTCAGACGAATATAACAGCGATTAAGAGATTACGAAGTCTTGCAGACTTCTCCATCCAAATTCGGTTTTGTGGGTTGCCTCAAAACCGAACTTCTCTTAATCGCGATGTTAGCCGAAATATTACTCGACTAGAACCGCCCTAGAAGTCATTTAAATTTTTATTTTTTATTGTTTCACCATAACTCACAAGTGGTTTCCCATAAGATGATTTCATTTTACTTCTTTTATTATCAATTTTCTGAGATACACCTTCTGTTCTCATCTTTTTATGTAGTTTTGCGTGACACTCAATACATAGTGATTTATAATTTTCTTGTTTAAACAAATCTTCAAAATCATAACTATCTTCATGTATTTGATTTGTATAATTATAACAATCTTGTGTCTCACAGAATTTTCTATAACCAAGATATCCTTCCTTGATTAATCTCTCTCGTAAATATCTTATGGCCTGTTTATTTGTCATGTTTACTTTAAAATATTTATTATAATATTCCTCTTTAATCGAAAAAGAAATTTGTTTTTGAATTCCATTAGAAAAAATTAATTTATTACCCTCTTCTTTCTCTAGTTTTCGTTTAACTTGTTCTTCTTTTTCTAATTTTTCTCTTTCAATCCTTTCTTTTTTCCATTCAATTTGTTGTAATCTATCAAATTCTTTTTCACAATTTTCAGAGCAAAATTCAGCATTGCTCATCATATCTTTTTTACAAATTTTGCAATATCCATCTACAAAATCTTCATCAATATTTGAACCATGCAACATCCCCTCAAAACTAAATCGAAAAGGAACATTATTTTTTTGTAGCAAACCTATTTCTTTTTTTACAGTTCTTCCAATTTGCCAATCTTCTCCTGATTCAACTTTTTGATAAATCATAGGCATTGGTTCTTCCCAAATCTTAATAACATCAGTTCCTCTCATATCTAAAAATATAATTAGAGTTGCATCACTTTCAATTTTTTTATAGAAAAGATTGGGTTTATTATAACTTTCTTTATATCCCAATTTAATAAGCTGATTTCCTATTTCAACTAGTTTTTTGAAGATATGGGAATAGATCGGATTGCCAAATTTGTCTTTAGGTACCATTCAATTAATGGTAAATATCTAATTTATTTAAATCTTTATAACGGGCGGTTCTAGTCTGCGTCATACTTCCCTCCCCCCACTTTGTAGGGGTCGGTTCGGCTAACAGGAATTAACAGGTTGTGGTACTCAGAAAAAACTCTAAAGGTTTTTTCTTCCGTTCCTCACCCAAATTTTGCCTACGGCAAAACTTCTGTTAATTCCGATGTTAAATACAATAAAATTTCCATTTCTTAGACGGTAAAGTTGGGGAGTTCCAGTGCTACGCACATATAGTCTCCTTCGGAGAAATTTATTTTTAATAGGGGAGTTCTTAATTAAAGGGGGAGTTCCTTAGTCCTGACGGACATCTACACTTTTACTTCGTAAAAGAAATTTATATTTAGAAAGGGGCAAACTATTTTTTCTTTTTCTTCGTTTTAGGCATAATTCTTTTTATTTCTTCTTCCAATAACGATTGATCTATAAGGGATTTATTAAGATTGGCTGCAATTCTAGCTGCCGATTCAACTACATTCTTAATGATATCGGCACAAGTAAATTCTTCTGTAATTTTAGCTAAATGTTTAAAATCAATTTTCTTATCGTATGGTCTGTTGGATAGCCCTATCTTAAATAATTCCTTACGAGCTTCAAAGTCAGGAGGAGACACATAAATCTTTTTGTCAAATCTTCCAGGTCTTAGTATTGCAGGGTCTATCCTATCAATATAATTAGTAGCTCCAACAACCAATATCCCATTCTCCGCAGCGTCATTTAATTGCATTAAGAATTCATTTATCTCTTCTTCCTTATGTGATGAAGATTCACTAAGATTTTTTCTATCTGGTGCAAGTCCGCTGATTTCATCAAAAAAAAGAACAGCGGGAGAATTTTGTTTAGCCATATCAAAAGCTTTTCCAATATTTCCTACAGAACCATGAATAAATGGAGTAGCTAAATCAGAGTGTTTTACTTCAAAAAAATCGTAATTTAGTTCTTCAGCTAATTTTCTAACAATAAATGTTTTACCACATCCAGGAGGACCATATAGTATAATCCCATTAGGAATTGAAACCTTAAATTTTTTGAAATTCTCAGGATGTTTTAACGGGTTTATCACATCTGTAATTAATAGATGTTTAAGATCTTCCATGCCTGCAACACACTCAAAACCCCTAGCACTTTTTAGTTCTTCTTGAATATCAGATATCTGGCTTTTCCTATTATATTTCACAATAACGCCAAGATATTCTTTTCCTTCATTATTTAGTCTTACAATATCATATTTCTTACTTCTATCAATAATCTCATTAGGATCTATTTTTAAGAATAAATAAAGATAAGAGCCATCAGATAATTCATAGATATCAGTAAAGTATAGTCTTTCGATACGATTTTTTATAGTAAGTCCTTCTCTTACCTTGAATCCGTTGTATAAAAGTGGTTTTGAGGTTTTCATTTTCTTTTATTATTGATATAAATGATATGCATCAGCACATGCTTGTATCAGTTCAGGTAAAACAACTGCATTAGGCTCATCCATCTTAATTGCAGCAAATTGTTTTCCTTTATCCTTTTTTTCTTTGAATAAAATAACTTGTCCTTGATGGAATTGTGGGATAAATATTGTATCGTCCCATTCTACTTTATCAGTACCTCCAAAAAATTTGTCTCTTGAATAACCAGTATTATCAAATGTAACTCCCCCAATGGTATATTCAGATTTTTTCTCGAATATTTTTTCGACTATCTTCTGTATAATCACAGGTTCAATAACTTGTTTAGAAACACCGATTAATTGTTGCCATTCTTCTTCATTAACAGATAAAGAAAAACCATCATCATTTGATGCCAACGTAAATTTATATGTAGTGCCAGTAGGGATTCCGTTTACACTATGGGAAGTTGCCATATAAGATATTTCTTCAATGTCAGAATATACAATTTTCTTCTTTTTATATTCTAGGTAATTTCCCTTAAAATAAATTGTATTGCCATTACTAAGTTCTAATTCAAAGGAATTGCTCTTATCATCTTCTTTAATTTTTTCTATTGCTTGGATGTCTGATTCAAGTTTTTTCTTCATACCTTCAGTTCCACAGATTTTTAGGGCAATTTTAGTCAATTTAATCGAATCTTCATGCAAGAAAGCCTGATTATACAATGATACTGCAACAGATCTAATAACTTCCGCCACGTGATCTCTGGCACTTTTTGATTGAGAATGATTGTACAAACCAATTTTATTTAACTTATCTATTTTACTTTCTATAGAATTTATTATGTCGTAAACTCCTTTTAGTTTCTTTCTCCATTTCTTTTCATGAATGCTCAAATCATCAATTTTCTTGCATGGTTTATTTGACTTCTTCTTACATTTATTGCAAAGAACAATTCCATCATCACAAAGCCAAAAAGAAGTCCACCCTGCTAAAGAGAAGATGTTGGAATTAGTTGCGCCACAATTATCGCAAACTTTTCGACCATTGTCATCTTCCTGAGTATCTTCAAGTTTAAATTTTCTTAAATTTTCAAGCTCAGTATATATGGATTCAATTGCAGGATTTAATATTCCTTTTTCTGTATTCTTACCTATTGTGTTAAAGATCTCCTGAAAGTCTTTAATGTATTGTGGTTTCTTATGCCTTTTTGATATATCTGCATAAACATCTGAAATCAGACCAGAAGCATCTTTTCTAAAACTATCAAAATTATCTGAATTTGTAGCCAAATCATTATTCATAGAATATATTTTTGAAAATGCAGACCAAAACTTATCTGAGTCAATGATATCTTTCCATAATTCTAATGATTTTTTTACATATGTAGGCTTATCATCCTCTAAAAGAGCTAGACAGTAAAGTATTGCCAAATTCCTTTTATAGAGATATGATCTAGAATTTTGGGTTTCTGATGCATTTTCCCAGATTTGGATTGCTTTGGGGGTCTCATTACTTTTAATTTGTTCAAATGCTTTTTCATCGGTTTTATCTGATATGTGAAACCAAAAGAAGAATTCAACAATATTGGTCTTATGTGATTGTAGTTTTTTTAGGGCTTTTTCTACTTCTGATTCTGTTCGTATCTTTTCAGAAAGCTTATAGTCCAATTCATATTCAGGGATATCATCTATTTTTAGCCTATTGATTATTTCTTTATATCTTCTGAGAATATCTTTTTGAGATGCACTTACATCTAATCCTAAAATTCTATAAGCATTGTGTTCTATTGCATTTGCCATCTTAACGAGTTATACCTGATAATTCAATATTTTGTTGGCTTTCTTCTGATAACAAAAGACTTAATTGATGGATGCAACGTTTAAGCTCTTCAATATCTTCTGAATCAATAGCCTTTATGCCTTTCTTTATGTAATATTGGGCTTCTTTGTCATTGATGAATGTCCCATTTTCCGCTATGTCTTTAAACTGACCTATCCACGTGTTAGGATTGGTAAATATTGCTCGATTTCTAAGTTCATCTAATTGCTCATTTACTCTGATTAACTGAGTTTTATCATTATTATCAATTGCTTTTTTACCTTCAAGTTCAAGGCTTTTCAGCTGAGTATTAAGATCATCCTTATCTTTTGGATCAGCGTATTCATTTATAATTTGCTTTAAATCTGCCAATCTTTCCGAATTCTCTTTAGCAATAAGTGGCATTTCCTTTTCTTCTGCCAGTTTATCTAATTGTATTTTCAGGTCTTTTAGCTGTTTACTAGCCTTTCTCTTTTCATCTTCATCGTTTTTTGAATTCTCGATGCCTTGTGAAACAGATTGCATTGAATCAGCAATATCTTTTCGCTCTTTTGTTGAACAATTATCTGAAAGAACTTCTACCCTTCTTCTTTGTATTTCCAATTCATCAGACATGGCTCGGGTATCAATAGCTTCATCAGTAATTGTAGAACGAGCATTTAGAGTCATATCGATTAAAGGTATATATGCAGTTACAGTAAGTTCTCTGGATTCATTCATATTAAGAGTTAATTCGACAGGCGTACCAGCAGGAAGATCATGGGGCAAGTCTTTACCTTTTATTCCAACTTCACATAAAAAGCTATTTCTGTCAGGGATTTCAGATTCTCCTTCTACAATTGCAATATCCAAAGAATTATCCTCTCCTTTTTTTAACTTCCTTGATGTTTTGTATATGTCTAATGTCTCTTTTAGTGGCAATACTGCTCCTTTTTCAAAAATCTTATCAACAACATTAGTTATTTGATTATAGGAGAAATCTTTAGAAGCAACCACAACACCTACTGAATGAGGTATTGGAGCACCAGAAACTGAAAGCCCATGAGTAATAATAAAAGAATCTTGTGAGATCTTTATAGAATTGCCTTTGCTATCAAATAAATATACCCAATACAAATTCTGCTTATTAGTTGCAACATTAACCGGATAATAAAATTTCCCCTTGTTTACTTTAGTTTTTGGTCCTGTAAATGTGCCACTATCAGATTGTATTTGAATATAATACTCTTGGTCATCTTTCAGCCCATCGATTATACCGGTTACAGATTCTTCAGTATCTGAAGTTAGAGTAACATAATTAAGAGTTATATCATAGACGCCTGCCTTTTTACTGTTTTTTGGAGAGCTTAAAAACTCTTTTGGTATTTTCTTACTAATTCCAAATACACACGCACCATTAGCAACAACCGTAAGTGGATCTACTGAGGAATCTACCTCAATTTTTAGTTCATTTTCAAGACACTTTTTTAAATAGGGTATTTGAGTAGGTCCTCCAACCAAGACAATTTTATTAACTGAAGAACTTTTTATTCCAGCATCTTTTAATGTATCTTTTGCTAGTTTAATGGTTCTCGCTATTGTAGGCTGTATAATATTTTCAAACTCATCTCTTGTTATTTTAATTGATAAGCAGATTGCTTTTCCGTCGTCGTCTTTACCAATATCTTCCAGTTCTATAGATGTTTTCTTGTATTCAGAGAATTCTATCTTTGCGGTTTCTGCATAATATTTCAGTTTTGAAAAGATTGTTGAATATTTTTTATTTGAACGCGTGAAATTTGAAAGATTATATTTTTCTTTTATTTTGGGGACTATGATTTTCTGAACAATATCCCAATCAATATTTTTTCCACCTAAAAAATTATCTCCATTATGACTTAAAACCGATAGTATTCCATCCTTTGAAGAAATAAGTGCTACATCAAATGTGCCTCCTCCTAAATCATATACAAGCCAATTTTCATCCTTTTTCTTTCCAAATCCATAAGAAATTGCCGCTGCTATTGGTTCTTGTAACAATACAACATATTTGAATCCGGCTAAGTTTCCTGCCCTTTTTGTTGCTTCCGATTGCAAAACAGAAAAAGCAGCAGGCACAGTTATTACAGCCGCTGTAGTATCGTAATCAGGATATTTTCGAAGAAGATCTTCTTTTAAGCTACTCAAGATCTCAGCAGAAATTTCTTCAGGAGACATCTTTTTATTGGTCCTTTCAAATGTAACCTTTTCAGAAGTACCCATCTCCCTTTTAATCTCAGCTTTAAAATTCTTCTCTTCATCCTTTGAATTATATTTATACAAATAATCATAAGCTTTCTGTCCAACAACCTTATTCTTTTTCTTATCGAAACCAAAAACTGATGGAGTGTATTCTACTCCTCCTGGTTTTTTTATTATCTCAACTTTTCCGTTAGTACTTACTGCAATAGATGAATTTGTTGTTCCTAAATCGATTCCGATAGTTATAGTGTCCTTATTCATTCTCTGCAGCCTCTTTCTTATCTTCCTTTTTCACTAGGATAATTTTACCTTTACTAACCACTTCACCTTTGTATGTAATAGTTGGTTCTTTGGTTTCTTTTATTGTTGGATGTTTGGCGTTTGGATCATCTTCCACCGCAAGAATATCAAGATTAAGACCTTCATTAAATTTCTGATTTGTATAGTCAATTATTTCAATGTCGTTTTTTTCAAGATATCGATGTAATTTTATAAATGAGTTGGTAATGCTCTCTGCTACATTCTTATCTAAATCTGGCAATACTTTTTTTAATCTAGATTCCATTCTCCATAATTCAATTGCATGTTCAATAAGATCTTTTGTCTTAATAGATACATCCAAAAATTTAGGTTTTATAGCATATTTAATATCATTACGAACTTCTTGGATTTCATTGATTATTTTATTATATTGTTCTTCCTCCATCTTATTTACTCTCCTTTAATTGCTCTTCCATCATTAATTCAAACTGTCTTGAGACTAGTAAACCTTTATGTTTGCAATATTCTCTATATTTATCATACAATTCAGACTTAACTCTTAGTGTGATATTTTTTGATTTCATTTACATCAGCACCCCTTAAAAATACAAATATGCTCAAATATTTATAAATGTATCGGGAAAATAGTTTGCCCTTAGATACTTGTTCTTAAAGGCTCACTTTGTTTGCATGAATTGAACGGAACTCCCCTCAATGTATTAACTAAAAGAGCCTTCGGCTTTGATGAAAAGAACTCCCCTAGATGTATGTTCTCTAAGGCTCTTACGAGCTTGACAGAACGGAACTCCCCTGGTGCTACGCACTTATAGACTCACTACGTTCGAATTGATTGGAAATGGAAATTTTACTCTTCGGAATTTTTTTGCTTCGCAAAAAACCGTCTTGCAGACTATTCCTCGTCACTATCGTGAGTATTTAACAGCGATTTAACGGTTCACTCCGTTGCACTCGTTCACCCAAATTGAATTTTTGTGGGATGCCTCAAAAATTCAACTTCGTTAAATCGCGATGTTCAACTCAATAAATTTGAAGTCCTAAAATATTTGATAAGGGCAATTTTCTTTTTCGATATATTTAAATAAATCACAATCCCTACAAGAAGCTATGAGTAAAATCTGTGAAGTATGTGGTAATAAGATTCCATTTTGGAAGTTTTCAAAAATAATCAATGGTAAGTTACACTGCCATAATTGTTTTAGTAAACATGAAACAAAAATCAAAGTACAGAAAGAAAAGATAGAAGTTGAAGAAATGAAAAAACGAAAAATTGAAAAGAAAAATAAGATTGAAGCATCAAAAGATAATTATAAATCTGGATTAATTACAATTGGAATTATTATAATCTGTATCACATATTATTTTGGGTTCTTGTCTGATTCTGGTTATTATAATAAAATATCAAATCAAAAATATACTATTTATGAAGCAAAAAAATTGTGTGATAATCCATTAACAGCTTTATCCAATTACGATACTCCAAATGTTTGTGGCGATGTAAATAAATCGTTTTTTATATCTACTGGGATAATGATTTTTGGTGTGATTCTATTATTCATTGGAATCATTCAAAATTTAATAATATATAATTACAATCTCAACAAATGATTAAAAGAAAATTGCCCTATGATCTATATTCTTGATTTATCGCTTTCGCTCATTAGAAAGAACGGACTTCAAATTTACTTTTCGGACGAAATTTTCCCACACTTCGTATGGGAAAAGAGTTGAACAGGAATTTAACGGTTCACTCCTCACTCGCCAGGCTCGTTCGTCGCTCTCCCAAATTTTTCATTTGCTTCGCAAACCGTTCCATTCCATGAAATTTCCATCAGATGCATCATTCGAAAGTATGAACCTCGCCACAGTACACGAGTGCCCAGTGTCTCGGTTCTGGAAATACTATCCTATTCTGTGATCCAATAAATTCCAGATGCAGGAAATTTCATTCCATTCCACTTGAAAAACTCTCGGGGTCGCTTCGCTCCGCCCGAGCCCTGCGGGTCGTTAAATTCCGATGTTATACGCAATTGATTTTTGGCAGACTTGATACCACTAAGCAATAATAAAAATAGAAAGATTTAAATAGGTAAATTTTTTACAAGAATAATATGGAAAATGAAATACAAGTTTCAAGGTTGACTCCTGAAAATCCAGATGATGCTCAAAAGGTTTTGGAGTTTATGCAACAATACGAAGAAGGACCACCAACAAGAGGAGCATATTATTATGCAAAAACCCATGCTGGAAATGTTGTTGGTTATCTTAGATCAAATCCAAAACCTAGTTTAATGAGCACCCCAAATATTCATCTAACTGATATTTGCGCAATTGAAGTAGTACAAGTAGACCCATCAACACAAGGCAAAGGTGTGGGAAAAAGATTAGTGAATTTAGTTGAAGATGAACATAGAGAAGGTGTAGATAAATTATATGTAGATGGGTCTTTAAATAATTCTTTTTGGAATCATATGGGGTATCAACCAGTTAAAGATGGTGCCGTAATACTTGTAAAAAATTTAAAATAAGTCTGCCAAAAATCAACTTCTTCGTCGCTTCGCTCCTCGACCACGTTGCACTCTCCTCCCTTTGGTCGTCGGGGCGTATAACAGGGCTTAAACGGTTCACTCGTCGCTCGCCAAGCTCACTCCTCGTTCTCCCAAATTTCATCCAAATTCTTAAATCTGCGAATAAGAATTGTACCCTAACCTGTGCGATGGCACCACCCATGAAACTTCGCTTAAGCCCGATGTTAGTTACAATTTTTGAATTACTAGAAATAAAAAAGAGGGGGATTTTCTAAAAAGGAAGGGGACACGCTTATTCAAGAAAACTTTATATATGACAGTATCATATTTAAATCAAAGGTAAATAAAAATGGGAAAAATTGGCTCAAGCATAATCTTTGGAATCATTTTAACAATTATAGTTGGATTAAATCTACCTTATGATGCAAACTTAATTTTACTAGTTCTTGCTTTTGCGATTGGTGTGATTGTTGGTACAATCTCATTCGTTACAAAAATCTATGATTCTGTTATTGAATCTCCAGCACATCTCAATATAGGGACAGGAAAAAGAATATTTAGTGGAATAATATTAAGTCTTTTTGGTGGTTTCTTTTTTGGAGTTCTTAGCCAAAATGCAAAATGGATGATTCTTTCACTACCTTTTATTTTTATGATTGGTTATTCTGTATGGGGTTCACACCAACTTAGTCGTTTTTGGAGTTATACCAAAAAAGAAAGAGCAAAGAACATGGCTGAGAGAGATAGATTAAGAACTATTGAAAGAGAAGAATACGCCAAAGAAAAAGGCAGAGTTAAAGCACATGGTGGACATAGACAATCAGATAGACCAATTCATATCCATGTAGGTTCACGAGCAAGAAGTTCTGGTGATGGATTAAAAAGCCCTCAAGAATTAACTGAGGGATATAAAGCAAGTAAAAGAAGAGCTGAACAACATTATAAAGATACTGAAAGGGATATGAAAAAGAAAATTTGGGGTTAATATGAAGATTCAATACATTTTATTAATTGTTTTAGTTGTCGCATTTGGAGTAATATATTATTTCGATGTGGGTATTAATTTTTCTTCAGACAATAACCAAACAGACCAAAACATTTTAGAATCCTCTTCAGAATCCACATCATCCGAAGATTTAACGGCTCAAAAAGAAGATACTACTCCTAAAAGTTGTAAAGAACAAGTAAAAGATATTTTAGGTGATAAATTCTTAATTTATTATGTTGTTTCTTCATCAGGAAATTTAATTCACGAAGAAAAAGGTTTTGAAAATCAACTAAACGACAATGGACCAAAAATATTAAATCAAATTGGATACCAATCAGTTGATCCAGGATTTAGTCAGAGATTAGGTAATAAACCAGGAGAAAACTCTAGATGGCTTTATGGTTACTATAACGCAGGATATATTTATGAATCAAAAGATATAATTGGCGATGATGGTACAATTCTAGGATTTAATTATTTTAGTGTAGTTGTTCGGATTAATAAACTGGAAGATGAATCTCACTTGCAATTAAAACAAGATGGAGATAATTACAAAGGTTTAATTTCTTATGAATTTGATGAAGTAGCAGAAATAACAGATTGTATTTTGATACCCGGCACAAATTTTGCTGATGAGAATATCAAAGGGAGATATACAAAAAATAGTATAGTCTTACCAATTTTCAATCATCCAAAACCAGAATATAGAGAATCACAATGCACCCAATCTTGTAAATCTTCTTGTAGCAGTAAAGGAATGGATTACTCAACATCTTCTTTGGCTGATGATGGGATAAGTTGTAACTGTAATTGTAAACAATCAAGACAACAAGATATAGAATCATGCAACTCGTTTTGTATTCCTTTATGTGAAAATCAGGGATTAACCCCAAATGTAACTGTATCTGATGAAGGTGCTTGTCAATGTAGCTGTTATTCATCAAATCAAGGATTTACTAATTGTGATGATGCATGCATATCCAAATGTGAAGATGAGGGGCAAGTTTTTGTAAGTTCTACTCAAAATGGAGATAAATGTAGCTGTTCTTGTGCTGAATCTGAAGAAAATATTCCAGAAGCAGATAATCTTGGACCTTATCCTGATTGTGAAACAAAATGCACTATGGATTGTAGGATGAAAGATGAAGCTATGGATAATTTCAAAATAGAAAATAGGCAATGTGTATGTGAATGTAGGTCATCAGATTGTGATGAAGATGATTGTAAATCATATTGCTCAAGCATAGGTCAAGATTATGTTAATAGTTATTCTGGAGGAACAGGAGATTATATTTGTTATTGTAGCGGTAATCATGGTATTGATATATCGCCTAAATGTAGTTGAGGTAGCAAAATGAGTTCATGGATTAATAAAGAAAAGGCTTTGATGAAAAGATTAAAAGGTGGTGCTGGAGAGGCATGTTTCAAAAACGAAATGGAATCACAAGGTAAAAAAGTAAATAGAACAGGTGTTGGAAGTGATTATGAAGTAGATGGAGAATATTATGAGATAAAAACTGGACATTCTGCACAACCAACAAAAAGACAAAGAGAAGAAATAAAGAAAGGTAAAGTAAAATTAAGAAGAATAAATTTTGATTATTGATAAATAAGCGTGTCCCTTGATACTTGTTCTTAATTGCTCACTGTGTTCGCTCGAATGAACGAAAATCCCCCTCTTGTCCTACGGACAGTTACACTCCCTACGGTCGAATTAATATAGTAATTCAAAAACTCTGCGGACGCAGTTTTCCCACACTTCGTATGGGAAAAGTAACTAACAGGAATTTAACGGTTACAGGGAACCGCTTCCCTATTTTGCCAAGCAAAATTTCCCTTCCACCCAAATTCAAAATTTGTGGGTTGCCTCAAATTTTGAACTTCGTTAAATTCCGATGTTAGCCAAAATATTACTCACCGTGCCAAGCCTAAATAGAATTAACTTTGAACATAATCAACGATGTATTGAAGTTCTGCTGGCATTATTCTATAGTGATTATAATGGACTCCTTCAACAATTCCACAATCATTCCCAATATCATGCTGACTTAAAGTTGAATAGACTAATACATTAATCCCTTCTTTAACAGCATTTTGTAAAATCTCTTGTAATTTTATAGGATCACCTTTTTTACAACCAATATATGGTTCAACAATGATTTTTGAGAATTCACCACTTAAAATGTCTTTTTCTGCTTCATCCATTAGGTGACTTCCTTTTACATTGAGATTAGTTCTATTTTTTAGAATTCCAACTAATGAATATACTATATTTGGTTCTTGAAATAAATATACTCCTTGCTTCATTTTAATAAATCTCCAGAATTCACTGGAGTGTTTAACACCCCTTCTTTATTGATAAAAATGCACTTCTATTTTTATAATTAACGGCTTGGCACGGTTCCGCCATACTACCCTCCCCCCACTTCGTATGGGTCGGTATGTTAAACAGGAATTCCGATGTCAGCCAGAATTTTCTTACTGCCTCTTCCACCAGTAAGCCTTGAATATGATTAGATCGATGCCTTCGTTAAAACAAGAACAATTCACCAGCATCATGACCAGATTTTCAGTATAGCAACTGATGGTTTGTTCTAATACTCCCCTTTGATTACAAAAAAAGAGCCACGGATAGTTCCTGCAAGTTTAGACTTCTGCCTGGCAAACCTAAACTTCCCTTCCAGCTCTTTCGGCACTTCCATCCCTTCAGAAAGCTTGAAACCGACTGCCCTTTTTTTTGGATCATCAATCGTATACAGGACATTGACACCAAGACCATCTTCATAAAACACGTATGCCCATCTGATGTTTTCCACCTGAAAACTCGATGTTTGCAAAGGTTTTGCCGCAAAATCAATATCACGTTCTTCTTTCAAGATATTGTTAACATAATCAAGGGTCTTCTGGCTCTTCTTTGCTGGAACGACTGTAAATTTATGGTTGTATTTGTTCATAAAGTAACGGGCTTCATTTGCACGTAAACCGGCAAGCGCTTCTGCGACTGGTGAAGATTCTAAGCCTACAGTTGACACATCCTTAAAATCAACGATATAAGACATCTCAATCACCACCATATTTTAAATATAAAATACCTGGAAGCAAATTTAATTTATAAGACTATTGTTTGAGCATTAAAACAAAAGACAGAAAGAATCTCTCTCCCTAACGAACATTTTGTATTGGATGAAGGTAAGCAAAAATTAAGGCACTATCAGATTTCCAAAAAAAATTGCAAATTTTTCTGACCCTGAAAATCTGTGATTCTTATGGCTCCGGCAGCAGGAAAACTCTGCTCCCTCTCCTCCGGCAACAGTGCTCGACCCCGATGCGCTCTCCTTCGGCCGTCGGTTCGCTAACTGGAATTCCAGTTCGTTTCAGAGCCCAATGATTATTTGCTCTATGATACTTGTTTGAAAATATGGAAAGATTTTTATAAGGCTCTTTTTAATATAATGAAAATTTTTGGGAGGTACAAATATGAAAAGATTCATCTCATTGATCATTGTCTTATTGTTTTGCCAATCGACGGTCAATGCCGAAGTCCCGCTGGGAGTTTCTGCAACAAAAATAATAATTGATGGATCGGTCGATAATAATCAGGAAGGCGGCTATGAATTAATCAATGGCCTGCCAGGCACCAGAGAGACTGGCGAACCTTATGATGGTCTCTGGGACGGCATAAAGATTGGCTCCATAGAATATACATTATCATTTTGGAATGTTGGTGAGGAAGGCGGAACATCGGGAATGTTGTTCTGGAAGAAAGACTATAGCGATGCTGCCTTGACAATCAGATATATTCCATCAAGCACAGGCTCAAAATACAAGTTTAACGGCTATATGGACAAGGAAAAAAAATCATTTCCTACGTTTAAGATAAGCCAGCCCGGCAATTATCCGGAATTCGACACGATCACATACCATCTGAAATTTTCTGGAGGGCCATACGGAACATTTGAAGAAAAAGGACCCACAATAAACTCGCTTGGAAAACCGTTGACTGGAGAGGTCATCAATGGAGGGACAATACTTTTAAGATTTCCAACATCAGAACCTGACCAAACAAGCAAATACTCAAGATATTCTAATCCAATTTTAGTAAATAAAATAGGTGATGAGACTATTGTCATTCCAGGGAATCCTTTCTTTGGCTGGGTTGTGCAGGAAGAGGCATGCGTGGATTCTGGAGCAAGATTCAGTTCAATCAGCAAAGTCGTGGATATTTTCCCGCATAGCAACCCTGATAATATGAGATCTGCAACAATGCATTCTATCCTGTGTGTGAACGACCATGTCCTGACTGGCGAGGAAAGCAGTGCGATAGTAACTCTTGCTGATTTGAGCACGATCACGCTAAAAGAAGAATCTGAGATTGTTATTGAATCTCCGCCCAAGGAAAAATCGCGTCTTGAAGTCCTGGGAGGAAGACTTAAGATGAACATTAAGAAGGTCCTAGCAGGAGAAGATATAGAAGTGAAATCCAATCTTGCAACAATAGGCATCAAGGGCACTACATTTATTCTGGATATTGATGAAACCCACAGCACTTTGGAAGTTTTGGAAGGCACTGTTGAGTTTACAAGCACGGCAACTGGCAAAAAAGAGCTGGTCACTGATTCCGAAACAGTTACTGCAGACAGTGCTGGGTTAAGCCAGAAAACAACTTTCGACGCTGAAGCAGAAACCAAGAACTGGCCAGAAATAAAATCTGAAAAAAACAATCCGGCTCCAATTTTACTGCTGATCATAGTATTATTGATTGCAGCAGGGGCCGGATTTTACTTTGTCAAGAAGAAGAAACGGCCGCATAACTAGATTGTGCTTATCTTTATGATTATATAAGGTCTTCAATACACCACGTTGTTGAAACAGAGAGTCTGAAAGTCTATATGCTCGAATTATGCATATGAACTGGATCGTGATCCTAAACACCAATACCGGTAAATTGATTATTGGTCTGCAAAATGAAGATGACATGTCCCCCATGAGATGTGCAATAATTTCAAAGGGTCAAAAATAGAATGAGGTAACATCTACTCAATGATTATCACTTCACCATCTTTCAAGGTCCTGAATGGGATATTATTCTTCTTTGCGAATTCAACCTCTTTATCAATATCTGCTGACTCTGGATGATCTGATTTGTAATGCGGAAGGATTATGTAATCTAGATATCCAAGACCCTCCAATATCGGCTCTCTGATTTCCTCATATGGCAAGTCGGTCGGATCATCCACTATCTGGAGTGCACCAAGATCTTTTGATAAAACGCATATCCCCGCACTGTAACCAGCATATACAAAATCATCCCTTTCTAGAAGCTCTTTGAAAATCATATCAAAACCGCACAGCTTCATCGCCTGACGAAGAACAAATGCATTTCCACCTCTGGCAAACACACCGCCAAATTCACTTAGCTTCTTCCGAAGTCCATCAGTCTTGCCAAAATATTTTTTCAGATCAAGATACTCTACAGTCAGGCCTAATCCCTTTAAACTTTCCATGTCCTGCCTTTCCCATTTGGTCCTTTTATCCAAATCTACTTCAGTATAGTCACACGCATTCGGGATATATGCAATCTCTTTATTCTCCCCCATTAATCTGACCAATTCAGCAGATTTATCTCCTAATTTGAAAGATGATAGGTAAAACTTCATAACGATAGTTTATACTAATGAAGCATTTATTAATGTTTCTAAGATGCCGCCCCTTAACTCTGTTTCTTGATGGCTCACTTTGTTCGCTGGATAGACCGACTTCAAACATACTTCTTCGTCGCTTCTCTCCTCGACCACGCTGCACTCTCGTTTCGTTCGGGGCAATTAACAGGAATTCCCATGTTATGCTCAATAATTATTAAGTGACTAACATTCAATCCTGAACAATTCGTTCTGTTCAACTAATTTCGCATTCTCTTTCCGAAATTCATCATCTGCTTGTAATGTTATTAGAATTATCATTTCATCCAGTCCATCATATCTCAATTGAATTTCATCAGAACCATTAGCAGATACAATTGCACCTCTATACAAATCAGGTTCTTTATTAGAATCAGGAACTTCGTTTTGATATGCAAATATATATTCATGCATAGCCTCTTCTGAGAATGGAACAAAGGCTACTCGATCCATTGATTGATATACTTTCCTACCATAGAGTTTTGATTGCTTATTAAATTCGAATTTCATAACACCACTAATCAGTAGTTATTTATATAGTTTTCTAAAGTCCCTGAAAAATTACTCGAAAACCTCCGGTTTCCGCCTCAGACCCACTTCTTAGCTAGGGGTATTTAACATCGATGTTGGCCACAATCATTGCCCGGTATAGATTGGGCGGCATGGATAATTTGCATAATTTTATCAATACATCCCTATTCCCTTGGTAAATGACAGCAAGCATCATATTGACCACGGCAAAAGATAAGGAAAAGGTACATGGAGCAGTCAGTAAAGCGGGGTTTTGTAATCCAACAACACCTGGTGATCCATGCAGGCATAAGACTGTGGATGATTTGGTGCTTCAGGTCCATGATGAGCTCAATCCTATCCAGATGGAATTCGATGATTGGAGCAACCGTTCTCTCAATAATCCAGAAGCCATTACGGTCCTGCAAGCGCTTTATGCTGAGCTGCCGGATCTCATGTACACTGAGTACACCTATCCGTTAAAACAGGTCCCCGATGGGCCTCTTTCAGAATTTCTGGATTCTCTAGGGTGACCTGCCCAAATTTTTCCTGAGTCAAACATACCCCCGCTATGTGCTTCTTTCCCTATCAAAAAAATTCGCATCTCTATTCTTAATGCTCGCCCATGTGGGTGCGTTGGACAGGCTCCCGTGGTATGCGTAAGTTTTTGGCAGCCTTGAAGAGGTTTCGCTCTTCAATCTCTCGATGAAAAACTGAAGAATCACCAAAGCTTTTTTGGACCAATGATTAACAATTGATAGGCAAAAGAAAATTTATGATTTCATCGAGAAACATAGGCATGAAGTGCGCTCTGTTTTGGAAAAGACAGAAGAATAGTGAAAGTATGGATCAATGGCTGAGTTCTTCCCTCGTTTTTTTTTCATTTTCCGCCATTTTAATATCCCAGTATAAAAACATATACAAAAAACCAATTCCACCTCCGATTATCATCATTATTAGACCAAGAGGTGTAGTCGCTTGGTTTGCAAGTTCTCGGGACATGCCATGGCTCATGTGCACCATGAATTCCGCATTTTCAATCCAAGAGCCCATGACGCCGAACCCCATTCCTGCCATCCCTCCTGCAACTGCACTAATCCCTAACTTTTCTGCCAATGCTTTAAATGGCGGTACAATCCTGTTCAATTCACCTTTCAACCTTGCAGTGATCTCTGTATCTAATTCCTCCTCCTCTTTTAAAGTATCTAAAAATTTCGTTATATGTTTGTTGGTATAATCCTTATATTCTAATCTTTCGCCCTGTTTGACTCTTTTTTCAATAGCTTTGATTTTTCTTTCAGAAAATCTCATTGAATCAATAAGATTGAGAATAAGCGCTTCAGTAGTGGCTTTGACGTCTTCCGGAGCTTGTGTCCTCTTCAGGGATTTGAGAGCTTTCTCAAGAGCTTTGATACCCTCTTTGCTTCCCCTTCTTATGATACCAAGGAATTTCCTTTCCCGTTCCAGATTTGTAACCAATGAATCTCTTGCGTTCCTGTCAAGGGGATCTGCTTTCAATATTTCACAGGAATCACGGATTCTTTGGAGTATTTTGCTTCTAATCCTTAGAGCTTGAAGAATCTTAACATTGACCTTATAAACACTTTCCCCAAGCGCTGTTAATTCTGCAGTTTCTGGCATGCAAGAACTAAATCTTTTGTATATATAAATACTTTTTCATTTTTAAACCTTAATCGAAAGATTTATTTTATCATTTGATTACATCCCCCTCATGAATGACAGAAAATAGATCAGGGAGCTTGAACAGATCTGCAGGAAGATTATCCAGGTATTCAGGATCCGCATGCAGTGCCTGATGAGAAGAGACAGGCTTCTGAAAGAAATAGCATACAATCCAGGCTCTTTCAACGATGAAAAAAACAAAAAGATATTGTATACATGCATCTCCAGAGAGCAGAAGCTATTGGAGATTTCAAGGAAACAGGAGAATGCAGGTGAATCATTGATATCTTATGCAGAAATGAGATTATGAGAGTCAAGCAGCCAATTGAAAGGCAGGATCCAGATAGCATACGTCAACTTCGGCACGAAAGAAGTATCTTTTTTCTTTGAAAGCGTGATACGTCTGCTGAATATGATGGAAAAAGAAACTGAAAGAATTGAAAAAAGGATCCTGCTTGAAGAAAAAGCATTGAACTCAGGCAAGAGCGATGCTTTCCATGAATTTGTCGAGGCATGGCTCAAGGAAGTCGCCAGGAATGATGAGATGATACAGGCATACAGGAAAGTCCTGAGAGAGAACGGATATCTGCTGAACAAGGTAGAAGAGCTTCGAAGGAAAAAAAACATGCACGCCGTTGAAGCTATCGGAGGAGCGATTGGTATAGGAACCGCTGCAGGTGTCTCGATTGCAGGTGGAGTGGCAATCGTGGCGGTTGTTGGAAGCATTTTTGCATTGAGGAACCACATAATAAATCTGCAGCCCGTGTTCAAATACCAATTTGTCGAAGACCAGAGAGATTACAACATGTTAAAAAAACTAAATAAAATAAATAAATGAATTTATCACTTTGCTTTCTATGATTCAATATTCGGAAATGCAGATGCCAGCAATATTAAAAGCATCCTTAAACATGTTAAGGCAACCGGGAATATCTTCCAGGTTTCCATAATTTTAATATACAGAAATTACCCGGTAGTACGCAGAAGGATACCATCAATGCCTTTCCTTGGTGTCGCTTTCGGCTGCTCAGCAGGATAGCCTGCGGTTATGACATATGGTACCAGATATTTTCCCAGGATGCCGAGAACCTCCTTAATCTTCCTTTCATCGACCCAGCCGACATAGCAAGTCCCCAGGCCGAGTTCCGCAGCCCTCAGGACCAGGAAAGAGGAAGCAATCGACAGGTCCCTTATTGCGCGGACCTCGTCAGTATTGTCCAATCCCTCAACATTCTTCCTGTATGCCCCGGGGTCTGTGCAGCAGACAATTATAACCGGAGCCTTGCAGACAAAATCCTGCGGGAAAACTTCATTCTCCCTTAACAGGGACTTTGTTTTTTGGTCTTTCACAACCAAATACCTTGAGGGCTGCGCATTGAGCCCGGAAGGTGCGAGCCTTGCGCTGTCAATCAATTTCCTGATGATATCATCAGATATTTCCCTCTTTTCATATCTCCTTATGCTCCTTCTCCCTTCTATGGCTTCTTTCACATCCATATCATTCAAAACAATAATATATTATTTAAAGATACCGGCTCAAAATGAAAATATTTATGAATCATGTTCCCTTTAAGCATCAAAATGGGACACGGACATGATCATGCATCCCGCAGGATAGGATGGACAATACTGCTAAACATCATAATAACTGCTGCGGAATACGCAGGAGGCATATTCTCGGGCAGCCTGGCCCTGCTATCCGATGCAGGCCATAACCTCTCGGACGTCCTCTCCCTTATCCTGGGATATTTCGGCGAGAAGGTATCAGAAAGGAAGCCTGACAGCTCATACACATTCGGCATGAAGAGGTTCGAGCTCATCACCTCGACGATAAATGCCCTGGCGCTTCTCCTAATCGGGCTCTACATCATATACGAGAGCTTCATGAGATACCGGAGCCCTGAGCCGATAGTCCTGCCGGTGATGATTGGCGTAGGCGCTATCGGCCTTGTCGGGAACCTGCTTTCCATCCTCATCCTGAACAGGGACAGGGAAAGGAGCATGAACATGCGGGCTGCATACCTCCACATGTTCTACGATACTATATCATCGGTTTTCGTGATAGTCTCAGGCATCGTCATCTACATCACCGGCTTTTCCATGTTCGATATCCTGGCAAGCTTTGTCATCGCAGTGATGATATTCTGGAGCAGTTTCGGGATCCTGAGAAGCTCATTCCACCTCATCATGCAGGGCGTGCCTGAGGGGATATCCCTTGATGAGGTGCGGCGCGAGATAAGGTCTGTCCAGGGCGTGGATGATATGCACAGCCTGCACATCTGGGGGATCAATTCCAACGAGAACTACCTGTCCTGCCATGTCTGCTCGGATACAGACGACTACGATTCACTGATAAAGACAATTAACAGCAGGCTGAAAAGGTTCAACATCGAGAACACATCCATACAGGTGGAGAAGAACAACATCTGCAGGGCCAGGTGATAAAATTTAAATATCACCTTCACAATCTCCGGCTGCATGAAAAAAGACACTGCAATCAAGATAATTTTGGGAATTTCTGTCGCCGGGCTTCTGTTTTCCGGTTACCTAAGCTACACTGAGCTTTTCGCAGGCTACTGCGGGGCAGAGGCGCTCGGCATGGGCACATGCCCGTCAGTCATGCAGGTCCCTGCCTGCGTCTATGGGTTCTTCATGTACCTGGCTGTGCTCATAATCAGCATTGTCGCGCTGAAGTCAAAAGAATGAAAGAGCCGTCCTTCATATGTTTTTTATATGTGCATGCATACCCTTGATGCATGAGCAGCTATGTTGCCGGAGTATGCAACATCGGGAAGGATGAGATAAGGAAGAGGTACATGCTTGCAATAGCTGGTTTCATAGTCTCTGCAGTATTGGTATTCCTTCTGCTCGCACTATCCACACCCAGGTGGGCTCTCCTGTTCGTCTTTCTGCCCATGCTCATGGCTTTCGAGGGATTGTTCCAGGGAAGGATGGGGTTCTGCGCAGGGTTTGCATCCAGAAGAATCTATGACCTATCTGGCTCCGGCGGTGAAAAGGGAAATGTGCAGACAGACAAGGAGCATGGAAAAGACATGAAGAAGGCCTGGATGATACATGCGTATTCCATAATCTGCAGCATAGTGCTGACAGTTATTGTCTTTCTTGCTTTAGGCTAGATAGCCTGCTTAGGCTACGTTCTTTCATCGTGGTGCACTGGCATAAACAGCTCTTATGCATCGCCTCTGGAAAACCAAAACATTTATTAAGAACATATCAATACTCATTGATATGAAAAACGACATCCGGCTGTTCAGGGCGCTCGGTGAGGAGACAAAGCACAGGATACTGCGCTCCCTCCAGAAGGGTGAGCTCTGCGCATGCGAGATTCCCGGGAAGATAAGGAGGACCCAGTCGAACACCTCGATGCATCTTTCAAAACTGCAGGGCTGGGGACTGATAAGGTCAAGAAGGGACGGCAAGAAGATACTGTATTCCCTGGACGACAAAAGGATTGAAAAGATATTTCGAGTGATGGACAAGGAGGCGAAAACATGAAGATAAAAGTGCTGGGCTCGGGCTGCCCGAAGTGCAAAATGCTTGAGAAGAATGTTAAGAAGGCCCTTGAAGAGAAAGGGATGGAAGCAGACATAGAGAAAGTGACAGATATCGAAGGCATCATGGGCTATGGCGTGATGTCGACCCCTGCACTTGTAATCGACGGCAAGGTCGCTTCATCCGGCAGGGTGCTATCCTCGGACGATATACAGAAGCTGCTCAAATAAGATGGCAGGACTCTTCTATCCCCTCCAGGCAGCAGTCGACTGGCTCGTGTATTCACTTTTCCACATGCAGCAGGGAAGCATCATAGGTGGCGCTGTCGATTTCTTCATCTTCGACTCCATAAAGATACTCATCCTTCTCGCAGCCATAATCTTTGTCGTGTCCTATATCCGGACATACCTTGCACCGGAAAGGGTGAAGAAGATACTCTCCACCAGGTTTGAATTTGTCGGGAACATGATAGCGTCGACAATAGGCATATTCACGCCTTTCTGCTCGTGCTCTGCAGTCCCCCTGTTCATCGGGTTTGTCGAGTCAGGGGTGCCTCTTGGAGTGACTTTCTCTTATCTGATAGCTGCACCGCTTATCAATGAGGTCGCAGCTGTTCTCCTCCTCGGTCTTTTCGGCTGGAAAATCGCACTCCTCTTCATTGCCTCAGGCTGGGTCATTTCCGTAATTGCAGGGCTGATACTCGGAAGGCTGCATCTGGAAAAATATGTAGAGGACTATGTCTACAAGATAAAGATGAGGCATGACCTAGAGCTGGAGAATAAAACTCAAAGGCAGAGGTCCCATGAGGCCTATGCAGAAGTCAAGTCGATCGTGAGGAAAGTGTTCCCATATGTGATAGGAGGCATTGCCATCGGCGCCCTCATCCACGGCTATGCACCGGAAGACCTGCTCGCAAGAATCGCAGGCAAGGGGACCTGGTACGCTGTCCCGCTCGCAGTCCTCATCGGAGTCCCTCTTTATTCGAATGCCGCAGGCGTCATTCCGATAGTCAGCTCGCTCTTCGAGAAAGGGCTTCCATTGGGCACTGCGCTCGCATTCATGATGGCAGTCGTCGCATTGTCGCTGCCCGAGATGATAATACTGCGCAAGGTGCTAAAGCCCAGGCTTCTCGCGATATACATCCCCATCGTCGCTGCAGGCATCATATTCACAGGGTATCTCTTCAACCTGGTGATCTAGCTGGCTTACGCAAATCCGCAGCATATCATATTTTTATATAATCCAGTGAAATGCCTTTGAAGAAAATGGAATGCGCACTATGCAGGAAACCGATAAAGGATTATCATCCGAGGCTCAACAGGCTTAAGATTGACGAATCCTCACACGCAGACATCTGCCAGGGTTGCATCGACAAGCTCATGAAATGGCAGCAGAAGATATATGCTGACCTTTTCCCCACAAAAGCTGCTAGGAAAAGGTTCGGGAAAAACATATAAAGCAGTAGAAAAATTAAATCTGCACCGAATGCTAAAGGCAAAGCACATAACCAAGGACTACGGAGGCTTCAAGCTCAGAGACATTAACCTGCAGCTCGATGAGGGCCAGCTCTTCGGCTGCCTGGGACCGAACGGCTCTGGCAAATCGACGCTTGTGAAGATACTTACCGGCCAGATACGGCCGACAAAGGGCGAAGTCTCTGTATTGGGCATCGATGTCGTGAAGGACCCTGTCGGAGCAAGGGAGAAGATGGGGATAATACCTGAGCAGGAATCCCCTCCATCGTTTCTTACTGTTTCTGAGTATCTGCAATTCATATGCAAAGTGAGAAAGATCAGCACTGACGCCATAGGCAGGTGGCTCGATTTCTTCGATTTCGCCCATGAGAAGGACACTCTCATAAAGGACCTCTCAAGGGGGACCAAGCAGAAGCTTGTCGCGACACAGGCATTCATCCACGAGCCGAGGATAGTGTTCATCGACGAGCCGCTCATAAACCTAGACCCGATAATGCAAAAGAAGTTCAAGAAGTACCTGGTGGATTATGTAAAGAAGAAGAACACCATCTTCCTCTCGACCCACATACTCAGCATCGCTGACGAGATCTGCACGCATGTAGGCATCCTCAAGGACGGCAGGTCCATACTCCAGGAGAGCATGGCTGATGTCAGGAAAAGCAAGAAAGACCTGGAAGACCTCTTCATAGGCGCAGTGGACAATGGAAAATAATCTGCTCAGGTACATGCTGCTGGAAGAGATAAGGCTTCACAGCGAGCTCAGGGGGAGCAGAAATTTTTTCCTATTTCCGTTTATCCTCTGCATACTTGCTGCCTTCATCACATTCTTCATGAGCAGCTACTCATCTTTCGGCGGGTCAGGAAGCCTGGTCCCTGCATTCATCATCGTATTTTTCGCCTTCGGCATAATGTCAGGGACATTCGGCCTCCATGCAACTGACTATCTGGAGAGGCGGTTCGGGGATTTCGGCAAGCTTTTCTCAAACGCCCTTGTCCTCCCCATAAGGCTCAGCACCATATTCATGACAGCTGCTGTGAGCGATTCCATATTCTATTTCGGGTGGTTCATCATACCCATCATCGCCGGGGTCGCTATCGGGCTGCTGCTCACAGGCAGCAGCATAGCTCACATCCCTTTACTGCTGCTTTCAATATCATCCGCATTCATCATGGGAATATCCATCTCATTTTTCCTGACTGTTCTGCTGACCAGGTCAAAGGCGGCATTCTACTCAAGCCTTGCCGTTATAGCTGTCATCTCAGCATTCGGGTTCATGAGATACAGCATGTCGTTCTTCCTGCCGTATTACATGTATGAAAATCCCGGATTTCTCAGCATACTCTCCAACCTGCTGCTGATAACCATCCTGCTTTTCCTTACTGCTAAGATAATAGGCAATGAATACAGCTCGATCAGGACAAAGAAAATGCACAGGTCGCTCAGGTTCTGGAATTCCAACACATTCCTGTTCAAGGATTTCATCGACCTATACAGGACGCACGGCCTGGTCGCAAAGCCGCTGTTCAATGTAGTGATACCGTCGATACTGATGATCCTTCTCCTCAGCAGCATCGACCTTTTCAAGGGGGAGTTGTCAGCTGTCACTAACAACCTTGTATTTGTCGGGATCCTCCTCGGCACATTGAGCATCAACTTCTTCAATATCCTGCTCTCAGGCGACTCGTTCGACTACTACGTGTTTTTGCCGGCAAAACTGGAGGATTTCATACTCCCTAAGATGATGTTATCCCAGGTGATCTGCTCCATTATCGGCATTGTGCTGCTGGTCTTCTATGCAGGGGCCAACTCGGAATATGCAAACCTGCCAGCTGGAATCGTGATGCTCCTCTCCTTCATCTTCTACACCATGTGCATAAGCCTTTTCATAAACGGCCTCAAGCCCAACGACAATTCCCTCAATATCACGAGCCTGGGCTGGATGATGCTCCTTTTCCTTCCTGTAATAATCGCCGGCATGGTACTGCCGTTCCTGTTAGCATCATTCTTCGTATACATGCTCTTTGCAGTCCTTCTGGGCATCCTGGGGCTCTGGTTCTACAGGATGGGCATCAGGAAATGGACTGGGATGCTGGGATAATGAATGATATCCAGATAGGTCTGAAAACCAAATACCTAAGTTTTCTATGACCATGTCTATAGAAGTCATTGTCTGACATTTTTCTGCAATTCATATCCTTCCCCGGTCAGCTCATATACCCTGCCGATAACGTCTTTTGGGTTTTTGCATACCACAAGACCATGACTGACCAGACCCTTCAGTGCCCTGCTGGTCTCAGGCAGGCTCAGCCCTGTCCTCTTCGCAATATGGCTGACCAGCGACGGCCTGTCCATTGCAGTCATGACTAACAGTCTCTGCTTCCCTCTCATGACAAAACTGAACTTTTTCCAGTATTCTTCTTCAGGCATATTTCATCAATTTTATGAATAGTTATTGCCAATATAAAAACTTATTGGAAATTTTTCGGAAAATATGCCTGAAGAACTGATCTTTATGGCAAAATGATATAAATTGATATCTAATGGTATATGATCCAACAGGAGAAATATCTATTTCCGGAATTATCTTCAATCATCCTATGAAATATTGAAATATCTGAGAAGACAACAAGATATGCCATGTCCGGGATAGCTGGTTACGACCATATGATGAAAATATGGAAAATAGTTGATTATTTGACTTTCTTCTGTATCTGGTAGCCTTTATCTGTCAACCCATATACCCTTCCAAGATGGTCTTCAGGATTCTTGCACACTGCTAGGCCCTGTCCGACCAACCCCTTCAATGCCCTGCTTGTCTCAGCCAGGCTCAATTCTGTCTTCTTCGCTATCTGGCTGACCAACTGGGGCCCGTCAAGCACATGCAGTACTTTTTTCCTCTGCTTCCCTCTCATGACATAGCTAAACTTTTTCCAATATTCCGCATCAGGCATATTGCATCAATCTAATGAGTAGTTTTTGGAAATATTTAAATTAATTTATCTATATATTGAATAAATATAAACAAGATATATGCAATTTATTGGCAAAAAATAAATTTTGTGCTTATTTGATCCCATCTGTGTACAATAATGCTCAGGCGGATGGGTCATGGCATCGCGCCCTATCCAAGCCTCGAAGAAAATTAATTGATCGCTGAATTCATCAATAGCCCGAGCAATTATTTTCGACGTGTCATTTGCATTTTTTTTGAAAGTTTATCTTGTAAAAACTATTGGATAAATTCATGGATAATGTGATTAAATTCTATTTTAGGATAAACTTAGCTAGAAATTTATCCCAAATCGACCAATAAATTTAAATACCTAAAATTAAATATCTATTTATATATAATATATTAACATAAGATATACAATTTATTGGCAAACATTTAAATATATGTACGCAGATAAGTATAATATTGGATAACCGGACAGATCAAGCATCAAGGACCTGTGCAGCCAATAGCAATAGGAAATTGAGACCGATTGCAGACAGATGATCCATACATTGTATTATCGTCATGTTTGACAGATGAGAAAAATAGAGGTGATAGGCAGTAAGAATACCAGATTGATTATAGTGGCCTTGTTTTCTTCCATCCTGTATTCTATTCTGGCCGGAAATGCATATGCTGTCTCGATCGATTCTGTTGTCCTGAATTCAACCTCTGGATATAATTTCACGATTGATGATCTGACTGCCCATGCCCAGGGACTAGACCCTGCTGATTCTAATATCAGCTATGAGTGGTATAAGGATGGAAAAGTGCTGCCATTTGAAGCAGATGGTGATCATAACTGGACATCGCCTGGAAATTATGGCGACCTGATATATTCGATAGTATCTGATCCTTCCGGCAATATCTATGCAGGGGGATATTATAATACAGCAGGAACCGGAACCGAGACAGGATTTGGATGGAGAATCATGAAATTTGATCCTGATTTCGGCTTTGTCAGGGATTATAACTGGACATCGCCTGGTGATTATGATGATGTCATCAATTCGATAGTATCTGATCCTTCCGGCAACATCTACGCAGGAGGATATTATGATTCAGGCGGAACTGGAATCGATACAGGGATTGACTGGAGAATTGTGAAACTCGACCCGGATCTGAACATTGTCAAGGATTACAACTGGACATCGCCGGGAGATTTCAATGATGGGATCCTTTCAATCAGGATAGATCCTTGGGGCAATATCTATGCAGGGGGATATTTTGATTCTTCAGGTACAGGTACAAATACAGGGATTGACTGGAGGATTGTGAAACTCGACCCGGATCTGGGCTTTGTCAGCGACTATAACTGGACATCGCCCGGGATCTTCGGCGATATGATATATTCTGTCGAGACTGATCCATCCGGCAACATCTATGCAGCAGGATATTATAACACAGGCGGAACCACAACCAATACAGGGATTGACTGGAGGATTGTGAAACTCGACCCGGATCTGGACTTCATCAGGGATTACAACTGGACATCGCCGGGGACATTCACAGATAAGATATATTCGATCGAGTCTGAGCATTCCGGCAATATCTATGCAGCCGGATATCATGACACAGCCGGGACCGGGACCGACACAGGATACGGATGGAGGATTGTGAAACTGGATAATGATCTTGACCTTATCAAGGATTACAACTGGACATCGCCGGGAAATTATGATGATCAGCCAGGGTTTGATCCAATCGAGATCGATGCATCCGGCAACATCTACGCAGGTGGATATTATAACACAGGCGGAACCACAACCAATACTGGGATTGACTGGAGGATTGTGAAACTGAGCCCGGATCTGGACTTTATCAGGGATTACAACTGGACATCGCCGGGGATCTTCACTGATAAGGTATATTCGATCGAGTCTGACCATTCCGGCAATATCTATGCAGGCGGATACTATGACGCAGCCGGGACCGGGACCGACACAGGATATGGGTGGAGAATTGTGAAATTATCTGAACAGACAGATCAATCGCTTGAGAGCTCATATACAACTGTCGGAGAGGACTGGATGGTCAGCGCTACTCCGGTCTATGACGGTGTTGCGGGTGCAAGCGTGCTCAGCAATGAGCTGACCATCATCGAGATGTCTGACTTGACAGACCCGGCCTGGGAGGGCAATACGACAGACCTGACATCAGATTCGACCATCGGAGATATTGTCCATTTCAACATCACGCTCAACGATGCAAACCCGGACAGCTATATCTTCAGCTGGCTCAATACGACTGACTGGATCAATGACACGCCAGGACAATATTCAGACGGGGAAGAAATATCAGTCACTAAGACTGTCCCTGCAGACACTGGGACAGTCAGCTGGACATGGTATGTCAACGACACCTTCGGGAACTCAGTCCAGACAGATGTATGGAGCATAGTCCTCAGAGACTCGACCGATCCTTCAATCGATTTCACAGCACCTACGACTGAAACAGGGAACACAACGCAATCATGGGTCTCTGCCAATGTCACTGCGTCAGACAATATAGGGATTGACACAATTGTCCTCAATCTTTACAACACATCCGGGCTTATCAGGAGCAATAGATCATCTTCAAGCCCATTGTTCATCAACTTCACTGATCTTCCATACGGGACCTACCATATAAATGCTACTGTCAATGACACAAGCGGAAACCTTGATTCGACAGAGACAAGGACAATTTCAATCTCTGAAGCTATTAAACTGTTGAATATCACGTTGAATATAGAGATTAACACATATCAACACCTCAACAGCACAGGAGAGATGACGAACATGAGCATCATCTTGAAAGATGGAGGAGAGATCATTCACGAGAAAGTTGCGGACCAGGCCTATACAGTGAACATACCGGAAGGGGTTTATGACGAATTTATTTTTGGAGCATACGACCAAGAGATAACAGCTACCCTCAGGTCAGTGGATATTGACAGCCTCACCAACGCGACATTCGGGATCGATAAGCATCATGAAGAGGCAGGTTATCTGGCCACATATGGGATCGACAACGGTTTTTCATTTGCAAATGCGACAGTGACGATAGATTATTCAGGATTGGACTTCACAAACGAGAATTATCTGAAGCTCTATCACTGCGCAGATTATGTCTTCATGACAAGGACCTGCCGGGGCGGATGGAATGATGTCACAGGTTCAGCCCAACAGGACACAGATGATGATCATTTCACCTACCTGACGGCATCTTTCAGCGGATTTGGCATCAGTGAAGAGATACCTGATACAGCTCCATCAGGAGGAGGCAGAAGAAGCCATTCCACTGTCATCAATGATCAGGCACCCGAAGCAATTCTTGTGAATAATACTTCTGTCGAAACTCCCGAGGTTGAGATGCAATCTGCTGAAGGTACAGCCCCAGAAGCACCGCGTGAAAAGGCAGCAGAACCTGAAAGACCAGATGACATGAGTGAAGGCTTTCCTGAACAATTGTTTGACATATCTTTCAGGATCGATGACAATATGATGCAGTCATCTGATGACCTGAGCGCAGTCATAACTTTTGTAAGCTTCGGGACTGTCCCAACTCCTGTCGATCTGACCTACAGGATACTGGATATCTCAGGAAAAGAAGTATATAATGAAAAAGGGACCGTCACTGTGACAACAGAGGAAGTCGTGAGAAAGAGCTTCAATGGCCTGGACCTTTCTGATGGAGAATATTCATTGGTGCTGAGCACACTATATGGAAACGATGTTGCAGATGATTTCAGGCAGGGATTTACAATAAGTGCAGGAAAGAAAAGGTCCTACACATGGATATGGATCATCGGCGAGATCATATCAGTCGTCTATCTGATCGGATTATTCAGGTCAGGGATGTGGAGGGTTACTTAATGCGCAAAAAAATAAGAGAAATAATCATTAGAAGGATAGAATTATTCCTGCTCTTATTCTTTTTATTGATATCCATCCTGGTGGTATTATTCTTTATCGAGAGAAATATGGTTACAGACATGCATAATAAAGCTCTTCAGGCGCTGGCTGATGATGAAGCGTCATTGATAAACGACTTTTTTGTCAATCAAAACGAGAAATTATCGATCATCGGTTCAATGACTGTCTTCAAGGATGCAGTCTTATACCCTGATGATCCAGCAACAATAAGCATAGCCAAAAATCAGATAGATGCCCTGAAAGACCTGATTCCAGGAATCAGCCTGATGAGCTCCCAGGGTATAGTCTCCATCGGAGATAATGACCTTCCAGGAACAGATTACAGCGAGCATCCATATTATCTTGCAAAGAGGCATGACGTCATGTTTACGGAATATTATGATCCATTGAGAAAAGGGTATTACTATGCAATCATCGGGCCGATCAATGACACATCAGGCAAGAGGATCATCGGAAGGATAGCCTTTGACATACCTATAGAGGAAATAAACAACAAGATCATAATGAACTCAATAAGTGAAACAGTTGAGGTCTATCTTATCGACAACGCCGGCATGCTCCTGACCGAATCGAAATATATAGGAAAGGACAATGTGAAAGGGGTGATGATCCAGCAGATCAAAAGCTTTGGTGCTGTAAACTGCCTTAACCATATTGAGAAGTTAGAATCTGATAATTCTACTGTACAACATGAGGAGAAGATTGCCAGATATAAGAATTATATGGGAGATGAAGTCATGGGAGCCCATGCATATGTCCCTTCCATCAAGGCATGCGTCATAGTAGAACAGAGATGTGAAGATTTCATGAAGTATGATATGATCGATTATATAAAAAAAATCTTATGATTGAGGTGAATCAACTTGAAAAGAAATACAAGAATATTGATGGGTTTTATATCAGTCATATTATTCATCCTGATCCAGATGGCAATGACCTATCATCTGCAGGACCAGCTTTATAAGAGAACCATAGAAATAAAGAATATCGAATCACCTTTGGAAGTCATGTCTGAACAGGTGATAGGTTATGACGCAATGCTGACAGGTGCTGTCCATGAAGCCCTGCTTAATTCCCTGGAAGGGGATGTCAGAGGGGTCAGAGAGCGGAGGCTGTATTATGATAAGATAGGTGTAAGATTAGATGATCTGTTGAAGAGAGATTCGAGGATCCTCATCTCCCAGAGCAAAAGGCCTGAAGACATTAAGGAGAAAGTATATGTCATCCTTGACCTTTTGGATAAAGAGAACATCGAGCTTGTGAACCTTGAGACAGAAGCGTTTGATGCGATGGAGAAGAATGACACAGAGACTGCCTACGCCCTGACAATGGGAGCAGAATACAGGCTATACAAGGATGAGCTTTATGAGAATTACAGAGCCTGGTCAGACATCGAGCATTCAGTGACTTCTGATGTCCGCAGCAATATCCTCAGGAGATCTCAGATAATAATCTATCTTAATCTCGGCATTTCGATCGGGATAATGGTCATGATAATAATAACGCTTCTGACCATACGCTCTTTTGTTTGTGGGAAAGGGAGGCCATCATCAGCAAATGGAAAATGAGGGAGCAGGCTGATATGCTCAGGAAGTTTCACTCATGTTCCTGCATGAGTAAAAAATAAAAACCTGCCTGCAAAATAAAAGGATTTTTATACCTATGAAATTATCATGAATTAAATATGAAGATATTGTCAATCGTATCTGTCTGTGCAATATTTGCCCTGATCATCTTAGTAGATTTCTCCTCGGCCATGTCAGCAGAGATCAGCATTCCAGCAAATCATTTAGAAGTCCAGGCAGGAGATGAGGTTTTTTTTGAGACAGAGGTCAAATGGCCGGAAAATACAGAGAGAAAGGACCTGAGGCTCGAGTATTCCATCAGGGATGCAGACGGGGAGGAGATCGCATATATGAAGGTCCTAAAAGCAATAGAGACCCAGGCCTCGTTCATGGACCAGATAACCATACCTGAAAGCACAAAAGGCGGAACATATAAGATATTTCTCACATTGACAGATTATAAAGACATGGAACAGGAGATCGCCGCCAGCTTCAAGGTTGTCGGAAACTCCCTGGATTCATACAAATTCTATCTTATGATAATCCTGGGAGTCATTGGATTGATTGCTTTATTCATAGTCATCGAATTATTCATACTGATCAGGAAAAAACAATCTGGACCTTAGTCCTTTTTTACCATATTTCACCAGATAAGTGCATCACGGCGGCTGTCAGACCTATCCGGCAAAAAATCTGCAGATGCTTGAGCCACCAGGTCGTGCAAGCGATGCTTTTCTGAATTAACCAAATCGAGACAACTGATGACATCAGCATATTGTCATCTGAGAAAAACAGAGAAAAAGGCTCGGCCAGTTTTGGGATAATGAGCGATAATCGCAGGAATGATAATGCTGTTTAAGTTCGCATCATTCCTTGTCTGCTTATTCTTTGCATCCCTTCTTACTCTTCCGGGGACCTGGTTCTGCAGGCAGGGCATAAGGAGATTGACAGGGATCATCATGGATTGAACAGGGAATGTCACAACAGGAAATTTTTCAGGGAGCATCCCAGCTTATCTCATTCCTGACCTTGTCCAGGGACTCAATCTTTTCAGTAAGGGTCCTCATGAGCTCATCAATGTCCTTTTCGCTCTTCTCCTTCTCGTCCATGCCTTTCTGTATGGCCTGTTCAATATTCCCGATGACACTGCCTATCCTCTCATTGAGGATTTCTATGAACCTCATCGAGCTGTTGTTCAGCCTCTCAAGAAAATCATGCCTTATCCTGCCTGAATTCATGTCCAGGTGCTGATGGATGTTCTTGCTGAGCTTATTCCATAGCATCTTCCTGTAGGCGAACCCGGGAAGGAGCAGCTTCAGCTCGTCGCCAAGCTGGCTGAACACCTCATCGACCCTGTAATAGAGCCGGCTTTCCAGGCTGAAAGTATCCTGCATCGGCAGGAGGTGGATGTCAACGCTGAACAGTTTTGAAGAGAGCTCCTTTATCCTCTCGATCGCCTTGTTCGACACAACTGAAAACCTGGCAGCAGTCCTTTCGAACCTCTCTTTGACCTTCCTTTCCTCCTCAATCCTCCAGGGCTCGAACAATTCCTCGATGAGCCTGAGGTAGCTCTTCTGGACCTGGACAACTATCTCCCCTCTGGCCACATCCTTCAGGCTGTCGAACCTCTCCTGGAGCTCGGCCATCAGCCCGGGATTGTTCTTCTGTTTGAAATCCTCAAGGTCCTCGTCGACCATCTCCATTATCCTGTTTATCTCAGCCTTGATTATGGGCTCTGCATCTTCCTGCTCTTCTCTTATCCCATCTGCAGTATCCCTGAATTTTTTCAGCCTCTCTTCAGCATCCTTCAGAGGCATCCTGATTGATTTTATCTCAAGTTCGAGAAAACCTTTGGCCTCTTCGATGAGCGTCTTCAGGCTGTCCTGGACAGAAAGGAGCATCACGTTCCCTTTCTCATGCATGAAAAAGTCTGAGAGCACGGTCTCAAATCCCATCATCCTGCTCTTGTGCAGCTTTTGAGCATCATCATCCAGTTTCGCCTCAAGGGCGAGTTTGGCCGACAGAGGGATGATTGAGGTCTTCAGCCCCAGTCCTTCCTGGAGTATCCCCTCGTTGAACTGCATCATCTCCTCTATTCCCTTCTCCTCGAGGTAATCTATCTTGTTGAGGACAAAGAATATCCTGGGGATGAATCTTCTTATGTCTCTCAAAAAATCCAGCTCACCCTGGCTTATCGGCGGGTCAGCGGAAAGAAGGAATATAGCAGCATCGATCTCCTTTATGTATTCATATGTCATCTGCGTGTTGTGCAGGAATGTTGAGCCGATACCGGGGGTGTCAATCAGCAGAATCCCGTCCTTTAGATAATCAGAGGGATAGCTTATCTCAACGACCATGACATTTTTTTGGTTTTCCGGATTGCCTTTCTCTGTCACGTACAGGTGAAGCTCGTCCAGGCCTATGGACTTCTCTTTCTTGTCCAGGAAGATGACCTTGACAGAAACCTTCTCGCCGTACCTGAGGATAGTTATGATGGAAGTCTGGGGCACTATCGCAGTCGGCAGAAGATCTTCACCTACCAGTGCATTGATGAATGATGTCTTTCCCCTCTTGAACTGGCCGAGCACCGCAAGATTGAATATGTCCTTATCAAGCTTTCCCCTGAGCTTGCGAAGCTCTTTATAGGCAGCCCTGCTGTCCATTATCCTCTCGACAGAGGCAATGCCCTGCTCCAGGATGATCTTTCTCTTTGCATAATCTTCCAGCATCTTAATCATCAACCTGAGAAGAAGTCATCAGCAAAAGCAGTTCTGGCACGTGCCACGGCGGACCTCATCACCATCTGTAAACCTGTGTTTCGCTGGTTGTATATATAGTTTACTGATGATGGAGGAGCAGTATGGAACAACAAATTTAAATATCCTGCAGCATGACGGTTCTAAATGGAAAAGACCAAGAGGGATTGGGACCTTCTTACAGATGAGAAAAGGAGGACTGCCATCGACAGGATAATCGGGTTTTTCAAAAAAGAAAGGGATGAAGAGATAGGTGTCATCGCAGCAGAGAATTTCCTGGACCTATTCCTGGAAGAGACAGGGCCTGACATATACAACAAAGGCGTGGAAGACTCCAGGCTCTTTCTAAAAAGCAGACTTGAGGGGCTTGAGCTGGACATGGATGCACTGCTGAAGAAGTGAACTGAGAAGCCTGAAATAATCAAGAAGAATAAAAAAAATCATTCCTTCATAAGCTTGATATCCTCTTCCAGGTTCTGGAGATCCTCCTCATGCTCGACCTCATCCTCCATGATCTTCCTTATCATGTTGAAGGTTATCTGATCGTCACCTGTCTTCAGCCTGTCAAGCATCTTCTTGTATGTGACTATCGCACACTGCTCGCCCTTTATATTCTGCTTCAGGATCTCTGTTACATTCGGATCCTTCGGCGCATCATAGCCGCACCCGCTCTCTTTCATCAGCTCCTGAGGGCTGAGCAGCGGGGTTCCGCCCAGCTGGATTATCCTGTCAGCAAGCATGTTCGCATGCTTGAGCTCTTCCTCTGAGTGCTCCTTGAGCTCTGCCTCGACAGCGCCCCTCATCGGACCTTTGATCACCTTGGCGCCGACCCAGTACTGGTAGACTGCAAGCCACTCGTCTGCCAATGCCTTGTTAAGCATGCCAATCAGCTCCTTTACATCCATGCCCACTATCTCAATGCCTTTTGTTCCCATTTTTTTCCCTCCTGCAATTGCTGCAAATCCCGTAGAAATGAGTATCAGCTGAATCGATCTTCAATTCCTTTTGCTTCTTTGCAATCCTCAATGAATAATCTGTCAATTCTTTCGATTCAAAGTCCGTTATACTTCCGCATCTCCTGCATATCAGGTGGTGGTGAGGCTCCATGTTCGGCTCAAATCTCGATACCCCTTTGATATTGACCTCCTGGATAAGCCTTTTCCCTGCCAGGAATTTCAGGTTCTGATAGACAGTCGCCCTGCTAATCCTGGTCAGCTTCTTTTTCACGCCCTCAAAGACCTGCTCCACTGACGGATGAGCCTTGCTGCCTCTGAGAAAATCCAAAATCTCAACTCTCTGATTCGTATATTTTATGTCTTCCATGTATCCCAGCGATTATCATCCCATTTATATTATTTATCAAAATGATAAAAACAATAAAATAAAATCAATGAAGGAACTTTGAGACAAACGGGCTGTTTGTCCCGCCAGGCCTCCGGAAATGCCCTGAAGGCCCCCTGCCAAGGAACTCAGTGAACCATGCCTCGTGCTCTATCTCCTCATTGAGTATTGCCAGCGCCAGGTCATAAGTCCTGTGGTCCTTTCCTGCTGTCATGTCGCATATCGCATGATAACCTGCGACTGCGCACTGCTCAGCCTTGAGCAGGACCTCGACAATAGCCTTCACGTCCTTCGGGTCCTTGGGCAGGCTTGCAGGCGGGCAGGCTGACATGTTGTGGAACTCCACCATGCTGTCAGGCAGTTTCCCGCCGAGCTCGTATATCCTCGGCATCAATGCCTCGAAATGATTCCTGTCCTCTATCCTTGCATCCTCTGCGACGGCTTTGAGCCCTTCGCCGTCGAACCCGATGAGGTTCGCCCTCAATATGGTGTAGTAGTAGTATGTCGTCAGCTCTGCTGCTGCATTCCTGACTAGAAGCTTCAAGAGCTTCTCCACATCCACACCTGCCTTCTCGACCATCTTCCTTGCTACTTCTGCTGCCATTTTATCTACCCCCTTATTTTAGAATCTGTTTTATTTAATAATTATTATTAGGTAATACTAAATTATATTTAAATGTTTGTTTTGCATTGCACCCCTCCAATCAATGGCTGACATGACAAGATTTAATAAAGTAGTTCACCTTCTGGCAGAGATGAAAGGCAAGAAGATCCTCATCGTCACACCGGAGCTTTCCTATTACACGCTGAAGAATTCGACCAGGCAGAAGATAGTCAAGGCCGGCGGCCTTGCAGACATGGTGACGACTCTTGTTGAATCGCTCGGAAAGACAGGGATCAGGCCTTATGTCGCTGTCCCATACTTCAGGAGAACAGGCATTGACAAGGCAGATTTCGACAGGGAAAGGCTCATTCTCGTAGAAGATAAGAGGTATTCGGCAAATAAGTCCCCTTATGACAAGGATATCGAGGGGTTCTCGCTCGCTTTCCAGTCAAGGGTGCTAAACGATGTCCTGCCGAGAATCAGACCTGACATCATCCACTGCCATGACTGGCCCACAGGGCTTATCGGTCCGCTGGCAGGACCTGGATACAAGTCCCTCTTCACTTTGCATAATGTCCACACAAAGACTGTTAGCATCGATTCCATCAGGGACATGGGCCTGCCCCAAACATTCAAGCACAGGCTGTGGCTAGATAAATACGATTGGTCAAAAGTCAATCTCCTCCTGAGCGGAATCTACGGCTCTGACTGGTGCAACACACCAAGCCAGAGGTGGCTTGAAGAGATCCTTGACAGAGAGATACCGATCAATGCGCCGCCAAGGTTCGGCGAACTCATAAGGCAAAAGGAGAGGCATATTGTAGGGATACTCAATTCTCCGGATGCTTCATACGACCCTGGAACAGACGATTATCTGTTTCCTAAGTACGATCTTCAAACGATAAATGAGGGCAAGCTTGCAAACAAGCTCTGTTTCCAGGGCGAGGTCGGATTGGAACCAAAATCGAATTCCAGGCTAGTGGTATGGACAAACAGGGCGGATCCGAACCAGAAGGGGATCGACCTACTGAACAATATGCTCCCGAGATTGCTGAACACATTTCCGAAACTCCAGATTGCCATAATCTCTGACGGGCATTACATCCCGACAATAGAACAGACAGTCTCAAACATCAACCAATATGCCGAGAACAGGAGAGTCATACTCAAGAGATTCTCAGACAAGTTTGAAAGGAAGGCCTATGCTGCTGCTGACGGCGTGCTCAATTTCTCCAGATACGCGCCGTGCGAGCTTGTCCACATGAAAGGCGCAAGATACGGTGCAGTGCCTATAGTGCGGGCTGTCGGCGGTATAGCCCAGACAGTTCATGACTACAGGAATACCGGGCAGAGTATTCCGGGAATAGTGACAGAAACCTATTCAGAAGAAGCCATGCTTGAGGCATTCAGGCTGTTTTATGAAGTCGCGGAGTCAGGTTCATTCGATAGATTAAGGGAGGATGTGATGGAATGCTCTAAAGCCGCATTCCAGCCTGAAAACATGGCCAGGGAATATATCAGGCTTTATGAGACCTTGATGGGCTCATGAGAGGCTATATCAAGATTATGCACCCTGAAACAGGCGCATATCACATATATAAGTACTATATCACAATTAGCTGATGCACACCATTTTGCCTCAGGCAGAAATCCTAATCTGCAACCAGTTTATCTTCCTAAAAAAAACCTTTAAACATCAAAATCAGAAATCTTATGAACAATATTTATAAATAGAGGAAAAATATAGGGCAAAAGTGCAGGCACAATACGTGTGCCAGGCAAGGAGAGTGAAATACGATGGAGAACAGAAGAGGCGGTTTCAGGAGAAACCAGGAAGACAGAGAGATGCATAAGGCAGTTTGTGCTGATTGCGGAAATGAATGCGAAGTGCCATTCAAGCCCAAGGCAGACAGGCCTGTCTATTGCAGGGATTGCTTCAGCAAGCATAAAAAGTTCTGAGATCATGTAATATGAGGAAAATACATATATAATTCTTTTTTATTATTTTTTTAAGATATCCATGAGATTGCAGTGGATTTCTTGATCTAAAATCTAGCACATGGGAAATTCAGGCTTTTTCCAGGGAAAAAAAATTCGCTTCATGGTCCGGGCCTGGTCCAGACAGCATTAGGCTCCCTGTAGATGTTCTCAAAGATGTCCTTTGCCATCCATATGGAGGTCATCTGAATTTATTTAAGCCTTTCGGACTGCATGAAACAAACCGCAATTTTTATATAGGATATCATTCAGAACAAGGATGAGGTATTATCATGGCAGACAAGACAAAGGAATGGGTGTATGCTGTCATCGCAGAGGTCTCCTTTTTTGCATTCCTCTACTATGTCCAGTATCTCCTGAAAGTGGATGGCAGCCTATGGATAAGCTCAGCAATACTCTGGGCACTCCTGAACATTGCAATACTTTTTTGCCCTGTCGTAAGAAAGTGCTGCAGATAAGGCAGCATGAATATTCCCGGAGTAGACATGCCTATTATATCAGGATCAATTCTTAAGAGACAATGAAGAACACACAAAGGCCCATCCAGACTCCTGCGAAACCTTAATAAAATCAGCATGAATATCCGTTTCATGGAATCATTCGACGTCATAATAATAGGAGGTGGTCCTGCAGGCCTCATGTGCGCAGAGACACTGGGAAATTCTGAAAACAAAGTGCTCCTACTCGAGAAGAATCCTGAGATAGGGCCGAAAGTCTGCGCAGGAGGGCTCACCAAAAAGGACATGAGAATCCTCAAACTGCCCCAGGAACTGGTCGAACACCATTTCGACAGGATTAGCCTTCATGTCAACAATTCGTCCACAGAAGTCAGGCATGATGAGGATTTCATATTCACAATCGACAGGAAGATGCTCGGACAGTGGCACCTGAGCAGGATAAAAAGATACAGAAACATCGAGGTCAGGACAGGTGCCATGGTGACAGAGATATGCAAAGATTATATTGTTGCACAAGGAAAAAAGATAGACTACAGGTTCCTGGTCGGGGCTGACGGCTCCTCGTCATCAGTTAGAAGATTTTTAAAAATCAGGACAAGAAAGACAGGCATCGGTGTCCAGTATGTCATCCCTACAGATGAATATAAGGAGCTGGAAATCTTTTTTGAATCGAGATCATTCGCTGCCTGGTATGCATGGATCTTCCCTCACAGGGGCTATGTTTCTGTAGGATGCGGATGCAGTCCCGAGGAATTGCATCCAGAGGTGATGATGAATAATTTCATGGGGTGGCTGGAAAGGAGAGACATAGACGTATCCAGCGGAAAGCTTGAGGGATTCGTCATCAACAATGATTACCAAGGCTACAGGTTTGGAAATCTGTTCTTAGCAGGGGATGCTGGAGGGTTTGCCTCTGAGATGACCGGCGAGGGCATTTACCAGGCACTGGTCACAGGAGAGGAGATAGGCAGGATCATACTAGACCCTGGTCACAAGCCTCACAGGATAGATGCGATCCTAAGGACCAAACGTAAGCATAGTCTTCTTATGAATATTCTTGCAAAGAGCGGCAGGTTCAGGACAATCATGTTCTACACAGGGGTTCTGCTTTTCAAGGTCCCGTTTTTCAGGAAAGCGGCGATTGAGCATCTGGGCTGAGCCGTGAAAAAAGAAAGGTTTTTGTATGATGCTTACTTCCTGACGCATGGGTGGATATAATGAATGAAGTCATGAAAGCAATAGCTGCAAGGAGAAGCATCCGGAATTTTCAGCCGGAACAGATAAAAGATCCAGAGCTGCATGCAATACTTGAAGCCGGGCTCCAGGCCCCGAGCGGAGCCAATGCCCAGCCATGGTTCTTTTCTGCGGTCCAAGACAGTAGGCTGATAAAGGAGCTGAGCGACGGGAGCAAGAACGAGATGCAGAAGAGCGATATTGAGTGGATCGCAAATTTCGGGAAAAACGAAAACATAAACATCTATCATGACGCACCGACAATCATCATCGTTGCATCAAGAAAGGATGCAATAACACCTGTCGAAGACGCAAGCGCAGCTGTAGAGAACATGCTTCTCGCAGCAGAGAGCCTCGGAATCGGCTCATGCTGGATAGGATTCGCCAGGTTCAATTTCACCAGCCCTGAGAAGAATAGGATAGTAAAAATACCTGAAGATTATGAGGTCCATTTCGGAATAGCTCTCGGTTACAAGCCGGATGGCCCTGCTCCACAGCCGCCGAAGAGGAAATATCAGAAATACTACGAGATAATGAGATAGATTTTAATATGCACAGAGCAGCCAGGCACATCTACCCTGAGACAGAAACACATATAAACCTTCAGGATTTATTGATTACATGATAATTGCGACTGCAATCTTTTTAATGCTGCTCTCTCTGACATTGGCATTTCTTGAGATAGAGATTGAAGGAAATACCGGCTGGGCCGAACACCTTCCGACATGGTACAGAAAATCAAGGGTCTTCACATTTTTCAACGGCGACAAGCCCCTTACAGGTTACCATCTCTTCCTGCTGGCATTCCTCCTATTGATGTTCCATATCGGGTTTTTTGCGGGCCTTCCCTGGTCTTTGCCTGCAGAGCTGGAAGTTTTGTCATATTACATGATACTCCTCACTGCGGAAGACTTCCTTTGGTTCGCTTTCAATCCGCATTTCGGGCTCAAGAATTTCAAAAAAGACAGGATATGGTGGCATCATGGCAACAGGTGGTTCTTCGGACTGTTTCCACTCAGCTATGCTGTGTCTGTTATCGTGACGATATTCATGAATTATATTTCTTCAGCCATAGCCAATGACCTGAACATCTTTTTCAGCTATCTTTATGTCCTCGGAATACTTGCGGTACTGGTCATCATGGCATCTCTGCTCTTGCCTTCTGTTTATGGAAAATGGCATCGCGAGATGCGCAAGAAAGACGACAGGAATGAGTTCGATATATTCCATTAGGCAGGTCATCAACTCAAAAGGCAATTTATTTAAATGATAGATCCTGTTAATTACTTAAGATGCCGGCAGACAAGAACAGGCCCAAGATTTCCGAACTCATAAGGCACGAGACTAAGAAGCATTCGCTGATGAAATTTGGAGGGTTTGTGCTCATAGTCATAATATATTTCATCTACATGTCAGCAAAGCTCGGTGCAAAGGCAGGGATAACCGTGACGTTTTTGACATGGTCGTTCTTTGTCTTCTGCACACCCATTGCAGACGCTGGTTTTCTCCTCGCATTCCCTGTGAGGGTGCTTACAGGCATCAGGATGATGTACACCCAGATATTCTCGTTCTTCATCGCCTTCGGCCTCAACCTTTATGCCTTCTACAGGACACCATCAATATATGACAGCACAATCATGCTGAATCTGTTCTATCATATACTCTCGCAGCCATTCCCTTTCTGGGGCATCATCCTGCTGTCACTCGTGGGAACACTCCTGTCCATATATTTCGGCGATGAGCTTGTCGATGTATCGTCGCATAAGCAGCGCGAGAAGTATCACAGGCACCTGAGCAAGTACCAGGTGATCGTGTTCGTCTTCCTGATGGGCATGACAATTGTACTATATAAGTTCCTGCTGAGCAGGCTTGGTGTCAACATTCCGCTGTGACTGAAATCAGGATTGCCTATCAGATGATGAATGGCACAAGTGCTTTTACCTTTTTTTTATACTCAGGGTAAACATCCCTGAAATGTCTCGTCATTAGCCTCTCTTCCTGAAATATCCTCATGACAGTGCCCACCAGCAGTAATGCAAGGCCTATGAATCCTCCCAGGTTTCCAATCACAAGCATAGTCCCGATGAACATCAGGAGATAGCCTGAATATATCGGGTGCCTGACATACATGTAGGGACCTGATATCACCAGCTCATGCCCTTTCTTGAAGTCGATCGAGTTGCTCCAGTTCCCTGCAATGGTCCTTCTTGCCCAGATGCAGATGAAAAGGCCCAGGATGCAGATTAGCGCTCCTGCCAAAGCAATACCTGGTGAATCAATCACCGGTATTTGGCTGATATGAAACCAGTCCGGCCTGATGAGCAGTACAAACGCAAAGCCATACAGGAACTGGGCCAGGACCTTAAACAGGGTGATAGGCCTTTCTTCCACTTGTTTCTGGGAAAAAGAGCTGGCTATCCAGTAGATCATGAAGGCTGCCCAGCAGGCGACAACAACATAGACCATCATTGATATTGCCAAGGTGTCATGACGTAAAACAGGAGGGGTTTTTATAATTTATGTTGAACAATTGATGGAGAAACCTTCATCAAGCCTGGCTCAAAATCAAGATATCCCGGCAGGATTGAACTTCGGCTTTAATCCATTGCTTCAGACAAGGATGAACACATCCTCGACATGCCTCTTTTTGAGCGCCCTCGCAATCCTGTGAGCGAGCTCGAGCGAGGGATTGTACCTTCCCTGCTCAAGAGAGATTATTGTCTGCCTTGTGATGTTCACCCTGTCAGCGAGCTCCTGCTGGGTCATCTTAAGTCTCTTCCTCAGCTCTGTTATTCTGGTCCTCATGGTATCAATTACCTCAGGAGAATCCGGTAGGAGACAAAATAGACAAGCACTATCCCTGATATGAAATAGCTCATGAGGTAGGAATAAGGCATAGCGATAGGCCTGAGCCCGTCGACGACCATCAGGATGAACGCGAACATGATTATCACCATGAACGTTACCCTTGATGCCTTTGCAGCGACGAATTCCATCCTCTCGTCGACAATCCTCTTCTTCTTCAAGAACAGCTGGAGGGTCATGACCCCAAGCATCACGAAGCCCACGTATATCATCCATGTGCCAACCGAGGTGAATCCCAGGAAGCTTTTTCCGACACCCAAGTATGCAAATGTAAGACCTGAGATTATCACGAGCAGAGCAAACGCGTATTTCCAAGCGACCCTTTTCATGCTGATGTTTTTCGGTTGCATATGAAATGTAAAAAATATATTACTATTTAAATGTTTCGTTTTTGTAAAAAATATATTACATAAGCACAACTACAGATGAGTGTCTTTTAAGACTTAATAGATTTAGAACCACCGATCATCATCATTGTTATAATGAGAGCGAATGCGGTCAGTGCCATCATGGGAATGGTGATGTAGCCGAAATAATAGAAATAGCTTGCCGAGCATGGCACAGTGGCCGAGCATGTCAGGTTGGTTTCCAGCCTCTGGGATATGTATTGATATATAGAGAAGATACCGCCGATGATGCTCATGGGGATTGCGTAATATCTTATATCCTTTGATTTTCTGATCAAGGCAATGCCAAGGATTATGACCTGAGGGTACATGAAGATGCGCTGGAACCAGCAGAGCTTGCACGGAACGTATCCTGCAATCTCAGAGAAGAACAGGCTGCCGGACGTCGCAACCAATGCGAAGATGAATGCGAAGAGGAGGGAATTCTTTTTCAGGAAACCCCGGAGCCTTCCGATAATTCCCTGCTTATTCAAGACAGCGAGCAGGAGGATAATCAAGATGAATATGCCGCCGACTAGTGTCAATGATGCCAGCAGCCATGTCACAATTGATACAATCGTCATATCCACAAAAACCCCCCAATAAAATGAAGAAATATCCGACATATATAAATGCTTTGCAACCCCATGCAGCTGCAGGTTTTAAAATTTTCATACAGACTCAAGTATTTCTGCGGTCTTCCTGACCCTGCCGATGCGCTCGAGGACAAAGTTCACAGAAGAATCATGCATCTCTTTTGCGAATGATGTCATGGCATCCTCTGCAAAGACCTGGTTGAACCCGTATTCATATGCGAACCTTGCAGTGCTCTCCACACCGTAGTTCGTGGCGATGCCGCAGAGGACTATAGTGTCTATCTTCCTTCTCCTGAGCTGGAGCTCGAGATCTGTGCCGTAGAACGCACCCCACTGCTTCTTTGTTATGATGATGTCTGTATCCTGCACATCCATCTCAGGCACGAATTCAGCCCAGTCTTCAGGCATCTTCCCTCCTTTATAGGTCTCGTCAGTTATTACATTGAGATTGTCCTTCTCGCCAAACACCACATGAACAAGGAACACAGGCATGCCCTTCTTCCTGAATATCTTTGCAAGCTTCGCTGCATTCATGATGACATCCTCAGAAGAATGCGGTTTTGTCTCTCTTCCGGCAATGCCTTTCTGGAGGTCGATGACGACCAGTGCAGAGTTTTTCAGATCAAGTTTTTCCATGTAAAAAAGGGGTGATTATGGAATATAAATAACTTATGGAACTTAGCTCCTTTTATCAGGGAAAATAGGAAACCCGGCAGCATATCCTCATATGCCCAGCCCTTTTTGACCGTATATGTTGCGGTGAGTGAAATCATCGATGTCCCGCCTGATCCGTTTCGCATGAGGCGTTTCTTCTGCAGGATAGCCGAGCTTGCATGTGAGGCCGATGTCCATATTCCAAGGTATTTCCAGCATCTTCTTGAATTCTTCTGAGACACCGTTGAACGCGCTCATAATATGCACGCTTATGCCCAGCTCCTGTGCCATGAGCCAGATGTTCTCCATGACACAGCCGAGGCTGAGGAATCCGAGGACATCGCCGTCTGATGCAGGCGCCCTTTTAGTGGAGTCGTAGAGCACAATCAGGATTGTCTGCCCGCCCCTGACTGTCGAGGACAATTCTGTGGGTGCCCTCTCCTTGACTGCTTCGTCAAGAGTCGATGCATCCTGCCATTTCTTCGGGAACTGTGTGCCGAGGATGCCGACTTTCCTCTTCTCCAACTCCTCCTGTGAATGTGATAGGTAAAGAAAATTCTCCCTGATGAACTCTTCAGAAGGCATGGACCTGATGGTGCTGATATCCTTTATCAGATTTTTGTCGTCGATGACCAGTATCTCGAAGTTCTGCATGTTATGGGCTGTCGGCGCCCACCTGGCAGCTTCAAGAATCTTTTTGAGGTCCTCATTGGAAATTTTCTTATCTCGGTCAAACTGCCCTCTTTCAGACCTGCGCTCCTGAATTATCCTGAGTATCGAGCTCATCCTTCCCCCATCACTAGCACTGACCTGAAATGGACTTTTGCATCCATCATCTTCCTGAATGCTTTTTCTGCATCCCTGAGCGGGAACTCCTCTATCATCGGCCTTACTCCAGCGACGACGCTGAATCGCAGGGCCTCATCAGGAGTGCCCCCGACCCAGCCCCTGATGGACTTTCCGCCACGCATGAACTGGCCAGGTGAAATCTGCATCGGTTCCTGAGAGAATGACACAATCACCATCTCACCATCCTTGCTAAGCCCGTCGACAAGAGTTGATATGGCCTCGCTGTTCGGCGCTGTGCATAGGATGACCTTCGCCCCTCCGAGCTTCATGAGCTCCTTTGCTGGATCAGCTGATTCCGAATCAATATATATATGCGCGCCGAGCTTCTTTGCAAGGGCTTCCTTGCGCTTTCCTCTTGATATGACAGCGACCTTCATGCCGAGCTTCTTTGCATACTGAACAGCAAGATGGCCGAGCCCGCCCAACCCGTGGACAGCGACCAGGTCCCCACCTTTCATCCTTGTAGAGGTTAGGGCGCCATAGGTTGTCCTGCCTGCGCACATGAGCGGTGCAGCATCGACAGAAGAGAGCTCTTCAGGTATTTCAGTCAGCACTTCCATTCTCACGACCATGTATTCAGCATAACCACCGTCTGTCGAAAGTCCGGTCGTCAATGACTCAACGCAGGAGCTGAACTCCCCTTTGTTGCAGGCTGAGCAATGCCCGCAATGGCCTCCATGCCACCCGACTCCGACCCTCTGACCTTCTTTCCAGTGCTTCGACGCAGAACCCATCTTTGTTATTGTACCTACAATTTCATGTCCTGGTGTCCTGGGATAGCTGAGCCCAGGGAAATGACCTGCCTGGACCAATGCATCCCCATGGCATATGCCGCATGCCTGGACCTTTATCAGGACCTCGCCATCTTTTGGCTCAGGTATATCCTTCTCGACGAGCCTGAACGGCTTTCCAGGACCGTCGACCTGTATAGCTTTCATCTTCGCCATGTTCAAACACCCCATTCATCATTTAATCAGCTCTCTCTAAAAACAGAACAAGCAAGAATTTATAATATTTATGAAAGTTGCCTCATCAGGAATTAACCGCTGGAAAAATCAACCCCTGCTGAAGCCTTCTTCTATAGTCGTCTCATCAGACACCATGTCGCCGAGCCTTACATCCTCTGTAACCCTGGTCAGCTTCCATGTGCCCCTGGAGAACCATGCTATCGCTATCAGGGCTGCAATCACATTTGAGATTGGGAATGCGTACCATATGCCTGTCTCTGCAAGACTTGTATGGTATGCGAGGAGATATGCAAGAGGAAATCTCAGCACCCATAATGAGACTATCGCTAGCATCATGGATATGAAAGTGTTGCCTGAGCCCCTGAATGCACCGTTGAGGACCTGCTGCACGCCGATGAAGCCGAATGTGAAAGCCATTATCCTAATGAACGACGCAGATAGCGAAATTGCAAAGGCATCGCCGGGTATGAATAATGCCGAGATAGGGGTCGCAAATATGAAGAGAAGGGCGCCCACCAGCGTGAGAGCTCCGAAACCAAGCCATGCGCTCAAAACTACGACTTTCTGGGCCCTGTCAATCTTGCCTGCTCCCATGTTCTGGCCGACAAGCGTTGATGTTGCCATGGACAGGCCGAGGGCCGGGATTATGATGAATCCGAGTATCCTTGTGCCGATGCCATAGGATGCGATGACCTCTGTCCCGAATCCTGTCACCAGGACCACCATGAAAACAAGGCCGAGCGCTCTTGTCGCCTGCTCAATGGATGCAGGGAACCCGAGCCTGAACATCTTGAGCATCAGTCCGAAATCAGGCTTGAAGCTTGAACCCCTCACCTTGATGCCGAACTTTCCACTGTAAAGAACAAGAAGGCCGATTATCGCGGAAAGCGCCTGAGTGCCGATTGATGCCACAGCAGCGCCAGCGACACCGAAAGCAGGGATGATGCCATATCCGAATATGAACAGGGGGTCGAGGAAAAGGTTCAGGAGGACTGTGCCAAGGACTATGTACATCGGCGTGCGGACATCGCCCACACCCCTCATCAATGACTGGAAAACCATGTATACGAACATGAAAATTATGCCCATGAACGAGATCCTCATATATGAGAGAGCGCCTGCATAGATGTCTGGCCCTGCACCCATTATAGCGAGCAGATACGGGGAGAGAGCATATCCGATAATTGATAAGATAAGGGATACAAAGAAAACCATTAGGATAGTCTGGGCTGCGACATGGTCTGTCGCCTTCCTGTTGTTCCTGCCCTTGTACTGCGCTATCAGTATCGTGCCTGCAATCGCAAGTCCGCCACCAAGAGACACAAGCAGGAATATCACAGGGAAGCTTATCGATACAGCTGCGACTGCGTCGGCACCGAGCCTGCCCACCCAGAAGGTGTCTGTCAGCTGGTAAGCCGTCTGCAGGATGTTTGCAAATATTATTGGCACCGAGAGCATGAGCAGGGTCTTCATTATCGGCTCATTAACTAATGCATTGTCGTCTATTGCCATGCAATATTGCGAAAATCCCTCTTTTATAAAATTTATGTACAATAAATAGACAAGGGATTTAATGCAAGAAGGTGCAGATCCATTCTGCCAGAGGAATGTTCATATCATATAAGCCTGGAAGAGATATTCCGTATCTGTGTGTAGATCATTGAATACTGATCTCTTGCGCTGATAATCCTCTCCTTTGCCTGGGGCATCCTGTCTTTGTTCACATCCCTGTAAGCAATGGTCAAGCTCCTTTTCAACCGCAGAAGATCAGGTCGAAGGCCATCGATATCGCCATGCCTGATGGATTCAGACCTGAAGAGCATGCTGTCGAGAAGCCCCCTGGCCTTGACAAGAAGCGCGAAGAATGTGAACTGGAAATGGCGGAACTGACTTAGCCTCGGGTTAACACTCTCCATGTCGAGGTTATCGCAGATATTTGCAAGTATCCCAAGAAGGTCGTCAAGGCTGCTTCCCTTCATAAGGAAATCTACCAAGTTTTCCCTGTCTTTTTTCCGGAGCCTCATCTTAGCAGAATATTGTCCAGCAGGTATAAGGATATGAAAAGTATCACCATGATAACAACAGCCATGACAGTGGCGCTGGCGATGCTGTGTGTGAGCCTCTTCGCCTTCTCCATCCGGGGAAAATGCGGGTATGTCCCCAAAAAGACCATTATCCATATGACAATCCCGCCGAGGGCTATGAACGGCAGCATGAGCAGATAATCCTGCATCCTTATCACCTTTATTAATCCAGAAGTCATCAGCATTGGCGGTTCCGGCAAAAATCCGGGGCGGACTTCATCACCTGACCGCATGTAACCATAGCTAATATATAAATTTTGTATTTGATTACGCTGATTGGAGAATAACGTTACATATTCATGTTAAACATCAGGTTTATAAATTTCATATCTTTCTGGAGGTCCATGGAGATGTACACCTTTTCAGACAGCCTCTTCGGTGACAGGATAGATATAAGCATATTCGATGCAGACTCCACAATGGCTGAGCTTGTGACCAGGGATGCATATGAAGAGGCATTGAGGCTGCAGAAGATATTCAACCTGTTTGACAAAGACAGCGAGCTCTCAAGGCTCAACAGGAAAAGGAAGATGAGATGCTCAAAGGAGCTCCTCGAAGTGATGGGAAGGGCACTCGAGATGTGCAGGATGACTGACGGGCTGTACGATATCTCGCTCGGGAAGCTCTTCATGAGCAGGAAATCCGGCAGAACAGAGATGATGCCTGGGTGCACTTATAAGGACATAGACATAAGGGACAAGACCGTGAGTCTTCTTCATCCAGAGGTCCTTGTTGATCTTGGAAGCATCGCAAAAGGGTACATTGTCGACAGGGTCGTTGAATTCATGAGAAATAGCGGCGTCGAGAACGGCCTTGTCAATGGAAGGGGGGACCTTCGGGTGTTCGGAGAAAGAGAACATATCGCACAGATCCAGCATCCAAGAGAAAAGGGAAAGATAATAGGGGAAATCAGGATCAAGGATGAGGCAATCGCAACATCGGGCGACTACAGCCAATACTTGGACGGATATACGGATTCCCATATAATCAACAACAAGAGATTCTCTTCAGTGACAGTCGTTGCCGGAACAGCGGAGCTTGCTGACATGCATGCAACATCATTCTCAGTTATAGATGACGATGGAATAAAAAAATTATTAAATAATAATAAAAACCTGAAAGCGGTCACATTTGACAAGGATATCCGGAAAAGATTCTACAATATGGAGGCAGAATGAGGCGCAGGACAATATATGGGATGACAGTTCTTGCAGTAGTCAGCCTGCTCCCGCTTCTGCCATGGTATTTCCTGGGTCCTGTCAGGGGGCTTGCCCTCAGCTATGCAAACATCACCCATTCCCTGGGGCAGATCGCCGGGCTGGTCGGGATGACAATGCTTGCCCTGACATTGGTTCTGTCGACAAGGCTGAAGTTGGTCGAGAAGCTCATGGGAGGGCTTGACAAAGTATATGTAATCCACAGGATATTCGGAAGCATTGCACTCATGCTCCTGCTTCTCCACCCTATCATGCTCGTGCTCAAGTTCATCCCTTCAAGCATGGACCTTGCAGCCAGATATCTCCTTCCGGGCCATGGCATCTCTGTTGACCTGGGAATAATCGCTCTGGCAGGGCTTATCATCCTCCTGGGTGTCACACTCTATGTCAATATCAGGTATCATTACTGGAAGATGTCCCACAAGTTCCTCGGGCTCTTCTTCATCTTTGCAGTGCTGCACATATTCCTTGTCAGGGGAGCGGCATCAAGAGATTATATATTCCAGGGTTATTACATATTCGCAGGCCTCGTCTCTGCTGTCGGGCTCATGGCATTCCTATATACCCTGCTCTTCAAGAGCATCAACCCGATCATATTCCAGGTAAAATCTATCAATGACAGCACAGCAGGCATATATGATATCGAGCTCTCGCCTGTGAAGAAGATGATGAGGTTCAAGGCAGGACAATTCGCATTCTTCAGGTTCCACAACAGGAAACTTGGAAGGGAATACCACCCATTCTCGATAGCCTCTCCTTCAGACAGCAAAGACATCAGGGTCATAATAAAGTCCTCAGGCGACTACACGAGCAGGATGAAATACCTGAAAGTGGGCGACAAGGCCTCGGTCGAGGGCCCATACGGCGGATTTACTGTGGATGACAGGTTTGATGACATGGTCTGGATAGGTGCAGGCATCGGCATAACCCCGTTCATAGCATTGGCAAAGGATGCCATAGGCAAGGACACCAGCAGCAGGATATCGCTCTATTACTGCGCCAGGAATGACGATGATTTCGTCGCCATGGATGAGCTGATATCAATCGAGGACGAGCCGAATGTCAGGTTCAAGGTCGTTAAGTGGTGCTCAAGCGAAAAAGGGAGGATGAACCTCGGCGACATAGGGCATATTGACAAGAACACGAAGATATACATCTGCGGACCTGGCGGATTCAAGGCCTCGATGATGAGGCAGCTTATTGCATCAGGCATATCAAAAGAGAACATCTTCGAAGAGGAGTTTGACCTAAGATGAAACTGGGAAAGATAGTCGGATTGGTGATGCTGCTTGCGCTCATGACATATGCGGCAGTGGCCCTTTACGGCACATTGGGCCCGCTTCCTGCAGGATTGCTCTTTTTCATGATCTCATCTGTCACCTTAACGCTGACAATATTGATGTACAGGCCGGTCCTGAAAAAAGACACTGGATATGTCATATTCCAGGTGATAATAATATGCGCGGCATTTTCAAGCCTAATCGGGATTGCAAGACTTTACCAGGATAACATGGATACAAGCAGGATGCTTCTCGATAATGCCTATGCAGAGACTGACTACATCTCAAACCTGAATGCTTATTACTCTGATTATATCACATATCTAGACGGCGAATTGACGAAATTAAACCTGAGCAATGCTGATCTTCAGGCAAAGATTGCACAGATCAAATCGACACCAATACAAGTCCCGGCCGCACCGTCGGCCCAGCAGAGCCCCACCCCCCCTGCTGAGCAGCAGGTTATCTACAACACAATATATGAAGATGTACCACAGAACGAGGATGATGGCCATAACGAGCGAGAGGAGGAGTATGATGACTAAACCGCTGAAGATAATCCTGCTTGCCCTGACTTTTGTGCTTATAGGGCTGATTGTTGTCACCGGACTGGTACTGGAAGCACAGCTCCAGAAGAGCAGGACAGACCTTAACCAGATATACACCAGGAGAGAGGACCTGCTGAACCAGCAGCAGCAATTAAGCCTCCTTGTATCCCAGATGAACTCGACACTGATGGATGCAATACAGAAGAACACCAATATGACAGCAGAGCTTGCACAGGTGACCCAGCAGCAGGCTGCATTACAACAGGCAGCACAGCTGCAGACTGTGATAGCAGCACAGCAGCAGACACCTCCACCAACCCCTGCTCCGCCTCCTGTTGTCGTCAACAGGGTTGTCACCAGGGCATCCTAGGCAGGGCCCTTCTCTTTGTCTTCCTTGAAATCAAGCGCAACTGAATTTATGCAGAATCTTTTTCCTGTAGGATTGGGGCCGTCGTCAAATATATGCCCCAGATGGCTTTTGCACCTGTTGCAGACAACTTCTGTCCTATCCATGCCATGGCTGGTATCCTGCCTGAACTCGACAGACCCTTTGTCAGCATCGTAGAAGCTTGGCCATCCGCAGTCAGAGTGATATTTCGTTCCTGATGAGAACAGGATATTGCCACACGCAGCACAGGCGTATCTGCCTTCCCTGTCAAAATCCACGTACTTTCCGCTGAAAGGTGCCTCTGTTCCCTTTTCCCTCAGGACATGGTGCTGCTCAGGGCTGAGCTTCTTTTTCCATCCATCGTCATCCATATCCATCTTCACCACCCAGTCAGCCGAATGTGAAAGTGTAAGCCATGAGGCCTTTCTGGGGTATATCTATCTCCAGCGTGTGCTCCCTATAATCATTGCCAGGGACAACTGTGTACAGCATATTATCCGACACAGTGATGCTCATCTCAGGCAGCTTGTCCACGGAAATATTTATCATGACAGGGGATATTGCGCTTGCTACAAAATAGACATTCTTCGCGTCGTACCTGTAGACTATTGATGCATATCCCATGTTCTCTGCATACTGGTCCTGGATGTCCCAAGTGCCCTGAAGATAGAGCTTGTTCTTTTCAATTACAGGTGGAAATTTCAATGTCTGGGTCCCGGTTTTTCCCTGCATGCCGTTGGCAAACAAGGTATTTTTTGCCGAGCCGAAATAAGTTTCAGGGCTATTGACTTTTGAGAAATCCACATTTACGACGTCAGAAGGCGATGATATGCTCATGTTCATATCCTCCTTGATGCCCAGGACCTGCGCTCTCTCAGCAAGGGCTTCCTGGATCTTCTGCTCTGTCTCATCATAAGCCCCTTCGCCAATGTGGTCGTAGACAATGAAGCCGTCGATGTCTATGAGGTATTTTCTTGGCCAGTACCGGTTGTTGTAGGCTGTCCATGTCCTGTATTCATTGTCCAGGACAACAGGATACATTATTCCTTCTCTCTTGACAGCAGCGAGGACATTGTCATAATCTTTCTCAAACTCAAATTCTGGTGTATGCACGCCTATTATCAATAAGCCGTCGTCCTTGTAATTGCTATACCATGAATTGAGGTAAGGCGTCGTCCTTTGGCAGTTTATGCAGCTATATGTCCAGAAATCCACAAGAATGACCTTTTTACCGATGTATTCTGAAATCGTGATGTTCTTATCATCAGTATTGATGTACCCGTCAGGAGATACCAGCTCTTTTGCCCTCTCGTATTTCTTTGATTTCTCCTCTATCCTCGCAAGGTCTTGGGCTGTGGGATACCCACCAGAATTTCCATGGCTGCTGCTGACGTTCTCAATTATTATATCAGAATTGCCAGCATTTCCCTGGGGTTTGTTCGTGGTGCTCTCAAAGTATGCAATAGCTGCGACTATCAGTACAAGCACGATTACAAGCGTTATGGCATTAGTCCTTTTTTTCATCTTTTTTCACCGCCGCAGTCGATGCAAGATAGCTCAGGAAGCCTGGGATGAGCGGAAGCACGCACGGACTCAGAAAAGATACAAGCCCGGCAGAGAATGCGACGCCAAGATTCACGAGGCTCACACCCTTGATAGACGCCCCGCCGGATGTGCCTGCATTTATCCAGCTGAGGAGATTGACCGCGCTCTGCCAGTTCGCGACCCTGCTTAGCTGCTCAGTAAAAACCAGTATCCCTATGAGGATGAGTATCACACCGAAAGCCATCTGGAGATATTCAAGCCATTTGCCGGCCCTGTTAACGAAACGCTGGGCCTGGGACGTGAAGAGCCCGACAAGAAGGAAAGGGATGCCGAGCCCCAGGGTGTAAGACATGAGTAGGATGAATGCTGAGCCTGCGTTTGTCGTCGCAAGAGCAAGAATCGCACCTAACGCGGCTGTTACACATGGTGTCCAGCCTACAGCAAATGCAGCACCGAACACAAAAGAGGTAAGGTAATGGGACTTGAACCTGCGCTTTACTGCAAACTTATGCTCAGCCTCGAGGAATTTCGGCCGGATGAGCTTGAGCAGATACAGCCCGAAAAATATGATGACTACCCCACCGAGCCTGCTAAGCCAAATCTGGACAGTGTAGCCCACATTGTTGAGCACTGTCTGGAGAAGGATCCCCAGAATAGAGAATACCAGCGAGAAACCGAGCACAAAGAATATGCTGCTCGTGAATGTATCCCAATTCATCTTTTTCATCCTGACATCACCCTCGAAGCAATTAAATATCTTCAGCCTATGCTGATTCCCCTGACTCCCCTTTGTTTAAGAAATACTTCAAATGATTATTTCTGGGTATGCTTGATTATTATATAAAAGTTTGTTTTTAGTTTTAATATCTCATATTAATAATCAAAAACATTTTATATCCGTGCAACGAATTGAATCTTCCTATGGTTGAAATCCGGTCAGAGAACAGGTTTGTCTGGAGCTTCATCTGGCATATACTGCTGACTCCTGTCACATTGATCCTGATAATCCTTGGCAAGAAGAAGCCTTCAGAGCTTTTCCGGCCCTTTAGAGAACTTTTCAGGTTCATAATCGAGCCAAAGTTCACCATAACAGTCATTGTCATAAACATAGCAGTATTTTTCATCAGTTTTTATATATTGAACGAACAGACAGTAAACAGCCTCGTGAACTACCCCTCAGACCTGCTGAACCACAGGTTCTACACCCTCATAACTGCCGGATTTTTGCATGCGAACCTATCCCACCTTGCAGGAAACATGCTGGGGATATTCATATTCGGGAGGATCGTCGAGAGAAGGTTTGGTCCTGCAAGGACTGCCCTTGTCTACTTCGGCGCACTGATTTTGTCCGGACTCTTTGAGTCGCTCATCAACCTGTTCATCTCTGGCAATAACATCGGCGGCCTGGGGGCTTCGGGGGCGCTGATGGGGCTTGTATCGACAGCGATCCTCATCGACCCGTTCTACATTACATATGAACTCCTGGTGCCGGTGCCTGTCATGGTTGTCGGTTGGATCGCCATATACGGCGACATATCGGGCGTGCTCAACCCTGTCCAGGACGGCATCGGGCATTTCGCCCATATCGGCGGATTCTTCTCAATCGGGCTTCTCATGTTCCTCATAGGAGCGGATGACAGATCAAAGCTGAAGAAGGGGTTGATGATAAACATCCTCTCTCTTGCAGTAGGCGTGGCCCTTTATTTTCTTGTGGTGAAGTACAATTACCTGGGCCTGTCCTAGACTGCTTTGCAGGACCCCTGCAGCTTATCCTGATAAACTTTAAATACACCAGGTCTGCTCTGATGATGATGGACATAAGTCTCACGCCAGGCAGAAACCGAAAAATTGAGGGAGCATTCGCAATCATCGCAGCATTGATTGTGCTGATTTCAGCGATGTGGAATCCCATAATCTCTGTCATAATTTCAGTATCTGCGCTAGTCCTCTTTGGTATCTGGAAACTCTTGCAAAAATAATCGCAGGATTTGCTGCCAGGCCGCAAATAATAAATATTCCCTGTTGCATGCACTTATCCATGGGAGTAAGAAATGACAATCCTGACAAGGACCACACCTACCTGTACGCAGCCATATTCTTCCTTGCCATGGCGCTCATCATCTTTTTCAGGAACAATGCGTACTATAGCATCTACAATTCCTTATGGTTCTGCGATTTCAGCCTCATTCTTTTTTCCGTCGCCTTTTTCATGGAAAATGTCCAGTTCATCAAGGGTCTCATCAACATAGGGCTCATCGCGCAGTTCATCTATATCCTTGATGTCATCATGTATATCATCTTTGGCATAACATGGAGCAACATTCCAGCTGAGATGCTGAGCTCTGGTCTGCCCAACATAATATTCTCGCTAGCAATACATCTTTTTTCAGCCAATCTTGCCCTTTACATCACCTACAGCAGAAAGACAAAACCCTTCTCCCTCTTGTACTCAGCCATGGTCCTGCTGCTGCTGTATTTCCTCACAGTGTTCATGACACCTCCCTCAAACAATGTAAATTTCATATTCTCATCAGAATTCCTTTTCGGGCTTGATATACCCTTCTATATCTACCTCTGGCCACTGCTGGCATTCATGGTACTTTCACTGCCAACGTACAGGTTCCAGTCATGGCTTTACCGTCATGCCAGAAAAAATATTGACAAGGCTCAGTAATCGATTTCACCATGCCCTTTCCAGCTTCTCATAAGTCCTGTATTGAATGATCCCCTTTATTATCCCTATCCCTGACACCAGGGCGAACAGAGGATAATATATGAGAGCAAACGGAAAGAGATACAATAGCTTGTATGCCTCCCTGACTTTCCTTATCATTGGGAGAGCATATGGCACGGAGAAAGCTGTGAAATAAAGATTGCTCAGCAGGTTCTTTAGAAGGATTGCACCATAGTAGAACGCTGTTAGCTCAAGGTTCTTGAGGCTTGTCGCCCCTTCTGAAACGAGATGGAATGTGTCGATGATATTGTCGAAGAACACCAACTCCCTGATGACAGAGACTACAAATATGAAGCTCAGCGCTGAGAAGAGGATAATGAAGATGATATGCAACGGGCTCTGTAGCCATTTTTTATAATGCTTGATGATGCATTGCGCACCCCCGGAAGACCATCTTATCTTCTGCCTGTACCATGACCTAAGTGTCCTTGGCACTTGCGTCCGGATAGGCTCAAAGCTCTGCATGACCTTGTAGCCCGCCTCGTTGAGCTTCAGCGCAAGATCCATGTCTTCGACTATCATGTTAGGAGAGAACATGCCGACTTCCTGGAACCCCTTTTTTTTTACTGCGATGCACCCTCCCCATAATGACAATGTGGATGTTATGTTGTGGGATGCCTGGAGAAAGGAGAGCATGTTGTATTCTATCCACTGCATGTTTGGCAGGAAACCCGTGTTCTGGGGAGCATAGGGACAGCTTGCTGCAACGACATTCTTCAGCTCAAGCCTTGCGAACATGTCGATAAGAGCCTTCTTGTTCATCACGACATCTGCATCCACAATCACCAGGACCTCATTGCTTGCCAGATGCGATATCTTGTTCAGCGAGGCTGCTTTTCCCAGGTTTTTCTTGTTCTCGACTAGCCGGAAGCCGTATGCTTTGCTGAGCCTCTTCAGGGCTTCCAGGGAGTTGTCAGTACTCTTGTCCTCGACAACTATTATCTCGGAGAGCGACATGTCATACGATTCACGTATGCTCTCGATTGTTTTCGCGACAGTCGCACCGTCATTGAAGCAAGGGATGAGAAACGACACCCGGGGCGGGGTCTTGAGCACCCTCTTTTTCCTGAAGTCGATGCCGCAGAAACCGAGTATTATCAGAAGCAGAAGGGTCAGTGCCCCAAGAGATATGTAAGTCAGGTTCATCATCCTGGCTCACCTATGCCTTTTTTTACAGTAATCATTTTATCCTTTTATCCATAATGCTCTTTCTGTCAGACCTTGAGCAACACTCATCATATCAGTTATTGAAAATAACGGCATAGGAATTATGCTCCCGGTCTTTTTTCCTTTGCCCCCCATCTGGGTTTGAAAAAAATATTGAATTTATAAATATTCCTACTTCACTCAATTCAATAATTAAATTTATAAATCAAATACGACATTATAAATGCTACATAAGAAGACAAGATAGTCCAGTGCCATGCGATGATAGCCAAAACCCAGCCAAGAATATGAAAGCAGGCAAAAAAACAATCATAGGTTTAGCGGTTATAATATTGCTGTTCATCGCATCGACCTATTTTGTCGGGCACTACATCTCATTCATCAGGGATGCCATACCGAAAGGGCCTTTCAACGGCACCCTCATATATTTCCTGCTCGCCATCTTTGATGCTGTCGCCCTCCCCATACTGATTCCCTTGATCCCCCTGGCCACTGACCTGTTCGGATTCTTCTGGGCCGCATTGCTCACAATTGCGGGCTGGACAATAGGTGTTGCCCTTGCCTACTTCATCGCAAGGAGATTCGGCAGGAACATATTAAAGAGGTATGCGTCGTTTGAATCGATAAAAGCGCTAAAGAAGCTTGTCCCGGAAAAAAATATCTTCTGGTTCATCGTCATCTTGAGGATATTTCTGCCGCTCGATATAGGAAGCTATTATCTCGGCCTGGTCTCTGACGTGAAATTTAAAAAATATATGGCGGCCTCTTTTATCGGGATAGTGCCTTCGGCTGTTGCTCTCTCATATTTCGGCGGGCTGCCTGCCGAATATGAAATCATCGGGCTGGTCGCCGGGACAATCATCCTGGGTACTGCTTGCTATATCTGGAACAGGAGAAAGGGATAGGCTTACCCGTCATTCGACAAAACCTTGCTGAACTAGAGCATCGACCGCAGGCCTGACTTTCCAGATATTTCCTGAATTCAATACTTTGCCCCCATCACTTAGCTGATGAAAGCCATCTTATGCCTATGCATGTCTGGCATAGCTTATAAGAGCCGTATGTGATGAAAAATGCGGCAAATACATCTATGCTGTAATGGACATGCATGAACAGCACAGTCAATGCCATCACGAACGTCGATATCAGGAAAAAGACCCCTATCTTCTCGCTCCTGAACAGGAGATAGCCAAGGAACGGCACTGCTGTGTGTCCTGAAAAGAAGAGGTCATTTGTGAATACCAGCAGATGGAATATGTAAGGGGCATTCACTGTTATTGCATGGGCCGGCGTGTGGAGGTGTGTCAGGGAAATGAAGAAGCTCCTGACAATTATCAGAAAGCTGAGCTGATCTATAATGGCTGGGAATCTCCTTATCTCATTTACAGCATAGATGAACAGGACTGCTATGATGAATGCATAACCATAGATGTATATGAACGAAAGGTCTATTGCCGGGATATTGTCAAGAATCAGGTCCGGTGCGACGATGAGGCCGACTTTTTCCACATATGTCCCGGCTATATAATTAAGGGTCAAAGCAACTGCAAGGAATACCAGGGAGAAGATTATACTGCGCCTGTTCTGCCTGAAACCTGTCATCCAGCTGTTTCCCTGAACCATTTTTCGCTGTAAAATCTCTCGTCTTTACGCAGCATTAAGATAATGCTAAATGCGGCAATCCGATATAGAAAAGGCCACGCTATTTAATATATTAATATTTTGGTTTTGCTCAACCGACCTATACTGGTCCTGAATATAGTTTTTCAATTCGACAATTTTCAATTCGACTGTATTATTATCTGATAAAAATGAGAAACAATACACTTGATGATGTTTAATGAAGTAAGGCAAAAATCCTGCCGACTGCATCACGCGGCATTGTGATTTCTGAGGAATTCAACAACGGCATCACCCCGCCCAGTCAGGGTTCGCAGCGCAGATGACGCTCCCAACATGTGATCAGCATATGTGATGCCTGCCATTCACCAGGCTCTCTGGTTTTCCTTCAGCGACCTGTATATCAGTATTCCCCTTATGACACCCAGGGTTGATACAACTGATAAAATCGGGTAATATATCAGCACGAACGGCACTATGTAGGTTATCTTGGGGATATCCCTGTATTTCTTCAGCATCGGGAATATAAAAGGCATTGAAAATGCCATGAGATACAGGCTGTTGAGCAGGTTTCTTAGGATGATAGAGCTGTAATGGAATGCTGTCTGCCCGACTGTCCTTACCCCTGTCTCACCAAGTGTCACCAGATGGTATGCATTTGTTAAGCTGTTAAATGATACGAGTTCATTCAATAATTTGACTAAAAATAAGATGCTTAGCAAGGAAATGAGAAAGATGAAAAGGATGTGAATCGGACTCTTGAGCCATGTCCAGATATGCTTAATCAGGCATTGCACCCCGCCCGAGGTCCATCTGATCTTCTGCCTGTACCATGCCCTGAATGACGAGTCTGTCCGGGTCTTAACCTGTTCAAAGCTCTGCATCACCTTGTAGCCTGCCTCATTGAGCTTCAGGCCCAGATCCATGTCCTCGGATATCATGTTCCCACTGAATTTGCCGACCTTGTCAAATGCAAATTTTTTTATTGCAATGCATCCCCCCCACAACGATAGTGCAGATTTGATATTATGTGTTGTCTGCAGGAACGAGAGCATGCTGTATTCGATAGCCTGCATCGATGGGAGGAACCCTGTATTTTCCGGGCTGTAGGGGCAGCTCACAGCGACGACATTCTCCTGCTCAAGCCTTGCGAACATGTCGACAAGCGCCCTATTGTTCATCACGACATCTGCATCGACAAACACGAGGATATCATGCTTTGCGAGCATGGATATCCTGTTGAGGGATGCGGCCTTTCCCTGGTTCTTCTTGTTCATGACAAGCCTGAATCTGTATTTTTTGCCGAGTTCCCTCAGGGCATCCCTTGAACTGTCCGTGCTCTTGTCATCGACAACTATTATCTCAGACATCGACATGTCATAAGAATCGTTGATGCTCCTGATTGTCTTTTTGACAGTCACTCCGTCATTGAAGCATGGGATGAGGAAGGACACGCTGGGATGGGTTTTCAGGACCCTTATTTTCCTGAAGTCTATGCTGCTCAGACCGAGGATCAGCAGAAGTATTATTGCCAATGCTTCAAGCAGTATATATTCCAGGCTTATCATCTTCTATCCTCCAGCAGTCTCGGACGCATAACTCTTTTTAATTTTTTGGTTTTTTGCAGGAAAGCTGACGTAATATTTATAAATAGTTAAAAATTTTAACTATTCAGATATTTTACCAAAATGAGAGATGATACTCTTGATGAGGCGTCAGGGGATATAGCATTATTCCTGCGGACTGCATACCGGAGCGTGCTGATATCAGATAAGTTCGACAGGAGTGTCAGCCCCCTAAACCCAAAAGTCATGGTGCTCAGGATGCTTTCGGCTTCCAATGACATGACAATATCAGATATAGGGGAGAAGCTCAGCATTTCCAGGCCGAACATGACAGCGATATTAGGAAGCCTGCACAAGGAAGGGCTGGTCAGGAGGATACCTGACAAAGATGACCGTAGAAAGATCCATATCTCAATAACTGAGAAAGGCAAACGCGTCGCTGGGAAGGTGACATCAATTGTCAAGGACATTATCAAGGAAAGGCTCTCGTCATTGGATAACAGGGAGCTGACAGGGCTTCATGATGCAATGCAGAAAGTGAAGAGATTGTTCCCGGAGGTCAAGAATGAAGAAAGATGAGGATACTGCAAACAAGCTCATGCACACTGAAGAGAACTTAGTCAACAGGATAAGAAAGTATCCGTATTTTGTCGAGATAGTTGTCCTGCTGGGATTGATCATTTTCATAGGCATATTCTATTACATATCTGTTTTGGACAGCAGGGTCTACATCGAGAAATCACAGATAACCGCACCGATTGTGACTGTCGGCACCCTCACGCCGGGAATACTTGAAGACGTAAAGGTCGACATAGGCGACAGGGTTTCGAAGAATAAGGTTGTCGCCGATGTCTCCGGAGAGCCGGTGACAGCCAAGACAGACGGGATAGTCGTCGATGTAAACAATGTCCCGGGCCAGATTCTCACGAGCCAGAACTACATCATAAAGGTAGTCGATCCAAAGGAACTGAGGCTGATAGGCAGGGTGGAAGAGGACAAGGGCCTGAGGGACATCCACCCTGGCGAGAAGGTCATCTTCACGGTCGATGCATACGGCTCGCAGGAATATGCAGGATTCGTCGACAAGGTAGTCCCTACATCCAGGGAGTCTGACATCGTGTTCAGCATATCTGACAAGAGGCAGCTCAATGAATTTGATGTCATAGTGAAATATGATTACAGGGATTATCCGGAACTCAAGAACGGCATGTCAGCCAAGATGTGGGTCTACAAGGACAAATGAAGGATTCCAATCTCCGGTGGTGGGTTCTGCTTACAGTAATAGTGGGGACATTCCTCGGTCGGCTTGACCAGACCATCGTCAACCTTGCGCTTCCGAAGATCATAGATGATTTCAGCATCACAGTATCTGCAGCCGGATGGATAGCGACAGCATACATACTTGCAAACGCTGTCTTTGTCCCTGTCTGGGGCAAGCTCGGCGATACTATCGGCAGGAAGAAGGTCTATATACTTGGATTCACCATCTTCATCTTCGGCTCTATCCTGGCTGGCTTGTCATGGAGCCTCAATTCACTCATAGTCTTCAGGGTCATCCAGGCAATCGCAGGCTCTGCAGATTACCCTACAGCGATGGCCATCATCGCAGTGACCTTCAGGGTCGGAAGGGAGAGGGCGCAGGCGCTCGGCCTCTGGTCGACTGCATTCGCAGCAGCATCAGTTTTCGGCCCATTGATAGGCGGGCCGCTCATCGATACCTTCGGATGGCGCTCAATCTTTCTCATGAACCTTCCTGTGGGCATCGTAGGCCTTGTCATGGCAATAATTTTTGTAAGGGAATCAGTCTCTGATAATAAGACATTGAATTTCGACATCTGGGGGGCATTGACATTGGGCATCATGCTCTCCGCACTCGTCCTGCTGTTGGACAAGGGTGTTGACTGGGGCTGGGTCTCGGGCAGGAGCTTCATCACTTTCCTGGTATTTGCTATCTCTGGATGGATATTCTACAGGATAGATTCGAAACACCCGGAACCGATCGTGGATTTCAAGTTCTTCAAGAACAGCATCTTTGTGGGCGCTCTCGCAAACAATTTCATAATATTCATGGGGTTGATGGGGGGTGTATTCCTCATACCCATATTCGCCCAGACTTTCCTCGGGTATGATGCCACGACAACAGGCTACCTGTTCATCCCTATGGCCTTCTTCATGGTCATCAGCGCATCGATAGGAGGCAGGCTTGTCGGGGTCATAAAGTCCAACTATGTCATAGCATTCAGCACGCTTATAGGAGGGATAGGTATCTTCATGTTCAGCTTCCTTGATGCAAGGTCGACAGCCCTGGACGTGATAATCCCGCTTTCAATCATGGCTTCAGGCATCGGCCTCGGGATGTCCCAGCGGACAGCCATCATCGCCTCTGCAGTCCCCCAGAGCGAGATTGGCGTCGCATCCTCGGTCCTGGCCCTGGCAAGGAACATCGCAGGGGCATTCGGAATAGCGATATTTGCAACAGTACTTAACAGCTCGATAGAATCAAAGCTTCTTGAGATTGCAAGGTACAGCACAGCAAATATCGCAAATCCCCTTGTCTACAGGCAGGCAGCTGCCCTGATAATCCTCAAGGCACAGGTTGCCGGATATGCATCAGTCTACGTGCTCGCAGCCACGATTATAATCATCGGTGCAGTGTTTGCTATCTTCATGAAAGTGGGATCAGAGACAGGGCCGGCGCCGGAGATGATGGTAGAGTGAGAAAAAGTCCAATGACTGTCTGCTGCGTCATGACAGGTCATAGGAATCCACGAAATTCCTGATGATCTTGTAGTCCCTGATATAGTTGAAACCTTTATCTGTAAGCTCAAAATATTTTCTGCCGTTCTTCTGGACCTTCTCGAGCATAAATCCCTTGGATATGAGCTCTGCCAGGTAATCAGTCATCATCTGGTGGGACAGGTTCGACTTGTAAAGGATGTGCGTGGGGTTGACAGCACCTCTCTTTTCCTGGATAGCCTTTAGTATGTCATAAATAATCTCGAGGCGGTCACGTTTCCTGTTCATTTTCGGAGCACCATGTAAAGGTTTGCGAGGATGAATACATACGCCAACAGTTCAAGGACATGTCCCAGAACATAGAACAGCTGGTGGTTGACAGATATAAGGAAATGTATGGTTCCGAACAGCAGGAATATGAATGCCACTGCCACGAGGAGGGTCTGCGACTGCCTGCTCTTCCTGTAATTGCTGATATAGTACCATGAGATGAATATGAGGTATATCGATGACGCCAGATAAAATGCATAGACCGGGTTTGTGCTCAGGAAGACGAGCAGCAGTGATGTTATCAACAGAAGCAAGAGCAGCTTTTTGTTCTCTATCCTGAAAGTTAGATAGACCAGAAGGACAAGCCCGACTGTCATGAAGAACATGTGGACATACGCTGCGAGGGCATTGAAAAGCTCGATGGACTCGATATTGACAGCCCTGCATATCGACTCATTTGCATTTGAGATTATCAGGTAATTCAGGATCGACTCGATGATGTAGGATATGCCTATGGACAGGAATGCTGCTGAAAAAAGCTTGATCTGCCTCTGGTCGGTCTTCCTGTAAATCTTCAGCGCGAATGATGCAATCAATATCGATATGACTGCAAAGATCATCTCAAGGGCAATATCATAGCCGAAGAACCACGAAGGCGACAGGCAGGCATAGCTCATATGACAGCAGTAATCACATGGATGTTTTTAAAGTTTCTGGAACTGCGCACAGTCTTTTTTGACAGGAACAGAGAATTTTTCAGAAGGGCTTTATGAACCAAGCCCTATTTTCCATTTTTAAATTTTTGGTATCTGCCCTACCTAAATGATTTATTTAATATATGTTTTACATAACATATGATACAGGATGCACATGATATTTTCCTGACGACACTGGCAAACATGAACAGGCTCAGGATAATCAATGCCCTGAGGGAGAGGGAACTCAACGTGACAGAGATCTCGAAATCAGCAGGGATGAACCAGACGACTGCATCACATAATCTCAAGAGATTGCTGGAAAGCGGTTTCGTCAATGCAAGACAGCAGGGACAGCACAGGTATTATGCCCTGAACAACAAGACCATCAGACCCCTGATGGACCTCATAGACAGGCACATAAGGACCAATTGCCAGCATCTGATAACAAAGCCAGGAGGTGGTTGAGATGTATTACTTCGGACACATGGGAATGGGCTATCTTGGATTCTTCGGATGGATCTGGATAATCATATTCTGGGCAGCGGTCATATGGCTGATAGTATGGCTTGCGACAAGGCACAGGATGCCTGAGACGAGAAGCAGCCACATGCAGATTCTCAAAGACAGGTATGCCAAAGGCGAGCTGACAAAGAAGCAGTATGACGAGATGAAGGAGGACCTGTCAAAATGAGGCAGGGTTCCTGAATGAATTATCAGGATTATATGAAAATGCTACAGATGGAAAATACTACAGGGGGATTGAAATGGAAAACGAAAAGCTGAAGATAATAGGGATAGCAGGAAGCCTAAGGAAAGGCTCATTCAACAGGTCTTTACTCAATGCCGCAAAGGAGGCATGTCCAGAGGAGGCAGAGGTTGAGATAATCGAGATAGATTCCCTTCCTCTGTTCAACCAGGACCTGGAGAAGAACATGCCTAAAAACGTGATGGAATTCAAGGAGAAGGTCAAGAAGTCGGATGCAGTGCTGTTTGCGACACCTGAATACAATTACTCGGTTCCGGGGGTGCTGAAGAATGCGATTGACTGGCTCTCAAGGCCTTACGGAAACAACAGCCTTGAAGGCAAACCCACAGGCATAATGAGCGCTGCAATCGGGATGCTCGGCGGGGCGAGGGCGCAGTATCATCTGAGGCAGTCGATGGTGTTTCTCAACATGAGGCCCATGAACCTTCCGGAATTCATGGTGTCGTATGCCAAGGAAAAGATAGGTGAGGATGGGAAGATTAAAGATGAGACGACAAGAGAAATGCTGGATAGGTTCATGGCAGCATTCGTGGAATGGGTAAAAGAACACAGGCTTCTGGAAAATGACATAAAAATCATGAGGTGATAAGGTTGAGAAAATATCTGCTGATCATAGGGATTTTGGCTGTGTTGTTCATCGCCGGCTGTGCAAACCAGCAAACATCGACGACAACGCAGACACAGGCAACAGGAAACCAGGGTTCAGACCAACCGATGATACCGGCACCGGGAAGCAAGACTGCGAAAGTGGCAATCCAGAACTTCGCGTATTCCCCTGCAGACATCACTGTTCAGAAAGGCACGACCGTGACTTGGACAAACCTCGACTCGGTGCAGCACACTGTGACATCTGACACAGGACTGTTCGATTCAGGCAGATTGTCCCAGGACCAGGTATGGAGCTACACATTCAATGACGCAGGGACATTCTCGTATCATTGCACTGTACATCCCAACATGAAAGGGACTGTGACTGTACAATAAGCAGCGGCAAGAAATACGGATGCAGCAAAGAGATTCCTCGGTCATACGATAAGGCTGTGGAAAAGGCAAAGCATGAGCTGAAGAAGGAAGGCTTCGGGGTCCTGACTTAGATAGATATATGTGAGATCTTTGGAAATGGTCAGAAAAATTGATAATGGAAAAAGACCGTATTACTCATGCGGTGAATGCGGGCTTGTTTATGATGAAGAGGAGCTTGCAGAGAGATGCGAAATCTCTTGCAGGACTCATCATGCATGCAGCCTGGAGATATCTGAACCTGGAGATATCTGAACTTTCTTTAATGATATGAATTGAATTCTGGATAAACAGGATCCTCAAGGAAAATTTTTAAATACTCCGACAGACAACCTTCTCTTACCTGAAAAGTCAATATGGCAGAAGCAAAGAGCAGTTTCATGAAAGGAATCACCCGGAACATTGTACTTCTCGGACTTGTGAGCTTGTTCACAGACCTCAGCAGCCAGATGGTCTTTCCGCTGATCCCGCTGTTCATGACAACAGTGCTCGGTGCTGGTGCGTTGGCAGTCGGAATTGTCGAGGGAGCTGCAGAATCAACTGCATCGCTTCTCAAGGTCGTATCAGGCTACTGGTCAGACCGGATAAGGAAGAGGAAGCCGTTTGTCATGTTCGGATATTCGCTGTCGACAATAACAAAACCGCTGTTCTCTCTTGCATATGTATGGCCATTCGTCCTGGTTATCAGGATAGTGGAGAGGATAGGCAAAGGCATACGGTCTGCTCCGAGAGATGCATTCGTCGCCGAATCCACTGATGAAAAGGTGATGGGGAAGGCATACGGATTTCATCGGGCGATGGACGGCCTGGGTTCGATACTCGGCGCTGTCATGGCTTTCATTCTCCTGCCTCTCCTCGGGTTCAGGAAGATATTCCTCTTTGCCTTCATACCCGGGATCCTTGCAGTGCTCGTGATATTATTCGTCAGGGAAAGGAAAGCTCAAACAAGAACAGCCCCGGGGAAGAAACCTGTGAAGCTGAGTTTCAGCAGGCTTCCGTCCAACCTGAAGATGTTCATCATCGTAGCTTCAGTCTTCACGCTCGGCAATTTCGGGTATGCATTCCTGCTTCTCAAGGCGCAGAACATCGGGCTGTCCGACAATACTGCAATCCTTCTTTATGTGCTTTTCTATGTCGTCTATACCATATGCATAATACCTTCAGGCATACTGTCAGACAAGATAGGAAGGAAGCCGGTGCTTACGGTTGGCTACCTAATCTTCGCGATAGTCTCTGTGGGGCTTTTCTTCACGACAGGCCTATATACTTTGCTTGCATTCTTCATAATCTATGGGATATTCTTTGCCATGACAGACGGTGTGCAGAGGGCGTTTGTCGTCGACCTTGCGCCTAAGGACATGAAGGCGACTGCGCTTGGGACTTTCCATACAGCAGTAGGGTTGGTCGCATTGCCGGGCGGGCTGATAGCAGGGCTTCTTTGGGACAAGATAAGCCCACAGGCGACATTCATCTACGGCTTTGCCATGGCAGCAGTGTCACTTCTGATGTTCGGTTTTGTAAAAGTCGGGCCATTGGAAACAGAAGCACAGAAAAGCTGAATCTCTGTCGAAATCCTGGTCAATCTTCTAGGAGGCACATCCCTACAGCCTGCCATACTCATGGAGCTTCCTTGCAATCAGCACGGCATTTAGGGCAGCACCCCTCAATAGCTGGTCACCGCAGACGAACATCCTGACACCCTTCCTATTGCCGTCAAGAGCCCTGATACGCCCGACTGCCACAGGATATACCCCTGTCGTGTTCGAGGGCATTGGATATTCCAGGTTTTGGGGGTCATCCCTCAACTTTATCATGGGCTCTCTGCTTAACAGGGTCCTGTATTCGTCATAATCCACAGGATCCATTGTCTCCACAGCGATGTCCAGAGCATGGGAACGCAGCACAGGCACCCTGACGCAGGTGCTGGATATCCCAACCCTGTCGTCCAGGCCGAGTATCTTTCTTGTCTCCCATTTTATCTTCATCTCCTCTCTTGTGTAGCCGTTGTCCATGAACTTGTCGATATGCGGAATCACATTGAAAGGCAGTGGATGCTGGAATTTCCTGTTGCCCATTGGCCTGCCGTCCAGGTAGTTCCTGGTCTCTTGAAGAAGCTCCTCTCTCCCGCCGTCGCCTGCTCCGCTTGCAGACTGCCATGTCGAGACTGTTATGTATTCGATGCCTGCCATCTCATCAAGCTTGTGAAGAGGGAGTGCAGCTATCGCCGTGGTGCAGTTCGGGTTGGCTATAAGCCTGGAAGGATGGTCCCTAAGGATGTGCCCGTTTATCTCAGGAACTATGAGGGGGATATCAGGCTCTTGCCTGAAAGCCTGGGAATTGTCGATCACATAACAATGCGATTCCATGGCCTTTTCCCGGTTTTTCCTGGACCAGTCGGCATTGATAGACCAGAAAGCAAGGTCAAGGCCAGAATAATCCGCATCTTCAGTCTTTTTCACCTCGATGATGCCAGAGGGCGTATCCATGACCGTGCCTGCCGACCGGCCTGCATATAGGGACATTGCCCCGACAGGAAACCTGATGTCGTCAAGCAACTTGAGCAACTCCTTTCCGACCCCGCCGGTCGCCCCGAAGATGCCTATTTTTATTTTCTTCATTTGTATACCAATAAGCTTTCAGAATATTTAAGGGTTATTGAACCAATTATGGACATCTATGTAATAATTATGGATATTTCTCCTCATAGTCATAAAAAAGGAATATTTAATAACTTCAACTGCTGTTGAATCCTTGGAAAATTATTAATATATGATGCGGATAGCAGGAAAAGGGTGATAATCGTGGGAGTAAAAGACCAATTGATTAAGATCAAGGACAACTGGCTGCTCATCGCGGCAGTGCTGCTGTTATTCATCTTCCTGTATTCGGGCGGGGTCAGGAACATTTCATATTCAATGGATTCAGTCTCGCAGAAGATGGGAAGCGGAGCGATGTATGAATCAGCCGATTATAATTTAGCACCAAGCTATGCATCCAATGGGGATTTCGCCCCTGATGTCGAGGAGAGGAAGATAACCAGATCTGTAAGCCTGTCCTCAGAAGTCGAAAGAGGGGCTTTCCAGGATGCTGAACAGAGCCTCAAGGCCATTGTCTCCTCATCAGATTCATTCATCCTGAGCGAGAATGTCAACAGGTATGGGACTGACAGAAAAGAATATTTCCAGGGGAGCTACCAGCTCAAGGTCGACACAGCAAAGTACGATTCAGTCCTGTCCCAGCTCAAGGGGATCGGCGAGGTGCAGTCATTCAACGAGAACACCCAGGACGTCACAGGAACCTATACAAATACAGAGCTCAACCTGGAGACTGAAAAGTCAAGGCTTGCAAGATACCAGCAGATGTACGATGAGGCAAAGGATGTCGAAGACAAGATCAATATCAACGATCGCATCTTCGATGAGGAGAGACGGATAAAATACATGGAAGACTCCCTGAAGAACATAGACCAGCGCATCGATTACTCGACTGTATATTTCACAATGACAGAGAAGAGATCAGAATATGCTGACATCGCAATGGTCAAGCTCTCGTCCCTTGTCAAAGATTTTGTAGGCAGCTTCAATGCGCTCCTGACTTTCCTCTTCACAGTGTTTCCATGGGCAGTGGTAGTATTGATAGGGGCAGTCGCATGGAGATTCTTCAGGCGAAGAGCTTAGGATAGAAGGCAGATATTTTTTTTTCTTTTTAATTTTATTACCGATTATCTTTGGCTGCTGTCACGGCATTGCTGCACTTTATGCACTTTTTCTCCTGCAATATTCCCGAAAGATGCCCCGCCTGATTTTCAGGGTGCCTGCCTGAGGTTCCCGGCAAAGAATTCCAGGGTCTTCTTCCAGGCATCGGCAGTCTCTTTCTCTGCATATGTGTTCCCTGTAGGATTGGCGAATGCATGGCCGACGCCATCATAGACATGGATGCTGTTCCTTATACCGAGGCTGTCCAAAATCTTCCTGAACTCTTCCACTGATGACACAGTGACATTTGTATCGGTGCTTCCGAAGATGCCGAGGACAGGGCCTTTGAATTTTTTCAGCATGTCCTTGTCAGATACCAGATTGCCGTAATATATCACTGTAGCATCAATCTTCTCATTGAGGCTGAGCTGAAGCGATTGGCCGCCTCCGAAACACCATCCTATCGAGCCTATCTTTCCGACATCATCAAGCCCTCTCAGGTATTGCACAGCAGCCTTCATCTTCTTTACAGCTTCGTCAGGGTTGCTCCTGACCATTGTCGCCAGCTCCATGGCCTTTGAAGGCTCTGTTGCGACCTCGCCGCCAAACAGGTCAACTGCGAACACGACATACCCTTTGTCAGCAAGTATCCTGGCAGTCCTCTTTATATGGTCATTGAGCCCCCACCATTCGTGTATCATGACTATTCCTGGGTATTTCCCCCCATCTCCGGGTCTTGCTAGATACCCTGGTGCTTTTCCTTCAATATCTTCTGATTCCACTGACTGGCCTGGATCAGGACCATACGGACTTTTATTTCCAGTATCCGATGTTTTTTCATCCATTTCAATTACCTCCAAGATTCAAAAATGCTTTCATTATAAGCAAGATAAATAAGAGCCTCGCTACATGCCCTGAATTCTGGCTCCTATTCGACAATGAAGGTTCCTTTCATGCCTTTCTGCCTATGGCTGTCTACACTGCAGTAATACTCAAACGTGCCCTTCTTGTCGGCGACAAATTCGACAGAAGCAGACTGCCCTGTATTTACCCTGTCAGTATGGGCATTGAACTCATCGAGAACCCAGTCGTGGAACCCACCGGCGCTTGTCAATGTTATCTTCACTGTGTCACCCTCCTTGACTGTAAGCACAGGCGCATCCTGGCCATCCATGGAGAACTTGAAATTCTCGCCAGTCAGGCCAAAGGACACTACATTGCCGCCCTGGCTTCCAGCTGCCTGGTCCTGGCCCGTCACTGCTGCCTGTACAGGCTGGCTGCCAGATGCAGGGACCTGGCCTGCCGTGGTCGTCTGGACCGTCTGACTGCAGCCATAAACCAAAAGCAATGCCAAAAGCAATTCCGATGCAATAATTATTTTTTTCATGTTTCATCACTCCCCTATACTTGCAGAATATTATCGTTGCAACGGTACAACGATCAATAAGTTGTGTGAATAGCATTATTATAATAATTGATGTAAAAGCCTTAAACAAATTGTTTAATATTCAAGCTGTGAGCCTGGCAGAGGCATCATCCAGCGGATGAATTTCAACTAAGCCCTCTGTGCCGTGAACCTTGAATATGCCGCATTGAGCGCTTTCTCAAGTCTTTCGGCGTCCCGGGTGCTCTTTATAAGTTCCATTGCAGCATCGTAGTATCTTTTCCTGCCGTCATCTGATATATTCCTGCGGCCATCGACAGCTGCCCTCCCTATTGCCAAGATAAACTCTCTCAGGATGTAACCCTCGACATTCTTCTGGGTTGTGCTCTGCACTGAAATGTCAATCGGCTCCATGCCGCAATAATATTTCGTCAGCCTACGCAAGGTCACGTCATTGATTTTCCTGTCAATCTCCCTGCACACCTCGCCATATGTCAGGATATCATCCAAAGAATAAATCTTTTCATCACTCCTTCCAATATTGGCATATCTGACTTTGATCTCTGCAACCATATTTTCAAACTTGATGGGATTTTTCTTTGCATAAGCTCTCATGTCCTTCCCAGGCAGCTTCCTTGCAAGAAAGAGAAAGGGCACGACCAGGTCTTTGATGATATCATTTGACCAGAATTTCTCTTGACTTACCCTGTATTCAATCCTGCGGAGAATCTCGCCCGGCGAAAGCCTGACCCCCATATTCCTGAGGTCATCACCGCCTGACTCAAATATCATCTGCCCTGATCTTCTGTCAAATATGTTGTGAGAGACCTTCAGGAATGCGTTTAGATTGTACTGGCTCTCTTCATCACCAGGATCCCAGGGCTTATCGGGACTTGGCAGGGACTCTATCATCTTATCGACATCCAACAAATCGGATCTGCCAATCTGCCCCCTGTTTTTCAGATATGATTCAAGATATGGTTTTCCGTCCATGAGGCCCTCAACCGTGGAAAACAGGAGATTCATGCCGTCCCCTGCTATCGCTTTCTCGATGGCATCAATCAATTCCCCGACCCCGAACCTTTTTTCTGTCCTGTACCTGACTTTTGGGTCAGGCGGACCCAGGATATATTTTATTGCTATCTTTCTGAGGGTGGATTCACTCACGCATCTGCCCATAATCTCGTGCGCTTCGGGGATGTTTACCTTCATTTCATCTGGATGGATTACGTCATCTATGGCCATTACCTGGTGGAAAATATCTGGATTTAAATATCTTAGTTTTAATACCACTACCGAAGAGCAACTTTTAAGTGGTGCCTGGTCAGAGTCTCGCAGAGAAATCCCTCATCAACACCCCGGACCAGACTCATTTCGAAACCCTTATAAAATCTCCATGCTTATTTAAGCACCAACATGAGAAACCTGATATGGTATCTAGTCGGTGGCACAAGAGGCGGGATGACAAGAGGGAGGATAATAAGCCTCCTGAAGGACAGGCCCTCCAACATGAACAGGATTGCAAAAGAGCTCAGCCTCGACTACAAGACAGTGCTCCACCATGTGAGGATACTTGAGAAGAACAACATCATTGAGGCGATAGAGAAAGGCAAATACGGCGCAGTGTATTTCCTGACTGACATAATGAAGCACCACAACAGCGATTTTCTGGAGATATGGGGCAGATTTGGGAAACAATAGGGCAGAATCCCGGAATACTCATATTAATGACCTTATCTGTACCATGATAAAATTCATGGAGGTCGAGGATATGAAAAAGATTGCATTCGGACTTATTTTGGGATTGATGGTGATGTCCATCGGAGCACTCGCACTGCCTGTCCAGAAGACGGACGGCTTTGTATGTCCGGTGATAAAGACTGATGCAGTCCTGAATTCGCCAAAGGGAGCAGCAATCGGAGAAGGGCACTTCACCATAGGAGGGCCTGATGTCAATGTCCCGCTGCATGCCACCAATGGCGACGGGGCAGGCACACCACCAGGACCCCACTCAGCCCCTGGTGACATCGGCTATACAGCAGTCTGGGCTAAGCAGGGTTGATTTTTTTTATTTTTTCCAATTAAACCGAAAATTTATTAAGGAAGGGATTCATAATGACTCAAAATGGCAATGATAATGGTCATGACAACGATTGCTACAGCACTGTCAGCCCTGATGCTCGCCGTGCTCCTCTGGATATATGTGAAAAATTTCAGGCAGATAAAGTCAAAATTCACCGCAGGGCTGATGGTATTTGCAGGGCTCATGCTCCTTCAGAACATCGTGTCGCTGTATTATTACTTCACGATGATGGACCTGTATGTCGCCCAGGTGTCTGTACAGGTTTTGATATACAGCCTGCTCCAGATGGTTGCATACATAGTGCTGCTGTTCATAACCCTGGATTGACAGGCAGGCAAAGTCATTTCCCATTTAGAAATTCTTGGAGGCGATTGAGATGAAAAGGCTATTGATACTATTCGGTCTGCTCGCAATAGCAGGATGCGCGACCAGGATCACGGACTATTCACCGGGAAGGATGCCTGATGCAGGCGTGAAAGAAGCGATTTCACAGGCAGATGCCGGCATGAAACCTGAACCTAAGCTTGATGTCGCGACATTCTCAGGAGGCTGTTTCTGGTGTGTCGAGTCCACGTTCGAGCATTATGACGGAGTAGATAGAGTCATCTCAGGGTATACCGGAGGTAATGAGACTGATCCGACATATGAGGATGTAGCTTCAGGGAAGACAGGGCACATGGAATCTGTCCAGGTGTTCTACGATCCGGAGAGGATATCCTACAATGACCTTCTCGAGATATACTGGAGGATGATAGACCCGACAGACCCGGGAGGCTCGTTTGCTGACAGAGGGACTCAGTACAGGTCGGCGATATTCTATTACACTGACGAACAGAAGAGGCTAGCCGAGGAATCGAAGCAGAACCTGGAAGCATCAGGCAGGTATGATAAGCCGATAGTCACTGAGATCAGGCCAGCGATGGAATTCTATCCAGCAGAGGCCTATCAGCAGGATTATTCTGACAAGCACCCTGTAAGCTATAACCTCTACAGGTTCGCCTCTGGCAGGGACCAGTACTTCAAGCAGATCTGGGGGGCAGACAAGGACTACGTCCCTGAAGATGCTGCCGCATCCTCCGACAGCATGGACAATTCAGATAAGGAAACTAATGATGATGAGATGAGCAGGGCCAGCCCCTGGCAGGAGTATGTCAAGCCGGGTGATGATGAGCTGCAGAAGGTCTTGACTCCCCTTCAATACATGGTCACCCAGAATGACGGGACAGAGACGCCGTTCGACAATGAGTACTGGAACAACCATGAGGATGGAATATACGTCGACATCCTGTCTGGCGAGCCCCTCTTCTCATCAACAGACAAGTTCGAGTCAGGAACAGGCTGGCCGAGCTTCACAAAGCCGCTCGAGCCGGACGATATCGTCGAGAAGACAGACAAATCCCTGTTCATTACGAGGACAGAGGTAAGAAGCAGGTTCAGCGATGATCACCTGGGCCATGTCTTCGATGACGGGCCAAAGCCTACAGGCCTCCGATACTGCATGAACTCTGCTGCGCTCAGGTTCATACCGAAAGATGAGATGGAAAAGGAGGGATATGGGAGATACCTGTTCCTTTTTTCATAGGGCTTTTTGCTTTTCCCCCATTTTTTAATATCGTTCAATCCTAATTTCTGAGCAACTTACTTAATTTATGGCTTAATATATATCATGCTAAATATTTTTGGTGCGTAATTTTCATGATATCTTGCTTGCAAGTTTGATAATTTCAGAGAATAAATTGCTGACCTGTCCTTTAAACGAGAAGAGGATAATAGCAACTATCAACGATACTGCTAAGCTGCCTGCAATGTCCAGGGGAAAGTGCAATCCGCAGTAAATCCTGGCAAACCCTACAGCCAATGCCATAATGGCAAAGCATAACCCCTGCCAATATCTTCTCAGAAAGAACAGTGTAAACATTACAGAGAACAGTATCAGCGCATGATCGCTGGGAAATGAGCTGTCTGGAGCATACTGTATCAGTAGGGTTCCAAGCCCAAGCATGAACGGGCGCGGGTGGAAATAAAAAAATCCGATGATCCAGCCGACAAGCAAAGACACCACTGTGGCAGAAAATATGAACAACGCCTGCATCCTGCCATCAATCCCGGCCTTACCAGCCACCTTGTCTCTGAACCATAAATATATTAGATAAAATGGCACAAGATAAACCAAATACTTTGCAAGAAAGACCATGGTACCATCCAACAATCCGGACTTTCCAGCTAGGCCATTTATCAAACCATACAAGGCAATGTTAGGATCATATACCATAGCAAATGAGCTTGCACATCCGCTCGTTTAATAATGTTTTGGTATATTATTCAAGAATTATGCTCAACTCTTCTTGATTCTCCCTGTCCAGCAGGCAGATATTTCCCAGGGACAGCGCTTCAATGGAAGTTCATGGGGTCAATGGGCTGACCAATATCTTTAAATATTACAATGCCCCGGCATGTCCCGGGTGATAACATGACAGTAGAAGATACTATCAACAGCACGATAAAAGACGGCTTTCTTGAATTCAGGAAACAGTATGTCGCATTGATTATAGGGACTATTGTCGCAGTCCTCATGATGCTCCTCATAATAACCATCCCGCCGATGATATTCGGGATCTTCTTCATGGGCATGCAGGTGATGAAGGGCAAGAGGGTGAAGATAACCGACGTGTTCAAGGGGTTTGATTATTTCTTCCTCAGCTGGGGTATCATCATCCTTGCTGCGATTGCGATATGCATCGGGCTTGTCCTGCTGGTGATACCGGGGATCCTGCTCATGATATTGTTGCAGTACACAATAGCAATTGCCCTGCTAGAGAACAAGGGAGTCATCGCATCCCTCAAAAGGAGCTATGAGATTGGGAAGAGGAATTTCACATTCTCGATAGTGTTCTTCATATTCATGGCTGTGATAAACACAGTGGCCGGCTATACATACGTCGGGCTGCTTGCTGCTATCCCTTTCACGTCCCTATGCACCATAGCTGCAGCAGGGAAGCTCTCAGAAAAAGAGAAATCAATAAAGAAAGAAACAAATGCCTAAGACAGGCTTATGCATCAAGCGAGACATTGGTCGCTTTCGGGCCCCTGTCGCCTTCGGTGACATCGAATGTGACGGGGTCGTTTTCCCTTATTGACACGCCTTCATTCAGGCCGGAAATGTGCACAAAGTACTCTTTTCCGTCGTCTGCAGCAATAAAGCCAAAGCCCTTGCCCTCGTTAAAAAACTTCACTGTACCTTTCATTTTGTTTTACCTCATAGCTTTTTAATCAGAATTAATAATCAATAGCAGAAAATTGTTGATTTTCTTTTTGAATGATTAATCTGTTCTGATATGCTGCCGAGAATCATTCTCAGTATTTAAATTCTTTCATTTTGAGCAGACATTATGGCCCATAATGGGAAAATAACCCCTTATCCCTGCCTGGGAAACATTTTAATATTTCCGCCTTTCCCCTCCCATATATGAGGAAACTTGCAGCTGTTGTGATAATACTGTCAGCTTATTATGTTTTCCAGCCAGGACAATTGAAAATATCTGACACGGGAACTGCCTATAAGTCCTCGCCGGTTCAGGTTAACAGCTGCCAGAATGCGTATGATGAATTCAGCAAGGGAATAGGTTCTGAGCTGGATTCAAGACTGGACATCGCTCTTCTGCATTACAGAAAAGCCCATGAATTATGCCCGGACTACCAGATGTTTACTGATACCTACAACAGGCTTGAAAAAAGACTGGAGAACCGGATCTGGTTCAAGACCTGAAATATCCGGGATCCATGTATGATGAGGTGATTTGGAATGGAAAAACTGAGCATAAAGGCTGCGGGTGTATCCATAGGTGGGACATGGTCGCTCTGCATGCTTCTCGCCGGGCTGTCCACAGCATACCTGGGTTGGGGGAACAGCATCGTCGGGCTCATGTCATCATTGTACATCGGCTACAGCCCTACACTTGGAGGAAGCCTGATAGGGGCTGTCTGGTGATTCTTTGATGGTGCCCTCGGCGGTCTGTTGATTGCACTGATATATAATGCTGTGATAGGGAAATGAAAATGCCGCATGACAATGACAGGGTTTTCGACATACGGAGAGCTGGTAAGCTTGAAGGCAATTTCAGGAAGATAGTCCATAACCCAAAAAGGCTTCTTGGCAGTTACATAAAGCAAGGCATGACTGTCCTTGATTTCGGATGCGGTCCGGGGTTCTTCACAATCCCGATGGCAGAGATGGCCGGGGATTCAGGGAAGGTCATCGCAGCCGACCTCCAGCAGGGGATGCTGGACAGGCTAAGGGAGAAGATTGCGGGGAAAAAAATCGGGAAGAGGATCATCCTGCACAAGGTGCAGGAGGACAGCATAAATATCAGGGAGAAGTTCGACTTTGCCCTGGCATTCTACGTAGTGCACGAGGTCCCGAGCCAGGAGAGGTTCTTCGAGGAGATGAAATCATTGCTGAAACCGGGCGGGAAGATGCTTGTCGTCGAGCCGAAATTCAAGGTCTCGAAAAAAGGATTTGATAAGACATTATCGATTGCAAAAAAAGCCGGCTACAGCCTGAAAAAAAGGCCCTCGGTACTATTGAGCAGAGCAGCAGTCCTGTGCTGACCTCATATATTTCATAAGTCCCTGATTCTCCAAATCTCTGTCAAAATTTTGCTGGGACCTGACTGCCATATCAGAAAGCAGCCATTCTGTCCTGATAACCTCGGAAAGGTCTGTCCCCATCTTGAAGCCAAACCTTGATATGTAATCAAGCCTGTACATTGAATACGTGCCGTTATCTCCAAGGATCTGCTCCATTACAATCATGCACTTCGGCGCGTATCTGCCCTCCGCAAGCTTTAAGGAGCTATAAAGATTTATGCGCATAAATTCATAGAATATGTGAAAATCTGTAGGGGCTTTTTCGCCGGTCTCTACATATATATGCCCTCTTTTGCCATGTTTGTTAAAGGGATGCATGAATCCAAGACCATGGGGCTGCAGGATATCATAGGTCCCGATGGATTGAACAGCATTGCCATCCAGGACACCCAGAGCAACCGTGATTTGGTTCTTTTTCAAATGTATAGTTTCCCTATATCCAGCAATTGCCAGCATTTCCTCTGAACAGTCCAATGATTTGTTCAGCCCCTTTGCAAACCTTTCCATGTCAAACAGCTGCAATTCGATGCCCATTTTACCAGGTCATATTCAAAGTTTATAAAAAATTTTCTTATCTCTTCATCTGCAAATGGTAAAAATTCTGCCTGCATATACAGATGATACTAAATCAGGCAAAACAGCAAAATTTATAATTTCATGACCAATACCTTTTTTCATAATGAGAAAGCTGATGATCCTGATTATGAGCATTCTTGCAATCTCTTCTGTTTTTGCCCTTTCGAACCCTATTACAAACAATGGCAAGACGTATTACAAGGTAAATTCTGCAGACCCGACTGAAGACACAGGGGCAGAGGTCTGCGCACAGGCAGGCATGAGCTGTGCGGGGTACACAGAGCCGACAAGTGCTGTATGCAAGTTGTTCCACCCAAACGCTGCAGAGACTTCAGGAGGATCAGGAGACCTTGCAGGAGTGTACTGCGACGGGGCTCCGCAGTCAGGTGAATGCTCTCTTCTAACTGACTCATGCCTCACATGCCCGGCATGCACAAACACTGTCGACTGCAACACACCCATAGGAGGGCTCTACAGGGAGATGTATGTCGAATGTGCTGCAGGCAGCTGCAAGCTCAGCATATCTGCTGCTGACCTCAATGATCTCCTCAACCAGGTGCAGGGGCTTAATGCACAGCTCCAGGCATGCCCCCAGACCCTGCCGACAGGGACAGGGCTCGTGTTTGCAGACGGTAACACTGTCGTCGACATCGTAACCAACAGTGGAACGACAGAGACTCTTGCAGTGACTATCATGAATGGGCAGGTGACCGGAATTGCACGAGGAACGACCTCCACCTGCAAGCAGACGATAACAGTCGCTGAAAATGACGTAAACACCATACTGAAAAGCTCCAGCCCTGTACAAGCAATAGCATATATGGTAGGACAGAAGACGATAAAGGTCAGCGGCTGCACATTCATTAGCTCTATAAGGCTTGCTTTCACCAATCCGATAACAGCGTTCATCGCAAGAAGAAAGGCCCCAACCCCTCCGCCTCCGAAACCCCAGCCTGACTGCGGCCAGGTAGGAGAGCAGTGCAACAACAGGGCATGCTGGACAGGGATATGCGGCGCACCAAGAGAGAACATCAACGGCCAGTGGGGGTATTTCAATTACAGATGCATCGACCAGTCGGAATTCAATGCAGATTGCGTGGGCCGCGGAAATGCCCCGCCGGCATGGAGCTGCTTAACAGGCCCCTGCAGATAGAGCATTATTTTTTTCTTTCCTAATCAATTATAATCAATCATCAACACAATAAAATATTTAAACGATGAATGATTGCTCCTTTTCCATGGATTACAAAAACATCTTCTCATCTGATTTAGAATGGAACTACAGGACGACCGGGCTGTTCATAATCCTCATGGCCCTGCCGAACCTGCTAGGGATGATAAACATAAGCACTGCATCCGGGTTCAAGCTCCACCTGTTCCAGATAGCTATATTCTTTGCAGCCATGATATACGGGCCGGCAGGCGGGGCGTTGTCAGGGTTCTTCGGCTCAGTCTATTCAGCATTCATCATGCACAACCCTTACATAATTATAGGCAATGTCATCCTCGGTCTCTTTGCAGGGCTCTTCGCCAGGAAGCTGAACATCATAATCGCTGTGATGCTTGCATATCTGATACAGCTGCCATGGCTTGTGCTTTCAGACCACTATCTAGCAGGCCTGCCAGGGAGCTTCATACTGCCGCTGGTGATTGCCCTTGCAGTATCAAACCTTCTCTGGGCAACGCTTGTGCATCTCGCCAACAAACCTTTAAGGGATCTGATAAAATGCTGAAGCCTGATTTTTCCAGATATTCCCTTGCGCTATTCAGCGAGGGGCAGGTGGTCTTCTCATCTGACAAATCAGGTATCAGGCCGCTTGTCGACTGCATAAGGGAATGCAAGGACAAGTTCGGAGGCTGCCTTCTCCATGACAAGGTCACCGGCCTTGCAGCAGCAAAGCTCATCGTGTTCTCAGGGATGATATCAAATGTCATGACAGGGCTTATCTCAGCCCCGGCATTGGAACTCCTCAAGGAAGAGGGTGTAAAGGTTTTGGCTGAAAAGAAAGTCGATATGATAATGAACAGGGAGGGGACCGGCAGGTGCCCGATGGAAGAGAGGGCAGAGATAACCCTCGACAACGAAAGCTTCTTCTTTGAGCTCAACAATGTCCTCATGTATTCATGAAGATCAGATATTCCAGGTTGAGATATCCATTTCTTATCTCTTCTCTTCCAGCATGTCGAAGAAGATGGCCATGAATCTCTTTGTTGCGATGCCAAGCTCTTTTTTCCCTTCAGATGTTATCCGGTATTTTTTCTCCTTTCCAGAATCCTTGATCTCTTCAATGAGCCCGAATTCACCGAGGGTCTTGAGCACAGGATAGATTGTCCCAGGGCTCGGCCTTGAGCCTTTCCTTTTCTCAATCTCTGCAGCAATATCGCTTCCTGACATGTTGTTCTTGCTTATGAGCTTAAGGACTATGAAGCGCAGGTAACCCCTCATATCGCAGCATCCGGACCCCATTTTATCATGGTATATCACCTGCATATATATTAGTTGCGTATACAAATATCATCATGGCATGCGGTATTAAAGAGCAGTTATATCGGATAAACGATATATTTATATATGCAAGATGCATACCTATCGTATAACCGATATCAAAATGAGGAGGCATCACGGATTCAAAAAAGGATTCCCTTGCGCTCCTCGTTAAAACAACACGGAGGTGGTTGTCATGCACGAATACTGTATGCCAAGGCGTTTCCTGACAAAGGAAGAGAAGATCGAGAGGCTCGAGGAATACAAGAAAGAGCTCGAGACTGAGACAAAGGCAGTAGACGAGAAGATAGAGTGGCTCAGGAAGAAATGAATTTTTTCTTATTTTTTTTTTGTTGTTTGTGAAGTTATGATATCCAAGATTTCCGGGCGGGATTATGGAATATGAGCAAAAGATAAGGGATGCAAGAACCATTGGGGACATATTTGATATAGTCAAAGCCTTGGTAAGAGAATTCCTGGGAAGGGACCAGGCAGGCCTCATGGTGGGCCTGTCAGACCTGGGCTCCCACAGCAGTGGATTTATCGGGGCCTATTATTCCCCTAATGCGAACATCATAATCATCAACAAAAAGCCGCTCGAGAGGATCCTGCAGACAGACCCCGGCCTCTACAACTTCTATCTTTTCCACGTGATGCTCCATGAATACATGCATTCAATAGGGCTGTATGACGAGATGGGGACAAGGCAGCTTGTCAACGAGATAAGCACCCATTATTTCGGCCGGAGCCATGAGATAACCCAGCTCGGGACGAATATCGAGAGATTCTTCCCAAATCTGACTTTCCCCGGCTCAGGCTACCAGCCACCCGATGACTCGAGTGTCGAATTCATCTCCGGCATTGACAGGGGAAACACCGGCTATATCCTCTGAAATTCAATTAACTTTATTTAGACTGCATGATTTCCTGCCCCATATGGTCACTACTGAAGAGAGAATAATACTTCAGACACTCAGGGGAAACCCTGGAAAAAGGAAAAGATTCTGCAATGGAATCCATGCTGAGCTTGCAGGATTCCTCAAGGTAGATGTATCTGAGAAGCTTGTATCCGGACTTGAATACCTAATCGAGACGACTGACCCATACAATTTAGAGAGAAAAGGGGTGGTCATCAACTGCAAAGTAAGCAGAAAAGCCCGGAAAACAACAACCCAGGCAATGGAAGAAAGGTACAGGTTGACGCTATTCTCAAAATCATATTACTTAAACGGATTTCCCCAGAGGAAGGGGATTGCCGAGGACCTAGACTGTGAAGCAACCATATCGTATGACCGTGCGGATATAAAATATTTGGTCAACGGCAGAGCCACCCAGGCCAGGCTAAAGCCGAAAGAAGGCGCATTCATATTCAGGACAAGAAGGCTCGCAGATTACAGGGACTTTTCCGGCGTCATGCTTACAGGCATGGTCTCATCGCGCAGGGTGAATTATGGCCGTAAGTGCGTAGTTATCTCGGGAGAGGACAGGGGAAGCCTGGTATTCCTGATTGAGCACAAGGGCAATATATTTAATTACAACCTCTATGGTGAGATGGTGCAGCCATGTTTCTCGAAAGAAGAGACAGCATCAAGAAAAGTGATGTTCAAGGCAGACAGGCTGTATGAAGAAGCGAAAAAGCAACATCCCAGCAAGCACCTGGAAATGGTCAAAAAGAACCTCAAGTCAAGATGGGGCAATGATTATGAATCATTCAACAACATGGGTGTGACAGCAATACTGAGCGGGGAGGTGCATAATAATATAGGCCCAAAAGGAAATTTCAATTTCATGACAGGGACACCCAGCGGAGGCAGGAAGTCATTCTATGTCGGAAAAGAATATCACGAAGAGAGGTGCAGAGCTGAATTCAAGGGGCCGTACGTATTTTTTTATATCAATGACTTCCTTGTAAACGGTTTCAGGTCCGCATCGGACACCTTTGAGGTAGTCACCCCGAAAACAACACATGAATATGATTATTTCAGGTTAAGGAACATCCCGGAATCATCGAACAAACCAATCGAGATTAACACACCCCTGGCAATATATGGATTCACACATAAAGGTCTCTCCAGGTATGCAGGGACAGACATAAAAAATGCGAGATGCGCACTCGCATGCCTTCATACAAAAGACTCAGGAGACCTGTTCACTCTGCTCGTCAAAGAGCACAGGATAGTCTATGAGCACGAGGTCCAGCCATGCCATGTTAAGATGAGGGAGGAGAAATCAGAACCTTTGTCTGGGATCGGATTAAGAGTGATAGCAGCATCTCATTGACTTTCTCCAACTTGGCAACAACTTCTGCAATGGCAATGCATGGGAAAACCACAATATGCACTGGCCATGCCCGGGCAAGCTTTATAACCTGATATCCATTCCCAGATAATCATGATGTTCCAGCTGAAATCGGATTTCAAACCCAGGGGCTCGCAGCCCGAGGCCATAAAGAAGCTCGTCAGCGGCCTTTTGGCTGGCAACAGGTTCCAGACTCTTCTCGGGATCACAGGCTCTGGAAAGACATTCACCATAGCAAATGTCATAAACCAGGTCCAGAGGCCGACGCTTGTCCTCGCCCACAACAAGACCCTTGCAGCGCAGCTCTACAATGAACTCAGGGATTTCTTCCCTGGTAACAGGGTCGAGTATTTTGTCTCGTACTATGACTACTACCAGCCGGAGTCATACATACCTCAGAAGGACCAGTACATCGAGAAGGATACGCAGGTCAACCCGAAGATCGAGCAGATGCGCCTCTCTGCGACAGCATCGCTGATGTCAAGGAAGGATGTGATAATCGTAGCCTCTGTCTCATGCATATACAGCCTGGGAAAGCCTGAGAATTTCCGTGAGCTGGGATTCGAGCTCAAGAAAGGGCAGAAGGCAAAGAGAAACGACATCCTGCAGAAGCTCATAAATATCCAGTTCGAGAGAAACGACATGGAGCTCATGCCCGGAAGGTTCAGGGTCAAGGGCGACACCATCGACATGATTCCCGGCTATCAGAACAACATTATACGGATCGAGCTCTTCGGCGACGAGATAGAGAAGATCCATGAGATCGAGAAGACCTCTGGAAAGGCAGTCGATTCGTTTGATTATTTCTATGTGTATCCGGCAAGGCATTTCGTGATATCCGAGGATGAGAAGAGGAAGGCAATCGGCGAGATAAAAGCCGAGCTTGAGCTTCGGTTTGGGGAACTTGACATGATAGAGCAGCACAGGCTAAGGCAGCGGACGCTCTACGATATCGAGATGATAGAAGAGACAGGTTTCTGCAAGGGCATAGAGAACTATTCCAGGCATTTCGACGGCAGGAAGCCAGGTGAGAAGCCCTATACCCTGCTTGATTATTTCCCTGACGACTTCATATTCATAATAGACGAGTCCCACCAGACAATACCCCAGCTCCACGGCATGTACAACGGGGATTATTCAAGGAAAAAGACCCTTGTCGATTTCGGGTTCCGACTGCCGAGCGCCCTTGACAACAGGCCCCTGAAGTTCCATGAGACAGAGGAGTATTTCAGGAACACGATATTCGTCTCTGCGACACCAGCGGAATACGAGCTCGGAAAATCCAAGCAGGTGGTCGAGCAGATAATCAGACCGACAGGACTTATCGACCCGGAGGTGGAGATAAGGAAGATAGAGGGACAGGTCGATGATCTCAAGAAGGAGATTAAAAAGACGATTGAAAAAGGCAACAGGGTGCTTGTGACAACGCTCACAAAGAAGCTTGCAGAAGAGCTTACAGAGTTCCTCGCTGAGGATAATTTCAGGACAAGGTACCTGCATTCTGAGATAGACACACTCGAGAGGACTGAGATAATAAGGGAGCTCAGGCTCGGGAAATTCGACGTGCTTGTAGGCATCAATCTCCTTAGAGAGGGCCTTGACATCCCAGAGGTAGGGTTCATAGGAATACTTGATGCAGACAAGGAGGGGTTTCTGAGGGATGCAAGGAGCCTGATACAGATAATAGGCAGGGCAGCCAGGAACACTGACTCAAAAGTGATACTCTACGCCGACAACATGACAAAATCCATAAAAGAGGCTGTCGCAGAGACTTACAGGAGAAGGAGCCTTCAGATAGAATACAACAGGAAGCACAATATAACGCCCAAGACCATCATCAAGCCTATCAAGGAGAAGGTAGTCGAGATAAAAGATGTCAAGTCAGTGCCAAAAAAAGAGATACCTAACATGATAATAGGTCTTGAGGCTGAGATGGCAGAGGCAGCTGACAGGCTTGACTTTGAGGAGGCGATCCAGCTCAGGGAGAGGATAAGGAAGCTCAGGGAGCGCATCTCAAAATGACTGGTCCGAATGCATATGCACCTTAGATTATGATATCTCTTCGATATCTCTTCATTCACGTATTGAATAAATTTAAATACTCAGCCCCAACCATGGTCCCGGGGGGTGATTGAATGAAATCTGAAGTCGTTGAGAAACTGGCCGCTTTGATAACAGCTGCTTTCGGCCTTGTCGCAGCGCTTGCATGGAACAGTGCCATCACTGCAATGTTTGTGGGCCCGTGCGGAACAGAGGGTGCCGGAGTCCTATGCAGCCTTTCAGCAGGAGGCCCATGGGTCTATGCAGTCTTTGTCACCATCATTGCTGTGATTGCGACTATCTGGATAGGTAAAGTCGCTGAGAAAAAGAAGTGATTCTTAATTTTTTCTTTTTTTTGTACCTCTAATATTGACCGAGACTTTCAAAATTTTGCATATTCAGATTTATGAATAATTTTAAATATGAATTAAAAAATCAATTCCTGATGGGCCTGACGAAAAAGCAGTACAACCAGATAAGGGATGAGCTTGACACATGCACAAGGCCGCTCTTCTATTTCCATGACGATCCTGACGGGCTATGCTCGTTTCTACAGTTCTATAATTACATACATGAAGGCTACGGGGTCGTTGTCAAGAGCAGGCCGCTAATCGACATGAAGTTCCTTGGGAAGGTCGAGACCTACAATCCTGACAAGATATTCGTCCTTGACATCGCCGGCATTGAGCAGGAATTCGTGGATTCTGCAAAAAGGCCCCTTATCTGGGTCGACCATCATCCGCGCCAGGAGATCGAAAGGGTCAGGTACTTCAACCCCATGCCAAAGGGCAATCCCTGCGTGTCATACCTAACCTACAAGACCGTAAAAGAGAGCCTCTGGATTGCAATGGTAGGATGCATCAGCGACATGTACTGGCCAAAGGACCTGCTGGGTGAATTCAGGAAAAGATATCCAGGCCTTCTGCCGAAGAAAATCAAGGATGTGCGCACCGCCCTGTATGAAAGCGACGCAGGGAAGCTTGCCAGGATATTCTCTGCAGTGCTGAAAGGTACGAGCAGCGATGCGATGAAATATGTAAAGGCTCTTACAAGGGTGAAGGAGCCTGGGGAGATACTGGACCAGGAGGATGCAAGGGGCAAATTCATATTCAAGAGATACAAGGAGATAGACAGGGAATACCAGAAGCTCCTCAGGGCCGCTAAAAAGAAGGTGACTGATGACAGCATAGCACTTTTCATATACAGGGAAAGCAAGTTCGCTTTTTCCGGCGACATTGCAAATGAGATGCTCTACAGGTTCCCGGAAAAGCTCGTCATCATAGGAAGGGAGAAGAGCGGCGAGGTCAAGTGCAGCCTGCGCTCAAACGACCTGGTGCTTCCGCCGATGATAGGGAAGGCCCTTGTGGGATGCGAGGGATACGGTGGAGGACATGACCATGCGTGCGGGGCCTGCATAAAGCAGGAGGATTTCGAGAGGTTCATGGAGAATCTCAGGGGTCAACTGGATACAAATTGATAAAGGATTTCCCTGACTTTGTACGACGCAGCCATTTTTTTCAGGTTTTTTTCTATAATCTGTTTGGCTCTCTGCTTTGCCCCCTTATATTTGTATTTCTCTCCGATCTCTTTAAAAGTATGCTCCCTGTCATAACCAATGGCGTATTTCATCTTAATCATGTCTCTTGCCTTTCTATCCAGCCTATCCAATTCAGCTGTCAACTTTTCTGATAGGTCATTTCCGCAGACAGCAGAAAAAGGCGAGGGCATCTTATCATCTGCAATAATATCAATTCTTGGAACATCATAATTTTTATGTGTTTTCTCATCAAGTGAAAAGGTTTGATTCATGAGTATCATATATTCCGACACTTTTTTTTTTGGCAGATTGGACAAATCCGCAAGCTCTCTAATTGTTGCATCCTCTCCTGTCCGGCGATAGATCTCATCCTTATACCGCATGATGGCAAAATATTTTTTTGCTGCATCAAGGCCCAACTTATCATTACTTCCTTTGATAATGGCCATCATCATGTAGCATTTTATCCAATAGGCTGCGTATGTGCTGAATCTGTTGGTTTTTCTATTTTCGGCATTTTCCGCTGCTGAAAACAGGCCCCAATTGCCTTCATTCACAAGATCTGAAAACTCAATATTTGGGTTCTCTGACATATGATAATTTAGATTACTATAGCTCTTTGCGATGATTTTCACAAGATCCTGCTGCGAGTCCACCAGGATATTGACATCCATCATTTTTTTGTCGACATAACTCTTCAGGGATTGTGCAGTGCCATTGAATGATTTTTTTGCATTCATCTCATTGACAATGGAATGCCCATATTCATTGTCGACAAGCAAAGGAAAAAGCCTGCTATTGACAATCTTCCTGATATAGTCCCCATATTTCCCGTTCGATGAGCCATTATTGTTTAATTCTGAAGCAGAATTAAGATTTGGCCTGAAGATATCGATATGCGTTTTCCAATGGGGCCTGGTTCCTTCTAAATATTCCAATGGAGGATAAATAAAATCAGGAAATCTGGGAATACCCATTGCAATATTGAATATCTTCTCTTTTTCGATATTTTTATGCCTGATTATCTGCCTCTCCTGTTCCCGGCTGAGCCTTCTGTCCCCATTTTGCCTATAGTTTATCATCATTATATTTTTTCACTACTTGTGAAAGAAGAATATTTCATGATTTTATATATTTTTGCATATAGGTAAACTTTATATATAAAATCCAAGTCCTATCGATAATACGCGTCGGTGGTCTAATGGCTACAACCTTTTATGTAATGCAATAATCGGTTGCTGTAAATGACTGCGGCCTTCCATAATCCTACAGCAACATGCGGATTGAAGCGAGCCGCCTATCCGGGTTCAAATCCCGGCCGACGCATATATTTTCTTTGATTATCCTGAATGTTTCCGGGATTTGAACACACTGCGAAAACCTTACTATTTTCTTGTGCCTCTCGTTGACTTCGTCAACTTCAAGGAATCCCGGCCGACGCATATATTTTCTTTGATTAACCTGAATGTTTCCGGGATTTGAACACACTGCGAAAACCTTACTGTTTTCTTGTGCCTCTCGTTGACTTCGTCAACTTCAAGGAATCCCGGCCGACGCATATATTCCATTCCATAGGAGAATTCACTTTCCAAGAACCACCCGTTCTATCTCATAAACGCCCAGATTCGGCGCCCCGAGATATCCATCCCAGCAGAGATTCGCAAGCCTGCCGTCATTGAGCCAGTCAAACAGCCACTCGCATATGTAATCCGGATTATCCTGCTCAATCCCGAAGTTATGACGCAACAGCCATTGCTTGTTATAGATCTCGTGCGCCCCGACTGGCGGTGAAATGATGATGGGGATTCCAAGAGCTGTATAAAAACTGATCTCACTTGGTTTTGACCATAACATATCGGTTGTTTTCAGAGCTTCGTTGAACCTTTCAAAATAGGCTCTTTTGTTCAACGCATTGATCTGGCTTATCCCAATTCCTGCTTCCTTTTCAAGACCATAATCAAGTATCATCTTGTCGACCTTCTGTGAAATCTCAAGCCTTGTGCCTGTCACTACAAACAGCCTTATCTTCTTCTTTAATATCTCATTCTTCAGGCTGCTGATTATCCTTTCGACAATCTCACTCTGAGCACCAGCTCCTCCGATAGCGCACATGAGCGTCAGGGGATGATCGCTTCTTTTCGGTATGTCTTGTTCCAGGTGCTTTTTCATGTGGGACCTGTACTTGTCGATGAAGCATCTGCCTGGATCAAGGTTGGCCAGTCTGTTCGCAACTGTCTTCTTGAGGATATTTTTCTCCCTTCCGCCGATCAGCTCTTTGGGAAGCGGAAACCCTGTGTCAAAAATCCTTGTCCTGGGCACACCGTATTGCATAAGCCTTTTTGTCGTGTGCTTTGTGGGGGAGAGATATCTTACCTTGGATCTTTTCGGGTCCTTGGCGACCCAGACCCTGCTGATATCGCTGTCTGTTACAACACAGTATACATCCTCTTTCCCATTGTAATCCGCAGCCAAAGCAGGGATGAAATAAGTAGTGATGAACGGACGCCTGTCTTTTTTAGTGAATTCAGAGACACTCCTGCAAAGCCCCTTCCTGATAAGCCTATCTATATAATTGACTTCAAAATTTGATTTTGACAGGTCCCTGAAAGGATAATAAGGGGATATGTGCTGCAGCTTATCATACATCTTAAAGACTGCCTTCCCTATTACTGGAAACCCTGTCATCCTGGATATCCAGTCATAGAACTTATGGGTCTTGCGCCAAAGCCTTTTTTCATCATCCTGGATGATCTTGTCGCTGTTGGCAGTGATGATCCGGTCATAAGCGATATCTTTCAGAGGGTATGCTGCCCTTGCATGGCCATATCCCATATCGACAGAGATTACCCATGCCTTATTGAATTTCTGATTCGGCCTTTGATCTGCCATCAATCTGTTTTTAGTATTCAGGTTTAAAAAGTTTATGATGCTGCCTCATCATAATCAGCATATCTCACAACCTTTAAATAATACAAACAAAAATCATCTTCCAATGAAAATCCTCGGAATAGACGAAGCTGGCAGGGGGCCTGTCATAGGTCCGATGGTCATGGCAGGGGTCCTGGTGGATGACAGGGACCAGGCAAGGCTTGAAAAGCTCAAGCTGAAGGACTCGAAGGCATATACAAAAAAAAGGCGCGAGGAGCTATTCGGTAGGATAATCACTGTAATAGACAAGTATGAGATCCTCATCATCAACCCACCTGAAATAGATGATGCCCTCAACAGCCCGTCATCGAACCTGAACTGGCTGGAAGCTGACAAGATGCTCGAGCTCATACATATCCTGAGGCCGGACAAGGTGATCGGAGACTGCCCGAGCACAAACATCAGGAGGTTCACGGATTATGTCAGGAACAGGCTGGATAATTCTAAGATCAAGCTGGCATTCGAGCACAAGGCTGACGAGAATTATCCGGTCGTCTCTGCTGCATCGATTCTTGCAAAAGTGACAAGGGACAATTCTATAGAGACCCTGAAGAAGATATATGGGGACTTCGGCTCAGGCTACATGAGCGACCCGAAGACTCAAGAGTTCATCAAGAGGGACCATTCGCTTCCCATCTACAGGAAGACATGGGTGACCTGGAAGCAGGTCTCAGGCATGAAGAGCCAGAGAAGCCTGGGCGATTTCTGAGCATTTGATGAAGGATTTTCCCCATGACACATTCTGTTAACCTATTTAACAATAAAAGGTTTTCAGCAGGAAATTCCCTCTTAATCAAAAGCTTTAAATACTACAAAAAATTGAGTAAAATCAGTTTTCACGTGAAAAAGCATGACAAAGATAAACAAGATAGTTATGAAGGGTTTCAAGTCGTTCGGCAACAAGGTCGAGCTCCAATTCGACAGTGATTTCAACTGCGTTCTGGGACCGAACGGCGCAGGCAAGAGCAATATCATCGACGCCATCTGCTTTGTCTTAGGCAAAGGCTCAGCCAAAGGGCTCAGAGCTGAAAAGGCTGCAAACCTTGTCTACAACGGCGGCAAGAAAAAAGAGCCGGCAAAATACGGCGAGGTGAGCATATACTTCGACAACAAGAACAAGGTCTTCCCGACAGAAGATGATTATGTCAAGATTACAAGGATAATAAAGCCGACAGGCATGAGCACGTACAAGATAAATGACCAGAAGAGGACCAGGCAGCAGGTCCTTGACCTTCTAGCTATAGCTAACATCGACCCCGACGGGTACAACATAACCCTCCAAGGCGATATAATCAGGCTCGTCGAGATGAGCTCTGTCGAGAGGAGGCACATCATCGAGGAAATCGCAGGTATCTCAATCTACGAGGAGAAGAAGAACAAGGCACTCAAGGAGCTCGAGAAGGTGGAAAGCAAGCTCGCCGAGGCCGAGATAATCCTCACTGAGAGGCAGACTTACCTGAGGGAGCTCAAGAAAGACAGGGACCAGGCATTGAAGTACAAGGATGTCGCAGACAAGCTCAAGAGCAGCAAGGCGACATATGTCAATCTGCAGATCAATAGCAGGGAAGAGAAGAAGGAGAAGATAGAGAAGGACATCGGCAAGTTCGAATCAGAGATAAAGAAGTTCGAGGAGCAGATTGCTGGCCTTAAATCTGATATCGCGAAGAAGAGGCAGGCCATATCAGACATATCAAAAGAGATTGAGGAAAAGGGTGAGAAGGAGCAGGTCAAGATAATGAAGGATATCGAGCAGCTCAAGATCGACATCGCCACCAACAAGACCAGGATGAGCTCCAATGCAAATGAGATAAACAGGGTCCATGACAGGAAGGACCAGCTCCAGGGCTCGCTATCGGAGATAGACGAGAAGATAAGCGGGCTCAACTCAGACAAGAACAGGTTTGAGAAGGACAAGGCCTCAGCTGAGAAGAACATCAGCCAGCTCAAGTCAAAGATTACAGCCTTCAGGCAGAAGCACAAGATAGAGGACTCCAATGCTCTCGAGCTTGACATGGACAACATGGACAAGGATGCAGACAAGATGCAGGCTGAGATCCAGGAGCTCCGAGAAGAGCAGCAGAACCTTCTCAGGGAAAAGGACAAGGCCGAGCTATACATCAACAGCATCGATGAGAAGATAAGCAAGGTGCTCGAGGTAGAAAAAGAGCACAAGAATGACATCGAGAAGCTGAAGAACAGGAAGGCCGAGTTCAAGAAGACGACGCTTGAGCTCAATGAGATACTGAACAGGGACTCGTCGCATGCAGCTGAACTCGGAAACGCAAAGCAGAAGCTCATATCAGCCAATGACGAGCTTGCGAAGCTAAGGAGCAGGGAGAGCACATTCAGGCAGAGCCAGGCTGATAACATAGCCACAAAGAGCATCCTTGAGTCAAAGAACAGGTTCGGCAGGGTCTACGGGACAATCACTGACCTTGGCAAGGTCCCTTCACGATATTCGACAGCACTCCAGATTGCAGCAGGACTAAGGATAAGGAGCATTGTCGTCGACAATGAAAAGACGGCCGCAAACTGCATAAAGCACCTCAAGAATAACAGGCTGGGGACTGCGACATTCCTGCCATTGAACAAGATCAAGGGCAAGGACTCAAAAGTCGAGCAGTCAGTGCTGAAATCCGGCGGGGTTCTCGGAAGGGCGATCGACCTCATCGATTTCGATTCTCAATTCAAGAATGCATTCTCATTCGTGTTCGGCAACACGATTGTCGTCGAGGACATCGACGTCGCAAGAAGGATAGGCGTGGGAACGGTCAGGATGGTGACCCTTGACGGCGACCTTGTCGAGCTTTCCGGCGCGATGCAGGGCGGATACCGCAAGAAGATTGCAGGCAGCGGGTTTGCAGAAAAAGAGGTCGCATCGGACATCAAGGCCAAAGAGAAGCTCGCAGCTGACATGGAGGCTGTGGTCTCCAGGCTTGAGAAGGCCAGAAGCTCAGATGAAGAGAAGATAGGAAGGTTCAGGGAATTGAAGGCAGGGCTTGAAGGCGAGATAATAAAGCTTGAGAAATCCCTGCATCTCGAGGAAGGCGACCTTTCCGCTTCCAAGAAGGAGAAGGAAGTGTTCAGGGAAAGGCTCAAGGGAATCGAGAAGAAATCCGCAGAACTCCAGGGAAGCATAAGCAGGCTCACCAAGGAGCTGACAGTCATCAAGGTCAAGAAGCAGAATCTCAGGTCAAAGATAAACGAGATGCGCAGCCCGACCCTGCTTGCAGAGCTAAACACTTTCGAGCAGAAGCATTCAGAGGAGAAAGAAGAGCTCATCAGGATAGAGGCGAACATCAAGAACGCAAATATGCAGACCACAAACATACTCCTACCTGAGAAAGAGAACATCATAAAGATCCTCTCCCAGCATGAGAAGGAGGAGAAAAAGTTCGGGGAGGAGAACAAGCAGTTGAAGGAGAAGATAAAGTCCCAGGAGACTGAGCTCGTGGACAAGGAGAAGAGGCAGAAGCAGTTCTACGGGAAATACAAAGAGCTCTTTGTCGAGAAGGACAGGCTCAATGAATCCATGCAGAAGGCGGAGAATGCCCTGGTGAGGCACGAGGAAGGCATCAGGAGGACGGAGCAGAGGAGCAATGTCCTCTCCGTGGACAGCGCAAGCGTAAAGGCAGAGCTTGCAGGGCTCTATGAAGAGAAGAAGAGATACGAAGACATGCCGCTCCTGAAAGGCAAGAATGAAGAGGAGCTGAAGAAGGAGATCTGGCAGATGGAGAGGCAGATGGACGCTGCGGGAAACGTCAATATGAGGGCCCTCGAAGTCTACGACTCTATTGAAAAAGAATACAATTCGCTTATCGATAAGAAGAAGAAGCTTAAGTCCGAGAAGGAAGAGGTCCTGGTCATGATGAATGAGATAGAGACCAAGAAAAAGGACCTATTCATGAATACTTTCGAGGTCATCGACAAGAATTTCCAGAAGATGTTCGAGAGCCTGACTACAAAAGGCCAGGCATTCCTCGAGCTTGAGAACCCCAAGGATCCGCTCGCTGAGGGACTGAGGATAAAAGTCAGGATAACAGGCAAGAAGTTCCTGGACATCAGGAGCCTTTCAGGCGGCGAGAAGACATTGACCGCGCTATCTTTCATTTTCGCAATCCAGGAGCATGAGCCGGCATCGTTCTATATCCTCGACGAGGTCGATGCAGCTCTTGACAGGAAGAACTCTGAGAAACTTGCGGAACTGATAGCCAATTATTCAAAAGGAGCTCAGTATGTCATGATATCTCACAATGACAATGTCATATCGTCCGCAAGCACGCTCTACGGCGTGTCGATGAACGAGCACGGCATGAGCAAGGTCGTGAGCCTGAAGCTCTGACTCATAAAAAAAGAAATATTATTATATTTATCGCAAATCCTTCCAGACATGGACAACCTCTATTCAATCGTGCAGACGACCATCGATACAGGATTCCATGAGCTGAAATTCTTCAGGGATCATATCAATGCCTGCTTCACGGATCTCAAAGGCGATTTCAGCTCATACGAGACTGATGGCTATGATGCCAATATACTTCTTGACAACAGGCTCAGGCAGGCACCGATCCAGGCCCACAGGGGAGGGGTCGCCCTGCAGCTGAACATCATCAGGTTAGGGGAATACATGCCCTTGGCCCTTCTTTGCATCAGCAACATGCTTGAAGGGAGATCTGAAAAATATTCTGCATGGGTTGCCCGAATCAGTGATAAGATGCTGGTCAAAAAGGATCTAGGCAGGGAGCTCTTTGCATACAAAAGATTCCTGGCTGAAGAGCTCAAATACAGGATGATGCCGGCTGACGGCCTCAATCTCCTCCAGCTTGATTATGAGCTGCGCAAATATGAAGCAGGAAAAAAGACACATAAGAGTCTGTCCGAGATGCGGCGGGATTGATATTGGCATACCACCTGCAGGGCTTGATCTCAGGATGACCATGCGAGATTACTGCCGGAACTGCAAAAATATCGGCAATTTCCCAGAAGTCGACATTGATGACGTAAAGGAATTCATAGAAGAGATCAGGAAGCGCATATGAAATCCATACATATTTGGATCATGCATTTCCGAAATCTCGCAGGATCTCTCTTATACTGCCGATTGTCTGATCCCATCTGAAATTCTCGACTATGGTCTTTCTCGCCTTAGAACCTAGCTCTTTTCTCAGCTCAGGATTCTCAAGAAGCATCTCGAGCTTCATCGAGAGGACGAGCGAATTCTTGAACGGGAAGAACATCCCGTTCCTCTTCTCTGCAATGTATTCCTTGACAAACCCGACCGGAGTCGTCACAACAGGCAGGCCGCAGGCCATAGCCTCCATGGTCGCAAGCGAAGACGTCTCTGTAAGCGATGGAAGGACAAAGACATCCATGGCCTGGAGATAATCCTGTATATTATTGACAGAGCCGGGCAGCATTATGCTCTTCATCGAGGAGAACATCTCCTCAAGCTCCCTAATACCCTTTCCGACGATGAGAAGCCGTGTGTTGAAATGCTTCTTCTCGACACGCCTGAAAGCCCTGTAGAGCGTTATCAGGTCCTTCTCCCTGCCTATCCTTCCGGAAAACCCGATTATGAAAAGGTAAGGGTTTATGCCAAGCCTCTTCTTCGCTTCCTCGATGTCGCCAGGCATGAACTTCTCAGTGTCAGTGCCCAGATGGACGACCTTTTTTTCAGTGTGTATCCGGTTCCTCTTGTATTTCTCCTCGACCTCAATTGATGGGACTATCAGGAGGTCGCATCTGTTATAAAATCTGCGTGCAATCCATTTTGTCCCGATGTTCGTGAACCACCTGAAGCGCTTCACACTCCTGGTAGTAAGCTCCCATTCGATTGAATGTGCGAATGCAACGACCGGCTTCTTCAGCTTCCTTCCTGCTTTTATTGCCGACATGCCCACCGGGCCTATGGTCTGGACAAAAACCAGGTCGCAATCGCTTACAAGCCTTTTTATCTTCCTGTAATTGCCCCATGTGAATTCGATGTCGCCGAAATTGATGTTGATGACAGGGAACCTGACGACATTGATCCCTGAGAGTCCTGTGTACTCCCCGAAATCAGGAGCAGCAATTGTTATGTCATATTCCTCCTTGAGCCCGGGGATTATCTCGAGGAGAAACCTGACTATCCCGTCCCACCTGGGAAGGAAGCAGTCTGTGGCGATCAAGAGCTTTTTCATCTTAGCTTCACAAACACCTCAGCATATTTAACACCTTTGTCAAGGCCATTGAGCAGTCCCCTTATGTAAGTCGCTGGAAGCATCGTAAGGAGCGCCAGCCATTGGCTCTCATGGCGCTTTATCGCCTTTATCTTGAGTCCGAATGTCTTTGTGACATCAACGACAAGCTTTGGCCTGTCCCTGTGCCTGATGTTGAGCGGATTCCAGATGTCAAATGAATAGAGGTCGCATTTGTATTTCAACCTGTCCATTATCTCTGTCACCACATTATATACAGCCCTGTGGTCTGGATGAGGGTCATCAAGAGAATGAGTGAAGATCTTAACAGGCCTGATTATGTTTATGAGCCGCCTGATCTTTGCTTTCCTCTTCTTCTGCCTGATCCCTTCAGGGAACTTTCCCTCCTTGAGCCCAAGATAATAAAGCTTTCCCCCTCCTATGATTATGTCTGCCTTATGGGATTCGCCGACCCGCATCTTTATCGCCTCTTCCTGCCTCAGCCAGGGATGAGTTGACTCTCCATAAGAGAATATGACAGTGATGACCTCAATGCCCTCTTTGGCATATCTGGCAAGCGTCCCGCCTGCGCCGATGACATGGTCGTCATTATGCGCGCAGAACACAAGCACAGTGTCAGCATTGTCCACCTTGTTTTCTGCCATTATGGGTTGAAGGAGTTAGCTGCAGTTAAATTATTTTTGGTTTTTGCAGGCTTCCCTTGACGATTACCGAAACCTTTATATATAAAATATCACTCCATCATTGATTAGAGTTAATTCTTAACATAATAGAAGATGAAGGTGTTAAGCTAAATGGATAAGAATGAAAATATTTTGAAGGGAACTACAACTGTAGGCATAAAGTGCAAAGACGGGATAGTCCTTGCAGCTGACAAGAGGGCGACAGCAGGGAACCTGATAGTCAACAAGAAGACGGACAAGATATACCAGATAAACGACACCATGGCAATCACCATGGCAGGGACTGTGTCTGACGCCCAGCTCATCTCAAAGCTGATCAAGGCAGAGCTCAACCTGAAGAAGCTCAGGAGCGGAAGGGAATCTACTGTCAGGGAATCGGCAAACCTGCTTGCAGGTATGGTCTACTCAAACATCAGGAAGATGTCCATGATACCAGGCATCAGCCACTTTCTCCTAGGAGGCAGGGATGATACAGGATACTACCTCTTTGATGTATTTGCAGACGGCTCGCTCACTGAGGAGAATGAGTACATCACATCAGGCAGCGGCAGCGTCATGGCTTTCGGAGTGCTTGAGACGCTCTTCAAGCAGGACATGTCAATCGGCGAGGGAGTTGAGCTCGCAATCAAGTCTATAAATGCGGCCTTGCAGAGGGACAGCGCAACAGGAAACGGAATCAAGGTAATCACGATAACTGACAAAGGAATCCAGGAGACTTTCAACAAGGAAATTAACACAGGGATAAAAGAATAAATTTTCTGGTCAAGGACGATAAAAATTCTTAAAAAACACATGTTTAGGTGACAATATGAGCACGATAATAAAAGAAATAATGAAACACCTGCCTGAAGACAAGATAAGCGAGGCAGTATTCGAGGCGGCAAATATAGTTCTTTACACGAAGAGCAGGGATTTCTTCTTCAACAACAACGGCGTGATAAAAGATATCGTCAACAAGATAAAGAAAAGGATAGAGCTGAGACCTGACCCTAGCATAGTCATGGAGATTGAAAAAGCTGAGACAGAGATAAAAAAGATCCTTCCGGAAGAGGCAGGCATCAGCCAGATAATCTTTGATGCCCCGAGGTCACAGGTAGTCATCGAGGCTGAAAAGCCCGGCCTTGCGATAGGCAAACAAGGCTCGCTCCTGAGAGAGATAAAAGAAAAGACTCTCTGGATACCTCTCATCAGGAGAACTCCCGCAATAAGGTCACAGCTCATAGAGAACATCAGGGCTGTGCTATACCAGAACAATGATTACAGGAGAAAGTTCCTCGACAAGATAGGGCACAGGATATACGACGGCTGGCTCAGGCAGAAGCAGCATGAATGGATAAGGGTCACGATGCTCGGCTCAGGAAGGCAGGTCGGAAGGAGCTGCTTGTTCCTCCAGACACCTGAATCCAGGATACTTATGGACTGCGGCGTCGATGTCGCAAGCGAAAATGATTCCTACCCTTTCCTTGATGCGCCTGAATTCAGGATAAATGAGCTCGACGCTGTCATCATCTCTCACAGCCACCTAGACCATTGCGGGTTTGTCCCCTATCTTTTCAAGTATGGCTACAGGGGGCCGGTGTACTGCACAGAACCCACGAGAGATGTCATGAGCCTTCTTCTCCTTGACTATATCAAGATCATGAGGACAGAGGGCAAGGAGCCCATATTCACGAGCGATGATGTAAAGGAGATGGTGAAGCATACCATATGCCTTGAATACGATGAGGTCTCCGATGTCACTCCTGATGTCAGGATAACAATGCATAATGCAGGGCATATATTAGGTAGCGCAATGGTTCACCTCAACATCGGAAACGGCCTGCATAACATGCTTTATTCAGCTGACCAGAAATTCGGAAGGACCCAGCTCCTTGAGCCTGCTGTGACAAGGTTCCAGAGGCTTGAGACCCTTGTCATAGAGAGCACCTACGGCGGGAAGGACAATGTGCTTCCACCGAAGAAGGAATGCGAGGATTTCCTCGGCGAGATAATCACAAAGACCATCGACCGGCGAGGCAAAGTCCTGATTCCTGTCCTTGGGAGCGGGAGGGCTCAGGAGGTCATGCTCATAGTCGAGAACCTCGTAAGGATGGGCCAGCTTGAGCCTGTGGACGTATATATAGACGGCATGGTCTGGGACATCACTGCAATCCATTCTGCATACCCAGAGTATCTTAACAACAATGTTAGAAAAAGGATATTCCACAAGAACCAGAACCCGTTCCTAAACGAGATATTCAAGAGGGTGGGCTCAGGCAAGGAGAGAAAACAGCTCATCGAAGAAGCAAAGCCATGCATCGTCCTTGCAACAAGCGGGATGCTGGTAGGCGGGCCGAGCGTCGAATACCTAAAGGCATTTGCCGAGGGCAAGCGGAATTCGCTGGTATTTGTCGCATATCAGGGCGAAGGCTCGCTAGGAAGGCGGATACAGAGAGGCGAGAGAGAGCTGGCATTTGCAAACGGCAACAGGCAGGAGCAGATGCACTTGAACATGGAAGTATACACGATTGAGGGATTTACCGGACATTCAGGAAGAAAGCAGCTGATGAGCTTCATCTATAAGCTAAATCCGAAGCCAAGGAAAGTCATAATAAACCACGGCGAGAATTCCAGATGCCTGGACCTTGCAAGCTCAATACACAAGATATACAGGATTGAGTCTATAGCACCGAAGAACCTCGAGGCTGTGAGGATTAAATAAGAAAAACCAATATTTAACCACTCTTAAGTAATTACAAAAACGAAAGATTTAAATACTAGTTCTGACATCATTACTCCTAGTTGGGGGTAAAATGAGCAGATACATAATTAGCCTGGTAGTCCTGGTCTTCTTGCTGGGATGGGTTGCGAATAATGTATATAGTGACATCTATAAAGACAATTACCAGCTGGGCCTAGTACAGGACAAGGCTGATGATGTCAGCCTCAAGGTGACTGCCAAAGAGAGAGACAGCCCTGCTGACAGGATAAAAGAGAGCCAGATACACGTATACGACAACAGTGTCGTGATCCAGGTGGACAACCCTGAATGGTCGACCTTCACTGATACGAATTCCATGGACCCGGTCATTGATAATGGAGCTAATGCCATACATGTTGTCCCTCAGTCAGAGGATGATCTCCAGGTAGGCGATATAGTGGCCTATGAATCCCAGTATGCAAACGGGACCATAATCCACAGGATAATCGATAAAGGGATCGACGAGCAGGGCACTTATTTCATCATGAAAGGAGACAACAATCCAACGCAAGACCCTGGCAAAGTCAGGTTCTCACAGATAAAGAGAGTCCTTGTCGCAATCATCTATTAATCATCAATCAGAAGAAGATATAAAAAAATTGAAAAAATATTCTATTCAGGGATACAGGTAAACCCTTTCTGTGCTTATCACATCAGGTGTCACGAACTGTGTAAGCGTCGGCGTACCTATCTTCGGGATGAAGTTCAGCCTTACCTGCTCATCTTCTGTTATCTCTCCAGGTGCCTCATAGCATAGCCTGATTATGTCTCCTCTCTGCAGGTTGCCTTCAACCCAATTAGTTCCCTGTTGCTCGTAGACAACCGTGAAATACCCTTCTCCTAACCTGTACGGCGTCACAGTCACCGATACATTCTCGTCTATGGTGTCGTTTGTGCTGGCAAAGCCTGATACGTCCAGGTAAGCAAAAGTGTCTGTACCATTTGTAACCGTACCTGAGTAGGCGACATCGACAGGTGTCGTCGATGCATCAGATATGTCCTCGCCGCTGTTGAGACTGAAATTCCCAGCCGAGGACAGGACAAACATGTATGTCAGATCAGTCGTGTTTGAAAGGTACAGGTAATCGTCTGCGCCATCATCATCAAGGTCTTCCTCCAATGTGATCACATTGGGTGTCGAGTCGATGAGTCCGATAGCCTCTGCGTTCCAGGTATTGTACCCGTTTACATTGTTCTTCTCGCAGATTCCATCTACGCCCTTGTATTTCAGAGTAGATGTCTGGTCCTTAGTGTTGAATGTGAAGATAATCTGCTCGATCTTTATCGGGTCTGAACCAGGGCTGAGCTTCATTATCTCCTGGAAATCAGTCAAATTCCCGTTTCTTCCGTCAGTACCGGATACCTCGATTACCCTTGCATTCGTCGATATCTGGGCCCTCGCCTGCTGGCCTGTCGAGAGGCTCTTCTCCTGGAGTGAGCCAGCAGTCTGGATAAGGACACCGGCCGCGACGGCAGCAACCAAGAGCATTGCTATAAAAACAATCAGGGTTCCAACACCCATCTCTGCTTTCTTTTTCATCATCATATTTTACACCTCGGTGATTGAAGTTGTTTATATATTAGTATACATATTCATACATTTAGGTAGGCTAATATATAAATGTTTCGTTTTAAGGACGTGTTTTTCGCATATTCACCACTGCCATAAAACTTATATACCAATAGTCCATTCTCAGAGGCAGACCACGCTCCAGGGCTGATACAAGCAATTTACCCTCATTGGGGCGGAACGAATCAATGGCGACTGTAGTGTAGCCTGGTTAGCATAGGGGACTGTGGATCCCCTGGCCCGAGTTCAAATCTCGGCAGTCGCCCTTATTTTCCTCTTCTGATATTGACGAAACATGAACTCATTTAATACTTAAATATAAATTATTAATAGCTAATAAACTTACCTATATCAGTTTTGTTGGAAAGATGGCCGCCAAGGCTTGTAGACATTTCTTTATTTGTGTGATTATCAATCCAGAATGCCATGGAGGTGGAAACAATGGATAAAGTGCAGCATTTTGAGATCCCTGCAGACGACCCGCAAAGGGCAGGGAGATTCTACAAGAAGATATTCGGGTGGAATGTCGTGGATGCATCAGAGCCAGGGATGGAATATCACGTGGTGCATACGGCAAAGACTGACAGCAAGGGCATGATCCAGGAGAAAAATGCCATAAATGGGGGCATATTCAGACGGGAACATGGAGAGGCGCCAAATATCGTAATTACAGTCAAGTCAATAGAAAAGGCTGTGAAGGAAGCGAAAACCGCTGGCGGGAGAGTGTTATCAGAAAAATCCAAGGTTGGCAAGATGGGATATTATGCAAGAATCACTGATTCTGAAGGTAACACCATCGGTCTCTGGGAGGACCTTCCCAAAAGCAGCTGAGCCATCTCTTTATTTTTCTTTCTTGTTGACAGATGGCCCTTGCCTGTCCTGTTCACAGATATGGGGGTTTTATTCATACCTCAATGCGTCGACCGGCCTGAGCTTTGAGGCCTTGTAAGCCGGGATGAAGCCTGCCAGGATTCCAACAATAAGAGATATCGAAATTGCCATGACGACCGAACTAAGGGTGATGACACCTCCTGAGCGGAAGAACCCTACATTGCCAAGGAACATAGGAATCAGGCCTGAAAGGATAGTCCCGAACACTATTCCCAATATGCCGCCGACAAGACCAATAAGGCAGGAATTGAAGAGAAATATCAATAGGATGTCCCTGTTCCTGGCGCCGATGGCCTTCATGATGCCTATTTCCTTTGTCTTCTCAAGGACTGATGTGAACATGGTGTTTGCAATCCCCACTGCACCGACAATAAGAGATACAGCAGCGATTGCAAGAAGGAACATGCTCATGGTCTGCATAGTCTGCTGGCGCGAGCTGTTTACCTGCTGATTGGATTCGATTGAAAAATCCTTTGTGCTGTTTGTCACATGCCTGACAAGCATGAGCTTCTTATCGATAGCTGCAATATCAGCATCAATATTATCAACATTACTGACCTTGACGATTATAGAGTCATAGACATTGACATCCTTGTCTGTGAGCAACTGATAGGCCATCTGGATAGGCATGTATATGTTTGTTGAGGAATCGTCAAGGACTCCGACAATCCGAAACGGGCTGTTCTCTATTGTGATCATCTTATTGATGCCTAACGGCTGGTCAAAGTATGATGATGCGAGCCTTCCGCCTATAACCACAACATTCTGGTCTGCAGAGTCAAGCAGCCTTCCTTCTGAAACTGTTGAAGTGGTGACCTCGGCCCATGTCTTCTGGTCAACTCCAGTCAATGATACCGAGCCTGATTTTCCAAGATACGAGACATCCACGCTTCCTCTTATCTGCGGATTGATATACTTGATTCCAGGAACCCCTCTGAGGGCCTGGAGGTCTGACCTGTCAAGCACAATCTTATCAGTAGTTGCTGTGGCACTTCCACCTCCGCCGAACTCCCCCCTACCGCCTCCGAAGAATCCTCCACCCCTTGAAAAACCTGCGGTTATGGTAAGCAGGTCACCACCGAGGCTTCCGAACTGGCTCTGCACTTCAGTCTGGAGGCCCTGGCCAAGGGAAACAATGGCTATGACAGCCCCTACACCAAGGACTATGCCAATTATGGTGAGCCAGCTCCTGAGCCTGCTGTGGACCACCATGTTGAAAGCCTGCCTGAGGCATTTCGAGAGTTTCATTTTTTGAAGATGTCTTTTACCTTAAACTCCGGGTCAAGCAACTTTTTCTTCTTGTACCATGAGCGCATCACAAGGCCCAAGAGCAAGACCACTATCAGGATGACATACCACTTGTACTGAGACCAGAAGCTCTGCTGCTGGACCCTGGTCCTGCCCTGGAACCCTGAGTAGGCTGATGCTCCTGCGCTTGTCGAATTGGTTGAAAATCCTGCTGTCTGCGTGTTCATCTGGACATCTTTTGTAACTGTCATCCTGTCTCCCTTGGTATCTGTGTAGTCGACCTGGATCTTGATTGTCGAACCTCCTCCTGCCAGAAATCCGGACTGGCCTGGATTAGTTGGTGTGCTGCCGGATGAACCAGATGATGTGTCTAATGATGAACCTGCTGATCCAGAGGACGGGGCTCCTTGGGAAGAGCCGGTCGTCCTTGCCCTTGACCTTTCAAGGGTGAAGCTTGCGACAGTGTAGTCCCCCTTGTTCAGGTTCCCGATTATCATTGCATTCGACCCTGTTGTTGTCCATCCGTCCTGCTTGGGTATGCTCACTGATACAGAATATGCAGGATTGCTCCCGATGTTTGCGACCGTAAAGGACGTGTCTGAGCCAGAGCTCTCTGAGAAAGCAATATCAAAATCAGTGCCGCCTCCCACATAGACTCCTGCAGTCGTTTCAATCTCCTTTTGTGTCCCAGTCAGAGGGTCTGTGTATGTCAGCTTAAGATTTATAGGATACAGCCCAGGGTCGGCATTCGTGTCAGCGATGACATTATAGTCTAGCTCAGCACCGTCACCCACATCGATGTATTTGATGTACTTGGTGTTATCGCTTCCGACAGGAAGTATTATCTGGTCATCATTCTCCCAGGAGAATGTCAGGTCTCTTAAGGGTGAGCTCCCGACATTATTTATCGTGAATGTGAGAGGGGTCTGCTCACCGGGGACCAGGACACTCTTGTCTATGTATATGACTTCAGCAGACTGCTGGCCCTGAACATCGATATTGAGGCTCTGCTGGGTCTTGACCCCTGATCCTTTCTCATAATAATTTATCTTAAGAGGGTATGTCCCAGCTGATGCATCCTTGTCGACCTGGACCTGGAACTTCACGATCCTCTGGTTGTCCCCGTCCTGGTATGCGCTTATCGCACCCATCTCTATGGTCTTGTTCTGGCCAGGTACAACAGTGAACGGGTATTCCTCGACAAGTTCTGCCACCATGTCGTTTGCCCCGGTCCCGCCAAGGTTCACAAATCCGACCCTGGCCTCAAATGTGTTCCCTGCAAGCGCAGGGTCGGGGTTCTGGTTCACAAGACTGACTGTAATCTCTTTGATATTTGTAAGGTCAGTGGTCGTGCTGATCGCAGCAAAACCTATGTTTGCAGCCAATATGCATATTATCAATGCAATCAATCCTATTTTTTTCATCATAAATCACCTCCGATTTCATGAGGAGTTTCCAAGATATCCTTATCTGCTTTCTTGATACCTCGAGAGCTTATTATCTCTCCGTCTTTCAACTCAATTATCCTGTGCGCATTCCGTGCGATATTGAGATCATGAGTGACCATTATTATCGTCTTTCCCTGGTCTTTCCAGAGCTCCCTGAATATGTCCATTATGCCCTTCCCTGTAGAAGTATCAAGGTTTCCGGTGGGCTCGTCTGCCAGAATAATCCCTGGGTCAGTGACCAGGCTCCTTGCGATTGAGACCCTCTGCTGCTGGCCTCCTGAAAGCTGGGTCGGCAGATGATGCATCTTGTCGCCAAGCCCCACCCTCTCTAGGATCGCTTTTGATCTCTTATACGCCTCAGCCTCGTTGTATTCAAGAAACTCCAAGGGCAGCATGACATTATCAAATGCAGTCATCGTGGGAATGAGGTTGTACTGCTGGAAGATGAATCCGATGGACCTGCCCCTGAATGTCGCAAGGTCGGACTCGCTCATCATGGATATGTCCCTTGATTTCAGGAATATCTTCCCCTTGGTGGCAATATCGAGGCAACCTATCAGGTTCATCATCGTCGATTTCCCGCTTCCGGATGTTCCGATTATCGCGACAAAATCCCCAACCCTTATGCTCAGGTTTATGCCCTTCAGCGCAGGGACATCTACATTGCCCATCCTGTATATCTTCCAGACATTTTCCAGGTTCAGGAGTATTTGGTTCTGCTTTTTCATTTCGATATCCGTGGTCCTCCGGATGAGATTTTTGTTTATAAAGAAGGTGGAGGATAAGTCCACAATTGCAAATGGAAACTTTTATAGGTTTATAAAATCTGATAAGCCTGGACATTAACTTTATATATTCAATATAATAACCTCTTGTCGGGGGTGATGCATATGGCAGAAAAGAATGCCTTGGATTGGATAGCATTGGTTCTGGTGATTGTCGGAGGGCTCAACTGGGGGCTTGTCGGATTGTTCAACTTCGACCTGGTCGAAGCGATTCTCGGCTCAATCCCAGTGCTGCAGAAGATTGTGTACATCCTGGTCGGGCTGGCTGCGATATACATGATCTATTTCGCAGTAAAGGAATGATATTTTTTTATTTTTATTCTCATTTTAATAGGATTATGGATATTTGAACTTATTCTTTAAACAACATTTAAATAAACAATACATCTACCTTTTTATATGAGAATAAATTATATCAGGCTTGCTGTCTCCTTGGTTGTCTGCCTCGGTGCAGGTTTCATCGGCTCTTTCTTCACATCATCATCCATCCCGACATGGTATGCAGGAATCGACAAGCCTGCCTTCAACCCTCCCAACTGGGTTTTCGCCCCTGTCTGGACAGCGCTGTTCATCCTGATGGGGATCTCTCTTTACCTCATATGGGACAAGGGTCTGCAGAGCAATAATGTGAAGATTGCGATGGCTGTATTCGCTATCCAGCTCATCCTCAATGTGCTCTGGTCTGTCCTTTTCTTCGGGATGAAATCGCCTTTCTATGCATTCATCGAGATAATTATATTATGGATTGCGATTCTTGCCACCATCATCCTGTTCTTCAGCATCTCAAGGCCGGCAGGATATCTCCTTGTCCCGTACATACTCTGGGTCAGCTTTGCAGCATTGCTCAATTTCTCGATATGGAGACTGAATGCATGATTGCGCGCTCATTTTGCAATTAAAACCAATCTTTAAATAAGCTGCCTGCTTTCCCTTAAATTAGAATGAAGTTCAAAGGCGATACGATTCTCGTGACAGGAGGCGGAACAGGAATAGGCCTTTCTTTAGCCGAGGCTTTCACAAAAGAAGGCAACACAGTGATAATCTGCGGAAGAATGATGGACAGGCTGGAGAAGGCAAAGAAGAAGATTCCGGGCCTGCATATAAGGCAGTGCGACCTCCTGGACAAGAAAGACCGCGAAAAGCTGGTCAGCTGGGTCCTGAAGAATTTCCCTGACATCAATGTCCTCGTCAACAACGCTGGTATCCAGAGGATCATAGACCTGAAGGCAGGGATTGATGAGATTACAGGCGGAGATGATGAGATAGAGGTGAACCTGAAGGCTCTCATCCACATGTCAGCAAACTTCATCCCGCATTTCATGAAGAAAAAATATTCTGCGATCATGAACATCTCTTCAGGCCTTGGATTTGTCCCCATGTCCATGGCACCCATCTACTGCGCTACAAAGGCAGCAGTGCACTCGTACAGTGTCTCGCTCCGTCACCAGCTAAAGGATACTACTGTCGAGGTGATTGAGATAATTCCACCTATGGTGGACACTGAGCTCGGCAAAGGCTCGAGGGACGAGAGAGGAGTGACCTTCAGGGGACTCTCGACTGATGAATTCACAAAAGAGGTCATGCAAAAGCTTTCGGCCAATCAGATGGAGATAGCTGTAGGCAGTGCAGAGGGGCTCAAGAATGCTTCTGGAAAGGGTTTTGACGAAGCATTCAGCAGGATGAATTAAGCTGCATCTTTCATGAAATACTAATAGATTTTCATCAGGCAAGCAATGATGGATGCTTTCTGAGGTAAAAATAAGCTAATCATGCAGAAAACCAACTGATAATTTGATTTTTTTTGTTTATATCAACCTAAATCAGATAAACTTCAAAATATATTATAGGCAATAGGGAGATATAACCATGACTATTGATTTGGATTGAGACAATCTTCAATCAAATTGATATATATATGGGTGTTGGGGAAATTTTTTTTTGTAAGCATCGTTGAAATGACTTACAAACGAAGATTGGATTCATTCAGAACATACATGCTATCATCGAGTTTACCGGAATATGGTGACCATGTGAAAACTGTAAAAAAAAGATGGCGGAAAAGATGAAAACAACCAATGTCAGAAAAAATGTGATTGAGGTGAAAGAATTTCTTGATAAAGATGCAGAAAAAGATCTTCTCAGCAAAACTTTGATATTTGACAGGAAATCTCTTAAATTGATATCTGCATCAAAGTGAACAGGCAGGATTTGACTTTATCTTATTCATTGTTGTAATGGGGAATCTTGTGAGACATCAAATATTTTCATAATATAAAAGAAAAAAAAAGGGTTTCCCCTTTCTTTCATCCTGCCCTTATGAAGCTGAACCTTCCTCTTTCATGGCCCATTGGCATCCCAGGACCTGCCTGGAAATGATTCAGCCCGAGTTCTGACTGAAGCTCTCTTGCTGCCTCCAGGTCATTGTCCTGCACAGCATCATGGAGCTGCACATAAGTGTCGAAGTTGCCTTCGTCTATCACCTGGGTCAATCTGTCCGCCATGGGAGTGCCTTCTATCGCCGAAATCCATGCATCATAGTCGTGGTCCTCCAATGCCTGTTGAACTGCCTGGTACTGCATCTGATCCTGGACAAGCATGTTGAACCTGTCCTGAGTGAACCTGGCTGACTTCGCCTGTCTCCAAGCACCATAGTCCCCTGAATCGAGCGCTGCCTGCACCTTTTCCCTCTGCTGGGCCATCTCTTGGTACTGCTCTGAACGCTGTGAGAACTCTTCATCTGTCAAGACCTGAGAATCAGGCCTGTTGCCATTGTCCACAGCTGCCAGATATGCATCATAGTCGCCTGATTCCAACGCTTCACTGATGCCATTGTTTCCCTGCATCCACCTGCCAAAAGGCATAGCATATGCCCCGGCAACAACAATCCCTCCCAGAATAAGGGCAAGGAATCCATAAATCACTGATTTCATTCTTAACCACCTCGTTATCGAATTGCTTCAGGAAAGAACCAGGGGATATAAAAGCCCAAAGAAGCTGAAATGTACACTTCAAGTCCATTCATTTTATATGTCAGGAATATAATCTCCCTGATGTAGAGCAGATATCCGCACAGGGCCGCATGTCATGGACTTGCGGTTCTTGAGATATATTTATATATGACATTTCCCCTGGTGATACCAAAATGGCCATGCAGCCCATATCCCATATTCCTGGTCCGGGATTCCTTCATTCTCCCGGTTTCGGATTTGAATTCGAGCTCATCTATACACTTGTGATAATATTCTTCTGTTTTCTTGTATACTTCAGGACCAGGGAGATATATGAGCTGACCAAGTACAAAGGCATACATTACTTCCGAAACGCATTCCTCTTCTTCGGGCTTGCCTATGCTGCTAGGCTTTTCTTCCACCTCTTCCAGCTCACGACGATAGCGTTTGATTTCTTCTTACCAAGGAGGTTGATGTTTCCCCTGAGCATAATCCCAGTCGGTTATCTAAGCACAATGGCGATATTCTACCTCGCATACAGCACATCATGGAAGAGGATGAAGTACAGGAATTTCATCATCATCGCCAATATCGTTGCGCTTGCCATCTCAGCTATCGCATTCATGACACGTTCCCCTGAGATACTTTCACTGATACAGCTCGGGCTTCTGATAGTGACAATAATCATCGGCATAAAAGAGCACAGAAAAAAATTTTCACAGGCCCGGGCACTGTACTGGCTCATAACCATCTTCTGGCTCATCAACCTCTTCGTGCTCAGCCCGGGATTCCATCCTTTCGAGATCAAGGCAGTGTTCCAGATAGTGTCGATAGGGGTGTTTGTCGCAATCTATTACAAAGTCAGGAAATGGGTAAAATGACAAGGAAAAGGGACAGGCTTGAAGTCATCTATGATTTCGTGAAGATTGTGCAGGACAACAACAATTCCATCAGGCCGACTCCACTTCTCAGGAAATCAAACCTGTCATCCCAGAGCTTTGCCGAATACCTGGGGGAGCTGGTCGAGAAGGGGTTTGTCAAGGAAGTGCCTGACCGGAAAGGGAAGAAATACATCACGCTGACAGACAAGGGGTTCCGTCTCATCGAGAGATACAGCCTGATTAAGGGATTCATCGACGAGTTCGAGCTTTGATCCCCGCTGATGCAAAGCCCATTATCAGAATATCCCGGCCCCTTTGATGAGATGAACCCGGTTCTTCGTCATCTTATATATTTCCTGCAGCTCCATCGGTGAGAAATCAATTATCCCGGACGAGTCTTTTCCCCTGAAGCAGACTGAAATGGACTCATTGCCCGGCTGGAGAAAATCCTCATTTATCAGTATCTCCTTTATCTCCCCTCCAGACTCGACCCTTATCGATCCATCCTTGTTTGATTTTCTTAATTTGATATGCATCATGAGCACCCCCTGGCAAACCAGTATCTATTATGTAATAGTTACATATGCTGAAGTTTTTAAATGTTTCTTTTAAGACTCCAGCATCGACGGGATATGCACGGGAAATACTCCATTTTAGGAATCGAGGCATTATGCAGAGGCACCTTGGCATGATGTCAATATCAAAGACTTTTTAAATTCTTGAACTTTTTTTGCACAAATGGAATACAAAGGATTCACATTAGACAGGTTCCAGGAAGATTCGATAAAGGCTGTGGACAACGGCCATTCTGTTGTAGTCTCAGCACCGACAGGCTCAGGAAAGACCCTGATTGCCGACTACATAATCAACAAGTACCTCAAAGAGGGCATTAGGGTCATCTACACTGCGCCGATAAAGGCACTATCCAACCAGAAATACAAGGAATTCTCTACTGATTACGGCAAAGACAGCATAGGCCTCCTCACAGGCGACATCGTCATCAACCCAGGCGCTCCGGTGCTGATAATGACGACAGAAATCTACAGGAACATGGCCCTCATCAACGATCCGATGCTCGATACTGTGAAATATGTCGTGTTCGACGAGATCCACTTCATCAACGACATCGAGAGGGGGTATGTCTGGGAAGAGTCCATCATTTTCTCAAAAGAGCACGTGAGGTTCCTCTGCCTCTCAGCGACAATCCCCAATGCAGATGAGTTTGCCAGGTGGATAAAGAAGACCAAGAAGCATCCTGTGGAGGTTGTCAGGTATGACAAGAGGCATGTGCCCCTGTTCAGGTATTTCTATGACACAGAGCTCGGCATATGCACGCTGGAGGACATAAAAGATGTCAACGACATCCCTGAGTACCACAGGGGGAAAACGAGGAGACAGAGGATAAAGCCCCCTGATCATGTTGAGCTTGTCAGGGAGATAAAGGATAAGCTGCCGTGTTTCTTCTTCTATTTCTCAAGGATGGGCTGCCAGGATTCGGCGATTGAGCTTGCAAGGGCAAGGCTTTTCAGGATAGACCCTGCAATAGGACCTATTGTCAGGAAGAAGCTGGAGAATTCGGCGCCTGAGATAAGGAACCTGAAATCCACAAGGCTCCTTCGGGAGACACTGCCGTACGGCATCGCATTCCATCATGCAGGGCTCATCCCGCTCATAAAGGAGCTTGTCGAGGACCTGTTTTCACAAGGGCTTATCAAGGTCCTCTACACTACAGAGACATTCGCAGTGGGAATCAACATGCCTGCAAAGACTGTCGCTTTCCGCTCGCTTCGCAAGTTTGATGGCGCGAATTTCCGGTTCCTCAATTCAAAGGAATATTTCCAGATTGCAGGAAGGGCAGGCAGGCGGGGAATAGACAAGGAAGGTTTTGTATATTCGATGATAGACAGGCGGGATTTTGACTACGCAAAGCTCAAGAAGATGACTGACAAGGATGTCGAACCAATCAGGTCGCAGTTCAGGCTCTCTGTCAACACAGTGCTGAACATTATAATGCAGCACAGCAGCGAAGAGATAGACAGGATACTGAGGATGAATTTTTTCACATTCCAGAAAGGCTCGTACAGCGCAGTCAAGAGATCCTTTGACAGCTCAAGAAAGAAGCTCATCAGGCTGGATTACATCAGGGACGGCAGGTTGACTGAGAAGGGTGAGTTCTCCTCGAGGATCTATGCTGATGAGATAATAATAGGGGAGGTCTTCGGGACAGATTTCTATACCAGCCTCAATGAGTACCAGATGCTTCTAATCATAGCATGCCTCGCATACGAGTCCAGGGAAAAGACAAGGTTCTACAGCAGGTATCCGTCTGAATCCCTGAGCGACCTCAAGAAGAAGATTCATGCATCACCCAATATCGGCAGGGAGACACGGTTTCGGAACCTTAACAAGATTACTGCTCTCGTAGACCCGGCCTATCACGGCAAGGACATATTCGAGCTGATGAAGAACACGAACCTTGTCGAAGGCGACATAATCAGGCTCTTCCGCCAGATTCTCGACAGGCTGGCGCAGATTAGGCACGCGACAGGGGACGAGAGGCTCAAGCAGATGGCAGCAAGCTGCCAGGAAGTGATGATCGCTTCGCTTGCAGACGTAGATACGATATGAGAACAAGACCCTTATTTCTTGCCTTTGACTGAATCCCTTATGCTCTTGATGATGTCCATTATCATCCCTCTGAACTCATCGCCAATGTCATGCCAGCCGGGATCAGCATGTTCCCTTCCAGCCTTCTCTTTCGGTCTTCTTGTCTTGCGATACCTTGGTGTGGGTATGAAGACCTTGACAAACCCGACAATGAGAACTATGAAGAACACGAGCACTGCAAAGAAATATCTCAGGCTGATGAGCGGGTAAAGGTCTGCCCCTGTGACGCCCTGTATCATGAGAAACAGCCTGAACAGGAATATCACCAACAGGAAACCCCCTACTGCATTGAACAGGGGGTAGGGAAGGTTGAACGGGAGGAACAGGACATAGAACAGCTCTGCTATGAAAAAAAAGATGGAAAACGCGATGATGAGCCCCAGATTGCTGTTCAGGAATGAAAGAACCGCAATCACAGACTTGTTAGAGGAATTGCCGAGGAAGATGTCTGCAAGGGCAAGCATTACCAGGAACAGCAGGAACCCGCCTATGTTCGAGAGAACCACCCACAGGACGCTTTTCTTCCTTCTCATCTTCGAGTAAGAATGATTGGCATGACTTGTTTAAATAATTTTCTGAAAAGAATAAATAATATCGCCATCACTCATCAAGGCCGTAGCTCTCGATGAATGACCTTATGACATCGAAATCCTCCAGATAGCTGTGCCCTTTCACAGTCAATGCATATGACCTGTTGTCCTTCTTGTCCGTCTCCTCTTCGATGAAGCCCTTGTCGATGAGGTCTGAAAGATATTCCCTGAGCATCTGCGATGAGAGGTTCGACCTGTAGAGTATGTGTGTCGGCCTCGCATTTCCACGCCTGTCCTGGACTGCTTTCAGTATATCATGGATTATCTCAATCCTCTCCCTTTTTCTGGTCATTGTCTTTGCACCAGGTAAAAATTGATCAGGATGAACGCATAAGCGACAAACTCAAGCACATGACCAATCACATAGAACAGCTGGTGATTGACAGATATCAGGAAATGAAAGTTCCCGATAAGCAGGAATATGAATGCCAGGGCAACCAGCAATGTCTTTGCCTGCTTGTTCCTGAGGTAATTGAGGATGAAATGCCAGGATATGAAGGCAAGAAATATTGTAGATACCATGTAGAACATGTACAATGTGTCCTCATTGAAAAGAATTGCAGCAAGAGAGATTATGATGAGGAACCAGAGAAGCCTGAGCCTCCTGTCCTTGAGCGTCGCATATAGAAGGATTGACAGGCCGATCGTCATGAACACTATATGGGTCAGGATCCCGATGTATTCAAAACCTGCGACTGATGTAAGTTTCTCGACAACAGGCATCTGCCCGTTGAGATACGTCACTATGAAATAATTCAGGACAGACTCGATAAAATACGAAAGCGATATCAGCAGGAATGAGAACCCGAAAAGCCTTACCAGCCTCTGAGATGTCTTCTTGTAAATCCTGAATGCAAACAGTGAGACGACTAATGATATCACTGCGAATGCCAGCTCAAAACCGGCATCATACCCATAGAACCATTCAGGCGAAAGATAGGAATATATCATGTGACAGGGGCTTGAAAATTGATTTTTAAATTTTATGGAAGACTAATCAGATTAATCCTTCTTTTAGTATATAAATGAGCAGGGCATTCCACAACCAAGCAAAGAAGGAAGTCGACGGAACCTTCAAAGGATTCCCGAAGATTTCCTAAAAACGGAGGTGCAAAAGAATGGAAAATGTGGAAAAGATCAGGAGGATGCTCGGCCTGGACATGATAGCCCAGGTCTATCCCAGCGAGGGAGATCGGACCCTGATAATAAGGAGAGAGGAGGTGGGAATATGAGCCCGATGGATAGCATGAAGAAGATGCTGATGCTCAAGGAGATGAGGGCATCTGTCTGGGAGCAGCACAGGGAAGTGGCTGAGCTCAAGGAGCTGGAAGAAGAGATGAAAGACAACGAACATATCATGATAGGGGATATGTTCAGGTGGCAGAAAAGCAAGCAGGGCAATTTCCTTATAATGGAAAACCAGCCCGCATCAATGTGAGGTGATGGAAGATGAAAGAAAAGATGGCAATGATCGGAATCATGGCAGCGCTCATCATCAGCATGATCGGCGCAGTGTATGCGCACGGCACAAGTGATGAGGATTATGGATACGGAATGATGGACACCTACGGGATGATGGGAAGCCAGGTATATAATGATATGGACGATATGCAGAACGACATGATGACAGTGCCTGTTCCAGGCACTTGTGATAATTTCTTTTAATACATATCAATGCAATCAAGTAAGGACTATATCCATGGGGTGAGCTGCAAATGAAAATCTCAAATGATGTTGACAAGACCATTGAAGATACCAAGAAAATTGAAGAGTATTCCAATCATTATGATTTCGACAGGGTTGATGTCGAGGCAATGAAGCTTATCAATTACAAGCTCAGAGCGCAGCCAGGGCAGACTATTGACGAATTCTTTGAAAATTCAGGAGATTATCCTGACGGGGTGATATTTTTTGACATGTCTCACCTGATTTTTGACCATATCCCGACCGATAGCTTCAAGAATATCTTACATCTGAGGCCAGAGAGCTATCAAAGATTACACAATGACCCTGGCTACAGAAACAAGATGTACGAGAAACTGATCTTTGAAATCGCTCCACAGGCAGGAATTGTATACGGTTCCTAAAATTTTATAAAATATCACTGCATCCTGCATCAGATGGAACTGATTCATACAAAGGACATACTGGATAACGAGGACCTGCTTGCAGAAGAGTTCAGAAAGACATTCTCAGAAGGCGATTCTGTCGCTGTCAAGCTCCATTACGGCGAGCTCGGAAACCCGACAAGCCTGAAGCCGATATACGCAAGGACAGTCGTTTCAGCGCTGAAAAAGGCAGGTGCAAAACCATTCCTCTTCGACAGCTCGACGATGTATGACGGGCACAGGGGAAACCCTGACAAGCACAGGGACAATGCTGAGAAGCAGGGCTTCGCAGAAGAGACAGTAGGCTGCCCGCTCGTGTTCACCGATGATATTGTCACGGTAAAGACTGAAACCCTTGATGCAGAGGTCTGCAAGCCGCTGCTCGATGCTGACGGCATGGTGGTTCTTACGCATGTCAAAGGCCACCCGTGCACAGGATTCGGCGGCGCAATCAAGAACCTCGGCATGGGAGGGCTCTCCAGCAAGACCAAGAAGGAGATCCACATGCTCGCAGGTGTAGAATACATAGGCGGATGTTCCGCGTGCGGGCTCTGTGAGACGATATGCCCGGGCAACATCAAGGTGACAGACCACCCCGAGGTGAACATGTGCCTGGGGTGCAATGTCTGCTACATGCACTGCCCGCAGGAGGCTTTCAGGATAAAGGTAAAATCGTTCGATACCCTAATCTCAGAAGGCGCTTCTGCTGTGATAAGGAACATGGAGAAGGTCTACTACATAAATGTCATGAAAGACATAACTGAGAAATGCGACTGCCTCTCAAATCCAGGGAAGATAATCGCGCCGGATGCTGGATCCCTCCTTGGAAAAGATATCGTGGCGATCGACCGGGCATCCCATGACATCATCATGAAAAACACCGGGAAAGACATATTCAAGGCCACCCATCATAAGTCAGCGCTTGGCCATATCAAAGAGGCTGAAAGGCTCAGCATGGGCAGCCAGAAGTATTCTCTCCAGGAGGCATGACATGTTCATCGACCTCCATGCTCACCTGGACCTCATAAAAGATATCGACAAGGCTCTCAGAGATGCAGAAAAGGCAGGGGTGAGCGTCATCCTTGCCTCAGGCATCCACCCCAAGTCAAACCGCATGACCCTGGAGCTTGCAAAGAAACATGAAATGGTCAGGGCAAGTGTCGGCCTCTATCCAATCGACGCCCTCAAGACTGAGATATCTCCTGAGAGATACAGTGTCGACGTGGATGCAGAGATCAGGTTCATCAGGGAGAACAGGGACAACATCTCTGCAATCGGAGAGATAGGGCTTGATTACAAGACAGGGAAGGACAGGAATGAACAGGAAAAACTGTTTTGCAGGATGCTCGACCTTGCAGCAGAGCTTGACAAGCCTGTGATAATCCATTCGAGAAAAGCTGAGGCTGATGCGCTCAGCATATTGAAGGGTTATGATCTGAAGGTCATCCTGCACTGCTTCTCAGGCAAGAAAAAGCTTGTCGAGAAGGCAATCATCAGGGGATATCTTTTCACGGTGCCGACAATCATCGTCAAAAGCGAGCAGTTCCAGCACCTCGCTCATACGGCCCCCCTGAACCAGCTCTTCTGCGAGACAGACTCGCCTTTCATGAGCCCGTTTGAAGGGAAGAAGAACGAGCCTGCATTCGTCGTCGAATCATACAAAAAGATTGCTGATATCAGGGGCTTGGACCTGACTGAAGTGAAAAACATCATCTACAGCAACTGGCAGAGAGTCTTCTTATGACTGGAAAATTAAGAAAAAAGTTTATAAATGGCTGAGTCCAAGGACCAGTGATGAGTTTTGAAAAAGAGATATTCAATGACATCTCTGAAGAAAAAAAAGAGATCCAGTTCATCGAGCAGCAGATAAGGATAATCGAGGAAAAGCTGCTTGACAGGGTACCGGACCACTTCTCCATGAGGGATGCAATCAATGCCTTTTTCGGCGCACTGACAATAGGCATCACATTCATCCTCAAGGGAGCGACAGTATCGACGGCTGTCGGACTTGACCTCCTTCATACAGAACTCATCATCGGCGCCACGCTCGCTATCCTCTTTGTCGAGATATATTTCATCGGCTACAGCAGGGTGAAGAACAAGAGCCAGAGAAAGCTCGGCCAGTTCATGACAAAACGGCTGCTTAGCATGTATGCCATCACTGTTGTCATATCCTTTACACTTGTGTACCTTATGAACCTTGACCACAGCCCCTATGTCCATTCTTTCAGTGACGTGATGAAGATTGTCGTTGTCGTCGCATTCCCCTGCGCAATAGGTTCAGCGCTGCCGAGCCTCCTGAAGAAGTACTAAGATTTTTATAGACAATACATTTTCTTCAGTGCATGAAGTACAGATTTTTCGAGCACACTGCTGATGCCAAGTTCCGGGCATACGGCAAAGACCATGAGGAGGCATTCTCGAATGCAGCGCTTGCATTGTCCTCTATCATGATTGGGCATGAGAAGGTAAAGCCTAAGGAAGAAGTAAAAATCAATGTCGAGGGCAGCGATAAGAAGTCGCTGCTTTACAATTTCCTAGAGGAGCTTCTTTTTTTGCTTGATACCAAAGGCTTCCTCCTGCACGATGTCAAGGAGCTCAGGATTGACGGGCTGAAGCTGAGTGCGGTGCTTTCTGGTGATACTGATATTGGAAAGTATGCAGTCAATGGGGATGTCAAGGCTGTGACCTACAACCAGATGGAGATATCTGAACAGAAGGGGAAGTGCATGGTGCAGGTCGTAGTCGACATATGAAGCAATCAAATGAAAGATATATAAATGAAGGAATTATTCTTCGAGCAAGATGGAACTGAAGAAGATAGATGACAATACATGGGAGATACCCAAAAAGGGGGGTATGAGGGTGCCTGGAAGGGTGTTCGCCTCAGAAAGGCTTCTCGCTCTGATGAAGAAAGACATCACCCTCCAGCAGGTTGCGAATGTCGCCCATCTCAAAGGCATAATCAGGCATTCCATCGCATGCCCTGACGCGCACCAGGGCTACGGGTTCAGCATAGGCGGAGTTGCAGCCTTCGATCTAGACGAAGGCATAGTCAGCCCCGGCGGTGTCGGATACGACATCAACTGCGGGGTAAGGCTTCTGCGCACCGATTTCACAGAAAAAGAGGTCACGGGCAAAAGGAAAGAGCTTCTCGACGGGTTCTTCAAAGAAGTCCCTGCTGGTGTCGGAAAAGGCGGCCAGACAAGGGTCACGAGGGATATCCTGTCTGAGGTCATTGTAAAAGGGGCGGAATGGGCTTATAAGAACGGCTATGGTACCAAAGAGGATCTGCAGCGCACAGAGGAATACGGCAGGATGCCCAATGCAGACCCGAATGCTGTATCAGACAGGGCCATGAAAAGGGGCATGCCCCAGCTCGGCACGCTCGGCGCAGGCAATCATTTCCTGGAGATCCAGAAAGTCGACAGGATATATGATGAAAATACAGCAAAGAAGTTCGGCGTGACAAAGACAGGCCAGATAAATGTCATGATACACTGCGGAAGCAGGGGGCTTGGTCATCAGGTCGCCTCTGATTATATCCAGAGCATGGAGAGAAAATATGGTTTTGCTGGTTTGCCTGACCGGGAACTGGTCAATGCACCTATCCAGTCAGAGCTTGGACAAAATTACATGAAAGCAATGGCAGGAGCAATCAATTTCGCATTCGTGAACAGGCAGATGATTGCGCACTGGACCAGAGGTGTCTTTGAGAAGGTCATGGGTACGTCTGATGGCATGGGGCAGGTCTATGATGTCTGCCACAATCTCGCGAAAATAGAGAAGCATGATATTGATGGCTCGCTTAAAAAAGTCTGCGTGCACAGGAAAGGCGCGACGAGGTCGTTCGGCCCGGGAAGAGATGAGATTCCTGAGGTCTACAGGGAAACCGGCCAGCCGGTGCTGATTCCCGGGAGCATGGGGACTGCATCATATGTGCTTGTGGGCACGAAAAAGGCTGAGGAGCTCACATTCGGCTCGACTGCGCACGGCGCAGGCAGGGTCATGTCAAGGCATGAGGCCATGAGGAACTACAGGGGCGAGCAGGTGACAAGTGACCTTGCAAAGAAGGGCATCATGATAAAGGGCGCATCCATGAAAGGGATTGCCGAGGAGACCTACCAGGCGTACAAGGATGTCGACGAGGTCGTCAGGGTCAGCCATGCGGCAGGCATCGGGAAACTGGTGTACAGGGTCGTGCCTATCGCTGTGATGAAGGGATAGTATCTACTTCAGGATAGTCTCATCCGGAAAGATTTATATATACAAGTTCTGAACTTTTCCTGATGGAAGGAAGCAAGGTACTGAAAATATTACTGGCATTCCTAATTGCAGATGTAGCGGGTATGTTGTATATCACCAATAGGAAGCAGGAACATGAGCCAGAAAAAAGACCGGCCATCACAATGAAGGTCCCTGCTGATACATCGATAAATGATTACATCGACAGGATGTATGCAGATAAGGAAGCGAAGACTATTGACCAGGACATCCTCGAGACTGTCAGGAGATTGCTCAAGCATGGAGAATCGTATAAGACTCCCTGGTTCACCAGCAATATAGTGAATGACGGTCCGCTTTACGAGGCATGCAAGCTTCTTGTCGATTCAGGAAACTACAATACTGCGAGCGGGAATGCTTCGAGGCTGAAAGATGATTTTCTCAAGAGCAACATTGCAGACATGCTCATTAGCCATGGCCAACCAGACAATTCAATTGATGTCATCCTAAAAATTTCAGACATGGAAATCAAATATGAAAAATTCAGGAAGACCATCCAGCACGGCAATATCGGCAACAGCGCATTCCTGCTGGGAAAACTGGACCCCGACTACCAGGCGATGGGCATCAATGAATATCTCGCGACAGGCAATTTCAGGAATGCAGCAAGATTCCAGAGAAAGCTCGAGGAAGAGGGCCTTGGATTTGTCGTCAGCTTCTACTCAGATGATGACATAAGGTGTGATGCTGCGATGAAGTCCATCGAGAAGAAGGATTATTTCAGGGGCAGAGACATCGCGAAGTACATCAAGACAAATTCGAGCCTCGTGCCTGTCATTGCAGAGCTTGCAAGGGAGAACAGCATCGATATCAGTTTCACCCTGTTAAAACATCTCAACAAGCCTGTCTCTGAAGAGGAATTCAAGACACTCAATGAAATCTATTGCAGGAAAGGGCATTGCTATTGGGTACAGCTCCTTAACGAGTCATAACAGCTTGTCCACCTGCTCATAATCTAGCCTTTTCTCACCTGTTATATGCTGTTCATGCCTCTTGAAGAAATCCCTGTCTGCCGTATCTTCCAGCTCGCTCAGCTGGTAAACATCCATCACACCATCCAGCGACATCTGGTCGTTTTTGATGCTAGTATACCTCTTTATCTTATCGATGAATTCCTGAGGAACAACAGAATGGCGTATCTGATAAAGAGCGTAAATGACTGCAGCACCATAAAATATGTCACCAATCGCAATCTTCATCCCTAGACCTCTATTATCTTGCCTTCCTTGCCCACGTTCAGGACCTTGGTGTTGCCTATCTTCTCCTCGAGACCCTCTGCCTCGTGCACATGGCTGCAGAGCATGATGTCAGGCTTGAATGACTCGACTGCCTTCCTGATGCTGTCGCTTCCCGGAAAGAAGCTCGTGAACTTCTCCATCTTGGTGCCCGAGGGATGGACATGCGTCACCATTATCTTCTTCTTGAGGTATTTGACCCTGTCGAAGCCTTTCTTGAGCAGGCTGTAAATCTCTTTTTCAGATAGCTGCTCAACACCGATGTTCGCCCCGCCTGCACCGAATATCCCCACATCCTTGTACCTGACCGAGTACCCGTGGATGTTCTTTATGGGGTACATCTCTGCAAGGAAGTCGGCAGTGGCAAAGCTGTCATGGTTTCCCGGGACGAACAATACCTTCTTATGCCTCTTGACAAAAGGCCCCATCAGCCCGGTCGTGTCCCTGTCGAAATTGGTTATGTCTCCGCAGATTATGACCAGGTCTACATCCTCCTTGTCAGCCTTCTTTGCGAGCTTCTCTGCCAGGCGGGAGTCTCCATGCAGGTCCCCGAATGCGAGTATCTTCATGGTTGAGAAGGAGAAAAATGGTTTATTTAAAGTTAATGTTGAAAAGAACTATAATATTTCAGGATTTTGCCAATCCAGAAAAGAAAAGATAGCCCTGCACGGATTTGAACCGTGGTCTCCAGGCCCAGAACCTAGAATGCTTGGCCACTACACCACAGGGCTGTTATCTTTTTGCTGTCTTTTCTTTGTACTTTTTATGCCGGCCTCGGTCTTGCCTTGAAAAAACAAACGCCGACGCCCGGATTTGTATCGGGAATCTCCGATTCCCGGAACCCCTCGTTCGCTCAGAGCGAACTTCAGGGAACCGGGATACTGCAAATAACAAACGCCGACGCCCGGATTTGTATCGGGAATCTCCGATTCCCGGAACCCCTCGTTCGCTCAGAGCGAACTTCAGGGAACCGGGATACTGCAAATAACAAACGCCGACGCCCGGATTTGAACCGGGATATCCAGAGGAAACCGGCTTTCGAGGCCAGCGCAGTACCAGATTGTGCCACGTCGGCAATTTTGCTTATTTCGTACCATTTGGCTTTGACAAATGGTACTTGGGTGAATTTTCCCAAGTTTTTAAGCCTGAGGTCTTTTCCGAAGGCGGCAAAAAGCTGGCATGTGCCAGATTGTGCCACGTCGGCGTCGTCTGTTTTTAATTGTCCTTCTGCAAAAACCGGCTCCTGCACAGGTGATCCTATGCCCCAAACGGGATTCGAACCCGTGTCCCGGCCTGTCTTCCTTCGGGAAGACGCCAGGGAAAACCCTGTTTTCCCGCTGTCGAGAGGGCCGGATGATTGGCCGGACTACACTATTGGGGCCTGTAATTCCTGGCGCATGAAAATGATGGGCTCAGGGGGCTTCGAACCCCCGACCATCCGGTTACCAACAAGCAACGCCTTGGAGGTTCCAAGACGAAGTCTTGATAAGAGCCGGATGCTCTACCAGGCTGAGCTATGAGCCCGTACATATGGCTTCCATGCTGAACCTGCAATATCATTCTTCTGCCATGCCTGTTGCACTTGATACAGAACCGAAAAATCGCTTGTTTTTTAAATCTATCGGCAAAGGCTATCTCTCAATCACCTGTGCCTCTGACATGTTCACTATGGTAGAAGGGGTCCCCCTTATCTCACCGACATCGATCATGAAATCAATATGACGCCTGATGTCATCATGCAGGGTCTCGAGCGATGTCATGAAAAGCCCTCCTGAAAGGTTCGCCGATGTCGTGATTATCGGAACCTCTGCAATCCTTGCAATCTCTGTGCACCAGTGGTCAGGGACCCGCACTCCAAGCGTCTCCCTGTCGCTCACGCTCGGAGCCACGCAGTGGGTGTTCTTCAGCGACAATATCAGGGTATAGGGGCCAGGGAGCTTATTGAACCAGTCCTCCTCGCTGCTGTATATCTCGCAGTTCTCCCTAATCCAGCCCTTGTCAGGGACCATTACAGAGAAAGGCCTGTTGAAATTACCCTTTATCTTCCTTATCTTCCTCACAGCATCATCATCGAGCGCATTGCAGCCTATCCCGTATATGGTGTCTGTAGGATAGATGAATATCGCACCCCTGCGGATGTCTGATATCAGCCTCGCCTTCTTTATCCTGTACTCGTCTGTCGTATAAACCCTCATCTTAATAGTCGGTGATCTTCTTTGTCCTGAGATAATTCACGATCGTCGTCGAGCCGTCGACGCCGCCTGTCAGCTTTGTCGTCGTGACGAACTTGTTGTCAGAGAGCTTCTGTATCCGTCTCTGGAAAGTCTTATAGGACGAACCGCCTCCCTCTTTCTGGAACAGCCTGAAGATATCGCCAATCTTCTGGCCTGAGTTATCCTTTACAATGTTGAGTATGAAGCGCGCCTCGTCATCAAGCTCATCAGAATTCTTGATGGATATCTCATCTATCTTGAGTATCGCCTGCTCAGCATGCTTGATAAGGATCTTCCTTGAGCTCTCTGCCTCGGCATTGTCGCCTGCTTCCTTCATAAGATGGAGCCCTGTCCTGATATCCTCCCTCTCAAATGTCTTCTCAATGATCTTTTCAAAGGCATCGTTCTCCCATACCCCTGGATGGAATGCGAGCTCCTTTCTCTGCTCAAGGATGCCTCTTGTCTCACCCCTGCTGTAGGGGCGGAATTCCAGGATGTCCGGCGCGAGCCTCGACCTTATCCTGTCCTCGATGCCAAGCAGGAAATCCTTGTGGTTGGTTATGAGTATCATGCTCTTCCTGTAGATCTGTTCAAGTATGGTGTACATGAAGTCGAAATCCTCGACCTTGTCTATCTCGTCGAAGACAAAGACCCCTGATTTCCTGTTGATGATGTTTGCAATCACCTTGAAGAGCTCCTCTGTCTTCTTGTTCTGGGTGAATTTGTATCCGAGCAGGTCGCATAGCTCGACCATTATCTTGTATGTCGTATTCTTGTTCCAGCAATTGACGAACAATGTATAGGTCTCCTCATCGCCCAGGTCTTCCTCATCCAATGCCTCGAGGAGCTTCTTCACTGCAATGGTCTTGCCTATCCCGGGCTTGCCGTAGAGGAAGACGTTCTTTCCGTTCCTGTTCTGGAGTAGCGGCGTGATGCAAGCTGCTATCTGCCTCTGCTCTTTTTCCCTGTATTTTAATACCTTCACCTGGTAGGAAAAATCCAGCGCGACATCGTTCTTGAACAGGCTTTCGTCAGACTTGAGCATATCCTTGAATATCGACATGATAATTTTTGGGAAGGAAAGAGAATTTATATAATTTTCCTATGGATAATCAGAAAAACGTATATCTACTATGGTTTTTTTCCGATTGTCCTTTTTTTCTGATACAGCCATAGCATGATGATTGCAGTCCCAAGCACCAGTATCAATAGCACAAGGACCAGCATGCTTGCAGATATTCCAGGATACTGCCTGGCTTCACTAATCTCAATATTGAAATCTTTAGATGTGATATCCTTTCCATATACCAGGTTCATCCTCCCGTCGTAAGCGCCAGGGCTCAATCCTTTGGTGTTCCAGTATGCAGAGACCTCTGATGTCCTGTCAATGTCGAATGTCTCGGTGGTCGTGGTGCTGATGACCTTGCCGTCTCTCATTATCAGCAGGTCGCCGACAACGCCCTTTATCGGCTCAGGCCATCGGTTGATCATGGACACCCTTATCCTCGCGATGCCTCCAGGACTGAAGCTTCCTACACTGATATTTGTTATCTCTATGTGCCTCTCACCCGCCTGGAAAGTGCTGTTGAGCTCTATTGTCCCTCCATTGTACAGGACATGCGCGACTGCAAGATAATCGCCCGGCGATAGCCTGGCACCTGCGACCAAGCTTTTTCTGCTCCATCGAGCTTATATCAGAGCTTCCTGCATCGACTGACTGCAAAAGCGTGTTTCCAGAATATATGTCGATGACTGCTGATGCCATAATATCAGATGCCCCGTAATTATAAACCTGGACCTCAAAATCTGCACCATCCTGCCCTGGCGTGATAATCATCTTTGCCTGCGCATAATAACCCGGATAAGGGACCTGGACAATAAGCCTTGAGACCTGTGACTGCGCTGCAATGACCGTGCCCTGGCCTCTGGCTGCCTCTGTCACGACAATATCCGCTGCATGTTGGCCGGGAGAGAGGTCCTGGGGCAGGCTAAGCATATAACCCACCCTGAGCGAGGCCTGGTCCTCTGCAAGCGAATACCTGTTATTCTCAAGGGCGATGTAATCGCTCAGCTCTCCTCTTGTGGAGATGTCGAATGTTATGTCCCGGTTGTCATTGTTGAAGACATACAACGACAGATTTTCAGACAGACCCGGCTCAAAAACAACATATTTCTGCACCGGGCCTATGCCGAGGCCGCTTGCAAAGCTCATGGATAAGATTAATGCTAGAAAGACCATCCAAGGCCTGTTCACGATATGTTTGACCGGCATCTTATCAGGAATGATGACACATCATTATATAATTTACTGTTTAGATTGCATATTCCAGGTATTCAGCACCCGACTTTCCACTCGGCAATTGCAATCATAAGCTCATGGATTCCCACATCGCCGGATTTCCAGCCTGAGATATATTGGATAAGTTCATCAGTCGATACAACACCGTCGGCAGGATCAGAATCTGCATCTGAACTGCATGCCGGACCAGCCCCCTGATAGAACAGATCCGATATCTCTGATGAGGAAAGTGCCCTGTTGTAGATACGGACATCGTCGATCCTGCCTTCAAACTCATGATGAGGTGAAAGCAGACCCCCTATGAATACATGTGATGTGGTGTCATCAATAAAAGTTCCCGCGCCGGTGTCATCTGTGTCATCTATCCCGTCCAGATAAAATCTTGTTGTCTGATCATCATAGACGAATACGACATGATACCACTTCCCTGCAGCCAGGGCCGTGCTGCCATGGGCTTCGGACCACCCGTTCCCATTCTCCACGCATATCCTGTCATCAGTGCAGACTTCAAAGATAAACCCCTTGCCGTTCACTGTTTTCTGTACCGTCCCTTCATAGTGGCCCAGCGCCGAAGGCAATGTGTCAAGATTGACCCATGCCGCTATGGACATGCTTCCGCTGGCAATGAAGTCCAGAGAGGGATCATTCCCGGCATCGACATAATCATCGACACCATCAAAGCTTAATGCATGGGTCCCTGTTTTTCCTGTTGTCCAAGCAGGCCCGTTTTTCAGAATTCCATCATTGCCATTCCCTGATGAGTCATGAGCTAATGTTCCGCTGCCTTCATCCAGGTTCCAGTAGGATATCGGGTCTGCCTGTGACTGGACAGTACAGGAACTTCCATCCCATGTAAAACCGGCATTGCAGTGGTACTGGCATTTTGTCGTCGTATCTGTCGCTGAAAAAACCCAAGGTTTGTCCGTAGTCAGGTCAATGCTCTCTTCTGAATCATAAGCAACTGCATCCGATGGGACCTGCCCTGTGCATGAGTATGTCTGCGCAGGGGATGCCCTGTCCAGGTAGAGGACAGCATCACCTGAAAAAGGCGGGTTGAATGTATGGGAGCTCACTGTCATGGTACCTGATTCGATGATAGAGTTCGTCCTCGGGTTAAACCATTCGTAATCATAATCGCCGTATTCGACATCAGCTGTGAAGCTCCCTGAGCCGGGCTGGTATATCAGGTATTGCTCGCCGGAGTTTACCAGGCAGTATCTTGTCGAGCAGTCACTGGATCTTTCAGAAGGAAAAGTGCGGGCAAGGTCCAGTTTTATTGAATATTCCACCGTGCTCCCTAATGCATTCCTGATAGGGTCAGTGACAGGATCAATCGACCCATAACATTCAAATGTTGGAACATTTGAATCATAGCAGTCCATGAGGATGGGATTGTTGCCCCTGACAAAAGTCTTCCATATCCATCGCCTGCCTTCATCAAAATTATCCCACAGCTCAAAATTTCCCCATAGATGGTCCACGTCATTTATTATCACTTTTCCGCTGTACGATGCAGGACCCCCTTCTTTGTAGTCGTCTGTGCTTGTTGCTGGCTGTCCCCAGGTCGAAAGTGATGTGGGCGATACCCAATCAGCTGGGCTGTCCAGCACCCAGTCCAGGTACAGCTGGCCTGACCAGCCGTCTGATGTGATGCCTACCAGGTGTTGAAGCGGTTTGCCTGCCTCATAGGATTTGACATAATCGACCATATCATACTGCCAGAAACGGCTCTCGGTGAATTCCGCCTCATTGCCTATCTCCCATATGATGTTGTCAAGGTCATTCAGGGAATCTATCATCTTGTTGACGAACTGATGCTGGATTGCAAGCGCTCCAGGGTCGGTAGTATAAAAAGTGTTTCCGTCTGTCGTGCTGAAAGCGTCAGCAAGCTCTGGGTTGATATTGTTATTCGGGTTCCATGCCATGTTGCTCCAGCCTGATGTGCTCATAGCGATGAGAGAGCCGAAAAACATGACAGAGCAGTATATGCCTCTCTCCTGGAGCTTCTCTATCCTTCCATGCAGCATGTCAAAATATGCCTGGTTGTATGATGTCATGTCGAATTTCCCGCCTACCTGGTTCCAGGGCTTCGGGTAATTGTTCGCCCATCCTGTCCACAGCCTTGTATAGGTATAATTATGCTCCTGCATCCAGTCGAGGAACTCGTCGAACTCCTCGTCAGTCATCTGGGGGTTGTTGTCATTGTAGTGGATGTTATACCAGATATGGCTTCCTGCAAGATAAACTATGTTGCCCTGGCTGTCCTGGAAATACCTCGGGTTGTCAGGGCTGACTGTGAGCGGGCCGGATGTTGGCTCGGCAAATGCCATGGCTGACAAAATAATCAAAAATCCCAGAAAAAGGGCTGCACCTCTTATCATATCCTAATGAGTGGTACAGGTGATATTAATAATTATTGCTCAGCATCCGCTCTTCCATTCGCCGATCGCCTGCATCAGATCAGATATTCCGACATTGCCTGTTTTCCATTCATTTATATAAGCAATAATTTCATCAATCTCAACATCCCCATCAGTATCTCTGTCTGCATTTCCACAATAGCTTCCAGAAAAACCTACCAGTTCCATTGTCCTGAATGCATTTGTGTCTGTGTTGAATTCTCCTGTGCCTTTCCAGAACAGGGAGATGTCAGGATTCCCTCCATCATCATCATTGAGCTGGTATGCAATTCCCATCTGATGATTGTTTGATGGAGTGATACCTATAGTCGACCAGGGGATTGCAATTTCCAGAGTATATCCAGATGAAGTTGTCCTCTTCCCTATCTGTATTGTCGAATCCCATCCCTTTGACTTTGTATCATGCACCCTTCCGTCGCTTGAGAACATCAGGTTGTTGTCATGTGCCTGGTATGCTGAAACAGTATTCTTTATGCCTTCAAGATATATCTCAACACCATCATCCCGCCAGAGCTCGCCTTCAGGAGAGTCGCTTATGATTTTATCATCCCTGACATCCATGAAGAAGTAGATATTTTCCTTGTCCCAGATTGAGCGGACTGATAGTGATGCGTCTGACAGACCTGGCAGAGATGCAGTACTTGGATATTGTCCATCATTATTATCCCTGTCCAGAATCACAACAAATGCATCCTTCCAGCCAGCCTCATCTGCAACACCATCAAGAGTAACAAGATCTGATGTGAAATTTGAAGTGGGATCTCCGGTCGGTTGCGATTGGCACGCACGCATGACCTGTTTCTGGGTATCTGCAGAGCAGCCAGCCGAGTCATGGCAGGCTTCTGTGCAGGTCTTCTGGTCATCCACACACGCACTGCAATCAGTGTCTGTGCATGACCAGGTTGGAGTGCAGACGACCTGGCCGTATTCAATAGCTCCGATGTCTGGTGCAGAGCCAGAGAATGGAAGACCTACATCCCCACCGCCATCAATGGCATCTGATGGAGGTTGCAATGCATAGCTTCCGTAATTCTTGCCTCCCAGGTTTATTATATTTGGATTAGTTTTGATCGTGTTGGTGTCTTGAACACCTAAAGCTGAATCATGGTAGTTGTTGAAGAATAAGTTATGGTCGACAATGACTTTGCTTATTGTTCCCTTGATCCATACTCCGTCGCTGTTTGTATCCATGACAATGTTGTTCTTGACATTGATGTCCTTAAGTACACTAGGTCCTGCATTGTCCTGCTGGAACAGATAAATCGATCCGGTGGCCTTTTCACCGCTTCTGCCGACCACCACATTGTTGTAGATGTCCATATTCCGGATAGTGTTTGTTGAAGAGCTGTATTGCGGGCCCCATGCCTGGACGACTATCGCCTGCCCTGCAGTCCCATACAGGACATTGTTGCGGACTGTCGTATGTTCCCTTATCCAGTTTACATTGCGCGACGCCCCTCCGTTGCCGATGTCAAGCCCGATGGTCCCTGCCCCATATATCAGGTTGCTTTCCAGGAGGCCATACGACTGCTCCATGAACTCAATGCCTATGTCATGCCCGTAAGGCGCTCTGCCCTCTGGATAGATTATGGTATTGTCACGGACAGTGGTCTCCTTGCCCCAGGTGATTGAGAATCCTGCATCGGCTGTGTTGTTATAGATCTCGCAGCCGTCTCTCATGACCCATATCTCGATTGGAAAGGTTGATCTTCTCGCATTGGAGTCTGCCAGCCCTGAATAGAGTGAGCCCATTTCCATCACATTGTTGTAGATATCAACATTCCAGAATATTGCCGGAACACCCACTATAGGCTGCCCGAGGCTGGATTTGCTGTCAAAGTAATTATCATGGATGGATGAGTCTTTGAGGTGAAAGACCGACACTGCAGGGGAGATGTAATCAGCGATGGTTGTGCTCTTCCAGCCGCAATTGATTATATCATTATGGTCTAGCTCAAAATCTATGACAGGATCAGCAGGCCAATTGGCATCAAGGTTTGTGTCTGTCCCTGGCTGTTGGCTGTCTGCAGGCCATATGTCATAGTAGCTCAGCCCGTCTGCAGCAGTCCCTTTCACCTTCACTCCATTTGCCCAGCCCCCTGTGAAATCCTGGATCCTGCAATGATGGATCCTGACACCATTCCTGTTCTCGATCGATATCCCGTATCGTGCCTTGTTGGCACCATCGATGCCTTCGATAGTGAGATATGAAATCTCCTGGTCACCTGCAGATCCTGGACTGGAAAGCATCTGGATGAAAGGGTCCCATCCTGAGCCTATGTCTGAGCTTGGCTTGAGGATCACTTTGTTGTAATCTTTGCTTGTAGAAGTCATGCTCACTCCCTCAGGCACTGATATCCTGTTCTCGACATATGTCCCGTCACCAATAGATACAACATCACCAGAGCCTGCCCTCTGCTCGACAGCGTATTCGACATGCCTGCATGGAGCATCTGAGCTTCCGCATGATGCTGAATCAATGCCTGTCGTGCTGACGAATATTGCTCCAGAGACAGAACTGCAAAATATTACCAGTAATATTGTAAAAATCACTCCCTTTTTAATCATTATCAATATTTCAATGAGATGTACTATTAATATTTTGCCCAGCAGCTGACTTTTTCTTTACCCTGAAATTTACTGTCGCGACAGTCTTGCGGTCCCTCTTTATGATTTCAGCTATCTCCTTATCACTGAAATTTCTCTTTAAGATCATCACAATTGATTCCAAGATGCTCAACTTGTCATCAAAGGAATCTATGGGCATGTCATGCTTTGATTCCCTCACAACCAATCTTTCAGGTTGCTTCTTTTTTGCATTCCTGTATGTTATCCAGATGTTCTGAGGCGAGCGCTTAAGTGATAATGCAATCTTTTTGTTGCTGTAATCCAGCTCCTCCCTTAGGTATTTCACAATCGCCTCCAGGGAACTGAGCCTCCTGTTGAATATGGACAGGGGTATCTTTATCTCTTCCGGACCCCTGAGCTGCCTTATGAATAGATCTATCAGCTGCCCTTTTTCAAGCTTCCTTATGTATTGCCTGAGGATATCCCTGTCCTTCATCCTTCCTGCCATGGGCCGGGCGTCATCCTGGGGCATCATCATCCTATCCACTGTACCCAGCCTCCATCACTATTGTCGATGATTTTGCGCCCTTCGGCTCGTTCGGCGGGACCTTTATGCCTATGTCTATCTCGACGGAATCATTTCCTGTGAAATTTAGGTATGCGACTGCAAGCCTTGCCTGGGCGATGGTCGTTCCGTCCACGTGTGCCCATGAAACCTGCGAGAGAGGCCAGGCGCATGCGTTAGTCTCTGTTGAATTGTCTGCCTTGAATGTGAAATACTGCGTATCGAGGGGCTCAGAGTCCCAGAGCGCGTCCTGGGCATAGATGCTGATGTTCAGCCTGACATTGCCATCGTTCTCTATGAGGAACGGCGGGGGGCTGTCATCTGTCGTGTCGTTTATATCATTGAGGGATAGCTGGCCGAAATTGACTGTGCCGGAAAGAGTGATCATGCTTGTCGAAAGGATGGAGAAGTTCCATGTCTCGCTGTACGACGACCACTGCTCGCCGTCATAGACGCGCACAGACCAGTTGTACCATGAGTCGATGTCAAGGTCGATTGACGGTGTGTAGTTCGTATCTGTTGTGTTTGCAGTCAGATTTTTGACATCACAGCTCAGCGGAGAACTGCATGTCATCCTCTGGATGAAGATTTCAAAGAGTAGAGAATCATCCTCAGGATCAGTGGTGTTTGTAAAATTGAAATTCGGCCGGCGATTGAGAAGAGTGTTGTTGCCGTGCTCCGGCCAGATCAGGGAGACATTGTCAGGTCCGTAATTGGATAATTCGACAGTGCTTGAATTCTTCCAGTAGCTGTAGAGCGAGCCGTCGAATGCCCGCGCTGAGCAGGTGATGTTGTAATGCTTCAGGAAACCGGACGGATAGTCATCAGTGAAGCACCATGTGTTGTTTGTGCAGGACACTGTCGTGTCCCAGGTGTTGATGTTCGAGCCGTTCACCCACCAGGTGAACGACACATTGATGTTCGATGATTCATTGTCTATCGGCTTTGAAGAGCAGTTGAATGTCGAATTGAAGTATGCGGTCGTGGGCGTGATGTTGGTTTGGTTGATGATGGGCGCAGTATTTGTCTCAGAATAATTCAACTCGAACCACCACACATCAGACTCAGCAGATGAGCTTCCGTCGCTGACATTCCCTTTCCAGTAATACCTTCCTGACTGGAGTTGGTATATTTCCTGTATCTCTGTAGCTGAGAGTGAGCGATTCCAGATAGCGACTTCGTCAATAGAGCCATTGAAGAAGTCTTCTGGTGAATTGTCATTGTATCGCCCGATGTCTTTGCTGTCAATCCATGCAGAAATCTCATCAAGCCATTCTGTCTTGTCAAACTCATTACTGAATGTTTGATTAACAAACACTCCATTCACATACAACTTAGGCTCGACTGCATCCTGGGTGAGAGCTACATGAACCCACTCGTTTGTAGGCATATCAGAATCAGTGTCAAGAATCCAATGATTGGTAGTGCATCTAATTAGATGGCCTCTTAACTTACCACTATTGATTTCAAAAACAAGGGATGATGGGAAGCACGGACTAATTGTATTGGTAGAACTGAAGCTAAATATGGCTTTTTGACCTGTATTATCATTGATGTAAACCCAGGCAGCAAGAGTACCTTGCAATGATTCCCCAACTGAATCAATGTCAATGAAATCATCACTACCGTCAAACTCAAACGCGCCCCCAAACTGACCACTAGAAATATTAAATGATGGACAGGTTCCTCCAGAACATGTCCCGTTGTTCCCCATCCCTGTCCAATCATACACATTCGTATCGCTCTCCCCGACTGACGAGTCATTGTCGAAGTGCATCAATAAGACCATCCCATCCTGCACAGACAGAGGCATTGAGGTCAAATTATAATTAATCTCCTCGCCGTCAGTCAGGTCTTCGCCTGAATACAGGAGCTTGTACCTGCCTTTGTCATTCAATCGTTTGACTTCCTGTGCAGAGAGAGAGCGGTTGTAGATTGCGACCTCATCTATCGAACCCGTGAAACCATGGCCATTATTGGCCATTCCAATCATGAGGTCGTTTGAACTCACTGGTAAACCTAGATATGCTGCCGTGCTAGTAGGGCTATTTGGGTCTTCTTTGCCATTGATATAGAGCCGCAATCCGTCAGCTTTACCCGATATCATAGTGATGGCTATATGGATCCATTCATCCGCCATTGCTGAATGATTTGCTCCTTCAATCCTGATTTGATTAGAATTAATATCCCTTGAATGAAAACTGAATATTTCGTCTCGGCCTGAAACCCATCCACCTAGATCATACCACAATAGAGACTCATTTACTCCTTCATCATTAAACTGCCCCAATATCACATGGTCAGAATCAAGATCTGCAAGATTGACCCAAGCAGAAATTGAAAATTCCTGCAAACCTGCAATCGCATCGATTGGCAATGTAAAATTATCCTCTCCGTCAAACTCGTAGGAAGCTTTGAATCTTCCATATGCAGTTAAATTTGGACAGGTATTAACAGAGCAGGTTCCGCTATTTCCGTTCCCACTCCAGTCATAGATGAAAGTATCATTCTCGCCGACAGACGAGTCGTTGTCGAAATGCCAGAGCCCCACAAGCCCTGTCTCGTCGCTTGCGTTGATTTCATCAGAATAATAGCCGTAAAGCCTTGCTGTCAAATTGTCGTCGTCTGCATCGTGGACAGTCGCATTGAGGACGACGGAAGATTCATTGACTGTCGATGCATTGGGCGGCCGGTTCAGTGTGATGTTCGGCGGAGTACCGTAATATACTGCACCTGCCTGCATACCGGAAGTGTACGACCCGCCGTAAGTTGCATTCACCAGCAGGTCCCTGTATCCGTAAGAGAAATCAGGGACAGTCACGTTTGTCTGCCAGCCGACGCCGGCATTGAAGGAAGTGACGGTCCTGTCTCCGTAAGTATCATATGCGATGCCGAAAATTCCGTAATGATGTCCCGATGATGAACCTGTGGGGACTGTGTTGTCCGGTGTGATATCCCCTGGAAACACGATATAAGACCCAGTATTAGGAAGATAATCCGGGCAGTCAGAATCGCGATCCCTGGCAATTGTCAGACCACCTGGAGATGCCATGCCTACATAATAAGTCGAACCAAGAGTCAGCTCAAATGGGGCACTGTAATCTACATAAGTCCAGCCGACCCTCCCTGTGCCGTGGACAGTATTATCTGAGCCGGAAATGGCTGCTCCGCCCGAAGTATAGAACCTTATCGGCAGGGATTCTGTCGGGCCGAAATTGGAGACTGACTGATAGAAATAGAACCTGGAGACATTCACCGTCCCGGAACCTGGTATTGTCCATTGGCTGTAGGCCTCAATCTGGCTGCTATAATCATAACCAGAGCAGCTTACAGGTATCTGGATATCTTCACTTCCATTGACCCCGTAATAAAGCAGAGGACTAGCAAGGACTCCACCTACATAAACATCACCTATTTCGACTCCGCTTGTCACATTGTCGCCGTCTTCGGTGAAATTGAAAGTTACTGTCATATTGTCTCCGCCGGATACCCTGACCGGGGCCGATGTCGTCGGGTCTGTTATTCTCAGAGCATACAGCGGCTCCTTGTCGAACTGCCACACGTCTGATTCTTCAGAATTTGTCCCGTCTGTGATATTGCCCTTCCAGTAATACCTGCCATTCTGGAGCTGGTAGAGATTCTTGACCTCGGATGCGGAGAGTGACCGGTTCCAGATTGCCACTTCGTCGATAGTACCATTGAAATATCCCCAGCCCTCCCCCTGACGGTGGAAAGCACCTATCTCGAAAAAGTTGTTAAAGCTTCCAACATTCAATATATCAGCAATGAAATCCGAATCTGACCCTGTCCCTCCGCTTGCATTGAAAGAGGTGCTAAGTTCATTTCCGTCTGCATATATCTTCACCCTATTGGTTCCATCAGCTGTAAAGACAATAAAATGCCATTTGTTGTCAGCTACATAAAAATTTGCCTCGACAAGAGGCCAGCTGCCACTTGGAGGGGATTTCCATACCTGGGTTATATGCCCATCCCCGATATACCATTCCATCAGTGAAGTTATGGATTCTGTTGTGGAATAGCTTGCGATGTCGACTCCTGATGATGAGCCTGTCTTTATCCATGCAGACAATGTTCCTGTATTGAGATCGTCAAAAGGGTTGTCTGCTGCTGTCCTGATAAAATCATCAATCCCATCAAATTCATACGTTCCGCCAAACTTGCCTCCCGAGATGTTCCATGCAGGCAGAGTGCATGTACCATTACACATCACTGTCCCGTTGTTGCCGTTCCCTGACCAGTCATAGACATGAGTATCGCTCTCCCCGACAGACGAATCATTGTCGAAGTGCATGAGCAGCACCATGTCCTTCTGCACTGATAGCGGCATCGCTGTCAGGTTGTAGTCTATCTCCTCGCCATCAGTTAGACCGGACCCTGAATACAGCAGCTTGTCTCTTCCTCTGTCGTAAAACGAGAGGATTTCCTGGGATGAGAGGGGCCTGTTCCAGAGCGCGAATTCATCAAGCCTGCCTTTGAAGAAGTTGCCCGGCACCCCGTTGACCAGCCTTATACCCAGGAAGTTTTGTCCGACTACACCCACATTTGCGCCGCTTGCAGTAGAATTTGACATCTGCCCGTTCACATACAATGTCTGCTTCCCGTTGTCATAGTTCCAGACAAAATAACTCCACTTGTATTGAGGGATGGAACCTGTCCTGACCTGAGTATAAGTGCTATCGCCGGCATTATCCGCTACAACCTCTATATGGTCCGTCCTCCAAAGCGCCATTGCCTGCCATGTCGGGCAAGACAGGTTGCCCTGCAGGAAAATCCTCGACCAGCTGGCCGGGCTTTCAGGATATACCCAGAATGACACTGAGAATGTCTGGCCCAGCATGCAGCCTCCCGAGATGTTGACATAATCGTCCATGCCGTCAAAATCGATGGACTTGTCGAACTTTCCAGATGCATATTTTTCATAGTTCACGACGAGGCGCGGGGCATTGCTCGGATCTCCGTTGTATGATACAGCAGTCCTGTGCCCTGTCCCGTTGATGATTATCGCAAGGGAGTTGCCGGATGACCATCCTTCCCTGTCCACGATCTCCTGGGTAATCGGTGATATGTCAGGAGACCCCTGCTTGCTGCCGATTGTGTCCCATGCCGGTATGTTATCCCAGTCGACCGACTCGGTTGTCTTGGTCCTTCCAGTTATATCATAATCAGGGCTTCCGACTGTCGAGAATGTTGCAGCGTTGTCAGTATCATCACCCCAAAAGATGATGCTGGTCGCACCGGAATCAGCCTCATCGACAGTGAATTCGATATGAGCGTCTGTGATCTTCGCACCTTGAGGTATGTCCACACCCTGGAACCTCATCCCAACTTCCTGGAGCGTCGCTCCATCACTGATAAGCTCAAGATCAGAGCTGGTTATGCCTGTCTCGCCTGTGCCCAGGTTCTCTTCAGCATCGTCAGAACTCTGGTTGACATAGATGGAGACAGGCGCGATTTCCCCATCATGGCCATTCCCGCTCCAGTCATAGATGAACGTGCCGTTCTCGTCTTCCGAGCTGTCGTTGTCGAAATGCATGAGCATGACAAGCCCGTCCTCTTCAGTCGGGTCTATCTCGTCGGTGTAGCGGCCATAAAGCCTTGCAATATTGGAACTGTTTGCGGAATCAGAGACAGTTGCATTCAGCAGAACAGACATTGCATCGACTGACGAAGCATTCTCTGGTGAATTGAGCGCTATTTCGAATCCACCCATGATGTCGATATATCTCTGTTCTGTCTGGTACCAGTTATCGATGAAATCAGCAGCAAATGCCTGGTATGCATATGTTCCACTGTCCAACCCTTCAACAGGGCTCTTTGACTGGTTGATGAAAAACGACCATTTGCCTGTACCATACTTGTTCAGGTTGCTCATGTACAATTCCTGAATCTCTCCAGCAGACAGGAGCCTGTTGTAGACCCTGACTTCATCTATGGAACCGTTGAAGACCCTCCACCTGCCGGGATCGCTTCCTATGAACACATGGTTTCCTGCGTCCGATACCCTGCTTCCGGTCACTCTCTCCCAGACAATTGTTGTCTGTGCGATTCCGTTTATGTAAAACACTGGATTATTGTTGACACTGGAACTGTCATAGACAAGTGCAACTTGTTGCCAGGTATTGAGCTTTATTGAATCAGGCTGGGTCTTGAACAGGTTCTCGTAGGGGCTGTCGGTATACATCTGCCTGATAACCAGCTGCGGAGAGGATGCATTCATCGTATCGAAATCCATGCCGGAACCGGCAGTGTTGTTTTCCTTACTGTATATCCTCCCAAAACCCCCTTCGCCGACACTTGTAGGATATATCCAGGCTATCACGGTAATCTCAGTAAGGTCATCCAGGCTGGAGTTGCTTGTCGCGTCAATGAAATCATTGCTTCCGTCAAAAGTGAATGCCCCGCCATATCGCCCTGAACTTGTCCATGTTGGATCTGTTCCAGCGACCGAACCAAGTTTGCCGTCATTTCCATATGAGCTCAGGTCCTTTATGCAGCCGGCCTGGTTCAGGATAGTGCATTCACCAAGAGCCGAGACATTGTCGAAATTGTACATGAGGACCAGGCTGTCATTCAGCAATGTGTAGTTGGTCCCGTCCCAGCTCCACCTGAATTCATTCAGACCAGTCACATTGATCGACACATTTATCTTGACTGAGGTATTTGAGGTTGTCGCGCTGTTCTGCGGTGTCGGCCTGACAAAAGATATGTATGTCGGAGCATTGTAATTGATATCAAACCACCACATATCAGACTCTGCTGAACTGACTCTATCAGTCACATTGCCTTTCCAGTAATACCTGCCATTGCCGAGCTCATAGATTGATTGGATTTCTGATGCAGATAATGAGCGGTTCCAGATAGCGACCTCGTCTAGAGAACCGTTGAAATATCTCCCAAGCTCGTCTCTTGTGGCAATCTTCAAGTTTCCATCATTGTCAACATTTCTGTTGTTATTGGGTTCTGAATCGGCAAGGAAACCGTCAAAATATATTGAAACGTCGCTTGAATTCCTCACAGCCACGACCTGGTGCCATTGACCGTCATGGACCTTGGGTGATTGATAAGTAGCTGAATCAGTCAAACCGCCATCATGGACGAGGAAATATACCTCATCTGCGCCACCCGTCTGTCCATGGACCACTTGGTAAAAACGTCTTGGCGATCCGCCCACATCATCTTTTCTTAAGATAATATTTTCTGACACGATTGGCATATCATAGGATGTCTTCATCCAAAATGAAATCGAGAAATCGCTTGTGCCAAAGTTCAGGCTGTTGTCGTCCTGAACATCAATGAAATCACCCGAACCGTCAAAATCGTATGCCCCGCCGAATTTCCCTCCTGAAATATTAAACGTGGCATTGCCATCAACCACTGTCCCATTGTTACCCATCCCTGTCCAGTCATAGACATTCGTGTCGTTCTCCCCGACAGACGAATCATTGTCAAAGTGCATGAGAAGCACCATGCCTTTCTGCACAGACAGAGGCATGGATGTAAGGTTGTAGTCTATCTCTGTTCCGTCCGAAATCCCTGAGCCTGAATACAGGAGCTTGTACCTGCCCTTGTCATAGAGGCGCTTGACCTCCTGGGCTGACAATGCCCTGCTGTAGACTGCAAGTTCGTCAACTGAGCCGTTGAAATACGCTGAGTCTGCATAGAAATTCTTTCCAATGCCAAGGATGTCCGGTGTCAGGGTCCCTATAGTGGAATTGACTTCGAACTGGAAATTCTTAATTAGATTTCCGTCAACATACAACTTTCTCAGGCTCTTGTTTATCTGGACAGCCGCGACAAAATGCCATTTCCCGTCATTCAGGCCCATCCCTTTTGTCTGCATACCTGCGAGGGTGGCACTGTCATCCGTGATATAGAATGCTACATCTCCGGGGATGTCCTCATTGACAGAGATCGTGACCATGGTTTCCGAGTTCGTGGTCTTCCTCTCGTCATAGGTCCTTTCCCTAGAAGAGTAGGTTGTCCTGAACCAATGGGCTACCGTAAAGGCGTCGCTGTTGCCTACAGGCACAGAATTCAGCTCAATGAAGTCATCATCTCCGTCAAATGCCCTGCTGCTCTTGAATATGCCTGAGACCTCAACCAAAGGACAGCTCAAACCTGAGCATGTTCCATCTCCGCCATTGCCGGTCCAGTCATAGACTGTTGAGTCATCCTCGCCGACAGACGAATCATTGTTGAAATGCATCAAGAGCACAAGCCCGGTTTCCTCGCTTGCCTCAATCTCATCAGCATAATATCCATACAGGTTCGCATCGCCTCCACTGCTCACAGTAGCATTGAGGATGACAGTGCTTGTATTGACTGTCGAGGCGTTCTCAGGTGAATTAAGAGTAATGTTCAATCCTGCACTCTCCCCAAGCTCGAACCACCAGACATCAGATTCAGCTGAGCTGCTTCCATCAGAAACATTCCCTTTCCAATAATACCTGCCTGACTGGAGTTCATAAAGTGCTGCGACCTCAGAAGCATTAAGTGAACGGTTCCAGATTGCGACTTCATCAATTATCCCATCAAAATAATATGAAATAAGCCCTGGCTGGGATAATCTTCCTATGTTGACCTTATCATCACCCACCCCTGCCCAGTCAATGTTGGATGAAGGGATTGTTTTTGTGCTTTTCAATGCTCCGTCAATATAGATCTTTTGGGAAGTGCCTTCTCTTATAGCGGTCACATAATACCATTCTCCTTCAGATATTCCGCAAGAAGATATATAATATGGTGTGTCGCTTATTATTAACGAAAAATTGATGCAACCCGAATTTGAGTCAAGGCAATAGCCCATCCTGTTGGAAGGTGTTGAACTGTGGCGGATATTTCCGTCAAAAATATAATGCTCACCTGAAATATTATCAATTTTGACCCATGAACCTATTGTGAAATCGCCGGATGGCAGCCAGATTGGATTATTGTCCGGAAGCGCGAAATAATCCTCACTTCCGTCAAAATCAAAGGCTCCTCCGAATTTTCCGCCTGATATGTTAAAGACTGGACAATCAGAACAAGTGGCATTGTTCCCGTTCCCTGTCCAGTCATAGACATGCGTGTCATCCTCGCCGACAGAGGAATCATTGTCAAAGTGCATGAGAAGCACCATGCCTTTCTGCACAGACAGCGGCATCGAGGTTAAATTATAATTTATCTCCTCACCGTCAGACAAATTTTCGCCAGAATATAGCAGCTTGTACCTGCCTTTATCATAAAGGCTATATATCTCCTCATCAGAGAGGGGCCTGTCCCATATCGCCACCTCATCGATCGTGCCGTTATAATTACGATTGCTGGTCGTCCCCCTGCCTCCTATGAATACATCCTGGCTCGCATCTGATGTGATTGCATCAGGATGGTCCTGCGTGCCTAATTTGCATCTCTTCCCGTCGACATACATTATTGGGTCGTTTGCGATGTTCCCCTGGTCATAGACAACAGCGACATGGTATGTGTTGCCTGGATATATTGTGTCATTGCATGACCAGAAGCCTATTGAGGTCTGGAGCTTTGTGAATACGAGCGCATTCGGCTCCCATCCCTCATTCTTGACCCAGAATATCCATCCGCCATTACCGCTATTGAACTTGGAGACGACATAAGTGAGATTATTTACCCCTCCCCATGAACCGATTGTCAGCCACGCGCTGACTGTACCGCCGTTCACGAAGATGTCATCAAGCGAGGCGTCTGAACTGAGGTTGAACTTATCATTTATTCCGTCGAAATCAAAAGCTCCTCCAAACCTACCATAGTCGACGAACTGCGGGCAATATGTCCCTGAGCAATTGCCGTCATATCCGCCTCCTGACGAATCAACGATATGAGTGTCATTCTCCCCTATTGATGAATCATTGTTGAAATGCATCAAGAGCACAAGCCCGGTCTCTTCAGACGGATCAATCTCATCAGCATAATATCCATACAGCCTTGCACTCATCGAATCATTGTCAGCATCAGAGACAGATGCATTCAGGATAATATAAGATTCATTGATGGTAGATGCATTCGGCGGGTAAATTAAGGTGATGTTCGGCGCATTTTCACCTACCCCTATTGTTATCCATCTTTGCTCAGTCTCATTCCGATTGCCGTCTGAATCAGCAGCATATGCCTGGTAAGTGTATGTCCCGTTGTCAAGCCCAGCTGTCGCGTTCTTTGTCTGGTTTATGTAGAATGACCATTTATCTGTGTCGTATTTTCTCAGGCTGCTCATGTAAAGCTCCTGGACTTCCGAAGCTGAAAGTGTGCGGTTGTAAATCCGTAGTTCGTCAATTTGTCCACTAAACTCCCAATTATCCCCATAGTCCCCGATAGATAATGGTAATGAACTGTGTAGTATTGTTTTACCTGAAAACCCATCACTACTATTCTCTAAATTCCCATTTACATACAATTCCATGGTTGTGCCATCAAATGTTCCAGCGACATAAACCCATGTATTTGATGTATTAGTTGTCGAAGTGATTCTCTCAGTATAATTGGTGGCATCAGCAAGGTTGAAACGATATTTATTATGCTTAATATCGAAGATATACGAATTATATGGCGATAAAACTGCCGAGTATCTTTTTGTAACAATTATTTGATTATCAATTGCAGAAGTCTTAACCCATGCAGCTATTGTCATATTTTGGAGTCTTATTGAAGGGTCATCTGCAACCTGCACAGCACAGGTTCCACTTCCACTAAAATTATATGAACCAGAACCGAATTTTGCATAGTTCGTAGGTTTTGCCCCTGATTGAGCAGTCCCATCATTCCCGTTTCCGCTTACATCAACCACATGAGTATCATTCTCTCCAAGAGAAGAGACATTGTCGAAGTTCATCATCAGCACTAATGAGTCATCCATGACCGTGTAATTCGTCCCGTTCCAGTTCCAGATGAACTCATCAAGATTTGATTCGTTGATCGAGACATTCACGATTACAGATGTGTTTGTTGTTATGGTAGCGTTTGGAGGTGTCGGCTTGACAAAGGAGATTGCCGGCGGTGTCGTGTCGGATATGTTCAGCTCAAACCACCAGGTATCAGACTCAGCTGATGAAGTCCCGTCGCTGACATTGCCTTTCCAGTAATACCTGCCGTTGCCGAGCTCATAGAGCGCCTGGACTTCAGCAGCAGACAGAGATCGGTTCCAGATTGCGACCTCGTCTATTGAGCCATTGCTATAAACACTTCCTGAACTGTAGTGGTCCCCTATTAAAAGAGATACAGAAGGGAGTGAATCAGGCGTATGAGTTTCAGAAAGATTATCTGTCTCAGCTCCGTCAATGTAGAATCTGATGTAACTCTTGTCGTATGTCATAGATACCATATGCCATTCATCCTCAGGTAAGGTTGCCCCTGAATCCTGTTCATGCCCATACCAATTGCCGACCCCTTCTGTAAACCAAAATTCCTGGTTGCCGTCGTTCTGTATACTGTAGGCATAGGTTGATTGGGACGGTGTCCGTTTTTCTATGACCCCAAAATTTTTTGTCATCGGCTTGCGTTTCACCCATGCAGCGATTGTTATATCGCCTCTAATATCCAAGCTTGCATCATTGCTGAAGTTGATATAATCATTGACCCCATCATAATCATATGCCCCGCCGAATTTCCCGCCTGAGATATTAAACGATGGACAACTGCTCCCGATGCATGTCCCGTTGTTCCCGTTCCATGTCCAGTCAAAGACATTCGTATCGCTCTCGCCCACAGACGAGTCATTGTCAAAGTGCAAGAGCATGACCATTCCGTCATCTGGAGAAAGGGGAAGAGATGTGAGGTTATAGTTTATCTCTGTGTTGTTGGAGAGACCGGAGCCTAAATAGAGGAGCTTGTAGAAACCCTTGTGGTAGAGCTGGCGTATCTCGGCCGGGGATAGCGACCTGTTGTAGAGCATTACCTCGTCGATGGTGCCGTTTAATGTCCTGTCGTATTCCGGCTGCCTTCCTCCTATGTATAATGGGTCGCTGACATCTGCATAATAGAGTGCATCCGGCTTTTGATTTTCTGCAAATACAGTCTGGAGCACGCCATCGATATAGAATGAAGGTTCATTCGCGATTGAAGTGTCATCAAATACTACGGCGACATGATGCCAGGTGTTCACAAAACTCCCCTCATCCAGATCGATAGCCCATAGCCCGTCGTCGGGATAATCTCCATTAACAGTCAAGTCAAGGCGATACTCTCCTCCTTGTTCGGCAAACCAAAAATGCCAATATCCTGACCCGCCGCTCCTTGATGACACAATATACATGCTGTCAGTGGACCACCCTTTCAGATAGATCCAAGCAGACACTGTCCCTCCTCCATCAAATAGGTTGTCCATGGAAGAATCAGGCGGAATCCTGAATATGCCTTCGCTATCAGTGAAATTATAACATCCATTGAACTTACATGAAGGAGTCCATACAGGGCAGGTGCCGTAGCATACGCCGTCATTGCCGTTTCCTGACCAGTCATGGATTGTGGTGTCATCCTCCCCGGCTGAAGAGATATTGTCCAGGCGCCAATACCCGACAAGCCCGTCCTTAGATATATTATCTGCACTGTCATCATAATAGCCGTACAGGTACGCAGTCATATTTGAAGAGCCATCATTGTTGACAGTCGCATTGAGCATTGGATATGCCACCTTTACAGTGGATGCGTTCGCAGGGGAGTTAAGTGTGATGAAGTTAGTGGTAGGGGGAAAAAATGTGACTGACAATTTGGGTCTTCTTGCAGCAGTCGAGTCTTCACTTGAAGAGATAGTTATGCCTGATGTTCCTCCTGGATGGATCAAAAATCCATAATTGCCTGCTCCATCGCTCCAGTCTTGCACAAAATCAGTCACATCAATCGCATCATAGCTATTGGCGGTTCCCAGTGTGGTGCTGGCACTGATTGCCGTGTCGCACGAAGTGAATCCGTATGCTCCGGCATCTGTCCATGAAACACCCGTCTCCCTGCTGTTCCATGTCACTTCTGACTCTGTCCAATTTTCCCTTAAAATATAGATGACAGGGTTGTTCCCTACATCATTATCATTGTATAGGGTCAATGTAGCAGAAGTGATCGTAGACCCAAGAGGAATCTGGCCATCTCCATCACCAAAGATGTTAGGGAATTTGATGACTGTACGGTCTAACGGGCTGCCATCAACACTAAGCCCTGCGGTCGTACCATAATTAGAACCAGGGCTTCCGGAAGACAAGAAAGAATCATCTGTGGTATTGACCGCAGCTCCATTCTCCCTAAATGAAAGAGTTTGCACAGGATCGACAATATAATCGAATTCAACCGGGTTTCCGACAACTCTCAGATCAAAGACATCTGTGCTGCCTACCATATTAGTAAGATATACCTTGTACCAGTTCTTTTCTAAGACATATTGAAAGGCTGCTATCGGTTCATCTGAATATTCTTTGTAGACTTCGATTGAGGAACTTCCGTTGACACTTCGGGCAAAGACTGTAATGTCCTTCCCGCTTGTGAGGTTCTGCTCAAAGGTCACCCTGACATACTCGCCATCATCAATGGGTTCGCTCCAGTTCCCGTCTAGATCTTTCACATCATCATAGATATCAGAGATATAGTCCCTGTCAGAATCCAGGTGCTCTGCCTTTGATATCTCGATTATGAGCTCGTATGTCTGGTTGCTGAGATGGGGCACTATCCATCGGATGTAATCTATAAGCGAGTCGTTGTCAGTATCTATTTCCGTTATGTTGACCCGGGACCTTGAGCCATTGACGACATGATACAGCCTGACCTTGTCGGGTTCAGCCTCTCTTGGAAGTGTCGTGTGCGCAAGGATGTCGGTGTAGTGGATATCAGAGGATATGGTGATATCCTTCCTTGTGCTGCTTATGTTCCTCTCGCTTGCCACAGGGCCTTCTGTATAATATTCGACCTGGACATAGGTCTCATCAGTGTCGATCTCTATTGTAGTGTTTTCTGACAATGTTTTGGCCTGCTTTTTTGCCTGTCCCTTGACAGTCTTGAACTTGATGTCTTTTTCGGACTTGTCTTTGATCTTTATAGTCCCGTCCAGTGCCTGGATATTTAGCCTGATTGTCTCGTTAGGTTTCTTTTTGATCACTCTTGTCCATTTGACAGGCACACCTATCTCAGCAGACCCCTGGACAGCTGTCTCATTGGTCATGTTGTGTATGGCAGTCGCGTTTGCTGTTACGTTTACAGGCAAGGATACAGCAATAAAAGCAACATCAACATTTACTGCTGAGGCAACAAGATTGAAGCCGTCCGAGACATACAGGAGCACGGTGAAGTTGCCTGTCTCATTGCCGGATATTATGTTGAGGACGCTTCCGTCCACAGAGACATCAAGGTGGTCGTTCTCATCGACTGAATAGGAAAGAGGCCCGGTGTCAGTGAAATACGAGTCGAGAGCAAGCGTCAGCACCATGTTAGGCTCCATCTGAAGCATAGGCACTGAGCCTGACGGAGGAAGGTTATCAAACTCCAGAGTGGCATTCTCCACAGGCACAGTCGCGTTCGCCTGCACTGAGACATTCTTCACAGAGACATTCTGGACAGATATGTTCGGTTCCGTTTTGGTGACATTGATCGAGGCATTGCCGACACTCATGTTCTCTGCTGTAATGTTCGTTGCCGATACATTCAATTCAGGCAGGGTCGCGTTTGCTGTGATGTTCGTCGTGCTGGCATTCAAAGCCGACTCATTCACTGAGATGTTCAGGCTGGCATTTCCGGCCAATTCTTCGTTGATGTAAACAGGAGATATGCCGTGGGGAGTTTTTGGCGTCGCAGAAATCTCTGCCCCCTCACTGGCATTCTCGCTGGTTACATTCCCGAAGAACGTGATTGGAGTTATGTTTGAGGGAGCCTGCGTTGGCGTCGCAGAAATATTCTGCAGGCCCTCCTCATTGACATAATCCGGATTTTGAGAAATGAGCGTGATGTTGCTTAGCGCCCCTGCCTCCTCATTGGAGTATTCAAGGATGCTGAAACCGACAAATGAAGGCTTGAAATGAAAAAGCCCGAATATGATTATCAGGAATACAAGAACAGCAATGGAATAATGCAGAATCCTCCTGCTTCTCCTGCCTGCCTCAACCAGTTCCCTTTCCTTGCTTTTGATGAACCTGTCATATTCCCTAAGTTTGCTCTCATAATATCCCTTTTCATAACTATCCCTGTTCGCAAAGAGGGCTGCCTTGTATCCGTTACACTTCCTGATTGAATCCCTAAGCTCCCTCTTCCTCCTGGATATAATCACTTTTTACCTGCCCTTTCGTGAACTGTCCATATTGTCCGGTCATCTCTCTTCAGAAGCATGGCTATCTCATGATAGCTCAGCCTGAACTCCTCCTTCAGAAAGACGACGATTGCCTCAAGGACGCTCAATCTGGTGTCCCTGAACATCCTCACAGGGATATCATATCCTGAAAATTCAAAACCAAGCCTTTCCGGAACTTTCTTCCTGGAATTATTGTACGTATTCCAGCAGACCTGCTGGCTCCTGCCAAGGATGGATGAGACTGCGGCATTTGAAAGCCCTGTCTCTTCCCTGAGAAATTTCACAATCAGCTCAAGGGAGCTGAGTCTCCTGTCCCTGAGAATGGAGACAGGAATCTTTATCTCTGCTTTTGTATCATCCTTATCCAGAAAATTATCAAACAGCCTTAAGATCTCAACCCTGTCAAGCTTTTCAAGGTATTGCCTGACTATCTTGGTATTCGAAGTATCCCTAATAAGCTCCTGGACTATATATTCTTCTATTGATTGCGGCGCCAATTTACATATTTGTATATAATTATAATATTATGTAAGAAACAGATATATAAATATTACGATTTTTCTGATAAAAACATAGATATAATTAATATTATGTAAGAATATTTTATAATTATGTAATTATTTATAATCAGAATAATCTATATTTTGACTCGCTAGAATACAATAATATAATATATTGTAAGTAAAATATATAAAAAAGTAGTCTAATAGCTGGAAAAAATGAATAATTCATAAAATCATATAGAAAAAATCATCTCCTTGGTTCAAGCTTATTCTTTCCGCCCATGTAGGGCAGGAGCGCTTCGGGGATGTCGACTGTCCCATCCTTGTTCTGGAAATTCTCAAGTATCGCAACCAGGGCTCGCGAGGTGGCAATCACCGTGTTGTTCAGAGTGTGGGCAAAATACCTGTTGCCGTGACCATCATCAATCCTTATCCTGAGCCTGCGAGCTTGGGCCTCTTCCATGTTCGTGCAGGAGGTTATCTCAAAGTAGCCATCCTTTCTCGGCGACCAGGCCTCAAGGTCTGCTGATTTCGCCTTGAGGTCTGCAAGGTCCCCTGAGCAGCATTCCAGCTCCCTAATTGGGATGCCGAGCCTTTTGAAGACCTCTTTCGAATGCCCCATCATCTCTTCGTAGAGCTTGTAGGAGTCTTCCGGCTCGCAGATGACTATCATCTCCTGCTTGTTGAACTGGTGCGTCCTGTAGAGCCCTTTCTCGTCTATTCCGTGGGAGCCTATCTCACGCCTGAAGCACGCGCTGTAGCCTGTGATCTTTACAGGAAGCACCTTCTTGTCCAGGGTCTTGTTGATGAACATGCCTATTAGAGGGTGCTCTGACGTCGCTATCAGGTACAGATCCTCATCCTCTATCTTGTATGACATCGCCTCGATCTCCTCGTTCGAATACACTCCCTCAAGAACCTTCTTCCTTATCATCAGCGGTGGCTCGACATACTCATAGCCCTGGCTGACCATGTAGTCCCTGGCAAAATTGATGAGCGCCATGTTCAGGAGCCCAAGGTCTCCCTTTAGGTAATAGAAGCCGTTTCCGGATGTCTCTGCAGATGTCTCGAAGTCCACCATGCCGAGTTTCTCAGCTATCTCGACATGGCTCTTCACCTCGAAACCGAATCTCTTCGGCTCCCCGATCTTTTCGACCTCGACATTCTCCTTATCATTCCTGCCGATGGGGACTGACTCATGCATCATGTTAGGGATAATGAAGAGTATCTCCATGACCCTTGACTCAAGCTCCGCCAGCTTGTCCTCGATCTTCTTCAGCTTCTCAGGGATGTCCTTAGCTTTCTCCAGCAGCTCTTTTAGGTCCTTGCCCTGCTTCTTCGCCTCATTGATTCCTGCATTGAGCGTGTTCCTCTCCTGGCGGAGCTTCTGCGATCTCTGCATTAGATCACGCTTCTTCTCGTCAAGCTTGAGGAATTCGTCAACAAGAGGAATCTTCTTGTCCTGGAACTTCTTCTTGATGTTCTCCTTTACCTTATCAGGATTCTCGCGTATGAATTTCGGGTCCAGCATGTTTTCAGGGAAGAAACAACTTATATATAAATATTACAAAAAGAAAACATATAAATGCAAAGCCTCATGGATCCTGTTCATGAATAAAAGTGCTGTCTCAATATTATGTCTAATGATTCTCTTAGTGTTTGCATGTGCAGCAGAGGCAAAACTCCTTTTCACCGGTGATTTTGAGCAAGGTCCCATCCCTCTTGAGATGGACAACCCTGATTCTCCCTGGTACAGCAATGCCTACTCTTGTGAGGTTGTGCAGGACCATGCCAGGACAGGAGACTATGCGCTCAAGGCATATGTCTCTTATGAAGGGAACCATTACCGTTCAGAAGTCATCCCAAAGAACATGAACCTTGACCTTGGAAAGGAATACTGGTTCGGTGTGAGCATATACCTGCCAGCAGACTGGAACACTGAATATAAGAGCAAATGCGACGGAGGGTCACTCTTCCAGCTCCACCATAATTCTTGGAGCGGCTATCCTGAGATGGACCTGCCATTGACGGTATGGCATGGCTATAATTATGATGCTGACTGGAGAGTCACCCGGGCAGGAGAAGGGGGCCAGGGATTTGTTGACCTATATGCGGAGCCTCTAGATGACAGCCTAGGAAAATGGACAGACTGGGTATTCGATGTCAGGTTCTCTCCTGGCAGTGACGGGTTCGTAAAGGTATGGAAAGACGGGGTCCAGGTCGCAGACAGCCCTGGAAGCAATTTTGCTGAGGGATATCCGACAAAAGGCCCCATAAATTTTCAGATGGGCCTGTACATGTGGGGCTACAGGCCGTCTCCTTCAAGCTGCGACAATGCTGTATTCTCCACCACGGAGAGGACAGCATATATCGATGAATTCCGCGTGGGCGATGCTGATTCAAGCTACGAAGAGGTCGCACCTCCAAAAGAAGAGCAGACATGCCAATGCGCACTGCCGGAGATTTGCTGCGACAATGCATGTACTTCGCCTGCCTGCAACTCAGATAAAGATTGCGGAGCAGATTCATGCAGGTCTTTCACTTGCGAGAGCCCTGGAACATGCTCTGCATCATGCATCTCAAAAGGCATCACATCATGCAAAGACAATGATGGATGCTGCCCGGCTGATTGTTCAGGGGACAATGACAATGACTGCATCGATCCTGATTATGCTGCACAGGATTCTGAAGATGCATTAATAGAATATCACGCACCCGGTAATAATTACGGGGCCATGGACACATTCTACATCGGCTCAAGGAACAATGGCTGGGGCTCAAGAGTTTTAATAAAATTTCCAGGATTAATATCTTCAGGTTCTATTCCTGCAGGCTCGACAATTGAATCTGCAAGCTTGGTTTTGACTTCAACAGGAAGCCAGCAGGTTACCTCACCGATTGACCTTAGAATCAGGAGAGTCCTTGAATCATGGACAGAGGGAAATGGTGATGGGACATCTGCAAGCGAAGGAGAATCAACATGGAATTACAGGGATTACAGTACATTGGGATGGCAGAATCCAGGATGCTCTAATCCTCAATCATCGACGACGACAAACGAAGCATCAATAACATTTTTTGCAAATCCTGCAGAGGGGGATCAGTCAACATTTGATGTAACACAGATTGTTCAGCAATGGGTAACTAATGGTGAAAGCTCAAACAATGGTTTTATTCTGATTGCTCCAGGTCAGGAATTATCAACACAGGATTATGTGAGGTTTGCTTCTTCTGAATCTGCAAATCCAGCTTACAAGCCAAAACTTGTTGTTTATTATTCACCTGGAACAGGTTCAGCCTGCAACTCAGATGCTGACGCAGACAAAGATTATTCTATTTCAATCGGAGAACTGATCAATTACATCTCCCGGTGGAAAGCAGGAAGCGTGACGATCGGAAATCTTATCGACGCGATCGGAAAGTGGAAGAGCGGGTGTTAGGACAAAATATTTATAATCAGACTTCCAGTCCTGATGCAGAATGAAAAAAAGGGCTTTGTTGATAATCTTCCTGTTGGTCCTAACAGGCTATGCCTCTGCAGAGAATCATTATGTCACGCAGGACGGAGCAGGAAGTATGGACGGCTCGTCGTCAGCAAACGCATGGAGTGTTGATAATTTTAACGATGCCGCAAACTGGAACACTGCTGCCAATACAAACGACAAGAAAATCGGACCAGGGGATACAGTTTATTTTTCAGGGACGATTACGACAAAGCTGCTTGTCCAGGGAAGCGGAACATCCGGAAATTATATTACGCTTGATGGATTGGAAGGTGGAAATTATGATGCAATTGGAGAAGGAAATGACGGGCAGGCTGTAATAAACATAAATGAGGAATATAATGGCGGCGGCACATCGATTAAGACGTGGGATTCCAGTTTCGGTGCAAGCGGCGGCAAGGATTATTTAATAATTCAGGATTTTGAAATCGAGCATGCGAACATTGCCATCGGTGTGAATGGTGAATCAGACCATATTATCATCAGAAGGAATTATGCCCATGATATGTTCAGGAATTGCTATTCATTGACAGAATCAGGCCCTGACTATGTAGGTGTGGCATATATAACTCTTGGAGGCGCATTGGGGGACGGAAACGTCTGCAAGGATGCCGGTGTCGGAACTGCCGGGGCAGATGTCGTCATGGCAGGGCATGATACCCATGATATCATTGTAAGCTATAACAACCTTTATGCGACAAAATCAAACGGCGATCCCGGGGACAGGGGGATTGATGGAGTTGTTCCTGTAAACGCCCCTTATGATATTCTTATAGAGTACAATTCAATACATGACCATGATGACGCCTATGCGTCTGACGCCTATGGCTGTGGTGCTTCATGTGTCGGTTACGGAGAAGACGGCATCGATATCAAAGACGACAACTGTGGTCCGGGGGAGTGGAGCAGCGGGACTCATGATATAATCGTAAGATATAACCATGTTTATAACCACCCCTACCAGTCAAATTTCCAGGCCCAGTCCTGCTCTTACAATATTTATGTCTACGGAAACAGGTTTCATGATTCAAAATGGGGTGCATTCTGGTTATACGAAGGCGCAGGAGGGTCAGAACATATCTTCCATGACATCTATATGTTTTCGAATATTGCATACAACGAGTACGGCAGGGGTGCCATGGTCCTCATCTCGAATGGAGGCACATCAACCGCCCCTTATGATATCTACTGGTGGAATAATCTTTTTGCAGAAACTGCCTTTGGCAACCTGAAAGACGGCACAAATAGCTACAACACGCAGATAACAATGAGCCCTTACGATGCCCCGGCAATTAATCCGGGCAAATCGTACATTAAAAATAATGTATTTTATAAATCAAGACCAGGGCATTCAAGCGACCAGGAAGTCCAGATATCAGTTTCATATACAGACTACCCTAACATTGACTATAATAGGTTTTACTGGCCTGGGAAAACATCAAAAATCCATTCCGGTTCATCCCTTTATACTGCTTCGGCTTATGGAACAGGTAATTCTGAAGGAGACCCCGGGCTGACAAATATAGACAATCATGTCTATACTGTCGAAGAAGGGTCTCCGCTTATCGATTCAGGGATCTCAATTGGAACGAGTGCCATTGCAACATTGAATATCGAAGGGGGCGACGGTGTCTCGAAGGACTACCCGGTCTACCCATATATTGCTCTCGATCCGTCGACAAACTGGGACACAATTCCCCCTACGGTAATAACTGCCGACCAAAACGAATACGGAAGCGGATGGGAGAGAGGGGCGTATGTCTACACAGGAGATGGAGTCAGCCTCCCTACCTGTCCTGAAGGCCGGATAACAGCGACATGCCTTTGCGGGGCAACATCTTACCCTTCCGGCTATTGCTGTTCCGGCATCTGGCAGGGCACAGCATGCACGGCATCAACCTACTCATGCACAGGACAGGTCCCTGCAAATGCTGCGGCTTATGATTCAGAAGAGAGCATGGGCTTGGGTGAAGATACCTCATGGACTTATTCAGTAACAGACACAGGTGTAAAATGCCAGTATCGTTGCAATCCCGGTTTCACATGGAGCGGGAGCGCTTGCGTTGCGCAACAGCAGACAAATTCCTACATGATGCTGAAAACAAAAAATCCGGTGGTTGTCGACGGCAATTTGAATGAATTCGCAAACGCGAACGCAATCATAATATCTAACTCCCGGGGAACAATCGGGACGTACAGGTTTTTGTGGGACAGCAATTACTTGTATGTTGCAGCAGACGTTTCCGACACGAAACTGAACGCAGACTTATCGCACCAGGAAGATGATCCGATATACAGAGACGACAGTCTGGAGATGATGTTTGATACTGCAAACAACGGGGGAGCCTCGATGGATTACTCTGATGATTACAAGTTTTTTATCAACATTAATGACATTCATTCGGACACCGAGCGCTTTGACACAGGCTGGGATTCGGGAATTGCAAATGAAGTTATTGCGACAGGAACCATAAACAACAATGCAGACACTGATTCTGGCTATGTGATCGAGGCAAGAATCCCATGGACAAACTGGGCAATTCCTTCTAATAATTCTATATGGGGGATGAATATTGCATTGAATGACAAGCCTGACGCTACAACTTACCCAACGCAAACAGCGTGGTCCGGCTCTGCAATTAACATCCCTGACGACGCAGGAGATATCACTTTCTCGTCGCAGTTTGTCGATCAGGGAGAAAGCGTCTGCAACTCCGGCGCAGACAGCAATGCCGATGGAGTCATAGCAATCTCTGAACTTATCAATTACATCTCGCAATGGAAGGCAGGAAGCGTTACAATCGGAAACCTGATCGAGGCCATCGGCAAATGGAAGGGCGGATGTTAGAACAAAATATAAATACTCAGGCTTCCAGTCCTGATGCAGAATGAAAAAAGGGGCTTTGTTGATAATCTTCCTGTTGATCCTCACAGGCTATGCATCTGCAGAGAATCATTATGTCACGCAGGACGGAGCAGGAAGCATGGACGGCTCGTCGTCGGGCAATGCATGGAGGGTATCTGATTTTAACGATGCCGCAAACTGGAACACTGCTGCCAATACAAACGACAAGAAAATCGGACCAGGGGACACTGTTTATTTTTCAGGGACTATTACGAGTGATGCCATTCCTAAAGAGGGCGGTACTGCAGGAAATCTAATTACCCTTGATGGTCTGAGTAGTGGGGATGGAGACCCACTTAGTTCCAGCAGCAGGGCATTAATGGCAACATTCAACTCCGCAAAGATTTCATTGAATTATGATTATATTGGAATTCAGGACTTTGTCTTTGAAAACAATAAGGAATCAATTGATAGCAATCAGGCCCATAAATTTAAGGGCTTGCGGATTACCAGAAATTATATAGAAATCGCCACCACGTACCAGACAGCAATATCCGTGTCTTTCCTCAACGATTGCGAGATTAGCTATAATTATGCGTATCTTCCCAATATGCCATCATATCCTGATTGCTCAGGCATGGGACGATTTGTCAGAATTTATGGAGGTTCCAGAAACACGATATCACATAATACAATAGATGGAGGCATGACCGCCATCATATTTTTGGCTGGGCTCAATTGGGGAGGGCTTCCAGGCCCAATTAGTATACCTTCAAGTGGTTCTTATACCTACGACCCTGATTTCAATATAATGGATAATGAGGTTGCTTATAATAATATCTTAAATTACTGTGAAGAGGGAATTAGCTATGATATCGCTGCTCAATCCAATCTGGAGACAATTATTGATAGAGATACTGTCAGTTCTATAAATGGCAATCAGGTAACATTATCAAACCCTGGATGGTCTGGAGCAGGATATAAATGGTCGGGGGCCTACATGATTTCTCTTGCAGAGAGAAATGATGCATTCGGACAGGATGCACTGATTGAATCTCAATCAGATAATATTTTTACACTTGCTTCTCCTCTGGCTAATCTGCAAGTGGGAGATATAGTGACCATTGCTTTTGTATTCAAACATAACTGGATTCATGGCAATGTAATTGCTCCAAATTCTAACGGGTTTGGGCATTCCTCCATCAATCTATATGGTCCGGCTCTGAACAATTTAATTGAGAACAATAAATTAGGATATAAATCATCTGAATCACGTGGTATAAAGCTTCATGGCAATACAGGATTTTTTGTGTCAGATTTTGGTGTGACAGGCACCTCAGGAAGTGCGCCAGCCGCATTTAATATAGTCAGAGACAACAATCTGTATTATATTTCTGATTTTGTATATGATTTTAATATTGCTAGTCCTGCATATAGTTACTGGGATCGCAATAATGCAATTTATAATAATAATCTTAATGGCAATGCTGTAAATTTGGTCTATACTGTTGTATATTGTACTGATCCCCCTGATACCAGCAAAGCTCAGTATTATACCCTTTTAGGAAACGACCCGACAAGTTGGTCTTGGAACACAACCCAAACCTACTCATGCACAGGCACAATACCTTCGAATGCAGCAGCTTATGATCCAGAGGAAAGTTCAAGTTTGACAGTTAACACCCCGTGGACTTATTCAGCTTCAGACACAACAACAAATTGCCAGTATCATTGCAACTCTGGTTACAACTGGGATGGAAGCTCATGCACTCAGCAAACACAGACAGACCCGGTAGCATACTGGAATTTTGATGAAGGCACAGGTATAATAGCACACGACTCTTCAGGAAACAGCAACGACGGAACTTTAACAAACGGACCTGTATGGGCAGCAGGAAAAATCGGAAGCCATGCCTTGAGCTTTGATGGAGCGAATGATTATGTTAATGTTCCTGCTGATAGCAGTCTTGAGATGGGGATAAGTGACTGGACTGTCGGAGCATGGATTTATGTCAACAATTCACAAGCAGACTATGGGACGATAATGGCTAAGGGAGCTATGTCTGATTCAAATGTCGGATGGGCCTTTAGATATTACGCACCAAATGATGGATTGAGTTTTTCAATTACAGGTGGAGGTTCCAGGATAGGAGTAAATTCAAACAACAATCTTGGATTGGAGGGAGCATGGCATTATGCTGTTGTATCCATAGACAGGAGTTCTGATGTACATTTTTATTCAGATGGAATTTCTGCTGGGGGTGGAAGTCTGTCTTCAAAGGATGGCGTTGATATCACTAACGCAGGACAGGTTGCAAGAATAGGCGCATGGGGCCAAGGCACTCCTAACTACTTCTTTAATGGAAAAATAGATGATGTTGAAATATGGAACCGCGCTCTTTCAGCTTCGGAGATTTTGAATTTGTACAATCAAGACAGCGGCTCGCAATCACAATGCAACAACCCGGCAGATACAAACTCTGACGGGTTCATCTCAATCTCAGAACTGATAAATTACATCTCCCGGTGGAAAGCAGGAAGCGTGACGATCGGAAATCTTATCGACGCGATCGGAAAGTGGAAGGACGGGTGTTGAATGAAATTTTTTTCAGGAGAAAGATAGATTTATATACACATAATTTCTATATTATATTGTGAAAAGAGTTGTGATTGTCTCGGTTTATTTTGTTTTATTAATTGGAGTTGTAAGTGCTTTACCTGTGTTCCCGGGTGCGGAAGGTTTTGGTTCTGAAACTAGGGCTGCTTATGGGGGAACTGGAAATCCCAATATTTACGTTGTTAACACCCTTGCTGATAATACTATTGCCCCAACAATGGGAACCATAAATGGTGTTACAGTTTACAAAGGTTCGCTTAGGGCATGTCTAGCGGATACAGCTCACACGACAACAGGGAAGGGAAGAGTTATCTTATTTGGTGTGAGTGGATATATTAACTTAAATAGCCGATTGGATGTTTCATATCCCTACACATCTATTTTAGGACAGACTGCACCTTCTCCAGGTATAGCGTTGAAAGGAAATTATATTCTCATTAAAACACATGATGTTTTGTTGCAACATGTAAGAACTCGGGTAGGAGGGATAGGAACTCAGGGAGTAGCTAATATTGCATGTGATAATTTGGATGGATTTGAGATTGAAAATTACAATGACCCAAACGGTGTTTATAATATAGTGGCGGATCATATATCCATTGCATGGAGTAGTGACGAGGCAATATCTATATGGTATAATGCCCATGATATTACAATTAGTAATTCAATTGTAAGTGAACCGTTGGATGTAGGATGTCATACAGATAAAGTAACACCTGTTCAGCAACCAGCTGTGTCTCATGGTTATAGTTTTATTACAGCTGATCATATTTACAATGTCTCTGTTCTTAGAAATCTGTTTGCTCATGGATATCAACGACATCCGTTACAGCACTATGGATCCACTACAATAGTGTGGCAGAATAATGTGATGTATGATTATTATCTTGGTGCTCAAATAGGAGATGGGGATCTCAGTTCACACCCTGTTAGTTATGATATAATAGAAAATAAATATATCACAGGCCCAACAGTTGGAAACTATTACCCAATTCAACTGATTGCTCTCGGAGATTCATCAAATTCCCATATTTATTTAAGCGGCAATGTTGAAGATGATCCCACCCCACACAGTCCGATTTATACTTGTGATGAGGGATGTTCAGAACCTGCTGCTAATTATTTGGATGGTTCTCCATGGAACTCTTTAAATCTGACAACATTGGATGCAGCAGATAATGGCCCGAATGGGTTGGAAGAAGTCGTTAAAGCTACAGCAGGAGCAAGACCAGCCAATAGAGACAATGTTGACACAAGGGATGTTGCCGATGTCACTGACGGCACAGGAGGTTTGATAAATTGGCAGACAGATCTTGGAAGCGATGGACTTGGAGGATATCAAACTCTTGCTTCAAACACCAACACATTTACTGATTTACCTGCTTCTCCGCATGCAGACGACGATGGAGATGGTTACACAAATCTCGAGGAATGGATACACTCATATTCTTGTGATGTTGAAGGCCCTCAATCACTTTCATGTCTGGCATCTCCTCCAACATGCTCTGAATGGAAAATAACTTCAACATGTCTTTGTGGAAGTGTTGAATATTCAAGTGGCTATTGCTGTTCAGGAGGAGTTTGGCAGAGCACAACTTGTCCAGCTAAAACAACTATTTTCAGTTCAATAAATTATTTTGGAGATTCAGATAACTGGGAGCCATTAAATTCAAGCAGGTGGGATGTTGTTAATGATGGAAATAATTTAAGGTATGGAATAATAACAACAGACTACTCCTCACTTTCAGTAAGCAGGCTGGGAGAGTACAGTTTAGTAAAAGGAAAGACTTACACTGATTTTAATATTAGTGCAAAGGCAAAAAGCACTGATGATTTTGGTTTGAACCCCTCTGCGGATTATGCAGTAGTGTTTGGCTACAAGGATTCAAATAATTATTATTACATAATGTTCAGCTCTTACAGCGGAAATACCGAGTTGTTTAAAGTTGTCAATGGCATAAGAGAAACAATCAATAGCACAAGTTTTGCAGTTCCTGACAACAATTATCATGACATAAAGGTTGAGAAATCAGGTAGCAGTATAAAAGTTTATTTTGACAACGCGCTGGTATCCACAGCCTCTGATTCAACTTTTGTTTCAGGTAGGATTGGCATTGGGAGTTTTAATGATGCTGTTCTGTGGGATGATGTAGCTGTTAATGAGGTTTCAGGAAGCATCTGCAACTCTCTCGCAGATGCAAATATCGACGGCCAGATTTCAATTTCTGAACTTATCAATTACATCTCCCAGTGGAAACAGGGAAGCGTTACAATCGGAAATTTAATTGATGCCATTGGAAAATGGAAGAGCGGGTGCTGAGAAAATCTGAGAAGGAAGATAAATTTATATATATATAATTTCTATGTATTACTATGAAAAAGAGTGCGGTACTGATAGTTTGTTTGTCGTTTATTTTAATATTTGCCAGTTTTGCATCCGCAGCGACAATCAATACAGCAAGCTGCTCCCGCTCTGATGTGCAATCTGCTCTGAATTCTGCGAGTGATGGTGACATTGTTATCATCCCATCCGGTACTTGCCAGTGGACGAGTCTTGTTGATGTTAATAACGAAGTAACTATAACAGGTTCAGGAGATGCTATAACGGAAACAGGCGCTACAACAATAGAGAGATATGGGTTTAAGGTATCTTCTTATGTTAATAATGTTAGAATCACAAACATTATTTTTGACGGAGATTATGCTTATGCCGGAGAATATGATGCATCAATCCACGCTATTCAGATGGGGCAGTACTATTTAGGAATTGGGGCTGATGGTGTAGCAAATTTCAGGATAGACCACAATAAATTCAAAAGATACGGGGCGCTGGGAACTTATTGCGGGAGAGGTACAAGCGATACTTGCAGAACAAGATTGATTACTGTAACTGGTCATGCCTATGGAGTAGTAGATCATAATTTGTTTATGAATAATTACGGATTTGATGTCATTGTAGCTGGAGACCAGACTCCGGGATGGACAAGAGATGGAATCGGAGGATTTGAAGAAGCGACTTTTATTGAGGATAATACCTATACAGTCGATGGAACTATGTCTTTTAATCCTGATAGAATTGCAGATGTAGGTAATGGTGCAAGTGTTGTTGTTCGTTTTAATACTTTTACAGGTACAGGCACTTATGGAGGGATGGAAACAATTATTGATACTCACGGTCTTTGCACTTCTGGACAGACAGGAAATCCAGACAGGGGAGCATATAATTCTGAAGTATATGGAAATAATTTAACCTATTCAATGAGCGTATGGCATAGGTATTTAAGAAGTAGAGGTGGAGGCGGTTTCTGGTTCAACAACGAAATAACTGACCCAAATTATGGGGCAGTCTATATGTATCTTGATGTTGAAAGAGCGCACAATACCTGTGCTGGTATTGAAGGATGGCCTACGACTTGTACCGAAGGCTATCCCTGTCAGGATCAGATTGGATTTCCAATTTCCGGGGATAAACCTGATGTTGATTTATATATGTGGAATAATATTCTCAACGGTGCTCAGGTTACTGTTTCTTTACAGGCAAGTTCGACATACCTCCAAAATGGAAGGGATTATTATATTGGCTCTACTCCGACAAATACTTATGCAGGATGGGGAACGAGAGCAAATCGTCCTGCTTGTGCAAGAGTGGGACAATCTTATTGGTCTACGGATTATGGAGAGTGGAACAGTAAACATACAGGAAATGATGGCACATTAGACAGATGCAACTCTAATCTTGTTTGGGAAAATGCATGGTATACGCCATACACATACCCCCACCCTCTTGTGACAGGAGGAGCGGTGTCAGATACTACGCCGCCGGCATTCGAAAGCGCAACAAATCCAAGTTACAACTGTTCAGCCAATCCAAAGACAGTGAGGTTTCAGGGTTATACGAACGAGCAGGATGCTGCCTGTAAGTTCTCTGAAGACGGCGATGGAGGGGACAATGAGAATACAGCTTATGATGATCTCAACCATGTTTTTGATCAAGTGTCAGATTATTGGTATGCACAATCCCAGGAATTCGCTTGCGGCACAACTCACACTTTCTGGGTGAGATGCATGGATTCAAAAGGAAACAAGGCAAAGGTTTCGACAGAAATAACATTTACGATAGCCGCCCCGGCAAGCCAGCCAGGGATGGTCCTTCACCTTCCTTTTGATGAAGGACAAGGAACGACTGCAGCGGACTCTTCTGGCAACGATAATACAGGAACATTGACAAACGGACCAACTTGGACAACTGGAAAGACAGGAAGCTATGCTCTAATTTTTGACGGTATGAATGATTATGCCAATGTTGGCGATTCTCCGACAATGTATTTCTCAAAATCAGAAGGGACCATAGGAATGTGGATAAAGCCGGTCAATCCTGCGAGTGGCTCAAAGCAGGTGCTTGTCCTGGCCAGGGACGGAGAAGGCAGTTATGAGATGGAGCTCGCGCTGCAGGAAGACGGGGACCTGTTCTTCTATCCTTATTACGACCCGAACCAGTGGCATACATACAACCTTGTCAAAAATCCATTGACAGAAGGACAGTGGCAATTCGTTGCAGTCACGTGGGATTATTCAACCAAAGAAGCTAAGATATTTGTCGATGGCGTCGAGCAGGCTCTCGCAGAAGATAACGTACCTTCATACTGGTCGATTATCGCCTCGACTGCTGACTGGGACATCGGTGGTTCGCCTGTCAAGGATCAGTATTTCAACGGAACAATAGACGATGTCCGCATTTACAATTATGCTCTTTCAGCGTCGGAAATTCAGGATTTGTACAATCAGGGAAGTTCATCAGGAAGCGTATGCAACTCTGATTCAGACGCAAACATCGACGGAGTTGTCTCAATTTCTGAACTTATCAATTACATCTCCCGGTGGAAAGCAGGAAGCGTGACGATCGGAAATCTTATCGACGCTATAGGCAAGTGGAAGAGCGGGTGTTAGAAAAATTTATTAAGATGCCCAAACAAATAAAATCTATGAAAAAGTACGTGATATCTCTGGCCTGCCTTGTTTTTGCTATCGCTTTTCTTGCAGGGAACGCAAGTGCTGTGACAATCAATACAGCAAGCTGCTCACGCTCAGATGTACAGTCTGCTGTAAATTCTGCAAACGACGGAGATACTGTCAACATCCCTGCTGGAGATTGTACATGGACTTCTTATGTCGCAGTTGCTCATGAAATAACAATTAAGGGCGCAGGTGTAGGAAACACCATCATCCACAGGTTTGGGTTCATGGTCAATCATGGTGTGGACAACTTCAGGATAACAGGTTTCACATTTGACGGAGATGGGGCGTCTTCCAGCTCAAACTGGGGGGGCACATCTCAGGCTGCAATCAAGCTGGGCCAGTCATATGGTGATACAGGGAACAAAGACTTCAGGATTGACCATAACAGGTTTGAGGATTACAGGGAACCCGGAAGCTCTCAGGGCACAGGGGTGCTTACGATTATAATTTGGGGGTTCAGCTACGGTGTGATAGATCACAACGATTTTTATGACTGTAGAGGGGAAGTGATATCATATCAGGCAGACGGAGCTCCGGCATTCAGCCGTCCAGGAATCGGCGGATACACGAACGGGGCTGTATTCGTAGAGGACAATTCATTCAGGCTAAGTTCCAATGATTATGGAGACGCACTCAATGCAGTGGATGGAAATTCTGGAGCTAGGTTTGTCATCCGGCATAATACTGTTACAGACAGCGCTACAAGCATGTGGTACGATCCATGGGAGATCCACGGACATTGTTTCGGTGGAAACCGTTATGGCGAAGGCGGTTACAGCATGGAAATCTATGACAATACATATACTTCCTCCTATGCTTCTACAGGCATCCAAAAGAATTTTGCAGTCCCGCGTGGAGGAACAGGGGTTATTTACAGCAACACAGTAACTGGAAGCTTCACTTATGACATACGGCTCATAAATTACCGGTCTTTTCAGGATTGCACTTACGGAGGGCTTTGCGAAGAAAATGAGGGCTATCCGTGCTTAGAGCAGATTGGAGCCTCCCAGGGCGATTACTATATCTGGGACAATACCCGAAACGGCAACCCTTTCAATGTCTATATAAATGACTGGGGAGACCAGAGAGAGCATATACAGTTAAACAGGGATTATTGGAGGTCTGCCCCTCCTGGAGGCTACACACCTTACCCATATCCCCATCCCCTGACAATGGGAGGAGGAGCAACAACAGGCTGTGGTGACGATGCCTGTGCCTCTGACGAGTCATGCAAATCATGCCCTGCAGACTGCGGAAACTGCCCTTCTCCCTCAACTTCACTAACTAACAGCAATACAATGACTTCAAACTCAGACAATTTTGCGTCAAACAGGCAGGTTGAAAACCTCTGGGACGGCAGCACATCGACAGCAGACGACAGCTGCACTTCAGGGAACACAGGCATATCATCTTTCTGGGTCGAGTTTGACCTGGGCAAAGAATACGACCTGACTTCAGCGAGGCTGTTCGGAGATACGACTGGAACATGGATCAGCAGGACTTGGCAGCTGCAATATAAAGTTAATACTACAGATTCATGGACAACAGCATTTTCAGGAATTAATGCATTTATTGATGGATGGTCGAACCAGAGCATAAGTGTCACTGCAAGATATGTCCGCGTTGAAGTATTTTCAGACACAGGCGCGACACAGGCAAGGGAATTGGAGCTTTATGGAACACCCTTACGTTTGAATTATACAACTCTCTGCAATAACAATACTTTCATAGCAAGTTCAGAAAACTTCAGGTCAGATAATCCTCCAGATAATCTCTGGGATGGATGTCTCGAGAGCACTTCTGAATGCAGTTCTGGCAATTCAGGGATTTCTTCGTTTTGGCTGGAGTTTGATTTTGGAGATGTCTATGACCTCACCTCAGCAAGATTATTCGGGGATTCTATCGGTGATTGGGTGAGCAAGACATGGCAGCTGCAATTTAAACTAAATCCTACAGATTCGTGGACAACAGCCTTTAGCAATGCAAATGCATTTTTCAATGACTGGTCAGAGCATAGTTTAGATTCCAAGGCAAGGTATGCAAGAGCTGAGGTTTTTTCTGATACTGGTTCAACCCAGGCAATTGAACTTGAAATATACGGAACACTTTCTACAGGTTCATCCTGCAACTCTCTCGCAGACTCTAACAGCGACCGAGTCATCTCAATCTCAGAACTGATAAATTATATTTCTCAGTGGAAATCAGGAAGCGTTACGATTGGAAATCTTATTGACGCGATTGGAAAATGGAAGAGCGGGTGTTAGATAAATTTATATATGTAATTTCTATGTAATTCTAAGAAAAATGAAAAGAGGGTTGATAATTTTTGGATTGGTTTTGATCTTGGTTGGTTTTGCTAGTGCAGCAACTTATTATGTTTCTCCCTCCGGCTCTGCTTCATGGTCCTCATGTACAAATATAAACACTCCTTGTTCTTTGTCAACTGCAAATTCAAATGCTGCTGCTGGAGATGTAATCATTTTAAGGGACGGAACTTACACCACAACAATCTCTCCTTCGCATAGTGGAAATACAGGAAGCCCGATAACATATCGCGCAGAACATCAGCATGGCGCGATTTATAATGGCGCCAGCCATATAGCATATCTAAATGGGGTTGACCATATCACTATTGATGGCGTTTATGGATTGATGACAACTTCACAATGGATTGTTTTGCATACTTCCAATTACAATATAATCCAGAACAGCAGATTTAAGGAAGCAAGATCATGGGGGGGCATTCAATTCGAGCATGATAGCAAATACAATAAAATACTGAATAATATTTTTGAAGATGCTCCTTATTCTGGTGATGGAGGATGTGCTTATCCATCAGACACTATCTATCATGCTGGTGGCTATACTGGCGTGCCAAGTGATAGCGGTTACAATGTTGTTGAAGGAAACACTTTCGGAGTGTCAGGTCATGCAGCCATTAATCCAGAATTCTCTCACCATTGGGTGGTCAAAAATAATACGATAATCCAGAGATTCCATACTGCAGGAGGCAACTCAGCTTATGGTCTTGTTGAAGGAAACAATATTTATGATTGTGGCGTGGACCATTGGTATGAGAGAGGAAATGGTTGTGGCGAAAACAAATACTGGAGAGCAGGGCATGTGGCAATACAAAATGCTTATGAGGGAGACATTATCAGAAACAACGTTATAGACAACTGCGGTGTTGGATTACACTTATACGCAGATGGAATAACATACCCTTTGGCGACTACTGGAGATTACATGCACATCTATAGCAACACGATAAATGATGCTGTTAAATTAATGAATTTCGTGACCAATGCAGATTCTGCAACAGGAGATATAATCAAGAACAATGCTTTTTCTCGAGTTTATCAGACAATAAATGCAGGTGACTGGCCTGATGTGCCAGAATGGGATGACCCAGATACTTATGGTGTTGCTTATATTGGATATTTTACAGGCGATTTCTCAAATCTGTTACTTTCACACAATAATTTCTGGGATGACGCACCACAGGGGGAACAGCCAAGCTCTCCTGTGGATTATTGGCGCTTTCAGGGCACTTACGGAACTTTAGCTCAGATTGTTTCAGCTCATCCCTCAAACTTTGACGGAAACCTTCAGCAAAATCCAAAATATGTTAATATTGATAAAAGGGACTTTTCCCTCCAAAGCAACTCGTATTTAATTGATGCAGGAGCATGGCTTACGACAATAACTTCATCAACAGGCTCGGGAAAAACCTCTTTTACTGTCGAAGATTCATTATACTTCTATGACGGCTGGGGAATCCCAGGAGAAGTTGGAGACACCATAAAAACACAGAATGGACAAACCACGACAATACAATCAATAAATTATGATACAAAAACAATAACAGTTTCACCAGCAATCAGCATCGTCAATGGAGAAGGTCTTGCATTGGATTACTCGGGAAGCAGGCCGGATATCGGAGCGATTGAGTATACTTCAACTACGACAACTCATTCCTGCACAGGTTCAATACCTACAAACGCATTTGCATACGACTCAGAAGAAAGCACTGGTTTGGCAATTGACACTCCCTGGACTTATTCAGCAACAGACACAGCAACAAAATGTCAATGTCATTGCAACTCAGGTTACAGCTGGATTGGAGGTGCTTGCGTTCAACAATCAACAAACACCTACACAATCCTGAAAACACAAACACCTCCAACTATCGACGGCAATCTAAATGAATTCACAAAAGCAAAATCAATAACAATAACCAATTCAAATGGAAATTCATTAACTTATAAGATGCTCTGGGATAATAATAATCTGTATATTGCTGCACAAGGAAGTGACAGCCAGCTTGCTGCATTAAATACAACAAGAGACGGAGCATTGTGGAATGATGATGCGATTGAGTTATTTTTTGACACTCTTAATGACGGAGGAACATCAATGAATTCAAATGATTACAAGTTTCTTGTTAATTTACTAAATACCCAAAAAGATAGCAATGCATTTTCTTCATCGTGGAATACTGTTTTTAGTTCTCATGTAACAACAACAGGAATAATAAACAACGATGCTGATGCAGACACAGGCTATATGATTGAGGTTGCAATTCCATGGACAGACTGGGCAAATCCTTCTGACAACGATGTCTGGGGCTTTGATGTCTCGATGGATGACAGGAATGATGCAGGAAATGTAATCCAGAAAGCATGGTCCCAGACAAATGTGGGCAATATTCCTGATGAATTCGGAGATGTTGTTTTTTCTTCTAATTTTGTTTCTTCTGGTTCAGCTTGCAACTCTCTCGCAGATGCAAATATCGACGGCCAGATTTCAATTTCTGAACTTATCAATTACATCTCCCGGTGGAAAGCAGGAAGCGTGACGATCGGAAATCTTATCGACGCGATCGGAAAGTGGAAGAGCGGGTGTTGAATGAAATTTTTTTCAGGAGAAAGATAGATTTATATACACATAATTTCTATATTATATTGTGAAAAGAGTTGTGATTGTCTCGGTTTATTTTGTTTTATTAATTGGAGTTGTAAGTGCTTTACCTGTGTTCCCGGGTGCGGAAGGTTTTGGTTCTGAAACTAGGGCTGCTTATGGGGGAACTGGAAATCCCAATATTTACGTTGTTAACACCCTTGCTGATAATACTATTGCCCCAACAATGGGAACCATAAATGGTGTTACAGTTTACAAAGGTTCGCTCAGGGCATGTCTTTCGGATACAGCTCACACGACAACAGGGCAGGGCAGAGTTATCTTATTTGGTGTTAGTGGATATATCACTTTAGGGTCATCGTTGGTTGTCAGCCAGCCCTATACCACTATTGCGACTCAAACTGCACCTTCGCCAGGCATTACTTTAAAAGGCGGCCATGATTTTATAATCAGGTCACATGACATTTTGTTGCAACATATGAGAAGCAGGCCTGGTGGTATAGGTTCTCAAGGAGTCCCTAACTCTGCCTGTGATGATTTAGATGCACTTAAAATACAGGATTATGCTGACTATCGTAATGGTTATAATGTTTACAATGTAGTGGTTGACCATTCTTCTTTTTCATGGAATACTGATGAAACAATTTCAATATGGTATAGAGCACATGATATTACAATAAGCAATTTGATAGTTAGTGAACCTTTGTATTATTCATGTCAAGGTAATCCTGTAAAGGGGCATGGTTATAGTTTTATTACAGATGCGTATATTTACAATGTGTCTGTTCTTAGAAATCTGTTTGTTCATGGCTATCAACGGCACCCCCTTCAACATTATGGATACACTACAATGGTGTGGCAGAATAATGTGATATACAATTATAATCTTGGTGCTCAAATAGGGGATGGAGACTCCAGTTCACACCCTGTTAGTTATGATATAATAGAAAACAAATATATCACAGGGCCAACAGTTGCAAACTATTACCCAATTCAACTGATTGCTCTCGGAGATTCATCAAATTCCCATATTTATTTAAGCGGCAATGTTGAAGATGATCCCACCCCACACAGTCCGATTTACACCTGTGATGAGGGATGTTCAGAACCTGCTGCTAATTATTTGGATGGCTCTCCATGGAACTCTTTAAATCTGACAACATTGGATGCAGCAGATAATGGCCCGAATGGGTTGGAAGAAGTCGTTAAAGCTACAGCAGGAGCAAGACCAGCCAATAGAGACAATGTTGACACAAGGGATGTTGCCGATGTCACTGACGGCACAGGAGGTTTGATAAATTGGCAGACAGATCTTGGAAGCGATGGACTTGGAGGATATCAAACTCTTGCTTCAAACACCAACACATTTACTGATTTACCTGCTTCTCCGCATGCAGACGACGATAGAGATGGTTACACAAATCTCGAGGAATGGATACACTCATATTCTTGTGATGTTGAAGGCCCTCAATCACTTTCATGTCTGGCATCTCCTCCAACATGCTCATGCACTGGAATGCCTCAGTATGCAACATCCTGGGGTAATGATGAAGAAACAGATTTAATAATAGACACTCCATGGGTTTACTCTGCAACAGACACAGCAACAAAATGCGAGTTCCACTGCAATACTGGTTATTTATGGAGTGGAAGTTCTTGCATTCAGCAACAAACAAACTCATACATAATTCTTAAGGCACAAACACCTCCAACTGTCGACGGCAATCTAAATGAATTCGCAAATGCAAATGAAATAACAATAACAGATTTATATGGAACAACAGGCACTTACAAATTTTTATGGGACAGCAATGCGTTGTATGTTGCAGCAGATGTTTCTGATTCAAATTTAAACGTTGGTTTGAGTCATCAGGAAGATGATGCTTTGTGGGATGATGACAGTCTTGAGATGTTTATGGACACATTGAATGATGGTGGAACTGCATTGCAGCCAGACGATTACAAGTTTTATGCCAATATTAATAAAGTTCATTCGGACAGCCATGCTTCTGATACGTCATGGGATTCAGGGATGGCAAATAATGTTATTGCCACAGGAACAATCAATAACAATGCAGACACAGACACTGGATATGTGATTGAAGCAAGAATTCCCTGGCAGAACTTTGCAACACCTTCAGATGATTCTGTCTGGGGTTTTGACTTGTCAATGGACGATAAAACCGATTCAGGAACAATACAGACAGCATGGACTAATTCAGATGGTGGTGGATTCAATGACCCTGAGGGTTGGGGTGATGTTTTGTTTTCTTCTGAGTTTGTTGCTCTATCGGGAAGTGCCTGCAACTCTGACGCAGACAGCAATGGAGATTCAAGCATTTCAATCGGAGAATTGATCAATTACATTTCCCAATGGAAAGCCGGCGGAGTTTCAATCGGAAGCCTGATTGATGCTATTGGGAAGTGGAAGAACGGCTGCTGATGCAGGGGTAAATTTATATATATATAATTTCTATAATCTTTTGTGAAAAGAGTTGTGATAGTCTTGGTCAGTTTGGTTTTTTTAATAGGACTCTTCAGCTTTGCTGATGGGGCAAATGTTGTTTTTAAGACCGGTTTTGAAAAGAATGTCTCTCTTGATCAGAAGATAAGTGACTATCAGGAGTGGTCAGATGATCCGAACCCTTCATGCGCAGCGAATCCGTATTGCAACGGCGGTTTTGTCGATTCTGTAACCGGCTATAATGTTCCTTTTGATATGCCTGGCCGATGTTTCTTCATGGACTGTTATACTCAGTCTGGCGGAGGGGCTCCATACTTTCAACTGGTTGCAAGCGGTACAGATGATGCGGCGGAGATTTCGGCCTCAATTTTTAAAACTGGTTCCAAATCGTTGAGGATTTATAATGATGATGTTGGCGACCCTGCGAGCAGGACGCAACTCAATATAGGAAGTCAAAACAGCGGCTCGGGATACCATAATTTCAATGATTATACATGCACCAAATTTTGGGTATATTGGACTCAATTGCCTTCTTTAACAACACCCCAATGGAACTTATGGTATGAATGGATGAATGGAAACCTTTTCCCTGGCCGGTTAATGTGGATAAGTGATGCATCGGGAGGATTCAGGTTGCAAGCTTTTGGAGGTGCTTCTGCTTATAGTAGGGCTATATGGAAAGCGCAGACAGGCAATCTTAACCGTAATGATTTTCTCAACAAATGGATAGAGGTGGTTGTCTATTTTAACAGGGATAGCTCAAATGGCAGATGTATTGTTGAGATGAAACCGGAAGGAGGATCACCAGTTACATTGATAAATTTTACAGGCGACACTGATACTGGACAGGGTATCAATTCATTTATGCCTATAAAGAGCTACGGTCCAGGTGGGAATGACGCCTGGACTTATTATGATGATTTCGCTATGTACTCATCAGCAGGACCTACAGATCTGCCGGATTGGGATTCAACAAGTTTTTCATGCATAGGCACAATAGCAGCGAATGCAATAGCATTCGATTCAGAAGAAAGCACTGACCTAACAATTGATACTCCATGGACATTTTCAACAACTGATGCATCAACAAAATGCCAATATAATTGCAATTTGGGGTACTCTTGGGATGGAAGTGCTTGCATGCTACAAACTCAAACAGACTCCTACACAATCCTAAAAACTTCCACACCTCCAGCAATAGATGGCAGTCTAAACGAATTCACAAATGCAAACCCTATAACAATAACAGATTCATATGGAACAACAGGAACCTACAAGTTTTTATGGGACAGCGATGCGTTGTATGTTGCAGCAGATGTTTCTGATTCAAACCTGGTTGCAGATTTGGCTCATCAGGAAGATGGTGCTTTGTGGGATGATGACAGTCTTGAGATGATATTTGACACATTTAATGACAAAGGACCTATAAAGAATGATGACTACAAGTTCTTTGTTAATGTGAACGATGTGCAGGCAGACAGCCAGAGATATGATATGAGCTGGGATTCAGGGATGACAAAATCTGTCCTGATAAAAGGGACAGGAACAATAAACAACAGAACTGATACAGATACAGGCTATGTCATTGAAGCAAGGATTCCGTGGAGCAATTGGAAAACACCCACAGACAGCGAGGTCTGGGGGATGAATTTTGCTTTGAATGACAAAACAGCAACAGGCAGCAGACTTTCAACTGTATGGTCTGGCTCTTCAGTCAATAATCTCGATGATTCAGGAGTTTTGACTTTCTCATCGCAGTTTGTTGCTCTATCGGGAAGTGCCTGCAACTCTGACGCAGACAGCAATGGAGATTCAAGCATTTCAATCGGAGAATTGATCAATTACATCTCCCGATGGAAAGCGGGAAGCGTTACAATCGGAAATCTTATCGACGCGATCGGGAAGTGGAAGAACGGGTGCTAGAAAAAATTTATAAACATGGGTTTTCCGTATAAACATTATGAAAAAGGTGTTGATACTTCCTGGGTTAATTTTATTCTTAATTAGTTGCGCAATTGCTGCAACATATTATGTTTCACCTATAGGAAGCGCTTCATGGGATTCATGTACGAATTTTAACACTCCTTGTTCTTTGTCAACTGCAAATTCAAATGCTGTCGCAGGAGATGTTGTCTATCTGCGTGGAGGGGATTATGGCTCTCAAATATTGCAGCCTTCTAACTCAGGTTCATCAGGAAACCCGATAACTTTTACCAGATACCAGAGTGAAACGCCTTCGTTTACTAACAATAATGGGGCTTCTGTTCTAATTGATGGCAAGGATTATATTGTTATTGATGGGTTGACTTTTGTTGGAGGTGGTTATGCCCAATTAACAATACAGTCACATGGAGATTATGCAGAAGTTAAACATTGCACTTTTAGTGGAACTGCTGCCAATCTTGGACCTGCTGTATTTTTAGGGCATTATGGTTCATCTTCTGAGGGTATAAGCTATGTGTATTTTCATGATAATACATTAAATGCTCAAGGGGAATCTGTTGATGAAAATGAGCAGGACTCTATCGCCGCTTATCATTGTGATCATGGCAGAGTTATAAATAATAATTTTAATGAGGGTGGGGGGCATTTTTTTATATCACTTTATGACTCTTCAGATTATAATGTAATTAGGGGCAACAAAGGAACTGTGACAACATACTGGAACTCTGCCCAGTTCCCTAATAAAGCATCTTTGGATGGTTATTTTGAAGGAGTGGGAGGGATATCTCATAATCTCATTGAGAATAACCTCATGATAAATATTGGCTCTGAAGGGGAAACCATCCCTCTTGAATTAGAAGCAAAAAATAGTTATTTCATTTTCAGGAAAAATGTGTTCATCCACCCAAGGACATGGATTAGCATAGCAGATAATCAGTATTGGAGCCCTAGCAATTACAACATGATTTACGGCAATACTTTTTATGAGTCAGGGGATTTCTGGAGTTCTAATCCAGGTATTGTAACAATTGCCCAGGACGCTGACTATGGGGACTGTGGTTATAATCAGTTTATAAATAATATATGGGATACCACCAACTTCAATGGTTTCGGGGAGTATTCCACTCCAACACGCGTCCATGATGAGCAATACAGGGGGAATATCCTTTATAATGTTGCCCAGTATACAGGTTCAAACCATCCTGGCACTTTTTACGAAATTCTGCGCTTCGGATCAGGTATGACACTCGCAACTGCAGAATCGAACAGCCCATATGCCAATGGTGATATATATTCCGGCAACCTTGTGAATCAGCCAACCTATACAGACTCCGCAAACGGAGATTTCACCCCTGCATCTGTTTCTCCAGCAATAGATAATGGTGCATGGCTAACAACAATAACCTCTTCAACAGGCTCTGGAAAGACTTCATTTACTGTCGATAATCCATACTTCTTCTACGACGGCTGGGGAATCCCAGGAGAAGTCGGAGACACCATAAAAACACAGAATGGACAAACCACAACAATACAATCAATAAACTACAATACAAATACAATCACAGTTTCTCGTGCAATTAACATAGTTCAAGGAGAAGGCCTATCATTGGATTATTCAGGAAGCAAGCCAGACATTGGAGCGATTGAGTACACAGCAACCCAGACAAACTCTTACTGCGGGGACGGAACTTGTGATGCAAATGATGGAGAAAGCTGCTCAACATGTTCAAGTGATTGCGGAGTTTGTCCTACTGGGAACTCTCTTGCAAACAGCAATACAATGACAGCAAATTCAAACAACTTCAACCCTGCAGATCCTGTTGAGCATTTATGGGATGGATGCCTGACTAATGATGATGCTTGTTCTTCGGGGACAGGTACAAATGATAAGACATGGATTGAATTTGATTTTGGGAATAATTATGATTTAATAACTGCGAGGCTTTTTGGCGACACAGTCGGAAATTGGTACAGTAGGAACTGGAGTTTATATTATAAAACAAATTCAGGAGATGCATGGACAACAGCATTTTCAGAGGCTGATGCTTTTGTTGATGACTGGGTGACACAAAGCCTTTCAATAAAGGCGAGATACGCAAGAGTTGAGATAAACGGAAATCCTAGTTACCCTGCGGTTCAGGCTAATGAACTTGAGATATATGGAACAGCTGCATCAACTAGTTCATGCAATTCTTTAGCTGACAGCGATGGAAACTCAATCATTTCAATTAATGAACTTATTAATTACATTTCCCAGTGGAAAGCAGGAAGCGTTACGATCGGAAATCTTATCGACGCGATCGGGAAGTGGAAGGACGGGTGTTGAAGATCAAAACAGCAAATTATAAAAACCAATTAGCTGATAGATGAGCACCATGCTGAAAAAGAGGGAGCAGGACCTGCGTGACTTTGTTGCGAGGCCGAATGTCAAGCTGTTCAGGAAGCTTGAGACCAACCGTCAGGGATTTGCGCTTCTGAACCTGTCAAGATACAACCAGAAAGCGATTATCGCAAGGCTTCACAGCCATGAGATTATCAGCATGCTCCATTACCTGGCTCCTGACGATGTGACAGACATACTCCAGAATGTCCGACTGAAAAGGAGGAAAAAGCTCATAGAGAAGCTTGATGTGACCATCAAAGAGAAGGTCGAGTTCCTGCTGAAGTTCAATCCCAGGACAGCAGCAGGACTGATGAGCCTCGACTACATCCAGGCTAGCAGGGGCATGGATTTCGAGGCAGTGTTCAGGCTCATGAAGAAGCATGAGATAAGGACAGGCAAGACACCGGCGATACTTGTCGTCGAATACGGTTACCTCGTCGGGAAGATCCCATGGAGGCTCCTTATCGGCACGAGGCCATCTGAAAGGATAGACAATTACATCAGGAAAATACCGACAATACGCTATGACAGGGATGAGGAGGAGGTCATAAGACGCTTCAAGAGCAACCCGCATAATTTCATCGTCGTGCTTGACGACGACAACAGCATCCTCGGCGTGATATATTCAGACGATGTCCTCAGGCTCATCGAGAAGCCCACAGGCGACCTGTACGATTTTGCAGGCGTGAAGGATGAGGAGAACATCCATGACTCTGCATTCACAAAAGTCAAACACAGGTATAAATGGCTCATCCTCAACCTCATGACCGCATTCCTTGCTGCTAGCGTGGTGAGCCTGTTCCAGGACACAATCTCGGCATTCGTGCTTCTTGCCGTCTACATGCCGATCGTCGCAGGCATGGGAGGGAATGCAGGGACCCAGACATTGGCTGTCGTGGTCCGCGGCCTGGCGCTCAAGGAGATCGAGCTCAGGTCTGGAAGGAAGGCCATAATAAATGAGATGATAGCAGGAGCGCTCAACGGCCTCATCAACGGCATGATAGTCGCTGCTGTAGCAGTGTTCTGGAACAAGAGCCCAATGCTAGGACTCATCCTCGGCCTCGCCATGGTGATAAACCTGGTTATCGCAGGCCTGTTCGGCGCACTGATACCGCTGGTAATGAAAGCCCTGAAAAAGGACCCTGCCACCTCGGCGACAATATTCATAACCACGGCGACAGATGTGTTCGGATTCTTCGCCTTCCTCGGGCTTGCAAGATTGCTTCTTTAGCAGAAGACTCCTGCAATCTCATGACCGCATGAGCACCTGTTCCCTTTCATGTCATTTATTATGTTGTAATATTTCCTGCTTATCAGAAGAGCGCCGCACTTCGGACAATAGGTGTTCGAGGGCTCTTCAGTGTTTCCTATATATACATAGTCCAGATATTCCCTTGCTGTCTTCTCTGCGTTCTTCAATGTCTCGAGCGGCGTCGGGATTATGTCCTGCATCCTGTACATGGGAAAAGCGCGGGAGAAATGGAGCGGGACGTCCCTTCCAAGATTCTCAGAGAGCCACTTGCACATCTTCCTTATCTCTTCAGGGCTGTCATTCCTCCTGTCGATGACAAGGTTAGTCACCTCAATCCAGATCTTCTTGTTGTACAGCTTCAATGTGTCAAGCACAGGCTGGAGCCTTGCTTTGCATGTATTCCTGTAGAATTCATCATCGAATGCCTTGAGGTCCACGTTTGCAGCATCCATGCATCTAGTGAATCCCATGGCAGGCTCCTTGTTGATGAAACCGTTGGTGACAAGAATGTTCTTGATGCCTTTCTTCTTTGCAAGCCTGGCAGTCTCAAGCGCATATTCGCAGAATATGGTCGGCTCATTGTAGGTGTAGCTAATCGACTCACAGCCTTTCCGGACAGCCATATCGACGACCTGGACAGGAGAAAGCTCTGCTGCAGGGGTTTTCTCCGGCTCTGCCCTGGCAATATCGAAGTTCTGGCAATGGCCGCAGAACAGGTTGCATCCGGCAGTCCCGACTGATAGGGTTGCTGAGCCAGGCAGGAAATGATACAGCGGCTTCTTCTCGACAGGATCGATATTTATTGCGACAGGCTTTCCGTAGACAAGGCTTTGCAGCTTTCCGCCGATATTCTTCCTTGCAAGGCACAGGCCTGATTTACCTTCAGGGATTGTGCAGTTGTGAGGGCAGAGTACGCATTGGACACTGTCTTTATGTTTTTTGTAGAAAAGCGCTTCTTTCATCTTGAGAAATTGAGCCTGTTGATCAGCTGCGAGACTTTCCTGCCCAGGTCCTCGACTGTGCCGTCATTCTCTATGACATAATCCGGGCTTGACAGAAGTTCCTGGCTGTTCATTACATTTAGGACCTCTGCTTTTGTATATTCCGGGTTCAGCCTGTCATAAATGTTGGTGATATCTGACTTCACAAGGATGACCTTGTCAGCGAGCTCATCGACATCCAGCTCTTCATAGAGCGCAAGGTCGATGATTAGGTCGCCTTTTGTCTTTGCCACCTCTCTTTTTATCAGTTCCTTCAGGGCCGGGTGGACTGTGTCATTGAGCCTTTTGAGAAGCTTTGCGTCGCTGAACACCAGCTTGCCGAGTTTCTTCCTGTCTATCTTTAGGTTCCTGTCAAGGATCCTCATCCCGAACTCGCCCCTGAGCCGCTCAGAGATGCCTACATCATTAAGGAGGGAATGTCCGAGGGTGTCGACCTCTAATACAGAGAACCCATGCCTCTTGAATATATTTGCAACAGTCGTCTTGCCTGAGCCGATATAGCCTGTGATAGCGATTATCATGCATTGAGAAAAGGTTTCGGGGTATTTAAATCATGCTGTTTTATACCTGAGTATCGCCCCGATGCCCCCGAGACCCTCGAGCTTCTTCCCGCCATCGTGCTCTGAGCTGATGATAGCGACCTCCCCTTTCATGCTGTCGACAGCGGAGAGCATCCTGTCAAGCCTTTCATAGGTCCCATCCTCCCTGGACATGCGGATGAGCGAGTCAGCGACAAGAAGGGTCCTCACCGCACCCTGCCTGACAGCCTGCCCTGTCTGCTCAAGGCCGTAAACTGCAAGGCCGTCCTTCTTAATTTCCACCAGCAGCTCCTCGACAGCAGCCATCTCCTTGACCACCCTGTCCTGCTCAAGCGCAGTCGCAACCTCCGGCCTCTTGAGTACCTCGTTGATTCCGTCAATATCGACTGAATTGCATGATGCGGATATCACTTTTTTCCTGAGCGGCTCGCCTTCCAGGGCCTGCATCATGTACTCTTTCCAGAATGCCGGGCTTGCGATTATTATCTTCGAATAATTGTTCTTAGCGTCATATTCCTTCAGATGAGAGACTATGTCTGCATAGAAGCTTGACTTGACCTTCTCAGGGCTGTCCTTCTTCTGGACATTCCCTGAAAATTCAGATAGCACATCAAAGCCGTAATTTTTAAGCTGGGCAAATATCACCTTGTCCCTGTCAAGGAGACATATCATCACCTTCACGTCTTTATCCTTTGCAGCGTCATTGAGCTTGTCCAGCTGGTACCTGAGCCATCTCTCCTTCTCTATTGTGACATCGACTGTCGGCTCAAGAGTCAATGTATGATAGCTCCCCCTGGCTATGTCCTCGGGGCCTTCAGTAATCTTTCCTGATACACGCAGCTTGTCTGAGTACTTGTGGAACTCTATCTTCTCTGCCTGGAGCTTGAGGAACACCTTTTTTATGTGGGTCTTCGAACTCCTGTCTCCTTCGTCCCCTGTCTTGATCTTCCTCTGCGTGCTGCCGCTGACATGATCCCCCACATCGAGGATATGCGAAAGGAACCAGAGGTCGTTCTGGCTCTGGATATGGACCTTGACTAGTCCTTTCTTCAGGTTGCGATGGATTATTTTCATGGCCGGCAGTTAATAGAAGGAAGTATTAAAAGGTTTTTAATGCACCCGCCATCATATGCCTGGGATGTCTCATTATTCCTAAAAATAGAAAGAAATATATATGTAAACCATAATAAAATGCCCTATCATGTCAAAAAGAAGGGCACAGGCAGGGGCGGCAGGCTCGCTACTGGCACTCATTGCTGTATTCATACTTCTCTACCTTCTCCTGATACCCCCTGACCTCAGGGACCAGCTCCTCAATGACGGCACAACAACATCGGACGGAAAGAACCCGCAGACAGACAATCCTGCTCTGCTGAAGATGAACAAGACCGTCCTTGTCGAAAGCCCGGGGAGGATAGATTACCTGAAATTCAAGGACTATGACCATCCCCTGCCGGCGATAAATCTCTATACGACGACAAATTCCAATGAGCAGGACATCGGTGACTCTGTGTACGTAAAGAACGGCATATTTGACAAGAAGACAGCTAACATCACATTCCTGCTTGATGACCCTGACAACACAGACAACATCTACCTCAGCTTCTCTGTGAACCCGAACAGGAACAACAACGGCAGGCTCATGATATATCTCAATTCGCAGCTTATCTATGACAAGATTGCCGGTGATTCGCTGAATGCCCCTATCAGTATAAAAAGCAAGCTCGGCAAGGTCAACACGCTCTCATTCGAGGTGACCGGCGTGGGATACATGTTCTGGACAACAAATGAATACGAGCTGGATGACATAAAGCTGTTCTATGACAAGACCGACATCTCGACACAGACGAGCAACAATGTCTTCATGGTGACTGACACAGAGAAATTCAACCTCAACAAGGCCACATTCGAGTTCGCACCTGACTGCAACCCTAAGACAGCAGGAAAGCTCGATGCATACGTGAACAGGGAGCTTGTCTTCTCTTCTGTGCCTGACTGCGGACAGCTCAACAGGGTGGAGCTTTCACCGAGCGTGATATCGGCCGGGACCAACAAGGTGTCATTTGAGACCGAGGGCGGAAACTACCTGATAGACCAGATAAATGTCAATACTGAGATGAAGCAGATGACATATCCTACTTATTATTTCGACCTTAACAAGGCGCTCTTCTCCACTACTCTGGACAATAACAATGATGAGGACCACAACTGCGGCGACATCGACGGGGTCTGCCCGAAAGGCTGCGATGCTGACCTAGACAAGGACTGCTGCCTGCAGACCACCAGCAACTACTGGTGTGATTACCAGCCCGCAAACCAGGATGACAGGTGCAGGGCAGTGACGAGCGAATCCATATGCAAGCTGTGCCCAAGCGGATATGAGGATCTGAGCGGGGACCCGCCCAAGAAATGCGAGGACCTCTGCGGGGACGACACTGATAACAAATGCCCTGACGGCTGCTCAAGATACTATGATCAGGACTGCTGCTATGATGAGAGCCCTGACAATTTCTGGTGCCCGGACATACCCAAGTACGGTCTCGCCACCTGCAAGGACGCAATAACTCTCGATGAATGCGACGCATGCTACGCAGGCTGGGAAAGCGACGAGTCAAATTTTGAATGCCCCACATCCGGCAACGGGGACCAGTCAGTCCTCAGGAGCGGCTATGACATAAAGATGACGCTCAAGTTCATCGACGACAAAGAGCAGAAGGCAGGGAAGGTGTACGTGAACGGCTACCAGTTCAACTTCAACACCTACAGCGACGAGTATTCCAGGAATCTCGACATGTATGTCGAGGACGGGACCAATTCCATCAAGTTAGAGCCAGACCAGACCACCCTTGACATCAGGCAGCTGGTAATCGAGATTAAGTGATAAGAGAAAATATTAAATAACAGTTCTTCCAGTGCATAGATTACAGCGGTAGCCATAAGGTATCATCATGCGACTGAAGAAACTCGATAAAAAAGGGCAGGCTTACGGAAGCCAAGGCGGGAGGCTGAGCCAGATCCAGGGAAGGGTGCAGACTTATGGTTATGATATCCTGATATTCTTCTCAATCCTTTTCTACCTCGGTGCAAGCTTCTGGAGGGGCAACTTCACGACAGCGCTCATGGCCCAGACAGGCTTTCTCGTACTTGCATTGCTGGTCCTTCCGAGAAGCGAGAAGCGCGGGGATTTCGTTGGATGGGTGGCTCTCATCTTCGCCATCGAGATAGGACTTCCCCAATTGGTCTACAGGACTCAGTTCCTCCTGCAGAACAAGTGGGTGGCAAGCTATCTGGTCAACCCACAGGTGACCCTTGGCTGGTTCTATTTTGCTGTCATAAGGGCTGACGCACGGACTCTCATAACAAAGATAGCAAGGGTGCTGATGGTGCTTATCTGGCTCGGCATCGTGTTCTCTTTCATAGCAACAGCCTACACATTCAATGATGTCTCGACAATGGTGACCCCTGACCAGCTTGCCAAGGCTGAGAGCCTTTATACGGCCACTGCCAAATGGTGGGGAGATGTCTTTGTCAATTTCAACAAGGTCATGGACCAGGGGACACAGTATTTCATCAACAAGATGCGAATGGCCACCGGAGGAGATTACTATACAGGGACTGTCGACGAGAACCAGTACGAGACCCTGGGCGTATTCCTCAAAGACCTCAAGCCCGCAGACCCGGAGTTCTACCTCGGCGAGACTGTCACTGTCTGGGCAACTCTCCAGGCAAAGACCCTTGAGGACGGGCTTAGTATAAATGTGAACTGCTACCACGGCAACAAGAACTCAGCTGACGGTCTTTTCCCTGCATCGCAGAAAGGCCAGTCATTCCCACCGACAATCCCCATGATCTACGACCAGGAACAGGTTGATATCGACTGCCGGTTCCCAGACAGCTACAGGAACGGGATGACTGAAGGCTCCAACAAGATAACTGTCCAGGCGGATTTCCATTTCGAGACAATGGCGTATATCAAGACATATTTCATGGACCAGGACAGGCTAAGGTCGATGGAGCGGCAGGGAATCGACCCTCTCGATTTTTACGGCATAGAGGACAAGACCCCCACTGCAAAATTCACGAACGGGCCTGTACAGATAGGGATGGGCACTGTCACACCGCCCATCGCCATAACTGATGCAGTGTCTGTCAAGCCAAGGCTGGGGATAACCCTCGATACCAATGTAGGCTGGAAAGGGAAGATTAAGCAGCTTGAAGAGCTTGTGATAATGGTGCCCAAGACCATGTCGCTGGACCTCACTGAATGCCCTGAGTTCTTTGAGATAGACCAGGCGAAATATCTCAAGAGCTGTGCGTCAAACTACAAGAGATACAGGAGCAAGCAGCTCTACGACTGCGTCACCACTGTGGGGCTTGACAAGGAAGAGAATGTGAACGAGAAGGGGGAGCTCACAGGAGCGACATCTGATCAGGTCTCTAAATTCAATGCCTGCCTCAATGATTACTGCACACAGGAGATCGACAATTACCGGGCATACAACCTCACGATAAATGACAAGACAAGGCAGTATTATTCTGACATAGGGTATGAAAGCGATGAGAACAAATACAAGACATTCAGCTGCAGGGTCAACCTTGACCAGCCCCAGAACATCCTCGGCAATGTCCCTGTATCGACCCAGTATTTCAGGGCAAGGGCAAGGTATACATATGAGATTGAGGAATCGACGAATGTCGAGCTGAAGAAAGGGAAGGATTTCACGACACAATACAACATCCCGACCCCGCCGAGCAATGCGAAGATCGCCGAGCAACTTTCATTCATATACAATTACTTCTACAAGAACGAGCCGCAGAGCATAAAGAAATGGTGCGAAAACCCCTCAAGCCAGCTTCTCGGAGACAGCAAGAGATGCTCTTGCCTGGTGATGTCCATCATGGCTAGGGAGTCGAACGGCAATGTCAAAATCCTGAACGGCGATGACGGAAAGTCGATGTTCCTCATGCAGATAACCCAGACCACTGCCCAGGATACCTGGACAAAGTTCGCCTTGGACCACTGCAGCCTGGATGACATCGACTGCAATATCAAGTCTGCCATATATTACCTGAAGATGGGCGAGAACATTGAGAACTCCGGGGACAAGCCCGAGAACCTGGCAGCGTACTACAACTGCGGGCCGAAGGCACTCTATACAACCAGCTGCAATGGTGCCACCAAGCTCAACTGGGAATGTCCGAAAGAATACAACAAGCAGCCACTCCAATGCATCACCAAGACCGGTCTGACAACCAAGGACTCTTATGTCCCGTATGTCATGGACAGGTATAACGCATGCATGGGGATGGATTTCGTCTCGACTGCCGAGCAGACCCCGACAACCGAGAGTTCTGTTTCAAGCTCAGGGACTATCCCGATAAACATCGAAGAGGCTGATAATTACGGCAAGTCTGAAGAAAGGCTGACAGACACCCCTTATCTTGTCGAGATCGACAAGGATACAGTCACTTCATACTCGCCCGAGTCGGCCGGAGAACAACAAGACCAGGTGAACTTCAGGGTAAAGGTATTCTACACTGGAAAGACAGACGGCAAGGTGCATACGGACCTGTCGAACTACATCGACCTTGTCCCTGGCAAGTATGTCTATGATAATTCTTATCCCCTGATAAAGTTCAAGCTCAGCGAAGACAAGAAGACAATAGCCTGCACTTATATAAGCAAGGCCAATTCGGTTCCTGTAATCCTCACCGAAGGAAAGAAGAAATACTCCGGCTCGACAGAGGTGGACGACAAGAGTGTCATATTCGACGACTGGATAAAAGCATATTATGACAATGACGAGATCAACCTCTATGACTCATCAGAGAAATTCAGCCCGTTCTGCACTGTGCCATGGAACACATACGCAGACCAGCTTGCAGGCAAATGCTACCAGAGCAAGCTATTCTTCATCAAGACAGTGGACAAAGAGACTATCAAGGGCCAGGATGGTGTCCCCGACAGGGCAAATGTCCAGGTCCAGATAGACATCAACCAGGAGAATGACTGCTGCAAAGACTGCACAACATGCAACACCCTTGACAATACTCAGCTTTCCTGCGCATCATGCTTGAAGTGCGAAACAGTGGATGTCTCAGGCGAAGATGTCTGCCAGCTCAAAAAGTCGTTATATGAGGGTCCGGCTCCAAGCACAGAACCCCAGTCATGTTGCAATGACTGCTCATGCAGCGGTTTGCAATGTGACCAGTGCACAAACTGCATATTTTCAGACAATCAGTGCATCAATGTAAATGATCTTCCGGTGGAATATAATGGAATATAAGATATTGGTGCTGATATTGGTAATCGTTATGCTTTTTTCAGGCTGCAAGCCTGCTGACAACGGATACCCAATAACAGACAAGGACTACAAGCAGGGCACTAAGGGGCTTGTCTTTGATTTCATCCCCAACGGCCCCCCTGACACCCTGTTCGAGAATACGAATTTCGAGATAGCCACAGACCTCTGGAACAAGGGCGCATATCCAATCTCGAATGCCTATGTCACTGCGACTGTCGAGAATGACTACATGTGCATACTCAAGCAGGGGACAAACGACTGCGCAGGATTGAGCGACCAGGACAAGGAATTCATTGATGCCATAACAAAGCTGAAATCAGACAGGACAGCGCTACTTGTGGAAAGGGACAAGATAAACCAGCAATCATATGTCGATGCTGACAAGTCAGCTGTCAATAACCAGGATCTCATCGAACTGAACAGGAAGCTTTCTGATATCGAGACGCAGATAAAGGAGCAGGAGAAGAAGCTGACCATAATCAATACTGACCTGACAAAGACAATCGGCGGGATGCAGGGAAGATCAGTCTATTACCCTGACGGCACCTCGAACCATGTGGATTTCACTGTGAAGGCCAAGAAGCTCGACCTCCTCAGTGTCCAGCATACGTCTCCTGTAGTCCTTACCGCATGCTATGACTACATGACTGAACTTTCCCAGGACGTATGCATCGACCCTGACATCACGAGCACCGCACAGAAGGTATGCGAGGTTAAGGACATTGCCCTGACAGACCAGGGAGCGCCCATCGCGATAACAAGGATCGAGACCAGGGTGATGCCTGATGAGGAAAATGTGAAGATCGACTTCCTGATATATATCAACAATAAAGGTGACGGCCAGGTTGTGAACAAGGATATGCTGAGGGAAGCCTGCTCAGCAGCAAAGCTATCAAGCAATGACTGGAACAGGGTGACCCTGTCTGAGTTCGGGTTTTCGAACAAGGAGTATTTCTATAAATATGGCGGAAGCAGCAACACAATCGAATGCACACCTAACCCTCTACGCCTGACAGGGGAAGGCGACTATATCAGGTGTTCTATCGACAACAGCAAGCTCTCTGATGACCTGAAGATCAAGAAGAGCACACCTTCATTCCTCACACAGGCCTACATCAAGATGGATTACGGATACACAAAGTCAGTGACAAAGAGCATAATCGTAAAGAGCACTCAATAGAAAGGGAACTCTTAACAGTCCTGTGGATCAGCCATATCATTGTCCGAAAGATTTATATAGCACTTTTCCAAGGTAAACGATGATGAGAAGATACTTGGTATTGGCACTGCTCTGCCTGATGATTGTCTCAGGCTGCAATACAAGCGACAATCCATACAATAATCTTGACTACAGGACAGGCACTGAGGGGATCGTGGTGAATTTTGCACAGGACAGCCCGCCTGCAAAAGTGTACAAGGACAGCTATCTTAACCTTGTCCTCGAAGTCAGGAACAAGGGGGCTTTCTACAACGCCCCTGGCAATGCCAAGGTCTATCTTTCAGGCTTCGACCCTTCTGCAATTCATTTCAAGGATTATAACACCAAAGGGAAATATGCCGTGATGGCAGTCCCTGAGATAATCGGAAAGAACGCGTACATGGCAGACGGCGGGTATGAGCTGGTGGATTTCAAGGAGGACGCAAAGGTCAATGTCCCGTTCGGCGACACATACACGCCGACATTGATGGCGACGAGCTGCTACAATTACCAGACATTGGCAACACCGAGCGTATGCGTGGTCTCAGACCCTATAGCAATAACAAAAGATAATGTATGCAAGCCTGAGCCTATATCAATGACCAGCCAGGGAGCCCCGGTCGCAGTCACGAAGGTTGAAGAAGAGGTCATGCAGCAGTCGCTCAACTTCATCATAACCGTAGAGAATGTCGGCGGCGGCAAGGTCTTTTCCCAAGGAGCAATGGGAAGATGCCCGTTCGAGTTCCTTCACGATGATATGGACCTTGTCAGTGTGGGTGTTACGATGAGCAATGCAGGGACAGTCGAGTGCACCCCTTCAACCAATATGATAAGGCTTGTGAACAACAAGGGAGTCATCTTCTGCAGGGTGCCTGTGGAGCTTCACACGTCATATGTCACACCCCTGGCGATAACCCTTTATTACGGCTACACTTCAAGCGTCACCCGCACAGTCACCATAGCGAACCCTCCAGGCACAGGCACGTCCTACGGAACCAGCAGCAGCACAGGGTTAGGCAATGCCGGAGGTGGCACTGGAACGACGCAGCAGGCAGGCGATGCCATAATACACATATTTGTCAACAATTATGATGTCTACAATGAATATCAAAAAACCCATAATTTCCCAACTATCAAGCTTCAAAGCAGTACAAATACTGCCAGGATATCCGGCGATAATATTGCGTACTGCACTGTAGGAGGCCCTGTCAAAGATACAAGTGAGCGATTTCAAGATTGTAATGGGGCTGTTACAATAACAGGTGCAGGGACATTTACAGTGACAGGATATGACATCACTGACAAACCAGTCGCGTCTTTTATTGTCCATCTGACTTGATGAGCAAACCAAAAAGTTTTTAAAGCAGTATACCAAGAAGATAATAAACAACAATTGGAGGAGTTGACAAAATGAGAATTGCATATGTCCTTGCCATCTTGATGATAATGATATTTTCAATTGGTGCCAGCTGCACAAGCAACCAGGTCCAGTCAGTCGAGGCTCCCTTCAGGGGCGGAATCGAAGGGCTTGTCATGCAATTCCAGGAGATAGGGACTGTCAGCGACACAGGAGCCAAAAACGAGGTCTGGGAGGATGAATCCTGGCCGCTGGAAGTCGAGCTTGACAACAAGGGAGAATACACGCTGCCTGCGCACTCTGTTGAGCTTGAGATCAAAGGCATCTCAAAAAGTGATTTCTCTGGGATCGACTTCTCTACCGACAATCCTAATGAGATCGACAAGGTTTCAGAATTTTTGCCAGACGGAGGCGTCGATTATGTGGATTTCGGCGATGCATCATACGGCAATCTCGTCGGGACGCATTACGATGCCAACATATTCATCTATGCAACCTATCCTTACGAGACTTACATCAACATACCGCAGGTATGCTACAAGGAAAACATCAGGGATACTACTGTCTGCGATGTAGACTCGACAAAGCAGGCATTCGCATCCGGCGGCCCTATACAGGTGGGCACTGTCCAGGAGAGATACATAGGCAAGGGCAAGATCCTTCTGGAGATACCCATAAGGAATGTGCAGAAGGGAAGGTCAAAAGCATACAAGAATGACGAGTTCCAGCCGAATTTCGACCAACTTGCATTCCAGGTGAATGACCCGGACTGGGAATGCTCAACAAGGGGAAATTTCAATGTGGCAAGGATAACTCATCCTGATGGGGAACCTGGCAACGAGGATGTCATCATCAGGTGCGTCAATGAAAACCTGGAAGCAGGCGCCCTGTTCACAAAAGCAGTGACCCTGACCCTGTCATATTATTACCAGGACTGGGTCCAGGAGACAGTGAGGATAAGGGAGAACCCTGACTGATTCATTTCTTTTTATTACTCACATATTTTTTCGGTTTTTGCCAGTGCACAGGCCTGTTGAAAGAATGCATGTGGCTCTCCTTCTGGAGCTTGCCCTTTTTCCAGACATATGCAATCGGGCTTCCATAAGAAAGTTCAAGATTCGGGATGTCCTCATCAGAAATCGTGTCAAGGTATTTTATCATCGCCCTGAGGCTGTTGCCATGGGCTGAGACGATGACATTCTTCCCTTTCCTGACAAGAGGAAGGATTTTCTTCCTGCAATAAGGCACAGCCCTGTTGAATACGTCCTTCAGGCTCTCTCCGCCAGGCGGCCTGACATCATAGCTCCTTCGCCAGACGAAGACTTGCTCTTTTCCGAATTTTTTGCGCGCCTCATCCTTGTCCATGCCCTGGAGCCTGCCATAGTACCTCTCGTTGATATCATCTGAACTGAATACAGGGATCTCATGGCTCCCGAATTTTCCCCTGTGCTTTGACCAGCTCTTCCTCTTTCCTGTCTCATGGACAAAGATGCCTGTCGCATCCTGTTTTGACAGGATTATCAGAAGCGTCTCCTGTGCTCTTTGAAGTTTTGATGTGAATGCATAATCAAGCTGAATGCCTTCCAGCTTCTTCGCAGAGATGAGGGCTTCATTTATCCCGACCTCGCTTAGAGGCACATCGACCCAGCCTGTGAACTTGTTCGCTGTGTTCCATCGGGATTCACCATGCCGTACAAGGATTAGATATGCCATTGGGCTCCTTTTCAGTTAGCTTCATTTAAATAATTTTCTACAAAAGATTTATTAAAACAGCGCACGTCCCTTGATGTATGAGATTTCTGACATGGAATGTAAACGGGATAAGGGCAGTTCTTGGCAAAGGGTTCATGGACTGGTTCAATAAGGAAAAGCCGGACATCCTCTGCCTGCAGGAGACCAAGGTGCAGGACGGCCAGGTCCAGCTGAACCTCCCCGGATACAGGCAGTACTGGAGCCATGCTGAGAAAAAAGGATATTCCGGGACAGCTGTTTTCACCAATGTGAATCCGCTGGATATATCTGAGGGATTAAGCATTCCAGAGCATGACAGGGAAGGGAGGATTATCACGCTAGAGTTTGACAAATATTTCCTTGTGAATGTCTACACACCCAATGCCCAGAGGGGCCTGAACAGGCTTGGTTACAGGCAGGAATGGGACAAGGATTTCCTTGGGCATCTTAAAGCCCTGGAGAAGAGAAAGCCTGTGATCGTCTGCGGAGACCTCAATGTCGCCCATAAAGAGATTGACCTTGCAAACCCCAAGCAGAATGAGAAGAATGCAGGATTCACTATTGAAGAGCGCGATGGATTCCAGAGATATATCGACAACGGCTATCTGGACACTTTCAGGGAATATGACAAAGAAGGAGGCAATTACACCTGGTGGTCCTACATGTTCAATGCAAGGGAAAGGAACATCGGCTGGCGGATCGATTATTTTTTGATATCAGAAGCCCTGAGACCCTTGCTCAAGGATGCGTTCATACTGCCGGACGTGATGGGCTCTGACCACTGCCCGGCGGGGATTGAATTAGGATGAGAATCAGAGCTGCATTGATAGATTTTGACGAGACTGTTATCGTGGGAGATTGCCTGTCCATGGCATGCGAGTTTGCAGGGAAAAAAGAGGAGAGCATAAGGCTCAATGAAGCGTTCATGAAAAATCCAGTCCTCGGGATAGGGCCGCTGATTGAGCGCATTAATTTCCTCAGAGGCCAGGATACAGATGAGATCATTGATTTCCTGGACAGCAAAGACCTCCTGATGCCTGGAGCAACAGATTTCTTCGAGTTCCTGAAAGAGAACAGGATAATCTCAATCCTGACATCCGGAAATATCATATCAATCCTGGAACATTTCCAGAAGAAGCTGGGGATTGATTACATCGTCGGCAGCAGGCCGAAGATTGATGGAAAGATAATAGCAGGCATTGAAAAGAATGATTATTCCGGTGACGATTTCAAGCTTACTGATTGTCTCGGGATTCTGGAATCGCTTGACATAACAGCCAGCCAGGTAATTGCCATAGGAGATTCTCCCGCCGATGCTGGCATCTTTAAGTATGCTGCAAAGTGCATAGCGATAAACCCGAGGGGCGGCATCGAAAAGCATGCTGACTTCATCATAAGTGATGATCTCTCAATGGCAATCCCTATAATCAAGGGACTCATGGACAAGAAATCGCATTGAACCTTGTTATAGGATTCCCACTAATGCAAAGGTATTTATACTAATTCCTTCATCTGCGTGCGGATATGCCGGAAAGCGTCCAAACAGAAGAGACAATCGAGGCCAGGCTTGGGCCAAATCATTGGGGATGGCACGGACCCAACCTGTTGAAGATGGTATTCTATGATATGAGAAAAAGGGATTATTGCCCTAAAGGTCCGGTCCAGATAATAACCAAAGATGAGCTAGGCAATATTCAACAGAAAATTCAAGGCATGCTTTTTAAGCATCAATCATTAGTTGATATGGTCCTTATCCCGACAGAACTCGGTTATGGCGTGTACGAAGTCGACAGGGCAAATCCTGGAACTGATCAAGCCGTCGTATCCTATGATCTATAAGCCTTTGTCTCCGGAAACAAGCGTGAAATTTGCAAGCAACGCTTCAAGCTGAAGATACTCGTCGCTGCCTTCAGTCATCCTGAACTCTATCTCGCCGCATTTGTCGACGAGCTCGACCTTCTTCCTGCCGTCTATGTCAAGATTCCAGACTTCCCTCTGGATCTGCTTGATGATGTCGATGCCTGAAAGGCCGTAATTTAGCATGGTGTCAAGGAGCTTCTCCCTTGCAGCGATGAACTTGTTTGCCATGGCAAGCTCGAGAATCTCCTTAATCTCCTTGGGCTTTGCCACTGATGCCATGGAGAAGATTGCCTCATCATCTATCTTATCAGAGACTGCTGATGTCGCCTGGAGGATGTTCTCCGCTCTCCGGCAGTCGCCACCTGAGACCTCGAACACAGCCTCTTTTGCCTTGTCATCGATATGGAGCTTCTCCTCCTTTGCAATCTTATCGATTATGCTGAAGAGCTCCTTCTTCTCCAGAGGGCGGAACCTGAATACTGAGCACCGCGACTGGATAGGGTCTATTATCTTCGAGGAATAGTTGCATGACAGTATGAACCTGCATGTCTGGGTGTAGTTCTCCATGGTCCTCCTGAGAGCCTGCTGAGCCTCTCGGGTGAGCGCATCGCATTCGTCAAGGTATATGATCTTGAAAGGGACATCTCCTATCGCCCTTGTCCTTGCAAAATCCTTGACCTTGTTCCTGATGATGTCGATGCCCCGCTCATCTGATGCATTGAGCTCGAGGAAATTGTTCCTCCACGCATCGCCGAAAAGCTGCCTGGCGATGACCAATGAAAGAGTCGTCTTGCCGACTCCGGCAGGGCCTGAGAACATCAGGTGAGGCATGTTCCCCTGCTTTACAAATGCCTTAACCTTGGATATTATATCCTTCTGACCCTTGACTTCTGAGAATTCCTTCGGCCTGTACTTCTCAGTCCATATTGCTGCATCCATGGGGTTATAGGAATGAGGGTTTATTTAAATAGGTTATGCTGAGATGATAAAAACTGCCCGGAAATATGTTTAGAGCAAAAAGAGAATTATCAGATTATGTCCTCTTCTGCGATGACCATGAAATCACCCACTGCTATGACTGCTGAGAACGGTATCAGGGTGTTTCCCTGCTTGTCTTTCTCAAGCTCCAGCTTGTCTGTGTAGGATGTCTGGTTCTTGAGGATTATATGGATGAGCTCGCCTGAGCGTGTCTCGAATATGATGTCTCCGACCTCGCCGAAGCGCTTGCCAGTCTTTGAGACCACGGTCTTTCCGATGAGCTGTCTTGAGAATCTTTTTTCTTCTTCTGCCATGGGACTAAGAATGGAACAGGTTATATTTAAACTTTTCTAATGGGTGGATTTTTTTTCTGCTATGGGGGGGTGACAAATAAACAACAGGAACTGCTGAGTTCTTAAAAACCCTTAAAAGGTAATTATATATACTCCTTCCTCCAAGGTTCATATCAAAATGAAAAAAGGAGCGATGGTTGCACTGTTATTTATTATGCTTTGCAGTTCTGCCGGTGCAGAGACTTATTTCATCAGAAATAGCGGAACTGCATCGCAGAGCAATGCTGCACAGGGCAATGGAGGAAGCTGTAGTTCAGATTCTAAGGCGATGAGTGTTTCGACACATAATTCTGCAAGCTTCAGCCCCGGTGACACGATATACATCTGCAATGCATTGACGCAGGAGACGGAGATAAGGCCGCCGAGCAGCGGCTCTCCTGGGAATTACATAACATACAGGGGAGATTATCCTGGATATCCAGGCTCCGTTGCAATGGACTTCGATTACCCGACTGTCAGATACCAGATGTACATGGAAAACAGGCAATACATCAGGATCATGAACCTTGATTTCAAGTCGGATGGCGATGACGACACAAGCCACAGCAGGGGTGCCATAGGGATTGTCGAGAACGGTAAACAGAGCGGTCATATGGAGATTAGCGGATGCAGTTTCACACTGACGACCACAGGAGTCTACATCTGTGGGGACACGAGAAACGTGGACATAACCAGATCTACTTTCAGGGACATGACTGACAATGGTGTTGGTGTGTTCAAGTGTTATGGCAGGGAGACAGAAAAGCCCAGCTTCATCACGGTCGGCGGATCGAGGGAAGACGGGAACACATTCATAAACATCGGAAGAGAGGACAACCCTACATCAGGCTCGGTCCCGGGGCAGGTTTTCGGGACACGGGCTGATGACTCCGTATTCAGCTATAACCATGTATATGCAGATGCAGCAGGCTGGGGGACCGGAGTTTATCTTGACGGGGTCGACAGGGTCCTGGTCGAGCATAATTTCATCCATGACCTCGATGCAGTGCACAGGAGGGCACCAATAACATTCAAGACTGATTTCGACTGGATAAACACGGACGTGATAATCAGGTACAACAAGATAGGACCCACCCATGGAGGAGAGACATATACGACACCCCAGGCAGCGATACGGACAGGACACTGCCTCCACAACATGATAATATATGACAATTACATCACTGACGTGATAGGACTTGGCATCTTTGCCGACTGGGGCTGGTCAGAGCCAGGAGTAAGCGACGGATGCATCGTCGAAAATCTGTATGTTTTTTCAAACATAGTGGACAGGACCGAGACTTCATCCGGGATTTATTTTGCAGGGATGGGTTCTGGTTCAGACATATTCAAGAACTCCTACATAACAAATAACCTGCTTAACCATATCAGCCATGATACGACAACACACCTGGACAACACGGGAATAAATACGATTGCAGGAGGAGATTATCATTATGATGGGCTCACAATACTAAACAACATCATAGACACGCCCAGAGAGACTTCAGGCGATCACATAGGCATCAGGGCGACAAACCAAGATGACATGACTATAGATTACAACCATCATTATTTCCCTGGCGCAACGCCGGCTGTTTATTATGACAATTCTGACTGCAAACCATGCGCCTGGAATAGCGCAAGCAGACCTGCAGGTTACGGCACCCATGATACAGAAGGTGACCCGCTTTTCACTGACAGCAGCGATGGCGACTTCACGCTCAAGCAGGACTCACCCTTAAGGGACACAGGCACAACAATCACAGCACATATCCCAACATTGACTATCCAGGGCAGGCAGTATCCTTCCAGCTTCTCAACTGCCCTCGACCCGGCGACTGACTGGTCTGCTACCATCCCTTATATAGTCACAGCAGACCAGGATGATCATGGTGAGTGGGAGAAAGGGCCTTATGTCTACACAGGAGGAGGAAGCACACCCACGTCGGCATGCGCAATGGGGCAGATAACATCTGCCTGCAGGTGTGGAGGCTCGATTTATTCATCCGGCTATTGCTGCGATGACAAATGGCAGGCAGGCTCATGCACTACCACTCCTGCATGCCCTCAGGGACAGATAACATCAGATTGCACATGTGAAGAGGGTGCACATTCAAGCGGATTTTGCTGCAACAATGAGTGGCAGGAATCTTCCTGCATATCTACTGTCGGAGTCTATAAAGTAATCAAGACACCCATCCCACCCACCATAGACGGCGACATCATTGAGTTCGACAATGCTCATGAGATAACCATAACAGAATCAACCACAGGGACCATTGGCAGGTACAGGCTGATGTGGGATGATGATGCGTTGTATGTAGCTGCAGAAGTTGATGATGCAATGCTGAATGCTGATCCTGCTCACCAGGAAGATGACGGTCTCTGGAGCGATGATGCGATGGAATTCATGTTCGACACCCTCAACAACGGCGGAAACATACAGCAGGATGACTACAAGTTCTTCGTAAACGTCAACAATGTCCATGCTGACAGCAGGCTTTATGATGCGAGTTGGGATTCCGGGATGACATCACATGTGCATCTGGACGGAACAATCAATGACGGCTCTGATTCAGATTCCGGCTACACCATAGAAGCGAGGATACCCTGGGCAAACTGGGCCACACCTTCCGATGGTGATGTCTGGGGCATGAACATCCAACTCGATGACATGACTTCCTCGGACTCATATTCCACCCAATGGTCGGATGCAGGATACGGGGTGAATCAGCCAGAGGGGTGGGTAGATGCTGTGTTCTCTCCCGGAAGCCCCTGCGGAAACGCGGACATTCAACCTCGTGACGGCACCATCGACATAGGCGAGCTCATCGCATTCATCAACAGGTGGAAAGACGGAAGCGCGGGGATTTCAGAGCTCATCCAGACAATAGGGAAGTGGAAGGGCGGGTGCTGATAATTTTAGCAACCTTTTTATACTAATTTCCAGAACTGCTTCTTATGGATATGAAAAAAAGCCTGGACCTTGTCAGGGAGGTAGGTGAGGAGATAATATCTGAAGACGAGCTAAAGGAGCTTTTAGGCTCAGGGAAGCAGCTCGTAGCATATGACGGGTTTGAGCCCTCAGGCATGGTGCACATCGCCCAGGGTGTCCTTCGGACAATCAACATAAACAAGCTCACCAGGGCAGGCATAAAGTTCAAGATGCTTGTCGCTGACTGGCACGGCTGGGCAAACAACAAGATGGGGGGCGACCTGGAAAAGATCCAGACAGTGGGCAAATACCTCATCGAGGTCTGGAAAGCCTGCGGCATGGACCTGGAGAATGTGGAATTCGTCTGGGTCAGCGACATGGTAAGGGATGACAATTACTGGAAGATTGTCATGCAGATAGCCAGGAACTCGACAGTCAAGCGTATAATACGCTGCGGCCAGATAATGGGCAGGAAGGAGAACGAGGTATTGCAGGCCTCTCAGATACTCTACCCCTGCATGCAGGCAGCAGACATATTCTATCTCAAAGCTGACATATGCCAGCTCGGCATGGACCAGAGGAAAGTCAACATGCTTGCAAGGGAGATAGGGCCGAAGCTTGGATACTGGAAACCTGTGATTGTAGGCCACCACATGCTCATGGGCCTCGGAAAACCTGCGACAGAGCAGGATGACGCAATGGAGCGGGCGATAGAACTCAAGATGTCGAAGTCAAAGCCTGACTCTGCCATCTTCATGACAGATTCTGAAGAGGATATCAAGAAAAAGATAGGCAAGGCATACTGCCCTGAGAAAGAGATAAAAGAGAATCCTGTCCTGGAATACTGCAGGTATATAATATTTGAAAAATTTGACAGGATGGAGATAAAGAGGCCTGAGAAGTTCGGCGGAAATATGTCGCTTTCACACTACAATGAGCTTGAGAAGGTCTTTGAGAGCGGCGAGCTTCATCCGATGGACCTCAAGACAGCAGTCTCATACCATATCAATGAGCTCGTGAAGCCTGTGCGGGATCATTTTGAAAATAATATTGAAGCAAGAGATCTTCTCAAAAAAGTGCAGAGCTTTGAAGTCACACGATGAGTTATAACTTAATCAGGAAATCGCCTGTGCCGGAAAAGGTTCCGGAATCGATGCAGAATATTATCGATATTCTCAACCAGTCAAAGGATAAAGAGGAATGCCTGAAGAAGGCTTATGATATCATGACCCGGAGATACAAGGGATACATGCTCAAGACATACCTCAGGTTCCTTGACCTGTTCGAGGCAGATGCCGGCAGACTATGGGCAAGGACAGGATTTTTGCACTGCACACAGATGAATTACCTGATGAGGATACTTCTTGTCAAGAGCAGGCATTTCCTGGACAGCGACATCAGCCTGAAGTGGACCCTGTTCTGGATCTCGCCCCACCAATACCTCAGCATAAACATGGCAGATAAAGAAATCGACATAGATATCTGGGGACAATCAAGAGGGGCAGGATTCGGTGAGCATGCTTCCGGCTTCTGCTAATGGTAATGCTGGCTTTTCCTGAATTGATATGCCCGCATTGCCTTTAATACCGGATTTTCATCTTCGTACCTGACCTGCCTGAGACTGACAACTTGAAGCGGTTTTTCCTTATCTCCAGATACTGGAGCATCATATTTATTTATTATAGGATATATGATCTCCGAAATATCTGACCCTTTATCAACATGTGAGCCATTTCTGTCTTTGGCCTCGCTTTTTTGATCAGCCTGATACATGCTATCACCCCTATATTAGTTTTTACTTCAATATGTAAACTGATATTTAAATCTTCACTTTAAGAAATCATAGAAATCCTGGCGGTTTCAATAGATCACAGCCATGGTGTAGTTCTTGAAATACCTGTTTATGACCTTGCTTACATCCTTGGCTGTCACTTTCTTGACCCTGCTGACATACTTCATCGCCGATCCTGCCGTGTCTGCCTGGTCCCAGAATGCGATAAGGTCTGCCATCTTCTGCGAATCCTCTGACTGCAGGAGATATTCTCCCTCAAGGAAGGTCTTTGCTTCATGAAGCTCCCTGGGAGTTATCTTCCTTAGCTTCCTAAGCTCCCTTATTATGATGTCCCTGACCTTGTCAAGGTTCTTCTTGTTCGTATTCACATACACTGAAAAGAACCCTAAATCAGTGTCCGGGTTGTGGTGAACTCCCACGTCATAGGCAAGCCCCCTCTTCGTCCTTATCTCATTGAAAATCTTGCCTGACTGGCCCCTGCCAGCGACAGCCCTTATCACATCAAGGGCATAGCTGTCCTCGTGCTTCCGCGCAACAGTGTTGTAGCCGAGGATGGAATAAGCCTGGAGAGTGTTCTTCCTTGTCTTCTTTATCACAGGCTTCGGAATGCTCCTGACTTGCTGAAGATTCTTCACGATGGGAGGTTTCCCGGAAAATGATGATAAGCTCTTCCTCACCTTTTCGAACACTCCCGGGACATTGCCCACAATCACAAGGGTCATGTTGCCCGGGCGGTAATGCTTCTGGTAATATTCCATGGTCTTCCTGCGGTTGAGCCCTTCGATGGCTGCGATATTGCCGTATATGGGCTTACCTGCAGGGTGTCCCCTGTACAATGCCTGCTGGAAAAGGACCCATTGGAAATACCTGGGCTGGTCATTGACAAGCTTTATCTCGTCCTTCACTATGTTCTTCTCCTTCTCTATGAGCTTTGAATCGAACAGTGGATTCGTGATTATGTCAGAGATTATATCAAGCGCGATATCGAAATGCTTTGCCGGAACCTTGGTATAGAAGAATGTCCTGTCATTGGACGTCGCTGCATTGAACTCGCCGCCGAGCCTTTCTATCTCATTGGATATCTGGAATGAACCCGGCCGCCTCTTGGTCCCCTCAAAGAGCATGTGCTCGATGAAATGCGAGATGCCTGCAATCCCTGCGGTTTCGTCATTTGACCCCACCTTCACATTCATCTCTATGCAGACCGTTCCTGTATCCCTCGGGACATGAATAACCCTGAGACCGTTCGGCAAAACAATAGTTTTCATATTTCACAGAAAATTTATATATTATAAAAATTTTGTCAATTGCAACATGATAAAGAGGCTGCAGGGAATTCTCAGAGAGAAAAACATCGATGCTGCTGTCATATTCAGCTGGAAGAACAAGGACCCGAACCTTGCCTACCTGGCAGGGACAGATATAAGCTACAGCTTCCTTGTTATACCTAAGAGAGGCAATGCCCGGCTGCTTACCTCGAAGCTGGAGTATGAGCGTGCCAGGCGATTCTCGAGGATAAGGGACGTGCGTATCTTTGAGAAGCCTGCAATGGAGCATCTCGGCAGGATAGTGAATAGGTTCGGAAAGAGGGTCGGGGTCAACAAATCGGTCGCATCAGTCAATGAATTCGCTCAAATGAGGAAAAATCTCAAGAACAAGAAGTATGTGGACATTGGCAGCCTGCTGCTTGAGATGCGCAAGACCAAGACCGCGGACGAGATTAAGATACTGAAGAGGGCATGCAGGATCACTGATATCATATTTGAAAGGCTCCTGGAGAGATTCAATTTCAGGACTGAGCAGGACATTGTCGATTTTCTCAGGAAGGAGGCGTTCAGTTTCGGGTGCTCTCTTTCATTCGAGCCGATTGTCGCATCAGGCAGGAATTCCAGCATGCCGCATTACAGGGGCGGAAATGTCAGGCTGAAGAAAGGATTTTTGACTATGGATTTCGGAGTCGACTACAAAGGATATATGAGCGACATGACAAGGACAATCTATCTCGGCAGACCGTCAAAAGAGGAAGCCGGGATGTACAGCCTCCTGCTCGCTGCACAGAAAAATGCCATCAACGATTCAAAGCCCGGGACCAGGGCCTCAGCATTGGTGGAATCAGTCAATGAGTCGCTTGGAAAGCACGCAGATAAGATGATACACGGCCTGGGCCATGGCATAGGTGTCGAGATACACGAGCTCCCGAGCCTGCACCAGAGATCAAAAGACGCGATTAGTGAGGGTGACGTGTTCACGATCGAGCCGGGGATATATTTCGAGAACAGGTACGGCATAAGGATCGAGGATGATGTCCTCATCCAGGACGGCAGGACCAGGGTGCTTACCAGGTCCAGAAAAGATCTCATCAGCATCAATCTGTGAGACAAAGCCATTGATATCAAATCATGCTAAAACAATATAAAACCAGAGGTGTTACGATGAAATACGACATGAAAAAATTCAATTCATCTGTCAATTATTACAAGAAGAAATTAGGCAATGTCAAGAACAAGAGCATCCTAGCAGTATTTGATGTTGATGATGCTGACGCGTATTACTCAATTGCGCCGCTCAGCAGGGCAATCCATGATCTGGGCGGAGACCTCAATGCATCAGGGGTCCAGGATGATTCACCTATGCTCAATGCGCTGTTCAGCACCTGGCAGCTGTATGATGAGATGAACAAAGGCACAGGGAACAAAAAGACAAAAGCTTTGAAGGATTTCATAGCCACTGCTGAGAAAAAGGCAAAAGGTTTCGGAAAGATATTCAAAAGGCCTGAGATAATAATAAAGTCTTCAGGCAAAGGCTTCTCAGGGTCAATAGACTTAGCATACAAACCTATGTGGTTCAGGGAATACAAGTGGAAACTGCTCCTCAAGACAGCAGAGGTCATCTACAAAGAGGTGTACAACCTCAGGAAAGGCGAGAAGACCGCCATAGGGTTCCAGCTCATATTGGGAAAGAAAGACCTTGACAAGCCTATTGAGGATTTCCTCGATTCATTCGCAATCTCAAGGGCTATGATGATAACAGCAAAGAATTACGGCAAGGTGAACATGGGTGCATCGACCCCGAGAAATTCCATGCTCGCGCCTGCAAACAGGATGAGCGACCTCAGGGCGACGCTTCTCGGATGCGAGCTCTCAAAGGACATTGACGAGCCGGTGTTCAGAAAATTCAGGGCATTGTCACCCTTCATCGGCACAGACAAGATCAGGGTCGCGGATGCGAATTTCTTCATCAGCGGAAAAGGATATCCCGGCAAGCACCTGTTCGGCAATGCCATAGGCTATCCTGACCCTGACAGGAGGACGAGATGGCAGGCAGCAGGAGGCTTCATATACAAGCTGGACTTCTATCCGCAGACAAGGCTTGACAGGAGAAAGCCGATGTCAAGAGTGGGGTTCACTGACACCCTCCCTCTGGACATATTCATCAGGACCTGCAATGTCGACTGGTACGAGATAAAGCGCAAGAATGATGTCCTTAAAAAAATCGCCGAGAAGTCAGAGAAGATAATCGTGAAGTCCAACATAAATGCAAAGGTCGTTACTGAGTTCGAGGTGGGCCTCGTTAAGGAGGACGGAGTACACAGGTGGCCGAGGGGCTCGGACATAGACATCAGGGACAAGATACACAAAGAGTACCTGAAACGCACAGGCATTGTCGCTGGTACCATGGCGAACCTGCCCGGCGGCGAGATGTTTGTCACCCCGGAATACCTCAAGGGGACTTTCGCCGGCGACGTGGTCATCAGCATCGACCAGAGCTATGCGCTAGATGAGAAGGATCCGCTCGTGATTACAGCAACAAAGAAGGGATACAAGGTTGTCAGCGGTCCGAAGAAGATAATCGACAAGCTCAATGAGAAAAAGAAGGATGCCTGGAAGCAGATTATCCAGACAGAGAAGAGCAGATCAGTGCCGCAGGAGATAATTGATCTCAAGAAAAGCAACTTCAACAAGATAGGCGAGTTCGCCATCAACACCAACCCCAAGGCGCAGCTCTGCGATTATCTTATCGTGAACGAGAAGATTGCGAAGATGATACACATCGCTCTCGGCTCAGGGTTTGAGCCTGACAGGGCCACGGAATACCACACAGACATCGTCATCGATGCGCCCAGGCAGAAGCTTGACATCTATGGAGTTAATGGCGACAGCAAGCACTGGATAATGAAGAGTGGGAAGTTCGTGATTTGAGACTTGTTCATTTTTAATTTTCATTATTCATGGTCAAGCCAATCTTCATACGAAAAGTATTTAAACCATATTTCATTACTGGCCTTACAGGATGGTGAGTGGGGTAAACGATTTCGACAATGTCATAGCGTCCTACACGACAAGCGCTCACCAGCTTGAGGGAGAAAACCGGATTCTGCGCGAGACTGTCAGCCAGCTCAAGAATGAGCTCAACAAGTTCAAGGAGCCGGCACTGATGGTATGTGATGTGGTCGACACACTCAATGACAGGGCGATTGTCAAGACCCCCAACGGCAACAGGTTCTATGTCAACATCGCCGGAGACTGCATAGAGGTCAGGCCTGGCGACACAGTCCTCACCGAACAAAAAAATCTAACGATCATAGCCAAGATCCCGTCAAACAAGAAATTCGGCGTGGAGCAGTTCGTCATCATGGAGAAGCCGAAGATAACCTGGGAGCAGATAGGCGGGCTCAACAGCCAGGTCGAGGAGCTCAAGGAAGTCATTGAGTTGCCACTCAAGAAGCCGGAGCTCTTCAAGAAGATTGGGATAATGCCGCCGAAAGGGATACTTCTCCATGGCCCTCCGGGGACAGGAAAGACGCTTCTCGCAAAAGCTGTCGCGAACAGCACAAGGTCGACATTCATCGAGATCGTGGGCTCAGAGCTTGTGCAGAAATTCATAGGCGAAGGTGCAAAGCTAGTCAAGGAGATATTCCAGCTGGCAAGGGAGAAGGCGCCGAGCATCGTCTTTGTCGACGAGCTTGATTCTATCGCTTCCAAGAGGATTGAAGTCGGCACCAGCGGGGAGAGGGAAGTCCAGAGGACCTTCATGCAGTTCCTTGCGGAGCTTGACGGCTTCAAGCCGCTTGACAACGTGAAGCTCATCGGATGCACGAACAGGCGCGATGTCCTTGACCCGGCAATCACGAGGCCCGGCAGGCTTGACAGGCTCATAGAAGTGCCCAACCCAGACAGCGCGGGCATCGAGGAGATATTCAGGATACATACAAGGAACATGAGGCTGCACCCCAATGTCAAGAACAACATACTCTGCAGGCTGCTTGACGGAATGTCCGGTGCTGATATCCAGTCGCTGACAACCGAAGCTGGATATTTTGCTATACGTGACAACAGGAATCGTGTCAATCATTCTGATTTTGTTTCCGCCCTCAAGAAATTGAGGAACAAGAACAAGACTGACCAGGCATACCTCAGGATGTTCGGTTGAATTTCTGTATAGGATATAGATAAAGAAGCGCATGCTCATCAGTTACTTCCGTCGGTCATCGCCGTGAGGCTACCTGGGTGTTCACTAAATCATCGCATGCACGAAGTACCATAATGAAGAATTCTATATAAAGCTATTCAAAGTATCCTGAAATCCACGCATATCCGGAAGGTCCTGGGCGAGTACTGGCCGCATTTGACAACCCCTAGTATCTTGTGCCTCTTTTTTGCGCTCCTGCAGGCTTTTCTTACCTTTTCTTTTGCCTGTTCAAAATCATCCTCGTGCAGGAAATCATAGAAATGTATTGTTGTCCCTTTCCTGGCAGCTTTCAGCGCGACATCTAAGAACGACTCGCCTTCCCGCGGAAGCGGCATTATTATCCTGTCGAAGTCGAGGTATTCCTTCAGCATCTTATGGTACTTCCTGTATGAGTCAAGCATCTCCCTCGGATTGCCCTCATCCTTTGATACGACTTCAATGACACCGAAATCGACATATGGCACAATCCTGGAAAAATCGATTTTGCCTGTGCCTATCTCGTGGGCGTGTACAGCTTTTGGTATGTGCTTCTCTAAGATTGTGTCAGCGATGTGAAAATAAGAGCCTCGGGAAAAATCCCTAATCGAACCATAGAAACTCTCATCTGATTCTCTTGACTGAAAGAGGTGGACGATGTCAAGGCAGAACCTTATTTCCCGCTTCTTCAATAATCCAGAGATCTTGCCAGGGTCTGCCATCTCACCATGATTTGAATTCTCCAATATGATTTTTTTAAAATTGTTCTCTTTTAGTGTCTTATCAAGGACTGATAGCTTATTTTCATATTGCCTTCCCTTGTCACTTGAAGTGTAAGCATGAGCGATAAAACCATGCAGAGAATATCTGATGCATAATTCTTCAAGCATCCTGCATGCGATGACAGAATTCTTCACTACCTCTTTATTGTCTGCTGACAGGTTCTGCTCCATCCCCCTGAAATGCATCGGAGCATGGAGTACGACCTCGATATTTTTTTTCTTCAGCTCCTGGATGGTCTTTTCTAGCTTATCCAGGTTCTGGTCAAGGTCCTCTGGATGGAGATGGATTTCCATCAGTTCCGGTTTTAATCTCAGCCTCTTCTGCAACTGTTTCGGGTCTATGCTTGATTTCAGCCCGATTATTCTGTTGCATAACCTGTCGACCACCTCTCTTGCGTCGCCTTTGAACAGGAACACATTATTGAGCTTGTTGAGCTTGACATTTTCAACAGCATATCTGTGGCCGACAGGATTGAGCTCGATCCCGGTCATCATCTTCGCCTCTGTGTTCTTTGCAATCACTACGGGATATGGTGCGCAGCCTGAGAACATCACAAGGATGTTCTCCCCATCCTTCACCTGGCCAGCGATCCTGAGGCGCTCATTGGACATCCTCGGCGAGAAATACACTTTCTCGACATCAAGCTTCAAACGCGCTTTGCTTTCCGTGTGGACGGTCTCTTTCTTATTTTCGCCTGCAAGGTACTTGAGCTTCTGCGTCCTGAAATCGCCCTCGTGCGCACTGTCCTTCCTGAGCACTGTCCGGATGTTCTTCTGGCATTTCAGGAGCGACTCGGCTATGAACTTTTCCTTTTTCCTGAGCCCTTCGTCTATCTCAAGGATTGCGATGTCGCCTATCGCATCGTAGGCTGTCTTGAGAAGGGGCTGCTCATCCTTTGTGAGGCCTCTCTTTACAAGCTCCCTGAAACTCGGCTGTTCTCTCTTCATGTTGCTGTTAGAATTCCCGGATATTTATAAAGTTTTAATGAAAGGCGGGCGGAATGAAAATAACATTTAAATATGCGGGAATTATGAAATCAGACATATCCAGGGTCATAAACATGAAAAAAAGGATGGTGTTGGCAATAATCTTTTTGCTTCTGACGTGCTTTGCCTCTGCTGAAAACCACTATGTCACCCAAAACGGTGCAGGAAGCATGGACGGCACAACTCTTGGCGATGCCTGGCCTGTCGCTGATTTCAATAATGGCGCTAATTGGAATTCTGCTGCAAATACAGACGACAAAAAGATAGGCCCTGGAGATGCTGTTTATTTTTCAGGCACAATCACTGACGAGGTCAGCCCGGCAGGGAGCGGGACATCTAACGCATACATAACCCTTGACGGTTATGAGGCAGGAAATGCTGACATGCATTCATACTCATGCCCGCAGTGCGCAAAGATAAGCAGGCAGCAGCTTATAGGCAGATACGGGATAAAGATTGCAGGAGAGAATTATATCACTGTGCAGGATTTTGAGATAGAAGAAGTCAATGAGGCCATACTGATGAATGGTGGATCTTCCTATCTCAGGGTTAAAAGAAACCTGATGCATGACACCCTCGATGACTGCTTTGAGATAGCGCAGTCAAACAATGCGGTCATCGGAGGGAGCCGGGAGGACGGAAACCATTTCTATGACTGCGGATCAGGGACCGGTGCAGCAGATGTCGTTTCAGATAATGCGGATTACGTAGTCGTATCTTATAATTGGATAGAGGGTGGGCTGAAGCATGACAGGGGCATCGACGGGGTCACATTGAATTCATATTCCAACAACTGGCTGATTGAGTACAACCTCATAGAGAACCACAATGACGACGTCTGGGAAGCCCCGTCACCTTACGAGGGCACGCCCTCGCTCCAGGGATACGGTGAGAACGGTGTCGACATAAAGCATCAGTGCCATGACGTGGTTGTGAGGGGAAACGTCATCCGCGGACACCATTACGAGCCCGGCGTAGTCATACATGGAAGGGGATACAATGTCTATATCTACGGCAATGAGATAACCGACAACAGCGATGGGATATACGTGTTCTCGAACCCCGGCGACCTGAGCACTGAGCAGCCCAGCAGGAACATCCACATATGGGCGAATGTGTTCAATGACAACCAGGGCCCGGCGATGTCTTTCGAGCAGTCCCCTGCAGGAGGGTCGGACCCGACTGAGCCGCATCATCTCTTCGTCTACAACAACATGTTCGCAAGAAACGTCCTTGAGCCTACAAGCAGCGTCACATCTGCAGTGATGTGGTTTGCCGGGGCATCATCATACCTCAGGGACCTAAACAACATATTCTATGACAACAGGCCGACGCAGAGCCTCAAGCACCATGAAGTGTTCACTTACGGCACATGGAAGACATTCGATTCTGATTCCAATTCAGAGCATGCATACAACACGTATTATGACCCCGGAAAGACATCGTATTTCAGGTGGTACAATTCTGACGGAACATACACATCCCATGACCTTGCCTGGGTGCAATCGAACACTGGTCTCGCGGAAAATTCCTATGACAGGGACCCGGGGATGAAGGACCCGGAGGATGATGATTTCTGGGCAGCAGGGAGCAGCTCAAGCATGGTGGGAAGCGGGGCAGACATATCAGACGACTTGCTTCCCGCAAGGATGTACTTCCTGGATGACAATTCTGTCTGGGTTGACTTTTCTTATTCTGTAGGCCTTGACAAATCCACTGACTGGACAACCAATCCGCCTACTGTCGTATTTTCGACACGCTCTCCCGGAGCATGGGACAGAGGAGCTTATGTTTTTTCAGGCAGAACCCAGGCTTACCGATGCACAGGCACAATCACTGCGAATGCAGCTGCTTATGACAGCGAGGAAAGCAGCAATTTGGCAATTGACACGCCCTGGACCTACTCTGCAACAGACACGACGACAAAATGCCAGTACCAATGCAGCTCAGGATCAAATTGGGATGGAAGCTCATGCACTCAACAGCAGACACAGACAAAAACCTACACAGTCCTGAAAGCACAAACACCTCCTGTCATCGACGGAAACATAGACGAATTCGCAAACGCAAATGCAATCACACTGGCAAGCCCCTACGGAACAACAGGAACATTCAGATTCCTGTGGGACAGCAACGCATTTTACGTCGCTGCAGAGGTCCATGACTCAAACCTCAATGCAAACCTATCACAGCAGGAAGATGGCGACTTATACTCTGATGACAGCCTTGAGATGATGCTTGACACTCTCGACAACAAAGGCTCACACATACAGAATGACGATTACAAGTTCTATGTCAATGTGAACAATCTCCTTGCAGACAGCCAGGCTTATGACATGGGCTGGGATTCAGGGATGATTCCTGCAGTCGTTGTGACAGGGACAATCAACAACAACGCAGATACAGACACTGGCTATACTATCGAGGCGAGGATCCCCTGGTCAGGCTGGGCATCGCCTTCAGACAATTCTGTCTGGGGGATGAACCTTGCGCTCAACGACAGGCCTGACACATCAACCTACCCTTCTGACACTGAGTGGTCAGGCTCTTCGACAAACATCCCTAACGATGAGGGAGAATTGACTTTTTCGTCGCAATTTGTCACAACTTCAGGAAGCACATGCAGAAATGCAGCAGACTCAGACAATGACAGTGTCATTTCAATCTCTGAGCTGATCGATTACATCTCGCATTGGAAATCAGGGAGCGTTACGATAAGCAGTCTGATTGATGCGATATCAAAGTGGAAGGGTGGCTGCTGAAGAAAGATATAAATAGCAATCAACTCAATACCTCAACATGAAAAAGAGAGCCATACCTGCGATCTGTCTGACATTTTTCATAGTAATCGTCGGTTTTGTATCGTCTGCTGATTGTTCGGTCCCGCCGTCTGTCTCTGTCGTCTCTCCGGCAACCTGCCCTGGCCTCAAACCAGGAGACACTGTCTTTGTCGAATCAGGTTACAGGGGCGCTCTCCAGATAAGGGACCTGCATGGTACGGACGGCAACCCAATCAAGATAATCAATCAAGGTGGTGCTGTCGACATCGATGCAGGCGGTGGATGGGTCGGCATCTGGATAAGGAATTCTGATCATCTCACCATCACAGGAACTGGTTCGGGAAATGAATATGGCTTCGTGGTCCATGATGTCTCAAATACAGCAGTATTCGGGCAGGAAAAGACAGGATACCTCGACATCGACCACGTGGAAGTGCACGGCTCGGCAATAGGCATGTCTGTCAAGACAGTGAATGACATCAATGCGGACCCTGTCCTGCGGGGAGAATGGGTGCAGCACAACACGACCATCCATCATTGTTATGTCCATGACATAAGCGGCGAAGCTATGTATATAGGAAGCTCCTCATGGCAAAGCGGTGTTGAGCCTGAGCTTGACGGTGTTTATATCTATGATAATCTCATCACCAATATAGGCTATGAATGCATACAGGTCGGCAGTGCACCCGACAATGTAGAGGTCCATGACAATCTTTGCGTTAACGCATCTTTGTCCACAGATGGAAGCCCTCCGACCGGAGCGAACAGCGCAACCGCATTCATTATAAACCACGGTACGACAGGAGACTGGTACAGCAACAGGATAATCAATGCAGGCGGAAGAGGTATCTATTCCCAGGGAACAGGGAACTATGACATCTACAACAACCTGATCGCAAATACAGGCATCAAGGGCTGGGATGGAATCAGCGATGGCATAACCGTAGTGACTGGCGGCGATGGCACAATCAGATTCAACACCATAGTGGACGCAAAGAACGACGGTATCGATGTCACAGGGGATCCTTCTGTGAGAGACAACATCATCGCAGGGTATGGCAGCTCGGCAGTCAGGGGAGGAAACGCATTCAATAACCTGGCAAGCGTTTCTTTGGGCACAATAGGATTTGTGAATCCTGACCTTGATGATTTCCATCTGCTTCCAGGCTCGCCTGCAGTCGATTCAGGAAGTTCCGGCTATCCCGCTTCCGACCTTGAAGGGACTGCCCGGCCCCAGGGTGCCGGTCCGGACATCGGTGCGTATGAGCTAAAGGGATCCATACAGCCACAGGATGAGACCTACTATGTTTATCCGTCTGATTCAATCGTGGACGGCCGGACATTTTGCGATGGACCCTGCACATCCTCTGACACTATAATAATCAAGGGCGGAACAAGAGGGGCTCTTGAATTCCGGAACCTGGACGGGAAAGGAAATTATATATCCATCCTAAATGAAGACAGCACAGAGAAAGTGGTGATATCTACAGGCTCTACAAACGCCCTGACTATCACAAAAAGCGATTATGTCGATTTGGAGGGCAACACAAATCCAGATTTCGCATACGGAATAAAGATAATCAGGACAACGGATTCAGGGAGGGATATCGCGATCCTTGGAGGCAGCGATCATATAAGGATAGGTCACACAGAACTGTTGTTCCAGGCATCAGGGTCCGACGGAACAGGAATCCAGATAGGGTATGATAATGAAGGATCGTCTGTATTATACGACGCTATTGAGATACATCATAACTTTATCCACGACACCCCCTATTCCGGGATGTATCTTGGGCATAACCAAGGGCCTGAATATGACAATGATGACCCTTTTGTTGCTGATATTTCGGTCCATGATAACATACTAGAGGATCTCGGGGCTTATGGATTTAATGTAAAGGGTGTAAGTCCGGCCTCAGGGCCATGCTATATCTACAATAACACCATCAGGCGAACAGGATTGATCTGGTCTGATCCAGCAAAAGCGCACGGCATCTCAGTACATATGTTCTTTGGCACCTCTGCAGAAATATATGATAATCTTATCGAAGATACAGAAGGCGCAGGATTGATAATTGGCGGAGGCGCTCATTCAGACGGCGGCGCTGCACACAATGTTCATGACAACATAATTGCCGGTTGCGGAGCAGATGGCGATTCACATTACGGTCATGGGATACTTACAGAAGAATACAGCAACAATGCGCATATCTATGATAACATCATAGTACAGCCAACAAGATATGGCTTGCATAACGAATGGGGGACAGGTACACAACACATTGATAGAAACTTGGTATGCGATCCGGGTATTGGATATCTACAGCCAGATCCACAGTTTGTTGAAGGGACAGGAGCAGATGCAAACATATACTATCCTGACTGCGCCGACGCGGGTTTTTCTGCATGGTCAGACGACGGCGACTACAGCAATGACAAATTTAAGGTAGCTGGACCCTCTGACAGCATGTGCGGCTCTTTTGCTGACCTGGACAACGACGGGGCAATCACGATTTCAGAATTGATTGATTATATTTCCAGCTGGAAAACAGGTGGTGTGACAATCAGCAGCCTTATAGACGCCATAGGGAAGTGGAAGTCCGGTTGCTGAAGAAAAATATATATACTTCCGGATTCAGGACAACATACTGATGAAAAAAGAAGCGGTCTTTGTCCTGATGCTTGTAATCATGTCATTCCATGTATCGGCTGCGACACTTCATGTGGGAAGCGGGCAGACGTTTGCAACAATCCAGTCTGCTGTAAACGCTGCAAACTCCGGTGATATCATCAAGGTCCATCCCGGCACGTACCATGAGACTGTCACTGTATCAAAGAACGACCTGACTATAGAAGGATATGACCCGAAGAACCCCCCGGTGCTCGATGGTGCTGACCTTGATTTTGCGAATTCTGCCCACACCTGGACGCACGTGCAGGGAAGTATCTACAGGACAGCCTATGACTTCCCTTTCCCACACCTTACCCCCTCCACCTTTACAGACGCCGCCTACACTTCCGAGGCTACCGGCCATAGAGGAGACCCAATCATGACCGTCTATGAAGATGATATCTGGCTCAGGGGTTACGAGGGTTTGATGAAGCCTGCATTATCCTACCCATACAGCAGCATATCTGATCTAGACCCTTCCACAGATGATTCTTCAGACAGCGATAGGGAGATAAGGATCGCAGGAAGATTCTATTATGATGATGCAGCGAACCAGCTGTATGTCTGGACAGCAAAAGAACACGGAGAGGACAGCCCTTCAAACCATAAGTATTACATCCCTGTCCTCAAGAACCTTATAGTGATAAAGGCTAAAGACGTGATTGTCAGGAACATCATCATGAAGCATTCATATTATTACGCTGTCGATGTCGAGAGAGGCGGGGATAATGCTGTAATAGAGAACTGCTATGTCATAAATACAGGCCCTTCAGCAGTCGAGGTAAACAGCGCTCCAAACGTGAGGGTCCTGAATAATTTTATCCAGATCAAAGGCTTTTTTGAGAGGCAGGATTATATCAGCACCAGATACAACATACTGAAGAACACCATGATCAATGTATACGGCTACAACCTGGCCAAGAACTGTGAGATTGCAGGGAATGTGATTACAGGCGCATACGGTGTCATTGCAAAGGGCCAGAACTGCAGGGTCCACGACAATATAATATCCAAGAGCCAGTCCATATTGATCCAGCCACAGGTGGAGAGCTCGACGACGCAGCCAGCAGGATACGACCAGAACGTAAGCATATATCACAACATACTCCATCACGCAGACTTCTCGGCATTCACATCGTACAACACATTTTCAAGCGACCTTAATGTATATTACGGCCCGATCTATTTCTACAGGAACGTAATGTATGCCATCCCGCAGATAAACAAGGACGGCTGCCAGGACACGCCCTGCGACTCGACGCCTGACGTGTTCATCTACCAGAATACGTTCGTGTTCGCAAAGAGCATAGTCCATCACCCTTATGCTTATCCTGTCAGAAAAAGCACTGTCTATCGAAACAATATCGTACAGTTCAGGGAGGGGTGCATGGAGATGTATTGGATTTATACAAGCAAGGACCCTGCAAAGGGCTGGTCCTATTTCCCTTTTACCGCAGGGCCTGATTCTGATTACAATATCTATCTGAGGCAATCCCAATGCGGCTGGTCGCAGATAGCGAGATTCCGGTTGACAAACGACCCGGAGCTGCAGTCTTATTCTGAAGGGCAGTTCAGCCTGATGCAGACGCAGACAGGGTTCGATACCCACAGCAGGGAAGCAGATCCTGATTTTGTCCACGGCAGCGAGTTTGCCACTGCCAATCCTTTCAATATCGATTATGACATATTCTCGACAATGGATTACAGGGACGTGATAAACCAGGGATACATGAACCTGTACAACCAATACTTCTCTTCCCTCTATCACTATTTTGATGTCCAACCGTCAAGCCCAGCCATCGACAAAGGTGAGAAACTTCCGTCTTCATGGCCGGATACAGTGACCATAACTGACGGAAAACCGGACATAGGCGCTGTCGAGTACGGCGCATCTCCATGCACAGTTCACTGGACATGCACTGACTGGTCAGGATGGTCGAACTGCGTGAATAATGCGCAGACAAGGACAAGGACATGCACTGACTCGAACAACTGCGGCACAACTTCAGGCAAGCCCCAGGTGACAGATTCGCAATCCTGCAGTATGGCACCGGCTCTAGTCAGCCGATGGGATTTTGAAAAAGGCTCAGGTGCGACTGTCGAGGATTCGGTAGGGAACAATGACGGCACCATAAGCGGGGCGACATGGACGACTGGGAGCAGGACAGGGGGGCATGCGCTGGACTTCGACGGGGTGGATGATCATGTCCATATAGCCGATGACGCTTCGCTGGACCCTTCTTATGCCACGGTAAGCCTTTGGTTCAGACCAGACAGCCTGCCAGACAATACAGGCCTTATCGCAAAAGGTGACAACAGCAACAGGCAGTACTGGATATGGATCTATGACGGGAACATAAGCCTTGAGATTGACAATGGCGGACATTACAACAACATCTACTCCCTGCAGCTAGGTGCATGGTATAATCTTGCTGTCACATATGACGGTTCAGATATAATCACCTACATCAATGGAAATGAGGTCGACAGGAAACCCCAGGAAACAGGTCCGCTATTAATGTCTGATGGGCCTTTTTATATAGGGAAGCTTCCAGGCTACACGTCTTTTGACGGGACGATCGACGATGTGAGGCTTTATAATTACGCCCTCAGCCAATCAGATATTAAAGAGATATTTGATTCAGCAGGCAGCATGTGCGGAAAAGCTGACATCAACACTGACGGTTCTGTTACAATATCGGAACTGATAGGCTTCATCTCCAGATGGAAGTCAGGTAATACGACTATCGATGAGCTCATCAGTGCAATCAGCAAATGGAGGGGCGGGTGCTGATGGGAAAAGAATTATTTATTGTCGTATCATTATTAATGATGATGCCCATAGCATCTTTTTCATCAGGAGCATCAGCAACATCCCCATATCCTCATAGTTCTGTGATTGCAGGGATAACATTCCACCAGTCCACACTGGTCAAGGCCGCGCCCGGAAGCGACCAGTTCGGCTACACGACAGCATCTGACGGCAATATCTATGTATCCTGGGGTGATGGAGGAGGATTCGGAGGGACAAACTCCCTGGGCAGGGCAAGCATGGGTGTTACGAGAATAGAGGGCACGCCACCTTCCTGGACACCCAATAATGTGTGGGGAGGGGTTGACCCTGAATCCTCGCAGCCGAGCACACTTGGCAAGACAAGCAATGGAGTGATTGCAGTCAACGGCGCAATCTACCTCTATGTGGATGAGCAGGATGTCTGGACCAACAATGAGCTTTGGAAATCGACTGACCTAGGCATGACATGGACTGACCTCGGCCAGATGTTCGACGAGCCAGGCTCTGCATTCTCCGGAGCAGGGATCCTGCAGTTCGGCAAGAATTACCAAGGTGCAAGAGACAATTACATCTACGGCTACAGCTCAAGCGAATATCCTGACGGGCTCGGGCTTTTCCGGGTTGATAAATCACATATTGAGAACAGGGCTTCATATCAATTCTATGCAGGTCTAGACAGTTCAGGGAATCCAACCTGGACGAATGACATCGGAAAGCACAAGCCAGTCTTTACAGACCCTGCAGGGACAGAATGGGGACAGACAGTGACCTATGACCAATATCTCCATCGCTACCTGCTCTCTGTGAGGCACAACGGCGAATCAGGCGAGTGGGGGCTATTCGACGCTCCAGAGCCATGGGGGCCTTGGACCACTGTCGCATACGGCACTGATTTTCCTGACTGGACATATTCCCAGGACCCTAACGGCGCAAGCGACAACAGGCCTGCATACATCCATAATTTCCCAGAGAAGTGGATGAGCCCTGACAGTGTGACATTGTGGCAGATCTCTGACAGGGGCGACCAGTTCAACCTTGTGAAAGCGACTCTTCAGCTTGTAGAGAAAAGCCAGCATTGCGGAGACGGGACTTGTGATTCCAATGAAAGCTGCTCATCATGCGAGTCTGACTGCAGCGCATGCGAAACACAGTGCTTGGACTCCATAGACAATGACGGCGACAGCAAGGTTGACTCGGCTGATTCTGGATGCACTTCAGCATCTGATGATGACGAGAGCGACTGCGGAGATGGGATATGTGAGGGAGGGGAGACCTGCTCTGAATGCGAATCCGACTGCGGGATTTGTGGAGATCACCTTGTATCGAATCCAGATGTGTCTTCAGGAGGTAACTATGAGATTATCTCCGACGGTCTGATTCAAGGGGTGCCTGTCTACATCGACAGGGATTTTATCTTCAGCTCTGTCCCTCCGGAGCTTGCGGGCAAGACATACATCAAGACAGCCAACGATGACAAATCATCCAGCGGAATTTCCTTTCTGAGTTTCGAGGTCAACCAAGACGTCAGCGTCTATGTAGCCCATGACGACAGGATAATCACAAAACCCGTGTGGCTCTCGTCATTTGCTGATACAGGTGAGAAACTCGTGACCTCGGACACCCCTTTAAGTTTATATGAGAAAGATTTTTCTGCCGGAACAGTTACGCTTGGAGGAAATGGAGGAGATGTCACGAGCAGCATGTATTCAGTGATTGTCGTTCCTGGAAACAGCTCGTATTCAAGTAAGTGCGGTTCGGGCGCAGATTCAGACCCTGCTGACGGTGTCATATCGATCTCTGAACTCATGGATTATATATCTCAATGGAAATCCGGAAGCGTTTCAATCGGCAGCCTGATCGACGCGATAGGGAAATGGAAGGACGGTCTGTGATTGACCAAAAATAATATAAACCCTGCATGGTTGAGAATACATTGATGAAAAAAAGAGTTTTGTATATTGGATTAATATTGTTACTGATAAATTGCGCCTCTGCATCGAATTATTATGTAAAAAATGGAGGCAACGACAATGCCGATGGTTTGAGTGATGAGACAGCATGGTCAACAATCTCAAAAGTAAAATCGTTCAATTTCCAGCCAGGTGATATGATCTTATTCAAGCGTGGCAGTTCATGGAGTGATACGCTCACATTATCCAGATCAGGAAGCTCCGGCAATCCGATCATTATCAAAGATTATGGGACTGGGAACTATCCTGGATTCACTGGCAGCACAGGCATCTTATCTCAGGATATAGATTACATTACTGTTGATTCCTTAAGATTTACAGGATTTTCATATGCAGGCATCAGCTTGATTGACAGCAGCGAGTGGGTAATAAGGAATTCTGTCTTTGAGAACGCTGCCGGGATGGGCATCCGTATAAATCCGAAGGTCAATGGTGGCGGATGCAATAATATTGATGTAATTAAGAGCACTTTCAGTCATGTGGATAATGGAATATATACATCTTATTGGAGCTCAGGTGGAACTGCCATCGACAGGCTTGATGGTCTTTTTGTTGATGATAGCGTTTTTGACCATGTCCGGAATGGCCTGCAATTCTGGGTGCAGAAAGGAGATGCTACAATCGACCAGCCTTATGATTACTATTATAGTGACATGCATCAGCGTGGCAGAAGGACAAGAAATGTGCAACTGATCAACAACAATTTTTCTGATACCACTGGCTATGCTTTTGACCTAAACGTATGGGGTGGGGAGAATCTGGTTTCTGGAAATCGATTGATCAATATTGGAAGTGGTTCTGCTAATATAAATGCCATGCAGATAGGCCATTCAGATAATCTGATAATTGAAAATAATTATATCAACGGGGTAAGATCTGGCTCCACTGGAGACGGCCATGCCATCATATTAGACCATAATCCCCGTGGGTCAACAGAAAATGATTGCGATGGTGTTATTGTCAGAGGAAACTATATCACTAATGTCTTTACCCCGGGGGGCTATCCAAGTGCAATAAAGATCTGGGATGCAAAGAATTCAAAGATCTACAATAATATTTTGGTCAATAATTATCAGGGTTTTAGCTGCAGCAAATCAGGCAATACAGGAAATCTGTTTTATGGCAACACTATTGTTGGATCAGAAACCAATTCTGTTCAATTTAACAATGAATTTCCTTCAAGTGTTTGGAAGAATAATATATTGGTAGGCGGTGATTATGCTTTCAATGTTATTCAGGGAGCAGCCTATCCGACAGAGGATCATAACCTGTATTTTGATAATGCTTGGACAAATGGGAACCAACTCAAAGACGGAACCAGCATTTATGCTGACCCGGAATTTTTCAATTCACAAAATGATGATTTTAGATTAGCCCAGGGTTCTCCTGCAGTTGATGCAGGAACTGCTGTCGGTTCTGAATACAATACAGACTATTTCGGAACCCCTCGTCCTCAAGGTCCAGGCTGGGATATTGGAGCAATTGAATACAGAACTTCAACTCCAACATACTCCTGCACAGGCTCAATAGCTTCTAATGCTGCAGCTTTTGACAGTGAGGAGAGCACAGGGCTGACTGCAAACACTCCATGGACCTATTCAGCAACAGACACAACGACAAAATGCCAATATCATTGCATCTCAGCATACACATGGAGCGGAAGTGCTTGCATTGTTTCAACAGGAAGCCTGATTGCACACTACACTTTTGATGAAACCTCTGGAACAATCGCAACTGACAGTTCAGGAAATGGGAACACAGGAACGCTTATCAATGGTCCTGCATGGACGACCGGACAGATAGGAAATGCTCTAAGTTTTGATGGTAGTGATGATTATGTGGATGCGGGAAATATTAATCTTGACGAGTTTACACTTTCTGCCTGGATAAAACTTAATTCAGTTAAGGATTATACTATCATAGGAAAAAGTTATGGGACTTATCAATTCAATACAGATTATTCAGGTGGACTTTTACTCCAACGAAATTCAGCAACACCAATAAATTATAATGCAGGACTTTCTACAGGCAGATGGTATCATGTTGCTGCAACATTTAGTGCCTCATCAGGCTCAATTTTATATCTAAATGGTGTTTCAGTCAGTTCAAATATAGGCGATACAGCCCCTACAGGCCAAAGTTCTGTAATTACAAAAATAGGGGCAAAAGGCTCAACTCCCAGTAATTTCTTCAATGGCTCAATCGACGATGTGAGGATTTACAATCATGCTCTGTCAACCACTGAAGTCCAGAATCTGTACAGCCAGGGAGCAGGTTCTTCATGCGGCCCTGCAGACCTGCCTCCGCATAACAATGTCATTGACATAAATGAACTGATATGCTACATCAACAGATGGAAGGATGGCGATGTTGGTATAAGTGATATGATGGATGCGATCGGGAACTGGAAGGATGGCTGTTAAGGAAAATTATTTAAATCATATTCTACCTGATCAGTTCATGGTAAAAAGAGGGTTGATGCTGATAGTTTGTTTGATTATTCTAGCAAGTTTTGTAAGTTCTACAACGATCACCGATATTAATTTTGACTGGGGGTCACATATTCAGACTGCTGATGAGAGTGATAATTTCCCTATGACATGGCATAGTGATGGAAACCTCTATACAGTATGGGGGGATGGCTGGGGTTGGGACCGGAGCCAGGGCAGTGACCTTAAAGCCGGCCTCGGCATCTCCAGGATATCAGGTTCCCCTCCATCACTCTCATCTCATGATGTTTTTTATTCTATTCCAGACGGATGCCAAAGCGAGGAATGCGGGAAGTCTTATGGGATAATTTCAACAGGAAGCAATCTTTATATGTGGGTAAGCCCTGATACCGGGCCCAGTACCACTAATTTTGACAGGTTTACCTTGTATAAATCTACAAATGGCGGGGGTTCATGGTCAAGCATAAGCAGCGTGCGATGGACCTCGAGTGATAATATAATGCTCCCAAGCATGCTGCAGTTTGGTCAGGGGTACACAGGAGTGCCTAGCCATGCAGCAGGTTATGTTTACAGCTATGCAACCCGGCCTTATCAGATAAATAATGGCTTTCAGATGCAGAGTCCAGGAGTTATCTATCTGATGAGGGTCCCAACAGGGCAGATCGAGACTAAATCTTCTTACCAGTTCTTTTCCGGACTTGACGGGAGTGGGAATCCCACATGGACTTCCAGCGTGTCAGAAAAAGTTCCTGTGGTTCAGATGGCAGACACAGGATGGGCTCCTATGACTGTCACCTATGACGCACCCTTGCATAAATATATAATGGTAGGTGACCATAACAAGAACAATGGAGAAATTTGTGGGAGGGGTCTTGCAGTCTACCAGGCGGACAGACCGTGGGGGCCTTGGTCGCTGGTCAAGGAAATTGATTCTTTTGCAGAAGAAAGCACGTTCTTCTATAACTTTCCTTCAAAATGGATTTCCTCCGATGGAAAGACTATGTGGATGGTGTTCACAGGAAATGATAAGGCTGGTGGTGAAGAATGGGACTCATTCAATACGATCAAGGCAACACTTACTGTTGATGAGGATGTTTCCTGTCCTGGTACCTGCTGCACTTCAGGGAAGATATGCTCAGGAGGGACAGTGCTGTCTGCTGATGACTGTTCGACAGTCTGCTGTATAGGGGGGACTTGCCGGGCACCTCTGACTTTTATTCCCGGGCAGATAATAGAGGCAGAGAATGGAGTTTTAACTTCTCCAATGACTACAGGCACAGGCCAGGGAGCATCCGATAGGTATGTCTATACGACAGGTGATAGGGATGGCTCAGCATCATATGAATTTGATATCTCACAGCCAGGAGATTATTATTTTGAGGGAAGAGTTTCTGCCCCAGATACTGACGGCAACTCAAACTCATTTTTTGTAGGGATGGATTCTGAAAATGTAAAAGTGGACGGCTATAGCTATTCTTGGGACATCAATAAAATAGGGGAGTCATTTGTCTGGGAAGATGTGTCCAGAAGAGGCAGCGGAAACGAGGATGTTAATGAGTTTGACCCAATAGTATGGGCACTATCATCTGGAATGCATACTTTCACTTTTTATGGAAGAGAAGCCGGCACACTGTTGGACCAGGTAAAGCTAGTCCAGGTCGAAACCCCAACAACACACTCCTGCATAGGCTCTATACCTACAAACACAGCAGCCTTTGATAGCGAGGAAAGCACTGGCTTATCAACTAACACCCAATGGACTTATTCAGCAACAGATACTCCTACAAAATGCCAGTACCATTGCAGCACAGGTTATTCATGGAGAGGTGATGCATGTGTTTCAGAGCAATCATCAGATATCTGCGAGTATCTCGAAGCATTATACCATTTTGATGGAGATACGACAGATTCTTCAGACAACAAGAATGACGGGACAGTCAATGGGGCAACTCTTATCTTGTCGAATTCAGGGTTTGGCCAGGCATACAGTTTTAATGGAGCCGGCAATTATATCAGCATAGCTGATCCAGGCAACAGCGTGCTGGACCTACCAGGTGATTTTACAGTGTCTGCATGGGTGAAGTTCGATACGCTTTCAGAAAGTGGCACGGACAGGTGGCCGAGACTCCTCCAGAAATCCGACAATATAGGCAATGCAGGGGCATGGACTTTCTCAATAGATACCTTAGCTGACAATCCTTACAATAAATATAATGTGGTGGACTTCACCATAAACAGCAATCAGTTGGCTTTGAACAGCCAATCGTCATTGGTTGCAAACAACTGGTATTTTCTGGTAGTCACCAAATCAGGGAATACGGGTAAGGTGTACCTGGATGGAGTTGAAGACAACAGCATCAACAGCTGGCCAGCAGGAGATATCGGATCAAACAACGATCCGTTGTTCATCGGCGAAAGTCCAGGCAACTCAGACGGGGCCCTTGACGGCACGATTGACGAGGTTGCAATCTGGAGCCGTGCCCTTTCAGGTTCAGAAATCCTTGATTTGTATAATTCAGGTGCTCCGATAAATTGTGATAGTTCAGAGAGTCGATGTGGTGACATGGACACTTCAGGCAATGGTGTTGTTGAAATAGGGGAGCTGATTAAATACATTGCCCGATGGAAATCCGGAGCCGTGACAATGAGTGAATTGATTGATGCGATCGGGAAGTGGAAGAGCGGGTGTTGAAGATAAATTTATATATGCAATTCCTATGTAATCCTAAGTAAAATGAAAAGGGGATTGATGGTGATGTTGAGATTGATGAGCTGATAATATATATATCTGATTGGAGATTGGGTATAGTCGACATCTCTGAGCTGATGCAGGCGATAGGTGAATGGAAAGACGGATGCTGAGATAAAATATTTCAGAAAAAATCCCCGAGCCCCCTCTGCTCCTTGGGCCCCAGCTTCTCAAGCCCTTTATCTATCCTTTCTGCAGAGAAATCATGCTCATCACAGAGGAATCTCCTGATCCCTTTGGTGTCGATCTCCTTCCATTCAAGCTTGTAGTCATCGGTCACTGGCATGTTCTTGAAAAGATAATAGACCTCTGTCCATGGGATGTCAAAATATTCACTCCATCTCATTTCCCTGAACATTTCATCGAAATCCTTACCATGCTTCTTGACAAGCTCAAGCGCCTTTTTCGGGCCGACACCTTTAATCCCACCTATATTGTAATCAGTGCCGACGAGCATCGAGAGAGCTGTCAGCTGGTCTATATCTATCCCCATGCTGTTCAGGTTATCTGAGAGCACTATCTCCTCGGGGCTTACTGAAACATAACCAAGCTTTCCGGTCCTCTTCCGCTTGCCTGCAACAGAAAGATTGCGGACAAGCCTAGGCGTCCCGTAAAGAAGAGTATCAAAGTCCTGCGAGACTGTTGCATAACCGTCGCCTTTCTTTACGATGTATGCTGCCTGCGCCTCGCCCTCACTAGGGGCATCGATGACAGGACAGCCGAATGCAGATATCAGCCTCTTTGAGCCTTCTATGATGTCGGGAGTCAGCCTTGTCGCCTGTGATGCGTATCTCTTCATGCCTTCGACATCTTCCCTTTCCTTTGCGATCTCATATTTTTTCAGGGCTTCGAGCTTTATTCCTTTCCGTCTGTCCCTTTCCTTTGCTTTCAGGTCCGGCGGCCTGCCGTCAAAGACAAATGCCAGCCTGATATCCTTCTGCATGAGATTGGATATCCTCGAGAAGAGCCCGGTCAGGTGGCTTGTGACATTGCCCTTGGAATCAGTAAGCGCAGAGCCGTCCCTCTGCCGGACTGTAGTCAGGAACTGATAGAGGAGGTTGAAGGTGTCGATGACGAGGATCTTGCCCCTGAACTCATCAAGCCCGACCTCTTTTGAGCCTATCAGGTCTTTAACCGGGATGCCCATCAGTTCCCCTCTACTTGACCTTGAAATTGAAATCCACAGTAGTGTAATCTGTCGTCCCGATGCTTCTCTTGTAGGTTATCACTGCATCAAAATAATATGTCCCTGGCTTTGTCATTACCCCGGGCGCTATAAAATCACCGACAGTGACACCAACAGGAATCGCAACATTTTCGTACTTGGCAAGCTTATATTCGCCCCATTCATTCTTGTCAAACCATGACAGGACAGTGGTCTTGTCCACCACAATAGGGTTCGAGCTGAAATCCTTTGCATTCTTGAACTCCACATCGACAAGGAAAGTCTCCTCTGACTCAAGGGTGTTTGTGAGCCCTAGGGCAAATACATATGATTCCCCTATCTTAAGCCCGGTCGGAAGGGCAGGTTTGAGGAAGATGGCCGGTATGTTCGGCTTCATCTTGTCCTTGAGCGCCAGGTAGTCTTCTGAGTATATCTCAAATTTTTCGACAGGGCATGGCTTGCAGACTCCCCCGCAGTCGATTCCTGTCTCATTCTGGTTCTGGACTCCGTCATAGCATGTCTGGCAAGGCGGACATGGACCGCCACAGTCAACACCATCTTCCCTCTGGTTCTGGATTCCGTCATTGCATGTCTCGCATGGAGCGCACGGACCTCCACAGTCGATGCCTGTCTCTCCCTGGTTGCTGATATTGTCATTGCACGTGGCCTGCACCAGCGGCTGTTCTGTCGGCTGCTGCTGAGGAGGAGCGACCTCGGTCGAACACGCCATCACAAACAACAGCATTGCCATAATCACAAATAAGTATCTCTTTTTCATAATCAACACCCCCGTTAGATCTTTTTGACTTTCAAGTTCTGGAATTCCTCGTCCAGCATCTCCTTCGCCTTCTTCGTCAGGTCCCCGACAGTCAGGAACAGCACCGGCAGTTTCTTGAGCTGACCCTTGACAAACGCGCTTGCAAGGTCTGAGTCACCCACCTTCTTCTTGGATTTTGCCTTGCAATAGTAATTGATGTTCCCTACTGTCGATGGTACATCGATGATATAATCTATCTCTGAATTCTTCCTGATCACTTCAATATTCCTGATGATTATATGCTTGTTATTAAAAAATTTTTTGGTCTTGACGTGAAGGGAATCGTTTTTCGGCTCTTCAGGCACCTTCAGCCTCTGCTGGTCTTCCTTCTGCCTGATGAACTCTTCCTGCTCCTTCGGGACATGTTTGACAGGTGCTGGCTCTGATATTGGCACAGGCAATGCCTGGGGCTTTGGCTGTTCTGCAGGCACTGGATGTTCTGCAGGTCCCGGCATCTCTTTCTCCTTTGGCCTTTCTGCCGGCTTTTCCTTCTCCTGCTCCTTGAAGAATGACTTGATGATAGTCTCTGCATCCTGTGGCGAAGTCATGTACCATCTCCAGAATATCTCCTTTGTCCTGCCGACAGTGACCTCGACGGGCTTTGCAAAATCCTTGATGTTCCGCAGCGATACCCTTAATAGAGGAGTCAGGGTGATGTCCCTCAGCACCCTTCTCTGCTTGAGCAGGTCATATGCACGCTTGTCCTTCTCATTGAGGTACTTGTAGAGGTCCTGGAGCCTGTAGGCCTGGTCAGGAAGGTAATAGACAGGGCTTCCGCCGACCTTTGTGTTCGATATGAGGACCTTCCTGCTGCCTGCAAGGTTCGAGAGCACTGCGCCTGCGATTATCATGTCCTTCTTGAGCTCACCTGCAAGCTGGACAGGGAGTATGGGCCCTTTCGAGCGGATGAAGCGGATTATCTGGTCATCGTCCTGCATAATATCCCAGGACATGGGGAATATATATATAATTTGCTGTTATGCTGTTATCGGCCTTGACTGAAGTATATACACTTTCTTTTTCACAGCAAACTCAATGTCCTGGGGAGAGTTATATAAGTGTTCGATCTCCTTTCCGATTCCGGCAATCTTTTCTATCAGTCCCTCGTCAATCCCATGCATATTCTTTTGGTCAACAATCTCAAATGTTTCCCTGTGAATTAAGAAATTGCTGGGCGTAATCCTTCCGGATACGATGTTATCGCCCAGCCCCGGCGCAGCCTCTATGAGGATGTGCTTATTATAGATAGGGTCAAGGGTGAACATGACTCCTGAGAGCTCTGGATCGAGCATCTTCTGGACAATCACTGCCATGCTTATCTTCATGTCCCCTGCATAGGCCTTCACGCGTCCGGAATTTACAGAATCCCAGCATTTTTTTATGGAATCGAATAAATCATCTTCGGAATCAACATTTAGGAAGGTGTCAAATTGTCCTGCAAAGCTCATCTTCTTTGAGTCTTCGCATGATGCTGAGCTTCTCACGGAAACATAAGAGCCGAGGGTTTTGAATTTTTCTTTGATTTCAGTCCTGGTCTCACCTGACAGTTCAGTTGCATCTGCGGATATGCAGAAACCAGGCGGGACATTGAAACCGTTGTTTATGAGAAAACCCAGGTTCACGGCTTTCCCGCCGAAAAGATTTACATCCTTGAGTGTGATGTCCCTTAAGTCTTTTATCATGTTCTATGTGTCGACTTGCTTTATTTAATCTTTTTAACTATACCCCTGTCAGCATCTACCTCGACCATGTCGCCGTCTTTGAAGACCCTCGTCGCATGCCCGGCACCTACGATGCAGGGGATGTTGTATTCCCTGCTAACTATAGCTGAATGCGATGCCATGCCCCCGTTGTCTGCGACTATCGCCTTTGCTTTGAAGATTGCAGGCATGTACTCAGGCGTTGTCTCTGAGACGATTAGTATCTCCCCTTTGCTCATCAAGCCAATCTCCTTAGGGTCATGGATTATCCTTGCAGTCCCGCGCACCTTGCCCCTGCAGGCGACCATGCCTGAGACTGATGAGGCATCAAAAGTTGACGAGAGCACCTTTCCGAGCATGCTTTTCAGGGCTTTTCCTGTAAATACTTCATCACTGGCGGACATGATTCCATAGGACTGCTTCCTTTTATCAAGATATTCAGGGTCGTGGATGGATTTTTTGTCAAGCAGGGAGAGGAATTCAAGATACGTGAGCCAGTTGATGTCATGTCTTTGTATGCCTGTCAGTTTTTCAGCTGCACCCAGGTTTTTGTGCCATGAATGGCTTGCGATTGCGCATGTCTCTGCAAAGCTGTTCCTATAGTATGCCATCCTTGCTGAAAGTTCTTTGAGCTTTATCATCCTATTCGGAACCGTAGCTGTACCAGTTGGTCTGTTGCCTTTTTTCAATGTCTCAAGCTGCACAAAGAATTTTTCCGCAGAGAATGGATCGCCCCAGAAATGCATCATGCCGACCCACCTGAACTCATCAATGTGCGCCATTATCTCGTCGTGCAAAGCCCTGTCTTTTATTATTATGGACGACAGGCCCTCTTCATAGGAATCATATAGCTTGTGCCCTGCAAGCTTATCCTTTATCTTTTCTGCCCCTGCTTTCTGTCTTGTCATGTGAAGAGGTTTGTGTGGGATGAAGAACTGCTCAAGAAGTCCTGCGCTGCCATTGCCCATTGATTCGATTATGTGATGTTCAAGCGCCTCTGCCATCGGCAGGGTGATTATCCATGGGAACTGGAGTTTCCTGACATTATCAAGGAAAGATAAATAGCTGCTCTTTGACGTATCTCTGTCCAGCCCGACTGTAGCCTCAAGCGTCTCTCTGATGGTCCTTTCGCATTCTGAAAAAAAATTTGAAAAAAACGAATCATGACCCATACCGAGAGCATCAAGTGTCCTGTCCTTGACAAGCTTCCAGTCATTCTGAAGGAAGAACCAATGCCCGTCAAGGGTCATGGAATCACCCTTTATCCCGAGCCCGAGTTTTCTGTCCATGCCCTTGACTAGCCATGGAACAAGGAGCCCTGCATAGAGCAGGGGCGTCTTTGTCCTGCCGTTATACCTTAGCTTCTTCCTGAGCATTTTCAAGATATTTCTCTCTTGAGATAGGTGTCTGGACGACAAACAGCTCATTCTTCCTGTCCAGCTCGTAGACAACAACATCGCCATTGCCCATGGGGTAGAGCGGCTTTCCTGCAGGCTGCATGTCGTACATGTGTTTTCCGACATCGCCATACATCGCATGCTCGGTCATGAGCCCTATTGTCGAGCACGAAGCTATCACACCTATCTTGAGGGATTTCCTTTTAAGATAATGATGGACCCGCTTATAAACCGCAGAATTTGCTGGAGTGGTCTCATCTAAATCGCGAAGCATTTCAAATATTGGATTTGGCATTTTCCACAGCATATTTGCAGTCCTTTCACTGACTTTCATCAGGTCGCCCGGTGAGCCTGAGTAAAATTCGCTTGCAGGGACATCGAGCTTCTCTCCATTGTTTATCGAGACTGCAATCTGCACAAGGTAGCTATTGACAGCGGATGCTTTTTTCCTGAACTCGTCAAAAGACGGCAAGTCTGCTTTCGGGCGGTCTTCACCGAGCACGGCATTGCTAAGCTCTTCATCAAACAACAGCCCCGAGTACATGTTGAAAGGATTCACGCCCCTTGCTGCCGGGTCGAATTCATAGGTCCTTCCATTATCAAGCATGATCCTGCACAGCCCGTCAGCGTCAGGGACGAACCTGTCAAGCCCGAGCTCCTTTTCAGGATCCCTGTCCTCTTCGAAGACCCAGCTGTGGAATGCATCAAGACCTTCGTAGATTATTATCGGCCCTCTGAAAAAATCAGACATGAGCCCTATAGTCCCCCTGTGCCTGTCAAGCCCGCCTGAGACTATCAGGTCAATGCCGTAAAACCTCTCCTGTATGTAACGATATTGTCCTTTCAGGCTTTCCTGGAACTTCTCATTCCCGGGGACAAGCTTAGTGCCTATCGAGCCTTTGCCTTTTTTCTGCATCTCTGTCGTGAGATGCCTGTTGATGTAAAATGTAGCAATGTTATTCATGTAAATCACCCGCCTTACTGATTAGTTAGTGGTGACCAGCCACATGATATAAATATTACTCCCCCCTTAGTACGTTAAAATATGGAAAACAATATATAGTTGCATCCATATCCTTGAAATATGGTCGAAGAAGCATTGCGGAAAATCGGGCTCACAGAGGGCGAGATAAAGATATACCTCTCTCTTTTGGAGCTCGGCTCGTCGTCATCAGGAAAGATAACCAAGAGATCAGGCATATCAGGCTCAAAGGTATACGAGGTGTTAGACAGGCTCATGGGGAAGGGCCTTGCAAACTCTGTCGTAAAGAACGGTGTGAAGCATTTCGAGGCCAGCGACCCGTCTAGAATCCTTGACTATCTCGATGAGAAGAACAGGGAGATCGAGGACGAGAAGAATGACATACAGAAGATACTGCCTGAGCTGATACTCAAGCAGCAGTCCGCACCCAGGAGCAAGGTCAGGGTCTTCACGGGTTTCGAAGGGCTCAAGACAGCGAACGAGGACATCATAAACACGCTTTCAAGAGGTGAGGAATGGCTCAGCATGGGGCTTTCTGAGCAGCCGAAATCCCTTGAGGTGTACTTTACAAAACGCCAGAAGATAAGAGAGAAAAAAGGCATAATAATCAAGCATCTCCTGAATGAGAAATACAGAGAGCTCTACAGGCAGAGAAAGGACATGAAGGGGCAGCATTTCAGGTTCCTGCCCAGGGAATTCGAGATGCCGTCATCTATCGAGATATACAAGAACAAGATTATCATCATGATCTTATTGAAAGAGGACCCGATGGCGATAATGATAGAGAGCGGGGCGGTCTCAGGCAGCTTCAGGAAATATTTCGAGGCGCTATGGAAGACAGCGAAGAAAGCATAGTTATCAGGGCCGTATCCATCTGCTCTCCCAATAGCTCACATCACCCTCGTCATCGACGACTGCCAGAAGAAGGCGTTTTTTTGTCGAATGGGCAACTCTATTTTTTCCTGCGAACTCATTCCAGGTGAGGACCGATGCCTCGTGCACAGGGAACACCACCCATTTCGCATGGTCCTCTCCGGGCTTCACCCCTCGGTCATAAACCCTGAAATCTGCCCCGAACTTGAGGGCTGTCTTGACAACATAGCCCCTGTTCCTCAGGTTCTTGTACGCCACATAGCGTATCCAGAAAGAAGGCTCTATCTTCTGCGCTTTCTTTATGAATTTCTCGGACGTTATCTCCTGCTTCCTGCCGTCAAGGACCACCAGCCTGCCTTTTTCAATGAGGTAAAGGGCTTCGACCAGCGAGAGCTGGACACTGCCGTCATCCATCAACGAGCCGTAGACGCTCTGGTTGTAGAGCTCTCTTGCATCATCACCAGGCTCTGTGAGCACCCGCTCCTTTGCATAGTGGGCGGTTATGATATTCTTTGCCATATTGTAAAGAGTAAAATGCACAGTATATATATTTTTCGAAGAAAGGATTTTTTTCAATATAGAAAATAAAAAATCAAAAGAAAACATTTATTATGACCGGCTGCTACTGAATTCCCATGCAGATAATATTCCTGGGCACGTCGGCGATGGTGCCGACAAAGGAGAGGAACCACACAGCAGTCTTTGTCAGGTATGAGAATGAAGGCATGCTCTTCGACTGCGGGGAAGGGACGCAGAGGCAGCTCAAGCAGGTGAAGATAAAACCTACTGCAATCACTAAGATAGTCATATCCCACTGGGACGGTGACCATGTTCTCGGCCTGCCCGGGCTGATACAGACCCTGGCGATGTCAGAGGAGAACAAGCATCTCATGATATTCGGGCCCAAGGGGAGCAAAAAAAGGTTCGAGCACATGTTCAAGGCATTCGAGTTCTACAACGAGATAGACCTTGAGATAATAGAGTATGAGGAGGGGATATTCTTCAGGAACAACGACTTCTCGCTCACAGCACATAAGCTTGAGCACAAGGTGCCGACATATGGTTTCGAGCTCGTCGAGAAGGACAGGAGAAGGATCAAGCTTGCCGCTGTCAAGAAGCTCGGCATACCTGAAGGCCCGCTCCTCGGCAAGCTTCAGAGAGGGCATAATGTCGAGTTCAAAGGCAAGGAAGTGTCATTCAAGGACATGACCTATATAGTGAAAGGCAAAACCATAGGGATAATCTCAGACACCAGGCTCTGCGACAGCTGTTTTGCGATAGCAAAAGACAAGGATATCATCATCTGCGACTCCACATTCTCAAAAAAAGATGAGCAGAAGGCGCACGACTATTTCCACATGACATCCGAGCAGTGCGCAAACATCGCTGCCCAGTCAGGTGCAAAGAAACTGGTGCTCACGCATTTCTCTCAGAGATACAAGGAGATAAATGAGCTGCTCTCAGATGCACAGGATATATTCCCAGAGACTGTCGCAGCCTATGACTTCATGAAGCTGAAAGTATGAAACTATCTCTTGGCCGCAAGCCTTATGTCGCCTGCCTTGACTGTCTTTCTTCCTGCGTGCATGGCGAACTTGACAGCGTCCTGGGCAATGTCCTCGGCAATGTCCTCGACGACATTCTTCAGTGCGACCTTTGCCTTGTCAGAGACCCTGTTTGCACCGACGTTCTTGAGTATTTTTTCCATAGCAGCGAGCGGCAATATTCTTTTTGACATGTTTTCAACCCCCGTTCAATCTATAAAGCTCCGGGAATCGGGTATGTATATAAAGGTTTTGTTTCTGGCGGAATAGAAGGGAAACAGGCATGTAAATAGGTAAATGCTGCAAGAATATGCTTGTGCCTGATTCAGTAATGTACCATTACATTTTATAAAAAATTAGAAATATTTAAATAAATGTAATGGTATCGTCCTTCCATGAAAGTACTGAAACGCAAAGGCTTCTATTACCTGGGGCATTCCTTCAGGAAGAACGGCAGGACAGCCTATAGAGAGACCTATTTGGGAAAATCAATCCCAAAAGACATTGAAGACAGAAAAGAGATTTTGCTCAGAAGATGCCTCCAGGAAGATGCCTTCATCAGGTTAAATGAAATCAGGAAAAATTTCAATAAAGAATGGAAAAAGATACCTCGAACTGTGAAAAAAAAGATGCTGGCTGATTTATCCATAGATTTCACCTACAATACAAATGCAATAGAAGGCTCGACAGTAACTCTTGAAGAGACAGAAGAATTGATCCAGAAGAGAATAGCCCCCAACAGGCCCCTAGAAGATATACAGGAGACACTGACCCACTCAAAGGTCTTCTTTGATGTCATCAACTCAAAACAAAAACTTTCTGCAGGTCTGATTCTTTGCTGGCATAAGGCGCTTTTTGAAGGGACAAAGCCTGATATCGCCGGTTTTTTCAGGGATTATCTTATAAGAGTGGGCTCTTATATCGCTCCTGACTGGCAGGATATCGAAAAGCTCATGGAGGAATTCATCAGGTGGCATGAAAAGAGCATAAAAACGCATCCTGTCGAACTTGCAGCCCGGGCCCATTACAGGTTCGAGAAGATCCACCCTTTCGGAGACGGCAACGGCAGGATAGGCAGGCTGATAATCGCATACATTCTTAAGAAAGGAAATTTCCCCCTGATAAGCATCGAATACAAAAAACGGAAATCATATTATCACGCACTTGCTAAGACAGAGAATGAATTTTTGAATTATTTCATCAGGAGATACCTGTCATACCATAAGAGGTATCTGTAATATGGCGCAGAAGCAGAAAGGGGCGAATGCAGAACGGGATCTTGTGCACAGGTTCTGGGAGACCGGAAGCTGGGCAGCGCACAGGATTGCAGGCAGCGGCTCATCGAAGTACCCGTCACCTGACATCATCGCTTCAAACAACATCAGGAGGCTTGCACTAGAATGCAAGGCGACTAAGAAGACATCCGTGTACATACCCAAAGAAGAGATAGGGGCGCTTGTGGAATTTTCGAGGATGTTCGGTGCCGAGCCCTGGGTCGCTGTCAGGTTCTCGCGCCAGGAATGGTTCTTCATCTCCATCGATGACATGAATGATACAGGCAATAATTACGCAGTGAATGTCGAGCTTGCAAAAAGGAAGGGGCTGCTGTTCGATGAAATCATCGGAAAATGAAATGTTCCTGACTTGCGGCGAGTTTACAGATAATTTTTTATATTCATCCTATGTAATATAATCGAGGAAATAACTGAAAATGAAAAAAGAGATGCTCATTTTTGCAATATGTTTTTTCATTTTTATTTTTCAGATTGCATCTGTCTCTTCTGAACCCATCAAGCTTATCTACCATTATGCAGGCCATGACATCCTCAGCAGCGATGAATCATGCCAGGCAGCAAAAGACATAGGCGGTAACGCAATAGTAAGACTATATTATGGAAGCGACGGTGATCTTACCAGTTTTCTGGATATGGCGGATAACTATGGTTTAAAAGTGGTGGTCATGACCAGTAAAACCAAATCTCCATGTATGGATGACCTGGTATGTTGGTCGGAAAAATTCGCCACCATGTCATTGGACCATCCTAATCTTTTTGCCTGGACAATGGTTGATTTCCTGTCAAGTCCAAACCAGGACTGGAATTCTCCCGAGACAATAACAGAAGCTACGGCAGCCAAGAACGCCATTAATCCAGATATTAAGTTCCTGCCGGAATTGTATTTCGACGCCCACCTGGTAGGTGGTGAACTTGCATATTTCGAGGAAGGGAATCCTTACGATACGGCGCTTAGCGACGGTGCAGAGTTATTCCTTTGGCAGTCATACACCAAAGACCAGGTAGATTTAGATCAATTTGATGCCGACCTAACACGCGCCCAGTCGATAGTCCCGCCGGCATACTGGCTTGCAGGAGCATATGCAATCCGTGGAGGTTGGCGCGGTTATTCCTCAACATTGGATGAAATATTTTACCCCAACGATTTTCTGAGCACGATGTTCCAGGATGCCCGTGACAAAGCTCCGGGTCTGATAGTGTACGCCCTGGACGGACCTCTGCTGGCCTATTATGACCCACAAAAGCTTCTCGCCGACCAGGATATGTTCGGGCAGAAGTCCAATGACGACCCCAATTTCCAGTACAAGCTTTCATCCGGTGTCAGGGCGGTGATGGGCTGGTACCAGGAAGTTAAAACCACTGTCTCCCTGCCGACCGGCACGAGCCATGCAAGCGTAAAGGTGCGCGTCCGTGACAACCGTGACACCAATTCAGGCTACAAGTACTTCGGATGGAAACAACTGGTTGTCAATGACCAGGTGCTCTGGGAAAAGAGCATTTACTTGGACGGACAGGAGGAAGAGACAATTGCCGAAGACATTCCCGACGACATTCTTTCATCTGGCAGCCTCACTGTTGGCGTACGGATGCTATCCAAGGGAAGCTCCCTTGCCAAGGACTCTGTTTATGTAGGCGACTTAAGCCTATCGGTCAATGATGGTCCATACCTCCCTTTGAACAATCTGAAAATTGAAAGCAGTGTTAAAGATCTTGTTAAATGGATTGCGACGTACCAGACCATAAAAAGCATCCTAACCCAACAGGGGGTCTGCGGTGATGCAACATGTAAAACATCTGATGGAGAAAACTGCTCAACTTGCCCTGCAGACTGCGGAACCTGCCCTTTGCCAACATCTGTAAATCCGATTGCATACTGGAACTTTGATGAAGGTACAGGAACAGCAGCCTACGACAGTTCAGGAAACAGCAATGACGGAACCTTGGTGACCGGGCCGACATGGGCGGCAGGAAAGATTGGAAGCCATGCGCTGAGCTTCGACGGTGTTGATGATTATGTCTCTGTCCCGAGTAGTGCCTCATTGAATCCAAGTTACGTAACCTTCTCGATGTGGTTCAACCCGAAAAGCTTTGCAGACAACACAGGGCTGATTGCCAAGGGAGACAACTCAAACAGGCAGTACTGGGCTTGGATATATCAGGGGAACCTGAGCATTGAGATAAATAATGGAGGCCATGCCAATAATATATATCCTCTTAAGAAAGATGCATGGTATTTCCTTGCTGTAACTTACGACGGCTCAAACATCGTGACTTATGTCAATGGAGCAAAAGTTAAAACGATTTCACAGAGCAATGGAGCAATATTGGCTGATGATGGCCCCTTGCTTATCGGAAAACTTCCTGGTTTTGCCTCATTCAACGGGACAATCGACGATGTCAAGATATGGAACCGGGCATTGCCAGCCTCGGATATCCTGGATTTGTTCAATCAGCCTAATCCAGTAGGAAGCATCTGCGGAATTGCGGACTCAAACTCTGACAACAAGATATCAATTTCTGAGATTATCGATTATATCTCCCAGTGGAAGCATGGAAGTGTTGCAGTAGGAAACCTGATTGGCGCTATCGAAAAATGGAAGAATGGCTGCTGACTGAATTTGATTCTTACTTGAACTTCGCTGTCAAGAACACGAAATTGAGCATGATAAGCCCTGTTATCAGGAGTACCCATTCGATGCCGAACCACCTGTCAAGGAGAAGCACAAGACCTGCCAGGATGAATACGACCGAGATAGAGAAAAGCAAAAATTCCAGGGCGAACCTGAAGACCTTCCTCTTCATCCTGTAGAATGACACGGTCACCTGCCTCTCGCCTGTCCTGACTACACTCCTGATTATGTCCTTTATCCCGTTGATGATATCCCTGAATGTCTCATTCATCTTCTTCTTCCTAGCATCGCTGATATGACAGCCCCGACGACAGCTCCTATGCCAGCTGCAATGAGGACGGACCTGACCGGGTTCTCTTTTATCTTGCTCTCGGCATGCCTCTCGAATTTCCTCATGCTGTTCTTCATGTCATCGAACCTGTCCTGAAGCTGCTCGATCTTCTTTTTCATCTCTTTTGGCATTATGCTCACCCCTCTTGTTTAATATGCTGGATACATGACCATCATCTCACCAATATACAAAGAAACCCCTTTTTACACAGGAAAAACGATAGAATATATAAACCTATGTTTTAGGCTGTACATATTTTCAAAAAAAATATAAACCCCTTCATCCAAAAACAGGAATATGGCATACGCAGTCGCGCTTGATATGGGAGGCACCAAGATAGAGGGTGCGCTCTTCGATAGCAGGTTCAGGAAGATAAAGAAGAAAAGGGTGTATTTCGACAAGAAGAAATCAGAAAGCAAGGTGGAAATCCCGAGAAAGGCTGTTCTCGAGATTATCTGCGCTCTGGTGATGGAGCTGAAAGGGAAGAAAAGTGTAGCAGGCATAGGTGTGAGCATCCCTGATGTCATATCGAAGGAGGGCTCGATAGTCGGCACATCCAAGATAGGCTCACTGAGCGATTTTGCTCTCGGAAAATATCTGAAGCATAAGTTAAGGACAAGGGTGAAGGTATACAATGATGCTGACTGCTTCGCATACGGAGAGGCGAAACTGGGTGCAGGGAAAGGGTACAGGAATGTCATCGGCATAATATACGGCACAGGCATTGGTTCAGGGCTTGTCATTGATGGGAAGCTTTACACAGGCACGACAGGCAGTTGTGGTGAATTCGGCCATAATATCGTGAATCCTGATGGTCCAAAAGAAAGGATAGGCCTCCGAGGCACTGTGGAGGCATATGCAGCTGGCCCGAACCTGGTAAAGAACTACATCATGGCAGGCGGCAAGATAAAGGACCCGGATACCAGGAAGATATTCTATTCAAGGGAGCCCAAGGCAAGGATTGTCATGAATGAATCGCTTGAATATTTCGCCATCGGGATTGCAGGGCTCATGAACATCCTCAATCCCGGCATCATCGTACTTGGCGGGGGGCTTTCCAACCTGCCAGTCTACAGGGAGCTAAACAGCCTCGTGAAGAAATACACCATAGACGGACTCAGAAGACATGTTAGGATTGTCAGGAACAGGCTTGGAGATTCTGCAGGCATATACGGCGCTGCTGCGCTCGTTTTCGAAAAATAAAGCTCATTATCCGTAATATTTCCGCCAAAGCCCACTGGACAACCCTGCGTAGGCTATTTAAAGGGCAATAAGAACTCCTTCTTCATTGGATTTTCCACAGGAAACAGAGGAGGTATGGGCACTGGAAAACAAGAGTATTTATAAATAAGACGCATATTCCCTTTATAAATCATTTATAAATGGGGGTGCTAAATGGCAAAAAAACCTAAATCACAGGATATCCAGGTCGTCAATATCGTCGTATCAACATCACTTGAACATGACATCCCGCTTGAGAAGATGGCAGCAACGCTCAGCAACACAGAATACAACCCAGAGCAGTTTCCAGGGCTTGTCATCAGGATAAAGGAGCCCAAGACCAGCGCGCTCATCTTCAGTTCAGGAAAAGTGGTATGCACAGGCGCAAGGTCGATGGACAAGGTCGAGGAATCGATCAAGAAGATAATCAAGAGCCTTGAGAAGATCAATGTCAAGATCAAGATAAAGCCCGAGATAAAGATCCAGAATATCGTCGCTTCAGGAAGCATAGGCATGGACCTCAACCTCAATACCCTTGCCATGAAGCTTGAGAACACTGAATATGAGCCTGAGCAGTTCCCAGGACTTGTCTACAAACTGCCGATGGCAAAGGCTACCTTCCTGCTGTTCTCAAACGGCAAGATAGTATGCACTGGAACCAAGAGCGAAGAGGAAGTGCAGTCCGCAGTGAAACAGCTCATAGAGAACCTTCAGAAAGTCAAATAAGAATATCCATCATTCATAATTTTCTGATAAATACATTATTAATCAGAGGTATCAAGAATTAAATCAGTTGGCAAACATGGAGACGACAAAAGTCATCAAGCAGATTGAAGGATTCGTCGAGGCGAATTACCTTGATGAGCTCATGAAGGTCGCAGCAAGCGGAAAGAGATCGCTTCAGATGGATTTCTCTGAGCTGACAAGATATGACCCGATGCTTGCCGACATGCTGCTGGATGAGCCAGAAGAGATGATAAGAGCAGCTGAACTTGCCCTTGGCAATTTCGACCTCCCTGAAGACCACAAGCCTATCAAGGTCAGGCTTTCCAACCTCTCAGAGGAACAGAAAGTCTTCATCAGGAACATCAGGGCTGAGCACCTGAACAAGCTCCTAGTCATAGAAGGGACTGTCAGGCAGAAGTCTGATGTGAGACCGCAGGTCACAGCAGCAAGGTTCGAGTGCCCCAGCTGCGGAAACATCATGAATGTCCTGCAGCTTGACAACAAGTTCAAGGAGCCGAACAGATGCGGATGCGGAAGGAAGGGAAAATTCAGGCTGCTTTCAAAAGAGCTTGTCGATGCCCAGGGTATCGTGCTTGAAGAGGCGACAAAAGACCTTGACGGCGGGGAGCAGCCGAAGAGGATGAACGTGCTCCTCAAGGATGATCTTGTAAGCCCGATAACAGAGAGGAAGACAAACCCGGGCGCGACAATCAGGATAGTCGGGGCTGTCAAGGAGGTGCCGATAATACTGCGTTCCGGCGGCCAATCGACAAAATTCGACCTGATAATCGAGGCCAACAATGTCCAGGCCCTGGAAGAGGATTATACAAATATAGAGATCTCTCCGGAAGAGGAAGAGGAGATAAAGGAGCTTTCGAGAGACAAGAGGATATCGCAGATGCTCATAAACTCCCTGGCACCCGGCATTTACGGACACGAAAAGATCAAAGAGGCGCTAATCATGCAGTTTGTCGGCGGTGTGAAGAAGGAAAGGCCTGATGGCGTGCCGACAAGAGGCGATATACATATACTATTGATCGGGGATCCGGGAGCGGGAAAATCCATGCTGCTCAAGCGGGCTGCTGTCGTGGCGCCGAAGGCAAGGTATGTATCAGGCAAAGGCGTATCCGGTGCTGGATTGACTGCAAGCGTCGTAAGGGATGAATTCCTCTCAGGCTGGAGCCTGGAAGCAGGGGCGCTCGTGCTTGCAAACAGGGGAGTTGTCATGATTGATGAACTTGACAAGATGAGCAATGAGGACAGGGACGCAATGCACGAGGGACTGGAGCAGCAGAGCATCAGCATCTCAAAGGCAAACATCCAGGCGACTCTTCGCTGTGAGACTACAGTTCTCGCAGCTGCAAATCCGAAATTCGGCAGGTTCGACCCTTATGAGACCATAGCCAAGCAGATTGACCTGCCCCCTACTCTCATCAACAGGTTCGACCTCATATTCACGATCAAGGACCTCCCTGACCAGGACAAGGATGAGAAGATGGCTGATTTCATGCTGCATCTCCATAAGTCCCCTGGCGACCAGGAAGCAGAGATTGAGACAGATGTCCTCAGGAAATACCTCGTATATTGCAGACAGAAGATAAAACCGAGGCTGACAACAGAGGCAGTGAACGAGCTCAAGGAATATTATATCAAGATGAGGGGCAGCGGCGGGATGGATGAGGGAGGAATCAGGAGCATCCCGATATCAGCAAGGCAGCTTGAGGCATTGGTCAGGCTCTCAGAAGCAGCGGCAAAGATAAGGCTCTCCAGCGAGGTCAAAAAACAGGATGCAAAAAAGGCAATCGGGCTTTTGCACTACTGCCTTGAGCAGGTGGGTCTTGATCCGGAGACCGGAAAGATCGACATCGACAGGATAACGACAGGCATTACGACCACCGAGAGGGGTAAGATAATATCCATAAAGGAGATAATAAATGAGCTTGAGGAAAAACACGGCAAGATAGTCCCGCTTGATGAAATAATAGCGCTTGCAGGCGAAAGAGGCATAAGCGAAGATGATGTCGATGAGACAATCCAGAAGCTCAAGAGGACAGGAGACATCTACCAGCCCAAGCCCAACACCGTCTCTAAGATATGATTTTACAAAGTTTTATTAATAATATAATTTTCATCTTTTCTCATGCTGGTTGAGATCATGCTCGGGCTCATACAGGGGATAGCTGAATGGCTGCCAATCTCAAGCTCCGGCCATCTCGTTCTTTTCCAGGAATACTTCCACACAGGGACCCCTGTCATATATGACATCATGCTCCATGTTGCCACTTTGTTGGTCATCTTTATCGTGTTCTGGGATGAAATAGTCAAGATGGCCAGGGCGGTCCTCAGGTTTGACTTCAGCTCAGAGCATGGCAGGCTGTTCATCTTCATAATCATAGGCTCGATACCCACAGCAATAATAGGGCTGTTATTTCAAAATTTATTCCTAAGCCTGTTTACAAACATCACAGCTGTTGGCGTTGCCCTCATCATCAATGGAATCATACTTTCATTAACAAAACATACAAAGGGCAAAAAAAGGCTGACATGGATTGACTCCATTATAATCGGTACTGCCCAGGGCATTGCCATAATACCAGGCCTGTCAAGGAGCGGATTGACGATATCTGCAGGCCTTTTCAGGGGAGTAGAAAGAAAGGCCATTGCAGCATACTCGTTCCTTCTTGCAGTCCCTGCAATAATCGGTGCAGCCCTGCTTCAATCTAGGGATCTCGTGGTCGGCACCATCAATTATCCTGCTCTAGCAATCTCGATGATTGTATCCATTGTTGTCGGATACTTTGCATTGAAGTTTTTACTCAGGCTGGTCCTGAACAAGAAGCTTCATATGTTCGCATATTATTGCTGGATATTGGGTATGATAATCATCATAACGCAAAGTATATAAAACACGATTGTTTCCTTTTTCAGGGGGAAATGATGGAACAGGTCAGTACAGGGAGGCAGGTTGCCATGAAGGTCAGGCTCAATGACCTGACTGACGGCAGATATGTACGGGTCGAAGGTCAGTGGGAGCCGAATTTCATCCAGACAGGCGATGGCAGGAAATTCTCAAGGGTCAATATAATAGCGGTTGTCGCATCCGAGCCTGTACCAGACATGAATTATAATTCTTTCATAATAGACGACGGGACAGCAAGGGTGCCGGTGCGGATCTTCGGGGAGTCGGATGTCAGTGTGAAGCTTGGCGATGTGGTTATTGTCATCGGAAGGCCGAGGGAATTCAACAAGGAGATATATATCGTTCCTGAGATAATCAAGGAGATCAAGAACAAGAAGTGGATTGAATACCGTAAGCTTGAACTGAGCAATCTCCCTCAGAGTATCAGAAAAGAAGAACCAGGGACTGTCCAGAAACAGAAGGAAGGATCTAACACCCATGAAAGGATTGAAGACCCGGATGGAGCTGTGGTGCAGGAACTGGAAGATGTTGATTCTGAAGAAAGGGAACCGGAACCCACAAAGGGCAAGAATCCGGTTGACAGGATACTGGATAAAATCAGTGAGCTTGACAAGGGTGACGGCGCTGACACAGATGATGTGATATCAGCGCTCGATATTCCTGATGCTGAGAGGATCATCGAGAATCTTCTCAAAGAAGGCGAAATCTTTGAGATCTCTTCAGGCAGGATTAAGGTCCTGGAATAGCTGCTGAACAGATTAAACTCTTCTGAAAATAATAATACTTACATATATAGACTAAAATACAAAATTATATATAGGAATACTTACATGAATAGAAAATAAAGTATGCTTTTTCTTACATATATAGGATTACTTACATATACAGACCAGAATACAAAATTATATATAGGGATACTTACATAAACAGAGGCAAAATCATAAAAATCGATTTACATACTTACAGATACATAAAAAAATACTTACATATACAGTAAAAATGAACTACAGTTTGAGCGACATCAGGAAAGACAGGGATTTTTCAAGATCAAAGGAGGCTGCTAAAGAGCTTTCTGAAAAATATGAGGTTGACCTGGTCAGGCTCTTTGAGCTTGTGAGCGAGAAGGACATACTGATACCTACTTCTGTATTCATAAAGGAACTGAGCGCGCTTGAGACAATCTCGCGATACCTGCATGAAAATATAGGCATGGGCTTCAAGAGGATTGCGGTCCTGATGAACAGGAGCGAGAAGACCATCTGGCAGGCATACAATCATTCCCTGAGAAAATATCAGAAGAAGCTTGCTGTCTCAGGCACAAAATACCTCATTCCGCTGTCTGTATTTGCAGACAGGAGATTCTCAAACCTTGAAGCCATGGTGGCGTTCATCAAGACCAGATACAGTCTCAAGTTCTCTGAGATAGCCGGGATATTGCATCGCGACCAGAGGACGATATGGACTGTCTATAATCGAGCAAAGAATAAGGGGGCCCTATGAAAGGCATATTGACCAGGAAACAGAGGATCAGGGAATCCATAAGGAAGGTCAATGAATACAGGGCAGCCCTTCTTGCGCAGAAAGAGTTCTTCGACGAGAGTTATTTCAACCATAAGCTGAAGGAGTATGAAGTTTTCATCTCACGAAAAGAGGAGGAATTGAAGGGAACCCGCAGAAGGGACAGGAAGAGGCTGCAATTTTCCATGGCTGCAGCAATATTCATGCTCCTGTTGGCCTCAATATTCCTATTCAAACCATCTTACCTGGGGTTTGTCACACATGAATATCTCAATGAAGAGGCAGGTAATGTGACTGGCCTTCCATCTGGACTGAGCTATGCAAATGAGATGTCAGCAGTGCCTGTAGGTAATGCAATGCTGAATGTCACTGACAATGCCACAGGTAACATGACCCTTATACCTTCTGAGACAGGGCTATCAAATGGAACAAGCCAGCTCCATCACAGAACTGGTTCTGGATATGTCAACGAGGATGGGGCAGGAAATACAAGCATCAACATCATGACAAATGTTTCGATTGTGAACACAAGCCAGGGGAATGCATCACTGCAGAATGATACTGAGCAGAACATCACAGAAAACCCCAACCAATCTGCCGGGAATATGAGTGCAGAAAACGTTTCAGAAAACTTCACCCCGCCTATAGAAAGCATCACCCCTGAAAACACCTCGGCCCAGGAGAATCTATCACAGCCTCTAATGGATGTTTCAAGTGTTTTTACGAACCTGCCGCCGTCAGGCTCTGTGCCTGCGCTGGAGATGGAGCCCAACATGGTGCTTACGCTTGCCCTCGACTCTTATTTCACCGACGCAGAACCCCTTTCCTATTCAGTCGATGAGAACGATCATCTTGCTGTATCTGTCGACGGCAACATCCTCAACATAATATCAGGGAATGAAACTGGCAATTTCACAGTGCTGTTGTATGTCTCTGACGGGTTCAACCTTGTCGCCTCTGCTGTGAATGTCGAAGTTATTGGGCCTGTGGTGAAAGTCCCAACTTCAGGGCTGAACATCATAAAGGGGCTCAACCTCAGCCTGGAAAAGAGGAACATTGATTCCAGGTTCGGCGTGCAGGTCAAAAAGCTCGAAAAAGTGGGGAACTTGTTTGAGCTTGGGTTCGACAAGCAGGGCAGCCATGTGGACCTCAAAGGACTCATAAATATCTCAGATATCAAGAACATCAGGGTTGACAATGTCAAGAGCATTAAGGTCATGGGCAGGCAGTTTCCTATGGGCACTTCTGTTGTTTCACTCAACCACATAAATATCACAGGTGCAGAGGTCAGCCTGGAGAAGAGCGGACCTGTAAATGCAATCGTCAAATGCTCCGACTATGACCTTGATGCAGGAGCTTGTTCTGAATGGGTACCGACCAATATCAGCTTCACAGACAACGGCACCCATATAACATTCAATGTGACTTCATTCTCTGGCTATGGCGGAGCTTACATCACCATAATCAATGTCCAGAGCTACCCTATGGTGGGCGGTAATTGGACAGTAAGGTTCAACACGACAGGTGTCGCGAATCTTACCATCACAACCATAAATAGGACCACATTCGGCAATTCGGCTCCTGATGACCTCGAGTGGCTGCAGCTCAGGTGCGATGACCAGGTGTTAAATGCCTCTTTCAATGGCACACATGTATTCTATCCGGACTGGAACTGCTCTGGCATCGGAAAGCAGATAGTCCATGTCATGACAGAAGGCTCCCACCACCAGATGTTCACGTTCGGAAACGAGACTGCCTTTGCCAACAACTATGCGCATTCAGGCAATGTCTACAACTGCACGAGCTGCGCTGACTGCACCAGTGCGATCGCTGATGCGAGCGCAGGAGACATTGTCAGACTCACCCAGAACGTCTCGACTACTGTCACCTGTATCAACCTTGCAGGAAAACAGGATATCACTTTCGACTGCCTGGGCCATAAGATGACAGGAGATGATGGTGACAGTGGGATTAGCTATGGAATTTCAGGTGTCAATAATGTGACTATCAAAAACTGTGTAATATATAACTTTGACAGGGGGCTCAATTTTGTTGACGCTGATTATGTCACGCTTGCAAATCTCTCATTCATTTCGACAGAATCATACGCACTATTCATGTTAAGCAATGACAATTACTGGGATGCGACTAACCTGACATTCACTAATAACCATGGCCAAAACCTGGATATGAGGGATTCCACACATAACAGGTTTTCAGGATATGTAGCGACCAATACTCGTCATACGGGACTGCGGCTTTCGCAGAATGACTACAACAACTCTTTCGAGGATGTGTACATAAACAGGATAACGGTAACAGGCTATTCAGGGGTGTTTGTAGGCTCAAGCTCTGACTACAACAATTTCACTAACATCCATGTCAATGATGTCGCCGGAGGCAACGGCATTTATTTCAGCCAGTCAGACCACAATATTCTCGACGGCGCCAATGTGAACAATGCCGATTATTCCAGCAACGACGGTGTTGGAATTTTGTTCTGGCATGCAGATGACACAATCATCCGGAATGTGTGGGTCAATGATACAGAATACCAGGGCATCAAGTTCTGGGAAGGCTCTGACAACAACCAGTTATTCAATTTCAGCATAGGCTATGCTCAGGATCTTGGCATGGAGATACACGAGTACGGCGGATCCACGCCCAACCTCAACAACACCATAACAGGTGGTGTGATACACGACTGCGACGATGACGGCTTCCTTGCATGGACAAGGCCGGTCCGTATGTCCGATGTGGTTTCTTACAACAATACAGGCAATGGCTTTACTATCCAGGAAGCCTATGGTTGTGATGTATCAAATCTGACTGCATATGGAAATTCACAAGATGGCATCTACTTCCTTGATACTTCAAATTCCAATCTCACTGGTCTCAATTCATACGGTAATTTTGAGTACGGGTTCCGCATGTTCGGTAATGATTATGATAACACAGTGAAGGATTCAAGGTTCACCGGCAACAGCCAGGCTGGAATATATCTTATGACTGATGGCTCATACACCTATGACAACTATTATCTCAATAATTTTTTCAACAATACCGTGAATGTGGACTGTGATTATGATGGTTCAGGCCATACAGGCTTCTGGAACACGAGCCTTGACTGCGGCGCAGGGCCTAACATTGTTGGCGGAAACTGCATGGGTGGCAATTACTGGGCCGACCCTTCAGGGACTGGATGGAGCCAGACCTGCGACGATGATGACGGAAACGGCATATGCGACGACCAGTATGACATCCTGACAGACAACACCGATTATCTTCCCCTGGTCTTTCAGCCGGCCTATAACTTGTCGATTACAGACCCTACGACCTCAAGCCCTGTATCTGTCCTTTCTTTTGAAAATATAACAATCACGTTCAATATGACTAGTGATTCGGGAAGCGAGATCACATCTGGAGTGTCTGTCATCAATGTCACGATCGGCGGGGTCGATGCACCTGTTATTGGCACAGGAGGGGCTGTAAATGTTCAGTTCCGTAACTATTCTTCTAATTTCTCTAATAGTGCTTCAAGCCTGACTGTATCAAAACCAAGCGGGACTGTTGAAGGAGATTTGCTTGTTGCCTGGTTGACCCATGATGATGCTGGTACACTTAGTGATGCGAGTGCACCTGATGGAAGTTGGACCCAGATGGCATATCCCGGAACCATTTCTGCATTTGATTCTCATTCATGGTATAAGACTGCAAGTGACAGTGAACCGTCTACGTATACATTTTCACAGACATCCGGCAGTGCAAATGACATAATCCTGCATGTGGCTGCCTTTTATAACACTCTTGGCATCGGGACTTGGACATTGGAAGACTCCTTATGGAATTTCTCTGGCAATACCATTGCAAAAGATACTATCACTGTCACTGGTGTCGATGATGGTGTGTTGGTTGTCGGCTTCGGAAATGATGGTGCCAGGACTGTATCAAGTGCTCCGGCAGGCATGACGAAAATCAGGACCAGCGGGGCAGCAGGTTGTGATGATACTGTAGCTTCTGCTTCACAGGCATCATATTATCAGCTGCTCGATGCAGGAGTTGTAAGCAAATCTTTGACCTGGAGTGCTGTAGATGAAGGGTCAGCCATGGCCGGTTTCTTCTCATGGGATGATTCAGGACAATTGGCATACGTCTCCGGGGTCGGCTGGCAGGTCAATGTGACTGTCCCTGATTTGTCAATCGGTCTAAAGGACCTGTATGTAAATGCGAGCTATAATGGCATTTCTTCCTCAGATACGCAAACTAATGCAGTCAATTATGGGGTTGGAGGAGGAGTCTACTACGCCCCAATTGATACGACAACAGCACAATATCAAGTTAATGGCTCTGTCAACAGCACTGTTGATAATGGAAGCATCTATTCAGAAAGCCAGGTAATCAACTTCACCCATCCGACATGGGGAAAGAGATTGTCCCTGCTCGGCCGTTTTTCTGATTCGGATGTCAATCTGACGAGCCTGAAGATTTACGCATCGACGACAAAGACCGCAGTCGACCTGACAGGCGTCATAGGAACAGGGGACAACCACACGATTTTCGTCCCAAGAGTCTATGATGAGGGAGTCTATGTCTGCCCAGATGCGAGCAACCTTGACGGGGTGAACAAGAGCTGCCTTAACCTGATTAATTTTACGCAGCAGGAAGCAGTGGCTGGTACCTGGAGAGACGGGGTCTATGCAAAGACCGAGGGAAGCTATTTCAGGATAGAGAACCTCACTGGCTCAGGTGGCGGAGATGATGGTTCTCCTCCTAGGATCAGCTTCGTCCTGCCGACACCTGACGACGGCTCGACACAGGCAGAGCCATATGTAGAAATCAACGTATCGATAAATGAATCAACGCTCGACGAGTTCATATGGAACTGGAACGGCACGAACTATACAATCATGGATGATTCTTTAGTTGGAATGTGGAATTTTGATAATGTGAGTGCTTTGGGTGAGAATGACACGTTGGTTAAGGATGTAAGTGGGAATGGCAATGATGGTACATGCAACCTTGCGAGTGGTTATTGTCCGACATTTACTAGTTCAGGGAAGTATAATGGGGCATATGATTTTGATGGTGTAGATGATTATGTGCAGTATTCAAACTTTAATTATGTTGGAAGTGATGGAACAGTTACAATATCTGTTTGGGTTAATCTTGAAAGTTTGACAGATGATGGGGGAATTGTTGATATAGCACCTCAGGCACAGAGCAATGCGTTTAAGTTAGGCCTTGATGCAAGCAACAATATAATGATACAGACTAATTTTGGAGACTCTCCGGGAGGGAGTGTTATCTTTATTAATTCTCCCTCTTTGGGTACCTGGTATCATTATGTTGGGGTTTATAATGGGACTAATTTAATTGCTTATGTTGATGGAGTTCTTGCTAACTCTGATGTGCTCACTGGACCCTCTTCAGCATCTGTGCCAGTCACGATTGGTGATGACACTGATGGTGCTAATAGATTTCTCAACGGCTCAATAGACGAAGTCCGCATCTACAACCGCGCATTGTCAGCTTCGGAAGTCCAGGAGCTTTACATGAGCAACCTGAACAAATACGACACGGACAAGTGGTCCTTCTACATCAACCAGACAAAGAACGCGACTGATTTATTAGATGACGGGACATACACATATCAGGGGTTTGCAAAGGATACAAGCGATAATTGGAACCAGACAGAGATCAGGTGGATAACGATTGGTGAATTGCCTCTGGATATGACACTCAACTCACCTGCCAATGCATCCACAGTCAACAATTCCCATGTACTCCTTAATGCTACAGTCACGGATGCTGATGATGACCTGATGACAGCTAGGCTCTATAGCTATTACTCAGATGAAATCAACGCAAGCGAAGAGACCGGGCTCGTCGGGCTATGGCATTTCGACAATGACTCGTCCATGGGAGAGAATGATGCCAATATCTACGACTGGAGCGGAAACGGAAATGACGGGTCAGTCATGGGGTGGAATATTACAACAGCAAACGGAAAATTCAGGAAGGCGATGCAGTTTGACGGAGCCGATGATTACATTGATGCAGGAAACAGCAGCAGCCTCAGTATGACAAACGCAATCACTGTCTCAGCATGGGTCTATCCCCTTGGGGCAAATGATGTTTGGGACAAAGTAATAAGCAAAGGGGAGCAGACGTGGGGATTGGAGCTAAGAACAGACCTCGATACTTACGGGTTCACTGTTTATGATACTGATTACAGAGTCGCTTATGGGGGGAATTACACAATAGGCAGATGGACCCATCTTGTAGGGACTTTTAACGGCAGCACGGTGAAGATTTATGTCAACGGTAAATTGTCAGAAAACACAACAACTGCAACTGCCATCGCCAATCCCGGCCAATATGATCTGGATATCGGAAGGAACTCGGCAGGCAACCAATATTCAAATGCGGTAATCGACGAGGTCGCAATCTACAACCGCTCGCTTTCAGCCCAGGAGATCAAGCGCCTCTACGACAAGGGCAGGTACAAGCTGCTTTATTCCGGCAAGGATTTATCAGATGGTGAGGAGATAGATTACAACCTGACATCCATGCCCCTGTCTGTCCAGGATGGCATGGTGCTTCTCATGCACTTCGACAACGACAGCTCGATGGGAGAAGACAACACGCATGTATATGATTGGACAGGGATGGGCAACAACGGGACTGCACAAGATTATAATGCCTCTAATTCAGATGGAGACACACCGCCACTTTATAAGATTTCTGCAGGAAAATTCGGTGGAGGATTTACATTTGATGGTGTTGATGATTATATATCAACCAATGGCGAACTCATAGCCAATGAGGTAACTTTTTCATTGATGGCCTGGATCAATTTATCAAGCAGCAATGGAACAAACAAGGGGATATATGGCGAAGGTGCAACAGGTTCAAGTACGCCAAAAGCACTCTTGGATATTGACGGAAGCTTGAGCTCAACTCCTGGCCTGGTAGAATATTTCCACCGATCTGCAGGGAATACCATGCAGGCTTATTCAACAGTCAGAGTTGATGATGGAATTTATCACCTTGTGACAGTAGTCCGGATTAATATAAGTGCTGTGAAGATTTATGTTGACGGGATAGATAGGACCAATCAGACTCTCATAGCCTCTCCTACTGCGCTTGCCGTCAACAAGTTCAGCATAGGGTCTTATGTGGTTGCTGGAACAAGACTTGATTATTTCAACGGCACAATCGACGAGGTGGCGATCTGGAACCGATCTCTGTCTGCTGCTGAAGTCCAGGCGCTCTATGAGCTCGGCAACGGCAGGTATTACTGGAAAGGCAATGTCAGCGACGGGACTTCATCAGCTGAGTCTGATACCTGGTGGTTTGAGCTGAACATATCCGACACGACACCGCCGGCAATCTCCTTTGTCAAGCCGACACCTCCAAACGCTACCATAACAACAAACACATCTGTAATCGTGAATGTCTCGATCAACGAATCAAATCTTGATGAGTTCATCTGGAACTGGAACGGGACGAACTACACGGTCATGGATGACTCATTGGTGTTGATGATGAATTTTGACAATGTCTCATCTTTGGGAGAGAATGATACTTATGTTGTTGATGTGAGTGGTAATGGGAATGATGGGGTTGTTTATGGGGGGAACACAACAACTCCAAATGGAAAGTATGGCAGAGGGATGCAGTTTGATTCAATTGATGACTTTGTTCTTGTGCAAGATAATTCAAGTTTGGATATAACCGGTGAAGTGACTATTTCAGCATGGATATATATGAATGCCCTCCCCAATGCTGGTGACTGGGTTTCGATAGCCGGAAAAGGTGATAATCTTGGTCCTGACTGGAATTATTATATCGGGGTGTATGCGCTTCCTGGCACAGGCGAGACTGAGCTGGAATTTGCGTATACAGACCCTGGTCTTGAGTTTGAAATTTCCACTTCGGATCTTCAGGTTGGAACCTGGTATCATGTTGTCTCAACATATGATGATGATTCAGACACTATCAATCTTTATGTTAACGGGCAACTACAGCCAGATGACGGTGGAGCTTCTTCAGGCAGCATCTCAGAAAATGATTATCCGCTTGGCATCGGAGTCTTAAGAGAAAATGATGGTTTATGGGATTGGGGATATTTTAAGGGTACAATCGACGAAGTCCAAGTCTACAATCGAGCTTTGTCAGCAGAAGAGATTCAAGAGTTGTATATGTCAAATCTGAACAAGTACGCCCCGGACAAATGGTCGTTCTACATCAACCAGACCAAGAACACGACAGCTGGGCTTGACAACGGGACATATACTTATCAGGCATTCGCAAAAGACGAGGCAGGGAATACGAACCAGACAGAGATCAGGTGGATAACGATTGGTGAATTGCCTCTGGATATGACACTCAACTCACCTGCCAATGCATCGACAGTCAACAATTCCCATGTACTCCTTAATGCAACAGTCACGGATGCTGATGATGACCTGATGACAGCTAGGCTCTATAGCTATTACTCAGATGAAATCAACGCAAGCGAAGAGACAGGGCTTGTCGGGCTCTGGCATTTTGATAATGATAGCTCGGTCGGCGAATCCGATACTCATGTGTATGATTGGAGTGGTAATGGTAATGATGGGGTTGTCACCGGTTCTATATGGACTGATTCAGGCAAATTTAAGGGAGCATATAAGTTTGACGGGAGCGATGATTCCATTGATACAGGTTATATGAGTTCATTGAACAATCTGGGCGAGATAACAATAGCAGCGTGGGTAAAACACGATTCATTAACAGATGATGATATGATTGTAGCAAACTATAATGGAAGTGATACTAATGGATTTATCCTTTTCAGGAATGAAGACCAAAGTGCCGGTGCCGTATGTTCCCATCTTGTAGATTGTTATAAATTTCAGTTGAGCAGCGGGGGCCATACAGTTTATTTTAATACAAATAATAGAACCTCTATTGCAGGAGAATGGACCTTTATAACAGCTGTATTTAGGGGGCAAAGCCAAGCTGAAATATGGATAAATGGGGTGAATCAAAGCGGATGCTTAGATAATTCTGAAGGAATGATTTCAGACACAGGAGATTCACCGACAAATTTCACTGTTGGCTCTAGTGATGCATTAGGTTCCAGTTTTCAATTCAATGGCTCACTTGATGAAATAGCAATCTACAACCGCTCGCTCTCTTCCCAGGAAGTCAAGAGATTGTACGACAAGGGCAGGTACAAGCTGCTGTATTCAGGCTCGGGGCTTTCGAACGGCACAGAGATCGACTACAACCTTACATCGATGCCCCTCTCTGTCCAGGATGGCATGGTGCTTCTCATGCACTTCGACAATGACTCAGGCTACGGAGAAAGTGACGGTTTAGGCGGGAATGTCTATGATTTCTCAGGCACAGGGAACAATGGTACGATGGGAAACGGTACAACCGGAACTGATCCAACTTTCAACAACTCAGCCGGAAAGTTCGGAGGGGGATTACAGTTTGATGGGCAAGACGATCAAGTCGAATTTCCAACCATCCTAAACAACGAGGCAGAGATTACAATGAGTGTTTGGGTTTACCCCAAGTTGACCGATTCATTCAGCACAATAGTATACCATGGTGATAATGGCGAAGTAGCCATGGAAGCAACAGATAATACCTATCAGATAAGCATAAAACTGTCCGATGATAATTGGTACGGGATAGGCACGCCAGTACAACCAAACAAATGGTCAAACATAGTAGGAACATGGAAAAAGGGTGACTCTATACAATTGTATATCGATGGCAATCGAATAAACTATTCCTCTGTTCCAGATCTATTCCTCTATGACCCAGGAATAACGTATCTGTCCTCAATAGGCACATGGGCAAGAGGAGTGTTTGGAGGGTACTTTAATGGCACAATCGACGAGGTCGCAATCTGGAACCGATCTCTGTCTGCTGCTGAAGTCCAGGCGCTCTATGAGCTCCAGAACGGCAGGTATTACTGGAAAGGCAATGTCAGCGACGGAACTGATTCAACCGAGTCTGACACATGGTGGTTCGAGCTCAACAAACCTGACATAATAAACCCGGCCATATCGTTCGTGAAACCGACTCCGGCAAACGGCACAACTACTTCCAACACATCAGTCCAGATAAATGTATCAATCAATGATTCGGACCTCAATGAATTCATCTGGAACTGGAATGGAACAAATTACACTGTAAAGAACAACAGCCTTGTTGGAATGTGGAACTTTGATAATGTTTCAGCTTTAAGCGAGTCTACTGGATATCTCGGAACAGTTGTTGATGTTTCAGGCAATGGGAATAACGGAACTTTAGGGAATGCAACAGCCGGAACCAATCCTACATGGACCTCAAGCGGGAAGTATGGAGGGGCATTCAGTTTTGATGGCGTGAATGATTTTATTGAACTTGGAACAGGGCCATTATCTTTTGTCCAATCAAACAGCCCATTCACGATTTCATTATGGGCAAAAGCAAAAGATTCAAATCAGAGCAGGATTTTATTTTCAAAGCAGGGGGCAATCACAATCTGGATTTCAAACCACCATTTTATTTTTTCATTGTATAATACCACTGTTGGATTTAAGTATACAACAGATACCAAAACAGTCCAGATTAATGAATGGACTCATTTGACTGCTGTTTACAACGGAACGGAATTATTGTTTTATAGAGATGGGATTTTTCAGGGATCAGACTCGTGTCCTGAAGGAGTTTATAATTATACTGGATATGATACTTACGTTGGAATTATTTCCCCCTTTGGTTATCCTTCCAGCTATTTTTTCAATGGATCGATAGATGAGGTCAGAATATACAATACTAGCCTTTCAGCATCGGAAGTGCAAGAGCTGTACATGTCCAACCTGAACAAGTATGATACTGACAAATGGTCATTTTATGCAAATCAAAGCGTGAGAGATGGAACTTATACTTACCAGGCGTTCGCAAAGGATGAGGCAGGAAACAGGAACCAGACTGAGGAGAGGACGATAAATGTTGAGGTGGCTCCTTCAGTGTCTCTTGATTCACCTCTCGATAATTGGTATGTCAATGACACTATTGTTTTTGATTGTGATGCGACTGATGATACCTCATTGAAGAATGCTTCCTTGTATGATAATTTCTCTGGTGCGTGGGCCTTGGAGCAGACCTCTGATATCAGAGGGATATCCAACAGCTCAAAATGGATTGTTTCAGGTTTTTCGAATGAGAAGTCATTTGTCTGGAACTGCTATGCATGTGATTCCTCAGGCAATTGCGGATGGGGAATCTCAAACAGGACATTGACTGTTGATTTGATCGGGCCGTCGGTGGAATTTGTTCCGCCGACACCGGAGAGCACAAATGTAACAAATGAAAATCATGTATATGTGAATGTCTCTGCAAGCGATGCCAGCTATAATCTCTCAACATTTGTTGACTGGAACGATTCATTGGTCGGGTGGTGGAGATTAGAGCAGGGCAATGGGACTTATTTTGCCGACACTTCGAGTCATGGAAACTACGGAACATGCAACATGACAGGCCTGGGCTGTCCTAATGTTACAACAGGAATTAGAGGAAAGGCCTATGAGTTCGACGGTGAGAATGATTTTATCGAGGTGAATGATTCAGATGAATTGACATTATCGGATGGTTTTACGATTGCACTTTGGATAAGGCCGAAAATCGTCCAGAATGATGCACAGTTGGTAATTAAGTGGAATGACCCTAACATGTTTGAATATCATCTTGCAATTTTATCAGGGAAGATTGCCTTGAGTTTAAATGGCGATTATCCGTCTACTGTCAACGGCACAACCCAGATCCCAGCAGGGAAATGGAGTTTCATAACTGCTACATGGGATACTGCCAATGCTTCTGTTTATTATGATGGTGTTGAAGAAGGAACAGGGTATAACAATAAGACTATGAACAATACTGATTCAGATCTCTGCATTGGGAGGAAATGTGTCGGTTATCCCGCCCTGTTCAACGGCTCAATCGACGATGTCATGATATTTAACAGGGTGCTTTCTCCTGAGGAGATCTCCGGCCTTTACAACGGGGACGGAGGCAATAATCATCACAATTTCACCGGCCTGAGCGAAGGCATGTACACTTATAGGGCATATGCGCAGGACATGGCAGGGAATCTCAATAACACTGAGGGAAGGAACATCACTGTAGATATGACAAATCCAGATATCTCGTTCATCTCCCCTACGATGCCCAATGCCTCAACGACTACGGTTCCATATGTCATTGCAAATGTATCAATCAATGAGTCGAACCTCGACATATTCACCTGGAACTGGAATGGGGCGAATTACACCTTCATGGATGATTCATTGGTCGGCATGTGGAATTTCGACAATGTCTCTGCATTGGGGGAATGCACTGTCAGGAATCAGGCAGGCTGCATAAAGGACCTGTCCGGCAACGGCAATGACGGAACACTTGGCAACAGCACAGCCGGGACCGACCCGGCATGGAACGACTCAGGAAGATTCGGCGGTGCATTTGACTTTGACGGTGTGGATGACTACATCGAATTGGGCAACCCGGAGAACTTCCCTGACGGAGCAGAGCCGAGGACAATGTGCATCTGGGAAAAGACCAGCAATTATACCAACGGGGCCTATGCATTCTTCTATGGGACAAGAGCAGCCGACAAAGCCTTCTATGTGCAGATAAACAAAAATGGGATAGTCCACGGCGGTGCATGGACTTCAGACATAAACGACACAGCAAACGTGAGCCTGAACACGTGGTATCACATCTGTCTCACATATAACGGGATAGTGATGACCCTCTACAAGAATGGACACCAGGCAGGAACCCCGCTGCCAGTCGCCCTGAACCTCACACGCTCGATAGCCCAGTTCGATGTCGACTGGGAGGGCAAGCACAACACCAAGATGTCGATTGACGAAGCAAGGCTCTGGAACCGCTCACTCTCAGAATCTGAGATAAACGAGGTCTATTCGAGCAGCCTGAGAAAATACGACACAGACAAATGGTCGTTCTACATCAACCAGACGAAGAACGCTACTGCAGGGCTTGATGACTGGACTTACACATACCAGGCTTATGCAAAAGACGAGGCAGGCAACACTAACCAGACAGACAAGCGGTGGATAACAGTCAGCACGAACAAGGCCCCGGCTGTTTCCTCAACAGATATCACCCCGTCGCCTGCATACTTCAACACCACCTTCAACTGCTCTGCGCTGCCGATAGACAATGAGTCAAGCAACATCAATGTCTCGTTCACATGGTTCGTCAACGGCGCGAACAACAACACCTGGGACACTACGGTTGAGTGCACGAACAGCACATGGTGTTATACTGACGACTACCCAGCAGGATTCCTCAAGCACTACAACATCACCTGCTCGGCAAGGGCGTTCGACGGCTCGCTCTACAGCTACTGGAAGAACTCGTCGACAATCGAGATTCAGAATCTTCCCCCGACAAATGTTTCTCTCATCTGGCCTAACAACGGAAACAGCACCCTTCTTTCAAGAAAACCGAACTTCAACTGGACCCCTGCAACTGATCCTGAGAACGATTCCCTGACATATGAGATAACAATACAGAGGATGACGTGCGGCTCTCCGCTCGGCTGCACTGTCTCAAGCCTGAAGGCAAACACCACAGACACCAACTACACCCCGCAGACAGACCTTGACATCGACTCATGGTACAACTGGTCTGTGCGCGTCTATGACGGCGAGCAGTGGTCGTCGTACAGCGAGACATGGAACTTCTCGATACTCTCGACAAGCATGGTCGCTCTTTCAGGCACAGTCAATTTCGGCTCCCTGACAGTGAACGAGATTAATGATACGACAGACAATGACCCGCTCCCGTTCATGATCGAGAACGATGGCAATGTCAGGCTGAACATCAGCATCTATGCCCAGAACGCGCTCTGGGACTCAGAGCCGCTCGGCACGCAGTATTTCACATTCAAGGCAGACAATTCAACAGAGACTAACGCATGCGCCTGGCCTCTCTCGCAGGTTTCATGGGCACACGTGGACGGAACGACCATCGCCCAGGCAAGGCTTGCAGTCGCATACCTAAATTTCACAGGAAATGATTCCGTCGAGATAGACATAGGCATAAAGGTCCCGCCGAACGAGCCGAAGGGCGCAAAATCATCGACAATAGTGATGGAGGCTGGGTACAGTGGATAGGATGACTGCTGTTCGACAGGATAAGAGGTTTGAAGAGTTCAAGGAACTCCTGGGCAGCCTCAGGGAGAAGTATGATGTCGAGCTTGTGCAGCTGTTCGAACTGCTGAGCGAACTGGAGATTTTCATCCCGGTCTCAGTCTTCAATGAGCGCCTGAGCACTCTTGAGACAGTCTCAAGATATCTCCATGAGAACCTGAACATAAGCTTCAAGAAGATTGCAGAGATGATGAACAGGAGCGAGAAGACAATATGGCAGGCGTTCAGGTCATCAAAGAATAAGCATGAAGGAAGATTGAGATTGACAGATACCAAATATATCGTGCCAATATCTGTCTTTGCTGACAGGAGGCTGTCGAACCTTGAGGCAATAGTATATCACCTCAAGAATGCCTATGATCTGAAATTCTCAGAGATCGCCATGCTATTGCAGAGGGACCAGAGGACAGTCTGGACAGTATATTCTAGGGCAAGAGGAAAACTTATTCTATCCCAAGGCAGCAGCCAAAAAATTTATTAACTGGATATATACAAATATTAACTAATCTACTATAATATATTACAAAATATGCGCCTTAATCACAAGGTTTATATAGTGAAATATACAAATATTAACTAATCTACTATAATATATTACAAAATATGCGCCTTAATCACAAGGTTTATATAGTGAAATATACAAATATTAACTAATCCACTATAATGTATTACCAAATTAATCAAAATAGTCCAAATTCTATTGATTTTGATATTCGTAAGTATCGGTTTTATCAGGGTTTTCGGCAGGCTTCCCTTTTCTGTTTTCAGGATCCGCCTGCCTGTGAGTCGACTGAATACAGTATTTTGAGTGAATGTAAAAAGTGATCAAGAGAAGAAAGGTAGAAGGGCTCAGGGATTCCATAAGAAAGGTCAATGGATTCAAGGCAGCCCTGCTGGCAGATAAGGAGAGATATGACAGTGAATATTTCCTTAAAAAAATAGACGAGTATGATGATTTCCTGAGAAGGAAGAAAAATGAGCTCAAAAGAACCCTGAATAACAGGAAGAAGATAGTGTATTATTCTGTCGCGACTGCCATTTTCTTGATCTTTTTTTCATCATTATTCTTCATGAAACCTTCATATCTGGGATTTGTCACAAATGAATATCTGAATGAAGAGTCTGAAAATATCAGCAATGTTGCCATAGGGACAGGGTATATCAATGAGGAAGGTGCAGGCGTCATCGGCCTTGCTCTCCCGAATATGTCTTCCACCAATGCATCAGAGACATCCAACATCACGCTCATTTCTGAAATAGTGGACTATGTTAATGAGGAGGGGCGCAAGCCCCCCTCAATAACATCTCCCGATTATCTGAATGAAGAGGCTGAGGCCAATGCCAGCCTGAACATCACTGAAAACCTCGATCTTGAAATTGCCAATCTGGTAAACAACACCGGAACCAATGCGACCGGAACGAACATCATGGGAAATGCCAGCCTCGCTCCAGAGAACATGACAATCAAGGATGTCAGTGTTGAGAATGCGTCTGTCAACATCACTCTTTCTGCAGAAAATGTCTCTGTGGAATTCGAGAACCTGCCTCCTTCCGGCTCAGTGCCTGCGCTGGAGATGGAGCCCAACATGGTGCTTACGCTTGCCCTCGACTCTTATTTCACCGACGCAGAACCCCTTTCCTATTCAGTCGATGAGAACGATCATCTTGCTGTATCTGTCGACGGCAACATCCTCAACATAATATCAGGGAATGAAACTGGCAATTTCACAGTGCTGCTGTATGTCTCTGACGGGTTCAACCTTGTAGCCGGTGCTGTCGGTGTGGATGTTGCCTTGCCCGAAGCCATTGTTCCGCTTGATGAAAATGCAAGTCTAAACATCACCCACTTCAACAACACCGCAAATGAGTCACCTGTCCAGGGCTTTGCAGAGATAGGCAAGCCTGTCAAATGGACCAGAATCATCCAAAAGACGCCAAATGAGAGCATCATCCTGAGCATCCAGGCGCTTAATGGGACAGTTAAAGTCAAGGACAAATCGAAGAAAGATGTCAGGTTCAGGATTGCCAGGGGGCAGGCAAAAAAGCAGGCCAAAGCATTGACAGAAAACACGACAATCGAGATCGACACTGATGAGACCTATGTCCAGGTCGAATATTACACAGAGGGCCCTGTGTCCCATGAGAAGAACATCACCAGCACCAGTAAAGAAATCACAATCTCATCCGACATCCATTACACAGATATCCTGGCGCACACGACCCTTCCAAGAGAGGCCAAGCCCGGCGATGTGAGGCTGTTCCATCTTGTGAACGGCTCAATGACGCTGGTCAACATCACGAAATACGACAGGAACAATGATTCCCTGATAGATTACATTGAATGGAATGTCCCGCACCTGAGCAACCAGACTTATGAGCTCATAATCGAGATATCAAGGGCCGAGCACCTGGATTCCAGCAGGAACTATATCTCGGATATCTATGATGATGTGAAAGATCTAGACGGGAACTGGAGCGAGGCCATAGGCGATGGGGAATATGTCAGGGTGAAATTTGAGCAGAATCTTACAAGAGCCAGGGACATAACCATCTTTGCGAGGGTCGTTTCAGGGACACCCAGAGTTGAGATCCATGAAGCATATCATGACCAAGTCATGGCTGATTTCGGAGAGATTGCGGACAATGCATACAACAAGGCCTTCCTGACCGGCCTGAACAGTACCCAGGACACATTCGACCTCAGAATCCTCAACGGCAGCATCGAGCTCGACATCATCATCGATCCGACCAACTCATCCCAGATATGGACAATCGAGAACCTGGACGATATGAGGAATAATCTCAGCGGAAATTATTACCTGATGAAAAACCTTGATTTCAATGATTGCGGTTCCTATTCAAACTGCAGCGATATGGACAATTTCACTTCAGGCTCTGGCTGGTATCCTATAGGGCGGTTTTGGATAGACGGTTATGCATTCACAGGCAGTTTTGACGGCCGGAACCACACCATCTCAAACATCTACATGGAGCGAATGGATGGGGATGACCACGGATTATTCGGAACCCTAAATGATGGCGCAGTAGTTAAGAATATAGGAATGGTTGATGTTAATCTGACATGTGGAGATGTTGCTGGAGCAATATGTGGCAATTTAAAAAATGGAACTATATCCAATTCATACTCAACCGGGGCAATAAATGGTCAAATTGATGTTGGCGGATTAACAGCTTCATTATGGCCTGGAAGTATCATCACAGATTCATATTCTGCTGCAGAAATAACCGGCAATGGGGCATGGGCCGGAGGATTAACCGGTGATATGTATGGGGTTGTTTTAAACTCATACGCAACAGGAAACGTAACTGGAATCTCTTATGTTGGGGGACTTTCAGCTGATTGTCACGGCTACATCATTAACTCATATGCGACAGGAGCTGTTTTTGGATACAATTTATCAGGCGGATTAGTAGGATATGCCAATGGAGACATTATTGATTCGTATGCGACTGGAAGTGTTACAGGAACAGCTAATACTATAGGAGGCTTGATTGGGAATTCTGCCGGGAATATCACAGATTCATATGCTTCAGGGGATGTATCCGGGTTTGATCGTGTCGGTGGATTGGTCGGTGACAATTATGGACTAAGTGGTAAACATGGAAATGTTACTAACTCATATGCGACAGGCTCTGTGAGCGGCCATAATTATGTTGGAGGGTTGATTGGAATTTACAGTGGAGTTGTCTCAAACTGTTATTCGACAGGAAGCGTAAGCGGTTCTTCGAGTGTTGGAGGATTGATTGGGTTTCACAGTGCTGGTACAACTACGAATTCTTTCTGGGATACGCAAACATCCGGACAGGGCAGCTCAGCTGGCGGAACCGGGAAGACAACAACACAGATGCAGGATATGACAACGTTTTCCGGAGCAGGCTGGGATATCTCAGATGTACATTATGAGGAAAGAGATGAGAATTACATCTGGAATATTGTAGATGGCTATACTTATCCATTTTTAAGCTGGAAATTGGGAGCAAGTTCAGGCATCAGCTTTGTCCACTCTGGCGGCGTTTCAGGAGCGACATCTTTCACTTTCAATGTCAGCACGCCAGGAAACAACAGGCTGGTCGTCATCATTGCCGGGATAGAAAGCACTGGAACAAATCTGTCTGGCATAACTGTTGACGGAAATGATTGCAATCTGGTCGTAAGAGCAGATAATCCTGCAGGGGCTGGAAATCATCAGGAGATGTGGTATTGCGATGATGATGACATAGGCTCCTCAAGCGGTGATGTCACAATAGCAATGGCTGGCGGAAGCGCGAACTGGGCCATGCATGCTCACCTCTATGTCGGAGCCAACCAGAGAGGGCCAACTGACAGTGGCCTGGAAGAGGTTGTCACGACAGGCTCTTCTGTATCTATAGAAGGTATCGACACACTTGGAAATTCTTTGGTCGTCATGGGTGCAAGTGAAGGAGGGACAAGCGGGACCAATAGGGTTTCATCATGGACTTCGCCCTTGACAACCTTAATCAATGGAGGCACATATGACCCTGCCTCTACGACCATGGTCTCGGGATATGGCATAGAATCAACAGCCCAGAACAGCAAGACCTATACCCTGACTTTCACCACTGCTTTTGATACATACAGGGCATCCGGGACACTGGGCGTCTGGGTAGCAGCATCCCCTCCTATCATGGACAGTTCTAGGGTCTATTCAGAAACCAACACTACAGCGAGAAACCTGCTGGGCTATTGCAATGCAACTGATGCAGACCATGATATGCTTTCATATGATTACAGGTGGTACAATGGGTCTGTCATATTTCTCAATGGGACAGCTTTCAAAGAAGGGTCTGTGGATCCAGGTGAGAACCATACATGCGGGATCCGCGCAAATGACAGCAGGGTACTTTGCTGGGGGAACGGTATAGCAGGCAGGTTAGGAGATGGATCTTTAACAAACCATGATGCAGGTAACCCAACTTTGACGACAGATACCAGTGCATATATCAGTGTATCTGCCGGGACAGGGCATACATGCGGGATCCGTGCCAATGACAGCAGGGTTCTTTGTTGGGGGTATGGTGAATATGGCCTGCTTGGTGATGGGGACACAAGCTCACATATGGAAGGCAGCCCGGTTTTGACGACAGATACCTCCGCATATAGCAGCATTGCTGCAGGCTATTATCATACATGCGGGATCCGCGCAAATGACAGCAGGGTACTTTGCTGGGGTTTAGGTTGGTCGGGCTTTTTGGGTGATGGTGATGAATCAGTGCACATGGTTGGTGATCCCACTATAACTAATGATACTGCAGGGTATAAGAGCATTTCCCTGAATGCCTGGCACACTTGCGGAATCCGTGCCAACGACAGCAGGGTACTTTGCTGGGGTGCTGCACAGGCAGGGAGATGCGGTGATGGAAACACTGCCGATCATAATGTGAATATTCCTACAACGACCACAGATTCCAGTTCATACAGAAGCATCTCTACAGGACAATTCCATACATGCGGCATTCGTTCAAACGATAGCAGGGTTCTTTGCTGGGGTGAGGGAAGATATGGTACATTAGGTGATGGGGATTCAAGTGACCATGATGAAGGAGACCCTATTCTTACAACTGATTCCAGCGCATATGGTGATATTGCTGCAGGAGGATGGACTACTTGCGGTATCCGTGCCAATGACAGCAGGGTCCTTTGCTGGGGCAGTGGATGGGACGGCAAGGTAGGTGACGGCATAACCACTGACCATAATGTGAGCAATCCTACTGCCACAACAGACAGCAGCGCGTATGCTGATGTGGCTTCATCAGATTATTGGCATACATGCGGGATCCGCGCCATTGATGGAAGGGTCCTTTGTTGGGGGCCAGGAATCAACGGCAGGTGCGGTGACGGGGTTACCAGCAATCATAATCTAGGATATCCTACCCTGACAACCGACACCAGCGCTTACATCTCCGGCTTTGCACAGGGTGAAGAGCAGCTTGTATCGACCCTTGGCTCTTCGTTTTTATCAGTAGGAGACAACTGGACATTCAGCTGCAGGGCATATGATCATTCAGCATATTCAGACTGGATGAACAGCAGCCTGGTCACGATTCAAGCAGGTATTGAATCCAACACATGCACCCCGGCAGCAGGAAGCGACCTTCTCATCGATGAGAGTGTATCATGCAATGGTGTGACTATCGAGGTAGATGACCTGAATGTGACTTCAGGCGGATGGTTCAATCTTACTGATGTCACATTGATTGTTGGTGACCTGAATATCTTGAATGGCGGGAAGTTCACTATCAAGGACAGCAAGAACACCATATGGGTGAACGGCAACTGGACAATTTCTGGATATGTCAATATCACGAACACTACTGTCAGGATGAACGGTACTATGAATGGCACTACTGGATTGAATGTGACATCGACAGGCTGGATGATGATCAATGAGAGTGCAAACATCACAAACGGCGATACAGCTCTTGCGAATTATTATTTTATTGTCCAATCAGGAAGCAATTACTCGATGGAGGATAGTTACTTAAGTAATGCAGGCTGGTCCAGTAGTGTTGGAAGGCGAGGTCTTGAGTTATATACACAAGTAGATAATTTTAGGAATGATGTATTCACGAATAATTATTATGGGGTTTCATTATATTCCAATAACAGCAATCTTTCTGACTTGACCTTAACAGGCAATAGATATGGAATCTATATTTACAATGCAAATAACAACATATTGACAGGTATCAACAGTTCCAATAATTATGAAGGAATTTATATGGATATTTCAAATAATAATACATTTGAAAATATAATCTCTAATAATAATCAATACTCAGGTGTTAGTGGATATGGACAATGGGATGAATACTCATACAACACTTTTATTAACATTTTAGCAAACGCGAATCAAGATTATGGGTTTGTTCTGGAAGATGGCGGCAAAAATAAAATAAACAATTTAACAGTTGAAAATAATTATGATGACGGGTTATACATAATGAATTCAAAAAACAATTTGATTACCGGAGTTACTGCAAAAAATAACACAAATGGCATTTACATTTCAGGAGATATATGTGATTTCAATGAAATAAACAATTCATATTTGTATAATAATTCAATTGGTTTATATTATAATGATGATGCTGGACCCCCTAATCAAAATAAATTCTATAATAATATCTTTAACAATTCTGAAAATTATAGAATCAACTTTGGTACAGGCATCCATCACGGAAATACTTCCCTGCAAAATGGTACAAACATCATCGGTGGAAATTACATCGGTGGAAATTACTGGACAAATCCAGCCGGAAATGGATTTTCTGATACATGTAATGATACAATAGCACCATACGGGATATGTGATGACTATTATAATGCATCTTATGGAAATTATTATACAATAGATTGGTTGCCGTTGACTGATACAGGAGAGGCGGATTTGACTTTGAATTCTCCTGAAAATGCATCTACTGTCAATACAAGCACTGTGATTCTAAATGCAACTGTCTCCGGTGGAGGGGATGCTAATCTTTATGGATATTATGCTGATGAGATAGATTCAAGCGAGGAGATAGGGCTTGTTCTGTTGATGCATTTCAACAATGACTCGTCTGTGGGTGAAGATGATAATCTGGTGTATGACTGGAGCGGACTAGGCAATGATGGGACAGTTTATGGATCGCCTGAGAGGACTGGGTCATATTTCTTCAGTTCAATCTCTTATGACGGAACAGATGACTTTGTGAATGTGACTCACAGCCAGACCTTGATGCCTGGCTCAATCACCATCTCAGCCTGGATCATTGCAAGAGATGTCGGAGAGCAGAGCATCATCGATAAGAGAGGAGACAGCGGAGTAGGAGGATATCAGTTACGGATCGACGGTCCATCATACCCTCTTGACGTTTGGTTTATAATAAAGGACGGTTCAAACATAGTCGAGACAGGGGATAATGATGAGACTTATTTATTGGGTAATGATACTATTTTTAAGGACACCTGGACATATCTGGTCGCAACCTATGATAATTCTTCTGACATGATGAAGTTATATGTAAATGGAAAATTCTTTTCCAATCAATCATCGATAAGGAATATTACTGACAACCCTAATACAGTACCTCTAAGGATAGGGGATCTGTCAGGTTATGATGAGCCTGTCCCTTCAGCATATAATTTCAACGGCTCCATTGACGAGATCGCAATCTACAACCGTTCCCTCTCTGCCCAAGAAATCATGAGGTTATATGATAAAGGCAGGTACAAGCTCCTGTATTCTGGCGAAGATTTAACTGACGGCGAGGAAATCAACTACAACCTGACTTCCATGCCTCTGTCTGTGCAGGATGGGATGGTGCTCCTCATGCATTTCGACAATGAATCTGCTTATGGTGAGAGTACAGGTCTTGGAGGGAATGTCTATGACTTTACTGGACTTGGGAACAATGGGACACTTGGCAGTGGCTCTGCAGGGACTGACCCTCTTTGGAATATATCTGATGGCAAGTTTGGAGGTGGGTATGAGTTTGACGGTGTGGATGATTATATAACTATTCCAGACAGCTCAAGCCTGAACATCACAGGGCCTCACATCACGCTTGCAGCCTGGGTTAAGATATTCAACCAATCTGATGACATAGGCATCATAACCAAAGGGCCAAAAGTGAATAGGGAAGATTACATGCTAGGCATAGACAGCTCGGAAAGGCCGAGGATACGGATAATCAACACCACAGGGCCCACGTATCAGATGGCAACAGCCACAGGAGGGATCTCCTTTGATACATGGCACATGATTGTCGGGACATATGATGGTTCAGTCTTAAAGATATATATCGATGGCATATTGAATAATCAGAAATCTGCGACAGGAAGCATGAATACTTCCACTGACCCGGTGGTCGTCGGCAGGAGAGTGATCACCGACAACAGGTTTTTCAACGGCACAATCGATGAGATCGCTGCCTGGAACCGGACGCTTTCTGCATCTGAGATATTCTCATTGTATAAGCTCGGCAACGGCAGGTATTACTGGAAAGGGAATGCATCTGATGGCAGCTCATCGGCTGAGTCTGATGTCTGGTGGTTTGAGCTCAATGTCTCTGACACATCTGGCATAGGCTTTGTTCCGCCGACTCCTTCGAGCGGAAGCTACCGGCCTGAGAATTATGTTGAGATCAATGTCTCCATAAATGAATCATATCTGGACAATGTGGTATGGAACTGGAACGGAACCAATTACACAATATACAATGATTCCCTGGTCCTTATGATGAATTTTGATAATGTCGGTGCATTGGGGGAGTGCACGGTCAGGAACCAGGCAGGTTGTGTCAAGGACTTATCCGGTAACAGCAATGATGGAATATTGGGTGGAGCGACTGCCGGAACTGACCCGACATGGGTCTCGGCCGGAAGATATGATGGAGCATTTCATTTCGACGGTGTAAATGATTATATCGACCTTGGTTCTTCAAAACAGATACTTTGGGGCACGGAAACTGCATTTACAATCTGTACATGGGTCCTGCCTGAAAATCCGACCGGTGATGAGGAATGGTTCTATGAAAAATCAGGTACAGGGGAATTTGAATTTTATAGCGGAGACGGGACCACATGGCAAGTCGCCACTTTTGATGGTTCATGGACAGATCATTTTGCGAATACAGGATTGACAATAGGTACATGGCAATATATCTGCACTGTGAGAGATGGAGCTAACATATATTTTTATTATGATGGCATCCCGGACGGTTCCGCAGCTTATGATGACCCAACTGCAAATTCCGGTACGCAGCGCATATCTGGCTCTGGCGTCAGCTTCAACGGGACTATAGATGAATTCCGTATCTATCTCCGCGCACTATCAGCTGCTGAGATCCAGGAGCTCTACATGTCCAATCTAAAAAAATACGACACAAACAAGTGGCTGCTGTATGTCAACCAGACAAAGAATGCGACTGAGGGATTGGATAATGGAACCTATTCTTACCAGGCATTTGCAGGAGATGTTTTTGATAATTGGAAAACAACAGAGGTCAGGTGGATAAATATCGGTACAGAAGCGATCGGGCCGAACATCAGCTTTGTTTCACCGACACCAGACAACGGCTCGACACAGCCTGAGACTTACGTGGAGGTAAATGTATCTATCAACGAATCGAACCTGGATGAATTCAAGTGGAACTGGAACGGGACGAACTATACTATCATGGATGATTCCCTTGTCGGTATGTGGAACCTTGACAACGTCTCCGCACTGGGGGAAAACTATTACCATGTCGTTGACATCAGCGGGAATAACAATGACGGATCCATTTTTTCACATTTCGAAACAGACACCTTTGACCGTTCAAATTCTGCATCTCCCGGCCCAAACTGGACAGTCGTGCAAGGCACAGCCAATATCGTCTCAAATCAATTGAAACCGAGCGTATATGCTACAAAGATTTACTGGAATGGATCGGATTTCGGTCCAGACCAGTATTCACAAGCCGAACAGTATGGAACATACTGGCGAGCTGTCACTGTTCGCGGTTCAGGTACAGGAAGCAATTATGTCGCATATGCGGCATATGTAAACGTTGATAATGGCAACATGCGGATAGGATATATCTACGGAACAGGATGGGGAGCATATCTAGACTCCGGAACAACAAGCCTTACCTGGAGCAGTGGGGACACGCTTAAACTTGAAGCCAGAGGACAGAACTCTAAAATCGTTTTGGATGTGTACCAGAATGGTGTATTAGTAAAAACCTTAGCATACGCCGATTTCAGCAATAAGTCCAAGGTATTCAATTCTGGACAACCCGGGTTATTCACGCTCAATGCCAACACAGCCATCCACGAAAACTGGGAAGCAGGCGGAGCCAACACAGAAATCTGGACAGACGGGAAAAAAGGAAAGGCACTAAAATTCGACGGAATTGACGATTATATTGAAATTCCAAATTCGGAATCACTGGAAAATATTACTGAATCTAGCTTTACCTGGTCTGCATGGTATTATCCTAAAAGTTATCCGGCAGATATAGCAAATCATGACAAATCTGCAATAATCTGTAAACAAGGGTATTCAGACGTTATTTACTTCGATGAAAATGGATTTTTGACTTTTGGCATATGGAACAATACAGACGGAGATTATTATGTTTCTGACGGAACAACTAATGCTCTTGATAATTGGTACTATGTTGTGGGTGTTGTTAATGACTCCCAGAAGAGCATGAGCATTTATGTAAACGGAATATTGAAAGATGAAACCACTTATTCGGGAACATTAAGAGATTATGGAAGCAACCCTGTAAGAATAGGAATATGCAATAATCAGGGAGAAAATTATGATTGGATGGCAAACGGATCCATAGATGAAATTAAAATTTACAATAAAGCCTTATCAGAGTCAGAAATTGCTGAATTATATATGTCCAATCTAAATAAGTACGACACAGACAAGTGGTCCTTCTACATCAATCAGACAAAGAACCCGACAGCCGGGCTCGATGTTGGGACATACACATACCAGGCATTCGTAAAAGACGACAGCGGAAATCTGAACCAGACTGAAGAGAGAACCATAACTGTCCAGGAGATTGTCGTATGCGGGGAACTCCCATCGCCGGATATGACCTATACACTGACGACAGACCTGACCTCCTCCGGAACATGCTTCAATATCACGGCGCAGAATGTGACACTGGACTGCAACCATCACAAGATCACCTACTCGACTTCGGGGGGGGCAGAGCAGAACGGTGTCTATTCTGATCAGGATTACACAAAAGTCACAAACTGCAATGTCGTCGACGGTCAACCGACATCGGGCAATTATGGCAGAGATTCGATATTTTTCGACGGTGTGAACCATGGTGAGCTGACCGGCAATAACGCCAGCGTCTACAGCCCTTATAGCGGAGGATTATGGATGATCTCATCATCAGATACCGTTGTAAATACAAATACATTCTTCTCAAATCAAACCTTAGGTATCGAGATTGATTACTCATCCAACATAACAATTGTAGACAACACCGCAGGATCTTATGTCAGCAACGCTATCTGGCTCTGGCATTCCTCAGACTGTGCAGTGGCATTCAACAATGCAACATCTGTCCAATATCCTGCAATCGCCGTCACGCAGGGATCAAACAACAATGTCCTGACTTCCAATATAGGCACATCGACAGACGACGCAGGAATATATTTCCATAATACCATAAACAATACCCTGATCTCTAATACAGGGACATCGGATTCATATCCGGGGATATTTTTGGCCAATGCTTCCGGCGGCACACTGGCGAATAACACGGGAATCTCAAACTCAGATGTGGGCATCGTGCTCTATCTGGATTCAGACTACAACCACCTCACTTCCAACACGGGCGTCTCTGTTTCAGGACCCGGAGTTGATATTGACACCTCTTCAAATAATAATCTTGTCAATACGAACGCATCCGGCTTGTTTGGATTATATTTCTATTCCGCCTCGGAAAATACTGTCTCCGATTGCCTGTATGTCCAGGGCTCAAGCGATGATGTAAGTGTAAATTCGAATCCAGGCTCAACAAATAATACATTGCTGAACTGCTCTTATGAAAACGAGACTGTCAGCGGGGCAGGGAATTACATAATCAGGAAATGGTACATTGAGACAAGGGTCAATGATACTTCTGGATACCTGAGCGGGGCATGGGTCAATATAACAAATGTCTCGTCTGAAAAAGTGTTCAGTGAGCAGACCAATGCATCAGGACAGACAACACCAAAGAGATATGAGGCGACAGAATATGTCGACATTGACGGAACTAAATATTACTCAACCCCGCATACTGTTGAGGTCTCGAAATCCGGTTATACCCTAAACTCAAGAGAATATAATCTGAGTGAGATGGGAAATATTTTCAATTGGATTGTTCTGGTTAATGCAAGTGATTCGACCAACCCTGCAATATCCTTCGTCCCTCCGACCCTTCCAAACGCAACAACAACAACAAACACTTCTGTAATTGCTAATGTCAGTATAAATGAATCAAATCTGGATGTTTTCAAATGGAACTGGAATGGAACTAATTACTCAATCATGGATGACTCTTTGGTATTGATGTATAATTTTGACAATAAGTCAGCTTTGGGAGAGTGCACTGTCAGGAATCAGGCAGGATGCGTGAAAGATTTAAGCGGAAATGGAAACGACGGAACTTTGGGAAATGCAGCTTCAGGAACAGACCCTGCGTGGACAAGCTCTGGAAAGTATGATGGGGCATTTAATTATGATGGTATTGATGACTTTATTGACGCCGGTTCCAATGATTCTCTTGATAATCTGGATGCAATGACTGTGTGCGTATGGATTTATCCGAGATCTTGGACTGATGGTGCAGATGTTTCAAGAATTTATCAAAAAAATCATGGACATCTTATGTATTTATATCATAGTATTTATGGAGGGCATATTGATTTTTATCAGGATTACGGGACACAAAATGGTGATTGGGGGACTACTGAGGGAGAATTGGTCCTAAATGCTTGGCAGCATATTTGTGTTACAAGAGACTCTAATTCGAATGCCACTGATCCAGTCTTTTATATTAACGGAGTTTTTGCTCAATCAGCAGAATGGAACACTCCTGAAGGAGGTTCAAGAGATGATAGTGACAAGGATCTATATATCGGGGAAAGAGAGGATGGAGTAGGTAATTTCAACGGGTCAATTGATGAGATAAGAATCTACAACAGAGCCCTCTCGGCTTCGGAAATCCAGATGCTTTACATGAGCAACCTGAACAAGTATGACACTGACAAATGGTCGTTCTATATAAACCAGAGCTATGATGAGCCTTTTATCTCGGGAACATTCACATATCAGGCATTTGCCGAGGATAGTGCAGGGAATGTTAATAAGACAGAGAAAAGTACATTGTATGTGAACGCGATCAATCCTGCAATAACATTCATCTCACCGACACTGGCAAACCAGTCGACAACTTCAAACGCATTCTTTATCGCCAAAGTCTCAATCAATGAATCCAATCTCGATGAATTCAAATGGAACTGGAATGGGACGAATTATTCAATCATGGATGATTCCCTGGTTGGAATGTGGAATTTCGATAATGTTAGCACCCTGGGAGAATCAACAGGGTTAAATGGGAAAGTTGCTGACCTTAGCGGGAACGGCAATGACGGAAACCTCGGAAATGACACTTATGGTACAGACCCGACATGGACATCCTCAGGAAAGTATGGCGGAGCGTTCAGGTTTGATGGTGTTCATAATGATATCTATCTGGGCAGTGATCAAAGCCTTCAGCCGCAGGAAGTGACTGTAAGCGCGTGGGTAAACCTGGTGTATAATGAAAATCCCTGCGAATATATGGTTGTAGTTCAGACAGCAGAGCCGTATAGCGGGTGGGAGAATGGGTATACTTTATATTACGAGACCGCAAATAGCGCCGAGGGTTATCCTGATGTCTGGTGGTTTATAGTCGATGACAATGGAGGCGGGGATTGGAAGGGGATTTCTTCTGACCAGGGCGCAAATCTGAATAAGTGGACCCATCTGGTAGGAGTCATGAACGGGTCCCATACATTGCTATATGTGAATGGTGTCAAACAGATTGGAGAAGACCCCACGTCAAAAATAACATATTCTTCAGCAGAAACAACAATCGGGTCAGAAGCAAGCTCTAGCCTGGAATGTGTATTCAACGGCTCTATCGACGAGGTCAAGATATATAACAGGTCATTGTCCTCTTCAGAGATCCAAGAGTTATACATGTCCAACCTGAACAAGTACGCCCCGGACAAATGGTCGTTCTACATAAACCAGACCAAGAACGCGACTGATTTATTAGATGACGGGACATACACATATCAGGGGTTTGCAAAGGATACAAGCGATAACTGGAACCAGACAGAGATCAGGTGGATAACGATTGGTGAATTGCCTCTGGATATGACACTCAACTCACCTGCCAATGCATCGACAGTCAACAATTCCCATGTACTCCTTAATGCAACAGTCACGGATGCTGATGATGACCTGATGACAGCTAGGCTCTATAGCTATTACTCAGATGAAATCAACGCAAGCGAAGAGACCGGGCTCGTCGGGCTCTGGCATTTTGATAATGATAGCTCGGTCGGCGAATCCGATACTCATGTGTATGATTGGAGTGGTAATGGTAATGATGGGGTTGTCACCGGTTCTATATGGACTGATTCAGGCAAATTTAAGGGAGCATATAAGTTTGACGGGAGCGATGATTCCATTGATACAGGTTATATGAGTTCATTGAACAATCTGGGCGAGATAACAATAGCAGCGTGGGTAAAACACGATTCATTAACAGATGATGATATGATTGTAGCAAACTATAATGGAAGTGATACTAATGGATTTATCCTTTTCAGGAATGAAGACCAAAGTGCCGGTGCCGTATGTTCCCATCTTGTAGATTGTTATAAATTTCAGTTGAGCAGCGGGGGCCATACAGTTTATTTTAATACAAATAATAGAACCTCTATTGCAGGAGAATGGACCTTTATAACAGCTGTATTTAGGGGGCAAAGCCAAGCTGAAATATGGATAAATGGGGTGAATCAAAGCGGATGCTTAGATAATTCTGAAGGAATGATTTCAGACACAGGAGATTCACCGACAAATTTCACTGTTGGCTCTAGTGATGCATTAGGTTCCAGTTTTCAATTCAATGGCTCACTTGATGAAATAGCAATCTACAACCGCTCGCTCTCTTCCCAGGAAGTCAAGAGATTGTACGACAAGGGCAGGTACAAGCTGCTGTATTCTGGTGAAGACTTATCTGACGGCGAAGAAATCAACTACAACCTGACATCGATGCCGCTCTCTGTCCAGGATGGGATGGTGCTGCTCATGCACTTCGACAATGACTCATCTGCCGGCGAGAGCGATACGCATGTCTATGACTGGACAGGTAATGGGAATGATGGGACCTGTACAGGGACCGGCTGCCCCTCATTCATATCAGGAGGAAGATTCGGGGGAGCGTATGACTATGATGGAAAAGATGATGGATGGAATCTGGGAGACCTTGATGTTCTTGATGGGCTTACCTCAGTCTCAGTATCGGCATGGGTAAACCTGAATGAATTGGAATGGTTCTCAATTGTCGGCGAATGGAATGAGAGTGATGACGATGAGAAGGCATTCGCAGTAGAAATCCGAGAGTATGGAAGCCTTCGCGGGGCGGTGGTGGACAGCAATTGGGATGCTTCATTCTATGAGTCCGATGCTGGTGCGGTCGATACCGACGGCTGGCACCAGGTCGTGTGGATATGGGGCGGAGGTGACGACTGGCATTTCTACGTAGATGGAGAGGATGTCGGAGCAAACGTTGACTTCACAGATACTCCGTCCCAAGGGATAAAAACCATCACGGAAAGTTTAAGGGTTGGAAGAGGTGAAGAGACAGGCCCTTACCAAGTCTTCAACGGCACAATCGACGATATCGCCATCTGGAACCGAGCTCTGTCTGCTGCTGAAGTCCAGGCGCTCTATGAGCTCGGCAACGGCAGGTATTACTGGAAAGGCAATGTCAGCGACGGGACATCATCCACAGAGTCTGATACCTGGTGGTTTGAGCTGAACATATCCGACACGACACCGCCGGCAATCTCCTTTGTCAAGCCGACACCTCCAAACGCTACCATAACAACAAACACATCTGTAATCGTGAATGTCTCGATCAACGAGTCAAATCTTGATGAGTTCATCTGGAACTGGGATGGGACGAATTACACAATAATGAATGATAGTCTGGTTTTGATGATGAATTTCGATAACGTCGGGGCTTTGGGTGAATGTACTATCAACAATCAACCAGATTGCATAAAGGATTTGAGTGGTTATGGGAATGATGGGACTATTATTGGTGCTACAACCTATACTTCATCTGGAAGATATGGAGGCGCGTATCATTTCGATGGAGAAAATGATAGGATAAGTGTCGCCGATTCAAGTAGTATGAAGATAGTGCAGCATTTGACTGTCAGTCTCTGGATAGATTATGATAAAACTGCCGATTTTTGGCAGGATTATGTAATAGCCGGTGGCGAAGGCTGTGTCTTCGGTGGTTCGGATAGGGGCTATAAGATAGCAGTAGGCTCCGATGGGAATCTGGCTGGGACGGTATGCAATGGAACAGGTTCTGGGAGTGTACCAGGCGGTTATGGATTCTTGCAATGGGGTGGGTGGCATCATGTCGTATTGGTCTATAATGGGACTCATGTCTATGGTTATGCAGATGGGGTCTTAGTCGGAGTAACTCCATTCACAGGGAACATTAATGCCTCTGATAATTCTTTGTTGATAGGGTATGTATCTAATAATTATGCTCTGAATGGCACATTGGATGAGCTAAGAATCTGGAACAGAAGCCTTTCCTCCGAAGAGATACAGATGCTCTATATGTCCAACCTCAACAAATACGACACTGATAAATGGTCGTTCTACATCAACCAGTCGAAGAACTCAACAGCTGGTCTGGATAATGGGACATACACCTATCAGGCGTTCGCAAAGGATGAGGCTGGGAATCTGAACCAGACAGATGAGAGATGGATAACAATCGGTGAAAGTGCACAAACAATCGATTGCAATTCATGCGCAGACTGCAACACCAAGATTGCCGGCGCAAGCGATGGCGACATAATCAGGCTGAACACAACGATTATCAATGATGCAGGCGACTGCATCGATTTCAATGGCCAGGACAATGTCACATTCACCTGTGCCGGCAATACAATAGATGGCAATGATGACGGGAACGGGGCCGGCATAAGACTTGATAACACAGGGGATGGTTCTGATTACAACACCATCAGAGACTGCACAGTCACTGAGTTTGCGTTCGGCATCTATATAGAAGACGATTCTGACTTCAATACTGTCCAGAATGTCACGACAATGGATAGTGACAATACCGGTTTGCTGCTTTTATGCAACCACAACAATTCCATATTCAATTACACATCTATCAGTGATTCTGACCCTTGGGTGGGTTATGGAATTAGTGCAGGCAGCGGGAGTTGTGGAAACGGCATCGTCGGAACAAAATTCATAGATATCTATATCAACAGTACAGGCCATAGAGGAATCATCATCAGTGGGAATGTTGGTTATGCTGAGAACAACACTTTCAAGAATGTGCTGATTGAGAACATCCCTGGTTTTGGATTGTGGCTCTATCGGAATGTGTCAAACAATGTCTTTGATAATCTCACTATCAGGAAGGCAGTTTCTACTGGCTTGACATGCAGCGAAACGAATTGTGATGATAATCTGTTTGAAAATATCGATATCTCACACGTAACAGATGGCACTGCAATCACAATAAGGGGCGACCGCAACACTTTCATCAATCTCTCCTCGCATGATAACGAGAACATCAGCCTGTATATGTACTTTGCACAGGATACAGTGATAATCAACGGAGCCTTCCATAACAGCAATGAGAGCGGTATCCAGGATTATTCTTCTGACCGATGCGTCTTTGCTAATCTATCGATATATGACAACAAGTACTATGGCATCCAGCTCCAAGGTCACTCTGAAGACTCATCCATAGTCAATTCGACTTTCTATAACAACACCCTTGCAGGTATCCTGTTCGATGATTACGGCTCAGGCAGTCTTGCTGACATCACTGTCTATAACAATATCTTCAACAATTCACAGAATGTAGTCATAGACCCGCAATCAGACTATAATTATTCTTTCAATGTCTCATTGAACTGCACCGGGCTCAAGAACATCATAGGTGGAGACTGCATCGGAGGCAACTATTGGACTGGTCCGGCAGGCAATTTTTCTGATATATGCCCTGATTCAGACCATGATGGGATATGTGATTCTCCATTCGACATATATCTGACAAGAGGATATGATTACAGGCCATTGACTGAGGAAAGCGGACTTAGCTTGACACTCAATTCTCCTGGGAATGCATCAACTGTCAATACAAGCAATGTGATTCTGAATGCTACTGTATACGGCGGTGGTGATACAAGCCTGTATGGGTATTATGCTGATGAGATTGAAGCGAGCGAAGAGACCGGGCTTGTGCTCTTGATGCATTTTGACAATGATTCAAGTGTTGGGGAGAATGACACCCATGTCTATGACTGGAGCGGTAATGGGAATAACGGAACTGCTTATGATGCTAATGTATCAAATGCAGATGGTTATACTCCGCCTCAAATAACACAATCCTCAAAATTCAAATCAGGATATACCTTTGATAATATAGATGATTGTATTAACGTTTCTGATTCATCTATCCTTGACGGTATGAATAAACTAACAGTATCAGCTTGGATTAAAATCAAAAACTATGGTTCAAACAGTTATTCGATTGTGGCAAAACACCATACTGTAACTACATCAAGGACTTATTATGTTTCTATTAATAGAAGTGGCTATATCAATTTTGGCCTTGGACTAAATGGAGCTGCAATGACTTATAATTATAGTCAATCGACAATTCCATTGAATGAATGGACTCATATAGCAACATCATATGATGGATTGTATAGAAATATTTATATTAATGGTATGTTAGATTTGAAAAGTTCAAGCAGTGGAATTATTAATAGTAATGATAATCCGCTTACTATTGGTTGCAGATATAAACCTGGAGATGAAGAATATTTCAACGGCACAATCGACGAAGTCGCCATCTGGAACAGATCGCTCTCAGCACACGAAGTGATGGAGCTCTATGACAAAGGTAGGATGAAGCTTTTGTATTCAGAAGACAACCTGCCTGACTCTGAAGAGATCACCTACAACCTGACATCCATGCCCCTGTCTGTCCAGGATGGCATGGTGCTTCTCATGCACTTCGACAATGACTCATCTGTCGGCGAGAATGATACGCATGTGTATGACTGGTCAGGGAAGGGGAACAATGGGACAGTCTATGTGAACAATTCTGACAGCTCGATAAGAGGAGCCAATGCATCCGGAAAGTTCGGATGGGCTTATGATTTCGACGGTGATGATTCAATTGAGACTGTAAGCAATCCCAGCCTGGACCTGACCTCAGAATTCACGATTTCAGCATGGGTCTATCTGAAATCGTATCAGGATTCCCATCATGTAATCGCCAACCGGCAGAACGGGACTGGAAACAGTGAACATTTCTTGTTTGGTTTCGAGAACCAATCATACAAGTTCTGGGTCAGAACGACCTCAGGTTCTTCAGCCAATATCAACGGGTCGGTTGCACCATTGGATGAATGGATACATATGGTCGGGACATATGATGGTTCTGAAGTGAGGCTTTATGTTAATGGCGAGATAGATTTCACTGATGCGCATTCAGGCACATTCCTCCCTGAGACAAATCCCATCACCATCGGCGCAGCTGACAATCAGTTTGGGAGAGGTGAATATCTGAATGGGACAATCGACGAGGTCGCTATTTGGAACCGCTCACTCTCTGTTTCTGAAGTGAGGGCCCTGTACCTGCTCCAGAAAGGCAGATATTACTGGAAAGGCAATATCAGCGATGGGACTTCATCAACAGAGTCTGATGTCTGGTGGTTTGATTATGAAGGCAAGAAACCTCCTGAAATCGCCTTTGCTAAGCTGACACCGCCTAATGCCACAACGACTGCAAACACATCAGTCGTCTTCAATGTGTCAGTCAATGATACAGCGCTTGGCGAATTTATATGGAACTGGAACAGGACAAATTATACTATAATGGATTCCTCGCTGATACTGATGTATAATTTCGACAATGTCAGCGCCCTCGGAGAGTGCACTGTCAGGGACCAGGCAGGTTGCGTGAAGGATATGAGCGGCAATGGTTTTGACGGGACATTAGGGAATTCTACTGCAGGAACAGAACCGACATGGACTTCATCAGGAAAATACGGCGGAGCATATGTCTATGATGCTACAGGTGATTTTATCATCGATGATGATGCAGAAGAACATCTCAACGGGCTCACGGAGATAACAGTCTCGTTGTGGGTCAAGGCTGATGAAATAGGGACCGACAAGGGTTTCATCATTGCAAAAGACCCTTCAGGAGGAGATGCAATCCTTGAGATGAGGTATGATGCCTCAGGTGCCCAAGGTGGCGGGACAAATGTCATCAAGATGGGTTTTGGCGGAGACACAGATATTACTGCATCCCAGTACGAGAGCTCAAACTATTCCCAGACAACAGAATGGCAGAACATCGTTGCAACGTGGACAGGAGGAGAGGCACCTAAACTTTACCTTGACGGTGTCCTGGACACGCCGACATATACTGACAGCGATGGGGATGTTATATCCGGTGCAACAAAATTATTGATAGGCAAAGGAGGCAAAGACACCACTTCATCCTGGAACGGGACCATCGATGAAGTCAGGATATACGACAGGGTCCTTTCTGCATCTGATATCCAGGTGCTCTACATGAGCAACCTGAACAAATATGATACAGACAAATGGTCTTTCTACATCAACCAGTCGAAAAACGCTACTGACGGGCTGGATGAAGGGACATATACATACCAGGCATTTGCTTTGGATGAGTTTTGGAACCAGAACCAGACAGAGATACGGACAATAACTATAGGTGAAACCAACCACCCACCTAACATCACATTACAATATCCTCCGAATGCATCGACAGTCAGTGATTCCTATGTTGTCCTGAATGCATCTGTCGCTGATGCTGATGGCGATAATATGACTGCAAATCTGTATGGATATTATGCTGATGAGATTGATGAGAGCGAGGAAGATGGTCTGGTTCTGTTGATGCATTTCAACAATGATTCATCTGTCGGAGAGAATGATACTTTTGTCCATGACTGGAGCGGGCAGGGGAATAATGGGGCAGTGAATGGTTCCAGTTGGTCAGACTCCGGCAGGTTCAAAGGTGCATTTGAATTTGATGGCATTGATGATAATATTGATTTAGTTGCAAGCAATTCAATAATGAATAACAATGACACCTGGACACAGGCATTTTGGTTCAAAATGGATGGAGAAGAAGATTTGCCTTCTGACCAAAGAATTATGGTACTTAGAAGAGCAACAACAGGGAGTGCAACATTTTTTGAAATCGAGGCTAATGCTTTTTCAGAAGATATTGTGGAGTTCCAGTATTATAATGGAGGCTTTTATGGGTTCAATATTAGTAACCGGTCAACAGCTCTTGATGAATGGCATCATACTGCTGTTACCTATGATGGGTCTACATTTAATGGATATTTTGATGGGATGCTCATCGGGACAGTTGATGATGGTTTTGCAGGTTTTGGCTCTGGGATTGCAGGCCTTGGTAGAGACATTGATGCTGATAATCTATATTTCAATGGTTCGATTGATGAGCTATCACTCTGGAACAGGACATTATCTGCCCAGGAAGTCAAGCGCCTCTATGACAAGGGCAGATATAAGCTGTTGTATTCAGGCTCGGGTCTGTCTGATGGCGAGGAGATCAACTACAACCTCACGTCCATGCCGCTTTCCATGCAAAAGGGAATGGTGCTGCTCATGCACTTCGACAATGATTCTTCTGTCGGCGAGAATGATACGCATGTCTATGACTGGACAGGGAACGGCAATAACGGGACCTGCACAAACTGTCCGACATTCAACCTGTCAGGAGGAAAGTTCGGAGGCGGATTCACCTTCAATCAAGAAGATGAAGATCATTACGATGTCAGTTCATTGACATTGGATAATGCCCAACATTTCACCATCTTTTTCTGGTATAAACGCAAGTTAAATAATTCGGAATTTTCGCTTGGCCAGAAGACTGATGCATCTACCAGGATGATAATTGAGACAAATCCAACAGGGGAGATAGATCTTGAAGTCTGTAACGGAGGGTGGACAAATGGTCATTTCAGACTAAATGGTACAGACTGGCACAATCTTGTCATGGTATTCGACGGCACTGAGTCAAGCAATGAAACCAGGTTGAAAGGATACATTGACGGAGTGGCCCAGACATTGACGATTGACGGTTCAGTGCCTTCCAGCTTGGGTGACATGACTGATAATTTTGCAATCGGGAGGAATGGACTGAATGGTGCAGCCTACACAAACGCCACTTTTGATGAGATCGCAATCTGGAACAGGTCTTTATCTGCTTCAGAAGTCTCTGAGCTCTATGAGCTCCAGTCAGGCAGATATTACTGGAAAGGCAATGTCAGCGACGGGACTTCATCAGCTGAGTCTGATACCTGGTGGTTTGAGCTGAACATATCCGACACGACACCGCCGGCAATCTCCTTTGTCAAGCCGACACCTCCAAACGCTACCATAACAACAAACACATCTGTAATCGTGAATGTCTCGATCAACGAGTCAAATCTTGATGAGTTCATCTGGAACTGGGATGGGACGAATTACACAATAATGAATGATAGTCTGGTTTTGATGATGAATTTTGACAATGTCTCCGCATTGGGGGATAACGATACTTATGTTGTTGATGTCAGTAGATATGGGAACGGGGGATGGTGGGCAAATTCGACAACAGGCGATATCAATTATACAGATGGAAAATATGATTTAGGTATTGCATTCGACGGGATTGATGATTATATCAGCCTAGGCAATCCTGAGAGTCTTCGAATTACAGGAGCAATGACTGTTTCAGCTTGGGTATACATTAATGGTTTTAATACAGATCATGCGATAGATTCAAGGATAATATCTAAAACAGGGAAAGCGACTTCACCTATTGATAGAGGATGGGACCTCACCAGAGAGTCGTCTGATGACAAAATTTATTTTTCCATTGCAATAAATTCCAGCACCAGAGTACGTGTTAATAGTGATGGCACCGCAATTACTGGAAGGTGGGTGCATTATGCAGGGGTGTTTGAACCGAGTACTGCCTTGCGATTGTATATAGATGGAGTTCTGGACAATTCTAATACAGTTTCCATACCTGCTTCTCAATATGATTCAACAGTCGGGGTAAATATTGGAAGACATGGATATTCAGATTACACAGAAACTTATCTGAACGGAACAATAGATGAAGTCCGTATCTACAACAGGGCCCTTTCAGCTTCTGAGATCCAGGAGCTGTACATGAGCAACCTGAACAAATACGATACAGATAAATGGAGTTTCTATATCAACCAGTCGAAGAACGCGACTGACGGGCTTGACGACGGGACTTACACATACCAGGCATTCGCAAAGGACGAGGCTGGGAACGTAAACCAGACAGAGAGAAGGGTTGTCACGATACAGTCTGAGAGACCGCCGAACATCACAGCAGTCTATCCCAACTCGACCAGTGGTTTCAGCTATGACCCTGCTGTTCAGATAAACTTCTCGATTGCAGAGCCTGATGACAAGACATTCAACATCACTTTCACAAACGAATCAGGAGTGAATGTCACATGGTATGTCGATGGTGTTAAGCAATCTTTGAACGTATCGACAGCAGGACAGACAAGCGAATTCAACTGGACAGGCAACTACACGCAAGCAGGCAGTTACCTGATACTTGTCAATGTCTCAAATGCTGCAGGATTTAGTTACCAGTACTGGAACATGACAGTGAATGACAGTATGTATTATCCTGACTGTCTTGATGTTTCCGGAGACTGGGTTATCACCAGTGATTACCAGCTTAACTCCAGTGTTAATTGTTCTCTGATTAACATCACTAATGGTGCCACTTTGACTTCGTATCAGCAGGGCGTCCATATATTGGCTGATAACATTATTATCGGGAATGATTCTGTGTTGACGCATAGGGATAATAGTGTCAGCCAGCTTTACTGGCTGAATGTTTCTGCTGTTAATTTGTCTGTTGAGGTTGGTGGCAGCATTGATATCTCCGAGCGTGGCTATGATGGTGGTGCTGGCGCTACATACACCGATGACAGCGGATCTGGTTATGGTCCTGGTGGGGGCGGTGGTATCTCGACTAACTTTGCGGATGATGGTGGTGGCGGGGCTGGATATGGCGGTCCTGGTGGAAGGGGTGGTTATTATAGCACGAATAATGCAGGTGTCGGAGGTCCTGTCTATGGTGGTCTGATTGATTCAATGGATCTCGGATCTGGTGGTGGCGGCGGCGTAGGTTATGATTATGGTACAGATGGAGGTTCTGGTGGCGGTCTTGCGTATCTGGATATTTCAGGGATTTTAAGGGTTGATGGCGTGATTGCTGCTGATGGTCAGGATGGTGTGAAAGTCGGAGGTTTTGCAAATCGTCGTGCAGGTGCTGGAGGTGGCGGGTCTGGTGGTACTGTATATATTGTAGCTAATTCATTGGTAGGGGATGGAAGCATAACTTCCTTTGGTGGTGATGGCGGTAATACAACTCAGACAAGCAATAGGGGTGCTGGTGGGGGCGGTGCTGGCGGCAGGATATTACTTCAGTACATGAATAGTTCATTTAGTGGTTCTGTGTCTGTTTCTGGAGGAGCAAGAGGCATGACTTCCTCCACTGGCAATGCTATCGCAGGTGGTGATGGATCGATTTTCAGGTGCGAGCAGATTGATGGTATCAGTGGTTGTGTTCAATCCTCTAATGGTGTTGCTCTAAGCAGTGTATTCAGCCCGAATTATTCAATCAATCTCACAAGAAAAGTCAAGCAGCAGTGGAATGATACTTACATGAAATGGAATGACACTACCATTGCTGACATTAACTATTCAGTCTCCGTCCTGCAAGCTGTCACTGGTTATGACATCTACAATAATTCTGTCCGTGTTGACACTCTTGAAACCAGTATTTCAGGAGTACTGACCAGTTTTGATATCAGCCTGAATGGTGAGCACGAGATCCTGATTGAAAAAACACAGGATTCAACACCCCCCATAATCACCTTGTACCATCCGGATCCTGAAGAAAAAATAACAGTGGATTGGGCTTTGCTTAATTGGAGTGTTGTCGATGATTGGGACTGGACCTTGTGGTGTAATCTTTCTATCAATGGAATTTTGAATGAATCAAATATCTCAATCCAGAATAATACTGTTTATGCTGCTTATCTGCCCTATTTAGCTGATGACGATTATGTTTGGAATGTCACATGTTGGGACTCAAATCAAAATGCTAATTCATCATCAAGAAATTTTTCTATCGAAGCAGATGTGCAGGCACCTGCAGTGATATTAAACTATCCTGATGATAATCAGAGCCTTTATTGGGGATTCCCTTCAAAGTACATAAACTTTAGTTGGAACGCGTCTGATGATATCGATACTGAACCTTTATGCAATCTGACTATCAATGGTTCTGTTATCGGGTCAAACATCCCTTCTACGAATGCCACATTGATAAATTATTCTGTTGAGCTTGATATTCTTGGGACATATTTCTGGAATGTCACATGCTGGGATGAGATGGGTAATGTTAACACATCCGACACTCGAAATGTTACAATCTTGACCAACTATTCAAATTGTCCTGATTATTCTGGAGCTTGGGTTCTGTCGTCAGATTACCTGTTGAACTCAAGCGTGAACTGTTCAACCATCAATATCACTAATAGCGCAATGCTGACTGCGTATCAGCAGGGCGTCCATATATTGGCTGATAACATTATTATCGGGAATGATTCTGTGTTGACGCATAGGGATAATGGTGTCAGCCAGCTTTACTGGCTGAATGTTTCTGCTGTTAATTTGTCTGTTGAGGTTGGTGGCAGCATTGATATCTCCGAGCGTGGCTATGATGGTGGTGCTGGCGCTACATACACCGATGACAGCGGATCTGGTTATGGTCCTGGTGGGGGCGGTGGTATCTCGACTAACTTTGCGGATGATGGTGGTGGCGGGGCTGGATATGGCGGTCCTGGTGGAAGGGGTGGTTATTATAGCACGAATAATGCAGGTGTCGGAGGTCCTGTCTATGGTGGTCTGATTGATTCAATGGATCTCGGATCTGGTGGTGGCGGCGGCGTAGGTTATGATTATGGTACAGATGGAGGTTCTGGTGGCGGTCTTGCGTATCTGGATATTTCAGGGATTTTAAGGGTTGATGGCGTGATTGCTGCTGATGGTCAGGATGGTGTGAAAGTCGGAGGTTTTGCAAATCGTCGTGCAGGTGCTGGAGGTGGCGGGTCTGGTGGTACTGTATATATTGTAGCTAATTCATTGGTAGGGGATGGAAGCATAACTTCCTTTGGTGGTGATGGCGGTAATACAACTCAGACAAGCAATAGGGGTGCTGGTGGGGGCGGTGCTGGCGGCAGGATATTACTTCAGTACATGAATAGTTCATTTAGTGGTTCTGTGTCTGTTTCTGGAGGAGCAAGAGGCATGACTTCCTCCACTGGCAATGCTATCGCAGGTGGTGATGGATCGATTTTCAGGTGCGAGCAGATTGAAGGCATCAGTCTTTGTAGGCAGTCTTCAAATGGTGTTGTTCTGGATAGTGTTTTCAGCCAGAATTATTCGACTAACCTGACAAGGGTTGTTGATTTCCTCTGGAACAACACATATGCAAGGTGGAATGATACAGGGACAATAATCATAAGCTACTCGCTTTCAGGACTTGCAGTGTCGACCAATTTTACAAGGTATAACAATTCAGTGTCCATGGGCATAAATTCCACAGACGATACAGGTACCTTGCCATGGTTTACAGTGGCACTTGGAAGCGAACATGAGATAATCGTAAGCGAATCGACAAGACCCATGATGACTTCAGCAAGGATATATTCAGCTTCGAACACATCCGCAGATGACCTGATAGGACTCTGCCAGGCATCTGATCCAAACGGCGATAATTTGAGCTATTTTTATCGTTGGTACAAGGACAGTGCATTGTATTCAAACGGGAGCACTGGCACGGATTATGGTTCAGGTCTCGAGATAAATGTCAATAACATGTCAAGCGGGAATGTATCCGGCGGGGACATCTGGATACTCTCTTGCCTTGCAAGCGACGGCTTATTCTTCAGCTACTGGAAGAATTCGTCGACAATCGAGATACAAGACCTCCCCCCGACAAATGTTTCTCTCATCTGGCCTAACAACGGAAACAGCACCCTTCTTTCAAGAAAACCGAACTTCAACTGGACCCCTGCAACTGATCCTGAGAACGATTCCCTGACATATGAGATAACAATACAGAGGATGACGTGCGGCTCTCCGCTCGGCTGCACTGTCTCAAGCCTGAAGGCAAACACCACAGACACCAACTACACCCCGCAGACAGACCTTGACATCGACTCATGGTACAACTGGTCTGTGCGCGTCTATGACGGCGAGCAGTGGTCGTCGTACAGCGAGACATGGAACTTCTCGATACTCTCGACAAGCATGGTCGCTCTTTCAGGCACAGTCAATTTCGGCTCCCTGACAGTGAACGAGATTAATGATACGACAGACAATGACCCGCTCCCGTTCATGATCGAGAACGATGGCAATGTCAGGCTGAACATCAGCATCTATGCCCAGAACGCGCTCTGGGACTCTGAGCCGCTCGGCACGCAGTATTTCACATTCAAGGCAGACAATTCAACAGAGACTAACGCATGCGCCTGGCCTCTCTCGCAGGTTTCATGGGCATACGTGGACGGAACGACCATCGCCCAGGCAAGGCTTGCAGTCGCATACCTAAATTTCACAGGAAATGATTCCGTCGAGATAGACATCGGCATAATTGTCCCGCCGAACGAGCCGCCAGGGACAAAATCATCGACAATAGTGATGGAGGCCGGGTACAGTGGATAATGACAACTATCCCAATCTCAGACGCCATCTGAGCAGTCTCCAGGCCAAGAGGGTCTACCGGATGATGGACAAAAAAGAGGCATTTGTGCCTGTTTCAGTCTTCTCTGAACAGCAGCCCCTGCTTGAGACCATTGTAAAATACCTAAAACAAGAAGGGCTTGGTTTCGCAGATATCGCACGGCTGACAAACAGGGCACCATCGACAATCTCCACAACATACTTCAACGCGAAAGGGAATCCTGTGATGAGAAAACTGCCAGGCCCCTCCATCCCTGTCTCTGCGATCGCCGACAGGAGGCTTTCGACATTCGAGTCCCTGGTCTTTTATCTGAGATACAGGCTTGAAAAGAGCCTTTCAGACATATCTGGGTTGTTGAGAAGGAACCTCAAGGCCGTATGCAGGACACACCATAATGCCCTTGTAAAACTTGACAAAGATGATTACATGGAATCCATCATCAAGAACGAACAGATGCTGCTTTCAGTCATCAACAAAAATTTCAAGGACATGCATGAACTGGATAAGGTGCTTAGGCTCAACAAGCAGGGGTTGATTCCGGCATCCATTTTCCTCCAGGACCTGAGCCCCTTGAAAGCTGTCGTTGGCTATCTCAAAGGACATATGGGCATCAGCGAGATTGCATCAGGGCTCAACCGGTCAAAGGCGCTCGTGAGCCTGTCATATACTGCCGAAATCAAGGTGACAGACTACAGCTACAACATCCCCCTCAGAAAACTGTCTGACAGGAAGTTCTCGATAATGGAGTCTGTTGTCTGCCACCTGATAAGGGGTGAGGGGCTCACAGTATCAGATACAGCAAGGATGCTGCACAGGAACCCGAGCAATATCTCACAATTGTATAAAAGATACAAGGACAAGGAATCCGCTGGATAGGAAAAAATATTTAAGACAGTATTGCAATGATGCTGAAGATATGGCAAAAATACCAGGAATAGTGTTCATCATCATCGGCGCGGTTGTCGCAATAACATCGATCATTGTCAGATCCATATTCTTTTTCATATATGTCGGTGCAGGGTTCATCCTCTGGGGCGGTGGGAAGATATTATACAGCAGGCTGGCAGAGGAAGAGAAGCCAAAGAAGGATATGGCCCGCCAGCATGTACATCACAAAGCACCAAATCATTCATGCCCTTACTGCAACAGGCTGACAAGGCCCCATGACAATTTCTGCTCAAACTGCGGCGCGCTCCTAAAACACCAGAGGGGTCACGAAAACCTCAATCAGGGCAGCCACAACCAGCACAATTATGGATATAATAATCAGATCAGACGCGTCCCATAACGCGGTCTCGAATTTCTTTGAGCCGAAGCTGTGCTTTATTACTGCAATGGATATTATCCCTCCTGCAAGCCCTCCGATGAAGTAGGCGAGTATCTCAAGGACACCATGCAGGGAATACTTGAGAAACCCAAGAGCGATTATCTGGACATAGGCAGCTGCCTTTGCAGGCCCTGAGCTTGCCACTATCGCGTCGATATTCTTGCGAATGAACAGCCCGACAGCAGCGCCGATAACAGAAGCGTTCCACGCAAGGATATATATCGCGCCAAGGCCATAGATGAATGAGAATATGAGGCAGAATATAAGCACCTTGGTATTGTTTAGCAGGATCTTGACAAACTCACTTGCCTGGATGCTCAGCCCGGTGACCCCTCCGTTGATATTGTAGAATGTCTCGGTCTGGGTCTGGAAAAGCACTGAATTGCCGTCAGCCGGCGTATGGAAAAAAGGCAGGACAAAGCCGAGAGCCCCGGTTATCTGGGGGAAGAACACATACCAGAAGACATAGGCAATGGTGAATCCGAAGAAGAGGAATATGAAGACCTTGAGAGCCTTAAAATGCTCCTTTAGCAGGATGAGCTCATCTGTCTCATTCTCATCCTTCTTCTCCTCGAACCTGATTGTGTTGTAGACAATCGGAATTGAAGCGAGGACTGTCAGGAACACCATGACGAGCGACGAATACTGGTAGAATATCCAAAGGCTCAGGAACATTGCGACAGATGCATAGGAAAACCCCAGAAGAATCATCTGCAGGGGCCTCTTTTCAGCGCTGACCGGGTTTGTTAGGGATTCAAGCACCATCAGGTGATTACTGATATGCCTCATATTTAAAGCTTTTTACGAAAATTATAAATATGCCATTAATGAATTATTGGCCATGATGAAGCCTGCGATGCTAATGATTGCTATAATCCTGCTTAGCTCAGCAGTCCTTGGCCTCGGCCTTGCCCCTGCAAAAAAAGACGTGATGTTTGCGCCCGGCGGCTCAGAAGTGATAACATACAGGGTCTACAACACGGAAAATACTGCTTTCACAGCAGACATAACTCTTAACGGCACGCTTTCTGATTACATCACCCTGAGCAATGATACGATCGATTTCAGAGGCAACGAGAAATTTAAAGAGTTCAACCTGACAGTAAAAATGCCCCAAAAGCTCAGCTCGATGCTTTTCGCAGACATCACAGTGAAGAAGGGCAGTGTCAAGGTCCCTTCAAGGCTGACCCTATCAAAGGGCGGGCTGATGCCAACAGGAAGCGTTGTCCAGCAGACAAGCGCTGACAAGACCAACAGGCTGACAAACTACGTATTGCCCGCGGCCCTCATCCTGATAATATTTGCAAATATCGTCTACTTCGCCACAGGGAAGCTCAAGACAATGAAACCACGGAGCAGGAAACACCCTAAGACTGCCGAGGAAGCCCTTGCATTCCTGAAAAAGATAGACATCGGCAGGTTCAGGGAGTTTGTGACCCCCGAGAACAACGAGATTGCTGACTGGGTCAAGGAAAAGGACCCGGCCCTTGCCTTCAAGCTATATGATATCACTGACAGGAGGGAGATGATACATGCAATAGAGAGTCACCTGTCAAAACAAGGAATAGAAAAAGACGCAGGCGAACTCAAGGATGAGATAAAAGAGCTGAAAAAAGAGCTTGATACATTTGAATTCAGCGGATTTGAAAAAGATTTATAAATAATCAGGGATTCTTCTTGTTCATGACATACGAGGACCTATTGAAGCAGGCTTACAGCAAGCTTCCTGATGTATCGACGCAGAAGGCAAGATTCGAGGTGCCCAAGGTGATGGGGCATGTCCAGGGAAACAAGACGATACTCTCCAACTTTTACCAGATAGCCGCAACCCTCCAGAGGAAGCCGCAGCATCTCATAAAATTCCTGACAAAGGAGCTTGCCACGCCGGCATCGTTCAAGAAGACATATGTCATCTTCGGGACAAAGATCCCTGCTTCCAGGATAAATGACAAGATCGAGCAGTATGTCGAGGAATACGTCCTCTGCAAGGAATGCGGTAAGCCCGATACCAAGCTTATCAGGGAAGACAAGTTTCTATTCATAAAATGCCTTGCATGCGGCTCAAGACGCTCTGTCAAGGCCTAAGATGATCGCTAAAAAGCATGTGACACCGGACGGCAGGCTCATCCTCGCTGTCTGCGACACCGAGCTCCAAGGAAAGCTCATCGAGGGTCCAAGAGCAAGGATAGATATGGGTTCTGATTTCTATAAAGGCACTGAGACAGGGGAAGAAGAGCTCCTGATGCTCATGAAAAAAGCATACATCCTGAACATCACAGGAAAAGAGTCTGTCGGCTTTGCGGTCGAAAATGGGTTTGTCGGCGAGAAGCATGTACTGATGATAAAAGGCATACCGCATGCACAGGCCATGGTCGTTCCAGAAGAATGAAAACATACAGGATTATTGCATCCGGCAGGGTGCAGGGCGTCTTTTTTAGACAGAACACGAAGAAAAAGGCTATCGAGCTCATGATCTCGGGGTCTGTCAGGAATCTTCAGTCTGGTGATGTCGAGATATACGCGCAAGGCAGAGAAGCAGACATGAGCAGATTCATTGGATGGTGCAGGGATGGCCCGGCGTCGTCGCGTGTCGATGATCTGGCAATAAAAGAAACCGAAATGGACAGGATGGAAGGATTCAATGTAATATTCTAGGGCTCAGAACATCCACGGCCGCTCTCTTCTGACAATATCAACAAAAACCTCGGGCTTGTAGACCCCCAGCTCTGATATGATGCCTGTGACAAGCCTCGGGTCGATTATCTCGAATGCAGGATTCATTATTGTGATATTCTTCGGGCTCTTGCCCCAGACCTCGTCAGGATTCCTGTTTTCCATCGGCTCTTCGACATCGTACACAGTCAGCGGATCGAATTTCCAGGACACTGCACAGCAATAAGCAGGTATGTCATATTTTTCAGCTATCTCAAGGAACAGCTCTGTGCCTATCTTGTTTATTATCCTCCCATCTGACTGGATGGCGTCGGCACCGAAGAGGAACAGGTCAGATTTCTTGAGCGCTAGCCTCGCAGCTGAATCGACATAATGGAACACCTTGATGCCTAATGCAGACAGCTCCTTTGCTGTGAGCCTTCCCTGAAGCCTGGGTCTTGTCTCTGTATTGTGGACAATAAACCTCACTCCTGAAAACCTGGCTTTCGCAAGCACCATCATGACTGTCGATGAATGGCAGTGGGTGAAGACTGCATAGTCTTTCCTGACTGTGTTTGCCCCTATCTCTGCTATCTTCTTCTCTGAATCATCAAAGTAAGAAAGGACTTCGCCGATATTTTTTGATATGCCTTCTGAGAGCCTGACAATATCCTTCCTGTCAGCGTTTTTCAGGACATAATTGAGGGCGTTTCTCATGCAGGGCTCAGTAGGCCTGGAACTTACCAGGGTCTTTCTTGCCTTTTCAAGCTCTGCATACAAGTCTTTTCCAGTATGCGCCTTGGAATTTTTCAGAATTATCTGGAGGGATCTTACAGACTCCCTGGCTATGTTTTCTGCGCCCTGGACCTTTAGAGACCTGATATTTTTTATGACCCTCCCAAATTCCATAAGAACACCCTGGGCAGCACTATTTCTTCTTTTTGGACAGTGCCAGCCTCTTCTCGATAGACTTCTCTTCCTTCAGAATCTGGTCTTCTTCCCTTGCAACCCTGGAGGCGATCTTCTCAATGTTGCCGTCCATCCTTGCTATCCTCCTCTCCAGCATCACCAGGATCCTCAGGCTGTATACAATTGCAGCCAATGTCCCGACTATAACCGCAAGGATCACCACCGAAATATTCAACGTCATGCCATCTGCCATATTTGACAACCTCCAAATATCAACAACAGAGGCTCACGAAAATAAGACAATATCATTCCCGTCACCTCTTTTTGATAATTTAATTAGCAAACTCATATAAAAAAGTTTCTGTTATCAGGTACCAGCCAGAGATGCCCGACGAATGCCCATACACAATAATTTCCACTGCCCCCCGACAACCCTTCGACGTGTCAGAATAAAGGATAATGACAAGCCAATCGGAAATTGATTGCAGGATATATGCCAGGAATCTGTATATATTGCATATCAAGCATATATGCGGACCGGGCCGGCAAACCCCGGAGAATCGGTCCCATGATGGTCGAGGTGTGACACCTTGGTTTCGTATGGAACATGTGGAAATATTGGGGGAAACCTTTCGGATGCACCGGCTAACCAAGTACAGTGCTGGAACATCATCAAAAAAACATGGTTATTTGATAAATATATTCAATAGAATAGAATAAATTATATATATATAAATCATAATTTCTTAACATATATCTTATTATATATACATATTGATATATATATTTATCAAATCCTTTTTATATTTATTTATTTCTATATAGAAAATAAATATATAATATATATATTAGTTTATATATGGATTTTTTATTACAATTGATTGAATTTTTTGTCTTTATTTTATGGACGTTCTTTTCCTATTGATATCTTTTTTGAAATAATTATGCATTACCGTCTGAAAATCGAGGTTTGGAAATGTGTGGAGGCAGAAACAGGGGTCAGTGGATCTGTCGACTGCAATGACAATTATGATAGCATTTGTGAGAGTGTCAGCCATTTTTTATCATCAGTTGAACCAGGCAAATGCAAGGGATGTCGTAATGAGTAGTGAAGTGTCTGGGTTTATATGATACCATTGAGACAAAATAATCATCGATCATGTGTGAGCTTGGCAATCCTATCTCATCACGACGCTTTTGTTTGACAATACATCGGCCGACCTTAATGATGAGCAGGCAAACACCCCTTATCTTAAATTTTTTCCACAGGAAATCATGGGGTCAGGCAAGGCATTATCACAGGAAAATTTATAAACCTTTATTTCATATGGAACCCAATGGCAGAAAAAGGCTTAAAGGGGTTTTTCGAGACTTTCATATCCAAAGAATCCTTGTTTAAGGAAAAAGAGGTGTTGCAGACCAACTACACGCCAAAAGACATACTCCACAGGGATGATGAGATAAAAAGCCTGGCTCATATCATTGCTCCGGCACTCAAGCTCGAGAAACCTTCCAACATATTCCTTTACGGCAAGACTGGTACAGGCAAGACGACGACAGCAAGATACGTCGCTGACCAGATGCTCAATGTCTCAAGGGAAAAAGGCATAAATCTCAAGATAATATACCTGAACTGCAAGCTCAAAAGGATCGCAGATACAGAATACCGCCTGGTGGCCCAGCTCATACAGGAATACGGGACAAAGGTGCCCTCTACAGGCCTGCCGACGGACGACATATATAATATCTTCATAAATCTGATCGAGAAAGACAAGCAGGTCCTGGTCCTTATCCTTGACGAGATAGACCAACTTGTCAAAAAAGCAGGCGACGGGATAATATACAATCTCACAAGGCTGAATACAGACCTAAAGAAGACCCAGATAAGCATGGTGGGCATATCGAACGACCTCATGTTCATTGACAATATAGATCCCAGGGTCAAGTCCTCGCTGTCCGAGGAAGAGATCGTGTTCCCTCCTTACAACGCACTTCAGCTCCAGGACATCCTGAGGCGCAGGGCCAAGAGGGCTTTTAGGGATGGGGCATTATCCGGGGGGGTCATTGAGAAATGTGCAGCATTTGCAGCCCGGGAGCATGGTGATGCAAGGAGGGCTCTTGAACTCCTGAGGGTTGCAGGGGAGATTTCAGAGAGAGAAGACCAGAAAAAAGTTGATATATCCCATATAGACAAGGCCGAGGAGAAGATTGAGAGGGACCGCGTCCAGGACATTGTCAGGACACAGCCAAAGCAGCATCAGCTTACATTGTATTCGATATTCATACTAGACAAGAAGCAGAGGGGCATGTTCTATACTGGCGAAGTATATGATGTATACAAGGATTATTGCAGCAGGACAGGTGTCAGGCCCCTGACGCAGAGGAGGCTCTCAGACATCCTTGCAGAGCTTGACATGCTGGGGATAATCAATGCAAGGGTCATTTCAAAAGGCAGGTTCGGGCGGACCAGGGAGATAAGCCTGTCGCTATCAAATCATATCAAGCCGAATGTAAAGAAGATCATTGAGCAGTCCCTGGGTTTTTGAAGATGGTGGATGACGAGACAAAGAAGGACTTAGTCAGGTCGATGCTGGAGAAAGGATTTCTCGTGAGCGAAGACCTATTCATCGGGCATGATGACAAGCAGGCCCTTACCATCCTTCTCTCCCAGAAGGCACCTGGGCAGCTTGCCCTTCTAAATCCCGACTCAGTATCGCTTCTTGGAAAGCAGATAACTGACATAAACTGGATGGACCTTGAGGCCGCAAGGGCCATTGCAGAGAAAGAGAACGACAGTACGCATTACAAGAGATTCCTTGACTGCGTGAAGTCGAATAAAGGCCCGGAGAAATGCATCCCGGCATATGAAGGCAGGGGCCTGAAGATAGTCTTTGATTATGAAGAGCCTGTGTCGAAGAAGGATGTCGGCGATTTCGTAGGATATTACAATTCCAGGTTCAGGCAGATAGAAGGGCTTCTCAGGAACAGGCAGGAGCTCTCCGGCCTCACATCGATAGCGAGGATACTCCAGAAAAGGGACAGGGAGAATGTGGCCATAATCGGCATCGTGAGCGACAAGACTACAACGACAGGAGGCCATGTCATGCTCAAGCTCGAAGACAGGACAGGCGAGATCAGGGTCCTGGTGAATAATTCCAAACAGGAGCTTTTCCTGCAGGCAAAAGACACTGTACTGGATGAAGTGGTAGGTGTCACTGGCATGAGCGGGGACGGCATAGTGTTCTGCACAGGCCTGCTCAATCCCGACATCCCCCTGAACAAGGAGCTTAAGAAATCCCCTGAAGAGGTCTATGCGATATTCCTTTCTGACCTCCATGTGGGCTCTGTCAATTTCCTTGACAAGAAGCTGGATAAATTCATCAGGTGGCTTAGGGGGGAGGTAGGGACTAAGGAGCATGCAGAGATAATCAAGAAGATCAAGTACATCTTCATCGCAGGCGACCTTGTCGACGGGGTGGGGATATACCCCAACCAGGAGACCGAGCTTACTATCAAGGACGTATATGAGCAGTATGAGGAATGCGCAAGATACCTATCAAGGATCCCGGGCCATATACAGGTCGTGGTCTGCCCAGGCAACCATGATTCGATAAGGCTTTCTGAGCCGCAGCCTGCATTTGACAGACAGTTTGCAGCCCCTCTTTTCAGGCTGCCCAACATCACCCTGGTAAGCAACCCGGGCATTGTGAATATAGCTGCTACCGACGGATTCTCTGGTTTCGATGTCCTGCTCTACCATGGCTACAGTTTCGATTATTATATCTCAAATGTGGATTCGATAAGGAACAATGGGGGATATGACAGGGCAGACCTGGTGATGAAATTCCTGCTGCAGAGAAGGCACCTTGCTCCTAGCCATACTTCCACATTGTACGTGCCTGACAGTGAGAAAGACCCTCTGTTCATCTCCCGGGTGCCGGACTTCTTTGTTTCGGGCCATATCCATAAGTCTTATGTATCCGGTTACAGGAATGTATCGATGATATGCGGTTCATGCTGGCAGTCTACCACATCGTTCCAGCGCAGGGTGGGCCACAACCCTGAGCCTGCGTATGTGCCGCTCGTCAACCTCCAGACGAGGCAGACAAAGATATTGAGGTTTTGACATGAAGGCGTCAGATGATATGCAGAAGTATTTCGATTCGATAGAGAAAGGAGTGGACGAATGCTACATGATAGCATCAAAGGCAAGGCAGATGGGGTTCGACCCAGAGGCTATCGTCGATGTCAGGCTTGCCAAGAACATGGCCGAGCGTGTCGAGGGACTGATGAGCTCTGTGGCCCCGAACCTTGCAGGCACAGGTTTCAAGAAGAGGATAATCGAGCTTGAGAATGAATATTCCCTCCTGGACTGGAGAGTGGCGCTGAAGATTGCTGAGGAAGTCGCAAGGGAGAGGTTCTGCAAGTTTGAAACCAGAAGAGAAGCCATCGAGGTGGGAATCAGGGCAGGATTCACATACCATACGGGAGGCATCGTCTCAGCGCCGCTTGAGGGGTTCGTGGAGCTGAGGATAAAGAAGACAAGGGAAGGGAAAGAATACCTGGCCCCGGTCTACGCAGGACCGATAAGAGGTGCCGGCGGGACCGCAGCAGCATTCTCACTGCTCCTTACAGACTATCTCAGGATAGTGATGGGATATGAAAAGTATGACCCCGACGACAATGAGATCAACAGGTTCAAGACAGAGATAGATGACTATAACAACAGGGTTACAAATCTTCAGTACAGGCCGTCTGGTGAAGAGATTGAATTCCTTATCAGGAACCTGCCGGTAGAGGTCGACGGAGAGCCGACCGAGATATTTGAGGTGTCAAACTACAAGGACCTGCCCAGGGTCGGGACCAACAGGATAAGAGGGGGGGTATGCCTCGTTCTTGCAGAAGGCCTGGCGCAGAAAGCCACCAAGCTCTGGAAGAGGCTGTCTGTCTGGGGAAAGGAATTCGGGCTGGACTGGGGGTTTCTCGAAGAGTTCCTTCTCCTACAGAAGCGCAAGAAAGCAAAGGGCAAGGGAACAGAGCAGAAAGACAAGCTTGCACCTAACTTCACATTCATCGATGACCTGGTTGCCGGAAGGCCGGTCCTCACCCACCCGATGGCGAAGGGAGGCTTTCGGCTGCGGTACGGCAGGTCAAGGTACTCAGGCTTCTCTGCTGCAGGCATAAACCCTGCGACGATGATTCTCCTGGACAATTTTGTTGCAACAGGGACACAGCTTAAGATGGAAAGGCCGGGAAAGGCCGCATCGATAACCCCGTGCGATACCATAGACGGGCCCATAATCATGACGCATGAGGGCTCTGTCAGAAGGATCAAGACCGTAAGGGAAGCGAAGCTTTACAAGGAAAGGGTGAAAGAGATACTATTCCTGGGCGACATACTTTTCAATTACGGGGATTTTTCAGAGAACGGCCATGTGCTTGTGCCTGCCGGCTATAATGAGGATTGGTGGCTGAGGCATCTTGAGAAGTCATCAATAGACATTTTCGGCAGCCTCGATGCAGCCAAGATATCCAAGCACGCCGGGCTTTCCAAAGATTTGGTTGCCGGTTTGCTTGAATCCCCATTCATGACAGAGATTCCGGCTGAAACAGCGATAAGATTATCTGAAAAATTCAGCATACCCCTCCACCCGGAATACACATACTACTGGAACCATATCCAGAATGATGAATTGAGCTTGCTGATAACCTGGCTTGGGAAAGGGAAGGTCTACAGGGAGGGAGGCAGGATCACCAAGACAGTATTGGCTCTGGAGCCGGATGCGAAGAGGGTGCTGGAGAAGATCGGCGCTCCACATAGTGTGGCCAGCAATGAATTCATAGTTTTAGATGAGAACCATTCTCTGGGGCTTCTCACCTGCACAGGGCTGCTTGGCGCTACAGCAGAAGAGATCATCAAAAAAATCGATGACAGCAAGAATGTGCTTGAAAACCTGAACAGCCTGTCAGCTGTCAATCTCATGGACAGGTCAGGCACATTCATTGGAGCAAGGATGGGCAGGCCGGAGAAGGCAAAGATGAGGAAGATGACTGGAAGCCCCCAGGTCCTGTTCCCCATAGGGGATGAGGGTGGGAGGCTGAGGAGTTTCCAATCCGCCATCGAGATCGGCAAGGTCACTGCTGACCTGCCGATGTACAGGTGCCCGAAATGCAGCAAGGACACCATATACCCCATATGCGAAGAATGCAGCACAAGGACAAAAAGGCTCTACATCTGCCCTAAATGCGGGCTTAGCCATGAAAGCATATGCATGCACGGGAATGCCGGCACTTATATGAGGCAGGAAGTGGACATCAGGCATTACTTCCAGAAAGCCCTCGAGATGCTCGGCGACAAGGTCTATCCTGACCTGATAAAAGGTGTCAGGGGGACGATGAACAAAGATCACACTCCTGAGCATATAATAAAAGGCATACTCAGGGCAAAGCATGAGGTCTTCGTCAACAAGGACGGGACAATCCGGTTTGACATGAGCGAGATCCCTGTCACGCATTTCAAGCCAAAAGAGATCCATACGTCTGCAGAGAAGCTCAAGGAGCTTGGGTATACTCATGATATAAAAGGACAGCCCCTTAAAGACCCGGACCAGATAATAGAGATATTCCCTCAGGACATAATCCTCCCGGCTGCTGCTGACGCTCTTGATGAGCAGGCAGGCACTGTGCTTCTCAAGGTCGCAAATTTTGTCGACGAGCTGCTTGTCAAGCTGTACAGGATGAAGCCCTACTACAAGGCCAGGTCAAGGGACGACATAGTCGGCCAGTACGTGATAGGCCTTGCACCGCACATATCAGCTGGCACAGTAGGAAGGATAATCGGCTTCTCGAACACCCAGGGACTTTTTGCCCACCCGCTTTTTCATGCGGCTCTCAGGCGGGACTGCGACGGCGATGAAGGGTGCGTGATAATGCTGATGGACGGGCTCCTGAATTTCTCGAGGCAGTTCCTTCCGGACTCCAGGGGCGCAAAGACCATGGATGCGCCACTTGTGCTGACATCAAAGCTCAACCCTGCAGAAGTAGACGACCAGGTCCACGGCCTTGATATTGCCTGGAAGTATCCGCTCGAGCTCTATACTGCAGGGGCAGCAATGAAGAACCCTTGGGAAGTGAAGATAAGGCAGCTCAAGCACACTCTCGGGACAGAGAAGCAGTTCGAGAAGATGGGATTCACCCACGATGTATCAGATGTGAATTCAGGGGTCAATTTCTCAGCTTACAAATCACTGCCGTCGATGGAGGAGAAGCTGAAAGGCCAGATGCTGTTAGCTGAGAAGATAAGGGCAGTCAATGCTTCAGATGTCGCGCGCCTGGTCATAGAGAAGCACCTGCTCCGGGACACAAAAGGCAATCTCAGGAAATTCTCCACACAGCAGTTCCGCTGCGTGAAATGCAATGAAAAATTCCGGAGGCCGCCTCTTGCAGGGAAATGCGGATGCGGGGGAAGGATAATATTCACTGTATCACATGGTTCTGTGATAAAATACCTTGAGCCAACAATCAGCCTTGCGAACAAGTATGATGTTCCGGTGTATCTCAAGCAGACCCTCGATCTCCTGCAGCTCAGGATAGACGGGGTGTTCGGAAGGGAGAGGGAGAAGCAGGAAGGACTCGGGAAGTGGTTCGGCTAAGATGCATAATATGATTCTGGTCCGATACGGCGAGCTTGCGCTCAAGGGCAGCAACAGGCCGGACTTTGAGAAGAGGCTTGTCAAGAACATCCGCGACTGCCTGAAAAAGGGCAATGCCGATTTCAGCAGGATACTTCGGAAGCGTGGGAGGATATTCATTGAGACCAGGCAAGAGAGCAGGGAGCTTTCGCATGTTTTCGGCATCGTGTCATTCAGCTATGCTGTGAAGACAGGGACCGATATCCCTGGCATCGAAAAAGTGATATCAGGCCTGCTTGCAAAAAAAAGGTTCACAAGATTCAGGGTATCCGCCCACCGGGCTGACAAGTCGGCAGCCATGGATTCCCAGGAGATGAACATCGTTCTCGGCCAGTTCATCGCCGACAGTTTCAAAAAGAAGGTGTCGCTGAAAGATTTTGATGTCGATGTAGGTGTGGAGATTCTGGAAGGAAATGCCTATGTATTCATCGAAAGCATCGATGGGCCAAAAGGGCTGCCCTGCGGAGCCAACGGCATAGCATTTGCGCTGCTCAATGACAAAAAGTCAATCCTTGCGGCATGGCTCATGATGAGGCGCGGACTGAGGATAATCCCTGTCGGCGCAAAACCGCTGGACCTTTCGATTCTTGAGAGATACAATTACGGCTCAAGGAAACTTGAACTGACGAGAATAAAAGAGATCTCTGAAATCTGGACCATGGCTGAGAAGAGAGACATATTCTCATTGATTACAGGAGATACGATGCAGAGCACCAACGATTACGGGGAGGGAATGCTGATACTTCGCCCGCTTGTCGGTTTCAGTGACATGGAAATCAGGGAGCGACTGAAAAATATATAAACAAGGACAGATTCTAATGATTGATAATGAAATTATATATCCAGAAATCCCAGAAGGAAAAAACCATAAAGTTTTCCGGCCTGGTGAAAACCCTCCTGGGGAAATTAAGGATCAATCCTGAGACTGTGATTGTCACAGCCAACGGGACGCTTGTGACTGAAGAGCAGACATTGAAGAATTCTGATGATGTCGAGATCCTGCAGGTCGTCTCAGGCGGCTAGCTTAAAACATCCTGGTGCCCCACCAAAAAGTATATAAACAATTCTCCAAACAGCAGGATGCATGGATGATGATATTCATAAGAGCATTGAAGCGATACTTTTCTCCTGCGGGAGGAAGATGGACCTGGATGAGCTCGGCAAGCTAGTGAAGACAGGCTCGCCAGGAGTGCTCAGGTCTGCTCTAAAGAAGCTCCAGAAGGAGTATGATGACAGAGGCTCGCCGATCATGATAGCCGAGGAAGGCGAAGGCTGGAAGATGAGTGTCAGGGAGAAGTACCTGAGGACAGTCAGGAAGATAACACCTTACATGGAATTCTCAAAGACCCTCATGGAGACCCTTGCAGTCGTCGCATGGAAGCAGCCGATTGTGCAGAGCGACGTGATCAGGATAAGGACCAACAAGGCATACGAGCATATCGCAGAGCTTGAGAAGATGGGGTTTTTAGCAAAGGAAAGGCACGGGAGGTCGTATCTGCTCAAGCTGAGCCAGAAATTCTATGATTACTTCGACCTGAGAGATGATGTCGACGTCAGAAACCTCTTCAAGCACATCAAGGACATCGAGCCGGAAGAGCAGAAGAAAGTCGCCGAGTATTCAGATGAAAAGGAGCGAATAGATCAGGGGCCGGAAGAGGATGATGCTGTACCTGTTACTGAAGATGACCAAAAAGCAGAAGAGCCGGTGAATGATGTTGTGGAAGAAGAAACAGGTGACAGGGGCGGTCCGGCCGGGCTTGAAGTGGATGATGAGATAACAGGCAAGAAGGACAAGGGAGCGGAAAAATCAGCTGAGGTAGAAGAAGTGCCTGTACCAGAAGATCAGGGGTCTGAGAAATGAAAAGACCCATCAGCTTGTTTTACTTCTTAGGTACGTTGCAATCAGCTTCTTCATCGGCACCTGCTCATTGTTTTTGTAATATTTTTTTCTGATTGTCAACAGCATTTTTGACGAACTCAGCAGAAGCTCGACATAATGCGTCCTGTTTCCGAAAGACAAGAGCATTTCATGGATTGGGTGAACCTCTCCGAACCCTTCAGGGACATCTGGAAATCTGTAGGAATTGACTTCTCTCTTTCGGACTGCATGGGCTGTAAAGACCATTTCCCTTTTACTCTTTGGGTTAAGCATATACGCAGAACCGAGATCTTTCCATGTGCACATACCATAGCCCGAATGATAGAATGTCGATGCTGCAAGATGGGCGAGGCGGAGTCTGCTCAGCTCCTCAAGGCTGATGCTAGGGAACCTTGACTTTACCTCTGTATCGTAGACCGGCTGGATGATGGGGTCTTTCTTGACTTCGAATATTTTTCTGGCCAGATCCTCATGCGTATCAGCGTCAAATTCCGGCCCGAGCATGGAAGTGATGTCAACCTGTTTTCTACTGAGAAATTCTTTGATCAGCTGTTCTTTTTCATCCATCTTCATTGACATTTTCTGCTCTGAAATTGAGAAAAATCTGGATTATTTAAATGTTGCCACTATATAATAGACAATTGGTAGGTGTCATTTGGGAAAATATATATACGCAACCGCCATCCACCCTGAACCATGTTCTTACTAAGATGCCCGAGATGCAAACTTGAAATGAGATACCAGCCAAGAGGCAGGATGATCGGCCCAAAGAGCAAAAGATGCGTCTACTGCGGAAGGAGCTTCAAGGCAACAGAGAATATCGTCAGGAAAAATATTCCATCTCGTTGATGCCCTTCCCAACCATCCCCGACTCAAGGCTTGCCCCAGGAATTATTTTTTCGCATTCTTCTCTTGATGCCTTCCCAATGTAAAAATCATATGCGGCAGAAATGTATCTGGCTGATAATGATACAGAATCCTCCACCAGACCATTGATTGTGGCTGAATGGTTTTTTCCTGTGACAGGATGCCTGTAGACGAACTTGTCAGGCAGTATCTTTTGGTCCATGACATCAGGATAGAATATCCCGAGCTCACCCTTCTTTTTCAGGAGCCCGAGCCCTGTAATCAGCCTTACGCACTTATACGCAAGCCAGCTTTTCGAGATCATGTTCACCAGCAATTCCCTCCTGAGGCATTTCCGGGAAATTTTTTTCAACGCCTTTTCTTCCATGCCGAGCATCCCGGCAAGTTTTGGGATTGCCTGCAGCCTGTCAAGCTGGCTGACCGATGTTGTTTTATTTGCAGAGAATCCATGTCCCAGGCTTTTGTCGATATATGTCTCTATCCTGTTGTGCATGTATCTTACCTGACCGATGTTTTCGTCATCATCATCGCCATAATTGCCGGAAAGATAAAACACTGCCGGATGAAAGACAATGTCTGCTGCACAATGGCACAGATATCCGAACATGAATGCGAGGTCCTTGTCGCTTGGGCTTTTTTTCAGGCCCTCAAGCAGCAGGAAAACGATATCATTGGTCTTTTCACCTCTGTTGCCATGCAGCATCCTTGCAATGTAAATGTATCTGAATGAATAGAAGAACATATCAGGGAAAAACGAACCGAGCTGATATTCCCGGTGGTTTGAGGAGATTATTGTCAGAACTTTTTTATTTCCGATCCCCCCTAAAACCTTCTCTGCAATAAGAATATGGGTGTTCTCCTTTGGCATCATCTGTCTCTGGCAATGCAGGTTTATAAAGATTCTTATTACCGGGCAATTAACACAAAAACTTATAAATGATTTATGAGATATTTCAGATTATGCCGAAACTTCGCGTAAGACTGTTCCCACTGGCAATGGCAGTAGCTTTTCTGATAATAATCGGTGCCATGTTCTATTCACTGTTCGAAGGCTGGAACTATGTCGACTCCCTGTATTTCACAGTCACAACCCTGACCACCATCGGGTACGGCGACATGGCCCCTACGACGACCATAACCAAGCTCTTCACCGTAGTCTATGTCCTTGTCGGGGTATACATGCTCTTCTACGCCCTGAGCATCTTCACGACATATTACATGGAGAAGAAGAGCCCGAACATCTCGAGGGCAGTCACAATGAGCCTTGAGCACCTGGCAGAGAGGAGGAAGAAGAAAGGTGATGTTATCCTGAAGGTAGAGGCTGATGAAGAGATGAAGAAGAAGGCTGTTACAAGTTAAGCCAGGGGTCCATTTCCGCTTATTTTTTCAGTCATGCAGCCGAAGCCGATCATTTAACCTGCTGCTGTCCCTCGCATGTCAGCTTGCACAAAATATATAAAGATTCTGTCCATATTCAAACTTAAAAAGAGGGAACAATGGAGCATGACAGAGCTAGCTGGCATTCCAGGGCATCGGGAGATGTCCTGAAGGAGCTTTACACGTCAGATAAAGGCCTCTCGGACAAAAATGCCGAAGAGAAGCTCGTAAGATTCGGGCCGAATGAGCTCGAGGAAAAGGGCAAGAAATCGCCCTTTGCAATCTTCCTGGGCCAGTTCAACAGCCTAATCGTCTGGATTCTGATATTAGCGACCATTGTCTCATTTATCTTCGGCGATGACTTCGAGGCAGTGCTGATATTCGTGATACTTATCCTCAACGCAGTATTCGGTTTCTGGCAGGAAAACAAAGCAGAGAAATCCATTGATGCATTGATGAAGCTTGCAGCATTGAAAGCAAGGGTCATCAGAGATGGCAGGGAGCTCAGGATCAATGCCCGCGAACTCGTCCCGGGCGACATAATTGTCCTGGAAACCGGCGACAAGGTGCCGGCAGATGCACGGCTTATCGAGGCAATCAGGCTCGAGGTGAATGAATCATCCCTCACCGGAGAAAGCATGACTGTCAAAAAAGGTGTGACTCCGGCAAGCGCATCAGCGCCGCTCGCAGAAAGGTCATGCATGGTCTATTCAGCCACAGTGATCACAGCAGGGCGCGCAAAGGCAGTCGTTGTCAGCACGGGCATGCGCACTGAAATCGGCAGGATCGCAGACCTGGTCCAGCAGGCAAAGCCAAAAGAGACACCGCTCCAGTACAAGCTTGCCCAGCTTGGGGAGTTCCTCGGCATCGGCACCCTGATAATCTGTGCAGTCGTCCTTATCACAGAATACCTCAAAGGTGTCCCTTTGTTCCAGTCGTTCGAGCATGCCATATCTCTCGCTGTCGCTGCCATACCTGAAGGTCTCGCTGCTGTTGTCACGATATGTCTTGCCCTTGGTGTCCAGAGGATGGTCAGTAAGAATGCGCTGGTGCGCGTGCTCCCTGCTGTCGAGACTCTTGGCTCGTGCAATGTCATATGCACAGACAAGACAGGGACACTTACATACAATCAGATGACTGTAAGGGAGATATTTGCAAACAACACACTCATTGATGTCACAGGACATGGCTATGTCCCCGAGGGCCGTTTCGAGATAGGGGGCAGGCAATCAGATACATCAAACATAAGGGTCCTCCTTGAGATTGCGTCGATATGCAATGATGCCAAACTGATCAAGGAGGCAGGGAAATGGGGCGTGCTCGGGGATCCTACTGAGGCTGCCCTGATTGTCGTGGCAAAAAAAGCAGGCATTGAGCAGGCCGACCTTAACAAGCAAAAGCCGCGCGTAGATGAGATCCCGTTCGATTCCGCCAGGAAATGCATGACAACTGTCCATGAGACAAAAGATAACAGGGTCGCCTATGTTAAAGGCGCACCGGATATCATAATAGACAAATGCGACAGGATACTGAATGACGGAAAGCTTCGCAAGCTGACAGCCAAAGACAGGGAACTGATACTGAACAAGAATCTGGCAATGGCGAACAAGGCGTTGAGAGTCCTTGGCTTTGCATACAGGGATATCAAAAAAGAAGACACGGATATCGAATCAGGTCTGGTGTTCGTTGGCCTCATAGGAATGATTGATCCGCCAAGGACAGAGGTTATAGGCTCGATAAGGAAATGCAGGGAGGCAGGAATCAAGGTGGTCATGATAACAGGGGACCACATCGCAACGGCAAAAGCAATCGGAAAAGAGCTGGGGCTTCCAATCGACAGGGTCATGACCGGGGGTGAAATTGACAAGAACGCACATCTCTCAGACATTGTCGATGACGTATCAATATATGCCAGGGTCTCACCCCAGCACAAGATGAGGATAATCTCAGCCCTGAAATCAAAGCAATACATTGTTGCGATGACAGGTGATGGTGTGAACGATGCTCCTGCCATGAAAATTGCTGATATTGGGGTCGCCATGGGCTTATCCGGGACTGATGTGGCAAAAGAGGCGAGCGACATGATACTTACTGATGATAATTTCTCGTCGATTGTCAATGCTGTCGAGGAAGGCAGGGGTATATATGATAACATAAGGAAATTTGTCAAGTACCTGCTCTCCTCAAACATCGGAGAGGTCCTTACAATATTTATCGCTGCTCTCATCGGGTTTCAGATCCCCGGCAGCCTGAAGATAATAATGCCTCTCACTGCAATCCATCTCCTCTGGATAAACCTGCTGACAGACAGCTTTCCGGCGCTTGCACTGGGCGTCGAGCCGACAGACCCGGATGTAATGAAGAAGCCTCCAAGGAAACTGTCAGAAAAGATAATATCGAAGAATGATGTTATCGATATGGTAATCATAGGGATAATCCTTGCCATCGGCACATTGTATATCTTCAAGGTATCTCTTGCTGTATCAGAAGTCTATGCAGTAACGATGGCTTTCTCCACTCTCGTCATTTTCCAGCTGTTCAATGTGCTGAACTGCAAATCAGAGGAAAAGAGCATATTCAGGTCCGGCATTTTCAACAACAAATGGCTCATCGCAGCAATTGCGCTCTCATTCGCACTGCAGCTGCTCGCAGTCTATGCCCCTCTGATGTACACCGCAGCCGACCATGCCGGAATCCTGCCTTTGTCGATGTCAGGCATAGACATGTCTGCAAAGCTGCAGACTACCGCACTGAGCCTCAGGGACTGGGCAGTCATATTCCTCCTGGGAAGCACTATCCTGATATTTGAGGAAGTCAGAAAATTTTTCTCACGGAAAGTAATGATGCGACAACATGGCTGAATTGAAAAAAACTCTGGGTTACGGGACGATCATAGCTATATCAGTGACATCAATGATAGGAACAGGCATGTTTGCAGGCCCTGCGATAGCTGCGTCATATTCAGGGAACATGTCGCTCTTATCCTGGTTGCTGCTATCAGTCATCACAATCTATGTATCATTATGCTTCGGCGAGCTTGTCAGCCTGTTCCCGAATGCGGGGGGAGTCTACGAGTTTGCAAAAAGGACATACGGGAGATTCCTTTCATTCATGGTCGGCTGGGTGACCTGGCTTGTGGGAAACATAACTACCTGTGTACTGATAGTGGCGGCGCTAAATTACCTTCTCCCCCCGGGATTCACCCTGCCCTTCCTGCCAGGGATGTCGCCGGATATCGTGAAGATATTATTCGCAATCATTTTCATAATTGTGCTCAATTACATATGTTACAGGGGGGTGGATGCTAGCGCCAAGATACTGGTATTTTTTGCATTCATCACAATCTTAACAATACTGGTGGTGCTTATCCCCGGGCTGTTCCAGGTGAAAGTCTCAAATCTGCATCCGTTTTTTTTCACGAAGGACTTATTCAACAACAGCTTGCTTGTATTCGTCAGCCTATTCTTCATCATGGAGACGTATTTCGGCTGGGAATCCGCGACATTCCTCGCTGAAGAGACAAAGAACCCCCAGAAGGTCATCCCCGTCAGCCTCATCATCACAACCGTCATCGTCGCAGTCCTCGGGACCCTTTTCGCATTCATGATGCTCGGGAACATCCCATGGCAGTCACTCATATATTCCTCGAGCCCTATCCATGACATCGTGTTGAAATTATATCCGCTTGGCGCATGGGAGGGGGTGAGGGTCGGCATGTTCATTGCGCTTCTTGGCTCGGCCGCCGGCGGCGTCATCGCAACGCCCAGGCTGCTTCTTGCGCTGGCCAGGGACAAGCTGTTCATCAACAGCTTTGCCGAGGTCCATGAGAAGTACCAGACACCTTACAGGGCAATAATCTTCCAGACAGTCGTCACGATAATAATAGTCATCATCGGTTTCGGTGAATACAAGACCCTTCTAAGCATGCTCGTCCCTATGGCGCTCATGATGTACATCTCAGTCCTGCTGGCAGTGACAATACAGAGATTCAAGGCACCTGAGATGAAAAGGGTGTTCAGGACGCCCTTCGGCAAGATAGGTCCGATAATAATATCAGGGATATACCTATCCATAATCTTCTCATGGCTTGTGACCGAAGCAAATGCATGGAACCTGCTCAAGCTCATCCTGTCATTCATCTCATTCGGCATACCAATATATCTCCTGCTGCTTTTCTATTATGATCCTGACATAATCATCAAGCTCAATGACTTCTTTGCATATTTCACGCTCGCATTTGAGCGGGTTCTGATACCTTGGTCCATCGACAGGGCAATCCTTGAGCATTTGGGGAACATAAAAGGCAAAAAGCTGCTTGAGTTCGGCTGCGGTGTCGGGACACTCACCAAAGAGCTCGCAAGAGAGGTTGGAGAGCTCGGGGAGATTTTTGCAACAGATGTATCATATGCGCAGGTGAAGATTGCCAACAGGAGGGTGGCAAGAAGGGGGCATATCAATGTGCATTTCATCCATGACATGCACCAGGTGAACAGGGTCCACCATTCCATACCTTATGTCGATTGCATAGTCTCTGTCGGCATGCTCGGCTACCTGCAGGACATAAGGAAGGTCCTGGGCGAGATGAACAAGCTGCTGCCTGACGGAGGCAGGATAATCCTGATAGATTACATTGACCTCTTCAAGGTCATACCGAACGTAAGCTGGCTCTCGAATGAGAATGAGCTAAAAGGGCTTTTCAGGGAATGCGGGTTTTCTGTTGCAGTCAGCAAAAAGAAGGGAACTTTCTGGAATTACCTGTTCATATACGGCATAAAATCAGAGCATGATGTGCCATTCATATAGGCGGAGATATGTGAAAAAATATAGCCTGGACTCAGTCATCGTTTTCGGTGATATCGACTATGCCCATGGACCTGAGCTGCTCTTTTGCCTGGCGTATCTTCTCTTCGCTCGGCTTCTGCTTATTCACGATGCTCGTCGCTATCTTCTCTATCTTCTTCTGCTCCAGGCTCTTTTTAGAGATACCCGGGCCCTGTGATTTCTGCACTTCATCTGCTGTGTCATTTTCAGATTTGGCACTATCATCCCTGCCGGGGTCACGGGCAGATATTTTCACTTCCTCGACAACTGCATCAGCCTCTTCATCATCATCAGGCAAAACCTCTTCCTGTTCTGCCGCAGGGTTTTTGGCTCTTCTTCGCTGTCAATCTTCTCATCATCATCAGTTCTGGAATCTTCCAGCTCTTCTTCAGGTCTTTCCTGCTCATCATCTCGGATGTTCTTCTCATCATCACCGGCTTTGACTTCTTTCTTTTCTTCTTCAGGCTTTTTTGGGATGTCTTCCTGTTCATCCTTTTCACCTTCATCCGTGCCTGACACGACTTTTGCAGCTGCGACAACCTTGTCATCATCATTCAGCTTCATCAGCCGAAGACCCTGCGTGTTCCTGCCGATTACAGAGACGCCTTTTGCAGCTGTCCTTATTACGATCCCTTTCCTTGTGATGAACATGATCTGGTCATCGTCAGTCACTGACTTGACGTCGACAACCTTCCCGTTCCTCTCTGAGCATATGATGTTGATGACGCCCTTGCCCCCCCTGTTTATCAGCCTGTAGTTCGATATCTGGGTCCGCTTGCCGAACCCGTTCTCAGTTATCGTCAGGACTGTCTTGTCATCCTCTGCGATGACCATGGATACGACCTCATCGCCTTTCCTGAGCCTGACTCCCCTCACTCCCCTGGAAGTCCTGCCTGTCGGCCTTGCGTCTATCTCCTTGAATTTTACCGCCCTTCCTTCCCTGGTCGCGAGAAAGACCTGCTTTTCCCCGTCTGTCATGATGACATTCACAAGCTCGTCGCCCTCGTCAAGGGTTATGGCCCGTATACCGCCTGCACGAGGCCGGGAGTATGCCTCCAGGGAAGTCTTTTTAACTACACCTTTTTTCGTACCCATGACCAGATAATGCCTGTCATCGAATCTCTTTATCTTTATGTATGCTGTTATCTTGCTATCCTTGGGCAGATCAAGCAGGTTCACCATGAACTTTCCTGAGCTGTACCTGCTGGCATCTGGGATCTTGTAGACCTTTAGCCAGTGCACCTTGCCGTCGTCTGTGAAGAACAGGATGTAATCGTGGGTGTTTGCGATGAAGAGGTGCTCGACAATGTCCTCTTCCTTTGTGGTCGTCGCGATAATTCCCTTGCCCCCGCGCCTCTGCTCCCTGTAGAAGTCAAGCGATGTCCGCTTGATGTAGCCTGTATGGCTGATTGTCACGACAACATCCTCTTCATCGATAAGGTCCTCTATGTCGATGTCCTCATCTTCCACGTCAAGTATCTTTGTCTTCCTGCTGTCAGAATAATTTTCCCTTAGCTCCTGCAGCTCCTTCTTTATGATGTCCAGGATCTTCTGCTCTGATGCGAGTATCTCCTTGAGGCTCTTGATGAGCTCGATCAGGCTCTTGTGCTCCTCTCTCATCTTCTCCTGCTCGAGCGTGGTGAGTTTCTGCAGCCTCATGTCAAGGATCGCCTGCGCCTGCAGCTTGGTAAGCTTGAAGCCGGACATCAGCCCCTCAAGCGCTGCCTGCACAGATTTTGATCTCTTAATAAGCGCGACAATGTCGTCGATATTGTTCAAGGCTATGATGAGGCCCTCCAGGATGTGGGCCCTTTCCTCTGCCTTCTTCAGGTCATATTCTGTCCTCCTGGTGACCACCTCTTTTCTGTGGCCGATATACTTGTCTATGACTTCCCTTATACTCATGACCTTGGGCCTTCCATTGGATAAAGCAAGGAGGTTTATGCTGTAGGTTGTCTGGAGCCGTGTATGCTTGAAGAGCTGGTTGAGGACGATATCCTTGTTTGCGTCCTTCTTGAGGAATATGACAATCCTCATACCATCCCTGTCAGACTCATCCCTGAGATCGGATATTCCTGTTATCGCCTTATCCTTGACTTTCTGCGCTATCTCTTCTATGAGTACGGACTTGTTGACCATGTAAGGGATCTCTGTGACTATTATCGCATCTTTCTTGCCTTCTTCCAGGTCTGCCTTCGCCCGAAGCTTTATCTTGCCATAGCCTGTGCTGTAAGCGGACTTGATCCCGAGCTTTCCCATGATTATTCCCCCTGTAGGGAAATCAGGTCCAGGCAGGAGATCGACAACCTCTTTTGCAGTCAGCTCAGGCTTGTCAATGACCTTGATTATCGCGTCGCAGACCTCCGGCAGGTTGTGTGGCGGGATATTTGTCGCCATCCCGACTGCAATCCCTGCGCTGCCGTTGACCAGTAGGTTCGGCAGCTTTCCCGGAAGCACAGTCGGTTCCTTGAGGGAGCCGTCGAAATTGTCCTCGAAATTGACTGTCTCCTTGTTGATGTCAGTCAGGAGTTCCTGGGAAATCTTTGCAAGGCGGGCCTCTGTATACCTCATGGCTGCTGCTGAATCGCCGTCAACCGAGCCGAAATTGCCCTGACCCTGGACAAGAGGGTACCTGAGCGAGAAATCCTGGGCCATCCTGACCAGGGCATCATAAACAGCAGTATCCCCATGGGGATGGAACTTACCGAGGGTCTCTCCGACAATCCTTGCACATTTCCTGAACGGTTTGCTGTGGACGATGCCCATCTCGCTCATCGCAAAGAGGATCCTCCTGTGGACTGGCTTGAGCCCGTCCCGGACATCAGGCAGCGCGCGGCCGATTATGACGCTCATGGCATAATCCACATACGACTGCTTCATCTCATCTTCGATGAGCCTTGGAACTATCTTTTCTGCCTTGTTTTCTGTCCCTGTTTCTGGTTCTTTTGGAGGCTCTTTTGGCGATTCTGCCATAGGGATTTCAGAATAAACCGGTATATATAAGGCTTTCGGTTGAATTCAGGGACTAGACAGGCTGAGAAGCCAGAATTTGAGGGGTAGGGGGTTTTCTGCACCAACCAAAACAAATTTAAACCTCAACCCGAATTCTTCATAGATGAAAAGGCTGATGCTGTTGGTTCTGGTGCTGGCATCTCACTGCGTCCTTGCGGAGAATTATTACGGGGCTGACGAGCTCGCTCTCAATGTGACAGTCTCAAACACCCTCAAGATAGTCCCGACAAGCGATGATTATTCGCTGAAGAAGGCTACAGTATTTCTCTCTTACTTTCCAAAGGAGGATTTCAGGCAGACCGTTGACTCAGTAATCACTGACCCTGATGTGGAAGAGCTTGGGGATGATTATATCTTTGAATGGAAAAAACCTGTCACCGATGAGCTGAGGTTCAGCGTGAGTTCATCCCTCACAACCAAGAACAGCCTGCTTAAGGTCTATGACAAAGTGGATTTCCCAATAAAATTTCTCAGTCCCGACCTGAAAGAATACACAGAGCCGACACCTACCATAGATTACAATGACGTCAGGATCAGGAACCTCGCATCCCAGCTGGCATCAGGTGAAGACGACCTGTATGTCGTTGTGACCAACCTGGGTGAATGGGTGAACAAGAACATCAACTATGACCTCAACACACAGACAGCGGACGTATCCCAGAAAGCTAGCTGGGTCATCCAGAACAGGGAGGGTGTGTGCGATGAGCTCACAAACCTGTTCATAGGCATGTGCAGATCCCTCGGCATCCCTGCAAGGTTCATCTCAGGCATCTCTTATTCAAACACCGACCTATTTTCAGACAAATGGAGCCCGCACGGCTGGGCAGAGGTATATTTCCCGGGTTATGGCTGGGTGCCGTTCGATGTGACTTACGGCGAGCTCGGCTTCATCGACCCCACGCATATCAAGCTCAAGGACTCCCTGGATGCCAACAAGTCAAGCACCAAGTATGAATGGGAGGGATACTCTGTTGACCTGAAGACTGAGAAGCTGTCAATAAAGACGGATGTAGTATCTGCATCGGGCGAATGGAAACCCCTCATTGACCTGAACTCATACATTCTCAAGCCCAATACAGGCTTCGGCTCGTACGATGCCGTCATCGTGGAAGTGAAGAATCCCCATGAATACTATGTCCCTACTGAAATGTTCCTCTCGAAATCAGAAGGCATCCAGCTGTTCGATGACTACAGCAGGTTCCTGCTCCTCAAACCCTATGAGACAAAAAAGGAATACTGGATAATCAAGCTGGATGAGGGGCTCAGGAAGAACTATATATACAATTTCACCATCAAGGCCTATACTGTCAGGAATGCATCAGACACCGTCAATATCATAAGCTCAGGGGACTACAAGACCTACAGCCTGCAGGAGATAAGGGACCAGATAGACCAGTCTAAGGAAGAGGAAACGAAGAGATATTCAAGGAACATTGACATGGAGTGCTCATCAGGCGATGTCTATTACGCAGGAGAGAGCGTAAGGATAAGCTGCACCCTTGCAAATACAGGGAATGTGGCACTGACCGGGCTTTCTGTCTGCATCAAGGATGATTGCAGGGTCATGGACCTCTATATCAACGAGAAAAAAGACCTGGAGTTCGACATGGCGTTCAATGTGCCGGGCCCCCAGGATGTGGGTGTCATAGCAAGGAACGTTAATGTGACAAAGACTGCAAATGTCCAGTTCCTCATCTGGGACAGGCCCCAGGTCCTCATTGAAGACCTCAAATACCCGGATACCTCAAAGCTGTCAGACAATTTTTCAATAGGATTTCGGCTCAGCCCGAAAACCGCATCCATCCCAAAAGACGTAAAGGTGCGGCTTTCAGGAAGGTCATTTGACAAGGAATGGTCGATTGACAGGCTTGACCAGGACAGGAAATATGTCCTGAACGTGGAAAAGGACACCCTCACTGAAGAAGAGAACCATTTCAACCTTGCTGTGTCATATTCAGATGACCTGGGAAGGCTTTATTCTGAGAGTGTCGAATTCGCCATAAGCCTCAAGGACATCACCCTGCAAGACCGCGCGATAATGATAATGAACCAGATTGGCAGGGACATCCAGAATGACGTGCTGGTCGTCTCCCTGTCTGTTTTCTTTGCAGCGATTGTCGTGGGGCTCATCTTCCGGACGAAAAGGAGAAGGGACAGATAAGCGCCCAAAGATAATTTTATATAAACTATCCTGTTCCTCTGCCCTATGAAACTGATACCCGATACCTCTGTCATCATCGAAGGGCTGCTGAGCAGGAGGATATTGGAAAAGAAACTGCAGGCAGACGAGATAATCATCCATGAGGCAGCACTCTCTGAGCTTGAGAGCAAGGCAAATCAGAACAGGGCCATCGGGTTTCTCGGCATCGATGAGCTTGACAGGCTGAGGGATATGCAGGAAAAGTCCGGTTTTGTGTTGAAATTTTCAGGCAAACGACCGACTGCCTCTGAAAGGAGATATGCAGACCTGGGCGAGATAGATTCGCTGATAAGAGAGCTTGCTCATGACGAGGACGGGACATTTGTCACATCAGACAAGGTCCAGGCAAGGGTGGCAAGGGCAAAAGGCATTGACTGCATACTCGAAACAGTTGAGAAGAAGAAGAGGAAGATCCAGCTTGAAAGGTTTTTTGACAATGTGACAATGTCAGTGCATCTCAGGGAGAATGTCAGGCCGTATGCAAAGAAAGGAAAGCCGGGTGACTGGAGCTTTACTGCTGTGGGCAAGGACGAGCTGACTGCCGAGAGCATCCAGGACATATCGATGGAGATTATCGAGGAGACAAAGATACGCAGGGACGGCTTCATAGAGATAGAGAGGCCAGGCTCGACAATTGTCCAGCTTGATGATTTCAGGATAGTAATAACGAGACCGCCGTTTTCCGACGGCTGGGAGATTACGGCTGTGAGGCCTGTCAAGAAGCTGTCGCTTCCTGAATACGAGATGAGCGCGCTCCTGCAGGAAAGGATTGCAGTGCAGGCGGAAGGGGTGCTAATCGCAGGGGCGCCGGGGATGGGCAAATCGACGTTCGCCGCCGCTCTTGCAGAATACTATGCAGACAACGACAGGATTGTCAAGACAGTCGAGGCGCCGAGGGACCTGGTCCTTCCTGAAAAGATCACACAGTACGCGATATCCCACGGCGATGCCCAGGAGATCCACGATATCCTTCTCCTGTCAAGGCCTGACTACACATTCTTTGACGAGATGCGGAACACTGACGATTTCAGGCTCTTTGCAGACCTTCGCCTGGCAGGAATAGGCTTCATCGGAGTGGTCCATGCGACAAACCCCATCGATGCGATCCAGCGCTTTGTCGGCAGGATAGAGCTTGGGGTAATACCGCAGGTCATTGACACAGTGATATTCATCAGGGATGGCGGAATCAATAAGGTGCTGTCTTTGAAGATGGTGGTGAAAGTCCCAGCAGGGATGACAGAGGCAGACCTCGCAAGGCCGGTCGTCGTCGTGACTGATTTCGAGACAAAAAAGCAGGAGTTTGAGCTCTATAGCTACGGCGAGGAGACAGTGGTGATACCTGTCGGCGATGAGAAGATGTCTGGAGTGCATGCGCTCGCTTCAAGGCAGCTAGAGTCAGAGTTCAGGGGATATTCTGATGAAGCAGAAGTCGAGGTTGTTTCTGACAGCAGGTGCATAGCCTATGTCCCTGAGGACAAGATCGCAATGCTGATAGGCAAGCAGGGAAAGAATATCGCCGAGCTTGAGAAGAGGCTTGGCATCGGGATCGATGTGAGGCCGCTGGAGAAAGCAAAAACCGGCAAGGGAGGGTCCATTCCGTATGATGCCAAGATCCTCGGAAAGAGCATAGTCTTCGCAGTTAAGATGAAATATTCGGACAGGGATGTGCAGGTGCTGGTCGGAGACGATTACCTTCTCACAGCGAAAGTCAGCAAGAAAGGAGTCATTAAGGTCAGGAAGAACAACAAGATAGGGAAGATACTCGCAGATTCCATAAACACAGGCGAGGACATCAGGCTGGTGGAGGTCAATGGCTGAGAAGATATTGTTCTGGATAGGGATGATGCTCATATTCTTCATAACTTTCCTTCTTGCTTTCATAAGCCTTGGGCAGGGCGCAGGGATACTCGGCATAATGCCATACAGGTTCGAGGACCCTATTGTCATGGGATTCTCGGTGCTCGGCATGATCAAGTCCATATATGAGAATCACAGGAGAGGAACACATCATCCTTCTGCACAGTGAAGCATTTATACGGCAAATTATTTAAATTTGGCTGTCACTCAGCATCATCTCATGCAAAATAAAGGGGTGCTGCTGATAATCTGCTTTGTTCTATTGGTGAGTTTTGTTAGTGCAACTTTCAGCTATTATGAAAGCTTTGAAACAAAGACATCAAATCAGCAATTCCCTCCAGCAGCAGAAGGGGCAGGAAGCTGCAGCACTTATCTTTATGAAGGCAACGGGTTTCCGACAGACGCTTGTAACTCCATTGTTAGAAGTGATGGTTATGCCAGTATCCCTGCCAGATATGGGAGCCAGTTCCTTGATAATAAATGCGATTGGGTTGATTGCACTTCTGCAGGGATGCTTGCTTCTCAACGAACTCACATTATCTATGGCAGACCTTCAGGCTGGTCGCCGTGCAATGGGTTTAAGATAGATGACGGCACAGAATATTGGATAGCATGGTCGAATTATATACCTGAGAATTATTATCAAGAGCTTTTTGGCCATATGATTATGGAGTTTATTGCTAGTAATACTGTTATTTTCGATATATATTATGGGGGAGGATATAGCGGAGGCAACTATGATGCTTATAATTATTATAGGGCGCAGACATATTATGATGGAGCAAAACATGGCCCTAGTTCAATAGGAGGTCTTTGGCAGGACGATCAAGGAACATGGGTGGATTGGGTTTTACATATACGCTGGTATGATACACCCAATGCCAATGCAATAATGGAAATATATAGGGACGGAGTTTTATCCTACTCTCGGTCTGGAGGGACAAATCTTCCGGCAGATTCATCTGGCAACCCTCCAGTTCTTGTTTTTACAGAATATAATACGTTTAATTATTATGATATCTATCCAGATTGCAAGTACAATGGCAATTGGGTTTTAAGAGCTGGAGAATTTGGTGATGCACCAACTCCTTGGCGAAGAGTTCCATTGGATGAAATAAGAATTACAGAAGACACGGCAGGAGCAAAAGGGTACTGTGATGCAGTAGCTCCAATATGGTCTGCAAAACCAGCAATAACTTATCCGTCAAATGGCGCGACTGATGTTCCAAGTTCATTTACAGCAGTTTACAGCGGTTATTCGGATTATCGAGAAGATCCTCAACATTGTTTCTCCTATGCAAAAACCCAGATACAAATTGATGAAAGCGGAGGGGATTGGTCAACCCCTGTCTATGATTCAGGAGAGATAAATGCACAGACAGGCAAAGAAATAAGCGGATTGTTTTCGCAGCAATACCAAATGAGGGCGAGGCATAAATCAATAAGAAGCGGAACCTTAGATACTTACTGGGGTGATTGGTCCGGCACTTCTTTTTTTACAGTTGGAAAAACAATCCCTGCTTGTTCCCAAGGACAGATAACATCAAGATGCTTATGCGGGGGAAAATCTTACTTGACCGGTTATTGTTGTTCAGGAACCTGGCAAATCAGTTCATGTTCGGCTCCTCCACAAAACTTAGTTGCGCACTACGATTTTGATGAAAGCACAGGAACAGCTGCTAATGATGTTTCAGGAAACGGAAACACGGGAGCTTTAACCAATGGACCGGCATGGACAGCAGGAAAAATTAATGGGGCCTTGAATTTCGACGGTGTTGATGATTATGTTTCTGTTCCAGATAGTGTATCATTGAACCCCGATTATCTTACAACGTCATTATGGTTCAAGGCAGATGGTTTTGCAGACGACACAGGGCTAATAGCTAAAGGTTCTGATTCAAACAGGCAGTTTTGGGAATGGATCTATCACGGCAATTTGAGCCTGGAGATCGGCAATGCAGGATTTACGAATTACATCTATCCTTTCCAGAAAGATACATGGTATAATCTTGCTGTAACTTATGACGGCTCAAATATCATTACTTATATCAACGGTGCACAGGTAAGTGTCATCCCTCAAAGCACAGGAGCCATACCATCTGATACTAATCCATTATATATGGGAGCTCTTCCAGGATATGTTTCTTTTGACGGAACAATCGACGACGTTCGTATCTACAATTATGCGTTGTCAGCCTCGGAAATATTAACGATATATAATGAAGGAGCTGGTTCAGCATGCAACTCCATCGCAGACAGCGACGGAGATTCTTCTATCTCTATCGGAGAACTGATTAACTTCATCTCCCAATGGAAAGCCGGAAATGTTACAATCGGAAATCTTATTGACGCAATCGGGAAATGGAAAAACGGGTGCTAGTAAAATATTTAAACCTCAGTAATAATTAATGATCTATCATGATAAAAAGAACCGTATATGTCATATCTTTCATAATCCTAATTTCTTCTGCACTTGCTGCTGACAGGAATTATTATTTCGATTCTTCTGCTTCAATCAATGGAGACGGCTCACAGTCAAGCCCGTTCAACGAGCTCGGCGACGTGAACTGGGATGCAGTGCATAATGAAATCATAGGTGGCAATGACGTTTATCTCCTGCTGAAGAGAGGTGAGGTTTTCCTGGTGCCTGACAACTGGGCAGGCTGGAGATTCAAGGCAGGAGGCACGCAGGATAACAGGATCTATGTGAAAGGCTATGGCACCGGAAACATGCCCATAATAGACGGCCGCGGAGGACAGCGAGGTATATACCTGAGCGGAAGCGATTATGGCAGGAACAGCGGCTTTGTGACTATAGATGGGATTGAGATAAGGAATGGGTTCGATGCGATTGAGGGGCCTGAGATAACCAATCTGGTGGTCAAGAACTGCAAGTTCCACGATTTCCTTTTGAGGTGTGTTACAGTGGGTTCTGATGCAGTCATAGGCGGTGCACCGGGAGAGGGCAATGAGATGTACAATTGCGGCCGGGGTACTGGAGGTTGTGATGTCTGCATCAGTGATCATGATGTCGTAGTAAGCTACAATAACCTATATGCCACTAAATCAAATGGGGACGAAGGGGACAGGGGCATAGACGGAATCGCTGCCGCCTGCGAAGGCCAGACACAGTCTCGTTGTCATGATATCCTTATAGAGTACAATGAGATCCATGACCACAATGACAATTACAATGGGGATTATGCTGACCATGGGCATAATGGCAAGGGCGAGGATGGCATCGATCTAAAGAATGCCTATGATGTGACTGTCCGCTACAACCATATCTATAACCATTTCTATCAATCAGGTATCACTGTGCAGATGGACAGCCATGACGTGGATATATACGGCAATGTCCTGCATGACAGCTACTGGCCTAATATATACATCATGGACGGAGTCGATGCCCAACAGCCAAGAGGCACCAGTGTCAGGAACATCAATGTATGGGGCAACCTGATTTTTGATGGGGAATCCGATGGGATAAGGGTTGCGGCACAGAGCGGATCGAATCCAGACCCTCCTAAGGATGTGAACATCTTCAACAATGTGATTGCAGGGAATGCAAAAGGTGATGTAGCGGATGAAAGGACAGGAGTCATGGTCTATAGCGGCTGCACAGGGACAGTGATAAAGAACAACATCTTCTACAAGAACAGGCCTGACAAAACCGATTATAGGCAGGTATATGTCTCTGACCCGAGCACGACTACACTTGCAAATAATATGTATTACTGGCCAGGTCATACGTCAATCGTCCGCTGGGGGTCTGTCGATAAGACTATCTCAGAGCTCAAGGCGCTTGGCCAGGAACAGGGCGGCTCTGATAAGGATCCAATTTTTGTCAATGCAGCAAATCATGACTACAGGCTGGCTGATAATTCTCCCTGCATAGGCACAGGTCTTATACTCGCTCCTGAATTTGAGAAGATCCTTCATCCCTCCACGGTCTGGACAGATACACCCCCTGATTTCATCCCAGCTGACCAGAACGATTTTGGTCAATGGGAGATAGGGGCTTATGTATATGCCAGCGGCGCGACGCCTACATACGAATGCAATGACGGACTGGACAATGACGGCGACGGTCAGAAAGACCTGTCTGACAGCGGCTGTTCCTCAGGCAATGACAATGATGAATCAGACTGCGGAGATGGTGTTTGCGAGGGAGGTGAAGCATGTGATGCATGCACCTCTGATTGCGGGAACTGCAACCCAGCAAAGACATACACTGTTTTGAAGACAGATCATCCGCCGACAATCAATGGGAACATTAATGAATTCAAGAATGCAAATCCGATTATCCTGACAACTTCCAGGGGGACACATGGGATATACAAGTTCTTATGGGATGATGAATATCTCTATATTGCTGCAGAGGTCTCTGACGACAAGCTTGATGCACAGTACACACTATATGACAGCAATCTTTGGGAAGATGATTCCCTGGAGATGATATTTGACACGTTCCATGACAAAGGCGCGATAAAGAATGATGATTACAAGTTCTTTGTGAATGTCAACAATGCAAAGACAGACAGCGAGAGATATGACATGAGCTGGGATTCAGGGATGATATCTGTTGTCGATGCAGCAGGGACTATAAACAATGATATTGATACGGATTCGGGTTACAAGATTGAGGCAAGGATCCCCTGGAGCAATTGGGCGACACCAGCGGATGGTGATGTATGGGGGGCAAATCTTGTTCTCAATGACAAGACAGCCACTGATTCAATTAATGCGATATGGTCTGGTTCATCAGTCAATGATCTTGATGATTCAGTGAATATTATCTTCTCACCTGAATTAGTAACCCCGGCTTCTGATTGCGGAAATGCTGACAAAGACTCTGACGGTGTTGTGGATATCAATGAACTGGCTGTTTTTATAAATGAATGGAAGAGCGGGACTGTAGGAATCTCTACGCTGATTGATGCGATCGGAAAGTGGAAGGATGGGTGCTGATAATAATCTTTAAATGGTTCTCAACCCAAGGGTCAAACATGCATAAAAAAGGAGGAATTTCAACCAAACTAACATTGCTGATATTAATGGTTGTCTTTTTGAGCGGACTTGCATCTGCTGACAGCCACTATGTCACGCAGAACGGCGATGGGGACGGCTCTTCCCAGGGAAGCCCCATGAGTGTCTCGCAGTTCAATTCCCTATCTGGCACGGGCTATGCCGGCGACACATTCTATTTCTCAGGGACAATATCCTCGCAGATCATCATCGGTATAAGCGGGACATCGGGAAATCCTGTCACTCTCGACGGTTATGCAGGAGGAGACTGCCATCCGATTGATTCAGAATGCACCTCTTCGGCATTCATCCATAGCTCGCAAGATTTCGGCATTGCGGCAACATCCCCCAGGTCATACATAATTGTCCAGGATTTCAGGGTTGCCGGCCAGAATGAGGGCATCTATTTTTCAGGAGGCTGCAACCACATAATCGTAAGGAGGGACTATACATATCAGCATACGGGCCATGGAATAAAATTTGCAGGGGATGAGGGATCGAATCCAGGGAAGATAACTGACATCATCGTCGGCGGGGCTCCGGGGCAAGGCAACAAGGAGGTCGATGCAGGCATCAGCGACGGTGCAGGCCAGATGATGAACTACCATGTCGACAATATTCTCATAAGCTACAATTATTTCACGAACACCCCCCCTGTCAACCATTACGGGAGGGAGGGTGTGGTGCTTTACATGGTCAACAATGCCATTGTCGAGCATAATGAGATCTCATATGTCCAGCTGGCTGCTGAGGAGACCGGGCTCGGGTGCAAGGGCATCAACAGCAATGTCATATTCAGGTATAATTACATCCATCACTGCTCAGGCAACGGGATGATATTCATCGACAGCATGGAGAACGGCTTCATTTACGGAAATCACCTCAATGACAATTTCCCGTATGGCATAATCCTTGCGACGCAGAATAACCTGCCAGGAGAATCGCCGAACGGCGGGGACGCATCGCTCAATAATATCCACATCTTCTCAAACATCATATACAATTCACCTGCAAGGGGGATTGAAATGAGTGCTTATGGCTGTTCGGCATCCAGCTGCACCCTGAGCAATGTCGACATCTTCAACAACATCATCGCGAGCAACGGCGGGCCTGACGGCGACAGCGGGCTTGATGCTGGGCTGTTCCATGAGGTCGGCTCAAATGTCAAAGCAGAAAACAACATCTTCTACGACAATCACAACACCTATGGTTCTGAACAGGAGATATGGACCCAGCGCCAAAATGACCTCCACCTGTCCAACAACCTCTATTATCCCTCTGCGGCTCTTTCAGGCATAAGCATGGAGAGCGACGGCGAGGTTGCAGAGCCGGGGTTCATGGATCCGGGCAATGGTGATTTCACGCCTGACGGTTCGCATGCTGATGAAGGGCTGGACCTGACCCAGTGCTATGATGCCGCTTCTTTCGACTCATGGTTCGGGCAGAATGCAGGATACTCAACAGTGACTGTATGCACTGACGAGGCGCTCGACCCATCCACAAATTGGAACGCAAGACCCCCTGTCGTGTTCGAGGCAAGCCAGAATGACTACGGGAGCGGATGGGAGAGAGGGGCCTATGTATACACAAATGGGGAATACACAGGTGATGAAATAGAGTGCACTGTAAACTGGCAGTGTACTGGCTGGTCTGCATGGTCTGCATGCATCAACAGTCAGCAGTCAAGGACAAGGACATGCACTGATGCTAACAGCTGCGGGACAACAGAAGGCAGGCCGGCTGAATATGAAACTCAGTTCTGTTCAGCACAAAAAAATTCATACTCAATCCTCAAAACCCAGACACCGCCGACAATCGACGGGGACATAGACGAATTCACAAACGCAAACTCAATCACTTTAACAAATTCGAGGGAAACAACAGGCACTTACTGGTTCCTGTGGGACGAAAATGCACTGTATGTTGCAGCCGATGTCTCTGACAATCAGCTCGACTCGCAGTATTCAGTCGACGACAGTAACCTCTGGGATGATGATTCTGTTGAGATTATGTTAGACACAGGCAATGACAGAGGAAGTGAAATGAACAAGAATGATTACAAGTTCTTTGTGAATTCGCTTGGGACGACAATGGACAGCAGCATATGGGATACAGGGTGGGATTCAGGGTTGACAGCAGTATCTGTCACAAGCGGTTCAAACAACAACAATGCAGACAATGATGGCGGATATGTCATTGAGGCGAGGATTCCATGGGGCAGCTGGGCGACACCATCCAACGGAGTCGTCTGGGGGATGAACATTGTCATGAATGACAATTCCGGCCAGGGGGTTGAGGACACGACGTGGACAGGCACAAACATCAACGTACCTGACAATGAAAAGGCTGCGAGCTTCTCTTCTAAATTAGTCGAACAGTCAAGTGGAGGATCAATCTGCAACTCACATGCGGATGCAAACAACGACGGCATAATCTCGATATCTGAGCTGATAATATACATATCCCAATGGAAATCAGGCAACGCGACAATAGAGGGCCTGGTCGATGCGATCACAAAATGGAAGGGTGGCTGCTAGCGTGATTATTTAATGATCCTGGCAGATTAAAAAGACTTGATTTATCCGAAAAACATTTATTGACAATACATCATGACATGCTTCGAGAAAAAATGATCGGCATTCTAGGTAAATTCAGGGCAAGGGCAGGTGTGCTGCTGATTGCCTTCCTCATATTATGCAACATGCCTTTCTCAACCGCCATATCCGGGCCATTGAAAGTCTCAACCCAGAACCCCCGTTATTTTGCTGACAGTTCAGGAAATATCGTCTATCTAACAGGGACCCATACCTGGTGCAACCTGCAGGACTGTGCCGAGGTCGATAGCCCTCTCCAGGTATTCGATTACTCAGGCTACGTGGATTTCATGGAATCCACACACCAGGATTTCATGCGTCTTTGGATGTACGAGAATTACGAGAACGATCATCCGACACCTTATTATTTTGAGCCCCTGCCATGGAAGCGTTCCTCAATATCCGGAGCCCTTGACGGAGGCAACAAGTTCGACCTGACCAAATTCAACCAAGCATACTTCGACCGGCTGCGCTCAAGGATGATTGAAGCCGGCAATCATGGAATCTATGTGAGCATCATGCTGTTTCAGGGATGGAGCCTGGGGGATACGGCGTGGCCTGGCAATCCATTCAACTTTGCCAACAATATCAACAGTATCGACGGCGACATTGCCGGGGATGGCAAAGGATACGGAACGCATTCCCTCCAGGACCCGGAGATAGTAGCTCTGCAGGAGAGCTATGTAAGGAAAGTGATAGATACAGTCAATGACCTCGACAATGTGCTTTATGAGATATCCAATGAGGATCCAGCAGGAGATGCAGGCTGGCAGCATCATATGATCGACACCATACATGACTATGAGATGACAAAGCCCAGGCAGCATCCGGTCGGGATGACATTTCCCTGGCCAGGAGGCAGCGACGAAGAACTCTATTCCAGCAACGCTGACTGGGTATCCCCTGCATCTGAAGGCTCTGCAGATTATGAAACAGACCCTCCTGTCGCAGACGGACAGAAAGTCGTATTACTGGATTCTGATCACCTGAACCCGGCACATACACGCGAATCGGCCTGGGTTTGGAAAAGCTTTCTCCGAGGGTATAATCCTCTTCTCATGGATGACTATCCGAACAATAATGCTGCATCAAGGATACTGTACCGCAAGGCTTCTGGTTACACTGCTGATTATGCAGAGAAAATGGACTTGGGTGACATGCTACCAAGCTCCACCGCATCCGACTGCTCAACAGGATACTGCCTGCGAAACCCTGGCCAGGAGTACCTCATCTTCCAGCCAGGCTCAGGCGTATTCAAAGTAAACCTGGCTGCAGGCGATTATGTCTATGAATGGTTCAACCCGAGTTCAGGAACTTTTACAGAAACAGGAACAATAACAGCTACTGGCGGGAGCAAGTCATTCACACCTCCTTTTACCGGGGATGCTGTGCTTTATCTTAATATCAGCGCTGCTTCTTCATGCGGGGACGGGACTTGTGACACGGGCTCAGGAGAGGACTGCTCAGGATGCCCGGATGATTGCGGGACCTGTCCACAGGAACTGATAACCCATTACACTTTTGATGAAACTTCAGGGACAATTGCTCATGACTCTTCAGGAAACAGCAACGACGGAACTCTTGTAAATGGTCCAACTTGGACAACTGGAAAAATTGGAAATGCCTTGAAATTCGACGGTGTTGATGATTATGTTGATGTTGGGGATTTGGATATAACTCCTGCAATAACCTTATCAGCATGGATAAAGGCTGGTGCTGTCAAACTCAATCAGAGAATCATCTCAAAGTGGGACGGCTCGTATCTTATATCGACTGATAATAGCAAGAGCAATGGATTTACTTTTGCTGTCAAGGACAGCTCCACTAAATTTGATGTTTGCGATTCAAATACTCTTGGCAATTATAGTGTTGGAAATTGGGTTTTTGTTACAGGAACTTATAATGGCACGACTTGTAAAATATACATAAACGGAATTGATAGAACTGATGTAATGTGGGATAATGCTAACGGGAGCATTCAAAATACTGCATTCACAACAAAGATAGGGGCAGAGGGAAGCGATGGTTCATATACTTTCAACGGGACAATCGACGACGTGAGAATTTACAATTATGCCTTTTCACCTTCGGAGATACTGGATCTGTACAATCAGGGAACCGGTTCATCATGCAACTCAACAGCTGATTCAAACAGCGACGGCATTATCACTATCGCTGAACTGATAAATTACATCTCTAAATGGACAGCAGGAACTGTGACAATCAGCGGGCTCATTGACGCAATCGGGAAGTGGAAGAGCGGGTGTTAGGTATTTTTTATTGTTAGAAAATTTTATATATATACCTTCTCAATATAGTGTTATGAAAAGAGGGTTTGTATTTATCGTATGCTTAATATCTTTGGCTAGTTATGTAAGTGCGACAAATGTTTACATTGATCCTTCAGCACAATACAATGGCGACGGATCAAGAGGAACTCAGGCAACCTGTAGTGGATGTTCAGGCGCTTTTAACACCTGGGGCAGTGTTTCTTTTTCAGCATCAGATGATTATTTTCAGAAGTGTGGAACAACATACATTTCTGGGAATTATTTTGATATATCCGGAATTACTGCAACATCCAGCAACCATATGGTTTTCGGGGCCTATTATCTCGATGCAGGATCTGAGGTGATTGGGGTATCAGGGTCGAAGCCAATATTAAAATCAAGCGGGAATACAGCCCCAATATTCAGGATTCTAGATAGCAGTTATATTGAAGTAACCAATATAGATGTCAGGGAAGGAGCATATCCCATCTGGGTAGGGCATAGCAGTAATATTTATCTCCATGAAAGTGCTTTTGGAAGAGGTGCTACTACATTTGGCTTAAGAATCCAATATTCAAATCATGTCTATATCTATGATAATGTGGTTGACAGCGATGCAGATGTTGAAGGCATAATATCTGCAGATTGCGGAGGTGTTAATTATGATGGAGTACAGCTTTATCGAACCAGTTACAGTGAGATATATAATAATATTATCAATGATTGGGGGCACGCCAATGTCTATATAAATACTAATAGTGATTACAATTCTGTTCACGATAACTATATGGACAATACAAATGTCGGATATGGCAGAGCTTTCGGAGTAGATGTAGGATCAGACCACAATATGATTTATAATAATTATTTTCACAATATGAGAACCAGGTCTCAAATAGGCACAGGCATGTATAATGAGATTTATGAAAATATCTTTGATAAAACATTTTTTGAAGAATCCCTCGGAAGCGGATGTAAAACAGATGTAGCTCAGGCTTTAGTATTCCAGGGATACGGGGGAGGGGGTCCTGTCCAGTACAATAAGTTTTACAACAACATTATCTATGCTGCAGAGGATGGAGGTATAAGATTCTATAATAATCCAGGTGATAGTGAGGTGATGGATAATGAAATTTCGAATAATGTGATTCTGGAGAGCGGGGATTCGACTAAATGGGCTGATGCTGGAATATATGTGCCCACTGACACAAACGGTATCCGGGGGAACACTTTCAAAAACAATGTAATATTCAAGACAGGGGACTTGATTACAATAGATTACCGAGGCACCAAGATGACTGTTTCAGAATGGAATAATGCAGATACAAATGGAGATGTTATTGGTGCGAACATCGGAAGCGACCCTTCACTTATAGACCCCCCTGACAGGGACTTTACGCTTGCCGAAAGCTCCCCCTGTATCGACACAGGACTTAATATTGGAATCCATTATAGCAATGGCTGGGACCCTCTAACTTCCCTCCCTCCAAATATTGTCAGCACATTAGATCAGAATGATTATGGAAGCGGATGGGAAATAGGAGCTTATGTGTTTACTGGGGCACAAACCCCTACCTGCAAAGAAGGCCAGATAACTTCAACATGTTTATGCGGAAAAGTTCAATTTTCATCAGGTTATTGCTGTTTAGAAGTCTGGCAGAGTACATCATGCTCTGTAGGACAACAAGGATTAATGGCACACTACAATTTTGATGAAGGTCAAGGAACAACAGCTGCCGATAGTTCTGGAAATGGCAATGACGGAACCTTGGTGAACAGGCCAACATGGGCGACAGGAAAGATGGGGAACTATGCATTACAATTCGACGGTGTTGATGATTACGTGGAAGTTCCCGATTCTGCCACCCTGGATCCAGGCTACATGACTTTCTCAATGTGGTTCAACCCGAAAAGCTTTGCAGACAACGCAGGCCTCATAGTCAAGGGCGACAATGAGAACAGGCAGTACTGGGTATGGATATATCAGGGTAACCTAAGCCTTGAGATCAATGATGGAGGTTTTCATAATCACATCTACCCCCTGCAGAAAAACACATGGTATTTCCTTGCTGTGACTTATGACGGTTCGAGCATCGCGACCTATATCAATGGGGCCCTGGTCAGCGCAATACCCCAGAGCACCGGACCAATCCTGGATGATGACGGCCCATTGTACATCGGAACCCTTCCCGGATTTGTTACTTTCGACGGGACGATAGACGACGTGAAAATCTGGAACAGGGCACTTTCTGCCCAGGAGGTCCTTGACCTGAACAATCAGGAAGCAGGGTCTTCAGAAAGCGTATGCGGCTCTGGAGCCGATTCGGACAGCGACGGTATTATTACGATATCTGAGCTGATAAAATTCATCTCCAGATGGAAAGACGGCAGTGCAACGATAGCACAGCTTGCCGATGCAATAAGGAAATGGAAGGATGGCTGCTGAGGTAAAATATAAATACTACAATCCTTCTGCAATTTATACATGAGAAAAAGAGGACCCATATCCATACTATGCTTGTTTTTGATTATTAATGTTGCCGCTGCTGCAGACTATTACGTCTCCCCCTCAGGCACAGCATCCTGGAGCCAGTGCACAGACAAGAGCATGCCCTGCTCAATATTCACTGCGAATGACAATGCAAAAGCCGGCGATACAGTATACCTCCGGGGTGGCGAATATACAGGGACAACTGATAAACGCATGGCACTGATGCCGGCTAACAGTGGCCAGCCTGGAAATTACATCACCTTTGAGGCATACCCGGGCGAGAAGCCGATCCTCAGGAAATACGGCGTGTATAAGCCCGGCCTCAGATATTATTCACTCATAGTAATCCTGAAGAAGCAGTATATCAAGGTCAAGGGCATCACTGTATATGAACCTATAAGTTCCTGGTTCTCAATTGCCGAGTCAAACCATATCACTTTTGAAGACATGGTGTTCGACAAGTACAACCAGATCCCGAGCGGGAGGCCTGCCCAGATAAACGAGAGCAGCTACCTGACATTTGACAATTGCTACTTCAATGCAGGCGACCTGCCGACAGATTACGGCACTGACGGCGTCCAGACAGACATGCTTGACATATGGGGCGATTCTGACCATCTGCTTTGGATACACTGCGATTTCAGACATACATCGCATAATGAGGTCTATTATTTTACGAGCGACTCGCAGTACACGGTCTTCTATGACTGCACATTCTCCAACAAGTGGAGGCATGCAGTTACTCAGAGGATCGGACCCCACATGATGGATAACAATACATTCTTCAACATGGGCGAGGAATGCGGCCAGTGCCCATGGTTTGCAGACAGATGCTCCCCTCCACGGACCAGGATGCCAGGGACCATATACACCCACGGCCTGGACCATTCTATCATAAGGAACAATGTGATATACAATTCATTCGGAGCATTCAGTTTCGGCGAGCAGTACAAGAGCCCGGAATACAACTGGATATACCACAATACAGTCTATAAATCCAATAAATTCGATGGTGAGAACTGGAACCATGGGATAATGTGGTATGATGAAAGCCACCCGGACCAGGCATTCCAGAACAACCATTTCATAAACAACATCATGTATGACACCGGGAATGATGACAATTATATCATAAAAGTTCGGAATGTCTATGGTCCCGGGCTGAACCCGAACAACAATGTGATAAGCAACAACCTGCTTGGTGATCCTGACCCTTTCAAGATACAATGGGGAGACAGCACAGGGACATTGTCTCACATCGAGGATGTCGAATCTGATTGGGTGAAAGGGACCAATGTCGACGGCGACCCTATGTTTGTCGATACTGACATAACTGACCCTGATCTTTCACTGAGACAAGAGTCTCCTGCAATCGACAAGGGGACGTGGCTTGCGACTGTCAAAGCCGTCTCTGGCAATGTGATTACTGTCGATGATGCGACCCCGTTCTTCTCTGGGCCTGGCGCGCCATGGTTCATAATCCATCCAGACATCAAGGCAGACACGATATACAGCCAGGACCACGATTCCGCCCTCATACAATCGATAGATTATGGTGCAAACAAATTGACTGTCGACAGCGCTTCTGGTTTTTCAGCAGGTGATAAGCTGACTGTTGTCGATTTTTCAGGCACTTTGCCAGATATAGGTGCATTTGAATATACAGGAAATGCTCCTCAACCGTATTGTGGTGATGAGACGTGCAACGGGGCAGAGACCTGCACATCATGCCCTGGTGATTGTGGTGCCTGCCCACCTGCCTGTGGTGATGGGACATGCAATGGAGCAGAGACCTGTTCATCATGTCCAGAGGATTGCGATGCATGCGCTTCTTGTGGTGATGGGAAATGTGATTCAGATGAGTCATGTTCGACATGTCCTTCTGACTGCAGTTCATGTCCTGAGGGTTATTACGAGACCCAGGAATCAGAGGACGACCTGATTGAGTCAGTATATCCTGATTACAATTACGGCGTCATGGATTCATTCTACATCGGCTCGAGGAATGATGGTTGGGGCTCAAGATTCTTGATAAAGTTCCCTGGACTCATATCATCAGGCGCAGTCCCGGAGGGTTCAAGCATCGATTCAGCCTCGCTCATACTTACTAATGTGGATCCACAGAGAGTGAATTCACCGATCGACCTGAAGATAAGGCGGGTCATTGAATCATGGACAGAAGGCGACTCAAACCCTGCTACTGTTGCAGATCCTGGAGAGACTACATGGGACTACAGAGCTTACAATACTGTCCAATGGGAAGATGAAGGATGCTCACCACCTGGTTCATCATCAACATCAGGAGAGGTTTCGAAGACCTATTCAACAAACCCATCGGAAGGCACACAATCAGCATTTGATGTCACTTCTATTGTCCAGGAGTGGGCTGACAATGGAGAGAGCTCTAACAACGGCTTCATCTTGCTTGCACCTGGGCAGGAGATGTCGACTATGAATTTCGTGAGGTTTGCTTCATCTGAATATCTAAATCCTGCATACAGGCCGAAACTTGTCGTGCAGTTCACAGCTGGCAGCCCATGCGGTCATGCAGACCTGCCTCCGCAGGACAATGCCATCGACATAGGTGAACTCATAAGCTTCATCAACAGATGGAAAAGCGGCGATGTCGGGATATCTGAACTCATGGATGCCATTGGAAAGTGGAAGAGCGGGTGTTAGATATTTTTATTGGTAGAAAATTTTATATATATACCTTCTCAATATAGAATTATGAAAAGAGGTTTGATAATTTTTGTTTTGGGTTTGTTTTTAGTTAGTTTTGCTTCTGCGGAAAATCATTATGCAACACAGGACGGTGCGGGAAGCATGGATGGCTCGTCGTTGGGCAATGCGTGGAGCGTCGCCAATTTCAACAATATTGCAAACTGGAATTCTGTTTTGAATACCAACGATAAAAAAATAGGTCCTGGAGATACTGTTTATTTTTCAGGGACTATTACTGGTCAGATTACTCCTCAGGGTCCAGGAAAATCTGGCAATCCAATTATACTTGATGGTTATGAATTAGGGGATTGTAATCCTATTACTTCTGAATGCACAAGCTCTGCATATTTTAGTAATTCAGTGAAAATAAATAAAGACTACATAAAGATCCAGGATATTCGATTTAGCGATCTGAGCCGGGCAGTTATTATAGGTGAAGGAGGTCCATATGTAACAGGCGCGGAAGTTAGGAATTGCGCCTTTGGAAAAGGCACATGGGCATCATTAATTGTTTATCGTGGAAATGACTGTATCATAGATGGTAATTACTTGAATAATCATGTAGGAAATTTTCCTGATGGAAGCAAACCAGGCCAAAATATACAAATTCTTGGCGGCAAAAGAAACATAATCACAAATAATGTAATCATTGGAGGAAAAACAGGCATCATATTAAAATATGCTAGAGATGGAAATGGTGGTGGCTATGATTCTTTCTTTGAGGATAATATCATTATGTACAATGACGTCGGTTCTCATACCGAAGAAGGGATAAGTATCGACGCTAATTTTCATTCAGCTACGACGGCTACTATAGATTATGATTTAGTTTCATCAATTAATAGTGCAGAGATAACTCTTTCAGATTCTGAATTTGGTGGAGGAAATGACCCTAATTTAATAGGATATTATATAGTTCCTGTAACTGGAAGTGCAATAGGTCAATATAAAAAAATTACAGGTCAATCCGGAGCCACATTTACAGTAGAAAGCGCATTTACAGGGCTTTTAGCTGGTGATGGTGTTTCAATTATGGGTGTATTTAAGGATAATTTAATAGCATATAATACAGTAACTGGTGGTTACGATAAATCACAGATTATACTCTATGGAAATGCATTTAATAATCGGATTGAACATAATCAACTTGAAGATGGCAGAGGAGGTATTTCTATTCGGTCCATTGACAGGGCTGAACCTTCGGTCATAAGTGTGACAGGAAATGGAGAACGGGGACCATGCGGTTATAATCTTATTCAGGACAATACTGCTTATCAAATTTATATCCGATATCGATGCCTCGACCAAGGTGGCTCCTATGGGCCTTACAATTCCTACGGTAATACTGTCATCGACAATACAATAACTGATGTATTGAACGTAAATTACCAGTACTATTATTCATCAGGAAACACTGGCGGCTATTCCTTATCTGAAACAAACGGAAATGATTGCAGTGGAACCATATCTCCTTATGCTGTCGCATTGCAAAGTTCGCCGGTAGATTTATCTCTTGGTGTGTGCTCCGAAGGAAAGATAACAGATTGGTGTTCATGCGATGGAATGGATTATCCATCTGGTTATTGCTGTTCTGGAGTATGGCAGGCTTATCAATGTTCAACGGCAACTCCTTACTGCGGAGACACAACATGCAACAACGGAGAAACATGTGGAGCAACAAACAATGCCCCTGAATGCAATTTAGACTGTGGAACTTGCCCTCTGCCGCAACAGCAAAACCCAATAATTCATTATACAATGGATTCAGGAGACATTTCAGGAGGAAAAGTTCTTGACACTTCTGGCAATCATATTGATGCAACAGTTTATGGAATTCCTCAGCAGGTTACTGGAAAAATTTCAGGAGCTCTGCATTTCAATGGGGTTAATGATTATCTTGATACAGGCTATACAAATCAGATTGTTAACTGGACAGTTTCAGTTTGGGTTAAGGGAGATTCAAACCCGGCTTCAAGCAAAGATGCCGGGCCTGTAATGAAAGAAGAAAATTTTAATTTAGCATGGGACCATACGGCCAGCAGGTTTATAGGGTCAGTGGGTCTGAGGGTTGGGAACACATGGTATCCTGCATCTTTCGGAACACTTGTGAACTCAACATGGTACAATTTGGTTGGGACATATGACGGAGAGACTTTAAGAGCGTACAGAGATGGACAACTTATAACTTCAAATACTGACCCATCAGGAATCCCTTATACGGCAGCCGCATCAATGAAAATAGCGAGGCATGCAGTAAATAATTATTTCTTTGCTGGAGATGTGGATGATGTTAAAATATGGAATAGGGTATTGTCAGCTTCGGAAATCCAGAACCTTTATCTGCAGGGAGATGGTTCATCCTGCAACTCTCTCGCAGACTCTAACAGCGACGGAGTTATCTCGATATCTGAATTAATCAATTATATCTCCCAATGGAAAACAGGAAGCGTTACAATCGAAAATCTGATTGACGCAATCGAGAAATGGAAATCAGGATGCTAGATAAATTTATATATGCAATTCCTATGTAATCCTAAGTAAAATGAAAAGGGGATTGATGGTGATGGTCTGTTTGGTTTTTTTTGTTAGCTTTGTCAGTGCCACTAATTATTATGTTTCACCTGCGGGTTCTGCATCGTGGGCTTCATGCACAAATATCAATACTCCTTGTTCATTATCAACTGCAAATTCAAATGCTGTTGCAGATGATGTTGTTTATCTGCGAGGAGGGACTTACAGTACAAGCCTTAATCCGACTAATTCCGGTTCGGCGGGTCATGTCATCACTTTTAAATCTTATACCGGAGAACAGGCATATCTTGAAAATACAAACATTGCGATTGATTTAACATCAGGTCAATCCTATATAGTACTCGACACTTTATATTCAGGGAATAATAACAAAGAAAGGCTTCTTGTTGCTACAAATGGGCTTTACAATGAAGTAAAAAATTGCCATTTTACGGAAAGAACAACTGTTACCACCTATAGTTTTTCAAATCTAGAATATTGTCAGTATTGGAATATACACGATAATATTTTTGATTATGCAGGGCCTTATCCAGGTGACGGATGGAGCGATTATACAGGAACAATGTTAATGCTCTTTCGCAGTCACTATAATTACATCCATGACAATACTTTCATAAATGGGGCTGATCATGACTATTTTGATTTAGCTCAATCCAATTTCAATATCGTAAAAAATAATGTCTTTTATAATGATGGATCACATATTAGTTGGTATGACCAAAACCACGATGCCACTATAAATGGGCCAAATGAGATGTTTTGTGTGGAAGAAACCTCTTCTTACAATCTGCTTGAAGGGAATAAATTCCATGAAGAGGGGAATCAGATTGGCGATACTGGTGGCTGTGGATATCATTTAGAAAGTGCCAGTGCTAATATTTTAAGAAGGGGTGTCTTTTATGATGTAGATGGTTTTGCCATTGATATCTATGCCCCTGGTAAAAATGCATGGAATAACAGATTTTATTTCAATACTATATATAACCTTCAACACTATCCGAGATATGGAGATGGTTGGCATGGACCAATCGTTTTGCTCAAGTTCTCAACTGTTTATTCAATACAATACAATATCTTTAAAAACAACATCCTTTCCGAATGCGGCAATGGTCTTTCTGAAGGTGATAGCGACAACTACAATACTATTCTTAATAATCTGTTTCAAGGAAATTGGCTCTATGACACAACCGGATCAGAAGTCCAAAGATATATAGATGGAACGGGGATGCAAACTAAAACATTGGCAGAGGCACATGATTTGTGGCCTGATGAATTTTCTGACAATACTGCCGGAACAGACCCAAAGTTCACTGATCCAACTGGAACACCCCGTGATTTTACTTTACAAGGAACTTCTCCATGCATTAATACTGGATTATGGCTTACTTTTATTTCTTCTGCCAATGGCAACAGTCAAACTTTCACAGTAGATGATCCTTATTATTTTTCTGTCGGGATACCACAACTTTCAATCTCGGGGGATACAATAGAAACCCAAAGTGGGCAAAAAGCAGTAATAACGAATATAGATTATGCAAACAAAAGGATAACGGTTGATCATTCAGTCTCATGGGCACATGGAGAAGGCCTGGCCCTCGATTATTCCGGCTCGGCTCCCGATTTAGGTGCTATAGAGTATACTGCAACAGGAACATGCACAGAAAACTGGCAATGCACTTCCTGGAGCGCGTGGTCTTTATGTGTTAATAATCTGCAGACAAGAACAAGGACATGCACTGACATGAACAGCTGCGGAACAACAACAAGCAAGCCAAGCGAATCTGAAACTCAGGCATGCTCATCTTCAACAAACACCTACACAATCCTGAAATCTTCATCACCTCCAACTATCGACGGAATTTTAAACGAATTCGCAAATGCAAATTCATTAACAATAACCAATTCAAATGGAAATTCTGCAACTTACAAAATGCTTTGGGACAGCAATAATTTGTATATTGCAGCCCAGGGAAGTGACAGTCAGCTTGCAGCAATAGCCTCAGAAAGAGACGGCGCATTATGGGATGATGATGCAATTGAGTTGTTCTTCGATACACTGAACAACGGAGGAATATTTTTGAATTCAGATGATTACAAGTTTTTTGTGAATCTGCTTAATACTACAAGAGATAGTTATTTTGGTGGTGGAGGAAGTTCATGGAACACTATATTTAATTCGGCGGTCACAACTTCAGGAACTCTGAATGTTGCAGGCAATGTTGATGCTGGCTATACAATTGAGATTGCAATTCCCTGGAGTAATTGGGGTGTTTCGGTTCCAGTAGATAGTTCTGTTTGGGGTTTTGATGTATCAATGGACGACAGAAATGATGCAGGAGATGTAATCCAGAAAGCATGGTCCCAGACAAATGTGGGCAATATTCCTGATGAGTTCGGAGATGTAACTTTCTCGTCGCAGTTTGTTTCTTCTGGAAGCGTCTGCAAATCTCTCGCAGATTCTAACAGCGACGGAGTTATCTCGATATCTGAATTGATTAATTATATCTCCCAATGGAAATCAGGAAGTGTTTCAATAACTCAGCTGATTGATGCTATTGGAAAGTGGAAGAGCGGGTGCTAGGAAGATAAATTTATATACTATAATCTCAATGTAATCCTATGAAAAGAGGATTGATGGTGATGGTCTGCTTGGTTTTTCTGGTTAGTTTTGTTAGTGCGACGAATCATTATGTCTCTCCTTCTGGTTCTGCTTCGTGGTCCTTATGTACAAATATAAACACTCCTTGTTCATTATCAACTGCAAATTCAAATGCTGTTGCGGGTGACACTGTTATCCTTAGAGATGGAGCTTATACAATAACAATTGCCCCTTCACATAATGGAACATCAGGAAGTCCAATAACATACAAAGCAGAGAACCAATATGATGCTGTGTCCAATACAAATTCTTATGGAGCTAAACTTACAGGTAATAACTATATTACTATTGATGGCATATATTTCTCTCATGCAGGAAGCTATTGGCTCCATTTTACAAACTCTGACTATAATACCGTCCAAAACTGTAAGTTCTATAATTCAGATTCATATGGGGGTACGATGATAGGAACTGGAAGCAGTTACAATAGATTTCTAAACAATGTTTTCATGGATGCACCACTTAATTCAAACTATGTATACTGGGACCGGGAGTGCCAGGATGCTTGGGATGCCCAAGCGGCAATGCCCAGCGACTGCGACAGGGAGACTGCTCCGGGAAATCTTTTGTCGATATACTCTGGGTACGGAAACCTCATAGAAGGAAACACTTTCGGAAGATGCTCTCATGATGCCATTGAGCTTTTCACGCACTATTCTGTGGGGGGAGGGGATAGCAGTGATGGAGGAAAGACTGTTGTTCGAGACAATGTTGTTGAACAAACCCTCCATTCTTCTATTACTGCATCTTTAGGGCATTGGGGTTTATTCGAGAATAATATAATAAAAAATGGCGGAACTGAAAATGAGCAGGAGCCGGAAGTAAGAGACAGAGGCAAATCATCAAATCCTGCATTTTATATAATGACCTCCGACAACCCCCCCGCCTCAATAATCAGAAAAAATATAATTTATAATACTGGTATTATGTATTATTTTGGCGGAAAAATAACAGGAGACCCCTCTTCTGAACAGAAATTTTATTACAACACAGGATATAATAATAACTGGGGAATAACCTTTTCAGATAATGGCCATTCAGATAAATGTTATTATAACAATATAATAAAAAATAATATCTTTTTTTACGACGGAAGTTTTACTGATTTTGGATATCCCGGTTCATCAGAGTGGTGTTCTCTCCATAATAGGTTGGATGTAATAAATACAGGAGATGCTTGCATAAACACAAATTATTTTGACCATAATATCTTTCCTTCTAATGCAGACCAATTCTTTTTTAAGGACGAATGCTCGACCGCAAAGACGCTTACCCAGGTTGAATCCCAATATCCAACAGAGTGGTTTGGCAATCTTGAAGGGAATCCACTATTCACCAACGCAGCAAACCACGACTTTACCCTCCAATCAAACTCTCCTGCAATAGACGCAGGAGACTGGCTCAGTACAATAACTTCCTCGACAAGCTCTGGAAAAACCTCATTCACAGTAGCTGATGCAAAGTACTTCTACGACGGTTGGGGAATTCCTGGAGAGACAGGAGATGTAATAAAAACAGAGCATGGCCAGACAACGACAATCCAGTCAATAGACTACAACACAAATACTCTGACTGTTTCACCAGCAATCAGCATCGTCAATGGAGAAGGTTTGGCATTGGATTATTCAGGAACAAAACCAGATATTGGAGCAATCGAGTACACAGGAACAACTACAACCTATGAGTGTAGTGACAATATTGATAACGATAATGATGGCCAGACTGATTATCCAAATGACTCTGGTTGTTCCTCTTCAACAGATAATGATGAAAGTGATTGTGGCGATGGAGTTTGTGAAAGTGCTGCAGGAGAAACTTCAGGTTCATGTCTGCAGGATTGCCCTGCTGAAACAGCAGACTACACAATCCTGAAAACTTCATCACCTCCAACTATCGACGGAAACCTGAATGAATTCACAAACGCAAACCCAATAACAATAATAAACTCAAATGGAAATTCACTAATTTACAAAATGCTTTGGGACAGCAATAATTTATATATTGCAGCTCAGGGAAGTGACAGCCAGCTTGCTGCATTAAATACGACAAGGGACGGAGCATTGTGGAATGATGATGCGATTGAATTGTTCTTTGACACATTGAACAACGGAGGAGCAACTCTTCAGAGTGATGATTACAAGTTCTTTGTTAATTTACTAAATACTCAAAAAGATAGCAATGCATTTTCTTCATCGTGGAATACTGTTTTTAGTTCTTATGTAACAACAACAGGAACCCTTAATGTTGCAGGCAATGTTGATGCTGGCTACACAATCGAGGTTGCGATTCCATGGACAGACTGGGCAACTCCTTCTGACAACGATGTCTGGGGTTTTGATGTATCAATGGATGACAGGAATGATGCAGGAAATGTAATCCAGAAAGCATGGTCGCAGACAAATGTGGGCAATATTCCTGATGAATTTGGAGATGTTACCTTCTCATCCCAGTTTGTTTTACCAGGAAGCATCTGCAACTCTCTCGCAGATGCAAATAGCGACGGAGTTATCTCGATATCTGAATTGATTAATTACATTTCCCAGTGGAAAGCAGGAAGCGTTACAATCGGAAATTTAATTGACGCTATTGGAAAGTGGAAGAGCGGTTGTTGAGAAGATAAATTTATATATATATATTTTCTATGTAGTTACATGAAAAGAGGTTTAATATTTATAGTGTTGGTTTTGTTTTTGGTGGGTTTTGTTAGTGCTGCGACTTATTATGTTTCACCAACAGGAAGTGCATCATGGAGTTCATGCACGAACATTAACACTCCTTGCTCTCTTTCAACTGCAAATTCAAATGCTGTTGCAGGAGATGTGGTTATTCTTAAAACTGGTGATTACGGAGAACAGCAGATAATCCCAACCCACTCTGGAACTTCTGGTCATGTGATAACTTTTCAAAGAAACGCAGATGCGATTTGCACTTTTTCAAACCAATATCAGCCCTCTGTTTATTTAGACAGTAAAAGTTATATTGTAATTGATGGGCTTTATTTCGGAGTTGATGGCTCCCTCAATTATGCGGCAGGCGCCCATAGGCATGTCTATATATATAACGGATCAAATTATAATGAAATAAAGAATTGCAATTTTACCGGTACAGCTCCACAAAACGGTTATCCTGATCTTACGATATGGACTTCAAATTATAATTACGTCCATAACAACGTTTTCGATCCCGGCGGCGAAGCAAACGGTAACACAAACCCTCCAAATTATGAAAGTGATACTCTTCAGGTCTATGGCGGTTTATATAATAGAATAATTAACAACTCATTCAATGAAGGTCATGGACACTTTATGATCACAATCGGTTGGGGGTCAACCTACAATGTTGTTCGCAGCAATACTTTAAGCGTGACAGATTATTGGAATGATGCCGCCAATCCTGCGGACGCTTCATCAAACGGATACATCGAAATATTAGTTAACTCCTACCATAATCTTGTTGAAAAGAATACCTTAACCAAAACTATGGATTCAGTCGCCGAGTCAGTGCCACTTCAAGTGGACCCCAATTGCGCTTACAACATCTTTCGCAAGCAAACTATAACAGGAGCAGCAGGATCTACAGCAATATATCATGATTCGTCCTACAATTCCATTTACAATTGCATATATTACCACGGTGTCTATAATGGTCGCTATTACCAATACGGGCTGATTACCATTGGGTCAGAGGGTAGTGAAGATGTTGGAAATACTGCATATAATGAGATAGTAAATAATGTGTTCGATACTTATAATATTAGCGATGGAGTTGAGATAGATGGAATCAGCCACACCCATGATAATAGATATAGAGGTAATATTTTGTATGGAACGCCGAGCAATGAGATCCGCCGTTTTGGAACACCCAAGACTTTATTTGAGGCAGAAAGCTCATGGGGTTCCGAATTTTTAGACAATGTTTTGCCGACTTCCACTCAACCAACCTACAGGGACGCCGCAAACGGAGACTTCACCCCTCAACCAAACTCTCCAGCAATAGACGCAGGAGCATGGCTCACAATAATAACTTCATCAACTGGCTCAGGAAAAACTTCATTTACAGTTGCTAACCCCTACTTCTTCTACGATGGCTGGGGAATCCCTGGAGAAACTGGAGATGTAATAAAAACCGAGCACGGCCAAACCACAACAATCCAGTCAATTAACTACAACACAAATACAATAACAGTTTCTCCTGCAATCAGCATTGTCAATGGAGAAGGCTTGGCATTAGACTATTCAGGGACAAAACCAGATATTGGAGCAATCGAGTATACTACAGCGCAAACTCTTTACTGCGGAGACGGAATATGCAACAACGGAGAAACCTGCTCAACATGTCCTGGTGACTGCGGAGTTTGCCCCACTGCAAACACCTACACAATCCTGAAAACTTCAACACCTCCAACTATCGACGGCAATCTAAATGAATTCGCAAATACAAACCCGATAACAATAACAAACTCAAACGGGAACTCATTGATATACAAAATGCTCTGGGACAGCAATAATCTATACATTGCTGCGCAAGGAAGCGACAGCCAGCTTGCTGCATTAAATACGACAAGAGACGGAGCATTGTGGAATGATGATGCGATTGAGTTATTTTTTGATACTCTTAATGACGGGGGCACATCAATGAATTCAAATGACTACAAGTTTTTTGTTAATTTACTAAATACTCAAAGAGATAGTTATTTTGGGGGTGGAGGAGCTTCATGGAACACCGTATTCACTTCAGCTGTCACAAAAACAGGAACTCTGAATGTTGCAGGAGATACAGACACTGGATATACTATTGAAGCTGCAATTCCGTGGGCTAACTGGGGTGTTTTAGTGCCAGCAGACAATTCTGTTTGGGGTTTTGATGTTTCAATGAATGACAGAAATGACGCAGGAAATGTAATACAGAAAGCATGGTCTCAGACAAATGTAGGGAATATTCCTGATGAGTTTGGAGATATTATTTTCTCCTCGCAAACTGTTGGAGGCTCTTCAACTTGCGGAAATGCAGACTCAAACAGCAACGGCATTGTTTCAATTACTGAATTGATTGATTATATCGGACGATGGAAAGCTGGAGAAGTGAATATTACTCAGCTGATTGATGCAATTGGAAAGTGGAAGAGCGGTTGTTAAGAAATTATTTAAGAAATTTAATGAGAATATTTCTTAGTTTCTTTATCCTGTTCAAGATGTCTTCTGCTTCTTTGATTGATATGTCTTTTCCATAATAATTTATACTGTTTCTGATTCTTCTTAGCTCATCAAATTCATCTCCATTTAAGCTTTGTTTTAAAATTTCTTTTAGAAAATATGTGTAACATTCATGATTGTATACCTTATAACCTTCTTTTATTGAAAGTGCTTCCAGAATTTCTCTCAATGAATCATATGCAAGACTAATCTTAGAGGCAGATGTTACAATAGTCAATTTTAATTTCTCTTCAGATTCTGTTTTATTCTTACTTGTTTTTATCAGGGATTTAATAAGTTCGCTGTCTTTGCTAATTCTTTTGGCTATTCTTCTTTTCAAACATTCATCCCAATTCATTTTATTCTCCCACTTAAGATATACCCGTTTATTATATTATTCCTAAGTTCCAGATTATTAATATCTTTTATTGATTTAAAGAAGAATAATTGTATTTTTCTTTTTAATTTTTTTTCGAATTTGTTCAGGTCAATTGTTTTTTTATTACCTAACACGCACAGATCCATGTCGGAATTTTCTTTTGTTTCTGCTTTTGCCAACGAGCCAAATAAGATAATTGAAGGGCTTAACACTGATTTGTTTAGATAATCAATGAATTCTGATAATCTATCCCTCCAATAGATCCTTGATAAGTCAACAAAATCCTTACTGTCTTTATTTGCATAATAGGAAATATAATTTCGATCTTTTTCGACCAACAACAATCCAGATTTATTATATTGAGATAGAATTTTAGAGGCTGTTGGGGGGGATATTTTATTTATTTTTGAGTATTTCCTAACGTGGATTCCTCTATAACAATCTTCAAAAAAAGGTCTTAGATTGTTAATTATATTTAACATATGTAAAGAATAATTAACAACTGTTTATAAATTTTTCTGTTGTTTGAACTGTTCAGTTGTTATATCAGACCCTAATGGAGACGACATGAATGTTTCAGTGAGATGGTACAAGAATGATGCCTTGAATTTTACTCTTGATTATAACAATAGTTATCCAAGCAGTTCTGTGTTCAGTGCAATTCTTGGTTCAGGAAACACAAGCAAGGGAAAGAACTGGACCTGCAGTATTAGATTGGATGATGGGATTTGATTAAAAAAGATAAATTTATATATATAATTTCTTAATTAAGTTTATGAAAAAGAGTGTGATAATTTTTGTTTGTTTGGTTTTTTTGGTTAGTTTTTCTAGTTATTCAAATCTTGTTTCAGCAAATATAGATTTCCATCAGAGTTTTGATTCTGAAAGTGCCCCATATCCAGGAACTTCATGCACAGGTGTAGATGATCTTTATTATAATTCATTAAACTATGGGCCTACTGGTTGGTATCCTAATTGTATGACAGAACTACGAACAGATGTAAATGATCGAAGCTCCCCTAGTACTGGAAAGACCGTAACTTTCGTTTGTGATTGGGTTGATTGCTCTGAAAGAGCCTCATCTCAAAGAGCAAATATGAATATTTGTCAACCAACTGCATGGGGGGCAAGTTCGCCAGCTTGTGCTGATGGGGGGGATTATAATGACGGTACAGAATATTGGGTAGGTATGAGTTATTATATCCCAGTAAATAATGGATTTGAAGAAGGTGGTGGAGTAATGATGTTCCAGTTTCTTGGAGGAGGGAGTGATCACAATATTCGCCTTAGCTCTCCCTCTGTAGCATACGGATCTATGCCTAATTACCAAATAGGTTATCGCCAGGATAATAGCACAAGTGGTTGGGGTAAAGATTCTGGAATAAGCATGTCATCTACAGAAGGAACGTGGCTTGATGTTGTGGTTCAATGGGTTCCTTATACATATGATAATACAAATGCTACTATAAAAATGTGGATTAATGGTCAAAATGTTCTTGATAAAGTAGGCAAACAAACTTTTAAAACATCGTCAGGCGGACCATGGTTTCAGTTTATACTATACAATAAAGGTTGTTATCCACAATTTGATTGTCTTACTAACTGCAAGGATGCGGATGATGGGCCTGTTGAGGATTGGAGAGTTTTAAGAATTGATGAAATAAGATTTACAGAAAATACAATGGGAACTAAAGAATATTGCTTAGTCGCCCCTCCAATCTGGGCAGCAAAACCATCCATAAGTTATCCATCAAATGGAGCAATAAATATCCCAAGCTCATTCACAGCAACATACAGCGGGTATGTAGACCATCGCAATGACCCTCAAAATTGTTTCTCATATACAAAAACACAAATCCAGATTGATGAACAAGGAGGGGATTGGTCAACTCCTGTTTATGATTCAGGAGAGATAAATGCACAAACAAGCAACTCAATAAGCGGATTATCCTCGCAGCAATACCAAATGAGAGTGAGACACGAGTCAGTTAGGAGCGGAACATCAGACACTTACTGGGGGGAGTGGTCTGATACTATCTTTTTCACAGTTGGGGCATCAACAACAAATAAAACCTACACAATCCTGAAAACTTCAACACCTCCAACTATCGACGGCAATATTAACGAATTCGCAAATGCAAATTCATTAACAATAACCAATTCAAATGGAAATTCTGCAACTTACAAAATGCTTTGGGACAGCAATAATTTGTATATTGCAGCCCAGGGAAGTGACAGTCAGCTTGCAGCAATAGCCTCAGAAAGAGACGGCGCATTATGGGATGATGATGCAATTGAGTTGTTCTTCGATACACTGAACAACGGAGGAATATTTTTGAATTCAGATGATTACAAGTTTTTTGTGAATCTGCTTAATACTACAAGAGATAGTTATTTTGGTGGTGGAGGAAGTTCATGGAACACTATATTTAATTCGGCGGTCACAACTTCAGGAACTCTGAATGTTGCAGGCAATGTTGATGCTGGCTATACAATTGAGATTGCAATTCCCTGGAGTAATTGGGGTGTTTCGGTTCCAGTAGATAGTTCTGTTTGGGGTTTTGATGTATCAATGGACGACAGAAATGATGCAGGAGATGTAATCCAGAAAGCATGGTCCCAGACAAATGTGGGCAATATTCCTGATGAGTTCGGAGATGTAACTTTCTCGTCGCAGTTTGTTTCTTCTGGAAGCGTCTGCAAATCTCTCGCAGATTCTAACAGCGACGGAGTTATCTCGATATCTGAATTGATTAATTATATCTCCCAATGGAAATCAGGAAGTGTTTCAATAACTCAGCTGATTGATGCTATTGGAAAGTGGAAGAGCGGGTGCTAGGAAGATAAATTTATATACTATAATCTCAATGTAATCCTATGAAAAGAGGATTGATGGTGATGGTCTGCTTGGTTTTTCTGGTTAGTTTTGTTAGTGCGACGAATCATTATGTCTCTCCTTCTGGTTCTGCTTCGTGGTCCTTATGTACAAATATAAACACTCCTTGTTCATTATCAACTGCAAATTCAAATGCTGTTGCAGATGATGTTGTTTATCTTAGAGGGGATTCGTACACTGGAAGTGCTTTGCAACCAGCCCATTCCGGTTCATCTGGCCATCCGATTACTTATAAAAATTATCCAGAAGAGACAGCAATATTCAGCGGTATGAATAATGGTATTAATCTTGCAAACAGAAGTTATATTACAATCGACGGCACAGACTCAAACTTTGGGATACGGATACAGAATACTCATAATACTTGGATTGCCCTGTCAAGTTCGAGTCATATTATAATTCAACATTGTTATATGCGGAATAATAGAGGTTGGGCTGGTATTTCTGCAACAGGGTCTAATAGTTATATCCAAGTTCTAAATAATAATATGGCGAATGATGGTAAAAATGATTTCAATGATATAGTTTATTTCAGAGATTCTGCTAATTACAATGTGTTTGAAGGAAATTATTTTGGTGATGCTGGACATACCGCATTGAATATTCATGGCTATGCAACAGCCCCCATCTTCAATGTTGTCAGGAATAATGTTTTTGAAAATACAAAACATGGTGGCCTTGGGATTTGGCCCAGTGGATCAGATCCATATTATGTTCTGTTTGAAGGGAATATCATTAAAAATGGAGGTACGGATAAGTTGAATGCCGCTCCTCCATCAAATACCAGCCAATCCCATGCTGTACAGGTTGGAGCAACTTATATAATTGGCAGAAAAAATATATTGTATGGCAATAAGCCTGCTCCTGATGATAATTCTGGATATATGGTTATAGCTTTAACATTTGCTACATATGATGATGGTAAACCCAAGAATTGGTATAGCTCTTATTATCATAATACTTTTTATGATAATGAATATCCGATATTTGTTCGTGACAATCTATTACAAATGAAAGATAACGTCATTAAAAATAATATTATCTATAAAAACGAGCATGATATATATTCTTGGCCGCGGTTAATTCCTGGCGTAGAATATATAAATAATTCAGGTAACAGCATAGATCCCCATTTCGTTAATATAGGGGGGGGTGATGATTTTACGCTTCAGTCAGATTCGGCCATGATAGACGCGGGCGGGTGGTTGACATTTATAACCTCAGCAACAGGTTCTGGTAAAACATCTTTTACAGTCGATCGTTCATTATACTTCTATGATGGGTGGGGTATACCTGGTGAAACCGGAGATGTAATAAAAACCCAGAACGGGCAGACAACAACAATCCAGTCAATAAATTATGATACAAATATGATCACAGTATCCCCTGCAATAAACATTGTCAATGGTGAAGGTCTTTCATTAGATTATTCAGGCTCAGCACCAGACATTGGAGCATTTGAATATGCTTCAACTCCAACTTACTCCTGCACTGGCACAATACCTTCAAACGCAGCAGCATGGGATAGTGAAGAAAGTGAAAATCTGGGAGCGGACACTCCATGGACTTATTCAAGCTCAGATACTTCAATAAAATGTCAGTACCATTGCAATAGCGGATATACCTGGAGTGGAAGTTCTTGTGTTTTGCAGCAGCAAACATACTCCTACACAATCCTAAAGACTAATTTACCACCAACTATCGACGGAATTTTAAACGAATTCGCAAATGCAAATTCATTAACAATAACCAATTCAAATGGAAATTCTGCAACTTACAAAATGCTTTGGGACAGCAATAGTTTGTATATTGCAGCCCAGGGAACCGATGACCAGCTTGCGGCTATTGTAAATATAAAAGACCAGACAGGAATCTGGGATGATGATTCAATTGAACTTTTCTTTGACACACTAAACAACGGAGGAAAATCATCAAATTCAGATGATTACAAGTTCTTTGTGAATCTTCTAAACACTTCTTATGATTTTTATAATGGTGGGGGAGGGGTTTCGTGGAATACTGCTTTAAGCTCTAAAACTACAACTTCAGGAACATTAAATGTTGCAGGCAATGTTGATGCAGGCTACACAATTGAGGTTGCGATTCCATGGAAAGACTGGGTTGCACCTTCGGATAATTCTGTGTGGGGCTTTGATGTTAACATGAATGACAGAAGAGACAACGGTACAAGAATCTGGGAAGCGTGGTCTGAGACAAGCGGGCTTAATATTCCTAATGAGTTTGGGGATGTCACTTTCTCGTCGCAGTTTGTTTCTTCTGGAAGCGTCTGCAAATCTCTCGCAGACTCTAACAGCGACGGAGTTATCTCGATATCTGAATTAATCAATTATATCTCCCAATGGAAAACAGGAAGCGTTACAATCGAAAATCTGATTGACGCAATCGAGAAATGGAAATCAGGATGCTAGATAAATTTATATATGCAATTCCTATGTAATCCTAAGTAAAATGAAAAGGGGATTGATGGTGATGGTCTGTTTGGTTTTTTTTGTTAGCTTTGTCAGTGCCACTAATTATTATGTTTCACCTGCGGGTTCTGCATCGTGGGCTTCATGCACAAATATCAATACTCCTTGTTCATTATCAACTGCAAATACAAATGCTGTTGCAGAGGATGTTGTTTATTTCAGGACGGGGACTTATACAACTTCACTCAATCCTGCACATTCAGGAGTTTCAGGAAATCCAATTACATTTGCAGCTTACAATGGAGAAAATGCATACCTTGAAAACGGTAATTATGCCATAGACCTGAGGAATGGCCAGGATTATCTTATTATTGACGGGTTCAAATCAGATAATGCAAAACAATATGAATTGTTTGCGCAAAACTCAACACACGTGGAACTTAAAAACTGCCATTTTAGTGTTAATATGCCAGGTGCAACAGCTTGGTTTTCTGTGGATATTGATGCAGGATGCAGTTACTGGAGTATTCATAATAATAAATTTGATGTTATACAAAGGCCAACTGGTCTTTTGAATGAAAGTGGAGGGTCACTCTTGGGAATTGGAGGCTCGGCAAATCCAGCACATCATAATTATATTTACAATAATATATTTATTGATGGCATGAACCATGACTTTTTTGCACTTTCTTACTCTGATTATAATGTAGTTGAAAATAATACTTTCTATAATACTGGAACATGGGTTTGCACTTCTGATCCTGGAACATGTGCTGTTGGCCCAGGAGAGACCATGCAGATAGAAAAAGGCGCGGACCATAATGTTATTGAAAATAATGTTTATCATGAGACATCAAGAAATTTTGGTGATAGTCATATGGTGGGGATTCATCAACTTAATTCAAAATATAATATTTATAGAGGAAATATCGGATATGATTATGATGGGTGGGGAATTGATATTTATACAGGGCCTAATTATGGATATGCTGATACGGACTACAACCGCATATATAGCAACACTTATTACAATATGATGTCGTCCACTTATTATTCAAATGATGGGCATGGGGTTATACGACTTTATGACTATCAATCTAATCAATATTTAAAACATACAAAGGTTGTTAATAATGTAGTCTCAACATCGGGCAAGAGAGCTTTTGAGGCAAATGAGATTTATTCTGGAATGCTTCTTCCGTATAGCAATGAGTTCTTTGGAAACTGGCTTTATTATATAGCACAATCAACTGAAGTTAGAAGATATACGCCAAATGATTCAACACAATATTATACAATCTCACAAGCCCAGACAAATTTTCCATCGGAATTCCACGACAACAGCCCTAATGACCTCATAGACCCAAAACTAACAAACCCTGCAAGCGGCGACATGAGGCTGCAGTCAAGTTCTCCATGTATCGACGCTGGGCAGTGGCTAACAACAATAACCTCAGCAACAGGTTCAGGTACAAGCTTTGTTGTTGCAGACCCGTATTTCTTCTTTGATGGTTATGGAATATCTGGGGTTTCAGGAGACACAATAAAAACTCAAAATGGACAGAAAACAACAATCCAGTCAATCAACTACAACACAAAAACAATTACAGTTTCTCCTGCAATAAACATTGTCAACGGAGAAGGATTGTCACTGGACTATTCAGGAAGCAAGCCAGATATCGGGGCAATCGAGTATACTGCAACAGGAACCTGTAATGAAAACTGGCAGTGCACTTCCTGGAGCGCGTGGTCTTTATGTGTTAATAATCTGCAGACAAGAACAAGGACATGCACTGACCTGAAAAGCTGCGGGACAACAACTAACAAGCCTTCTGAATCAGAAACTCAATCATGCTCACCTTCTGCAAAATCCTACACAATCCTGAAAACTCAAAATCCAATAACTGTCGACGGCAATCTAAATGAATTCGCAAATACAAACCCGATAACAATAACAAACTCAAACGGGAACTCATTGATATACAAAATGCTCTGGGACAGCAATAATCTATACATTGCTGCGCAAGGAAGCGACAGCCAGCTTGCGGCAGTTTTAAACACAAGAGACGGAAGTGTGTGGAATGATGATGCAATTGAATTGTTCTTCGACACATTAAATAACGGAGGAACAACGCTCCAGAGTGATGATTATAAGTTCTTTGTTAATCTTCTTAATGTTCAGAGAGATAACAGTGTTGGCGATGGAGGAGTTTCATGGAACACTGTATTCACTTCAGCTGTAACAACAACAGGAACATTGAATGTTGCGGGAGACACAGACACTGGCTATACGATTGAAGCTGCAATTCCATGGGCAGGCTGGGTTACACCTTCGGATAATAGTGTATGGGGTTTTGATGTATCAATGGATGACAGGAATGACGCAGGAAGCACAATTCAGAAAACAAGGTCGCAGACAAACGTTGGCAATATCCCTGATGAGTTTGGAGATGTTGTGTTTTCTTCGCAGTATGTCGTTTCAGGTTCAGAATGCAACTCTGATGCTGATTCAGACGGAGATTCAAATATTTCAATAGGAGAACTGATCAATTACATCTCAAGATGGAAATCCAGAAATGTCTCAATCCTCAAGCTGGTCGAGGCAATTGACAACTGGAAAAACGGCTGTTGACAGCTGCAATAAAAAAATATTTAAATCACCATTGTATGAGACTCTCCATGAAAAGTGACGGAATGAAAATAATCTCATATCTCGCATTGATGATTGTTATCCTGCTTGTGCTCGGATGCGATGATGCAATGACAGACAGGCTCAGCAATGCCTCTGACTCGGTGAGCCAGGCTGCAAACAGGGCACTCGGCAAGGAAAAGACAGGTTCACAATCTGCTCCGGCATGCCCTGTGAGCTGCGATGACAATGATTCCTGCACTGCAGATGCCTGCAGCCAGGAGACAGGATACGGGTGCATCCATGACCAGCTGACGCCATGCTGCGGGAATTTTGCTTGTGAGCCAGGTGAGACATACAGCACCTGTCCGGAGGATTGTCCGGAATGCATTGCAGGGAAATGCCAGAACGCGAGCTTCGATTTTGAGACCCAGGAGTGCGTCGTCACCAACATGACGCCATGCTGCGGAGACGGCGCTTGCGAGGAAGGCGAGACATACTCCGCATGCCCTGACGACTGCCCTGAGTGCTCGACAGACAGGGAATGCTTCAAATCTGTATATGATTATGATACAGCCACATGCAAGATAAAGCCCATCACACCATGCTGCGGAAACGACATCTGCGACTTCAAAGAGAGCTGCTCGTCATGCCCGGGAGATTGCGAATGCAGGGACAGGGTCGACCTTTCTGATTTCCCTGATTTCCTTGATGACGGAACGCTCATAGTCATCGGCGACAATGCGAAGTCACAGGATTCGCTCACAGGAGTCTACATATCCACCACCCTGCTCACTGACGGAATCGATACAGAGCCTGATGTATACAGCATGTTCAGCAAAGACAAGCTCGCTTCCCGCGACCTCATCGTACTCGGGAACCCCTGCGACAATGCGCTCTGGGAAGAGTACCAGGGTGTCGAATGCGACGAGAATTATTTCAGCCAGGGCAGGGCAGTGATAAAACTCATCGAGAAAAATGGCCGGGAGATACTTTTCATCGCAGGAAGGACAGAGGATGACACCAAGAAATCCGCTGCATACCTCCTGGAAGAGCATCTTTCAGGCATGGAATCAGAACTCGATACATCAGGAAACAGTGCAAAGGAAATCTGAAATATCCGGAAATAGGCCATGAAAAGGAAATCATTCCGGAACTGCGCAATCCAATGCCGGAATATCCCGCATCTGCCTTTATCATTTTCCGGGTTTTCCTTCTAAAAACTTATTAAAGATTTTCTTCCCCTTCATTGCATGAAAACGATATACATCATTGCATTGATTCTCCTTGCCCAGTGCGCAATCGCAGCGCACATAAACGAGGTCATGTACAATCCAGAAGGCAATGACAATAACAGGGAGTTCGTCGAGATATATCTCGAGGGCAACCAGTCGCTTGAAGGCTGGACTGTCGGAGATTCTGCTTCGAATGACACATTGTCGACATTGTTTTATACAGACTCAAGCTATGCGCTCATTGTCGAAGACGGCTATGATTATGAGAATTCCGATGCATCATACTATTCAGCAGGCGCGACCATCGGCAACAACCTCAACAATGATCTTGATGAGATATTCCTGTATGACCCTTCAGGAAATCTTGTCGATACTATGAGCTACGACGGGACAATCGCCAACAACAACGGCCTCTCGATTGAATATTTCAACGGCTCATGGCAGGAATCTCTTGTGTCCGGAGGGACGCCAGGACATCAGAACAGCATTGCATATCATGCCGGCGATGATACAGGCCCGATAGTTAACCAGACCGGAGGCGAGACAAATGCCTCTGCAAGCGCTGATATCAATGATACATCTGTCGTCGACAATTCATCAGACGTCATCGAGTACAACGGGACAGAACCCCAGACAGACCAGACAACCCCTGCAGACGACAGCTCCGAGGAAAACATGACATATTTCAACGAGACTCAGGATGAGGATGACGTCGAAGGGTCCTGCGACATTAACATCTCGATCCATTCAGGAAAGCTTGTATATGAAGACGGCGAAAAGGTGTCTTATAAGATAGACATAAATGACAAGTCGCATCCCTATGTGATAGAGTATTGGGCTGAGGACATCATCGGGAACATTGTGAAGAGCCCATACAATACGACGAACACGAACCAGAGGACATGGACGCCGGACTGCGATGACGGCGATGTATTCTTCATCAGAGCAAGGATCGCTGATGCAGGATGCAATGACACTGAACATGATGATGATTCTGCTGAGATTCCCGTGGTCGTGAAGTGCCCCTTGTCTGAAGAAGATGCAGTTCAGCAGACAGAAGGCATTGAGATTGATGAGATATATCTCGGCTCTGACAATTCAGCTGAGTTCGGCGAGACAATCAGGGTTAAGCTTCACATAACCAGGGGAAGCACTTCAAAGACCGCGATAGAGATGTATGCAGAGGGAGACGACGGCAAGATCAGCGAGACGACCAGCATGAACATGGATTCAAAAGACAGCGAAATCTCCCTGACTGCGCCTCTGTTCATCAAGCCGGACTGTGGTGATGTGCTTGATGATGGCGACTACATCCTGGTCGTCTCGGGCCTTGGTGTCGAGGACAGCAAAAAGTTCAGGATAGACGGGCATAAATCAGGCTTCTGCAAGACAGTCACAAAGACTGTTTACAAGGACAGCTCATGCCCTGACCTTAAGCCTGTCGTCCTACTGAAACCGAAACCGAAGATAAAGAGCTTCTATACGCTTGCGAAGAAGTACTCAGAGAGGCTAAGGCTGTTCGCCAATGTAGAATGCCCAGGCACATGTGTGCTTGACCTCTCGAACGAGACCCAGGTGCTCGAGAAACGGACTCTTGAAAACTTCACAGGGAAGATCGATTTCAACGTGACTGCGAGCAGGGGATACGTGCTTGAGATAAGCGATATTGCAGACAGGCTGAACATGAGCCCTGGACTTGAATTCCCTGAGAAAGTTCAGGAGTTCGTCCTGTCAGTCAACAATCTCAGTGATGCTGTGGAATACACTCATAATGGGATCACAGGTGATGTTGCATACGTGCCTGAAACAGTCTATGAGAGCTCCAATGAGCAGACAAAGAAGAGGATAAAGTATTTTCTGCTGGGCGTTGTGGGGATACTCGTTGTGATAGTCCTCTTCAGGAAATTTTCCTGAGGCTATATTGATTCGATATATGTTATGCTCTTGTCGATGACAGATATGTCCTTCGGGGCTATTTCAAAAATATTGTCTTTGATCATTGCAATGTCATCAATATCCTCGATGATGAAATCCGAGAACACCGCGACAAACGAGTGAACCCAGTCACCTATCTCATGGCCATGGAATACGACATCCTGTCTCCTGTAATGGCACTCTTTCGGCAGCACAGTCACGACAGACTTCCTGAAATATTTCGCGATCACCATCTCCTGGGAAGTGCCTGCGCCGAGGCTCTCCTCTGCATTCACTATTATCAGAGATGAATCCCTGATATGCCTGCAGTCAGCACCGAAGACTGCCATTGGGTCGCTCTCGTCAAGCTCGCGGTCATTTGGGTCGATGAACTCTGCATCGAATACTTTTTCAAGGGCTTTTCTGTACTTCTCTCTCCAGTTGACGAATGCCTTTGCTTCAGTATCGTCCTTCGGCATGCTTCCTGCAAGATAGATCCTCATCATGCTTTTGTACTGGGAGAATTATTTAAAGGTTTTGACAACAAACTTTAAATAACCAGCCAGACACCCGTTGTCCATGAACAAAAAAGACGGTGAGCTGTTCACGTTCATGGGCATGGAGCATTCTTTTGACGAGGCCAATGCAGTCGTACTGATGGTGCCCTATGAAGGGTCTTCATCTTACGGCAGGGGGGCATTCGAGGGCCCTGAACTCATCATAAAGGCGTCGCACAACCTGGAATATTTCGATCCTGAATTCGGCGAGATAACAGATAAAGTCAGGATACACACAGTGCAGCAGCTGGTTACAGAAGGACTCAGCCCTGATGTTGTGTCAGATAAGGTCTATCATGACGCAAGGATAATCATTGAGAAAGGCAAGTTCCCGGTCACGCTTGGCGGGGAGCATTCGATATCATTCGGGGCTGTGAAGGCGTGCCTTGAAAGATATCCTGACCTTACTGTGCTCCAGATCGATGCGCATGCAGACCTCAGGGACGAGTATGACGGGATGAAGTTCAGCCATGCATGCATCATGCGAAGGATAAGGGAGCTCGGAGCAAACACAATAAGCATTGGGACACGAAGGCTCAACAAGGAAGAGGATGATTACATAAAGAGCAATAACATCAGCATATTCCCGCCGCCATTCAAAAAAGAATATGTTAAGGACATCATTGACGCGTGCTCAGAGAATGTATATGTCACTATAGATGCGGACGGGTTTGACCCGAGCGTGATCCCTGCGACAGGGACGCCTGTTCCCGGCGGGCTGTTATGGCATGAGACACTCGATCTTTTCAGGGAGCTCTTTGAGTTCAAGAACATCGTGGGGCTTGATTTTGTCGAAGTCAAGAGGGGAAGCTCAACAAGGTCAGAGGATACAGCAGCAGAGCTTGTGTTCAAGCTGCTGGGGTACAAGTTCTCAAGATGAAGCCGGTGATATTCTGTGCGATTATCATTATAGCCACCATATTATTTTCAGGCTGCACAGCAAACCAGCCTGTACAGAAAAAGATCAGGGTTGTCGTGACAATCGCGCCATTGAAGGATTTTGCAGAGACAATCGGCGGGGACAAAGTTGAAGTCCATCAGCTTCTTCCTGCAGGCGCTGACCCTCATTCATGGGAGCCGAGACCCACTGACATACAGGCCATATCCAACGCAGACATATTCATATATATCGGAGCCGGGCTGGAGCCCTGGGTGGGCAACCTGCCTGACATGGGCAACAAGTCGGTGATTGAGGCAGGAAATATCGCTGACCTGATAAATTCCCCTGGTGAAGATAATCCCAGCCATCTCGAGACTGATCCGCACCTCTGGCTCGATGTGGGCAACGACATGAAGATTATGGATGTGATGACAGAGGAGTTCACGGCCAAATCCCCTGAGAACAAGGCTTTTTTTGCAAAAAATTCAGACGACTACAAGAAAAAGCTCACTGCAATGGATGACAAGTACAGGCTTGGGCTCAAAGACTGCAAGTTCCAAACATTCATTGTCGGCGGGCATTCTGCTTTCGGGTATATTGCCCACAAGTACGGGCTGACCCAGATCGCTGTCGAAGGGCTCTCGCCTGATGCTGAGCCAGGAGCGCAGAAAATCGCCCAAGTAATAGATACCATCAACAAGACAGGCATCAGGTACATCCTGTTCGAAGGTATAACGACCCGCAAGGTTGCTGACGTGCTCGCAGCTGATACCGGAGCAAAGGTGCTTGTGATGCAGACAGGGGTAGCAGATAACAGCACGTTCCTGCAGGTCATGGATGATGACCTTACCATGCTCAGGACAGCGCTTGAGTGCCAATAGCTTTATAATGTATTATGGATTATCTGCTTCAACATGAAAGAGAAAAGACGCAATATCCTAAGGGTCGAGAATGTCAGCTTTATATATGGGAAGGAAGTGCTAAGAGACGTGAGTTTCTCAATAGAGGAAGGAGACTACCTGGGGATAATCGGCGAGAACGGCGGAGGCAAGACCACCCTTGTCAAGCTCATTCTTGGCATACTCAAGCCTTCAAAAGGCAAAATATTTCTCTGCGGAAAAGATATCCGGAAGTTCCGAAGCTGGGACGAGATAGGGTACATACCGCAGAAAGCCACAGGCTTTGACCAGAATTTCCCGTCATCAGTAGAGGAAATAGTGTCGCTCGGCCTTCTCTCAAAAAAAAAAATTTTCAGGTTCATCACAAAGACCGACAGGAAACTGGTGGCTGAGCAGCTGGAAAAACTCGGGATGCAGCAGTACAGCAAGAAGAAGATAGGGGAGCTCTCCGGAGGCCAGCAGCAGAGGGTATTCATCGCAAAGGCGCTTGTGTCAAAGCCCAGGCTCCTGATACTTGACGAGCCCACTGCAGGCATCGATCCGAAGGCCCAGGGGGATTTCTACGAGATGCTGGGTAATCTCAACAATGAGGGCATAACGATAATCATCGTGTCCCATGACGTGGGATACATCACGAGATACGTGAGCAAGGTCGCGTGCTTGAACACTGAGATGGTCTTCCACGGCACGCATGATGAATTCTGCAGATCCCACGTTGTCGACGAGATACTCGGCCATGAAAAGCACATAGTCTGCCACGACCACCAAAATGCTTGAGATACTGACATATCAATTCATGCAGCGCGCGCTGATTGCCGGAGTGCTTGTAGCAGTGCCATGCTCTCTTCTGGGTGTCTTCCTTGTGCTCAGGCGGCGGGCGTTCATAGGCGAAGGGCTTGCGCATATATCATTCGGCGGCATCGCCCTCGGGCTGTTCCTGGGCCTCAACCCGCTCATTGTCGCGCTCATTATAACGCTTCTTGCATCAGTGGCGATACAGCTCATAAAGGACAGGTCAAGGCTCCACAGCGACACAGCAATAGGGATATTCTCATACACAGGCTTTGCTTTCGGGGTCTTCATCATCAGCCTTACCAAGGGCTTCAACACTGACCTCTTCAGCTATCTCTTTGGGAGCATCCTGACTGTCAGCTCATTCGACCTCATATTCTCAGTAATCCTTTCGGTGATATCAGTGCTGTTCATCATCCTTTTCTATAACAACCTCTTCTATATCACATTTGACGAGGAGACTGCGCGGACATCAGGGGTCAATGCAACCCTGTACAAGCACCTGATAGGATTCCTCGTCGCAACGACTGTCGTCATCTCCATGAGGATCGTGGGGATAATCCTTGTCGCATCGTTCATGATAATCCCGGCAGCAGCAGCGCTCCAGATATCAAAGAATTTCAGGCAGACTCTCGTGTATTCAATCATCATCTGTGTTGTGTCAGTGCTCATAGGGCTGGTGCTCTCCGCGACATTCGACTATGCTGCCTCTGCATCCATCATCCTTGTCAATTTCATCATATTCATAATCATATTCCTTGCAAGGAAATCAATGGGAAGATGATAACCGAGTTCAGCATCAGGACAGCCAGAAGGTCAGAGCTTATCGACATAACAGACAGGATAAGGCCACTGGTGAAGGATATTGATGATGGATTGGTGACTGTCTTTGTACAACATACAACGGCAGGCATAACAATCAATGAGAATTCAGACCCGGATGTCCAGAGGGATATCCTGGCAAGCCTTTCCAGGCTTGTGCCAAAGGATGGTGATTTTCTCCATGCAGAGGGCAACAGCGATGCGCACATAAAGGCATCGCTCATTGGCAGCTCTGTGATTGTGATGGTGAAGAAGGGAAGACTCATCCTCGGCACCTGGCAGTCAATATTCTTTGCCGAATTCGACGGGCCGAGAGCAAGGAAAGTGATAGTTAAGAACTGATCAAGGTCAAAATGCAAATCTTTATATACATTCTATTTCGCCATAAATAATCTAGTATGGGCAAGACTGATGCTAGGCTGGTTCTTGAGGATGGCACTGTCTATCATGGCTATTCATTCGGGCATGAAGGCAACGCTGCGGGAGAGGTAGTGTTCAACACAGGCATGGTAGGCTATCCTGAGGCATTGACAGACCCGTCGTACAGGGGGCAGGTGCTTGCCCTGACTTACCCTCTCATCGGAAATTACGGCGTCCCGGGAGATTCCAGGACAGGCGGGCTCCTTGAAAATTTCGAGTCTGAGGAAATCCAGGTATCCGGACTGATAATCTCAGATTATTCAAAGGTGCATAACCACTGGAACTCGAAGCTCTCGCTTTCTGAATGGCTCATTAAACACAGGATACCTGCTTTGTGCGGCATAGACACGAGGGCGCTCACAAAGAAGCTCAGGGAAAAGGGTGTTATGCTGGGAAAGATAGTGCACGGTGATGATATCAAGCTTTTTGACCCGAACAAAATCAACCTCGTATCGCAGGTATCGATTGAAAAGCCTGCGGAATACGGCAATGGAAATAAAAGGGTCGTGCTGCTGGACTGCGGCGTCAAGAACAATATCATCAGGTGCCTGGTAAAGAGGGGGCTCCGGGTAATCCGTGTCCCATGGGACCATGATTTCCACAAACTCAGCTTCGACGGGCTGTTCATATCAAACGGCCCTGGCGACCCGAAGATGTGCAAAGAGACAATCGAGAACATCCGCATAACCATTGCGAAAAAGATTCCCATAATGGGCATATGCCTGGGGAACCAACTTCTCGGGCTTGCTGCCGGCGCAGACACATACAAGCTAAAGTACGGGCACAGGAGCCAGAACCAGCCATGCATAGATACGACGACTAAGAGATGCTATATCACAAGCCAGAACCATGGATATGCAATAGACCCAAAGAAGCTTCCAAATGGCTGGAAGGAATGGTTCGTCAATGCAAACGACAGGACAAACGAGGGCATCATGCACAGCTCAGGCAGGTTCTGCTCTGTGCAGTTCCATCCAGAGGCTGCGTGCGGGCCGACAGACACCGAGTTCCTGTTCGACAGGTTTGTGGAGATGCTGAGATGAAGAAGATCAGGATTTTCTGCAATTTTCCATACAAGGTGAAAAAATGATGAATACTTTTGAAGAATTCGTGGAGCTCTGCAGGAAGAGCATGAAATACGACCCATGGGCAAGGAAGAGGGGCCTGAAAGGTTATTGTGATGAGATAAGCACAGAGGCGCAGGAAGTCGTAAATGCAGCGAAAAAAGGCGACATGAAAAATCTTGAGGAAGAGCTGGGAGACGTTCTTATCGATGTTGTCCATGCATGCCTGCATGCGGAGAGGGAGGGGCTATTCAATGCAAAGGATGTGATGGGCGGGGCCATGCGAAAGCTCAACAGGAGAAAGCCTTTCCTGCAGGAAGGCAGGCAGGTGACCCTTGAAGAGGCAAGGGAGATATGGAAGAAGGCCAAAGAAGAGGAGAAGGATGGCTGATATCTCATGGGGAAAACAGAAATGAAGAAGCCAAATAAAGTCCTGGTGCTGGGAAGCGGCGCGCTCAAGATCGGCGAGGCAGGCGAGTTCGACTATTCAGGAAGCCAATGCCTCAAAGCCGTCAGGGAAGAAGGCATCAAGACTGTCCTTATAAATCCCAACATAGCCACTATTCAGACATCGGAAGGGATGGCCGACAAGATATATTTCCTTCCGGTCACCCCATATTTTGTCGAGAAGATTATAGAGAAAGAGAAGCCTGACGGCATCATGCTAGGGTTCGGGGGGCAGATTGCGCTCAACTGCGGTGTCGAGCTCGAGCGCAAAGGCATCCTGAAAAAACATAGTGTCAGGGTACTGGGCACATCAATCAAGGCCATAATGGATACAGAGGACCGCGACCTGTTCGTCAAAAAGCTGACTGGGATTGGTGCAAAAGTGCCGGTAAGCAAGGCTGTCAGCAACACAAAGCAAGCCCTGGAAGCAGCAGAGAATATTGGTTATCCTGTGATGGTCAGGATCGCATATGCTTTGGGAGGGCTCGGCTCAGGCCCGTCGTATACAAAAGAGGAGCTCGTCGACAGCTGCGAAAAGGCGTTCTCATACACAGAACAGGTTCTTGTCGAGGAATACCTGCACGGCTGGAAGGAGATAGAATACGAGGTCGTAAGGGACTGCGCAGACAACTGCATAACAGTCTGCAACATGGAGAACTTCGACCCCATGGGAATCCACACCGGAGAGTCGATTGTCGTAGCGCCGAGCCAGACACTTTCGAACAGCGAATACCACAAGCTCAGAGAGATAGCGATAAAGGTCATCAGGCACCTTGGGATCATAGGAGAGTGCAACATCCAATACGCGCTTGACCCCGAGTCAGAGGATTACAGGATAATCGAGGTCAATGCGAGGCTCTCGCGGAGCAGTGCGCTGGCGTCAAAAGCCACTGGATACCCTCTTGCATTTGTCGCAGCAAAGCTCGGGCTCGGCTACACACTCCCGGAGCTTCGGAACTCCATAACAAAGGTGACGACTGCATGCTTTGAGCCTGCGCTGGATTACATAGTCGTGAAGATACCAAGATGGGACCTCAAGAAATTCGTCAATGTATCGAAGAAGATAGGTTCAAGCATGATGAGTGTCGGCGAGGTCATGGCTATCGGCAGGAAGTTCGAAGAGGCGCTCCAGAAAGCTCTCCGGATGCTTGAGACAGGGGCAAAGGGACTTGTATGCAACAGCTGTTTCTCGTTCAAAGACCTTGACGAGGAGCTCCGGAATCCGACAGATGAGAGGGTGTTCGCGATAGCAGAGGCAATCAAGAAAGGGCATGACATAGACAGGATCCACAGGCTCTCGAAGATAGACAAATGGTTCCTGCACAAGATAAACAACATCGTAAGGACTGAGGACGAGCTGAAAAAATATGATATGGATACAGTGCCCCAGGATGTCCTGCTCAAGGCAAAGACCAGAGGATTCTCTGATTCGCAGATAGGGATCCTTCTCGGATGCAAGGCAAAGGATGTCAAGGTGCAAAGGATCAAACACAAAATTTATCCATGCATAAAGCAGATCGACACTCTTGGGGCAGAATACCCTGCAAAGACAAACTACCTCTACCTGACCTACAACGGGGATGAGGATGATGTTGGTTTTGATAGAAAGAAAAAGATCATGGTGCTCGGCTCAGGCTCCTATAGGATAGGAAGCTCAGTCGAATTTGACTGGTGCTGTGTCAATTCTGTGATGACGCTCAGAAAGCTCGGCTATGAGACAATCATGCTCAACTACAACCCCGAGACCGTGAGCACTGACTATGACGAGTGCGACAGGCTGTATTTCGACGAGATTACAATAGAGACAGTCATGGACATATACGACAGGGAGAAGCCTGACGGGATAATCATATCCATGGGCGGGCAGATACCGAACAACCTGGTGCTCAAGCTGGACAAGGCAGGGGCGAAGATTCTGGGAACCGCCCCGCAGATGATTGACAATGCAGAAGACAGGTACAAGTTCTCAAGGCTCCTTGATTCCCTTGGCATAGACCAACCAGAATGGAAGGAGCTGACAGGGATAACAGAGGCGAAACAGTTTGCCCAAAAAGCAGGCTACCCTGTGCTAGTCAGGCCGAGCTATGTCCTGAGCGGGGCTGCGATGAGCGTGGCATGGACAGATGATGAGCTAGAGAGTTTCCTTACAAAGGCGACAGATGTGAACAAGAAGCATCCGGTAGTCATCAGCAGGTTCATTGAGAATGCAAAAGAGGTGGAGATTGATGCTGTTGCAGAAGACGGGAAGGTCGTGCTCTACGCAATCTCAGAGCATGTCGAGAAGGCAGGTGTCCATAGCGGAGATGCGACAATGGTGCTTCCGTCCCAGAACCTCTACCTGGAGACCATCAGGAGGATAAAAGACACGACAGAGAAGATTGCAGGAGCGCTGAAGATAACAGGGCCGTTCAATATCCAGTTCATCGCTAAGGACAACCACATCAAGGTCATAGAGTGCAACCTGAGGGCGTCAAGAAGCTTCCCGTTCGTCTCAAAGGTCACTAAAATCAATTTCATCGATGCGGCTGTCAGGCTGATGCTCGGTGAAAAAATTGATGTTCCAACTTCAACCATGGACCTCGGGTATGTCGGAGTCAAAGCGCCGCAGTTCTCCTTCACCCGCCTGAAAAAGGCAGACCCGGTACTGTCTGTGGAGATGGCTTCCACTGGCGAAGTTGCTTGCCTTGGCAACAGCCTCAATGAAGCATTCCTCAAGGCCATATTGTCGACAGGGATGAAAATGCCAAGGGAAAATGTCCTTGTGACCATCGGAGGAGACAGGAACAAGTACAGGCTGCTGGAATCAATAATTAAACTTGTCGGACTGGGGTTCAATATTTATGCGACAGAGCACACCTCTGATTTCTTAAAGGCAAATGGCATTGATAACAAGATGGTATACAAGGCGCACAATCTCCATAAGAGAAACAATGTGATAAGCATGATGGAGAGAAGAGAGCTTGATTTCGTGATAAATATCCCGAGCGTCATGAAAAAAGAGGAAGTCACTGACGGCTACCACATAAGGAGAAAGGCCGTGGACTACGCCATCCCGCTCATAACTGATGTAAATATCGCCAGGCTGCTTGTCGATGCGATATCGAGGCTCAGCATTGCCGACCTGAAGATCAAATCATGGGAAGAGTATCGATAAGGATAAATATATAAATATATTAGAAATCCTTTTTGTTGGGGGGAAATTGAAAGACATAATATCAATCAGGGACCTGACAAGAGAGCAGATGCTTCACATCCTCGGGCTTGCAAAAAAGACAGAAAGCCTGAAAAGCAGTGATAATCTGCTCGCTGGGAAGATCCTTGCAACGCTATTCTATGAGCCTTCTACAAGGACCAGGCTCTCATTTGAGTCTGCGATGATGAGGCTGGGAGGCAGGGTGACCGGATTCTCAGACCCTGCTGGAAGCTCTGTCGCAAAAGGCGAGACACTATATGATACGATAAAGATGGTTGAGGGGTACTGCGACATAATAGTCATCAGGCATCCTGTCGACGGGGCTGCCCGCCTGGCAGCTGATACGGCGAAGGTGCCTGTTATCAATGCAGGCGACGGCGCTAACCAGCATCCGACACAGACGCTTCTTGACCTGTACACGATCCAGAAGAGCAAGGGCGGTCTTGAGAAGCTGAAAGTCGCGATGGTAGGCGACCTGAAATACGGAAGGACAGTGCATTCGCTTGCATATGCCCTGTCGCTTTTCAACTGCGAGATGATATTCGTATCGCCAAAGAGCCTGTGCATGCCCACCGACCTCACTGACGAGCTCAGGCAGAAGAAGATCAGGTTCTCAGAGCATGAGGACATGGGCATCGCATTGAAAAAGGCAGATATACTGTACATGACAAGGATCCAGAAGGAGAGGTTCCCGGATGACGTCGAATATGAGAAAGTGAAAGGAGTCTATGTGCTTACGGGAGAGATGCTGGAAGGTGCAAAGACAGGGCTGAAAATCATGCACCCTCTCCCAAGGGTCAATGAGATCAGCAAGTGTGTCGACGACACAGAGAATGCGATCTATTTCGACCAGGCAAAGAACGGAGTGATTATCAGGGAAGCAGTGCTTGCGATGCTTCTCGGAAAACTAAGATGAAAAAGCTCGTTATAAGCGCAATCATGGAAGGGACTGTGATAGACCATATCCCGGCAGAGAACACATTCAAGGTGGCAGAGATCCTCGGCCTTGACAGGCAGGCCAATGTGATATCCATCGCCTCGAACCTGAAGAGCAAGAAGATAGGGAAGAAAGGAATAATCAAGCTTGAAGGTGTGTTCCTCAGAAGAGAGCACGTCGACAGGATTTCCATCATCGCTGCTGAGGCCACATTATGCGTAATAAAGGATTACAAGGTCATCGAGAAGAAGAAGCTCAAGAGGCCGGACAGGTATGAGAATATCATAAGGTGCTTCAATCCCAACTGCATCACGAATATGGAGAAGGCAGGCACAGTGTTCGATGTCGAGTCGCAGGATCCCCTGAGCGTAAGATGCTACCATTGCGAGCGAGCGATGGACAAGGATGACATAGAGTTGCTGTGAAATGGACATAACAGTGGAATTATGCAAAAAAAGGCTGAAAAACCCGACTATACTTGCATCTGGAATCCTCGGGATGAATGCTGACATCATTAAGGAGGTAGTCAGAGGCGGTGCAGGCGCAGTGACGCTCAAGTCGACAGGGACTGAGCCGCGAGAGGGCCATCCCAACCCCAAGGTTATTGTCTGGGAGCATGGGCTTGCGAACTGCTACGGACTTACCAATCAGGGAATCGGAGGCATGGACAGGGAGTGGAAAGAGCTGAAAGGTTTAGGTGTCCCTGTGATAGCGAGCGTGTTCGGCGCAGATGTATCTGAGTTCGTGAAGGTCGCGGAGTACATGGCTGAAAAGAAGGCAGATATGATAGAGGTCAATGTATCATGCCCGAACACCAGAGAGCATGGCATGGCATTCGGCCTGAAAAAAGAGTCATGCTCAGAGGTAGTAAGCGCTGTAAAAGATGCAGTGGGAAAGATCCCTGTCATTGCCAAGCTCACCCCGCAGGCCCTTGACATATCAGAGATTGCGAAGGCAGCAGAAAAAGCAGGCGCAGATGCAATCTCGGCGATAAACACGGTCGGCCCCGGCATGTTCATCAACATCGACGTCGCAAAACCTATCCTTTCATACAAGACTGGAGGCCTCTCGGGTCCGGCAATAAGGCCCATAGCCGTGCGATGCATCTATGACATATACAAGTCTGTCGATATCCCCATCATCGGAATCGGCGGAGTAACCTATGGCAAGGATGCGATAGAGCTCATGATGGCAGGGGCCAGGGCAGTGGGAATCGGCAGTGCAGCATATTACCGGGGAATAGATGTCTTTTCAAGGGTCACAGAAGAGATGGAGGCATGGCTGGAAAACTCAGGCTACGGCTCGCTCAAGGATATAGTAGGTGCTGCTCATGGATGAAATTGATGATATCGAGATGCCTGAGATAGTGACTATCGACCGGATTGTCGACGAGAATGAGAATGTCAAGACCTTCTTCTTCAGGTACAGGCTGGATTATCAGCCAGGCCAGTTCATCATGCTCTGGCTCCCGGGGATGGATGAGAAGCCATTTTCAGTAAGCCTATTCTCAGAAGAGGAATTCGCTGTGACAATCGAGAAGAAAGGAAAGTATACAAGCGAAATACACAAGCTCGAAGCAGGCGACAAGCTCGGCATACGGGGCCCGTATGGTAAGGGGTTCAGGATAAGAAAAGGGAAGTCATGCATCATCGGAGGAGGCTGCGGAATCGCCCCTATCATGCCTCTGGTAGAAAAGCTCAACAATCCATCTGTCATTGTCGGCTGCCAGACAGAGAAGAAGTTGCTGTTCAGGGACAGGATAGAAAATTTTGACGTATGCACTGACGACAACAGCTTCGGCCATGGAGGATTTGTAACTGACAGGTTCATGGAACTTTTGAAGAAGCAGAGGTTCGACATCGTCTACACATGCGGTCCTGAGCCCATGATGAAGGCAGTCTTTGACCTTTGCCGGGAGAGAGGCATCGAATGCCAGGCATCGCTTGAACGATTCATGATATGTGGTATAGGCATATGCGGTCAATGCATGTGCGATAACCTCAGGATCTGCACAGATGGGCCTGTCCTGGATTCAGGACAGCTTGAAAATCTCAGGGATTTCGGAAAAAGCGCGATGATTAAGACAGGAAATAAAGTTCCGCTGAAGGAATATTATGCATACAGGACCAAATACCCAAAATGATGCTAGAAAACTGCAAGATCATACAGGATGGAAAAGAGACCATCTGCGACATCCTGATAGAGGGTGGAAAAATATCAAAAGTAGGTCACAATATCTTCCACACAGGAGAGAGGATAGATATAGGCGGCCTTCATGTTCTTCCGGGAATCATCGACCCCCATGTCCATTTCAGGGAACCGGGGCTGACCCACAAGGAGGATTTTTTAAGTGGTTCTAAAGCAGCAGCTGCAGGAGGGATCACAACAATTCTTGACATGCCAAACACAGTACCCCCAACAACTACTGTAGAGCTTCTGGAAAAGAAAAGAAAGCTGGCAGAAAAGAGTCTGGTGAATTTCGGGTTCCACTTTGGAGCTGCTGCTGATAATATTGACGAGATAAAGAAGGCGAAGAACATCGCCTCGACCAAGGTCTTCATGAACCTGTCGACAGGCAGGCTGATGATAAAGGACGACGCTGCGCTCAAGGAAGTGTTCTCAGCCTCAAAGCTGGTGACAGTGCATGCCGAGGGAGATATGGTGGATAAAGCCATAAGGCTTTCGAAGGAGTGTGGGAACAGGCTATACCTCTGCCATATATCACTGAGGAGCGAGCTTGACAGCATAAGGGCTGCTAAGACAGCTGACATATATGCAGAGGCCACGCCACATCACCTGTTCCTGTCCGAGCAGGACGACCGTGACAGCTTCACGAAGATGCTGCCCGGGCTCAAGTCTGTGATGGACAGGGAGGCGCTTTTTGCATCAATAAAGGACGGGCTTATCGACACCATCGGTACCGACCACGCACCTCACACGACAGGAGAGAAGCTCGGAAAAGAGTACCCGCATGGTGTTCCCGGGTGCGAGACGATGCTGCCGCTCCTGCTCAATGCTGTCAATGACGGCGAGCTGAGCCTTGCAAGGGTGCTGGAATTATGCTGCCATAATCCTGCAAAGATATTCAGGATCAAGGACAAAGGTTTCCTGCTGCCAGGTTTTGATGCCGATCTGGTCGTTGTCGACATGGATCTCGTGAGAGAGGTCAGGGAGGATGAGCTCTTCACAAAATGCGGCTGGAGTCCGTTCGAAGGCTGGGCATTGAGGGGATGGCCGGTGATGACCATTGTAAATGGAAACATCGTCTTCAGCAACAGTGAGATTGACGAGAAACACAAAGGAAAGGAGGTTGAGTTCGGATGAAAGAAGAGATTGCAAGGATACTCCTTGAGAAGAATGCGATAACGCTCAATGTAAAGGAACCTTATACATTCGTATCAGGCACTAGGAGCCCTATCTATACTGACAACAGGCTGCTTGCGGCGTTTCCAAAAGAGAGAAAGCTCGTCGTGGATTCGTTCATATCTGTTCTGAAGGACATGGATTTCGACATAGTCGCCGGCACTGCAACAGCAGGCATACAATGGTCTGCGTGGATCGCAGACAGGCTGGATAAGCCCATGTCATACATAAGGGGAGGAAAAAAAGGCCATGGCAAAGGAAACCGGATCGAGGGTGCGGATGTCAAGGGGAAAAAAGTCATTGTCATAGAGGATCTTGTGAGCACAGGCGGAAGCAGCCTGGCAGCTGTCGAGGCATGCAGGGAGGCCGGAGCTGATGTGATTGCGATGGTCGCGATATTCACGTATGAATATGAGAGCGCCTGCAAAAGATTTAATGAGGAAGGGTGCAATGTGACATTTCTCACGGATTTCTCAACGCTTGTCAAGGTCGGGGCTGAAAAAGGCTATATCCAAAAAGACCAGCTGGAGCTTGTGCTTGAATGGAACAAGGACCCACAGGGTTGGGGGCCGAAGAACGGTTTTGCCCTGGGCGATAAGAGGAAATAGTATGAAGATAGCGGTATTCGGCTCAGCCATGAGTGCAACAAGCGAAAATGAGAAGCTGGCAGGAAAGATCGGCGAAGCGATTGCTAAAAATGATGGGATTGTCCTGACCGGAGGATGCGGCGGCCTGCCTCATGCAGCTGCAAAAGCAGCTCATCACATAGGAACAAAGACTGTCGGATATTCTCCTGCAAGGGATTTAAAAGAGCATGAAGAGTTCGGCATGCCCCTCGACGGATATTCTGAATTCAAATTCATCCCGTCTGATTTCAAATTTGCCGGCAACAAGCTGGTCTCATTCAAATACAGGAACGTGCTCACATGCACAGAATGCGACGCCGGGATAATAATCGGCGGAAGGATAGGCACGCTCAATGAGTTCACTAACCTCTATGACATGGGGAAGGTGATAGGAGTGCTTGAGGGCACAGGAGGGACAGCGGACCTAATCAGGCAGATAGTCGGGAAAGTGAACAAGAGTTCAGAGTCAGTGCTGTTCTATGAATCAGATCCTGAAAAACTGGTAAAGAAAGTCATTGAACATCTTGAGGCTGGAATCCCATGAAATACAGATTGACAGAAAAAGAGAGAAGAGCAAAGGAATACGTCTGTCTGGCGCTCGACATCAGCGACAGGGACGAAGTCCTCAAGGCAGTCGACGAACTATGGGACCTGGTAGGTTATTTCAAGATACATTCTGCATTCACAAGCCATGGTCCGGAGCTTGTTAAGGAGATAATTAAAAAAGGTGGCAGGGTCTTCCTTGACCTGAAGTTCCATGACATACCAAACACTGTTGCAAACTATGCTGAAGCAGTCACCCGGCTTGGCGTAAGCTACTTCAACCTGCACGTTGCAGGCGGCACAGAGATGCTTAAGGCTGCAAGGCAGCGGGCTGTTGAGACTGCAGAGAAGCTTGGTGTTCAGAGGCCGAAGCTCATTGGCATGACTGTCCTTACAAGCATCAACAAAGAGATAATGAACAATGAGATAGGCATCCCTGGCGAGGTCAAGGACCGGGTTCTCAAATGGGCGCTTCTTGCAAAGGATGCAGGGCTTGACGGAATCGTCTGTTCTGCAGCTGACCTGGATGTTGTCAAGGACAAGCTGCCAGGGGATTTCTTCTACATAACGCCTGGGATTCGGCCAGTGGGAGTAAGCCATGATGACCAGAAGAGGGTGTTCACGCCCTCGAATGCAGTCAGGGCGGGGTCTTCATTGCTTGTCATCGGAAGGGCAATATACAGGGCAGACGACAGGAGGAAGGCAGCGTATGAGATTCTGAAAGACATAGCTTCTGTCCTGTGAAAAACTGTCAAGAAATGGAAGTGCTTATTCAAATTTGATGTTTTCAAAAATCCTGATTATTTTCTCATCAAGATCTACATTTGGATGATACCCTGTTCCAAGTTCAAGAAACATACCATTATAATTCGGAACAATCGGAAGACACCTTGAATGATACGAATTATTTACGAGACACGCAAGCTCAATAGATCCGTCCCTGCCAAAATCTTTCAGCATCTCCATTGCTGCCCTAGCAGTCCTGCCTGTAGTGAATACATCCTGGACAAGGAGAATCCTCTTTCCATCCACAGGCTCTGGTATGTAGGAAGTTCCGGGAACCTGTCTCCTCTGGTATCGTAATATGTCGCAGTGATACAAGGTTGGGTCCAATTGGCCTGTGGGTAACTGGCGTTCGATCTTTTTTTCAAGCTCTTTTGAGACAAAATCTGAAAGGTTCACAGACCCATCATAGACTATTCCGAATATCATATATCCCTCAGAATTGTTTCTGATCATTTCTCCTGCAATGTCATCAATCCAGCCCGGAACAACTTCATTGAAATCAATAATGTCTTTTTCACTATTTTTGACATTCATCATACTACTTCGCAGTAATCAACATCAATATATATGTTTTTCTTTTTATCCGTATGGATTTGTTGTAGCCTATCTCGGTGTTTCCATAAAATTTAAATATTAATCCTCCTGAAGTAGTATATCTGATGGGAAAAAAGTGCATCATCTGCGATGAGGAGGCAAAATTCCATATCAAGGACTCCAGCGAATACTACTGTGAGGACTGCGCCAAAGAGCATTTCAGTGACATTTCTGTCCTTGTGAGCGTCGAAGAGCAGGCAAGGAAGATTAAGCAGATGATTGAGGAGAAGACTCAGGACGAGGAATGAGAAACCTTTATATATTCCTTTTTTTCGCCAATATTCTACAATGGACTTATTCATGACAACGGGCGGGGACGTACTATTGTACTTTGTCTATGCGACAATATTGATTGCGATTGTGTTTATTTTTGTTTTCAACAGGAGGATGATGAAAGAGTCAGCCGGGACCGATAAGATGAAGCATATTTCCGGCCTGATCCAGACGTGCGCGATGCAGTTTCTGCGCACCGAATACATATATATTGGTGTATATGTTGTGGTTGTTGCCATAGCCCTTACATTCCTATTGAGCTGGATAAGCTCTGTGTCGTTCCTTATCGGAAGCATAAGCTCAGCCCTTGCAGGATACTTCGGAATGAACCGGGCTGTCAGGGCGAACGCAAGGACAACGAATGCTGCACAGCGCGGGCTCAACCAGGCAATGAAAGTCAGTTTCTCGGGCGGTGCCGCAGTTGGCATCTTTCTTGTGACTATCGGACTGTTCGGCCTGCTCCTGATATCCACTGTGTTCCACAATAACCTCAGCGCTCTCATTGGGTATTCATTCGGAGTCGCATCCATCGCGCTCTTTGCCCGTGTCGGCGGAGGCATATTCACAAAAGCTGCTGATGTAGGAGCTGACCTTGTCGGCAAGCTCGAGGCAGGCATCCCTGAGGACGATCCGAGGAACCCGGCAGTGATTGCAGACAATGTCGGAGACAATGTGGGCGACACAGCAGGCATGGGTGCAGACCTATTCGACTCTCTGATTGTCAATACAGTTGCAGCAATGGCAATAGGGCTGTTTTTGACAGCAGCAGACAAGCTTAAGATAGCCGCGCTCTCTGAGAGTGTACCATATTATTTTCCGTTCTTTGTCATAAGTGCAGGGATCCTGGCAGCTGTTGTCGGATCTTTCTTCTGCAAGACAAGGTCTGACAACCCGGCAAATGCACTGACTAATGCGTTCCTTGTAACATGCGTGGTCATGATTGGGCTTGTTGCCCTTATCAACAGGCAGTTCTTCGGCAACTGGAACATATTCTGGACAGTGATAATAGGGATCGTAGCCGGGACCTTACTCGGAAAGATAACAGAGTATTACACGAGTTATGATTACAAGCACGTGAAGGGGATTGCAGAGAGCTCCAAAATAGGTGCTGCGACAAACATCATCCACGGCCTCTCTGTCGGGATGAGGTCAACCTTCGGAACGATTGCTGTGCTAATGTTAGCGATATATTCTTCATTCGTCCTTGCAGGAGTCTACGGCGTCGCCATGGCAGGAGTAGGTATGCTTTCGCTTGCAGCAATAATCATGGCAATCGACGTATATGGTCCGATTGTCGACAATGCAGGAGGCATCGCAGAGATGAGCGGCCTTGACAAGAAAATAAGGGAAAGGACGGATAAGCTAGATGCTGCAGGGAACACGACTGCTGCGATAGGCAAGGGATTTGCAATCGGGAGTGCTGCGCTTGCAGCGCTTGCGCTGCTCAAGCTGTTTTCGCATGATGCCGGGCTGACTGACATGGGCATAAATATCCTTGACACAAAAGTGCTCATCGGACTATTCATCGGAGCTCTTGTGCCTTACGTTTTCTCGTCATATGTCCTGCTTGCTGTCGGCAATGCTGCAGTGAAGATTGCTGAAGAAGTAAGGAGGCAGTTCAAGACAATCAAGGGGATAATGCAGGGAAAGACAGAGCCTGAGTATGACAAGTGCATCGTTATTGCGACGAAATCAGCATTGAAAGAGATGATAATTCCAGGCCTTCTTGTGATCTGCACGCCGATCATCGTCGGTGTCGTGCTCGGGGCGCAGGCCCTGGGCGGCGAGCTTGCAGGCACCCTTGTGTCAGGCATCCTAATGGGGATCCAGCAGTCCAACACAGGGGGGGCATGGGATAATGCAAAGAAGTATGTCGAGAAAGGCAACCTGGGCGGAAAAGGAAGCCCGACACATCATGCGACAGTGGTCGGTGATACAGTAGGCGACCCTTTCAAGGATTCATCCGGTCCGAGCCTGAACATACTTATCAAGCTCACGATACTTGTTGCGACTGTGTTTGTCGTCTTCTTTTGATTTTATTTTTCCCTTTTTTCAATAGTTGATTTATCTTCGATTCAAATCCATCAAAATCCCTGTACACATGGGCATCGATGCCTGCCTTTCTTGCTGAATCGACATGTTCCTGCATGTCGTCAAAGAACATTATGTCTCCCGGCTCCAGGCCGTATTCTTCCTTGAGCATCTTCAGGACATGCTCGAAAAATTCCTTATCCGGCTTCTTGTGGCCGATCTCGGCAGAAGTGAACACATGGTCGAAAAGCTCTTCAAAACCCATGTCCTTCCTCATGTAGCCTGCCCTGTACTTCTCCTGGTTCGTGGCAAGGCAGCAAAGAAAACCTTTATTTCTCAATCTCCTGATTGCGCTCTTCATTCTGCTGTCAACATCATTGCAGGCTCTGAGCCAGAAATCCAGGAATTCCTCTGCAGTGCCTTTCCATTTCCACTTGGACAGCAAAGGCCTGACAAGTTCCTTGAGGTCGCCCTTCCCAACAAGGCAGTCCCTGAACTCCTTGTCGAAGAAAGGGAGCATGTCATCTTCTGATACCCCAAACTTATCTCTATATATGGTGCTGAATCTCTCGGAGTCCACCAAGACCCCGTCCGCATCGAACAATACGCATTTCACTGCCATACAAGAAGGAATATCCGGATACTACATAAAACTTGCGGGAAATGGTTTAATCATTGCCTGAGATATCTCGTCCCGCACATGGATTGTTATTTAAGGATAGTTTAGATTGTTTATAATATTATTCACTTTTTCCAAGATTGACACAAAATTTTCGCAACTTAACCTTTTGCCATTCTCAAGATTGAGATGTAGTCTCCATAATCTGAAACAGATTCAGGCCATACTTTCAGATTATCTATGTTCTTTGAGAATTTTTCAAAAATCAGTACCCTTTTTATGAATGATGTCTTATATTCTTTCATTAACACATCATTGTAGAGTATGTCTCTTGTCTCTTTAATTACATCTTCAGACGCACCGTTCTTCTTGGTGGCTATAAGGTATTCATAGCCCAACCTTGCTGCGGCGTTCTTCCTTTCAGCATCATTGGTGTATCTATCAATATAGCAGTCAGAGATAAGTACAAACCCATCTTTTTTCACCATGGAAGCCATTTTCCTGACAACCTCTTCCTGTTTCTCATATTGGATATGATGAAGAGCGCCTGTGCATGTGACTACATCATAGAGCTTATCAGGCCGCCATATGAGAACATCTCCTTGTTCAAAAGGAATATGGGGATATCTTTCTCTAGAATGAATGATATACCTCTCATCATTATCTACACCTAGAAGCTCAAGGTCTTTTCTTTTTTCAGCAATCTTTCCGAGCAGGTATCCCGGCCCGCACATCAGGTCCAGAAGACTGCCGTTTCTTGGAGCACGCTGGGATATGTAATCCAGCATGACTCTAAGAGATTCCTTGTATGGCATATATTCTAATTCCTGCTCATATATATCTGCTTCTGGCAACCTTTCCATACCACTTTGTAGTGATGATATACTTATAAATTTAACTGCTCGGGGTTGGAAAATCAGCTTGTTTATGGAATGCTTTAGGTGAATGTTTAAATATCCAATAAGCAGCCCTCCCTGAATGGAGCTGGCAAACATAAATTTCAAGTATTCGATCAAGACCGGAGGGTTCAGGTATGTCAGATATCTTTTCAGAATACATAATGACCCTGCGCCTGTAAATAAGGTCATCGAAAATGCGTTGCCCTCGGTTGAGGCTCTGGATGGTCTGCTGGGCAGGGTGTATGAAGACAAACGTATCAAGAGAGGCGAAAGGGAAAAAATTTCCGGCGAGTATGTGAAATTTGTCGAATATTACACCAACATGATGAGCCTGCTAAAAGGTGAAAAAAAGGTCAATACGGTTCTCCGATTCCAGACAATGGCAGACAGGGAAAGCATCGTGGATTATCTGGACATTGCCCTGACCAACATCGACAATGATTCAGGACGGGTCATCCGGCTCTTTGATTCTATCATCAGCCTTGACAGGATTGTCATCATGCCCAAAGCGCAGAAACAGGCAGAACTGATAAGGAAATTCAGGGATTCTTACAAGAAAATAAACAGCATATTTGACAACCGCTATGAAGTCTGACCTAACAGGCACTGACAGCCATCATATTTCTATTAAAATTTAACCACTCACAAGTAACAAAAAACCGAAACATTTATATATGAGTACGCCTATTTAGCTATTATAGGGGGGTCGGAATGGATAAAACTCTAGATACTGAAGTATTCAAGGAAAGCAGGAGGAATTTCCTGAAAATCGCAGGGATATCTGCACTCGGTCTAGCTATGCCCATCAAAGTTATGGCATCTTCCTCTGGTCCGGCTTACCCGAGAATCAACTCAGGCATGACAATCGACCAGTTTGTTGAAAAATATTCAGAAAAAAAGGAAATATCAGAAAAAACCGAGCTTCTCATCAAAAACCATGAAAGCATGCTTATCAAATATTCCAATGAATATCATGTCCCTGCAAACCTCCTTTCTGCTGTCATCGCCAATGAGCACGAAAGAGGCGCTGTCGAAAACGTCGCTAACAAGATCCTTGACTTTGCAAACAGGTACACATCAGTAAACTCTTCAGCAGGCATAGCACAGATAAGGGCAAGTACAGCTTTGACCCTCATCGACGGGCTTGTCAGGGACAAAGGCAGAGAATACCTTGAGAACATGCTCCATAAGGATCTGGGCAGCTTCATCAATAAACTGCACGATTCATCTGACAAAAAAAATCTCTATGAATCTGTCAAGAAGCTCCTGGCAGAATCAGACAAGCTCTCGATTGAGCTTGCAGCCAGGTTTGTCAGCCATCTCAAAAAAGAGGCAGAGCATGTCCACAGGATAAAGGATGAGAATTTTCTCAGGGACCCCGTTGCAGTGTCCCTTATATTCAGGGGGTATATGGGTGGGGAAAGGATGATGGATGTGATAGATCCTGCTTCAAGAAAAGAGGATAAAATCCTTCTTGAAGTGAGCAATAGGGCTAATGATGCCCTTTCATTGCTTAAGACCGGCTCGAAAATCAACAGGATATTCGGGGATGAGGTGTATGTTGTTAATCCGAAAACCATATTTCGCAAAGACAAATTGAGCCCAGAATACCAGAAGGTCTCAGAGTCCTTCAAAAGGGCTTACAACATGCCGGGGGGCAGGGCAGTGAACAGGTCAGAAGAGCTTCTAAATGCATATCATATCGCAAGACAGGCTTCCAGATCAGATGCCAATAAGAAGATAGAATACAGGAAATTGGCTGCATATGCGTTATATAGGGCATCAATCGAGCTGATGGGCTCTGGCGCGAAGAATGTGGAGTTCAGAAACCCCGGGACAGTGGAACAGCTCGGCTGCAATATCAAAAATAAAAAAGGTCTCATGAACATCAAGGGCCAGCTTCTCCCTTGCCTGCTTAAAGACTATGGGAACATAAGCAGGGGAATCGAAGGAAGAGCAGTTGACGTGCCTTATTTCGGCAGCAATATAGAGCTTCCGGATTATGGGAGATTCAGGGCAAAAGTCCTTAACTGGAAATGAAAGGTCAAAATGGCAGAAACAACAAGGGAAATATCACGCTATGTGAAGTACGGAGTAATAATCCCGACTACCCTCTGGGCTGCTGTCCAGCTCGGCAGGTTCGGCCTGTGCGCTGATTTCAATCCTAACTTTGCGCTTTTCCATAATGAACCGGAAATCCATTCAACGCTGGATATTCAACCTCCTGCTTCAGGCCTGATTGCTGCACTTGAACAGGGATATGAGCTGCCCAGGAATAACCTGCATGAAAACCCGGAATCCATCAATGAGGCAGGGCTTAGGAAGAACCTGTTCTCAGGCCAGAAGAGCCTGCAGCACGATTCCCTGAATGAAGTGAAAGATATCCTGTCAACCCGGAATAACCTGTACAGCAAAGTCGTCGGAAATAAGGAAATCCCAGTAAGGAACAAGGTGATGGAGCTTGAAGATACAATATCGGACCTGACTCAGTATGATGATTATATCACAGAAGCATGCAAGGAATTCAATGTCGACAAAATGATGGCTTATGCTGTAATCAGGAGGGAATCCCAGTCAGACCCCAGGGCGATATCTGATACTGGAGCAGCCGGGCTCCTGCAGCTTACGACAGCAACGGCAAGGGAGCTGGGCCTGAGAGTGGATTCTGTTATTGATGAGCGGCTTGATCCTGAAAAAGCCATCGACGCAGGTATAAGGTACCTTAAAAAACTCCAGGACATGTTCGGGAAGCAGCACCTTGTGCATATCGCATGGAACTATGGCATGGGAAACACTATGAAGCTGAAAAAATACTGGGGCAATGTCGCGCAGCTCTATATGCATATCCCTGACAAGAGAAAAAGGGAAGAGGTGAAGATCCATGTAAAAAAGATCCTTGCCACAGAATACCTGCTTGCGAAAAAGGATGAATACAGGCTGAACATCGACAAAAAGCCCCTCTATTCTGAAAGGATCAGGAACACAAGCACCCATATTGTAAAAAAAGGCAACACACTCTATAGCATAGCAAATAAATACGGAATGAAAACAGATGAGCTGAAGAAGATAAATCCGAGAATAAAGAAATTCAGCATGATAATGCCAGGGATGCAGATAAGGGTATACTGAGCGGTTCTCAAAAAAAATCCATAAGGTTTCGGTTGCTACCGATTGCCAAACATAAAATTCTATCTCTTTCCCCTTTCTACAAGCGCCCACATGGCCTTTGCAGCCTTCCTAGGGTCATTGTAGTCAGGGATATTGTGCTCTTCAAGGTAATTTATCCCTGATTTTGAGAATTTACCGCCCATGTAGACACAGATTATGGGCTTTTTCGGCCATTTTTTCTGGGCCGCCACGACAACCTTCGCATCTTCTACAGGATCAGTCATCGTCTGCAGGGTCTGAAGCACTATCATGCCGTGGATGTAATCTTCGGACAGCAAAATGTTGACAGCAATCTTGTATCTCTCAGGAAGGGCATCGCCAACTATGTCAAGCGGGTTTCTGCCTGAATACGCCGGGTGCATCTTGCCTGATTTCTCGAGCTTCTTTATAGTGCTTTTTTTGAATTCAGCCAGGCGAACACCGAAATCCTCACAATAGTCAGCTGCAAGAACACCACAGCCTCCGCCGTTAGTAACAATCGCTATGCTGTTTTTTTTGCAGGGGGGCTGTTCTGAGACAGCCTTTGCCAGGTCAAATAGCTCTTCCACATTGTCTGCCTGGATAATCCCTGCCTGTTTGAAAGCTGCCTCGTAAACCTTATAAGAGCCTGCGAGACTTCCTGTATGCGAGCTAATGGCTTTCGTCCCGGCCATGCCCCTTCCTGCCTTGAGGGCGATGACAGGCTTTTTTCTGCAGACCTTTTTTGCAATATTCAAGAACCTCCTGCCGTCCTTCACACCTTCAATGTATAATGTGATGACTTTTGTCTCATCATCTTCTGCAAGCCATTCCATGAAATCCTCTGCATCGAGGTCTGCCTTGTTGCCGTAACTGATTATGTTCGAGAAACCATATCTTTCGTCTATGGCCCAGTCTATCACACTGTCTGCAAGTGCTCCTGACTGGCTGACAAAGGCCACACCTCCCTTCGGCGGCATCGTCGGGGCGAAGCTCGCATTCATGCTGTTCTCCATGCGAAGCACACCAAGGCAGTTAGGCCCAACAATACGGATTTTCCCCTTCCTGGCAATCCTGACAACCTCTTTCTGCAGCCTTTTTCCTTCTTCACCGAACTCGCCGAATCCTGCGGATATTATTATGGCCCCTTTCACGCCTTTAGAGATGCATTCTTTCATGACTCCCGGCACGACCCTTGCAGGCACAGCGATGATAGCCAGGTCAATATGTTCATCTATTTCAGAAAGCGAAGGATAGCATTTCCTGCCGAGCAGACTGTCTGCTTTCGGGTTGACCAGGAATACCTTTCCCTTGAACGGCCTGCAATCCCGGCTTTTGAATACCCCTCCTTTCAAAAGGTTCACCAGTATGCCATGACCAACTGACTCTGTCTTTCGAGATGCTCCGATAAGTACGATAGATTTTGGCTTGAATATGCTGTCGAGCTGGCTCTTACTCATCTTTAAGCATCCTCACATCGACCACTCTTGCATGCCTTTCATTGACTATGACTGGGTTGAAGTCGATCTCTGCAATATCCTTCTCTTTGACAGACATCCCGGAGATCCTCGATAACATATCTGCAAGCGCATCTATGTTGACCGGTTTTTCGCCGCGAAACCCCCTCAGGATTTTTATGCCCTTAATCTCCTCCATCATTTCTTTTATGTCTTTTTTGCTGAGGGGGGCAATCCTCATCGAGACATCTTTGAACACCTCCACGAGCACCCCGCCCATGCCGAAAAGAATCACAGGTCCGAACTGGGCATCGCGCTTCATGCCGATAATCACCTCTGTCCCTGAGAGCTGTTCCTGGAGCATGAAATCCAGCTTCTCGCTTGGATATCTCTTCCTGAAACGCTTTTCAGAGTCTGCCAGATGCCTGGCAAGCTCCTGTCTGCTCTGAATACCGGTGATCACCGCCTTTTCCTCGGTCTTGTGAACAATCTTTTCAGATACCAGCTTCAGGACAAGGGGAAAATTTATCAGGCTCTGCTGGGCTGACCTGATATCATGATAGATATGAGATTTCGCTGCGGGAATTCCGTATCCCTTCAGCAATCCCAGTGCCTCTTTCTGCTCAGCAAGCCTCATCCTGAGCAGATGAGGAACAACCCTCATATAAATGTTTTTTCAATGCAGAAAAATTATGGCAAATCCCGGGAAGAGGGAATATTTCTGATACTACCGGTTGATACATAACATTATTCATTTTCAATATATGAATGGAATTTTGTCAGCAGGAAGTTGTGAATCATCCTGATGCCAAAAAAATGTAGGAAGATTTAAATATTAGTTATGTTTTTAATTACATGTTTGTTTTAACTTTTGAGTGAGAATAAAAAATCATCTTATCCTGATGAATACTTGGGATAGGTAAAAAATCGTAACATTTTAATAGTAGTACTCGCTTTTTATCGCCAGTTGGGGTGGACAAAAGTTCTGCCGATAGACGGTAAAAAGGAGGGGTGAACAATGATTGTGAAAGAAGAATTTTTGAGCAAGCTGAGGCGCTATTTTTCATTGAACCTGTATGAAGTAAAGATCTGGGCTGCTCTGCTGTCAAGAGGGGTTTCGACAGCAGGTGAGCTTTCTGATATCGCGAATGTCCCAAGGTCAAGGAGTTATGACGTCCTTGAAAGCCTGGAGAAGAAGGGTTTTGTTGTCATGAAACTGGGAAAGCCTATAAAATACCTGGCAGTCCCACCCCAGGAAGTCCTTGAGCGTGTCAAGAAGAACATGAAGCAGGAAGCCAAGGAGAAAGTCGCAAGGCTTGATGACCTCAAGAACACGGAGATACTCAATGAGCTCAATGCTCTTCATACACAGGGAGTGGAGCTGGTTGAGCCCACAGACCTTTCAGGATCGCTCAGGGGAAGGCACAACCTGTACAACCATCTCGAGCTTACGATAAGGAACGCTGAGGAATCAGTCACCATCATGACCACGACCCAGGGCTTCATGAGAAAGATCGAGGGGCTCAAGCCTGTCTTCGAGAAGATTAAGAAGAGGGGCGTGAAGATAAGGATTGCCGCTCCTATAACAAAAGAGGCCATGGCTGCAGTCAAGGACATCCAGGAAGTCGCCGAGGTCAGGAGCACTGAATCAAGGGCAAGGTTCACAGTCGTCGACGGAAAAGAGATAATATTCATGGTGATCGACGATTCAGAGGTCCACCCGACATATGATATCGGGATATGGGTCAACACGCCGTTCTTTGCAAATGCCATGCAGGAGCTATTCGATCTTGCGTGGAAAGAGATGAAACCCATAGCAAAGAGCAAATAGATATTTTTTTCTTATTCTTTATATCTGGTTTTGTCATGAGCTGGAAGGCTCTTGACCTGTATTGATTCTCAACTGAAAAGATTTCATGAAAATCAAATCCATAAAATTTATATATTAGTTATGCATTATAATGCATAATATGGTCAGACCGAGAAAGTTGAGGATGGTGAATTTCGAGCCAGGCGTGACGTATTTCAAGCCAAGGGCAGTGCCTCTGAGGAAGCTAGCTGAAATAGAATTGGCAATAGATGAGCTGGAGGCGATGAGGCTCTCAGACATGGAAAGGCTAAGCCAGGCCGAGGCAGCTGAAAAGATGGAGATACACCAGTCCACTTTCCAGAGGACGCTTGCGAGAGCGAGGGAGAAGGTGGCTGATGCTCTCGTGAACGGCAAGGCCATAAAGATCAGAGGAGGTGAGTACAAGATGCCAGGAGGAGACGGAACAGGGCCGATGGGAGCAGGGCCCGGCAGAGGTTTTGGCAGAGGAGCAGGAGCCGGAAGAGGCAGGATGGGCGGACCTCTCTCAGCAGGGCCCGGAGGGGATTGCGTATGCCCTAAATGTGGCCATCACATGGTGCATGCAAGAGGGCAGCCGTGCAACCAGACAAGGTGTCCTAAATGCAGCACCATGATGACCAGAGGATAAGGAGGAACAGGATGAAGATAGCAATAACAGCAGAAGATGTCACATTGGAGAGCAGAGTCGATCCGAAATTCGGCAGATGCAGGTATTTCCTGATAGCAGATATAGAAAACGAAGGGCTTACCCACGAAGGGCTATCCCAAGCAGTGAAAAATGAAGGGGCTATCCAGGGGCATGGCGCTGGGATTAAGGCAGCGAAACAATTAGGCGAGCTTGGTGTCAAGGCTGTATTGACAGGGGAAGTCGGGCCGAATGCAGCAGATGTACTTGAACAGCTTGGAATCAAGGCGTACCATGCCTCAGGGACTGCTAAAGAATCTGTCGAGAAATTCAGGAACAATGAGCTCAAAGCCATAGCTGGGCAAATTGAGCCAAGGACAGACGATGTATCAAGGCAAATAAAAGAGGACAGGAGCGAGATGCCAGGGCATGCAAATGAAGAGAGGATATTTTTCCCTTTGCTTGATGACAATGGCATGGATTCGAGGATATCGCCGCATTTCGGGCATGCACCATTTTTCGGCCTGTTCGACACAAAGACAGGAGGGTTTACGATAACAGGCAACACATTGAGCCATGATGACCCGGACAAGTCGCCGGTTGACCAGATTGTCGAGTCAGTGAACCCTACAACTGTCTTTGCACAAGGTATAGGTGCAAGGGCGAAGATGCTTTTCAGCGAGAAGGGCATATCAATAAAGACAGGCCTGTTTGAGAATGTAAGGGATGCTGTTGACAACCTGGACAAGCTGGCTGAGCAGAAATCGGACTGCGGCCACGCGCATCATCACGGACACAGGAACAGGAGGTAGAAAAGTGGAAGACATGAAAGATGTATTAGGAGAGGTACAGCACAGCCTGGAGAATCTGGGAAAAGAGTATCCCGGATTCATGAATGCATTCGGAGGCTTCATGGGCGAGGTCGAGAAGGAAGGGGCTCTTGACAGGAAGACAAAGGAGCTCATATCCGTGGCGCTGAGCATCGTCGCACACTGCAGATGGTGCATCGCATACCATGTAAAAGGAGCCCTCGATGCAGGTGCGACAAAAGACCAGGTGATGGAATCGTGCTTCGTCGCATCACTCATGGGAGGCGGGCCTGCACTGATGTATACGCAGCTTGCTGTCAAGGCTCTTGAGGACCTTTCATCCTGAACATATTTTTTGTTATTTTATTTCTGAAACTTTTGAATTGTTTTGATCATTTCTGGGTTGCTGAAAATGAGGATAATCGGAATAACAGGGGGCAAGGGAGGAACAGGAAAATCGACAGTAGCTACTGCGCTTGCAATTGAGCTTGGAAAAAAACATAAGGTGCTTCTGGTCGATGCTGATGTCGATTGCCCGAACGACCATCTGCTGTTAAGCATTATAAGGCAACCCTTTAACACGGTCGAACAGAGGATACCTGAGTGGGACCTGAAAAAATGTACGAGGTGTGGGCTCTGTGGAACTGTCTGTATGACAAATGCGATTGTATCCATCAAGGGCAGGACTCCGATATTTTTGAAAGCCCAGTGCAATGGCTGCGGTGCATGTGCCATAAAATGCCCTGTCAAGGCCATAAGCTGGGGCAAGAAGGAGATTGGAAGAATATTCTCAGGCAATGGCCACGGAGTAGATCTCATTTCAGGCGAGCTTAAATCAAATGAGCCTGTATCAGAGTTTGTGGTGAATTCATTGAACAGGACAATCAAGAAAAAAAGAGCAGGATATGATTACATCATCATCGACACCGCAGCTGGGACGCACTGCCCGGTGATTGCAGCACTCGAGATGTGCGATGTTGTCTACCCAGTGACCGAGCCTACGCCGCTTGGCGCCCATGACCTGGGGTTGATATTGAGGCTCCTCAATAGGCTGGACGTCAAGTCAAATGTGATATTGAACAGGTCTGATATAGGAGATAAAATATCAATAGCATCCCTTGTCCGGGAACATGGCCTGGACATCATTGCAGAGATCCCTTATTCAAGAGAGATAATGGAACATTATTCTTCAGGCCAGCCAATCGAGATTCCCGGCATCTCAAGGATAATAGAGGATATAAATAATGAAAGATAGGCTGAAAAAGGGGCAGAGGACAGCAGGGTTTGCGACAATTGCGACAATAATCCTGTCATTGGCAAAAGGGATTGCAGGCCTTCTCTCAGGAAGCATACTGCTAATAGCAGATGCAGTCCACAGCGGTGTAGACATCATAGCGATATTTGCATCATGGTTCGGGCTCAGGATTTCGCAGAGGCAGCCAAACAAGAAATTCCCATATGGGTATTACAAGGCAGAGAACCTGGCAACTTTAGTTGTTGTGGGCTTCATATTTCTTGCAGCCTATGAGATATTTATAGGGAGCTATAGAAAGCTCTTTACAGTGACTGAGCTCAGGCATCCGGCAATCGCCCTGGCAGTCCCGATATTCTCCAGTGCAGTGTCATATGCAATCGCACACTATGAGCACAAGGTCGGCCAGGAGATAGGGTCGCAGAGCCTCATTGCAAATGCCCAGGAGTCAAAGGCTGATGTCCTGTCATCTCTTGTCGTATTTGCCGGTGTCCTGCTCTCATATTTCCATATCAGATATGTCGAGGGGATAATCGGGGTGCTTTTGTCTTTGCTGATAGTGAAGATAGGCTTTCAGAACGCCATATCAGCTGTACTTTCGCTCATGGATGCAAGCCCAGACCAGGAGCTTGAGAAAAAGATCGAGAAACTGGTCCTGAAGACTCCGGGAGCAAGAGAGGTGAGCCATATCAGGCTCAGGCAATCAGGACTGTTCGTGTTCGGCGAGGCCAATATCCTTGTCAGCAGGAGCCTGGACGTGAACAGGGCGCATGAGATATCTGAGAAGATTGAGGCGGAGATAAAGAAGAATTTTCCAAAGATTGAGTCATTCCTGATACACATAGAGCCTCATATGGGGCAAATTCAGAAAGTACTGGTCCCGATAAAGAACAAAGACGGCCTGGATTCGATTATCGTGGGCCATTTCGGCAGGGCGGATTATTTCATGTATGTCGTGATGAGGGATGGGAAGATCGAGTCCTGGAGCATCAAGGAGAACCCGCATGTAAAAAAGGATGTTAGGGCAGGGCTTTCTGCTGCAAAAGAGGTGTTGTCTGAAAACATTGATGCGATTGTGCTCCAGAGGATTGGAGAGATAGCATTCCATGCGTTGAGAGACGGCTATGTCGACATATACAGGACTGATGGAAAAACAGCGAAACAGGTTATTGACAACCTTATGAACAAGAAACTTGACAGGCTGGACAAGCCTACGCATTCAAGCGAAAAATGATCCAGATAGAAGGTTGCAGGAAAGATAATTGAAGACAAGGGGATTTGAAGATGAGGACAATAACGATACTTTCAGGCAAAGGAGGGGTAGGAAAGAGCAGCATCACTGCGTCACTGGCAGTGGTTTTGTCAAGAAAACAAAAGATAATCTGCGCAGACTGCGATGTCGACGCCTCGAACCTTGCATTGGTCTTTGGAATAAGGGAAAAGGACTACGTGGAATGGGAATCATTATCAACAAACAAAAAAGCAGAATTTGACCTTGAAAAATGCAATTCATGTGGAAAATGCCATGAAAACTGCTATTTTGATGCTATAGAGTTTGAAGATGATAAGCCGAGGCTGAAAGAGTTCAGCTGTGAAGGGTGCGGTGTCTGCGAACTGGTATGTCCGGCAGATGCAGTAAGCATGGTTGACATAGACAATGCAAAAATCGGCTATGCCGACACCAGATATGGTTTTAGTGTAGTTTCAGCGCAGCTTGATATAGGGGGCTCCGGCTCAGGAAAGGTCGTAAGCGAGGTCAAGAAAAAAGCAAGGGCCCTTGCAGGCGATACAGAAATCATGCTGGTCGACTCTGCAGCAGGAATAGGGTGCCCTGTCATCGCATCTGTTGCAGGAAGCGACCATGCCATTGTAGTTGCAGAGCCCACCCCGTCAGGGTTCTCTGACATGAAGAGGGCCATAGAGGTCGTCTCGCAATTCAGGATACCTTATAGCATAATCATCAATAAATTCGACCTCAGCACGGAGTTCACTAGGGAAATCGATGATTTTGCCATGGATAAATCAGCAGAAGTCATTTTGAAGATACCTTATGACATTGCGTTTGCACAGGCCCTGGTAAAAATGGTGCCGATAGTCGAGCATGATACGCGTTTTGAAATATTTTTTAATGCATTAGCTGATGGATTGGCATTACAATAATCTTTATATATACCTTCTCTAATCTCTCTCCTGATGGATATAAATTCGCTCATCGACAAGCTGCATCCTCTTGAGAGGAAGGTGCTTCCTGCTCTTGAGAAGACCTCGTCATTCTCTGAGATTGCACAGCTGTCCGAACTCAAGAAAGTAGAGGTCATGAGGGCCCTTCAATGGCTTGAGAACAAGAAGCTCGTGATAATCAATGATGAATCTGCTGAGATGGTAAGCCTCGGCGCAAACGGGAAAAAGTACCTCAAGAAAGGGCTTCCAGAAAGGAGGCTTCTCGATTGCATCGATGACGAGATGCTCCTCAGCAGCCTGTCTGAAAAAGCAGGCGTATCAAAGGATGAGATAAATATCACGATAGGGGTCCTCAGGAAAAGGGCAGCCATTGAGATAGAGAAGCTTGAGAACGACCTCAAGATAAGGCTTACTGCCCAAGGCAGGCAGCTTAAGTCAAAGGAATCTCTGGAGGAGAAATTCCTGAAGAAAGGATTTCCTATCCGGCTTGACGAGCTGAGGGACGAGGACAGGTTCGCATTCACAGAGCTCAGGAAAAGGAAGGACATCCTCAAGATTGAGATTGTCAAGACCAAGACACCGGAGCTCACTGATTCCGGAAGGGAGGTGCTCAGGCATAACCTTGATGTGGATTACATAGAGCGCCTGACACCAGCGATACTCAAGGCCGGGCTCTGGAAAAACAGGAAATTCAGGAAGTACGATGTTGAGATAAATGTCCCGAAGATACATGGGGGCAAGAGGCATTTTGTCGACCAGGCGACAAGCTACATAAAGAAGGTCTGGCTTGAGCTTGGGTTCGTCGAGATGGAAGGAGCCCTTGTCCAGACATCGTTCTGGGACCTGGATGCGCTGTTCGTCCCGCAGGATCATCCGGCCAGGGATGAGCAGGACACGTTCTTCATAAAGGACCCGAAATATGGAAAGCTTCCTGCAAAATTCAAAGACAGGGTCAGGCAAGCGCATGAGAACGGTGCAAAGACAGGGAGCAGGGGCTGGCAATACAAATGGTCGCCAGACATCGCCAGAGAAAACCTGCTGCGGACACATACGACAGTGCTCTCAGCTCAGACAATATCAAAACTCAAAGAGAGCGACCTCCCTGCGAAATTCTTCTCTGTAAAGAAGGTGTTCAGGAACGAGACACTTGACTGGACACATCTCTTCGAGCTCACACAGGTCGAGGGCATTGTCATCGATCCGGATGCGAATTTCAACCACCTGATAGGATATCTCAAGAACTTCTTTGAGAAATTAGGTTATCCTGATGTGAGGGTCCGTCCCGGTCATTTCCCATATACAGAGCCCTCGGCTGAGGTCGATGTCTGGCATCCCGTGAAGAAGAAATGGGTCGAGCTTGGTGGCTCGGGGATGTTTCGCCCTGAAGTTGTACAGCCGCTCATCGGAAAGCCTGTGCCCGTGCTTGCATGGGGGCTCGGGCTTGAGAGGTCGATAATGGAGAATTTCAGCATAACTGACATCAGGATGCTCTACAAGAACGACCTGAAGCAGCTCAGGGAGATAAAAACATGGATGAGGTAGGACAAAAATGGAAACAATCGACATGATTACATCGTTTTTCAAGTCACCGACAAAATTTTTCAGCACCGTGAAGGGAGACAAGGGATACAAGAAACCGTGGATGTATTATCTTGCGATTACAGCAGTCTATTATGCGGTGACTTACATATTCCAGATCCCTTCGATATTTATCGGCGGAGCTATCTCCGGAGGGACATCCAGCCTGATTTCACCATCCCTGAATCTAGTGCTGATGCTTGTAATATACATATTCATATTTGCATTATCTCTTGGCCTGGTATTTGTGTCTGCAGCCATAATGCACCTGTTCCTGATGATTGTGGGCACCAAGAAGAGATATCAAGAGACATTCAAGCTCGTATGCTATGCTTCAACACCATTGCTCATCATTGCGCCCTTCAATCTGCTCAGCATTATACCAATAATAGGGCCTTTGATTTTGCTGATGGTCATATTTGCTGTGGCAGTTTATGTGATGGTGATAGAGGTAATCGGCGCGAAAGTCCTCCATGATATCTCCACTGCAAGGGCTGTCGTGGGCGTTGTAGTCATTCCGCTGGTGCTGGCCCTGATAATATTTTTAATCGTTGCGGCGATGCTGATAGGATTGATAATGGCAGTCTCTAAATCAGGAGGTCTTACAGGGCTTGTGACAGGCTCGCTTTGAGGATCAATATGGACAGCACAGTAAAAAAGGCGATGGAGAACCTTGAGAAAGGGAATATCAAGTGCCATTTTGCCAAAGACAGGCAGGAAGCTAGAAATATTGTGATGTCCATGATAAATAAGGGTGATGTGATTGGTTATGGCGGCTCATCGACTCTTGATGAATGCGGGATCCGGGATGAGCTGAGAAAAAAAGGCTACAATCTCCTTGACTGGCAGAAAGATGGGACAACGCCTGAGGACAAGAAGAAGATTCTTGAACAGACAATGACATGCGACGTGTTCCTGTCAGGGTCGAATGCTGTCACGATGGATGGCAAGCTCTATAATGTGGATGGCAGGGGAAACAGGGTATCAGCATTGACATTCGGTCCGAAGAAGGTGATTGTGGTTGCAGGAAAGAACAAGCTGGTCAGGAACCTGCTTGAGGCAAGGGAGAGAGTGGATACGATTGCAGGACCTTTGAATGCAAGGCGCCTTGACAGGAAGACCGGATGCATCGCAGCAGGATTCTGTGTGGACTGCGACTCTCCTGAAAGGATTTGCAGGCATTACATGGTGACTGACAGGCAGTATCCTGGAAGGATGAGCGTAATCATTGTCAATGAGAATCTGGGATTTTAAACATGCCGACAATAACTGTAAGCAGGAAAGAATTCGAGAAGCTTTCAAAAAGCAAGCTTCCGGAGAAGGAGCTGAGGGACAGGATAGGATACCTCGGGACAGACCTTGATGATATCACCAAGGACGAGATAACAGTAGAGATATTTCCGAACAGGCCTGACATGCTCTCGGTGCAGGGCTTTGCCAGGGCATTCTCATCATTCACCGGAAAAGAGACAGGGCTTCGCGAGTACAAGGTGCTTGATTCCAAAGAGGAAGTGATTATCGACAGGTCAGTCAAAGATGTCAGGCCATTCACGGCATGCGCGATTGTCAAGGGCATCAGTTATGATGATGACAAGATAAGGGAGGTCATCCAGCTCCAGGAGAAGCTCCATGTGACTTACGGCAGGAACAGGAGGAAGGTAGCGATTGGCATCTATCCTTTTGAGAAGATAAGGCCTCCGATAAAATTCCTTGCCAGGAAGCCCAATGACATCAAATTCCAGCCTCTGGAATTTTCGAGGCCGATATCTGCAAGCCAGATACTCAAAACTCATCCAGCTGGCAGGGATTATGCACATCTCCTTGAAGGACTGAAGACCTATCCACTTTTCATAGACGCTGATGACAAAATACTTTCGATGCCGCCGATAGTCAACTCCCACAGCACAGGAAAGATCACAGAGAAGACAAGGGATGTCTTCATAGAATGTTCCGGCTTCGACTTTGCAGTGATTGAAAAATGCCTAAATATCATAGTCTGCGCACTGGCTGAGATGGGTGGCAGGATATATTCCATGAAGCTGAGATACCCTGACAGGACATATACCACCCCTAACCTTAAGCCGTCAGCCATGAAGCTGGACCTGGGATTCATCAACAAATGGCTCGGTCTGGAGCTCAAGGAGAAAGAAGCCAAAAAATACCTTGAGAAGATGGGATATGGTTACAAGGCAGGCAAGGCGATGATCCCTGCATACAGGGCAGATATACTTCACCAGGTAGACCTGGCTGAGGATATGGCAATCGCATATGGTTATGACCAGTTTGTGCCGGCAATCCCTAATGTCGCTACAATAGGAAGGGAGAGCCCTTTCGAGGCTTTCAAGAGCAAGGTCGCTGATATCCTGGCAGGCCTGGGGCTCCTGGAAGTGAACACCTATAACCTTACGAACCGAGAATTCCAGTGCAAGAAGATGGAGGTGGAAATGCCCCTCATCGAGCTTGCGAACTCATTGTCTTCAGAATATGATGTCCTGAGGGCGTGGGTCACGCCGTCGATGCTTGAGATATTCAGGAACAACAAGCACCATGATTACCCGCAGAAGATATTCGGCATCGGCACAGTGTTTCGGAAAAACACCAAATTCGAGACGAATATAGAGGAGAATGACAGGCTCTGTGTTGCATTATGCAGTGACAGGACTGATTTCACTGAAATCCGCCAGGTGCTCGATTACCTCTTCAGGCAGATAGACATAAGCTATGATGTTGTCGAGACAGTCCATAATTCATTCATCAATGGCAGAGTCGGAAGGGTGGTCGCAAACAGCAAGAAAGTTGCATATGTGGGAGAGATATCTCCCGTCGTGCTAGGCAATTTCAATCTAGAGATGCCTGTCACATTACTGGAGCTGAACCTTACAGAGCTCTTCAGCACTCTTAAGTATTAAATGATCATCTCAAATATCAATCCATAAGAACAAGCGGTTCCTTAATCCTTCTTCACAGCCTTTTTCTTGGAAACAGTCTTTTTCTTTGCAGGCTGCTTGTCTTCTGCGATTTGCTTCTTCACTTCTTTCTTGGCTGATTCTTTTTTCAACGCAGGTTTTGTCTTCTCTTCTCCTGCTATCTTTTCTTCTATCTTGTCTTCAGTCTTTTCCTTTTTCACTTCTGGCTTTGCTTCCTTCTTCTCTTCCTTATCCTTTTTCTTCAATTCAATTTTCGTCTTTTTCTTCTCTTTCTTGCTGACGGGCCTATCTTTCTTTGTCTTTGATTTCCTCGGCCTCTCTATCTTTTCTTTCATCTCCTTCTGGGCCTTTTCAGAACATTCAATGCCTTCTTTGTTCAGTGCTGAGACAACTTCCTTGTTGGAGGCATCCTTCTTGAGTTTTATGACTTTATCAAGAGGCAGGAGATGGGATATGTTGCATTTCCTCCTCCTGGTCTGGCCGTCAATCATGACATATACTTCGTCTAGAACATCGATTATGACACACTTCTTGCCTGCATCCCTGCCGGCAATCTTGACACAAACCCTTCCTATTTCAAACATCAGCTTCACTCTCTTGATCTATCAACTATTTTCTTTCTCATGCAGGCTGAGCAGAGGACACCGCCGTATGGCCTCTCAGGTCTCTTCTTGCTCTTTGGCATGTTCTGCATCTTGACCGGCCTTTCTCTGGCGACACCTTTCAGGACAGCACCGCAGCTGCTGCATTTGCCCATCGCGGGCTTCCTTTTCTTGTACATAAGCTTGGTTTCTCCGCCCGGGGTCTTTACAAATACCCTCCTGAGCGTCCGTGATCTGTGTCCTGGTTTTGGCATTCTTAAACCTCTTGACCCTTGGAAAAAGAAGTCATTTAAAAAGCTTGCGGTGATTGTTATCTTTCAGAGGTAAATCCAATCAATATACCTTCAATACCTTCCTCATAAGGATGCTGAATATTATGGAGAAGACTATGTAAGTCCCCAGCCAGCCGAACCCCCCTACCCATGGTATGCTTCCAAGCAAGGGAATCTCCTTGAATGGCTGGATCTTCTTGTTGCTGATGGTCAGGCTCTGCAGACCTGAATCTTTTGAAAGGCCAAGGTCGCCTGGGTTCAGCACAGGTTTTGCATACTGCCTGTCACCCATGCTGCTGGTTATGATAAGGCTGTGGCTGAATTCTGTCCCGTCCAGCTTGTAATCCAATGTGTAAGTGCCGGCATCACCTTCCAGGGCCCAGTCCACGCTGTTGCTCTGGATTGTCTGGGTCGCTTCATCGAGGAGCGTAATCCCCTGAGGGGCTGTCATCGTGACCGAGCCTGTAGTCCCGTCAGCGAAATTGATGACTACTGAAAATTGATTGCCTGCCACAAGCGGGTAATATGCCATGTGGGCATTAAGCCAGCCGAAGATGAGGATGATCGGTATGAATGTGAAAAGGGTAGGCTTGAACGAGTGCATCATGTACTTGGTGTTGGTCTCCATAGCCTGCTTCTGTATCTTCATCATCTGCTCAGGCTTGTCCTTGAGCTCTTTCATCTGCTTCTGGAGGTCCTTTATCTCAGTCTTGAGATCCTTCATCAGGTTCTGGTCTGTGACCTTCTTGTATATCAGCACTATCATCAGAGAGATAAGGAATGAGATGAGGACTATAGCAATGAATGGATCCATCTTTAGAAGAGGGGAAAACACCGGGTTCAACAGGTCGCTGAATGCCATTTTTTTTTACGCTCTTTTTTATGAATTGGATAATCCTATATATATGTTGTCAATTAAAAAATATTTGCTTACTCCATCATCTTTCTCAATATTGGGTGCATACCGCATCCATCTTTTGGATAAAAGCTGGACCAAATCCCCTTAAATACAATTTGTCTGGGACAAATTGTATGAACCTTGCTGCAGTATTGTCCCCCTTTACCTACTCCATCATCTTTCTCAATATGGGGTGCATATCCATCATGTGCTGCTGTGCAATCTCCTCATACAGGTTGTAGACTATCATGACAGTGAGCAGTATACCTGTTCCGCGCGATAGCGCGCCGGAAAGGTCTGCCATGGCAGCAAGAATGCCAATGACTATTGCGCCCATGAATGTCAATGGGTTTATGTACCTGTCAAGCAGGCGCTCAAGCACACGCTGGTCCTTGCGAAAGCCTGGTATCTGGAGACCGGATGCCATTATCTGCTTTGCCTGGCTCTTTGCATCCATGCCAGCTGTCTGTACCCAAAAATATGAGAATATGACACATCCTATGATCATGGCTATGACATATATGAATGCCCTGAGATATGTGTTCCAGCCAATCAGTATCCCACCCTGCCTAATGATATCACCGACAATGTCAGGAGGCTGTATCCATGCCACAATGCCATTGTTGCCAACAAGCCAGGACTGCACACCCCACTGCTGGAGAAGCCTAACCCATAGCTGGATATTTGCAAATAGCGCTGATACAAGGATTACCGGGATATTGCTTGTGTAGACAAAGCTAAGCGGCCATCTGATACCATGCCCCCTTACCCTGCCGAATGAGAGCGGTATCTCCACTTTCATCGACTGCGCATAGACTGCAACGACAAAAACGACTACTGTCGACACTATGGCAGCCACTGCAAGACCTGCATTGATAGGATCTGAGGCTGCAAGCGCCTGGAAGAACTGCCAAACCTTACCTACACTATATGTATATCCGCTGCCGACAGTCGTGCTCTGCGCCCATGAAAATGCCCTGACGAAAATCTCCTGCGACACGCCTGCAGCGATGAACAAGCTGATTCCTGAGCCGAAGCCCCATTTAGAGACTATCTCATCCATGAAAAGGATGAGTATGCCCCCGAGGAACAGCTGGAATATCAGGACAAGCTGTAACTGGAACTTGAGAGCGCCTGTTATGCCTACAGCCGGTGCAAGACCTCCCATGAACACATAAATGGAAGCCTCGAAGAGTATGAAGAATATGGACAATGCTTTCTGGATGCCCTGGAAAGTCTGCTTGCCTTCATCTGTGGTCAGGTCGAACTTGAATATGCCTGAGCCGTTAAGCAGCTGAAGGACTATGGAAGCTGTGACGATAGGCCCAATGCCCAAGGATATTATCGAGCCGAAGCTGGCGCCAAGGATGATCGAGAGATATTCGAACTGCTGTAATGAGTTCTGGCCGAGCCCGAACAGAGGGATCAGCCCGAGCACATAGAAGAGTACAAGGATGATGCCTGTCCATTTGAGCTTCTCCTTGAATGAAAGCCTCTTTTGGGTCGGAGGCGTAACCTCCGGGAGGTTGTTCAGGATGTTTTTAAAAAAAGACATTTTATTCTTCTTTTTTAATCTTCACAATCACTTCGCCACCTAGGCTCTTGATCTTCTCTATGGCTTTTTCTGTAGCGAAATCGCATGTTATCCTGTATTTTCTAGTGATGGCCCCTTTGCTCAGCAGCTTATGATACCCCAGGTCATGCAGGCTGATTGTGTAAAATCCGCCTTCTGTCCTCATCAACCCTTTTTTGATGAGACTCTCAGCCCTGGATTCGATATAAAACATATTGACAGGCTTTGCTATGCCTCTGGGCACATGGGATGAGAAGCCATGCCTGCCGAAGTATTTCTTGTTTTTCCATATTGAAGGCTTCTTGCAGTCACCTCTCTTGCCTGAGCCAGCTGCCCCTCTTCCGCCCCTATTGCCTGCGCCCCTTCTCTTCTTCATGGAACCGCAGCCATGCGTCTTGGATCCCCTCTGCCTGACATTCTTCTTCTGTTTATAGCGCATATTAAATCATCCTCAGTATAAGGTCTTTGATCTTTGCTCCCCTATAGCCAAGCGCCCCACCTTCTTTGTATGCTTTCTTGATGCCTTTCTTCTCAAAACCACCCTTTGGTGGGCTTAGCCTGAAGAAGGACTTGACTTTCTTCTTATCATCCGGATGGGGCTCTCCTCTCTTCTCAAGAAGCATCTTCACTGTATCATCATCAATCTCTCCCCAGGCAACGTAATCCTTGACTTTCCTCAGCATCCCTGTTACAGAGGGGGTCTTTTCATACACAACGCAGTAGTTCTGCCTGTAAAGCCTGAGCATGTCAAGTGTATCATTTATCTTATCAGATACCCTGATTCCGCCCCTGATCCTCACTATCGCTATCTTTGTCATTCTAGTTTTCCGCTCTCCCTTCTTTTATGCTTAGTGCCTTGATATGCACTGGCAGGACCTTTGTCGCTGAAAGGTTCTCGAGAGCCTTTATGCATGCCTTTATGAGGTTGAGCTTGGTCTTTGTGTGACCGAGGCTCTTTGACCATACATCTTTTATGCCTGCAAGCTTGAGTATCTTCTGGCATTCAGGCTCGACGCATAGCCCAGTCCCTTTAGGTGCAGGTATCAGGGTCAGCTCGACCGAGCTTACCTTGCCCTTGACCTTGAACGGGATGCTATGATGCTGGCCACAGCTACATTCCCATGAACCGCAACCCCGCCTGATTTTCATCATATTTATTTTTGCTTTCCTGAATGCCTTTTCCCTGGCAGGCACTGTCTCTTTAGCCTTTCCATAACCATAACCAAAATACCCGTCCATGTTCCCATGCACGGCGAATGTCGCAAATTTCGGCTTGTTGCCCTCTTTTGTCTTCTTCTGGGTCTGCTTGAATATCCTTCTCTGGCCACCGCCGAATTTTCCTTTGGACTGGCCTATCATCAAGAGCTCGGTCTCGCAGTTCGGAAGGAGTATGTCAACTATCTCCTGTTCCATTATCTGCATGCCTTTATCAAGGATCCGGTCGATGTCTGTAATCTCACCACTCTTGACCTTCCTGCCTGTCTCGGTCTTCGGCTCCCAGCCGCTCGAGTCGAAGCCTGAATCTTTTTTCTCCTTGACTATCTCTTCTTCCTCCTTTATCTCGTCCCTCTTTACGACCTCGACCTCTTCAGTGTCGCTAATCTCGACGATCTTAGGGGCTTTCTCGATGAATTCTGAGTCTGCTGACTCATCCCCCTCAACAGGCTTGCCTTCTTCTTCCTCAACAGGCTCTTCCAGGCTCTTCTTGTCCTTCAATTTATCATCTGTCATTTTTTATCGATGCTCTCCTTAACTTTTTCAATATCAGCCGCCATCTCAGAAGCGTCGCTCTTGTTTTTGATATACGCTGAAAACTGCAATGCGCCCTCCTGGCTCTCTTTTGTGATGCTTTGATAATAATTACTGATATGGTTGCCCTTTATGAACTCATCTCCCGGGATCACTTTGTCGTCATGCGGCACTTTCACTCCGGCATCCAGCACACCTTTTAGCACTGCATATATCCTCCTGCTGCCTGCCTGCAGGCCTATGTCGAGGATGGTCTCTTCGATCTTCTTGGCAAGCATCTTCTTGCCTGCAAGATAACCTATCAGGTATGCTGCAGGGATGTTTCCGCTGCCGAATCTCCAGCCGAACTTCTTGAGCTCATTCGTATGCGCGCCAACAATCACAATATCGCCGCTGGTCTTGTAGGAGACAAGCTGGATCTGCATGTGCTTCAGTGATTTTCTGACTATCAGCCTGGGCATGGATGACATAAGGAGCCTGAGCCTCATCTTGTAGTCTGTCCTGCCTTCACGCTTTCTCCTGAAATAGACCGTCTTCTTGTTTTTCCTTGTCATTTTGCTAACCTATTGCTTTTTCTGGATAAGTGAATTCTCATTTATATATATCTTGATATGGCGTTTGCTCCTGAAAAATCCGCCTTTTGATTTCAGGTACAGCATCCTGTGGCTCTTTGGGCTTATCAGGCTGCTGTCCTTAAGCTCTTTCAAAAAGTCCCTCTGGGAACGGATGCTGTTCATCCATCTCTCTTTTTTCGGGGTCCTTGCAGTGGACTTGCCTTTCCTCTTGCCATGACCGCTTCTCTGACCCCTTGATTTTTTCTGTCTCCTGATATTTGCCCTTGCCCGGGACACTCCTTTTTTCTTGACAGAGGAGATTATCCCGTCCTTTATGAGTCCCCTCAAGTCGTCCTTTGTGATGGCTTCTTTTATCTCTTCCATCTCAGCAGGGTCAAGCCTGACTCTCTTCGGCGAGCATTTCATCAGCCTTGCTGCAATCCTTTTCCTTGTCTTGTATATCATTTTTTACCGGTCACTGGCTTTTCTGGGTCAAAATCCTGTCTTTCTCTTTCTTCTCGATGTCTTTGGCCTCCTCAGCCAGCTCTTCAATCGATTTTTCCCCTTCCTTGTCTTTTTTCTTCTTCTCTTCCTCTTCTTTCTTCTTTGCCTGCTCTTTTTTCTGCTTCTCTTTCTTTTCCTTCTCTTTCTTGTCTTTTTCCTTCTTCTCTTTCTTCTGCTTGATGGCCTCTTCAAATTCTTTTATATATGCTGCTGCATCTTTTATGTTGAATATGTTAATGCTCCTGCTCAGGGCAAGCCTTGCAATCTCAACCCTCTTCTTCTCCCCTACAGAACTGGAGATGATTATGCCCTGCACTGCTGGATCCAATCCTTCAAGCTTCGCGATATTGTCCACTCTGACGACCTCAAGCCCGCTCCTGTCAAGACCCCTGACCTTAGTTGGCGATCTCCAGCCAATGGTTACATTTCTCCTGTAACCCCTCAGGTTCAGCCTCATCTTGTTGTCGATGCCTTTTGGCTTTCTCCATTTACTTCCGAGCCTGACCTTCTTGTGGCCGTCCTGCCTCAGGAAAGTCGGTTTCTTTCTCTTAAGCTGCCTTCTTATAGCCAGCAGCGTCTCATTTGATTTCTTTTCCATCTTTATTCACGATATATATGCCGTCCTGGAATATCCTCTTGTCAAACCCGGACCTTTTTGTCAGCTGTTCTACAGATGCTGCTGCCTGCGAGACCTTCTGCTTGTCTATCCCGCTTATGACTATCAGGTCGCCTTCAATCTTCAGCCCGACATCACTCCCAATATCTACAATCCTCGGGACCTTCTCACCGAGATAATTCTTTACCTGGAGCCTGTTGTTGCCAAATGTCACATTCATCGGGAAATGCCCTGAGCAGATCTTCAGCCTGTATTCATGCGACCTGGTGACTCCTTCTATCATGTTGTTTATGAGGCTTATGAAAGTGCCCCGCATTGTCTTTTCCCTCTTAGTGAATTTCTTCACTTTAAGCACGACAGCGTTGCCTTCCATGCTTATTGCTATTTTCGGGTTTGTGAAATCCCTCTGGAGCTCTCCATTAGGCCCATTGACAGTGAGCCTGCCGCCTTCCAGTGAGCCTGCCACCCCTTGAGGGAACTCCACCTTTATCATGACATCTTTCTCATTCATTTTCATCAATAGCAGTATGCGATGAGCTTTCCGCCCAGGTTCTTCTTCTTTGCTTCATCATGGGACATCACTCCCTGGTTCGTCGATACCATGAGCACGCCGAAGCCCTTTGCAGGCAGGTATCTTTTCTCATACCTTTCGAACTGTCCGCTCTTGATTGCAAACCTCGGCTTAATCACTCCTGCCTTGTTTATCTTCCCAAGCAGCTGGAGCTCGATTATCTTGCCCTTTCCATCGTCAATCTCCTTGTATTCGCCGATGTAGCCGATACCTTTCATTATATCAAGGACAGTCTTGAGCAGCCTTGAAGAGGGTTTGAGGTGCGCGATGCCCTTTGCCCTCTGTTCGCTGTTCAGGATGTGTGACAATGCATTTGCCAATGGATCATTCAGACTCATTCTTTTGCCTCCTAGTAAAACTTGTTGAAACCTATCTTTGTAGCTATCTCCCTGAAGCATTGCCTGCAGTAGTGCAGGCCGTATTTGCTGATATGGCCGCGGATCCTTCCGCATCTCCTGCATCTCTTCAGCGATGTGCCCGTAGTCCTCTTCTTTGGGGCATTGAATCTCTTGTATTTCTCGAGCTTTGCAGGCTTAGCCTTGAGCTGTACGAACGCTTTTTTATAGTTGCTGTATGTCATCTTCAATCACCAACAGTTATATTGAATTCTTTCTGCATATATCCTATTGCCTCGTCCCTGCTTATCCTGTGCCTCATCGGAATCCTGGCTTTCTTGAGCTTTCTGGTCTTCACCCTGAATCCGGGCCTTTCAAGCGTTATGCAGAGCTCAAAGCCCAGTATGCCTATCTTCGGCTCGTATTCGATATCCGGGATGTCTATGTACTCATGGATGCCGATTGCGACACTGCCGTTGTTGTCGAACTGCTTTTTAGAGAGCACGTTCTTCTTGACCATCAGAATCCTCCTGATAAGGTCCTTGACATTGCTGTCCCTTATCGTGATCTTGCATCCGACAGGAAGCCCTGGACGAAGACCCCAGCCGGGGATCCTCTTGTTTGTAGTCGTCTTTACAGGAGTCTTTCCGGTGACGTGCTTAATGAGGAGCATGCCTTTCTCAAGTTTTCCCTGGTCGACGCCGCTTCCGAAGTTGAACGTGACCTTGCCTATGTCTATCTTCTGCATGATATTTTCGCCGCTCATTTTTCCTTGGCCAGTGTTATCAGCGGCTTGTCTTTGCCGATGACCATGGCATAATCCCTCAATGTCTGGACTGAATCTCCTGAGTCAGTCTTGATTATGATGTCGTCACCCATGACATTCTCTATCTTGCCTGAATGGCCTACATATTTTCCGCCTGTAAGAAAGACTGTCGCTCCCTTGTCGAAGGCAATCTGCTCGATTATCTTCTTTTTGGCGAAGTCGTATATGACTGCGTCGCCTGTGCTGAAACTGCCCTTATCCACAAGCATGTTGCTGCCATCTGTGAAATTGAGCTGGATCTTGCCCTTCTTCACGACTGTCTTGCCTGCAATCTTGTAGACCTTGATGCCTGATTCAGCGTCAGGAATCTCTACACATACGATGCTGCCCTTTTTGTTGAGGAGTATCCTGAATCTCGTCTTGAGTTCGGGAATATCGACGACATCCATGAGGCAGACCGGGAGCTTGGGCTCCCTCCTTCTCCTGCTGTTGACCAGGACTTCCTTGTTGTTGAGTATATACCTCACTTCCTTTGCAGTCTTTGCGAACTTGAGAACATCCCTGAGCAGTATCTGGAGAGGGATAGAATGCTCCAGCTTGCCGCTGCCCGGATGGGGCCTTATTATGAATTTAGTGGTCTTTCTCTTTATGTCCCATGTATTTGGCATTGCCAGCCTTTTCAGATGCGATTTCATTTGGTGTCACCAGCCGTCTTTTCCTTGTTCTGCCGCTTGAGCCTTTTCTTGTCGTCGACATACAGCTCTGTTATCATGATATTCGATGGGTCGATAGGATAGAATGCCTTTGAGCCGTCTTTCTTGTATATCTCTGCCTTGTCGACGATGATTTTCCTGTCCTTTACAATCACCCTGTCAACCTTGCCTTCCTTGCCCTTGAACATCCCTCTCAATATCTTGACCTTGTCTTCTTTCCTTACGCGGAGCGACCGTTTGCCAAGCCTTTTTCTGAGAGTCTTTGACAGGGTCGATTTCATGGATTTTCCCTGTATGTGCTCAGGGGCGTTGTATAGGTAAAGCCTCTGCTTTCTCGGCTGCCTGCTTGCTTTCCATGATTTTGAATATGACTTTTTCATCTTGCTTTCTCCTTATGCCACAATCTTTGCGAGCTTTGCCACAAGAGGCCATCTGTCGCAGACTTCCTTTGCAACTGCGCCCTTGATAAGCGAACCCTGCGGATTGCCCTTGTTGTCCTTGACGACTATCGCTGAATTGTCCTCGAACTTGATCCTTGTGCCGTCAAATCTCCTATATTCTTTTCTCTGCCTTACAATTATTGCAAGCACTGTCTTCTTACGCATGTCCGGCCTTCCTTTCTGGACGCTCGCCATCACAAGGTCTGCAACTCCGGCAGCCGGCATCCTGCCTTTCCTGCTCTTGTATTTCATAACTGAAAATATCCTGAGCCTCTTTGCGCCGCTATTGTCGCATGCATCTACGACAGAACCGACGGGCAATGCCCTTGTGATTTTTGCGTTTACAGCCTGCATCTTAATTTTCCCTGCTGACAATGACAAAATTTTTTGTCTTGCTTATCTTCCTTGTCTCCATAATCTTCACGACATCGCCTTCCTGCGCACCGATGCACGAAGGGTTATGGGCTATGACCTTTGTCCTTCTCTTCTCGTATCTCTCGTATTTAGGGATCTTTCTCTTCCAGCTCCATTCCACAACTGCGCTTTTCGGGACCTTGGACCTTATGACCTTGCCCTGGAACATCCTGCCGCGAAGGCTCTGCGAGCCATGGAACGGGCAGTGCTTATCGTTCTCGCACGTGTCTTTAGGAGGGCTTACACCTATCCCTTTATCTCTTGAACTTGTCTGCGGACCGGCCTTTTCAGGCTCTTTTTTCCGGCTTCTTGATGATTTTTTTTCCGTCAATTTCTATCCTCTTGTTATTGATTTCTGCGATGAATGTGACCTGCTCCTTGAGCACTCTCTTCCTTTTGCCTTTTTCTTCAAACAGCAATGTGTTCTTTGTCTCGTCAATGACCTTTCCCTTCAGTCCGACAAGGCTCTTGTTTTCGGCCTGCGTCACTTCTATGGCGCAGCCTATAAGTTCCTTATCGAACTTGTGTTTTGCCATTATTTTTTTATCTCTATTGTCTCAGGCGCAAATCCCAATTTCACCAATGCGTCGCGCATGTTGCCTGTATGGTTTCCCTGAAGCTCAATCTTTCCTTCCTTATAAGTGCCACCGCAAGCAAGCCTGCTCTTGAGCTGCTTCGTTATGTCCCTGAGATCGATGTCCTTAGTGTCGATCCCTTCGACGACCGTGTACAGCTTGCCGAACTTGCGCTTGATTGTGTGCACTGATATCTTCAGGCTCTCCTTGGCTATAGTCTCGCAGACGCATAGCTCCTTCGGGAGTCCGCACGTCGAGCAAATTTCACTCATACTTGTGCATCCTCTCCTTTGTTTTTAATCTCTGTCATTATCCTTGCGATGTTTCTTCTTATCTGCTTTATCTGGCCGGGACTCTTTAGCTGTGTTCCCATGGCTGACTGGGCATTGAGCTTGATGAGCTCTTTTCTCAGCTCGACAATCCTCTTTCTCAGGTCGCCTGCTGTTGAGCTCCTTATTTCGTCCTTCTTCATTTTTTGCTGTCTTCCTTGGCCTGCTTTTTAACTGCCTTCTTCTTGGCTGGCTTCTTTTTCTTTTCTTCTTTCGGGGCCTTTTCCTTTTTCGTATCCTTGCCAGGCTTTTTTGCTGTGCCATTGTCCTGCGTTGTTTCGTCTTCTTTCACTGTTTCAGGCTCTTTGGCACCATCATCTGTCTTCGCATCCACCACTTCGACTTCTGTCACTATCTCCTTTGCAAGGGTGATATTGTCCGGAAGCTGGATATCAGGAGGCATTATCTTCACGGTTATGCCGATGCTTCCTGTCTTTAGCTGGGCAATCTTATAAGCCTTCTTGACACCGTCAATCGCAACCTGCCCGCATTTTTTCAGGTAGCCCTGGTAAAATCTCCATCTCTTCGCCCGGGAGCTCGGGACCTTGCCTGAGATGATTATCTCAATACCGAGTGCGCCTGCAGCCATGACATCCGACATGGTCTTGTGACCAACACCCTTGAATCTCGAGAGGCCGAACCGTTCAAGAGAGTTTGCAATCCTCTCTGCAACAATTTCCGGGTCAAGGTTGATGTTTGTTATCTCGTTAATCTCTATCTGCGGGTTCTCAAGCCTGAACTTCTTCTTCAGGAGCGATGTAAGATTCTTTATGGACTGGCCTTTCCTGCCTACGATTAGGCCCGGCCTTGATGCATCTATTATGATCTTTTCGCCAAGAGGAGTCGGGACAAGCTTTGTCTTCGACAGGCCCACTCCCTTGAGTGTCGACCCTACAAATTCCTGGATCTCAAACTCCTTAATCTTCTTTGACAGTATCTTTCTTTGGTCCATCTTTCATTGCTCCTTTGTCCTTGGGTTTATCGCCATCTTTAGTGATATCGCTCTTTTTCTCCTGGCTTTTTCCAGGGGATTTATCTTCCTTTTTTATTTGCTTGCTTTCTTTTGGCCTGGGCTCAACCTGCTTGCCTTTGGTTACTGCCGGCTTTTCCTGGGGTTTTTTTGCAGGCGTCTCTGCCTTTTCTTCCTTCTTTTCGACAGGCTTGATCGTCTTTGCAGGAGTTTCAGCGGGCTTTTGCTCTGCAGCCTTCCGCTCTTCGGTCTTCTTTTCAGCCTTCATCGGTTTTTCCTTGGTTTCATCGGCTTTCTTATCTTCTTTATTGATATCAGCATCCTTCCCTTTCTTATTCCTGGATTTTTCATCTGACCCTGATTCCTTAAGCACGATCTCAATATGGGTCCGCTTGGATTTCCTTCGCCTGGCCCTGCCGTAATGCCATGGCCTTGACGCCATGTTTGAGCAGATATGGGTTATCACAAGGTCTGATGATGAAAATCCCTTTGCCTGGGCATTCGCCTCGCAGCTCTCTATTGCCTTGAGTATCTCTGTGCATGCCTTGACAGGGTATCTTCCTGGACCTGTGGCTCTCTTATGCCCCATGTTGTGGTTGAATCTCCTGAAAGGTATCGGCTTTTTGAATTCGATAGCCTCAGTGAGTATCTTCTTTGCAGCCTCAGTCTTCCTGCCCCTGATACGGTTGCATATCTCTATGCAGTGCTTGGTCGAGACACTGGCTGAAAGGATGGCGCACCTGGCCATCTTCTCCATGTCATAATCCTTGAAAGCATACTTATAGCCTGCCATTTTACCTTACTGAGACGCTTGAGCTCGATCTCGTCGCCCCTACTCCTGGTGAGCTGTGTGCTACCCTCTTACGCGTCAGCACAAATTCGCCGAGATAATGCCCTATCATCTCCTCTATTATCCTCAGTGACTGGTATTCCTTGCCATTATGGACCCTGAGTGTCTTCCCCACCATGAGTGGAGTCACTATTATGTCCCTGCAGTGGGTCTTCACATTATCCTTTTTCTCAAGCTTCTTTATGAGAGCCTTGTGCGCATCGGAAAAGCCTTTATCGAGTGTCCTTCTTTGCCTTGACGGGACATGCTCTGAAAACTCCTTGATGCTCATCTCCTTCAGCTCTGTCAGCTTGAAGCCCCTGTATCTGAACTCATCATCCATTGGATTCACCTTTACTTGCTCTTGCCTGTCCTTCTCGGCCTTACCTTTCCGACCTTTGCACCCGGAGGTGCATGTCTTCTTGCGATAGTAGGCCTTCCTTTCTTGCTGGACCTGCTGGTACCATGCGGATGGTCGACAGCGTTCATTGCGATTCCGCTTGTCTTCGGATAGAGCCTGTTCCTTGCCTTCATCCTGTAATAATTCCTTCCTGCCTTGTACAACGGCTTCTCAGTCCTTCCTGAGCCTGCAATGATGCCTATGTTTGCCCGGCACTCCGGGTTGAACTTCTTTTCCTTTTTCGAAGGGAGCATGACAACGACGCTGTTGCCGGACTTTGCAATGACTCTAGCTGAAAGCCCGGTGCTCCTAACAAATTTTCCGCCGTCTCCAGGCTGATTCTCGATATTGTAAATCAATGTGCCTTCAGGTATATGCCGGAGTGCGACGCAGCTGCCTTTTGTTGGCTCGGCTCCGCCTGTACTTATCTCCTGGTCTACGCGCATCCCTTCAGGAGCGATTATGTAACTGGTCTCACCGTTTCCATACTTTACTTTTGCGAGCGGGCTTGTATGTCCCGGGCAGCTTACGATGTCCACTATCCTGCCTTTGACTGTGTCATGTTTTTTTGCGAGGTGCCTGACAGCTGTCCTGAACCTGTGGCTGGGGGACTTGTATGTGGGCGAGCCCTTTCCTCTCCTCTGCTGTATTATCCTTTTTCCCATCTGTCCATCACATCATGCCAAGCTTTGTCGCAAGGTCTATTGCGGGATTGTCAGGTGAAAGCTTGACATATGCCTTCTTCTCCCCTGTATTTGTTATCATGGTGTTGATCTTGAGTATCTTGACGTCAAATGCTTCCTCTAAGGCCTTCTTAATCTCGTCCTTCCTTGCCTTCCTCTCGACAAAGAACACAAGCTTGTTCTCGCTGTCCATTATCCTTATCGACTTCTCTGTCCCTGAAGGATATCTTATGATGCTCAGGCTTGCCATCTTATTTTTCCCCTGCCAGCCTGCTGCCTTTTTCATCTTTTTTTACAGGGGCATTTTTGACTTCTGCAGCCGGTTTTTCGATCACAGCTGGTGCGGGCTTTTTTGCCGGCGCTTTTTTGACTGAGGTTATGGCATCTTTTGCCTTTGCAGCGGTCCTGGGCTTCTTTTCATCCATGCCCTTAGGCTTTGCAGATTTTTCTTTGTCCATGAAAAGCTGCTCTTTTTCCATCCTCTCGATCGCTTTGTCTGTGAATAATGAAAGCCTTCCCGGCCTGATGCCCTGCGCAAGGGCGCCTGCATTCAGCTTATCAACCTTGACAATGTCTACGCCAGGTATGTTCTTTGCTGATTTCATGAGGCTGCACTTATCTGATACGATGATGAGAGGGCCTGTCTTCTTCCTGTATTTCCTGCCTCTGAGTGTTCCTTTGCCTGGCCTAATGCTCTTTACGCTGACCCTGCTGAGCTCCTCGGCAAACCCGAGCTTCTCCAGGGCTGATATGACATCTTTGGTCTTTTCCATGGATTCTATCTTTGAGTCGATTATGAATGGATAAAGCTCCGGGACTATGTGCCCTCGCTCCTGGACAAGAGGCTTGATGACTGTTGCGCTCAGGGCTGAGCGTATGGCCTTCCTCCTCTCTTTTGTGTTTAGCTTCCTTGACCATATCTTGTCTGCCTTAGGCGGATGGGCCCTTCTTCCCTTGACAGTTCCTGGTGCGAATGCGCCGACCCAGTTAAGCCTGGTCCCTCTCCTTGAGAGAATCTTCCTCGGTACCCTTGATATGCCGAAACCGTATGAGCCCCTGTACTTGTGCCTTCTTCTTGAGAGCTCTGCTGATGCCCTCTTGCCTGCCATTGGGTCTGCGCCGTACGCCTGTCTGGAATTGGAGCGTATGGTCAGGACTGCCCTCTTCACCAGGTCTGCCCTTATCTCTTCATCGAACTGTGAAGGGAGCTCTCTCTTGCCGATCTCGGTCTTTGTAAGGTTAAGTATTGTCAGTTTCATTTTCTCTGCTTTGATTCAAGGCTGATGTATTTTATGACTGGCTTTGATTTCGGAATCTTCGAATTCGGCCTGCTTGCATGAGTAAGCTTGATTATCCTCTTAGCAGGGCCTCCGACAGAGCCCTTGACAAGTATATAAGGGTTCTTGACAACGCCGTATCTCACGAAGCCGCCTTTAGGATTTATATCCTCTGGCTTATCTGATATCTTGACAAGCCACTTGTTGAGCTCATTCCTTGCATGATAGCCCATCTTTCCTGCATGAGCAATCCTGTACATGAAATGGCCCTGACCTTTCCAGCCGCCGAGTGAACCGGGCCCTCTCTTGACTTTTTCAGATTTATGAGACCTCAGGCCAACGCCGAATCTCTTCACAGGGCCCTGGAATCCCTTGCCTGTCGTTATTGAGTGGATATCCATCTGGGCGCCTTCGGAAAACACTTCCTCGACCCTTATCTCTTTGCCCAGCCTCTCTTTTGCATAATTGAATTTCTCTTCAATAGTGCCGTTCAGTGCCAATTCGAACAGCTCAGGCTTTTTCTTGCCGATGCCTGTCTTTGAAGGCATTGTATATACATTAAGGCGGATATCATCACAATCTGAGAGTTTGACAGCATCAAGCTTTGCCTCATCTGTCTTCTTGCTGAGCTTTATCTTCCTGCCGAGCTCCTTATCGACCTTGCCGAAGACCTCGTAAGAGACTTTCATACCGTACCCGTCTTTGCTGTAGAACCTGACAGATGCCACCTTCAGGGGCGGGCATTCGATGACTGTCACAGGGATTGCGTGGTCTATATTATCTCCTTTTTTAGAAAGGTGGTTCTTTTCAGAGATTATCATGGTGGTCATGCCTGCCTTGTATCCTGCAAATCCGAGAGGGCCTGGCTTACCTGATTCAGTCCATGACCTGACCCTGGCATACTGTCTTTTGGCCCGTTTTCTCGGCCAGTACTGCATTGAGCCTTTTCTTGGTGACCTTGTTGATGGCATTTTAGTCTCTATTTGACAAAATAATCAATATCCTGTCCTGATTTAACTTAAAAAAGCCTATTTGCGGTGTTTTTCACAGAAAGAGTTCTAAAAGACAAACTCTGTGCTGAAAAACTCCTTTTCAGGCTTTGTTTGTTGTGTTTCCAATGTTTAATTCCTTTTCGGTTGTTTTAAACACTCTTGACTGATTTTTGGTCTGAAATTGCAGGTGTTTATAAATATTATGATTTTGTATACGGAATGTCACAATATTTAAAAACAATTCATTAACTCTTGTGGGGTATTGCAGGTTATATATAAATGTGTCAATAATATAGTAACAATAAAATCACAAAATCACATATTGTTTAAATGCAATGGACCTGTAGCATAGGCTGGATAATGCGACGGCCTTCTATCCGGGCGTTCTGCCCCGAAGCAAGCCGTAGATCGAGGGTTCGAATCCCTCCAGGTCCGTCAATCTCACCCAATATCGTTCATTTTATATATCTAATAATATATTGTTCGGGTTGTAAGAAAAGAGGTTGCCTGTATGGAGAGAAATTTCATGTATTTCGCGATTGCTTCCATAATTGCCGTCCTCATGCTGTTTCTGATATTCCTGGCGATAATCTTCACTATATCGGTATATTCAACCTGGTAGCCCTGGAAAAGAAATATTTATATAATAATAGGCATAATCCCATTAATTATCCAATTTTAGCCGAAAGGTGGCCGAATGAAAAAGGTAACTATGCTCGTGTCTATCATCCTGATTGCCGGAGCTATCTTCTTAAGCGCATGCACAAACCTGACCGGAGAAGCCAGCAGGGCAGCAATTAATGCAGTCTGCGGGAACAATGTCATGGAGCCTGGCGAGGAATGTGACATAAGTGATTTTGCAGGACTGACATGCCGGGACATGGGATATGTTGGAGGCCCTCTAAGATGCTACAGCGACTGCTCCTATGATACATCAAGCTGTGTAAGGCAATGCAGGGACAGCACGTGTTCTGCATGCTTCAGGGAAAAATGCGATGGAAAGTGCGATACAAGGTTCGAAGGAGTTGATTGCACTGACTGCTATTATAAGCTTGCATGTTGTGGAGACGGCAATTGCAATGAAGGCGAGACCCTGCAGAATTGCCCGGCTGACTGCAGCTGAACAGCCGTTTCTAAAGCAAAATTTATAAACACCTTTATTGATATCAGGCACCATGGTCTTTGAGCAGCTTTTCAGCATTAGATGGATCACAAGGAAGGAGCATGCATTTCTCCTGGGTCTCTCATACACCCTGATAGGCCTCGTATCAGCAGGCCTGGTCTTCCCCGAAAATGTCGGGCTGACAAGCATCGCTTTCACATCCATCCTGCTAATCCCGTCCCTCAATGCCCTTCTCAAGCTTGAGGAGAATGCCGAGGTGAGGGAGAAAAAGCTCTCGCTGAAGCTTCTGTTCAGGGACCATAAGGATGTATTCAAGGTCTACCTTTTCCTTTTCCTGGGCATCTTTCTTGCCTACAGCCTGGTGACCCTTATCATCCCTGACTATTCAGTCGGGAGCCTGTTCTCGGTCCAGCTAAAGGCCGCAGGGATTTCAGGCCTTGCAATATCAGGGGCAGGGCTAGGGACAATAATAATCAACAACCTGCTCGTCCTCTTGGTGTGCTTTGTGCTTTCGCTTGTTTATGGTGCCGGCTCAATATTCTTCCTTGTCTGGAATGCCTCAGTCTGGGGTGTCGTGTTTGCATATTTTGCCTGCACTTCCTATCACGGAAGGACCGGAAACATCTTTGCTGATTTCAGCTTTTCAATCGTGCCTTTTCTCCCTCACATGCTGACAGAAGCCCTTGCATATATCAGTGCGGCGATAACAGGAGGCATAGTATCAAAAGCAGTCATTAGGGAAAAGCTGTTATCTGCGAGGTTTAAGCATATCATGTCAGACGCTTTGATATTTCTTGCGATTGCTTTCTTCCTGGTCTTGCTTGCGGGTTTCATAGAAGTGAAATTTTTCCTTGGCTTGCATGCCTAATGCTTCCTGTCCTCTATCATGAACTTTATTATCTTTTGTGAGACCTGGCTTGAGAAATCCCTCATCTGCCTGCATTTCTGGCTTACTGACCCATCAATCCTGAATGGAAAACGCCTGCAGATATCCGGCCTGTTTTCATAGATTCTGCACATGCCTGACACATAAAACAAGCAGTGCCTGCCCTTCATCCTTAGCATGAGCACGTCATCCTCGGCTCTTGTAAACCCTTCAAAGCCAGCAATTTCCAGCCGCCGGATATCCTGCTTAGTGAGCACAACATCAAGCTGACAGCAGAATCCACAACCTCTGCAGCTGAAGATATTTTCCATGTTTTTTACCTGTATGCGAATATGATTTATAAATATTATATTTTCCTTCTAAAAAACAATCGAAAATCATGATTTTTTCTGAAAAAAAACGATATATTTATATACTTGAACATACATATTACAGTAATAGTGGGATAGATGGGATTGGAAGAAGTTGTAAAGAGATCTGAAGTCAGCCTCATGGCTGGATTCGATGTAGGCAGGTTCCTGAAATCTCTGGAGGAATTGCCTGGCTATGACATCACCTATGAGACCATAAGGAAGAACAGGGTCGGCAGGGTGACGGCGACAGAAGAATGCATAATGCCCTCACGCGAAGGGTGCAAGAACAGGTTCTCATCTATTGTGGCCAAGTGAATAGTTTTAAATAGTATACCCTTTTTCTTTTCACTGCATTTGCGCGAGTGGCCAAGCGGCTAAGTTATCCTTGGATGTCTTATGAAGATGTCCGGCAGGATATAGCAAGCGAGCGCCTGCAGTAAGCTCTTATGAGGCTCAGACATGGGCTGATGACATGCTGAGAGCGCTAGATCGAGGGTTCAAATCCCTCCTCGCGCTTCTTTCTTTCTTTTGATACAAAACAATTTTAAACCAAATATGATTACGCTACACAATGAAATGCCGAAGATGCTCGAAGAATGCAGTGATCTCAGATCCGAACTACTGCAAGGACCATTTCATCGACTATTTCGAAAGGAAGGTCAGAAAAACAATAAAAGACTATGACCTGATAAGGAAAAAGGACAGGGTCTTTGCAGCAGTGTCAGGCGGCAAGGATTCAATTACCAACCTCTATGTCCTTTCCAGATACTACAATGTCGAGGCGATCGCTGTCGACGAAGGTATCAAAGGCTACAGGGAGAAAACTCTTGATGACCTGAAAAGATTCTGCAACAAGAACAGAATAAAGCTCAACATAGTATCATTCAAGGAAGATTTCGGATTTACCCTTGACTCTGCGCTGAAAAAACTTCACGACAGGCCATGCACTGTCTGCGGAGCGTTCAGGAGATACCTGATAAACAAGCATGCAAGGATTCTAGGGGCGACAAGGCTTGCGACTGGACATAATCTTGATGACGAGGCGCAGTCAGTGATGATAAACCTCTTCCGCAATCAGCAGGAGATATCTGCAAGACTGGGACCGATAACAGGCATTGTCAGGGACAGGCTGTTCATCCCCCGCATAAAGCCTCTCTATTTCTGCACAGAGAAAGAGGTGACTGTCTATACCCATCTTATGGACTTCGGCGTGGGATACTACGAGTGCCCGTACACGACAGAGTCATACAGGGCAGCAGTCCAGGTGCTGCTCAATGATTACGAGGCAAAAAACCCCGGGACAAAAAGAAACATCATAAAGGCATTTTTGAAGATGCTGCCAGAATTGAAAAAAAGGTACATGACGGAGGGGAAGCCCAATCGGTGCAAAAACTGCGGCGAGCCTGCAAAGCAGGAGCTCTGCAAGCCATGCCAGATGATCGAGGAGCTCGGTCTTCTGAAGTGATGTTACGGACAGGAAAACCGTTTATATTCTATTCGATGTTCTCCAGCAGTTGCTTCACGATCTTATATGAATTTTTTGCGACAATTTCTTTGAATGCATTGAAGTCCTCAACTGCAGTTCCATCTGCTTTGTCAGAGACAGTCCTGACAATCAGATGTGGAATCTTATTAACAGTGCATACCTGGCCGACTGCCGCACCCTCCATCTCTATGCAGTCGCCGTGTAGCTCATCCCTGAGAAATCTCTTTTCAAGCTTTTCCCTGTGCGTGAAGAACTGGTCGCCTGTAAGGATCCTGCCTTTGATTATCTTATGTCCTTTGATTTTTGCCTTTGATGCTATTTCAATTAATCTTTTGTCAGCCTTAAATATCCTGTAATCTGTATATGAAATTTGTCCAAGTTTGAATCCCAAGGCTGTTGCGTCGAAATCATGTTGCATTGAATCCTTGCTGATCACTACATCACCAATATTTAAGTCTGCATTTAATGAACCCCCAACACCCGTAAAGATTATAAATCCTACATTAAATCTATCAATCAGGACCTGTGTTACCATCGTAGCGAAAACCTTTCCTACACCCGATTTTACAAGAATAATATCTTTTTTTCTAAACTTCCCTTGGTAAAAAACGAATTCGTTCCATTGTATCTTCTTCATATCTTTGATATATTCAAGATATATTTCAATTTCTTCATCCATTGCACCTATTATGGCTATCTTATTCGAAATTTTAACAACCTCATTTATTTGAAATCAATAATTTATTAATATTAATAAATTTTGTTGAAAAATATTTACTGAAGATACTGCTAGCCTGCAAATCAGGAACTCTGCAAGCCATGCTAGATGATTGCTGAACTAGGAAAGCGAAGCTCAAAAGCAAACATTATTAAATATATTCTTGAATATGCCACAACATGATCAACCTGCTCTATTTTTTCCTGCCCATGATAATCGTCATCGGCATCGTGACTACCTACCAGGACATAAAGACAGGCAAGATAAGGAACAAGTGGGTCATGCTAGGGCTTGCATATGCAATTGTCGTGAACTTCCTGATATATTTCGTCGTGAGAATAACAGGGGGGCAGCTGAGGACAGAATACTATACAGAGCTCGCTGTCACTGTGCTGATATCGCTCGTGGTCGGGTTTGTCATGTGGGTAGTGGGGGTGTGGACAGCAGGTGATGCGAAGCTCTTCACTGCATTCTCCGCCCTGGTGCCGTTGAGCGTCTACAAGTATGGTCATGTCCAGTATTTCTCATCGATGAACTTCATGATAAACACGTTCGTGCCTTTCTTCGTGGTCTACCTTTTTTTCCTCCTGTTCAGGACAAGCCTCAAACAGAAGATATTTTATATGAAAAAATCCCTTAAGCCTGACCAACTCGGCCAGGTGTTTCTGTTCGTATTCTCTTTCATGTGGCCGCTCTTGTATTTCCTTGATTTCATCAAGGTGCCTGAGAACTACTTCTACATGATATTCTTCATGTTCCTATTGATGATAGCTTTCGAGAAGCTTTTCCAGAAGAACCTGACCAAGGTACTCCTGGTCTTCGCAGGACTCAGGATAATATTCGACAAGAGCCTCCTGACACTCGGTCCATGGTTATCCATGACGATAACATTTGCAGGATTCGTGTTCCTGAGATATTTCATCCTCTACATGGGATATGACTACATGACAAAGAAGGTCGACATAAAGCTGCTCAAGAAAGGCATGGTGCCTGCTGAGATAATATACAAGGAAAAGGGAAAATACAGGAAACAACAGATACTTCACTTCAGCCTGATATCTTACCTACAGGAATCGACGAAGAAGAGGGAGCATCTCTTCGAGCCAACGACAGACGGCCTGAATGAAGTTGATGTCAAGAACCTGAAGAAGCTCGGAAAGAAGCTCGGCTTTGAGCACCTCAGGGTCTACCACACCTTGTCTTTCGCACCGTATCTCTTCGCAGGTGTCATACTGACAGTACTTTTCCAGGGGAACCTGTTCATATCAATAGCTGCGCACATCTTCCATGGATAACAAAAATCTGCTGCTCGGAGGCAAATTTTTGGGGCAGTAAAATAGTCAGGCAATCTTATGTCCAGAAAATGCCAGGGCATATTCCTGGATTGAAGATTTTGCTTTGCGTAATTTTCAATAACTTAATATATAACCGGTCATAGATTTTTTCCTGATGGGGCTGAATCATTTTTTCATGCAATGGTATTACTGGGTCCTGCTTGCCATGTTTCTTGCCGTTGTCCTGCTCTTCATCTGGAACATCATCGCAGGCGCATTCAACAGGAAATGGTTCAATGCTTTTTCAGCAGTGCTCTTCATACTGATACTGTTTCTCGGTGCATACCTCCGCCATGTCAATGTAATGAACAATGACCCTGTGGAATCACTGTCGACAGAATACAAGCTGGGTGCGAAGACCTTCTACGAGAACCAGCAGTACAGGGTGTGCTACAGCGGGACGATCCATGACTGTGAGATCCCCTATCAGCTGCCCAGGCATGTGCAGGGCTATCCCTTCCTCGTATCCCTGATGTATTATTTCACAGGATTCTCAGAGTATCTTGTCCACGTGTTCAATGCTGTTGTCAGCATCCTCATAATTGTCCTTGCATATCTCCTGTCATATGCCTATTTCAGGGACAGGAAAACAGCGGTGCTCTCATCCCTGGGAGCAGCAGTCCTTCCTCTCATCATCGTATGGGGGACCACGGGCGAGGTGGTCATAACCAACATATTTTTCATTAGCCTCTCCCTGTTCTGCATCAAGATTGCCGCTGATTCGAACGGCTTCTGGCAGTACATGCTCGCGTTTTTCACCTGCCTCTTCACAACGCACATGAGGGCTGAGAATGTCGTGCTCCTCCTGATCCTCGCATATTTTTTTATCAGGGGCAATCATTCAAAGATCAAAAATCAGCTGGAAGGCGTTCCGAAACTTGGGCCAGCGAAGATTTCAATGCTTGGCATCGCCCTGCTCATGTTCGTGTTCAACATCCTTTTTGTCAAATTCGCATCAGGTCAGCACGGCGGACTAGTGGGAGCGACGATAATCAGGGACATCAAAGTCCAGACCCTGTACATCTTCGAGATATTGGCAGGGAAATACATGCTAGCTCTGAGCATTGGATTTATTTTGCTGCTGCTGGCAAAAAAATACAGGAAAAGCGCTTTGCCGTTAATCCTGTTCTTCTTCATCCATCTCCTTATGGTGGTCTCGTTCCACCAGAATTTCCCGTCGGGTACAGACATCCATGCAGGCGCAGGAAACACAGAGAGATATTTCATGTCTGTGGCCCTTGTGCTGATAGTATGCGGAGTGCAGGGGCTGTGGTCTGCAGTTGAGAAAGCGGAAAAGGCAATCCGGCCATTCGCGGAGTTCAAGCAGGCAAGAACGATATGGAAGGTCTCTGCATTTATCCTTATTGGGCTGTATTTCCTCTCATTTGCAGGATTCTCTGTACACAGGATATCAGGTCCTTCTGGTACCTATTCGAATGTATCCTTCCGGAAAGTGATAGATGAGCTCAGGCCCGAAAAGCTCTATGTCAGCTCCTACGAGGTCGCGCAGTATGCCCAGGTCGTGACTGACGATGTCCCGGTGACAGTAGACAGGGATAAGGGCTCGTTGAGATTCTCAGGCAACAGGACAGGGGTGTATTACATCGAGCTGGTATCGGAATATTTCCCTGAGAAATCCAGCGACTACCTGTCGAGCAGGGGGATTACGCCTGCTGAGAAGCACGGGGTATTCTGGTTCTACGACATCGATGGAAACTTTCATCAGCAATAAGGGCATGGCTGTGTCTATTTGCTAGATATCATGGATGTTTTCCAGCCTTATCATGAAATCGACAAATCCGCTCATATCGTCCCTGTTCTGCTCAAGCGGTTCGGTCCTTATATCGACATGGCCGCCGAGCCTCTTCCAGTTCTCGATGCCTTTTATAGTCTGCTCAAAGCTCCCTCTTACCTGAGTAATCTCATCATGAAAATCCGGCAGATGGCTGAACAGCTGGACTGAAATCCTATGCAAGCCAGTCCTTCTTAATTCTTTGCAGTATCTTTCAATTGACAGCATTCTGGCGTTGGTATATAATATCACGTCAAGTCCAGCATCTTTCAGCCCCCTAATTATCAAAAACAGTGAATTAACCAGTGTCGGTTCCCCTCCACTTAATATGATTGTGCTGTATCTTCTCTTCAGATTTTTCATTTCTCCCACTATCTTGTCATAATTCCATATCTCATCAGCACAATCGTCAAAATATGACTTATTGTTGGATGATCTGATGAGATTGATCGTCTTTTGGGTCTTTTTCTTCATGTCACTATATCCTTTTAGAACGTATTGATATGCCTTCTGCTTGTCCCTGAACCTTTCAAATGCATAAAACAGCTCATAGGTGTTTGACCTGTAGTAGTCCTCTCCTATCTTCTTAAAAATGTTGAATAATTTTTTTAACTTGATGTTCCTGTATGACTTCACAGTTTTCAGCTCTTCCCATGAATGGCCGCCGATCTCGTCATACGCGAATTCTCCGCTTGTCAGATGCCTGTGAGAGCCTACCCTGGAACGGATCTTTATCCCGAACCTTTCCGGGTGCAGGAAAATCTCGGATTTTACAAGATAAAAATCACACACGTTCATCTGGTCGATGAAATCTATATTCTGAAGTATGAAATCAAACGTGTCTTCAAAATCTTCCTCTGTTTCCTGCGGCAGGCCCACGATGATGTTCAATGAGACCCACATTCCGCATTCATGGGCCTTCTGGACAGCTTTCTTTGCAATATCGGATGTGTATCCCTTCCTTATCTTCTTGAGCATCCTGTTGCTTGCTGTTTCCAGCCCGAATGTGATATAGAACAGCCCGGACTTTCGCAACGGCGGCAGCAATCCTGTGTCAATATTGCATCTTGCGCTTCCGCACCACAAGAAATCCAGACCCTGCCTCACCATCTCCTGCGAAAGCTCCAGGGTTTTTTTTGTGTCAATCTCAATATAAGAGTTCAGGACAAAGAAGTATCTTGAATCGAATTTTTCAGACAACGCCTTCATCTCTTTTACAGTATTATCGACGCTCTTGATGACCGGGGGCGGGCTGTCGCCTATGGAAGCACCGCAGAATGAGCACCTGTACGGGCAGTTCATCGACCAGAGGTAAGGTATTATGAATATCCTGCCGGGGTTTCTGTAATAATAATATTCCGGTACATTCCTGTAACAATCAAAAGGGAGTCCTGTAAAATCAGGCATGGGTTTCGGAAAATCGCCGTCACATCCCGTATCGTCATGGTCCTCACCCTTGATAAGCCTGAGTAATTGCCTTTCTCCCTGGCCTATAATCACTTCATCTATGAAATCGAATCTCTCTTTAAGGTCGCTGGTTGCGCTTTCTCCGCCAAATATTATCTTTGTCTTCTCGTCTCTGTCTTTGATACTCTTTGAGATCAACAATGCGTAATCCTTGGAAGAGCCTTCAATGATGGAGAATCCGATGGCGTCAAACCCTTCATAGTCAAGCTTGCTCAGCATAATTCCGGTCAGCTCATCCAGGATGGGGCTGGTCTTCCTGTCAAGAAGATAGTCTTCAAGCTCTTGTTGTGAATAGCTTTGCTGCAGCGACAACAACCTGATATAGCTTCTCTTATCACATATGAATCTTATCTCAAGATCGTCAAGGACTGATTTGTGGCCATGCATATTAAGATATGATGAGATATGGGCAATGCCTAACGGCGGTATCGAAATCAGACCCACTCCTTCATTGACAAAGTTCCTGGGCGGCATGACTAATTTTATTCTCATCTATATCTTCTCCGCAACCCGCTCTTTTCCCACAAAGAACAGCAAGTACGCGAACATCTCGATCTCATCCATCTTATTGATCCAGAATCCATCTTCATCCTCAGACAGGACTCCGAGCGCCTTGAGCGCCATAACTGCATGACTGAAATCCCTGCCAGGATTTCTGCCGAACCGAGACAAATAATCCACTTTATATAATCTGAACCCATGGACGAGATTGTTGACTATGTATTTAACTTTTTCGAAGTCCTTTGAATAGCTTGTAGCATAATTAACCATTGCAGCTTCATTTGTCGGGAATTTTTTCAGGAAAATATGCTTATTGGAACCTTTGTTCATTATCTTGTAATCCAGGGAATAGGGTATAATTGGGTTGGCATAGTAACCCAGCCCGAATACAGCATGCTGGTCGGAGCTGTGATGAAAATATTTGTACCGGCAAGGAGGCCTATAATTCTTGTTGAAGAACTGTGTCGGATGGATGAATCCTAGCGTTTCATGGGCTTGCGCCCTGAAGCCTGCTTCATCAGCAATCCTGAATATGTCCCTTGAGACTGATTCATGGAGCTTGAAATAGAATTCATTGAACTTTTCAAGCGATTTGTAATTCTTGGTTATGTATTCCATATCAGTCATGATGGGATAGATGAATATTGAGTCAGGCCCGAAAGCTGCCAATTTCCTGAATGAACGGATGAATGCATCTTTATTATCACCCTTTAAGCCCAGAACAAGATCTGCATTCTTGGTCTGGATGCCTGCAACTCCCATATCGTGCAAGGCATTCTTGACTGAGTCTATGTCCTGCACTGACCTGTTGTTCAGCCTTAGGACTTCTTCTGAGAGCGACTGAACGCCGATTGAAACTTTGTTGAATCCGATCTCTTTTGCTGTGCTGAGCTTTTCCAACGATGAAGTGCCGGGGTTGAATTCAATCACTTTCTGTGAGCTCTTATGGAATGCGAACCTGGAGAACAATCTGCCGAACAACACCTTCATCTGCAGGACAGAGAGAAGCGAGGGTGTCCCTCCCCCTGCATAGAACGACCTGAATTCCACGCCTGAAAATACTTCCGAGTACTCGTCTATTTTCCTCATCAGGTACTTAACATATCTATCCATGCTCCTGCTGTCATAGCCTGTGGAGGGGTAAATACAATATGAGCACATGCTTGTGCAGAAGGGTATGCTCAGATAGAAATCATACTGGATCTTGCCGTCATTGTTTTCCTGTATGAACTTTTTCCATGCATCCCTGACTTGCCCTTCGCTCAGCTCCCCTATGTCCTCTCTCAGGAACATATCATGGATTGTTTCGAAGCTGTTCCTGAAATCCACCTTTTCCTGGACATTTTTGTAAAATTCAAGCTCAGCCTGATACTGTTCCCTGTTTCTGTTCTCACCATATTTTGTTGATTTCGATACCGGCTTGAGCTCATCGAACCCGTACAGCTTCACGTATCCTTCAAACAGCCCGCCGCAGACAGGGTCATATATGCAGTCCTTGCATGCTTCTCCCTTTATCTTGCCGTCCTCGACGTGCCTTACCCTGCTCCCGCTCTCGCGCTCAAGCTCCCATCGGCTGTCCTTGAGCAAAAGCTCACCGCAGCAGTCTTCATAACCTCTCAAAAAACACGGTGGGATAGAGCAGCCTGTGAATGAGAAGCCCATGCCATTCTTCCTACAGTAGTCAAGTGCATTCCTGAGATAAGGGACTGCTTCTGATATCTTAGGGACTATCCATCTGTTCTTCCAGGCATTGCCCGCAGGCATGACAAATGAGAATGTGATATGCAGCTTTCCGAACTTGTTGTAGATGAACTTCACAAACTCAAGGATTTCCTTGTAGTTCTCCTTGTTTATCACAAAGCTTATGTCAGTCCGGATGCCCGTATCGACGAAACTGCTTATGGCTCTTGTGCTCTTATCAAACCCACCAGGCACCCTGGTCAGCCTGTCTGATACCTCTTTTTTATGGGAATGAAGAGATACAAGGACATTATCGATACCTGATTCTTTTACTTTTTCTGCAAAACCAGGGATGGATGCCACAAGCCCGTTTGTGCAGAGAGTTATCTTCGACGGTTTTCTTTGCCTGACCAACCTGGCAATCCGGAAAAGGTTTCTGCTGATGGTCGGTTCTCCGCCATCAATCACTACTTCTGTCCCTTTTTCAATAGAGCTGATGGTCTTTATCAGCATGCCAATAGAAGGGTCTGTCCTGTTGACATCCTCTCTGTCATAGGAACAGAACAGGCAGTTCTGGTTGCAGAGTTCAGTCAGGAACAATTGCTTTATTGATCTTTTCAATTACATCACCGAGCTTGTCGAATACAGGATATATCTCTTTATGGCTGAACACTTCTGCATAATTTTCCGGCACCCCGAAACATATCTTCTTGAGCGTGCAGACCGAACACGGCTCATAGAAATTGTTCTGGCGCACCCCGTCATGGCTCATGTTGTCGTCGAAATGGAGATATGAACTTTTTGTGTTCCTTACTATCTCCATGGATGGCGCGGAATATTCCTCGTATCCCCTGAGATAGCAGAGCGGCATCCTGTCGACGACAGCCTTCAGCCTGTTGTTTTTAATGTATTCCAGTGCCCTGTAGACCCCTAGCTCTGAATCGCTCATCTTCACGAGTGGCTCCATGTTCTTTTTCGCCTGGTTCACAGGGTCTATGAAAATGAAGTTGAACATGCCCATGTCAGGATATCTCTTGTGCAGGAACCTTACATGCTCAAGAAGGTGCTTATGGTTGTATGAACATATGACTATGCCGAAACTGAGCTTCTCTCTTTTCCATGAATGTATGCTGTCCATCGCCTTCAATGCAAGGCCGTAATCCTTTGCAGAGCCTGTTATGGTCTCATAGAGCTTCCTGTCTGATGCATGGAACGAGACGAGAAAGTCGATATCAAAGGCGTCAATGAGGCGCTTGAAAAAGCTCCTGCTCGACAGCAGGGTGCCGTTTGTCTGTAGGATAATCTTATGGATGCCTTTTTGTTTGCAGTAATTCAGAAATTTCGGCAGGTCTTTGTTGAGAGTAGGCTCTCCGCCTGTCAGGGTCAGATTCGTAGCACCTCTCATGATTGCGTAATCAAGCTTTTTTTTAGCTCGGAAAAAGGCATTGTCGTATTGTCGCAAGTAACAGAGCAAAATGCACATTTCTGATTGCACCTGTTGTCTATCTGGAGGATGATATGGTCCTGCTTCTTGAGCCTGGGCACAAGCTCCTTGTCGCCGTGAATATTGATATAGTTCTGGTTCAGCCCGGGGCACCTGGGCTCAAGCTCGCATTCAGAGCACACGTCCGGCTTTGAATAATAGTTGGCCCTCCTGTTTATGCTCCCTTCCTCGAGCAGACCTGTGAATGACGGCTCGTCGAATGCCTCTCTCCTGACCTCGCTGCAGTATTCCTCGAAGCCAGGCAGGAAACAGAGCGGGACAAACTCGATCCTGAATCCCATGCCCCTGTCCAGGATGTACTGGAATGCCTCGAGCATATGGGGCTTTGCATCAGTGAGCCTTGGCACTATCCACTTGTTCTTCATGGCGTTATTCGTGGGGTCGACAAAATTATAGCTGAAATGCCTGATATGCGGAAAATTCTTTTCTGAAAATATCACCATGTCCTGAAGATCCCTGTAGTTCAGCGCATTGATGACAGTCGTGAAATACGCATGGATCCTGTATTTCTCCACATTCTTCACACCTCTGCAGAACTGGTCAAAATCTCCGTCCCCCCGGGAAAGCTTTGGAAATATATCTTTTTTATTGGTATGATAGGAGATGTCGAACTTGTCAAGCCCTGACTTGATATATGCCTTAAGCAGTTTTTCATCATGGAGCCTGGAGGCATTTGTCTGCACAGAGACCTCTTCAAATCCCTGGGCCTTTGCATACCTGATGAGTTCTGGCAGGTCATCCCTGAGAGTGGGCTCTCCGCCTGTGAACATCACTTCTGTCACATCCTCTTTTTTGAGGTCGTCGATTGTCTTTTTTGCCTCTTCAAATGACAGCTCTGCATCCGAGTTCGGTGCTGAGCAGAACACGCAGTCCTGGTTGCACTTCCTGCTGACCTGCACAGTCCCAAGCACATGCCTTTTTTTCATTTTATAACCTTGATCAGCTCCAGGAACTTATCCTGGGAAAATCGTTTCTCTCTGCTGTCCCGCCATCCTGTCACCAGCTTCTCAAGATTGAAGATCCCTTTCTCGAAAAGCTCAAACTCCCCGACAGCCCTCAGTGAGAATAATAGCTCTACCCAAGGGGTTATGTCATCCTTTTCATACGAGAGGCTTTCGACAAAAAACCCCGCACTGAGTATGAAATCGTCGAAGATGTAATACATGTTCCCTATCAATGAATAGAACAGGCCGATGGTCCTGTCAAGACCCGAATCTCCTGTCCTCTTCCTCTCGGTCAGGAGCATCCTGAGTATCTCCCGCGCCTCACCGATGGCCTTTTCAAGCTCATCGTTTTTCTGGAACCTGAGGCAGAGGTTGTAAGAGAATATCTCATCATGAGGCTCTCCAAGGCCATACGGGATGGGCCTTCTGTCTATCGGAAACCCCAAAGTCCTTTCGAGTTCAGCAATCCTATCCGATATCATGTAGTCCATCTTAATCGAAATCGAGCATGAACCAGCCTTCTTTTCTATCGACCGTTTTTATGGTCCTGTTCCCCTTGCAGATCTTGAGCTTGCCGTCTTTTTCCAGTATCCTGTCGCCTTTCCTGACTAAGTCATAGAAACCGACAGTGTCTTCCGGCCTGGCAGGGTTGTCGATGTAGACGCTGTCCCTGTATCTTATCTCATCGCCTTTCATGTTCCCGTCGAACATCATGAAATTCCTCTCCCCGAACACAAGAAGAGGCCTTTTTAGGAGCTCCCGGGTCTTTTTCACGAATCCCGGCTCGGCATCCATAATCCTGTTTTCGACATCAGCCGCATAGGCGATCGTATTCTCGCACCTGTATGAACACGGTATGTGATGTATGTAGAAGAATGTCTTGTCCATCAGGAAATTGTTGCAGAGATATGAGCCTTTTGCCCCTTTTCCGTCATATTCTGTATTCTTGTACGTCTCATGCGGGTGGCTGTAGAGTCTCCAGTTGTTGTATCTCCTGAAGAAATCCACGCAGCAGTCCGGGAACCCGAGAAGCCTGCCGAACCTCAGATGGTCGACAAAGGGCTTGTTTATGCTCCGGTTGCCTATGACGACGGAATACCAGCCGAATTTTTTTGCCTTCAGCGCATCTTCCCTGGAATCTGATACGAACACATGGACCTCTCCTTCTTTCATCTTTTCATGGAACCGCTCCCCTACCTGGAAAGTGGTCGTGATATTCTCAGCACCGACAATGCCTGCCTTGCCGGTCTTCGGTGTCCTGAATACAACATCTGTCTCGATAAAGAGCCCATAATCTTTGCAGATATTCCTGAACTCGTCAAAGACATTCACGTCGATCCAGTCATCATAGCTTCTTTTCACTCCGAGCGCAGCAGCCACAAACATAGGGTACTGGTCTGAGTTCTTCAGCCTGACGTACTCTTTTGCGAATTTTTTCGGTACATACTGCCCAATCATCTTTTCACAGCGACAAACTCGTCGCTTCCCCTCCTCTCCGGATACTCTTTCCAGGGCCCCTCGCAGACATTGTCATATTTGCACTCTTTGCACTGGGGGAATTTCATCTTTCCCTCTGTCCTGCGGGTATTCTCAAAAGACGGGTCATAGGAGTTCACATCCCTTATCTCTGTCTCAGGCATGTAGAATTCAGAGCAGTATCTCTCATAGCCTTCCATCATGCAGAAAGGCATTGCCTCTGCCATCACCTTGACACCCGCATCTATGCCTATCTGCAGACCCTTTTTTATGTAGGGTGATGCAAGGCTCACCCATGGCATCATCTGGTCATAATTATCCATAGCATTGCCCACAGCATGCATGAAGGCGAACTGGTACTGGTCGACGCCGAGGTCCACGAGGAGCTTTGCGATTTCAGGGAGGTACCTGTAATTCGGCTTCACGACGACAGTGTTGGTTATTATGTACTGGTCCAGCTCCCTCAGGTTCCTTATCGCCCTGGTTGTCTGCAGGAATGAGCCTTGCCCGCGGGTCAGGTAATCATGAAGCTCTGGGATGTGGCCATGGAGCGCCGGGCCGAATTCATTGACGCCTGCCTTTATCAGTTCCCTGCAGTAGTCCCTGTACTGGAGCATGCGGACATTGCTCTGGAGCTGGATTCTATCGAATCCCAGGCATTTTGCATGCCTCACAAGGTCGAGGAGGTCGTCTCTTATGGTTACTTCCCCACCTGTGAATACCACTCCTGTGCAGCCGGTCTTTTTTGCATCTTCAAGATCTTTCTTTATGTCTCCTGTCTTCCTGTTGCCGAACCTCTTCTTGTGCGCCTGGACGCAGAACAGACAGTTGTTGTTGCATAGAAACCCAGTCTTAATATCGACCCTTTTCATTGACTGGTGAATATCAGCATATCTTATAAAACTTTGGGATTAGATGTTTGTATTTCAAAAAGATTTAAATATTTCCCGTGATTTTACCATTTTCATGCCAGACGTGTCTATGCAGGGAAACCTGGAGATAAACAAGAAAGAGGGGTTTGTGATGGTCTCTGTGAATCCGAAGATATATCCGCTTGACGTCGTCCTCTCATCCTCATACATGTTCACTGACAAGAACTATGTCCTTGTTGACGGAGACCCGGAGGAGGAGCTGATTGTCGAGCTCAGGCCGAAAGACAAAAATGCCGACATAGAGAAGCTCGGCAGGGACTTCAACAACGAGCTCATCAATTATGCTAATTATGCAGTACGGGCGATACAGAACCAGGGGATGCGGGAAGCCATAATCCACAGGGTGCTCATGACAAATTCAGCAGGCAGACCGGATTACAGGCAGCCTGTTGAAGAATATCCTGCTGCTGATGAAGAGCTCCTTGAAGTCGATGCAAAGCCTTGGATAAAATCAGACGAGAAATCAGAGGCCGACTCGCCATGGTTTGACGACCCTGAGGGGATCGCTGTTCCCTGGGAGGAGAAATATGGGGATAAAGGTAAGAAAAAATAATGTTCTTGTAAGGCTCAACGAGGAAATCTACTGCAGGGAATGCATTGAGCAGGCTATCAAGGATTTCAAGGACGTATGCACAGTGACTGAGAATGAAGACGGCCTCCTGCTCAAGCCAAAGGCGAAGATCGAGCCTGTGAGGCTGGGTTATGAATTTTCCAATTATGTTCTAGGGCTCATGAAGAATTAGTGAAGATGGCGATAAGTTATTTCGGGGACAAGGAGCAGTATGTACTGAACCATTACAGGTCGAGAGAGATCAAGGCAGGCCATCTGGTGACCAATGACTACGGCTCTTGGGCGTTGCTTTCTCCTGATGAATACGCACAGCTCAGGACAGGGGACATCCAGGAGCCTCTTCTGACTCTTCTGAAGGATAAGGGGATTGTACTTGACAGGGGAAATTTTGCAAATGTCATCGATGATTACAGGAGGAAATGCGACTATCTCTTCATCGGCACTTCGCTCCATATTGTTGTCCCGACCCTGAGATGCAACTTGAAGTGCATTTACTGCCATGCAAGGGCCAAGAGCAGCAGGGCCAAGGGCTATGACATGGATGAAAAAACTGCGAAAAAAACCATTGATTTCATCTTCCAGAGCCCGACAGGATACATCACCATAGAATTCCAGGGGGGCGAGCCCCTGCTCAGGTTTGACCTCATCAAATACATTATTGAATATGCAAAAGAGAAGAACAAGTCCCATAAGAAGGAGCTCCATTGGAGTGTGGTCACTAACCTTACCCATATGACTGATGAGATGTTTGAATATTTCAAGAAGAACGGTGTCGGCATATGCACATCCCTTGACGGCCCTAAGGTTGTGCATGATGCAAACAGGCAGATGCATAGCAAGACCAGGAAATGGATAAAGAAGATTGTTGATTCTTATACTATCAATGCAATGCTCCTTGCGACAAGGAACACACTGCCATACCCAAAGGAGATAGTTGATGAGTACATCAGCCTGGGCCTTCCGAGGATATGGATCAAGCCTGTGAACAACCTCGGCGATGCTGAGGGGAACTGGAAGAAGATCGGCATGACTGCAGCAGAATACCTTGATTTCTGGACAGAGGCGATGGATTATATCGTTACCAAGAACATCGAAGGGGTCCGGATTGAGGAAAATTATACCAAGATAATCCTGAGGAAGATACTGACAAAGGAATGCGTGAATTTCACAGACCTTGAAAGCCCATGCGGGGCTGCAATCGGCCAGCTCGCGTACAGCTACAACGGAAACATCCATACGTGCGATGAGGCAAGGCTGTTTGAGATGTTCAAGCTCGGGACAGTGGATGACAGATACAGCGATATAGTCACATCTCCAGGCGCATGTGCAATCACGAGGGCATCGATCAATGACAATCCTGTGTGCGAGATGTGCGCCTACAAGCCTATATGCGGACTCTGCCCTGTGTGCAGTTATGCAGAGACAGGAAATATCATATCGAAGCTGCCGAACAGGCGCTGTGAGATACTTATCGGCATGTTCGACTACATATTTGAAAAGCTTGCTTCTGAAGAAAAATACAGGAAAGTTTTCTTCAGCTGGATAGGGAAAGAATAATCCAATTCCAAAAAGTATAAATATGGCTATGATTATAATATTGAAAAAAAGAGTAAAATGCTGCCGATATTAAAAAAAAAGATAACAGGTTTCATACTTAGTGAAGAGGGCAGGATGCCCAAGCAGTCTCTTCTTGCCATGGGCTCATTCCTTTCTGCAGCAGTCATCGGAGGTATTCTTGCGACAAGGGACAATGCTGCAAGCCATGTGAACAGCCTTGACATCAGGTATGGCACTTCCGAGGGATTAGGGGCTGAGGAGTCCAGGGGATATCATGACCATCATGCAAGCCACAGTTCACACGGTTCACATAGCAGTCATGGCTCGCATAGTTCACACGGTTCACACAGTTCCCATGGCAGCCATGGGAGTCATACAAGCCATAGCAGTCATGGTTCGCATAGTTCACACGGTTCACACAGTTCCCATGGCAGCCATGGGAGTCATACAAGCCATAGCAGTCATGGTTCGCATAGTTCACACGGTTCACACAGTTCCCATGGCAGCCATGGGAGTCATACAAGCCATAGCAGCCATGGTTCGCATAGCTCCCACTCAAGCCATGGTTCCCACAGCAGCCATAGTTCTCACAGCTCCCACTCAAGCCATGGTTCCCACAGCAGCCATAGTTCTCACAGCTCCCACTCAAGCCATGGTTCCCACAGCAGCCATAGTTCGCATAGCTCCCACTCAAGCCATGGTTCCCACAGCAGCCATGGTTCTCACAGTTCTCATGGAAGCCACAGCAGTCATGGTTCTCATAGTAGTCACGGGAGTCATACAAGCCATGGTTCTCATAGTTCTCATGGCAGTCACTCAAGCCATGGAAGTCATAGCTCGCATGGGAGTCATGCGAGCGGTGGTGGTGGTGGTAGCGACGGCAGTTGTGGTACATCAGATGGCGATGCTGGCGGTGGCGGTGGCGATGGCGGTGCTAGTTGTGGTTGTGGATATTAGATAATGAATTATAATTTTTTCAAAATTATTAGATTTACCACTTTGTAGGGGTATTAATTTCGAAACATTTATAAATTATTAAATATTATTAGTAAAAATAATGATGATGGAAATACATTCAAAAAAATTATATACGCAATTAATATTAAACATTATGTCCTTTTTCTATATTGGTTGTACTACAACTGGACCAACCAAACCAAATGTTAATATCTTTTCTAATCCGAATGAAACAGGAAAATCAGTTGCAAGAATGCAAGAAACTTTTTCAGTTGCTAATGAAGTCTTATTTGAGTTAACACAACAAAATCCGTTAATCACAAGCGAGTTAGGTAAATTACCTGAACTTCAGGATGGAATTTCTAAATCTGAATTAATATCACTTGAGAAAATTGTAAATATATATAAAAATAACAAAAAAAAATTTGAAGAAGCATTTAGCCAGATGTATCAAGTGGGAAAACCTAATTTCAGGAAATATTGTTCACCATTACAGGCGTTTTTTTGGCTTATTGAAGACGGTAAAGTAAATATCGCTCAAGATACAATAAAAAATTATTCTCTTGATAATTTGCTGGAGAATTCATGGGATTTCCGGTTAAAGACAATTACTTTTTCAGATGACCAAATCTCATCAATCATTGAAAATACCAGTGATAACAAATGGCAAAAATTATACAAAGAGAATGTTTCCGACAAGAATTTTTTACAAAGATTGATATTGATGAAATATGAAAAAAATCCGGGAATATATAATGGTAAAGCTAAAAATATAATTAAAGATGAATTATCAAATCAGCAAGATGATAAATGGTCTAATTTTGATAAAGTTTCAATAAGATTAAATTCACCTGAATTGATTGATTTTTGGACTCAAAAAAATTTAACCTATTCTTTTTATTTAGGTACTATGAAATCAAACCAATCAATTTTTAAATCAAAAAATGGAAATTGTGAAGATACATCAAGTTTCATAGTTAATTTATTGAGAAAAGCTGGATATGAAGCAAACACTTTGGATGTAGTGTCAAAGGACCCTAATGTACCATTCCACGTGATTGTTAAATACCAGATAAATGATAGTTTTTATCTTATGGATAACGGGACTTTTATTCCGGCAGGAATTATGGGCCCTTTCAAATCAATGAAAGAAAGCAGCTATAAACTTCATTATTAGCTTTCTCATTTTCTATTTTATCATAAAGTTTATTTTTTTAATAAATCATCTTTCATACTGAACAAACTGCTTCTCAATAAAATCAACATATTCTTTAAATCTCTCATATTTTTGAGAAAAATGATATGCGTTCTTACCTAATTTTTTGACTATTTCAGGATTGTCGATGACATATTCCATCTTTTTACTGAAACCATCTATGTCTCTCGGGTCTATAATAAGGATATCTTCATTATCTCTTAAAGTTGAATAAATGCCTTTTTTCAAGACACCTTTTCCGATTATCGTGCATACACCGCAGGCCATTGATTCCCTAGCTATTTTTGGGTAATGGGTTCCTATTGGCAGATATGGGGATTCTTCTGATTCAGGGCACAGAACGCATGTTGATGCCCGAATCAAAGAGGGTATCTTCCATGGCGGTTGAAAAGGCAAAAAAATACATTCCTCACTTAGACCTATCATTTCAGCTTTCTTTTTCAGTTCATCAACTTTCTGACCTTCACCAACGACAAAGAGCAGCCTGAAATCCTTCTTGATTTTTTCAGAAGCCTTAAGGATTGAATAAGTCTGTTTCAACCTCGATATCTTACCAAAATATGTGAATATCGGGATGGATGGGTCGTCAATATAAGTTGATAGGTCGTATGGCTTCACATCTGGATTAAAGAATTCAGGATTAATCAGCTGTTCAACACCATGTAGTTTATTTGTTTCAATTTTATTCTCTTTCAATATCTTCGAGACATTGCCACCTCCAAATACTTTATCTGCTTCCCTAAATGCCTCAACGAAGATTGTCTTTAGATTTTTCGAATAGTACAGTTTCCCAACATCTGAACCAGCACATTTGAGGACATGCGGTACTTTTGTGATTTTTTTCAAGAGGTAACCTACTATACCATAAGGAAGTGTATAATGCGAATATATGAGATCAATTTCCTGTTTTCTGATAAGGTTTATTGACAAATTCAATAATTTTTCACAGAAATATTTTGATCTGAGAATCGGCGAATTAAAATCAGGTGCTGTACTGAAAACTTTTACATTTGTCGGTTCAATAAATCTATTCTCATCCTCTGAAATCAGTTCACGAAATTCAGATTCGACTTCCCATGCATTGGTAATAATGCTGATTTCATGCCCTCTCTGTCCGAGTTCCCGAGCAAGCCAGTACGTATCTGAGGATACGCCTCCCTGGATGGGCGGGTATTTACTGAGAATGCATATTTTCATCAAAATATAAAATACAATAATGTTTATATAATTTGCTTAATTCTGATATCATAATGATCCAAAACTTGCCAAAACCAAAGAGTTTCACAATGCAGTGGCATATCACTAACAGGTGTAATTGGGCCTGCAGCCATTGCTATCAGGATGGAAATGCTATTGAAGAGCTGGAAATGGATAAGATTTATGACATCATGGACCAGTTTATCGGGCTTTTGAAGAGATGGGATATACCAGAGAATCGGGCCAGGATAAACCTGACTGGCGGAGAGCCGTTGCTTCACAAAGGATTCTTTGATATAGCAGACCGACTTAAAAATAATTCGAATTTTCTGAGATGGGGGGTGCTTTCGAATGGTTCCTTGTTGACTAAAAATATTGTCAAAAAATTGAAGGATGCAGATATATTCAGATATCAGATCAGTCTCGAAGGACTTGAAGAAACCAACGACCAGATCAGGGGCAAAGGGACATATAAAAGAGTGATAAAATCTATCAGATTACTGAAAGATGGCGGGGTCAATACTGTCGTCTCCCTTACACTTACAAAAAACAATGTTCATGAGATTCCTGAACTAGTCAAAGTCCTTGATAAACTGGGAGTCACGTATCTCGGAACAAGGAGACTTATACCCATTGGAAGAGGTTCAAGCCTCGGACTGCTGGAGCCAAATGAATTAAAGAAATATTACCAGGAAACCATAAAAATTAATAAGGAATTGAGAGACAGACAAAGCAGGCTTAGGGTTGGGATTGGCTGTGAAAGCGGGATTTTCAATGAGAATACCAGACTGAATAATTATTGTGCAATTCTGGATGGTAGAATAATCATAGTAATGCCGAATGGGGATGTGCTTCCCTGCAGGAGACTGCCTGTAGTCCTTGGCAATTTGAAAAATAAAAGCCTTTTTGAGATATATTATTCGTCTGAAGAGTTATGGAAAATGAGAAACCTGAACAACGCTCATGTATTCTGCAAATCATGCACTAATTTCAATCAATGTTTTGGAGGAGCAAAATGCGTGAATTACTGTTATGCTAATAAATTGTCAGTTCCGGATGTGCAGTGCTGGAAGTATTTTGACAGGATAAAAAGTCTGGAACAATTCAACAAATATGTCGATAATAATGAGAAAGAGGTTAAGCTTCATAAAATATTGGAAAATGCAAAACCATAAATTTCCAGGCAGGATAATCAATGCAAGCAAAAGACCCCGGGGTCAGGGGATTGATTTATGCTTCCGATGCAATAACAGATGCATTTTCTGTTATGACAATCATAAGAGAAATGATATCTCTGACAAACCCTTGGAGCAAGCAAAAAAAGATGTATTGGCCTTAAAGAAGAAAGGAATAAATATCATTTCTCTAAGAGGCAGTGAACCTACTATCTATCCTCATATCTATCAGCTTGTCAGCTTTATCAATAATCATGGCCTGAAATTCAGGATGACGACGAATGCCCGGATATTTTCATATGTCGAGACAGCTAAAAAATTTGCATCATTAGGTCTTGATAATGTCTATGTTTCCCTGCATTCTCATAAGGCAGATATACATGACAAACTGACTCAGACAAAAGGCAGTTTCGATCAGACCTTAAAAGGAATTAAAAATTTGCTCGCTTCTGGTGTCAGAGTTGAGACCAATACAACGATTTTAAAGCAGAATGTGGAAGATCTACCAAAGATTACACAACTGTTGTCACGATATGGCTTGTTTAGGGCGAGGTTTTCTTTCCTTTTCTGTGAGGGTGTTGGCTTGGATATAGGGTGGTGGAAAAAACTAATGCCTTCCATTGCCGAGACCCGGGAAAGCCTGTCTGAAGCAATGAACATCTTTCAGGTGAGAGGCATATACTCTTTTATTGAGAAACTGCCAATATGCGGTGCACCACAATATTATCGTGATTTCAAGCCTGAGGATTATGTAATTGCCGCAAACATCAAGCCGGAAATATGCCAAAAATGTGCTTATCACAAAGATAACTATTGTGTCGGAGTCAGTCCCATGTATCTGAAAATGTATGGGGAAAAAGACCTGATACCTCAATGAATTCTAATCTCCCTGAAAAGAGGCATATTTGAGAATTTTCGGATTGCAACATATTTTGAGAGCATGATATGCCTTGATTCATTGAAGACATTCTGCTCAAAGACATCATTCAGTTTCGGGACATAACTGTTGATTATCTTTTTTGATTCGGAAAAATTGATGTTCTTAGCCATTTTCAGGTCATTTATATTTCTGATGTCCAAACCCTTTGTGAATGCCCAGACTCTGTTCCATGCCTGTGGCATCTTCGGCTCATCCTCAGAATATCTGTAAGTCGCGAATTTTTTTATCCATACATCCTTTTCAGGATTCAGACCGAGCCAGTTGAGGATGATTATCAGCTTTGTCCACCTGTTATCTCTTGGCACGAGAGATTTCTTATCTAGATATTCTTTTTTTCTTTTTTCATAAGCATTCAGGACCATCGACCTCAATTTATAGTTCTTACTCATCTCTTTCTGTCTCTTGAATCGCATCTTGCACTCAACGTAATGGAAGATGAAATCATAATCACACTGTGTGACATTTTCGGGATAATCCCAAAAAATCTCATCTGTGTTCACTGTCTTGACCTTGAACATCTCATCAATAATAGGATTAAGGTCCTCATATTTCACTATTCTTGATAGGCTAAGTATATCGTGGATTGATAAAGCATCGAAGATAGTATTTGTACCTGTCTCTGGAAATTCATTTATTCCTTCGCATTCCTTCCTTCGAAGATATATGCAGCCATTGCACCGGGCCAATATCTTTCTCTTCTCAATTCTGAAATCTCTAAAGCTCTTTATGTTTTTTGGATAGAAGATGCAGCGGGGAAGAGATTCATTTATGACATGGTACTTAACACCCTGCTTCTCTAATTTTTTTAAAAACCCGATTATTTTTTCTCCTGTTTCAGGAATCAGCTCTTCCTTGCGAAAACAAAAGAATATAGGATTGTCCTTATATGTCGGAAAAAATCGATCAATCTCTGAAATTTTAACCCTTGTCATATACTTGCCTGCAGAAGCATCTGCCATATAAAAGTGTTTCTTTTCCAAGAACACTCCAAATGATAAAAATTTATATTCTATGACTTATTCTTATATAAAACCTGATGTTGAGTGGTATTATAATGAGAATCAATATTCTTGCAAAACATAATCTAGATACAAATATTCCAGTCCTTGTTTCAAATAAATGCAATAACAGATGTCTCATGTGCAGTGTTAATTTGGATAACAATCATTTCAAAGAACCGTCGGTTGATGAAATTTTAAATATTATCGGCTCAAGTAGAGGAAAATATATCTGCCTCATAGGTGGAGAGCCAACTATCAGGGAAGATTTTTATCAATTAATGACAAAACTCAGACAGAATTTTCCCGAGAGAAAAATAATATTATTCTCAAATGCCAGGTCATTTTCAAATAAAGAATTCTTAAAAGGCCTTCGAATATCCAAACCAGATTCTGTTGTTGTAACTCTTCATAGCCATACAGCAGAAATTCACAATAAAATTACGCAAACAGATTCATTCAATTCAACAATCACCGGGATTAAAAATTTAATCAATGCCGGGATTGATGTGAAAGTTAGGGTAATAATTAACGCATTAAATTATAAGCAACTTCTGAAAATTTCAGAATATATTCTTTCAAATTTCAGTGGGATAAAAAAGGTTGAGTTTATCAATCCAATAATCCAGGGGCGTGCAAAAATAAATAAAATCCTGTTTTTGGTAAAATATACTAAAATAAGGCCTTATCTTTTGGAGAGTGTTAACATATTAAAAAATGCAGATATTAAAGTCAATACACAGCATTTCCCTCTTTGTATATTTGAATTTTCAGATATTGATGATCAGCTCAGGATAATAACTGAAACTCATGGAGAAATTGTAATGGGTTTGGAACAGTGTAATATTTGCACAAAATCAGAGAAATGTCCAAGAGTCATGAAAGAATATGTTGAAAAATTCGGTTCAAATGAGTTCAATCAAATATAACATCTAAAATATTCAGATAAATGCTTGATCAATGCTAAAAGATGGGACAAATAAATAATGTTGATAGATTTGAAAAAGCATATAGAACAGGGAATATACCATGGTCCCGAAAACAGGCATCAAAATATCTAGTAGCACTTATTAAAGAAATACCAATTTTTCCATGTAGAACCATTGATGTGGGCTGTGGTGAAGGTTATTCCTCAATATATCTGGCAAAACAGGGATTTGATGTAGTAGGTATTGATTTTTCAGACTCTGCAATCAATCAGGCGATAAATAATGCAGGAAATATATCTAATGTTAAATTCAAATTAATTGATTGTCGTAATCTACCAGAAATGGATGAAAACTTTGATTTTGTTTTTGAAAATGCCCTGTTCCACCATATTCCCACGACCCACCGGATGAAATACCTCAAAGGTGTAAATAAAATTTTGAATCAAGATGGACTATATGTGTCAATATCTTTTGACAACAGAGAAGATTTTATTGATAGGATTAATAAGAGATTTTTTGACAGTTCATATGGCTTGCGTCATTATCTGACAAACAGAGAGGATTTATATCCGCTCTTTTCACGATATTTCAATATGATTGAATCAAAAAAAATATCCTTGGAAGGCAGATCTGGTAACATATTTATTATGAGGAAAAATAATTAGTCAAAAGCTGCAATCAATTCCGGAGTTAAAATAAGTTGCATAGGATGTGTCATCTATAATATTTGGATTAACGTACTTCCTTATTATTTTTCTGAGGAGATTTCGTGTCCTGTTCTGTTGGATTCGTTTGAATTTCCAATGTAAGCCATTGATCTCATCAAATGCAAATTGTTTTCTTAAGTCCATATAATCTCTTGAGAAATCTGAAGCACTGCTGATACTGTTAAACAGTCCGCTAATCCTGAATCTAAGATTACTTATCCCAAATCTTTCAGGATTTTTAGCCATCAAAGATTTATTTTCAAGGAAAAAAATCACTACATTTGCAAACTGAATATATTTTGAGTTTTTTCTTAGAAATTCTATAGTCTTTTTTACATCTTCATGAGTCTCGTGGGGATAACCTGCAATTATTGAGACAACATTGATAATGCCTGCTTCATTTGAATTTTTCAGGAAAAGGGATGCATCTTCAACAGTGAATCGTTTATTGATGTTCTTTGTTATCTTATTACATCCACTCTCAATCCCATAACGAAGAAAGACACAACCTGACTTTTTCATCTTCACCAACAAATCCATATCTGTATTGTTCGTTCTTCCGAGCCCGCCCCAGAGGAGATTCAACTTTGCCTTTAATAAAGCATCACAGACTTCGACAGAATGGCTATAGGTTGTGTTGAATGTAGAATCACAAAAATATATAAATTCTGTTTTGTATTTTTCTTTCATGATTGAGAGTTCTGATATGACTTTTGATGTTTTTTTGGTTTGGAGTTGAGGTGAAAAAGTATGGTGTGTGCAGAAACTGCATCTGTTATCGCATCCTTTTTTTATCTGATAGGGCAGTACAAGTTTTTTTTCATCCTTGATTTTGATTTCATAAAGTTTCAGTGGAAGTCCGCAAAAATCTGGAATCGGAACCTCATTAATATCTAATCTTGTCTCAGGATTGTTTATGATTCTGCTATCTTCCCGAAATACAAGACCGGGAATATCTTTTCTATTATGCTTATCCTCTTCAATATGCTCTATCAGCCTAAGAAACGGCAACTCACCGTCTCCTACAATCATATAATCGATGTATTCAAATTTTTCAAGAAATAGATATCCATATAAAGTGATGAGCGTTCCGCCAAAAATAATCTTTGCTCCAGTGTTTTCCTTGATTTTTTTTGCCAATGGTAACGAGAATAAAAGCTGGAAGATGCTATGGACAGAAAAGCCGATTATGTCATATTCATCATATCTAGAAAGTGAATATATCTCTTCAAATAGATGATCCAGTTCAGAGTCTTCCTTATCAAACATAAGATAATTGATGTATCGTGGATAATCTCTTATCATGTCCAAATTGAGTTTTTTCTGGTTCTTTTTCCTATTCCTTATTTTCACAAGCAGGTCCTCCTGATCGACATGGTATCCCTTGCCTCTGATATATGAAGCTAGAGTAGCCATTCCCAGGGATGGCATGCCCATCCTGAAGATATCAAATATTGGTGCAAATACGAGCTTAATTTTTGTTTTTTTACTCATCTTCTCTCAGAGCTTGGTAAAATCGGACAATTTTTCTGTGTACTTCATTTTCAGAAGATTTTATGGATGATACCCCAAAGGGATGTTCAATCTCAGTACCAATAGCATCAAATCTGAAGGGATAAGGTATATTCTTATTAAAACTAGTTTTTGATAACTCCAGGAAATCAAAAAAGTTTCGTCGATAAAGTTTCATATCATATCTCCCTGGATTCATGTAGATATCAGAACCCGGTTCTGCTGACAAAGGGACACATGATATGTTCCTGCTTATGTTCTTTTGGAAAACAGAAGTGTTTCTTTTCAACAGATTCAGACAATAGTCAGTGTTATAGTCAAATATCTTTTCGTCTTCCCATGGAAGGCCTGCAATGAGATACAGATGGAAAAACTGCTTGTTAATTTCCAAAGTCTTTATCATTTTTTCAAGTTGAAAATTTGAAAAAAATGGTCTTGTAATATCTTTTGAGGACAAAGACTTCCTGAAAGCTTCATTGCATGTCTCAACGCTTAGAGACAGCGTTGAACTTGAAAATGAATTCTTGAAGGCTGAAAGCAGTTCTTTTTGCGGCAATGTCCAGGCATAGAACTTTGATTTTAGTTCTGGCATATTAATTTTTTCAAATAATTTGATATAAAATTTCTTATCATTTTGAAATGGATCAAAATCAAATATTATATTATCATTATATCTTGATAATATATTGATATCTTTAATCACTGAAGGTATATCACGGAAGATTGGTTTTTCTCTGCCTGATAACCTCTTCTGGTTTCTATTACAACCACTACAATAAAAACAGTTATAGCAACACCCTTTTCCTGTCCAAATGAATTCTCCAGCCCAATGTCCTGTCTTCTTAAGCACTAACGTATCCTTTTCTAGTATCTGATCAATTTCATCTGTTAGACATAAACCTTTAATATCATCTTTTGTTTGGATATATCTCCTGGCAGTTCTGATGATCCTTTCTTGTTTCTTATAAGTCGTGTTAATCAATTTTCTTTCTCTAATCAACTTCAATAAAGGTTTTTCAGCATCACCTCTTATTATATAATCTATTTTGCTGTTTCTGATTATTTCTTTATCAAAATATCCTGCGGTCTGACCTCCGGCAATGATTTTGATATCCTCTTCGATATTTTTTACTGTCTCTGCGATTTTAATAGACACATATAAATCAAAATACCATCTAATTCCAATAATCACAAATTTTGGTTGGTATTCATATATTTTTTTTTCGATTATTTTTATGAAGTGTTCTCTCTCAGAACCAAGATCAATTACTTTTGAAGATATTCCATTTTGTTTCAGATATGAGGCAAGATATAATAAGGTCATGTTAAAGAAATGAGTAGATTTCTGTCTGATATTGAATAGATATTGTTTCTGCATCGAGACTGGATTAATAAATAATGCTTCCATTTTCAGGTCTGAAACAGGATATGCTCCTTGAGCGACCGAATAAAAAGGAGTATTTAAATCTTCTTAAGAAACATCATATTCAAATATGATACTTCAGAAATTAATAAAAGTTGTAATGTTATCTATTTTAACAAAAAATATTAATAATATTGATTTTTATGTTTCTTATGGATTTTTTTGATGTACTCGAGAGAAGGCATAGTACAAGGTCATTTCAAAAAGTTAATATTCCTGATAAAGATGTGAAAAGAATAAAGGAATCTATCCTTCACTCTCCAAGCGGTGCCAACATCCAACCATACCACTTCATCTTTATTGATGATGATAGGCTCATTAGTAAAATAGGGGAAGTCGATTATTATCAAAGTTCAATCAAGAATCTCGACAAGGCATCAGTGTTAGTCGCTGCCCTCTCAGATGAAAAGTTGAGTCCAAATTATTCTGAAGTGGACACTGCCATAGCATTGACCTACATAGATTTGACAGCCACAAATTTAGGGTATGATACATGCTGGTTTGGATGTTATGGATCTATTGAAATCAAGAGATTGCTTGGAATCCCAAAAAAACTAAAACTAATATGTATCCTTGCTATTGGAAAAGAAAAGGATAAAAAAACCAGATCAATAAAATTCCCTCTAAAGAAGCTAATCAGCTCAAACAACTACAAAAATGTCAGTCCTGATGCGAAAACCTATTATATCAAAATCGGCAATAAATGTAATAATAATTGTCCAGATTGTAACCGAAAAATTAACCAGGAAAAGGATACTAATGAAATAATATCTGAGATATTGTCTGCAAAACAAAATGGATTTGATGCAGTAGTATTTCCTTGCAATCTTGACTCAAGAAAAGATTATTTATATATCTTTAAGAAAATCAATACCAATATCCGGATAGTGTTGGAAACAAATGGAAGAGTATTTTCTTCCAATAAAGTATTAAATCAACTAAATACTTACGTAGATGAAATCCAGCTAATGAAATTAGGAAAAAATGAAGGTGCTTACGATATTTTTACAGGAACTGAAAATACTTTTAATCAATATATCAAAGGAATTAAGAATCTAAAGAAGCATAATACTAATGTCTTTTTCTTTAAAATATCTTGATCAAATTCAATTATACCACTGAAATTACTTTTTGGTACCACTCTTTTGCAGTCGAATCTTCAGGATTGAGTTCTAGGGCTTTTAAAAACTGAGTCTTAGCCATATCAAATTTTCCCTGTTCATAATAAAGCTCTCCAAGACCTAAATATCCTTTTATGAAATCTGGATTTAATTGTATTGATTTATTAAATCCTTCTTCTGCTAGGTCATAATTGCCCAATCCTAATTGGCAGGCTGCCATAGCATGTACATATTTCGGATTTAAGGGTTCTTTTAAATTAGCCTTTTTGAACTCTTCCAGTGCAAGCTCATATTTTTTCTCTGAAAAATAAATATACCCAAGCCCCGAGATGCCGGAGATATCATTTGGATTTATTTCCAAAGTTTTTTCTATGCTTGTTCTTGCCATATCCAATTCACCCGTCTTAATATAACTCCATGCTAATTTTCCATGAGCTATTGAGTTTCCTGGATAGAGTTCAATCGCTTTTTTTAGCAATTCAATAGCATCTGAAAAATTATTTTTTTCATAACTATTCTGCCCTTTGATTGTAAATTCGTTTGATTTCAATATGTTAATCTTTTTTTGGCTCAAACCAAGTTCTATTGCTTTATCAAGGTTAATCTGGCCGTTATTGAAGTCATCCATGAGGAAATAAGTGTTTGCTAAATCACTATATATAAGAGGATTTGAAGGTTCAATCTCTTTAGCTTTATTTAAATATTCAAGAGATTTATTATATTTATTGTCACTCCAGTAAATTCTACTGATGCCACGATATGAATAAATTAAGTTTGAATCTAAATTCAGTGCTCTTTCAAAATCCTTTTTTGCTTGATTAAGCATCTCTTCAGATGAATCACGTTCTCCAAGCTTGTATAGTGTCCAGGCACGACCATTGAAAGCAAGAGCATACATCTGATCCAGTTCTATTGCTTTATTAAAACTATCCTTTGCTTCATTAATAAGTTCAAAAGCTTCTTGATCATTATTAGTTGAGTAAAGAATTGTATCTCCTTGATCATATAGTGTCCAGCCTAATCCTACATAGGCCTTCGGATTATTTGGGTCTTTTTCAATTAATTTTTGGAAATATGATGCTACCTGATCAAATTCCTCCTTGTTATAGGAGTTCCTGTCAATTTTAAGATACATATTCCAACCCTCATCAAAATTAGAGTCATAGTTTGGAATAAAAAAATAATAAAATATACTTATCATCAATATCGCCAATACTAATATTGCAACTAAAACATACTTATAATCTGATTTACGATTTTTGGAAGATATAATAATGTTGGAATTTATATTTTTTTCTGACTCTTTTACTTTTCTATAAATCTCATGTACAATTTTTTTATCATGACCTGCATTAATTAAAGCTTCCTTAATCTCTTTTTCAGAAAATCCCTTTTCCAGTTCCTTTTTGATATAATCTAACAATTCCTTTTCCATAAATCATATATTGGACATCATAATTTATAAACTTGTGTTATTATTTACAAGTAGTTTTTACAAATTGGGTCAACGCGACAATAATTGCTAAGTTCAAGGATGAAAGCTTTTTCATCTTCTTCGATTATCCGGACGTTTACTTTCCAAAAGCATTTCGGGCATATGCTTTTAGTATGTCTTTTCAAAATATCCATTTTATACAAGTTCTATTTCAATATCAAGTTCTTCCATAACCACATATATTGAATCTTTAATCAAATCCCTTCCAGCAAGTCAAATGAATCCCGGTTGATTAATACCAAATCAGGTTTAAAATTGTTATCAATGAATTTCTTGAGATATTTCTTATAATATTTATACATAAGGAGTCCACCACATCTGACACTGCCACTGTAAAAATCATTGTAAACTGTTTGATAGTAGAATGATTTTTTACTTAAAACTCCACTCCATTCTTTAGCTTTTTCAAAGGCAGCTTTAACAACCTTCTCTTCAGCATTAGATGGCATGATAAGAATCTTATCATATTTTTTTCAAATCCTCTCGATTTTATTTACATCAAAATATATGTCGTTATTTATAAAATATTTAGGATAAGCATTTTTATTTAAAGCCCTGGAATAAATATGCAACTCTTTCTCTTCATTTGTCCTTGATTTTATCTTCACATTCAACAACCTTTTTTCTGTGGAAAACAGGTTAAAGGCATGGTTTCGGCAAAATACTTTCTGGCAGTCAACTGAGATGACCTCATCACTTGGATTAATTCCTACATCCTCATAACCCATCATTTCAGGTTTAACATTCTCAAATCCATAAGGTAGAATATGTAGGTTCATTCTTATTTCATTTTGTAATCTGGTCATTAAATTCTTAAAGTCTTCTTCATCACAATAAAGAAGTCTCTGCTGGGCTTTTGTTGTGAAATTAGTATATGTCGGAAGATGCACTCTTAGACTTTTCACCCCATATGAGTCAAGGTCCCTTATCGTTTTTTCAACACCACTCCACCCGACTAATTCTGGTATTGCTACCATACTGCCCATACATTCAATATTATAATTTTTTACTACTTTTAGGATATTTATCGATATTTCTCCAAACTGCTGTATAGATCCATGCATTATTATCCAATCTTCATGGTTCGTACTGTTTATTGAATGGACAACAATAATCCCACCTAAGTCTTCAAGTTTCTGTAAGTTTTCCTATGTTAAATATGCTCCGTTAGTCATAAATTTTATCTTATATCCTAAAAGAGGGCTGTTCTTAAATGGGAATCTCTTCCGAATATGACTCAATATTTCCCAAATCCTTGGGTGGCAAAAGGGTTCACCATCTGTAAGCCTTGAAATTGAAGTGTTGATGTTTATCATTTAATTTGGCTTGAAAAGATTTATTTGGGCAATAATATCGCTGAATCTTCTATGGACAGTATTATAATTAAAAGGATTGTGCTTTTTAGAACAGAATATGCAATTTATATTGCATTTTGTTGTTACGACAAGTAAATTTCGTTCCCTTAGTATATCCATTAGTATTTCTTCATCAACACTTTCATTGAAAGATATTTTTTTCTTCCATTTTTTTAATCTGTTTTTAATCTTGGTAAATCTTTTTCTCTTTTATAAAATATCTCAATTTAAGAATTTTAATAGTTCAATCATTCTGTCTGAATATGAGTATTAAATGTTCATAAAGTATAGAAGCCAATTGATTTTTTCATACTTGCTATTATTCAGCATTTACTTGAGAACCAATCTAAAATGATCAGTAATTATGGCACTTTTTGCAGAAACCAGAAAAGGGTGTGAAGATATTTCCGAATAATGTTGGACAACTAGTATTGCTTCGGAAATAATATCTTTATAGAATATATTTAAATAAACAATAATTTTACTCATACAGAACATGGAAGGAGAAGAATTAAAACGAATTCTAATTGACTCAGCAATAAAATTTAACCAGGGAGTTCAACCGAACGGCAAACCCTGTTCATGGATTGCAGACTGCAGGGAAGTCCTGCTTATTCCGAGAGGAGCATATCTAATATCAAAACTTATTTATGAAAAGCTCAGGAAATTCAAAAGCAGGCAGGTAGGAGGCCTGACTCTTGCTGCAAACCCTATTGTGTCGTATCTTGTTTTGCTCGCTTATCAGGATAAGAGACCTGTCAGCGGATTTATCATAAGAAAAGAGCCAAAGTATAACGGGCTTCAGAAACTGATTGAAGGTGATTTCAAGCCAGGTGAACCAGTTGTTCTTGTTGATGACCTGATAAACTCAGGCGGTTCTATATTCAGGGCAATTGAAGCAGTTGAGGAACAGGGATGTAAAGTGGAAGGAGTGTTATCAATACTAAATTTCGGGAACCAAGGAGAGAAGAAGCTCAAAGAAAAAGGATATCGATTTGAATACTTGTTCACTCTTGAGGATTTGGGGGTAAGGAATAAACCCGAAAACATAATCATGCCGAAAATTCTCTGGGAAATTAAAGACATTAATATGTGGGAGGGTACAATTCCAAGATCATCTCCTGTCCAGTTCAAAAAATCGATTTTATTTGGTACAAATGAAGGAAAATTTTTTTCGCTTCAAATGAATTCAGGGAAGATTAACTGGGAAAGACAATTTGATATAAGTGTTCCGAAAGGCATATTATCCTCACCAGCTATAAAAGAAAATAATGTCTATTTCGGTGCATATGACGGATTCCTGTATTGCCTGGATGCAAAGACAGGAAAGACAGTCTGGAAAAAACAGCGTGGTGACTGGATAGGTTCCTCACCCTATATCTCAGGTGGTGAATTATTCATCGGAGTTGAGTATGGAAAAAAAGGAGGGGTGCTGATTGCCTGTTCTGTAAAAGATGGGAAACTGTTATGGTACCTTGAGACAGGGCATTATATCCATTCTACTCCTGCAGTGGACTCAAAAAGAAATGTAGTTATTGTCGGTTGCAATGACGGATTTGTATATGCTGCTGATTCAAAGACAGGGAAACTAATATGGAAATATGAAACAGGAAAGGAGACGCGGGCTGGGTTTGCAATCGATGAAAAAACTGGGAAAGTTTATTTTGGGAGCGAAGACGGGAACATGTACTGCTTTGAAATCAGTAACGGGAATCTTATATGGAAGAGGAGAGTGGGTTTCGCAGTCTATAATACACCTGAGATTGTGGACGATAATCTCGTGTTCAGCACAGTATCAAGGAGGATTTTCTGCCTTGACAAGGAAACAGGTTCAATCAGATGGTATTACAACACAGAAGGAAGGATATTCTCTTATACATATACTGTTGACAATAGAGTCTATTGCGGTTCAAATAACGGGTATCTGTATGTGATTGAACTCTCTACAGGCAAACTTCTTGGAATATATAAAGTCGGGAAGGAAATACTGACTAAACCTCTGATGGATGGAAATAAGGTTTATATAGGGTGCAAAGGACAATTTATTTCTATTATTATTTAAAGTATGTAAATTTTAAGTAATATTTTTAAGCATTAGTTCATTCTCGTCTATAATGAATAAAATATTGTTTGACAAAATGACAGATGATTGCAGCTGTTGCGGAAACCAAACACTTTCTGAGGAAAGTGATTATGATTTAACTAAGAAACAACATTTTCTAATTAAAATAAAAGATATTTGGGATGTATACAAGAATATAAAAAATACAAAGCAAGATATATTGATTTCATTTTTCCTGAAAGAGAATGACCTTAATCTTTCAACTGGGAAAAAAATATTGAAATTATTTGCTAGATTAAGGAAAGATAATATCAGTTTCAAGGTATTGAATCCTCTACCAAGATGCATCCTTGGTTTTGGATATGGTGAAGCAGTAAATGAATTCAGCCTGCCGAAGGGCTGCTATGAATGCAGGGAACTTTTCACTATAAAGAATGAAGAAATCATCAGCTGCAGGTATATAAATAAAAAAGGTCCAAAGATATATTACATGAAAGATAGGAATCAGATTTGGGAGTTTTTCAACACCTTGAGATTGGAGAAGGACTTGACCAAGACATGCATCAACTGCTTATATCTGAAAAGGAAACTGTGTGATGGGGTTTGTTTTAGATCATGAGGGTATTGCTTCTGACATACAGGAACAGAAAAGAATATGTTCCACTGGATTTAGGATACGTGAAAGCATATTGTGATAAATCCAATAATCAGGATGAGATTATTGTCAGGACTTATTCAAAAAGAGATAATATATATCTATTCAAAAAAAAAATTGAAAAGCTTGAACCTGAGATGATAATTTTTTTTACTGAGAATCTCCAAAGCACCCAGCTATTCACGTTGAGGTTTGCTTTGAAACTGTTTTCAATTCTCAGAACTAATGACAAAAAAATCAAATTATATTTACAAAGCTATAAAATTGACAAGGAATATTCAAAAGAAATACTGGAAGAACACTCATATGTTGATATGATAATTCGAGGAGAACCTGAAATAACTATAAAAGAAATTCTTCTGGGAAAAAAATTGAATACAGTCAAAGGTATATCATATCGGCTGAATGATATGATTCAGGTTAATGCTGAGAGACATTTATTGGATACTCTTGATAATCTCCCTTCACCCTATCTGACAAACTCCATGAAAAGTGAATATGTTAGCAAGATGAAGCAGGCTTATGTCTCAACATCAAGAGGCTGTATATTCAATTGTTTCTATTGTTTCAGGAATGTCAGGTTTTCCAGGGTCCGGACTATTTCAATAAAGAGGGTCCTCGATGAGATAAAATTCCTGATGTGGAGCAGGGTCGAAAGCATTTATATCATCGACGATTGTTTTTTCCTGAATCAGAAAAGGTTCAATGAGCTGGTAACTGAAATTTCAAAAATAAATAAAAATAATAAGCTCAGTTTCGCTCTGATGTGCAGGTATGAGTTCTTATCAGAGAAAAATATGGATCTAATGAAAAAAATGAATGTCAGACGGATACAGGTAGGTTTGCAGACAACCAATCTTAAATTACTCAAACGACTTAATAGAAACTTTGATGAAAAAAAGTTTTATAAGACCGTCGAATATCTGAATAAATTGGAAATATTTACTACTGTTGATCTGATACTGGGTCTGCCTGGTGACAATCTTAGGAGTTTTAAAGAATCTCTGGATTATCTTGGCAAGGTCAATCCTGACCAAGTCAGAGTTCATAGATTGTTTATACATCCCGGCACTTACTTGGACAGGAACCTTGAAAAATATAAGATAAGATTATCATATAAAAACAGGGATTTTTCACTGCCTGTCGTCAAGAGCAATTATAGCTTTCCCAGTGATGAGATACAGATGGCATTGAGGTATATCAAGAAGGTAAAGAAGAGAGGTAAAAACATAGTCCTGACAAATTGAATCTGGGTCTAAGCGCTCCAATATATCCTTTCCGACAGGTTTAAATAATTCCAATATCTTAAAATTCCCATGTCACTCTATCAATCCTCAATTCTCTACATCCTCCATATCCTATTCTTCTCGATCATCATCCTCGTCATCCTGAACCGCAGGACCCTCATAAAACCATTCAAAAAGATCAGGAAAAAGACCCTTATTTACCTGCTCATAATCTTCATTGCAGCATGCGCCCTTAGGCTGTTCATCTTCCCCCATTTCCACATGATGTACATCGACGAGCCATGGTACCTGGAGATGGCAAAGAACATGAACCAAGGGCATGGGCCGGTCGTTTGTGAATACCAGGGCATCGAAGAACAGGTCTGCCTTGCCCCTTTAAAGCCCCCAGGATGGCCCTATCTTCTGTCATGGGTGCAGATGCTCTTTGGGCTCAACAATCAATTTTCGCTGTATTTCGGCAGTATTTTGGGCTGCCTCTCCATAATCCTAATTTTTTCAGTGACATGCCTGTTGTTTGATGAGAAAGCAGCTCTCTGGGCCTCATTCATCCTTGCCTTTTCACCCATGCATGTTATCTGGTCAAATACAATAGAGTCCAACAGCCCGTCAGTATTCTTCATCCTGCTCTCGATGCTCTTATTCCTCCACTATATAAGGAACAGAAGGTTATCATCATTTGGTCTTTTTTTCCTGGCAACAGCATTCTCCACCATGATAAGGTTTGAGAATATCATCCTGTTTCCGATCCTTGCACTTGCCTATCTGATATATTCAAAAAAGTTCCAAAAGTCAATTTATGGGAAATTCTTCGATGCATCCTACCCCCTGGTCGTTATATGTATGTTTGGTGTCATGATATTCTTTGAATCCATATATTTCCATATGTTCAGGGACACTGCACTCACCTTGGATCATTTTATCCTGAACCTGCCTGGATACCTCTATTCAATGGGCATCGTTACAGTCATCGCCCTGGCAGCGTTGTTCTTGTATGATAAGGGGGATTCAAAGGATATTAAGATCATTATGACATGTTTCCTGTTTTTCTTTATAACTTACCTTCCGCTGTTCAAGGAGATTGAGCAGAGGATGGTCCTGACACCCCTTGTGTTCGCAGTCATCCTTTCAGGATACACCATGGGGAAGATAAGCAGCCACCTGCCTCATACCAGGATACTGTTTTTCCTGCTCCTCTCAATCATATTTAGCCTCGGACTGGTACATGTCTACAATCAGCCAAGGTTCGCCTCGCACAAGCTCGAGACTGACATTGTCATGGACATTGCAGATAAGTATCAGGAAAGTTACATCATCTCAGAAGCGCCGACAGTGCTCAGCTCTGTCTCTGATATAAGTGGGATAAGCACTGCATTTGCCCTGGAAAATCCGGAAGTGATTGAGATTATCCAGAAGAATCATAAGGTATATTATTTTTTCGATGGTTTCTGTACGAATCAAGGGATTGCTGATGCAGGGAGATCAGAAGAGCGATGCAGGGAGATGTTCAGGAGTTATGTTATGAAATCCATTGAAACGTTTCATCAAGGAAATTACAATTTTATCCTGTATTCCACTGAAAGCCGATGAGGAGCCAGCATAATGTTTTTATATTCTGACGGATTCAGGAAGCCAGATGGCAAAACCGAGGATTCAGCTGGTCCATAAATACATGTATTCAAACGAAGTTTCTTTGGGAGTCAGTGTGTTGGACTCATTTCTTCGTGAGAAAGGTTATGAAGTAAGACAGCATTCGATCGAGGCAGAACCGGCTTATGTGAATCCTCTTCTGGTCAGCAGGTTCCCTTACAGCAAACTCGTCTGCAGACTATCCAACTCTTTAAACAAGATCATGCTGGATTCAGATCTGAATTTCCCACTGACCCTCCACATTGACAATGAAATAAGTAAGATGTCAATCAAAAAGAACGATATCATCGGTTTCTCTGTCCATTCCAAATTCCAGCTGATATATTATCTGCTCCTGGCAAAAAGGATTAAAAAAAAATATAGTGTGACAATAGTCTTTGGAGGACCGTATATCGGCCTCTTTCCAGAGCTGATTGACATGAAAAAATATTGTTTTATAGACTATCTTGTAAAAGGCAGAGGGGAACTGCCTTTCCTTAGATTGATTGGTTGTATCGAAAAAAATGAGAAGAGAATTAGCACTCCAAAAGTCAATTACAATCCTGAAAAAAGGATGCTCTTTTCTGTGAAAGAGCCGGGACTGGGGATGCAGGCTGTTCCAAATTATGAGAAGAAGCGTATTGCAAGAATCAGGAAAAAAAGATTATTCCAGGGTCATTCAGGGCTTTCTTACCAGATATCAACAGGGTGCCCGAACAGGTGTGGTTTCTGCATGTATCATATGATTGAGAAAATTGAATTTAAACCCGTAAAGCAAGTAATTGAAGAGCTCCAAGAGATCAGTAAAAATACACTGATCAGAAAATACAGGTTCACTGATTCTGCAATAAATTCAAAAAGAAGCTATCTTGTGGAATTATGTAATGAGATGATTAAAGAGAGATTGAATTTTAATTTTTCTGCTTATGCAACATTTGGTATTATGCCTGAAATTCTACGACTCATGAGAAGAGCGGGTTTTTTCAACTTGTTATATGGGATTGAGACTGGCAGCAGAAGGATCCATAAGCTTATGGATAAGTCGCATACTTTTGATATCATTCAAAATAGCCTTGAAGAGACAGCCTCTGCAGGGATCAATAATGTCATATGCATAATGATTGGATATCCTCATGAGACTGATGATGACGTTGATTTGACAATAAGATTCATAAGAAAGAATAAAAAGTTGATAACGAGAGTACTTTTGACAAAATTTCAATTGCTTTACAACTCAAATATGTATACAAATCCTGAGAGATATGGCTTAAAGATTATCGGGATGTATTCGAGGCATGATCCTGAAACAATGAAGTTTGATGAGGTAGATGGATTGAAATGGGAAAAATATATCAGACAGACAAACAAGAATATCAAGAAGATGATGAAATTTCTGGATAGATACAAAATTTCTTTCGGTTATGATCCAAGGTTCCTTTAGATCTTTTTAATAAACTCGAATTTGCCAGATTTCGTCCTGGGAATCGATTTTACATATTCAATCCTTAAATCCGGATGTTTTCCAAAAAAACTGCGGAGAGTACTAATAATCTGGTCATGATGCTTCGGGATATATTTTTTTCTTTTGACTATTTTCAAAATCAACTTATCTTTAGAGTGTAGGAACTGGCATTCCTTTATCTCATCAATTTCATCCAGCATCTTTGAGAGCGTATTTGCATTGGTGTATCTTTCCCCTAGCTTGATGATATCGCTTTCCCTTGCCTGAAGATTTGTAAGGGCCGGCAGACCATCTAATATCTTCCTAGAACCTAAGTCGCTGGTCTCAAACCTGATCAAAGGCATTGAATAATTCACAAGGCCCGTGGCTATTATTCTCCCAGCATCTCTTATCTGCTTCCCTTTATCATCCACAATCTCGAATATCCCCATATAATGGTCGCAGTCAAAATAATCTTTTCCTGGCGATTTTAATGCCCTGAAAACACATTCCATCTGGCCGTACTGGTTGAATATCCTGCAGCCAAAGACTTCCTGGATCTTCTTTTCCTGGAATGGGAATAAGCTTTCCCTATCGCTGATCATGACATCAAAACCTATGTCGATATCTTTTTTTTCAGCATACTGTGCAGCCAAATACATCAGGCTTGGCATGCAATTGATGTATTTTGGCTTGAATTTTTTCATAAGATCCAGAAATAGCCTGATATCCTTCTCATTGTTTGCAAGGGCTGAGAAAAGGACCTTTCTATAGATTGGATGTCTTACAATTTTCTTCTTCTTGAGATTCTTGTTTTCAAGAAAATAATTTGAAAAGACACTGATATGCCTGTCAGTCAACCTGAGCCCGATGTCCTTGACCAATCTCTGATGGACAATATGCCTGATTGCATCTACCTGTATATCCAGCAGGAACCTTGTCGGAGTCCCTGTTGTTCCGCTTGTCCTTTGAATTATTGGTCTTCCATGATACATCCTTCTTGATTTTAATCCATCAAAGTTCTTGACCAGCAATTCCTTTGTCAAAACAGGGATCCTCTCAAGGTCTTTGAACTTTTTGATATTTTTCCAGTCAATCCCTTCCCTGTCGAACAGTTCCCTGTAATAAGGGACATTCTCATGACAATGCTTCAGGAGCTTTCTCAACCTTCTCATCTGATGCTTCTCATAATCAATCCTGAACATGGTGTTGTTGTAGAACACGATAAATTTCAATAGGATATAATCCAATCCGAAGTTGTACCAGGGAACCCAGAGCCTGATGAGCATGAAACTTATAAGGTCCTGGATAAATCCAGGCGATGCGAGATAAATCCTGTCAGAGAGTTTCATCGATAGCCTGTATCTTTTCTCCATCAATCAGGGGAGCCATAAATCATTTATAAATCTGTCAGCTATTGGATGGAAAAAACATTGATTTTTGAATTATAGCCAGTATATATGGGTCGATCTTCTCTCAAACAGGTCATTCGGCAGGTATGGGATCCTGTCCTGAATTTTCCTTTTTTCAAAATCATATAAATAGAGGTGCTTGTTATCGAGGAAAAAGAGCATCTTCCCGTCATCTGATACTTCAATCTCCTTCAGGGCGTAAGGCTCAGTGTCTGTATTGTTTAGGAACTCACCTATGTTTTCTTTTCCAGACAGGAAATCTTCTCCGATATCTTCAGAATGGATAAGTTCCATCTTCTCTGCGTCAACCAGATACAACCTGTTCGGCTGGGCAAATGTGCATAGATATGGTTTCCCTTCAAAGTCAAATATCCTATGGGAGGTGAACCTGTATCCTTTCTCATGTGTGAATGTATCCAGAAGTTTCAGTTCTCCATCTTTAAGCTCAAATTTGTCGATTGCCGCCGGTCCAAGATATCTGATCCTGTCGATTGTCGCAAAATTATGGCTCGAGACATATACATGACCTCTTTTCTCGTCAACCTCGAAATGCGCAGGCCTTGAATAGGTCGTCTCATAGAATGTCTCTGTTTTCCTATCGAGGTCAAGCATCGCAAATCTGCCTTTCTCGACATTGAACCTTGTCTCTGGAAATGAATTGCACTGGTCAATGAAGTCAAGGTTTGAAAAACTGTCGTCAAGAAACTGCCTGAAATTCCTGTCCAGCCTGGTCTCGAGCTGAGTCTCGGCAATATCCCACCATATGGTCCCTGTCCTTCGCTGCCCTGCTTTTTTTAATTTGTCTCCAACATCTGCTTTGGACCTGTACTTTTCAGATAAAACATCAAGGACATGCCTGAACAGGTCGGCCGTGCTATCCATTGTCTTTCCAGACCAGAGCATGGTATATTCAAAAAAATCAAAATATGAGCTGAATACATGGTTTTTGAATTTTCTGACGACATGGGGCACGACTGGAGCTCCTGATGAGCAGAGCCTTTCAATCCCGGTCATGCCAAGGTTTGCCCTGTAATAATTTATACCGCCTGACCAGGTGCTTGCAGCAAAATGGAACTTGTGCGGGTCATCCGGGTCAGGATAGACTGTCGAAGGGAATTTTTTCAGCTGTGCCATATTATTTTCAAGGTCTTTTCCCATCACGATATTCAGTCTGCCCCTGCCGTAATCAACATCGTAGAAATACTGGTCATCAAAATAAACGAATGAATTGAATCTTTTTTCTCCTGTCCTGAGACTGCAGTGTGGATTGAACCGCCTCTCGCTCTGGAACAGCCCCTCATCCTTCTGAATCTCGATGATCCGGGCATTCTCCCTGCTGAATGAGTGTATGTGAGATATGCTCAGTTTCTGGAAATCCACTAGGGCGAATGTCGGGAAGAAAAATCGCTTGTCTTCTTTATGGATGAGGTAAAGGCAGAGCGGCTTGTTGATCATCTTCTGGTCAAGATATTCCTTGGTCTCATCAGATACCGTAAATTTCATATCTTGGACAGCAAGTTTCAACTCAATCATTCCTTTCACCAATCGGATTTAAAGTCTGGTTATATAGAAGAATATTTATAGGTTTGGGAATATGCATCCCTGAGTCAGACATTGAAAATGGCACAACCAAAAGGTGAGTCAGGGAAAGTTGAAGAATTATACAGGTCATATTCATTGTTCCGGGAAGGTTCGATCAAGAGAAAAGAGTTAGCCAGGAAAATAAGGATATTTATCGAGCGAAATCCCATACATCCTGATTCAAGCACTTTCAAGGAGTTGAAGGGGATATATGATGAAACTCTCGGCAATGGTCATCTTTTTATCATCAAGCTCGATGTCACAAACAGGTGCAACCTGAACTGCATTTACTGCTATTCGAAAAAGGACTCAGCTGAAATGGACCGAAAACATATCTTCAGGCTCGCTGACAGCTTCAGGCATGGCAGGATAGAGCTCATGGGCGGAGAGCCAATGATAAGAAAGGATATATTTGAGATAATCAGCCATATCAAATCTAGAGGCCTCACCTGCACTCTGTTTACAAACGGCACGCTTATATCGGCAGATGCAGCAAAAAAACTGAAAGGTTCTGAGCTTGACCATGCGATTGTCTCCCTTATCTCTGACAAGAAGGAAGTCCATGATGAGATCACAGAAAAAAAAGGCTCCTTTGAAAAGACAGTGGACGGGATCAAGAACCTGGTTGCAGCAGGCATTAGGACTTACGCGATAACTGTTGTGAATTCTGCAAATGTCAGGAGATTGAAAGAGATAAATGAATTTTCGAAGGGCCTCGGAGCCCGGAACCTGCATTTCAAGTACGTCCCTCGACAGAAAGATGATCCATTGATGCTGGAGAATACCGGTGAATGGGGTAGAGCCAAGAAATGGGCATTGTATGAAAAGAGCCCTGCACATGGGGATAAGATAAGGAATGTCCTTGCACTCACAGGCAGGAGCTGCCAGGGAGGATACAGTATGGTTTCAGTAAAAACAAACGGAGACGTCACTCCATGTCCATTCATCCACCATGACCTTGTTCTGGGGAACATTAAGGATAGGGATATCAATAAGATATTCGGGGGCAGACATAAAAATCTGAAATTCAATGGGTTTTTCTCTCCTGCTAAAGAGTGCGGCAAATGCTCGATAGTGGATATCTGTGGTGGCGGATGCAAGACAGCAAATAAAGTATTGCATGGCGATTACATGAAAAAAGATGCTCTTTGCCAGGGGCCTTGGAGCACAGAGCCTGACCTTTCCAGAATATGCGAGCTTGTGCCGAGTTTCTGGTAGAAAGGTATATAAATTTTGATTCAATCACCCTATACATGGAGTCTGCCATGATTCTTCTGGGTGAGAACAGGGGAGCGCTAAGCACTATCAGGAGTCTCGGTAAAAAAGGGATACCTGTCTATGTCGGAGGAAGCAGATTCCTTGCAAGAGCCTGTTTTTCAAGATACTGCAGGGGCAGGTTCACATATCCGTCGTTTTACTTTGGCATTGATAAGATGCATAAGGCCATACTAAAAAATGTAAAAAAATTCCAACCTGATGTCATCCTTCCATCCTCATATGATACAATCTACACAGTCCTTTCTCATCTGGAGGAGTATGAAAAATATTCCAAAATCGTGCCGAATATCGGCATTGACAACCTGATGAAATTCTATAACAAGGAAACAATGATAAAGGAGGCCATGAGGGTCGGCTGCCCTGTTCCAAAGACATATTTTCCCGCGGACCTGAATGAATTAAGGAAAATTGCCGGGGAACTTCCCTACCCTGTCCTTATCAAACCCAGGTTATCGGGCGGGGGCAAAGGCATTGCAAAAGCAACTAAGAGGGAAGAATTGATGAAGGGATACCAGAAGATTACAATACAGGAGAAGACGTTCAATTTTGATCCTGAAAGACCTGTAATCCAGGAATTCATCTATGGTCAAAGGTATTCTGTGACAGGCATCTTCGACAGAGGCAGGCATAAAGGAAGCGTGGTATTCGAGAATTACAGGCATTATCCGACATATGGCTCACCTTTGTTGAACATGACTGTGAAGAATGAAGAGGTCAGGCGGACAATTGTAACTATGTTTGAAAAACTCAAATGGCACGGCCCGTTCAATGTGCAGTGCGCAGTTGATCCCAGGGATGGAATGACCAAGCTGTTCGAGATAAATCCCAGGCTTTGGGCATGCATTGGAAGCACGATTGCTGCAGGCCTCGATGTACCTCAGTTGGCGTACAAGATGGCGTTAGGTGAAAAAATAGAAGAGAAGAATGATTATCAGCTAAATCAGAAACACAGGTGGGTCATGTTCGGCGAGCTGTTCTATCTGTTAAGATCAAGGGACAGGCTGAAGCTTCTTAAAAATTACCACGATTTCAATAATACAGTGACAGATGTTGAATTCACTGACCCACTACCACATCTTATCCAGCTGCTTGACCTGATAGTCAACAGGCAGGTAATTTGAAAAATGGTGTCAAAAAAATATCCAGGACATATCATTTTTGAACTGACCAACAGGTGCAACATGCAGTGTGATATGTGTGATATCTGGAAAGAGAGCCCAAAAAGAGATTTTGACCTTAAGCTCTTTGAGGACGTCCTTAAAGATTCTGCAATGAAAAAGATCAGGAACGTCTCATTCACCGGCGGCGAGCCTTTCATGATTGCTGATCTGACCAAGTATTACCAACTCACAAGAAAACATCTGCCGAAGTCATATGTGAACATCAGTACGAACGGGTATTATACAAATAGGATTATGGAATTTTTGTCGACTACAGATAAGATGACAACACTCACTATAAGTTATGATGGAGCCAAGTCCCATGATTCGATAAGAAAGACAAAGGGGTCAAGAAACGCTCTTCTTGAGACTACAACCCAGCTGAAAAACAGCTTTCCGGATATTGATATCGCGCTGAAATTTACCCTCAATAAGAAAAACTATAAAGATCTTTTTGAGACTGCAAAACAGGCAGAGGAATCAGGGGTAGAATTCTATTTCAAGCAACAGGAATCATTGAATTGTCACCAGACCAGATCCGAAAATAAAGTTGATTTTGCCTTGAAGGATATGGATACAGAATCAGTCAATCTGCAATTGAGGCAGATCCTGAAAAGCAGGATGCCAGGCAATAAGAGATACATGAAAAAGTTCATCAGCAAAAGCAGGAAGAACAGGAAAACCTGCAATTGGCCGAAAAACAAGGCGTTCGTAGGCCTTGATGGGAAAGTCTGGCTATGCAGGAAAAAAGAATGCATCGGGAACATATCAGAAAATCACATGGCGGAGATATGGCGGTCAGAAAAAAAGGATTCAGTCATCAGACAGATGACAGAATGTAAAAATACTGGCTGTCTCAGCTTTTCGATAAGATAAAAATGGCAGAAGTATTGCTTATCCAGCCTTCGGTGTCTTACGATGAGAAGGCCAACCGGTCGAATATAAGGCCCCCTCTCGGAATACTTAACCTGGCTGCGCCGCTTGTTGAAATGGGTTATAAAGTTAGGATTCTTGACCAGAGAGTCGTGGATGACTGGAAGAGAGAACTGCTGCAGGAATTAAGAAAAGGGCCGATTTGTGCGGGAATCAGCTGCATGAGCGGGAACCAGATAAGATTCGCGCTGGAACTGAGCAGGTTCATTAAGAAACATTCAGAAATCCCTGTTGTTTGGGGCGGGGTGCATCCCACACTCGAACCTGTTTCGACAATATCCTGCGAGGATATTGATATTGCGGTTATCGGCGAGGGGGATTATGTTTTTCCTGATATAGTCAGGGCATTGGATGACAGGGAAGATCTGAGTAAAATCAGAGGAATTGCCTACAAGACACACGGAAAAATCAGGAAGACAGGACCCTCTCCAAAAATCGTTCTTGACAACCTTCCGAGGCTACCTTTCGAACTGATTGATTTTCAGGATTACAGGCAAAAGAACACTTTCTTCGGATTTGAGAGCGACATGATCGCTCCTCTTGAGACAAGCAGGGGCTGTTCGCACAGGTGCAGCTTCTGCTTCCAGTCAAAGCAGCCGACAGGATGGAGAGGGCAGAGCGTTGGCAGGATGATTGAGGATATAAGAAATGTGGTCGATAGATACAAGATAAATTCATTCACGTTCAATGATGACAATTTCTTTGTCGATATGAAGAGGATTGAAGATTTTTCAAGCAAATTGAAATTAGAGAGGCTTGATATCGAATGGTACACAAGCATCAGGCCTGAAGTTGTAAGCAGAATAAATTTTTTTAATGACCTGAAAAATATCGGATTGAAATCATTGACAATAGGAATTGAATCCGGCTCTGAGAAGATATTGAAGATGATAAGAAAAGGCGCAGGAGTCCCTGATTTTCTGCAGGCAAACAGGATTCTGAAAAAGGAAGGGATATTGCCCCTGTACTGTGCAATACAGGGATTTCCATATGAAAATCTTGAAGATATAAAAAAAACATATGGGTTAGTGGTGAAATTGATCAGAGAAAACAGGAAATGCAGGGTGAGCCTGTTGAAACTTATTCCTACTCCGTCAACAGAGATCCTTAATATGTGCGTCAGTAAAGGCTTCAACAAACCGGAGACGCTTGAAGAATGGTCAAAGGTCATTGATACTCATTATAAAAAATCAGCCCCTTGGGTCGATGATGAGGTTGAGGAGTGGATTAACCGGAGCAGGTTTTTCAATAAGTTCCTTGCGATGAGGAATGAGGGGACCTTACTGTCCGGAATTGCATATAGTATCTCTGCGGCACTCCTGAAACAGGGTATTGGGTGAAATATTTCATCTGAAGAATTTTTTTATGCTGGAGATTACATGCTGAACTTCGTCTTCTGAGAGGAACGGGTTGACAGGGATTGAAAGGACGCTTTCTGATGCCTTTTCGCTGACAGGAAAATCTCCGTTCCTGTATCCGAGGTCCTTATAGGTATTTGTCAGGTGGACAGGGGTTGGGTAATGTACACCTGTTTCAATATTCTTTTTGCCGAGGAACTTCCTGAGCTTGTCCCTCCTGTCAGTCCTTATCACAAAATTCCTGAAGACATGATAGGTTTTTTTGTCGATGCCTGGCAACATCAATGGCAATCCTTCAAGCTCTTCCGAAAATATCTTTGCAATCTCTCTCCTTCTTTCAGTCCAGTCACTCAGGTATCTCATCCTGCATTTGATGAAAGCTATCTGGACCCAATCAAGATATGCGGGAGTCCTGAGGCTTTTGAGGAGCAAAGGGTCATTAGATGTAGGATTTCTCAAGGTTTCGATCTTTTTGCTTAGTCCCCTGTTTTTTAGAATGGCCATTCCCCCGTTGCTTATTCCGCCGAGTCCTTTGTTCGGGAAGAAGCTATAGCATGCTGAATCAGAGTATGTTCCCGGAAGTTTCCCGTTATATCTTGCTATATGCGCCTGGCAGGCGTCCTCGACAGTAAAGAGATTATGTTTTTCTGCGATTTTATTGATCTTTTTCATGTCTGCCATCTGGCCGTAGAGATGCACAGGCATGATTGCTCTTGTCTTATCCGTGATGCTGTCCTCAATTTTCTCATTATCGATAAGCATCGTATTATCATTGACGTCGACAAGAACAGGTTTTGCGCCTGTATTCGAAATGGAGAGGAGTGTGGCAATGTATGTATTTGGGACTGTAATCACCTCATCACCTTTACCTATACCAAGGCATGCAAGAGAGAACTGGAGTGCAGCAGTGCCGCTTGAAAGACCTATTGCATGGCCTCTTCCAAGGATTCTGCCTATCTTTTTCTCGTTTTTATACTGGTAGCTGAAAAGATCGGGGTCTGAATCAAGAGAAAGGACCTTGCCTAGTTCATTCCTGATATCTGTTTCCAGAAACTTATTCTGTCTTTTGTAATTGTTGAATGATACAATCATCTTTCCATCCTGATTTTTAATTATAAAAGTTTAAATAGGCCAATGGCATTGCATACAATGAAATCATATCAAATATATAATTATTCCTGCCAGGATTGGGTGCTATGGCATGAACAGAATCCAAAAAACACAATACAGGCTGAACTATATCAAAAAGCAGACATTGGGACGCCTGGTTGATACTCCAAAGCCGCATGCAATAATCCTATCAGTAACATCGAAATGCAATCTAAGATGCAGACACTGCAGCATTTGGAAAAATAAGGAGCGCAGCCTGCCTGAAAAAGATGCTGAGAAAATAATACTGGGTCTCAGGGAATGGACAGGACCTTATCACCTGACGATAAGCGGCGGCGAACCATTGCTTAAGAAAGACCTGGCTGCACTCGTTAAGCTTGCCTCTGATAATGGAATCCAGACAGCTTTATCTACAAATGGAGTGCTATTGACCAGGGAAATCCAGGATGAAATCTTCGATGCAGGCCTTGACCTGGTTCTTGTCTCGCTTGACAGCACTAGGCAGGAAGTCCATGACAAAATCAGGGGAGCTCCGGGAACTTTCGAATCTCTCATACGTAATATTGAAAATTCAGATTATAGCTCCAGGATTGTTATCCAGACGGTGATATTCAAAGATAATCCTGAAAATATCCCTGAGTTGGTCGAATGGGTCAGGAAGATGGGATTTTTGGGCATTGAATTCCAGGCATTGGTCCCAACATTCGGTGAGAATGTTGACATGGAAAAATGGTACAGGCAAAGCGACCTGTGGCCTGATGATGCAAATAAAATCAACAATCTCATTGACAAGCTGGTCAAGATGAAAAACTCGGGCTATCCTGTTTTGAATTCCCGGGCCCAGTTGGAAATGTTTAGGCAGTATTTTATGGATCCGCTAAGCAAAGTCGCTGGCAGGACATGCGCAATAGGGACAGGCACATGCCAGATTACAGCTGACGGGAAAATTGTCCTGTGCAACTATAAATATGCTGTCAATGACTGGTCCGAGGAAGGACTGAATTATTTATGGGGGACAGGAAAGTTCAGCTCAGCAATTGAAGATATAAGGAAATGTAATAAGCCCTGCCTATTGCTGAACTGTTATTATAATGAAGGTGTCCTGTCAGGATTGCTCAACCGATTTAGGGGGTAACATCAATAATACATTATCCTTGAGTCCCCATTATTCTTCTGGATATCCTGCAGGATATTGACGCGCCTTGTCTTTTCTGTCCTGCTGATCTTGTCTTTAAACTTTGATGCTTTGGTATCCTTCCTGTCGCTGTACGTGTTGATGAACACCCCTGAGAATATTGTCTCTTCAAGCAACCTGGCACTTTTCAGGAAGTCTTCCTCGGTCTCGCCTGGAAATCCTGCGATTATAGCAGTCCAGAACTTTATTTTTGGAGCTGCATCCTTAATTTTTTCCAGGCATTCTTTTACATCTTCAATCCTGTATCCACGGTTCATCTTCTTCAGGATCCTGTTGCTACCTGACTGGATAGGAACATGCATCTTCCTGATCCTGTCTGGGTATTTTCTCAACAATTCAAGTATTGCCTGGAAATGCTTGATAAGGCCTTCAGGATTAAGGGAGCCGATGGAGATATTATAGCTGCCTTCCTGCTCGAGCAGTCTTTTTAGAAGTTCAGCAATATTTGTGTCGATGTCTGAGCCATAGTAGGCTGTGTCGTCGCCACAAACTACAAAATCACGATATCCGGCTTTATAGGCTGAGTTGAAATCCTTGATAATGTCATCGATCTGTCTGCTTTTGACATCTCCTATGGCCGTGTGTTCGATGCAGTAGCTGCACATCCCTGGACAGCCGACAGAAACTTTGAGATAATGCACGTTTTCCTGTCCAGTTTCAGGTGTTGAATAATAACTGCCTATGAACCTCAGGATTTTAGGTATACTCAGTTTTTGAAGAAATTTCCTAATGCTCAGTATGTCTGCCCTTGCATTGAAGTAAAAAACATGGATCTCTCTATTAAGGGCATTCCTGAAAGCAATATCCCCTTCCAACGGAAAATTCACAAAACCGGCCGGTTCTGGAAATGAAGCTATATGTTTATCAGCGGATATAAGTTCATCAAACTTTTCCAGCTCTCTTGGCGATATTGGACTGACATCATCCCATCCTTTATTGAATTCCGGTTTTATTTTCGGCAGGCATCCGATAACGATTATCCTTGTTTTCTTGCCTTTCCTTGAATGATAATATTTTATGGTGCGTTCGGCAATGTCCTGCGGCTCTTCTCCGTTTGCACAGGTATTGATGATTAACATATCTGCCTTTTTGAAATCTTCAGTCTTTTCAAGGCCATTTGCCTGGAGATAATCATTGATCTTCATGGCCTCGACATTTCTTGGGACACAGCCGATTGCAGAACAGATATAATATGATTTCATTTTGGAAGACATGTTGTTTATCCAATCAAGTATCCAAGGGGATATAAATAAGTTTTTATATACCAGATGGTTAAGATGATGCATGAGAAAACCTAGTGTCAGTGTTATAATACCTGCACTCAATGCTGAAAAGACAATATCATCCTGCATTGCTTCGGTTCTTGATCAGGATTATCCGCATGATAAATATGAGATAATCGCGGTTGATAACGGCTCGACAGACAGGACAATGGAATTGTTGAAAGGTTTTGATGACAGAATCAGTATCTTCTGCGAACCAATCATCGGCTCTTATAATGCAAGGAACAGGGGCATCAGGGATGCAGATGGTGATTTTCTGCTGTTCATTGATTCAGACTGCCATGCTGAGAAAGACTGGATCAGCCATATGGTAAGGCCGTTTGAAAACAGGGATATCAGGATAGTCAGCGGAAAAATTAGGGCAGCGTCAAGAAAAAAAATTGTCCAGAAATACTGCGACCTCTTCTGCCATGACCAGGCAGCCTATTTTAGGATTAACATGGCAGCGACTTCCAATATGGCTGTGAGAAGAAATGATATGCTGTCTGCAGGCATGTTCAACGGGAAACTCTTATCAGGGGGGGATTTTGAGCTGTGCAGGAGGGTCATAAGAAAATCGGGAGAACTGCATTATGAAAAGGAAGCTGTTGTCCATCATCATTATCCTGGTTCAATATTAAATCTGTTAAAAAAATGTTTCACATACGGGAAGTGGAATGTAATCATCAACAGCAAGCAGGGATTCAGGGCAGACGCAATCAGTTACAGAAGAATTTCCAGGCACGGACTTGATTTTTTATTGATCCGGTTCTGCCAGGACATGTCGTTTAAGGCAGGCCTTATTGCAGGCAGGGTCAGCCTGAAATGGAATAAATTCAATCAATCACGAACCTGAATCCGTATTCCGGGCAGGGGCATATGGCATTATTGCATACTACAGGTTTTGATGATAATTTGATATCTCTGTCCATCAGGTTGCCCAAAGGTTCTTCTCTGCCGTAACATGCATATGCATCACCATATTCATCAATGTTTATGTAGGAATTTCCTGCTAGGCAGCTTTTTCCTTTAAAGCTACCGGCATTTTTCCGGATGATTATCTTTCCTCCATTCTCACCATATTTTTCAATCAGTTTTCTTTCAGAGGCATTGTAAGAGCCCGGAAATCTCCTAAGTCTATACAATCCTCTGAACGGTCTTGCAACAAGCTTCACTCCCCTGCTCATGAAATATCGATAATCTTCTATAAATCTCTTCACAAGAACCGGATATAAGACATAATGGACTTCTATCATAAACCCTCTGTCTGACAGATACCTGGCTTTTTTAATGAAATCCTCTACTTGTTTTTCCAGCTTCAGCTCTGTCATATGGACTGTTGCAAATATATACCTGACCCTGCCGGGGCTCATGCTGTCGGCAAATTCATAGACCCTATTGCTACTGAGGTTTGTCAGCACGTCAATTGTATGCGACTTTGTCAGTTTTTTGCAGAGGCTGATGAGATCCGGATACAGGAAAGGCTCACCACCTGTGATATGGATGTGACTTTTCGTGCTGATTTTGTCCAGGGCCTCTGTAATCTCAGGAACATTAAAATCCACCAGAGCACTCCGGGATCCATTCATTTTTTTTATCCATCCATTAGGTCTTGGCAGGAGAGGCCTGTTATAACAGTATTGACAGCTATAATTGCATCTCTTTGTGAGTTCAAGCGTTATCCACATCGGCTTATTTTTCATGTGCATGGTATCTTATTCCTATGTATCTCAGATATTATAGACATATTCAAGTCTTCTTATCCATCTCCTGATATTTGAAATGAATATTAGTGCCATTAGCAACATGTATATTATGATCAATCTGCTTATTGGAAAATAAAGATTCAATAGTGCCAGAACAATGGCCATAACAGACAATAGAACGATCATGATGATGCTCTTATCCATCTGATTATTTGTCCTTGACCTATAACCTGATATCATTATCATTCCTTTTATGAAGTATGTGGCAAAAAACAGGACTGCAATTCCCTGCAGGCTGAAATATCTTAACAAAGGGACTATCAGGACAAAGAATCCCAACCCGACTGTAATAACAATCCTGTTGAGGTACCTGATGTCAAATGCAAAGAAATATATGAAAAATCCGACAAGCGACAGATTTGACAGTACACCAGAGATTATCCATATGAAAAATGGATATGAATCTGAGATGCCTGTTCCAAAATATAATGTATAGATGAACCTGCCTGCTATTGCCAGGAACATAAGCGCTGCAATCAATGCAAGATTAAGCAGCAATGTGATGTTTGCAAGCATTTTGCCTGTATCCTCATGATTCTTTTTGATGAGATTGTTCGAGATGAGGGGTGTGAGGTGGTTCTTGAACGGCAGAATGAGCTCTCTTGCTTTGTTCACGATAGAAAGTATTATCGTAAGTATTCCAAGAGACCTTGTGTCAAGATAGAAGGTTGAGATGAATAAGCCGCCATGAATGATGAGTGTTGAGGCAGATATGTTGATATAATTGTGAAGTCCGTATCTTTTGAAAGCAAGAATCAGTCTGGATTTGCTGAATTCTGGCCTGAGACTTACAAATTTTCCTGTATACTTCAGTAGAATAAGATGCTCAATTACCCTGCTGATGAATGTTGCAAGGAAAATTGATATGACCCCAAGATCAAATATGAAGAGGAAAACAAGGGTAAGCACGAATTCAATGGTCATGAAAGGCACTATCGATTTCTGCACCCTGTCCTCGTTCCCGTTTGCCCTGAAGAATTCCTTCAGGTAGCTGTTTGTCCGCTGGAAGACATACACAAACAAGAATATGATGTAATACAAGAACAATATTCTTGTTTGATATACCCTGAAAGCCAGGAACCAGATTATCGGCAGGATGACGATGATTATGACGACATTTCCAGCAAGCACTGAGATATAGAGGGTGTTGAACATCGTTCTGAATTGCTCTTTTTTGTTTTCATAGAACCTGGAGTTGTATTTTATCAGGCTGAGAAAATATGGAATATCGAACCTGGAAATGATTCCAAAGAATGAGAAAATGATACCGAGTACTGCATAGCCTGAGCTACCGATGACCCTTACATATATGTATGTTGATGTGGCTGCGATGAAGAATTTCAGGAATGTGCCGAAGTACATTAGAGAGATGTTCCTAAAAAAACCTTCTTTCATAACTTCTGATTTGACCTGATAGTATAAATATTTTTAGTAAGCCTGACAGCATCAATAAGAGGCACCAATGCCCGGGTTTCAGCGCTATAAAAAAATATATAAACACCCGAATGATGATCATCAACTGAATTTGCATGAACAAGAAGAATAAACAAGGATTATTGTTTAAGAATGCCAGAGCAATTGCCTGGGTGATTGTGTGTATCGTTCTATTATCCCTGGCTCTGGCTATCATCATGGACCTTAATCCTGGTCTGTATCTGACAGACAGGTATTCCTGGTATCTGGATATTGGCCGGAAGTATCTTGAAACAGGTAGACCAGACATTGCAATAGAATATGCAGACAAGGCAACAGCCATTGATGACTCCGGGGTTGAAGCGCATTATCTTAAATCACGCGCATATTTCAGCTCCTGGAGATATGAAATGGCAGATAACGAGGTTGATAAGCTAAGAAGCATTATCAGCCAGGATAATGAAATTGCAAGGTATTACTGGAACAAGGGGCTCATCCAGATGAAGCTCGGTAATAAAAATAAATCTGAACAGTATTTTCTTGATGGCATCAATGCATCTGAGGAATTTCCGCTGAATTATTTCGGACTAGGTCTTCAACATTTCAGGGACGGCAGATATTATTTGGCGATGGAAAACTTCAACCAGAGCATGGCTCGTGCTACAGGTCTGGAAGACATGACTGATGGGCCATCTTATGTAATCATGTTTCGCACAGGAATTATGTTGTCTTCTGAAAAAATCGAAAATCAATCCGTTATAAACTGCCCAAACCCACCAGATGACCAGGTTAATCCTGAAATATTTTACCGGCTGTTGGAATCATGATATAAATATCTGTTAATTAGAAATTACCTTGTCCTGGCGATAAGTTCTGCTTGTATTAGAATTTTTGGTAATCATATCTCGATCAGGATCCTCAATGCATTGGTATTTCTTTTAATATCTTCCAGGGTTCTCATACGTTTGAATTGCTTCCAGATATAAGAAGGTCTCAGGTAAAATTTTTTCCATGCCTCTTTATAGACTTTGATCAGCTCATCTGATGTCATATTATCATTGATGAATATGGGGTTACTGAAATTCAAGAAATCATAATTTTCCCATCCTGGAGTATCTCTCAATTTACCATATTTCTTGCATGTTTCATACATTTCTGTGCCTTTGTACGGAAGTGCAACCAGGAAATTTGCATAGTCAAGATCGAGCTCAATTGCGTAATTGATTGTTTTCCTTGACATCTCAACAGTTTCACCTGGGAGGCCAATTATTAAGAAGCCCTGAGTGCAAATTCCCAGGTCTTTACACATCCCGAGTTTTATCTTAACGTCCTTTAGGGTGAACCCTTTCTTGATTCTGTCAAGGAGCACCTGGTTCCCTGATTCAAGCCCAAAAATCAGCTGCCAGCATCCGGACTTTTTCATCTTTTTCAGGATTTGGAAATCAATGAGATCAACCCTTGTTATAGCTGTCCAGTTGATGTTAATCCCTTTTTCCAATATCAGGTCGCATATCCTCAGAATTCTGTTCCTGTCCAGACTGAACGTGTCATCATAGAAGACAATTTCCTTGGCGCCATAAGCCTGAACAAGCGTCTCTATATCTCTTATCACCCTCTCTGCTGAATGCATCCTGTACTTGCTGCCAAAAACGGGTTTTTGACAAAAAGTGCATTGGAACGGGCATCCCCTTGAAGTTATCAATGAATAAGTGTGTTTTGGATGGCGCCGGGAGTACTTGATGATTGACTTGTATTTTTCCATGGGGAACAGATAATATGGTATCTGCGGTACATCATCCAGGTTTTTGATGTATTCCCTGGGTCCGGTCCTTATAATATCATTACCGCTCCTGTACATAATCCCCTCAACATCCGCAAGGTTACCTTTGCTTTTGATTGCAGTCAGTAAGCTTCCGTAAGTTTTTTCACCTTCACCAACGACGATAAAATCAGCTTCCGGGATACCTTCCAATGTATCTTCAGGATATTGAGAGGGGTGAGGGCCTCCGATTATGATTTTTGCATTTTCAGAGGCATTTTTGCATAACATTGAGATAGTCCTGGCAGCTGAGATTGTCTGGACAGTGACTGAAATGCCTATGATGTCAGGCCTGAACTTTTTTACAAATCCGACCAATTCAGCGTCTGTCATGGGCTCTGCCGACAGGTCCAGCACCCTGACATCGTCACCTCTCTCAACAGAAACACCCGCGATATACCCTAGCCCCAGGCTTATGACATTGTCAATGATCCTGTGAAAATTACCATAAGTATATGTTGGGGGGTCTATCAGGAGAACCCTGGTAGCAATTGGATCCTTCATTTCAATCATTATTTTGTTTTCCTTGCATTTAGTTACTGGATTATTTATAATAATATAAATCTAATCCCTGGTAATGCTTCGTTGTTTTCGATATCCTTCTATCATCGAATATTTTAACGTAGTCTGTCATTGGCGGACACTTATCCTTTGCAAGCTGTACTACCCATACTGACTCATCACTTATCGGTATGACTGCATCATTGCTTGAGCTGTATATGTTTCGAATATGCAGGCAGGCGAGCACGTCATTTGATAAGAAACAATCTTTGTCATGATAGTATGCAAATGTATAATAATGTCTGCATTGGTCATTGATAATCACTATATCTCCTGGGTTTCCGTTATTTTTTATATATTCTGAAGCCTGCCTGAATTGGTATTTGTCATAAGTGTTGAGGTTATGAATGGCTGTATGCAGGGAAAGTGAAATAATGAGAATGATCAAAATGAGTTTGATTAATGGTCTTCCGATTATCTGGGAGATCACGTACGCTGCAAGAATATATATTGGGATGATACAGAAAAGTACATACCTATAATGATAAAATATCTGGAAGACATATGAAATACATATCAAAGACAGGATGGGAAAAACAAACCATGTCTGAAGAAAGTTGACCCTACAGATGTCCCTGATAACTTTTTTCCTGTAAATCCATACCAGGAGAACGATCCACAGAAAGATGTAGACAATTACCAGAATTTTATTACCGGCAAATCTGATAAAAGTATTCAAAACTGCGGAAATTGTCATCGGAAAAATTGGAAAATTGTGACTGTACTTTATTTTGAAGTATATTTGGAAAAAGAAGATAGGAAGCCATGGCAGAATTAGGAGCAATATGTAAAATTGGATCCTAAGCCATCTGAATAACTGCCGGTGCCTGCCTTCCTTGTCAATTTTGTACAGGAAGAAAATATTCTGAAGAAGAATTACAAGAAAAGTATAATAATGGGTATAGATAAGGAGAGCAGTTGCAATGATATAAGCCGGGTAATACAACCTGTTTTTTTGAGCTCTGTAGAGGAACAGGAACGACAATATTGTCATCAATATTACCAACGAGTAAGCTCTCGCCTCTTGTGAATAGTATATATGTATGGGTGATACTGATAGAATTATCGATGAGATGATTCCAACCTCTTTATTGAAGATTTCTTTTCCCAGGTAATAAATCACAAGAACCGAGATTGTCCCGAAGATGGCTGACAATGACCTTGCTGCAAATTCAGAAATGCCAAATAATCTTATCCAAAACCATAGAAGCATATAATAGAAAGGAGGAGTTGTATCATTCAGGACATTCCACCTGATCATGCTATGCAAAGGTTTCCCGGCTATGTGGATTGTTATTGCCTCGTCAGACCACAATGGTTCATGCGCCAAGTTGTAGAACCTTATGGCCCCTGCAAATATGAGTATGAGTGTCAATGCTGCAAGATATAGCGGAATATCACCAGAATTTCTTTTTTTAGCAGGCATCATGAACGACTATGTGTGGAATTTATAAATTTTTTTTGGAAACAAAAGTTGCCAAAAAATTTAAACATTATTTCTGCACCATGTCTCAAAGTGGGCAAATGAATTGATTATGCTGTCAGATCTCCTGCTTATGCCTTTCTTTTTATGCAGATTGCTTATTATTTTGCTTATCGAGCCCAGTTTTTTTGCATTATTCATAGCAGGTGAAAATAGTTTCCTGTAATGGTATATCTGATGATTGCTCTTATTAAAAAACATCCTTTCAATCAGTATCCAAAATTTCAGAAATCCTAAATCCTTGTGCAATTTCCTGATATGGTCCATCTCATAAAAATCATTCATCCTGGAAGCAACGCAGGATTTATAGGCCTGAGGGAATCTCCTTCGAAGAGATTTCCTATCAATCCCTTTGTCGAGGTATCTCATACAGCTGTCCTGTCTCAATGTCAGAGGTGAGTTGGTGGGAATATCAATCAGTTCCGGAAAATGGTCTGAATATATCTTGTTGTAAAGTCTATAGTCCTGGAGAATTTCCTCCGGGATAGTAAGCAAAGTTTTCAGAAAATTCTTATCCCAATAAGGGCTGTCCATGGATAATATGTTAGAGCAGGGCATTAAGAATCCAGAACCGTACCCGCGATAGATGCTTGTGAAAAATCCTCTTATATACTGGTTGATATAAAACATAAGATATTTATTCTCTGCCTTTATGCTGTCAAGTGTCTTTTTGAATGCTGTCAGGGGACTTGACATACTGTTGCGGAATTCCTTGTTGAATATCATAGTCTTCTCTTCAACAAATTTCCTGTTGAGACCCTCTATCTTAACTGTTGAGAACCCGTAGCAGTCCCCACCCAGGAATTCTCCACCGCATAGACTGGTTATGATGTTCGATTGCAAACCCTTAATTTTGTCTTGGCAGATGTCCAGGATTTCGTACTTCTTTTTGATTTTGTTTACCCTGTGTCTGAGACCCAATCTCTCAGCGAGCATCTTTGCAATGATCACATCCTTGTCCAAGTCTTCCTTGATAGGTAATGTGTTGTATGTGACAAATTCAATTTTCCGTCTCTGACTTCTTGATAGGCAGCTAAGCACAAGCCTGGTATCAGCGCCTCCACTCAGCTCGCAAACCAGGTTCTCCCTGTCCTTGACCCTGTCCTGGACAGCCTTCCTGAAAACAATTGAAATCTTCTCTGCAAAATAGTCAATGCTCTTGTCTTTCTCAATCCTAATATCCAGTTCGTCATATCTTTCTGACTCTGTACTGCTTTCGCTGATATTCATTAAACTGCCGGGAGACAGGTTCCTGATGTATCTGAAGAAAGTCCTGTCATCAAGAGGAAGACCGAAAACAAAATATTGTGCTATTGCATCATTATCCATAGTCCTGTCAAATTTCCTGTATCTCGTTATAGCCTCATAATCCGAGCAGAATATGCATATATCATCCATATCATAAACAAACAGGGGATATATCCCGAAACTGTCATTGGCAAGCAGGAGATCATGCTTGTTCCTGTCGTACAATGCAAATGCAAAATTTCCGTTCAACCCCTTAAGAAAAGAGCTTCCGTATTCCATATATGCAAAAAGCATGAATTCAGATCGATTTTTAATCTTGTATCCCATATCTTTCAGGCGTGCTTCATCCTTTTTATAATCATAGATATCTCCTGAAAACATCAGGATGAGATTATCATGCTGAGCAATATTTCCAGCTTCTGTAGCTGTTAGGAAGATCTTCTTACCGGAATATTTGTTATTGATATTCGTTTTTTCATCAATGGAAAATCCAGATATAACCTTCTTGACATCTTCCTTGTTCAGGCTCCTGTATTTTGAAAATATTCCCAGCATCAGTGACATTTTCCTGTCCAATATCAATGTGTTTATATTATTTTTTATTAGCAATGAATATTTCGTAACCTCTGTAAAATTCTCCTGCAAGGAGCAGAGGGAAACAATATAGGAACCTGGTTAAGTAGCCGTATCTGAAGCACCTGTAAAAAACCATCATGAGCCTCGGGCAGAAGAGGTTTAGGAACTTGAGCTTGACCAGCAAATATCCTGCACTTCCATGGACTTTATAGCCTCCTGCAACGAATCCCAATGCTGTTTTTTTCTGGATCATGAAAAATTTCCTCAATCCGTAGTTCTCCTCCCAAGTATGATGCCTGACGCTGATGTCCGGACAGCAGAGCATTTTATTATTTTCCTTGTACAGATGAAAATTGTAGAGAGAATCCTCATAGCCCATATCACCTGGATGCTCGGTAAAATAATGACCTGCTACAGCCTTTTTCCAATAGCATATATTTGCTGTGGGTATGTCCCGGACCGCCCTGTTTGCCCCCTTAGGGAACCATGATGAAAAGTTCAAAATATACTGGCTCCATGCGATATATTTCTCAGTCGGGTTTATGATAGATCCACCGACGACATCCACACCAGTTCTTTCGAATTCACGCTCAATCTTCCTGAGCCAGTCTTTCTCCACGACGCAGTCATCATCAGTGAATGCGACATATTCCCCATTTGCCTTCTTCAGGCCAGTGTTACGTGCATGGCCCGGGCCTGAATGTCTGTTCCTGAAATACCTGATGTTCGGTGCGGTTTTTCTTAGGTTCCTTATTAATTCTTGAGAGCCGTCGCTCGAGCCATCATCTATCACAATTATCTCATATTCATCAGAATCGTATTCCTGGGCAAGCAGGCTGCGGAGGCATTTCTCAAGGAGCTTTTTCCTGTTATGCGTCGGGATGATTATTGAAAACCTCATCTTAGCAACCTGATCCAGTCAATAAGGTACCTAATGTATTCCTTGAAATCCAATTTGCTCGATCCGAATCTTCTTCCCCTGAAGACATACGGCACTTCAAGAACCCCGTCATATCTCCCTCTTACAAGTATCTCCAGGCATATCTTATAGCCTTTTGAGGTGAATCTGATATCCTTTATCACTTCTTTTCTCAGGAAAAACAGGCCAGACATAGGGTCTTTCACATCTGCCAGCATCCTTGCCATGAAAGTCGCACCCCTGCTGATGAGTTTCCTGTGAAAAGGCCATCCCTCAACCCTGCCACCATCGATCAGCCTGCTTCCTATGACAAAATCAGCCTTACCTTCCTGAATAGGTCCAAGGAGCTCCGGGATCTTTTCAGGAGGGTGACTCAGGTCGGCGTCCATGACGCCTATGATATCGCCTGATGCGGCCTTGAAACCCCTGGCAACAGCTGTCGAAAGCCCCAGCTTCTTTTTCCTGTGGATAACCCTTATGTTGAGCTTTTCTGAAAGCCTGTCTGCAAGCCTGCCTGTGCCGTCTGGGCTGTTGTCGTCGACAATTATTATCTCTGCATCAGGAACTATCCTAAAGATATCTTCAACCAGCGGCATTATCGACTTGCTTTCGTTGTATGTGGGGAGTATTATTGAAATCTTCATCTCTTGGTGCTCCGAGCGATATCCCAAATAAAGTGGTTTTTCAATGTCAGGTAATCATATAATCCGAGCCCTCTTCCCAGGATTTCCAGGGCTGGCGCCAGAAGCGCGATAAGGATATTATTCATTCTTATTGTCCTGAGGTATTCCTCGAGGACAAGCAGGCTGTCCATTGAAGATATTTCATATTTGCACCTCTTTTTCAGCTCAAGGTGGCCGCAATAAATCCTCCTCCTCTGCCTGATAAAATCACCAATGTTGTCCGGAGGGATGTTGTGCACGACTGCATCCTTTGCATAAACGCCTTCAAAGCCTCGGCTTTTGATGAGCATTGCTATCTCCTCCTCGTCCACAGCAGTATTTGCGATTTTTCCGAATATTTTCCTGAATGCAATGAATTCTCCAAACTTGACATTTCTTGAAGATATCCTGTGATGGATAAGCCACTGGAGCCCTGCAACCTTCCCTATGATTGAGCTGTTTTTTCTTGGCACTGGTCTGCCTGCGACTATGCCTATCTCACTGTTCTCTAAAGGCTTGGTCAATCTCTCGACAGCATCGTATTCAGGCATGACATCAGCGCTGCATAGGATGAGGATCTCTGTTTGTGCCTCTTTCAGAAATTCGTTGATTGCCGAAACCTTGCCGAGCCTTCTTTTCTGTCTGACCAGCTTTACCTTATCGCTTTTCATCCCTTCGACAATCTCTTCTGTCCTGTCAGTGCTTCCGGATGATACTACGATTATCTCCCTGATATATGCAGTCCTGGTGTTCTGGCCCAGAAGGCGAGTGAGCAGCCGGCCTATATTGCTTCCCTCGTTGTAGGCCATTATACCTATTGTCACATCCATCGGCTACATGGAAGAATGCATTTTATTTAATATTTGCTCTTCGAAACTATTTTATACTAGCTTGTCCAGACACCATGTATTGAAGAAAAAAACCAAATCTCGAAAAGCAGGGAAAAGAAAGAAAAAAGATGAACTAAAGATCTACCTGGTCTTCTCTGGCTTCATCATAATCCTGATGCTAGTTCTGTTCATCTCATTATTCATCCGGAATAAAGGGAGATCAGACAGCATTGTCTTTGATTTCAGGGACAATTTCGTGAGGCTGCATGGTGTGGCTGTTGAAAAATCCGAAACTGGCAAGTTTATCGTCCGGAATTTCGAAGACATGCCAGCAGACTGCATCCTGACAATAAGAAAGGATAACAGCGAATATAAAGAATATTCAGGGATTATCATGCCAACCTCTTTTAGGGCAATCTCAGGGATATCGCCGGGTTCAGAGGTATCGGCTGACTGCACCTGGAACAGCAGCATAAACGCAACCGGCTGCGAAAACTCGACGTTCTTTATCTGCAGTGCCGTCAGGAGGAACCCGAGGCTTGAGCAGTGTCTCGGCAATGATATCACCTACCAGCATTTCTGCGTAGCCCTGATAAGCCATAATTCAACCTACTGCAGCCCTATCCTGGATGAGACAGGGAGGATCCACTGCTATGCTTATATCGACAAAAATCCAGGGCTGTGCGATAACCTTACAGACGGCAGGGACTGGTGTTACCAGGACCTTGCCATGAACTGGGGAAGGAGCGATCTTTGCTCGATGATAGCTGATGGTTCGAAGAGGGCGGCCTGTTTGGCTGTGGTCGACAAGGATGTCCAGGAATGCAGCAATCTTGATGAGGATTCCAGGATGACATGCATAGTCCAGTTAGCGGACATGCTGCATGACAGCAGCCTTTGCGAGCTTACAACAGACAAGGAAGCATGCTACAGGGAGATAGGCATCCAATAAAAAAGCATTTATATATTCATTGACATTAGAATGTCTGTTACGATGGGATTGTTAAGGAAAAAGGGGTTTATGTTTATCATCATAATACTGATCCTTTTGGCAGCTCATTCCCTTGCAGACACATACGCCCCTGATTATTACCAATACAGGGTGGTGTACAGTTCAGGCGATGAAGCCCAGCCATGGACAACACAATGCGACACAAATTCAAGCAACCCGAATGACGATTGGAACGGGCTGCCTCTTGGGCCGATGAGCTGCAGTGTCACGGATCTGGGGGATGAATCAGACCCTGTGTTTTGTGCTGAAGAGGGGACAGTCAAGATACAATGGCAGATGTACCATGAGCCAGACAGCGGGCTCCCGAATGATTTTACCCAGACATCATGGAAAGATATGTATTCAATCGACTGGGATGCTGATGTGAATGACTGTGACTGTCTTGTCGGCGCAGGCAGGTATAATGTCGGGGGGGAGATAAGCCAGTGTTGTGGTGATGATGCAAACGAGACTTATCTGTCTGAAAGCATGTCAGCATTGCATGATGCCCTTGATTCTGATGCATGTTGTGACAATATTGATGATTGCGTTGATGATGACCAGTGCTATTCAGATTCAGAGTTCCATAATATAGGTGAACCAGACGAGAGGGGACTGCCGGTGACAGGCGATGAGGAATTGTGCCAAAACAACGCTTGGCGAGATGCTGATGAGGACAAAGCAAGATGCGATGATTTCAAGAGCATAATCAACAAATGCCATAATGGAGCCGACAATTCATGCTGGGTGCCTGAGGGCGAGCCTGCCGGCTCTTTCGGAGGATATGCTGCAGGTGATAATGAGCAAGGGTGCTGCGGTGATGATTCGGGGGAATACTATATCATGACAGACCATTTCAATGATGCCTGCTGCAATATGCCGGATGATTTTGTATTTTCAAAAGGTGACTGCAAGCCTGCTTCAAGCCGGAGATACCTGTATGGCCGTGTCTGGGGTGGGGAGCCCAACGGCTCATACGCGCCCCTAGGCAGAGTGCTTGTCCAGGCTGTGGACCCATACGATGCCTCAATAATCAATGAGAACATTACTGATTCCCAGGGATTCTATAATATATCAGTGATTCCGGGAATCTATGATCTGGCATTCCGCCCTCCTGAAGTCTACAAAGGAGCGACTTTCAGGATTGAAGTAGGGACTGAGCATGTGCAAAAGGATTATTATGCCGACCTCCTTAGTTCCTGCAGGCATGACTGCACAAGCTATAATGCCGATGACAAGGAGTATTACTGCGATAAGGATTGCGACGGCATCAACGGATGCGAATTCAACCAATCGGTGGTATCTAATTCTTCGATATATCCACCAGGAAGCACCATGAAAGACCTTTGTGACCAGTTAAAGCCGGGCTGGAAGCTTGAGCATAATTCGACGTTTGACATTCTCTGCTGCAATGGAGGATATACAATCAAGCCAGAATATGTAAATGCATCCCTTGACCTTTCAGGAAATTACAAGCATATCGAATCCTTCTATGGCGGGCTCGTAAGCTATTACGGCAAATTTGTATCCATCTGGGTGGCGATAGGAGAGGAATGAATATTTCAAACTCAGGAATCCAGAATTTAGTCCGGCCATTTCCAGGTTGAAGTTGTAGAATCGGAGATTATTATCAATTATTATTGATAACCTTTAAATATCTAATCTTTCATAAGTCTTACTGAACATGTTTTTTAAAGGTAAAAAGGGGTTGATTCTAGTATCATTGATGATAGTCCTTTCTCTCTGGGTATATGCAGATTCCGCTGCTCCTGATTATTACCAGTATCAGGTCAGGTACAGTTCAGGGACCAGCCTGCAGGGGTGGACCACACAATGCAATACCAATCCGAGCAATGATGGGGATGACTGGAGCAGTGGATACAGCTGCAGTAAAAACGGGCTTGGCTCACCTTCGAACCCGAATCCAAGCTGGTGCGATCAGGAGAGCACGGTCCAGATCCAGTGGAGGATGTATCACGAGCCAAATGGAGGTGCATCTTATACATATACGACAACATCCTGGCAGGACATGTATTCAATAAACTGGGACAGCGACTCAAATGACTGCACATGCCATGGGGATGTGTGGGTAGCAGGCAAATGCTGCGGCGATGACGGGTCATCAGATGATTTTTGCGCAGGGGGTTACACTGCATGTCTTGATGGAAGCTACCTAAATAATGCTGACTCAAGCCCTTATGTATGCGAATGTGGTGTCGGTGGGAGCCAGGGCGAATGCAACACGGCAGGCGAGACCGGCTGCTGGGACTCGACGACATCTGACTGCTGCGGTGATGACGGGGCCTCGGACGATTTCTGCGCAGGCGGATATACTTCATGTTATGACGGCAGTTATCTGAATGATGCTGACTCAAGCCCTTATGTCTGCGAATGTGGTGTCGGCGGGACCCAGGGCGAGTGCAATACTGCAGGTGAGACCGGCTGCTGGGATTCGACGACATCTGACTGCTGCGGCGATGACGGGGCCTCGGACGATTTCTGCGCAGGTGGGTTCACTGCCTGTGTAGATGGCACATACTTGTCTAACGCAGACACCTCACCTCAGGTATGTATATGTGGAGGCGCAATATATGGTGGAGGAATTGGGTTCGAATCAGGCACTTCGTCAGCATGCTGCGGCGATGATGGTTCAGAATATTACAAGGACGAAGTGGGGGCAGTCGACGGCTCGGACTCAGATTATTGCTGCGACAAGGCAGGTGACTGTGTCGATGACAATACATGCTATGATGATATGAATTGCCATGATACCGGCTCTTCAGCATCATTTAATGAGTATTGCGATTCAGGAACATGGCACAATAATGATGACAGCTCAGTATACTGCACTGCCTGTGTGGGAGCGTCTCATTATAACATAGGCGGTGATATTGGGGCATGCTGCGGGGATGATTCAAATGAGAACCGGATATTTGAGCTTGGTGCAACAGACGGAACAAGCTCAGATGCATGCTGCAATGCAGCTGATAAATGTGTGGATGATAATACATGCTATCTATCGAATTCAGGAGCGGCTTCATGCCATGATACGGGCTCTTCAGCATCATTTGACGAATACTGTGATACTAACACCTGGTACGATAATGATGACACCCAGAATTACTGTGATGCGTGCGTTGGTGTCGGACATTATGACATAGGCGGGGAGATTAGTCAATGTTGTGGTGATGATGCCAACGAAAATGTAATTTGGGAAGTTGGGGACACGGATGGCATGAATTCAGACGCCTGCTGCAACGCCGCTTCTGACTGTGTTGATGACAATACATGCTATTCCAGCGGAGCGTGCAGAGACACAGGCTCGACGCTTTCAGATTGGCCGCCTAATGACAGGGAATACTGCAATGCAGGAACATGGCAGGAGCAGGACAGGTCATCCACTGCATGCAGCGCATGCGGCACCGGAGATTGGAACATCAACGGTGCTGACAACGAGCCAGGGATCAATGGTGATACGAACTGCTGCGGAGATGACGCAAATGAGAATCTGATATTTGAGCTTGGCGCAACAGACGGGACAAGTTCAGATGCCTGTTGCAATGCAGCTGATAAATGCGTTGATGACGATGCCTGCTATGCAAACACTGCATGCCATGATACTGGTTCAGGTGACTCGATAACAGAGTACTGCGATGCAGGGACATGGATGAACAATGATGACAGTCAGACATATTGCGACACTTGCACAGGCGCGGGCCACTGGGATGTTGGTTTTGAAGCGGGCACAAATCCTACATGCTGTGAAGACGACCCGGGAGAGACTTATGTTGTAGAGCAGGGCTGCGCTGCAGGTGACTGCATAGACAATGCATCTTCGGATTTCTGCTGCAATGCCAACACTGATTGCGTTGATGATGATACCTGCTATCCGTCTGCTTCCGGGGCTGCATCCTGTCATGATACAGGAGGGACTGCATCAGTTGATGAATTCTGCAATGCCGGGACATGGTATGACGATGATGATGCACAGGCTTACTGTGATGGCTGTGTCGGTGCAGGCAACTGGAACACAGGTTTCGGACCAGGCACTGAGGGCCTGTGCTGTGGAGATGATGCGCCGAATGAATTTCACATATATGAAAATGATTCAGCTCTATATGATCTTGCAAACAGCGACATGTGCTGCAATTCCGACGTAAGCTGCGTCGACGACAACCAATGCTTCACAGACGGCTCCTATGATGACCTTGAGGAGAATGAGCCGTCTGTCGGTGTGCAGACTTTCGATAGGGAACTATGCGATGGGGACACAAGCCTGGGATACGGCGACAACAATGACTGGCATGATGCAGACGAGAACGAGGATTTCTGCTCAATTGCACATACTCCGACCACACAGGCTGACCAGGCGCTGTCATGTTCTCCTCTTGCAGACTGCTGGGTGCCGGAAGGGGAGTCTGGAGGTGCCTTCGGCGGATATGCTGCAGGCAATTATGTCCAGGGGTGCTGTGGCGATGATTCAGGTGAGAATTACATAATGACTGATTACTTCAATGATGCCTGCTGTGACAATTCCGGTGATTTTGTAGCGTATAACGGCACATGCCAGATTAAAAGCGACAGGGTCTACTTATACGGCAGGGTGATGGGGCAGATACCCAATGGGACATATGTCCCGCTTTATCATGCCCTAATCCAGGCAGTCGATCCTGTCTACGGAAGGCTTGTCAACCAGAATTACACCAACCATGATGGCTATTACAATATCTCAGCAGTCAAAGGCATCAGGTACAGCCTTGAATTGAGACCATCGGAAGCATATGACGGCAAGACAGTGGTTCTACCAATTATCAACGTCGATACCAAGACAGATTTCTACATAACCCTTCTAAGCTCATGCAGGGAAGACTGCACCAGCTTCAACCTTGAGGACAACAAATACTACTGTGACAAGGACTGCGACGGGACCAATGGCTGCTCTTTCAACCAGTCTGTGGTGTCTGATTCTCCATTATATCCACCTGGAAGCACCATGAAAGAGCTCTGCGATGAGCTCAGTCCCGGCTGGACAGTGTTCCACAATTCGACATATGATATCCAATGCTGTAACCAGGGATATGTCCTGAAACCGGAATACAAGACTGCTTCAGTAAGCCTTGACAGCACTTACAGCCATGTTGATTCATATTATGGAGGCATGGTAAGCTATTATGGAAAATTCCTGTCTGTCTGGGTCGCCATGGGAGAGGATTGAAGATAAATGAGGCAATTGCATAAAAGAACATTTATTTTTATTTCTGCCTTAATGTATTTTGCCATGTTGATATCCATGGCGATTGCAACAGATTCTTACTCATGGAATTCGGCTTCGAAATTTTTACAGGGCACCTTTGATCCTTATGTGCAGCTAAACCTGGACTATAATGGCGTGTGCGATGCAAAAAGATACCTAAATACTGGATATGAATATCCCGGCAATTCAATCAAAGCACCTGAAGATTGTTCCATATGTTCAGGTGCAGGAACAGACGGCATCGGGACTGCAATTCCTATTCCGGACGGTCAAGACCCATTCCATGAATGTGATGATTCAAATGTCTGCACAGATGATGGCTGTACTGCAGGATCATGCAGCAATATTAATCTGCCTGCAGGAACAGAATGTGACGTCGGCCTTGTTTGCGATGGGAATGGTGATTGTTCATCAAGCTGCAATAATGACTGTAACACAGGCCAGACAACATGCATCGGCAATGACAAGTATTCCTGCGGCGAATGTGATGCAGACAGCTGCCGTGACTGGTGCCTTGCAGAAGCTTGCGGCAGTGATTATTGTGGTAATTTCGGAAATTGGTATTGCCAGGATGCAGTCACAAAAAGACAAGACCAGACATGTCATGATATGGGATGCTCAGGAGGGTCATGTTATGACACATCCTATACTTATTCCAATATAATATCCTGTACAGGCAGCACAACCTGTTCAGGTGGTATCTGTGGCGGGTCATGTGATCCATCGATGGGCGCAAGCTGCGGCGGGAGTGTGTGTGTCAATTCCGGGACAATATCCTGCAGCGGTTCCTGCACAGGCACCTCGTACAAATCCTCAGGGACCAGCTGCGGCTCAGGCAAAGTATGCGACGGCAGCGGCAATTGCGTGTCCTCCTGCGTATCGAACTTGGGTGCAAGCTGCGGCGGGAGTGTGTGTGTCAATTCCGGGACAATATCCTGCAGCGGTTCCTGCACAGGCACCTCGTACAAATCCTCAGGGACCAGCTGCGGCTCAGGCAAAGTATGCGACGGCAGCGGCAATTGCGTGTCCTCCTGCGTTCCGAACATGGGCGCAAGCTGCGGCGGGAGTGTGTGTGTCAATTCCGGGACAATATCCTGCAGCGGTTCCTGCACAGGCACCTCGTACAAATCCTCAGGGACCAGCTGCGGCTCAGGCAAAGTATGCGACGGCAGCGGCAATTGCGTGTCCTCCTGCGTTCCGAACATGGGCGCAAGCTGCGGAGGTGGCGCATGCGTAAACGCTGGTACGATATCATGTGGTGGGAGCTGCACCGGCACATCACCAAAAGCATCCGGAACAGACTGCGGATTATGTGCAGAGTGCAATGGAGCTGGAAGCTGTTCACAGGTCCCTGCTGATGATCCATCATGCGGGACAATCGACTGCGATGGGATGAATTATTATTACACGTCAGGAAGCCCTTCAGCAACGACGACAAATTACTGTGCCTTTAGGGATTATGATGACATAACTATAGGCAGATGCGAGGGTCTTGGCGACTGCAAGGATGCGAACACCGGAGACTGCATTTCTCATTCAGATCCTCTTGTTGCATCCTGCGGCACATGCAAATATGCGACAGGTGCTTGCTCTAGCTGCACGAATTATCCCAGCGGAACAAGCTGCGGTACAGGAAAGGAATGTGACGGGAACGGCAACTGCCTGGCTATCACCGGAACCTGGAAATACATTGGGTTTTGTTCAATTGTAGGTTGTCCAGGGAATTGGTGCACCAATTCAGGTTCAAACCCGAATTATTGCAGTCCAGGAACAACTGGTTTTTTTCCGAACCCTGATTTCCCCTGCACAAACATCGGGGCTGAATGCAAATGGACCGCTGGATATGCATCAACATTGTGCAGATGCCAATGAAACAGGAGATAATTCAGCAATAACAAAAAGAAAAATGGCAAAATTATTCAAAAAAACATCATTGAGCATTTTCATATTATCGCTTATGATATTTTCACTTTACTCTGCACTTGCAGCAGACATCACCCTCTACTGGAACGGGACACAGTATACTGATTCAGGCACTTATAGCTCTTCTGTCCTAGACACTCATTCATCCGATGTTTATTACTGCAGCGTCTCCTGGGATAGTATGGAACCCGCTAATACTGATATTGTGATGCAGTTGAGGTCAGGTGATTCAGAGCCTCTTGCAGGACCGTTTGTCGGCCCTGACTACACACAGTCCACATCCTATCAGGATCCACCTGAATGGATAAGCATTCTCCATAATTCAGACAGGTTCATTGAGTGGAAAGCGACATTGAGCACTACAGATACTTCAGAGACACCGATCCTATACAGCGTCAAAATAAACTATACTGATGATGGAGATAAAGGTCCATATGATTGCGAATGCGCAGTCAGGGACTATGATGGAATCTGCAATCCAGGTGATGGCAAGTGCTGGTATCAAGAAGGATCTGTCTGCTGCGGAGATGATCCTGGAGAGAGCTACGTATCGACTGATTACTACAATGATGCCTGCTGTGACAATTCCGGTGATTTTGTAGCGTATAACGGCACATGCCAGATTAAAAGCGACAGGGTCTACTTATACGGCAGGGTGATGGGGCAGATACCCAATGGGACATATGTCCCGCTTTATCATGCCCTAATCCAGGCAGTCGATCCTGTCTACGGAAGGCTTGTCAACCAGAATTACACCAACCATGATGGCTATTACAATATCTCAGCAGTCAAAGGCATCAGGTACAGCCTTGAATTGAGACCATCGGAAGCATATGACGGCAAGACAGTGGTTCTACCAATTATCAACGTCGATACCAAGACAGATTTCTACATAACCCTTCTAAGCTCATGCAGGGAAGACTGCACCAGCTTCAACCTTGAGGACAACAAATACTACTGTGACAAGGACTGCGACGGGACCAATGGCTGCTCTTTCAACCAATCTGTTGTGTCTGATTCTTCGATATATCCGCCTGGAAGCACCATGAAAGAGCTCTGCGATGAGCTCAGTCCCGGCTGGACAGTGTTCCACAATTCGACATATGATATCCAATGCTGTAAACAGGGATATGTCCGAAAACCCGAATCCCATAATATCAGCATAAGTCTGGATGGAGATTATAACACAATGGATTCTTTTTATGCCGGATTGGTTAGCCATAATGGCAAGTTCTATTCTGTTTGGGTGGCGATAGGGGATAACTGAACCCCAAAAACTTTATATTGACCTTTTCATTCTGAATCACCATGTATGCTGATATTGTATTTCCAAAGGGCAATGAGAGAGAGTTCATCAATATGGCGGTAAGGCTCGGTTTCGGCTCATTATGTTTTGTATATCCCCAGATGAACAGAAAAAAGATCGATTCTGGGGTCCAGCTATATTTCGGAACCATTGCAACTTTCAAAACAATCAACGGACTGAGGAAAAAATCTGACCTGACAGTGATGGAGGAGACAGATGATGTGAGAAAGGCAGTAGAACATGCAAGACCTGACATCATCTTCGGGCAGGAATCAAGCATAAGATCAGACTTCATCCATCAGCGGAATTCCGGGCTGAACCATATCATATGCAGGATTGCAAAGGATAATCAGGTAGCTGTCGGTTTTTCACTTAAATCCATCCTGGACAGGAATCTCCAGCCAAGGGTCCTTGGAAGGATAAGACAGAATGTCAAGCTCTGCAGGAAATACGGTGTCACAACAGTGGTAGCTTCCCTTGCAGATGATCCATACAGGATGCGGGCACCACATGACCTGATAAGCCTGTTTTCAACCCTTGGCATGCATCCGAAAGAAGCTAAAGACTCGATGATGAATGCCGTGAAAATCATCAGTGACTCCATGGCCAGGAAAGGGCCAGCATTCATTGCTGAAGGAATACAGGTCGTGGAATGAAATTTGCCCAGTGCCATGGGTTTACAGAGGGGACATGATGCAGATACTGAAGATAGGGAACATTTGCAACAACAATTGCTGGAACTGCTCATATAAATCCGGCATTGAGGCTGCTTATGATGAAATCCTTGCGGAAATTGAAAGATTAGACCCAGCCATGCCTGTTATGGTCTCAGGCGGCGAGCCAACAATAAACACAGATTTTATCAGGATTGTTGAAGCTCTCCACAGGAAAGGTTTCCCTCTTATCAGAGTCTTGACCAACGCGAGGGCATTTTCGTATCCCGGGCTCGCAAAGCAAATCAATGAATACCCTAATGTTGAGATCCTGGTGAAGATCCTCGGCCATAATGAGAAAATACATGATCCGTTAACGTGCGAGGACGGCAGCCTGAGGCAGACAGCTTCAGGAATCAGGAATCTCCTGAAGCTTAACATGAAGGTCGCTGCGGTGATCGAGATACTTGAACAGAACTTCGTTTTCATCGAGAAACTGGCTGATTATCTTTCAATTATAGGAATAAGGGAGTTGATAATCAGCGCGCCGAAGCCGATGCATAATGAGAATTATCAAAAGATGGTGGCCCCTTTCCATGAGCTGAAGAGCACGATGATGAGGCTCGCAGAAAAGCCAGGGGTCAGTGTTTTTTTTGAGGACATCCCGTTATGCTTTTTGGGAAAATACAAGGAGAGGTCACTGTTGTTCAGGTTGAATGAGCCAGGTGAAAGATATGTGTCAGGGAAATGCACGGGCTGCCTGAACAAGCAGCTTTGTCCAGGAATCTATAAGGAGTATTTCGAACTTTATTCTGATGAGTTCCTGTCGCCAAATATTTCAAGCCAAAAAGTAAAAAATGAACAGCTCCATGACAATTAGGGAAACATGCAGCCCTCAGCATTTGCAGTTTAAAAAACTGCTGGATGGGGCGCAGAACATTTTATTGATTAAACCACCAATCGAGGAAATCATACCTTCTATACCAAAATATTCTGGGAAGTTTTTTTCATTTGCATCGCAACCGTCAGCCCTTCTTAGGCTAGGTTCATATCTTAAAAGCCTTGGAAAGAATGTATCTCTTATTGATTGTTCTGCAGAAACACAGGGAAGACCCAATTCGATATCCAACAGGACATTTGTAGGATACAGGACAGCAGGAGACGGAAAGACAATTCAAAAGGCATTCAGGTATGGCATGGATGGCGAAAATCTCAATAATGAGCTGAATATGAATCCAAAACCAGATCTGATTCTTGTTTCCTGCTCAATCACTTACCACAGGATGCCTGCACATGATGTCATCGCCGCCTGCAAGAAAAAATATCCTGACGTACCTGTTGTTTTTGGGGGAATCTATCCAACATTATGCCCGGATGAAGCTGCAAAATCCGGGGCTGACATGGTCTATGTCGGGGAATTCCCCGAAGTTAATTTTTTTGAATCTGACCTAGGCCTGCTGGATTACATACCGTCATATTCAGTAATCAAATCCACAAGAGGTTGCCCCAACAGGTGCTCATATTGTGCAGTATCTTTGCTTGAAGGAAACACAATGCATTTCAGGGCAATTGAAGAGACGATCAAGGAGATTGCAGATACCAAAAAAAAATATGGGATATCACATTTCATATTCTGGGAATCGAATTTCTTGGTCGATTCAAAAAAACACTTTGAGATATTGCTGGATAAGTTAATAGATTTGAGATTGGGCATATATCTCTCAGCACCAGAGGGCCTCTCACCAAACCTGCTCACGATAAATCTTACTAAAAAGATGAAGAAGGCAGGGTTCATAAAGATAAACATACCGCTTGAGAGCTCAGATAAAAAGATGCAGGCAAGGTTCAGCAGGACATCAACACTAGAGGATTTCAGGAGGTCTGTCGGGAACCTGATAGAAGCGGGTTTCAAAGCTGAGGATATCCGGGTGTTCGTGCTGATAGGCTTACCATACCAGAGCCGAAAAGGAATCCTGGATTCACTTATCACAGTATGGGAGCTGGGCTGCAGTCCGACCATCATGCCCTTCACACCGATACCTAATACAAGGGAATATGATAATTATAGAAGTCTTATAGCCGGAAAAAAGCTCGAGGATCTCCATCCTTTCAGCTGGCCGTTTGCAGGAACTGTCATGCCATCTTCTGAACTTGAGAATATTTATCTCTACCACAAGATAATAGATCCGATAGAATATATCAGCAGGAAAAAAAAACTCACGAAGCTTGACAAGGTGCTGGTCAGGCGGATAAAAGTAAACAGGAAGATATGGGACTTATATCATGAGAGAAACCTGCTGGCCTCTCAAGACATGGAATCCCCAGATCTGACTGTCATCATGGCTGAGAAGAAATTTTTATCATCTGGCAGAAGCAAAATGATTCTGGATTTGGGCTGCGGTAAAGGGAAAAACAGTTTATATCTAAGGAATAAGGGGCATCAGGTTTATGGGCTTGACAGATCACATTACCTGATAAAAAATCTGATGGATGGCTTGGATAGTGATAAATTCCAGGCTGCTGACTCCATCAAGATTAATAGCATGCAAAAATATGATGTTGTCATTGACATAAACAATATTAATTCAACAGACAAGGTGCATATTGAAAGATATTTTGACAGGATATCCTCGATACTAGTAGAAAAAGGAATATACGTCATTCGATCATTCTCAGAATACGGCCATCTGGCGGCACGTTTTAACGCTGAAGCCCAAGAGATCAAGTCTCCATTCCTGAGTTATTTTTCAGAAAAGGAATTAAGAAATCTTCTTAAGAGCAGATTTGAAATTCTCGAATTCAATAAGTTGCATTATTGTTCTGTGAAAATTAGCAGCAGATATTGCCTTGTACCCGGCATGTTCGAATTGTTTCTAAGAAAAATGTGACCTTAATTACCATAGGCTCTATTAAAACATGCCCCCTCCTCCATCGTCATAGGTGGCGTAATCGCTGTGGTCGCTCCACTGGAATGTGTCGGCGCAATGGCTGTGTGTCCCTGTTGGCTGGTTTCCCTGCAGCTCGAAGCCGATGTCATTGTCATGGCCTGTTTTTGATCCGGCTTTCAGCCCGGTTGTGCATGTATAGTCAGACGGTGTGGGAAGGCCGCAGTCATCATTCACCCATCCTTCCGGGTTACAGCCGTCGACGTGTCCTGCCGAAGCTTCGCTCGAGTTCAATGCCGCTGCTGCCGAGAAAGCAGTGATTATCACACCTGCCTTGATGAGGTTCTCCTTGGTCATCTTGCCGTCCTCTTTTGTCAGGAACGAGCGGACCTCTTTTCTTAATTTTGGGAAGTCGACCATGGTCATTGCTCACTTATTGAGATTTATAAACTTTTTGCTTACGACCCAGTCGAACTGGGCCTTGAAGATTTTACAGCGGTCTGTCTCGCTTATCTTTCCTATGATATTTCCCTGCTCAGCATAGTTGCAGACAGGGCAAATGCCGCAATACGGCTTGTACGCGCAATTGTCGCATACATACTGGTCGTTTATCGAGGAATTTATCACAGCGCATGCCTTGTCGCAGGTGACTATGTCTGTGTATATATCTTCATTGACATTGCCAAGCCTGAAGAGGTCCTCATCGAGCATCCTTGCCTCATCACAGGTGAAGATGTCGCCGTCGTAGTTGTACGCGAGCTGGCCTATCGCTGCTCCGCAAGGGCTTCTCATGTCAAGATAGTCCGGGTCAAGCTCATTGCCAATCTTTCTTGCCATGATTGCCACCATCCTCTCGTTTATGTTGATTCCCTTGCTCTTCAGCTTTTCTATATGATTCACGGCCTTTTTCCAGAAATCGAGATACTCGTCCACAGAATAGTTGATCTCTGACCAGGTTGCTTTTGCTACTCCCAGGCGATGTAGGAAACGGAGGTGTATGAGGTTCAGCCCTGCTTTCACATATTCATCCACTATCTCTTCCGGATAACCCAGGCTCTTTCTTGTCAGGGTAACCAGCGCGCTCACTCCCATCGCGTTTATATTCCTTTTTTTGTATTCAGTGCGGAACCTTTCTAACCATCCAACGACCTGTTCATAATTGCTTCTTCCCGAGAGTATCCTGTTGGAATCGTGAATTTGCTTCGGCCCGTCAAAAGACGTGCATATCCTGATCCCCTCATCGACTAGAAACCTGAACTTTTCTTCATCCATCAATGACAGGTTTGTGACCACAGAGATACGCATGTTTTTTCCAGCTGTCCTGTTCCTCTCTTTTGCATATTTCACGATGTAGGCAAGGACATCCCAGTTAAGGAGTGGCTCACCTCCCTGGAACTCTACAGTGAAGTTTTTTGCCGGAGTCTGGAAGATGAAGTCAACTGTCCTCTTTGCTGTTTCTCTGTCCATGTCAAAGCCTTTTTTACCGGCTGGCGCAGAGCCTGCCTGGCAGTAGATGCAGTTCATGTTGCATCTCCTTGTCAGGACAATGATATGCAGCGATGTCCCTTTCGACAGGTAATGAAGCCTGTTCCTTGTCAGCCTGATTGTCTCGCCGATGTTTTTCTCATTGAGTATTATCTCCCTTTCCTCAAGAAGCCTGAATAGTTTCTTGTCGTCGTCAAACTTGTTGCCCTTCAATTTCCTGAATTCCTTGTCTGATAGGATACAGAAGCTGCCATGGTCAGTCGTCAGAAAGTGCCTGTTTCCAAATTTTCTTGACCTATAATTGTTCAGGGTGTATTGCATTGTTTTTTCGATGGGAGAGAAAGTTATTTTTTTTCTGGCCCGCTGGATATTCCTTTTGCAGTCTTCTTTTCCCATGGGACCATTATACCCTTAGGATCATCATCAAAATCGCGCTCATCGCCTTTTGAATCTTCCAGCCATTCATCAGGGATTTCTGCCTTGCTTTTCTTCTGCATCGAGAAAGGGTCGTTCGTCAGCAGGGCGCGCTGGAGTATAATCTCCCTGACTTTCCTTGTCTGCTCAGACCTCTTCTGGTAGTCAGAGTAGTTTATGAGCTCATTGCTGAATTCGCCGCCGAGCTTTTCCAGGTCTGTTTTCGGGTCTTTCGGCCTGATTATGACGCTGATCTCCTTTTTTGGGTCGCCTTCGAGCATGATATACGCCCTGTCGAGAAAGACATAGGAGGCAGAGTAGACAGCATCAAGACTATATAGCCCGGGATTCACCCGTATTATCACTGAGTCTTTTTTCAATTCCACCATCAATCACACCAGATTCTTCAAAAATATTAAAATATTTCCCTTTACAGCCAGCGTAATGATCACGCCAAGGAATAAGAAAAGCGCGAATGGCAATGTCTCGCTGACCATCACCTTCCTGAATCCGATCTTCCTTATGGTCTTTATCTGCTCATCCGTCAGACTGTCTGAATCAATGAAGCTGTCAGCAGCTGTCCGGACTTTCGGTATTGTGTAATAATAGCTGCCACTGTAACTTATATGCTCTGATTTCGGCTTTTTTTTAGTTTTGCAGATGATGACTCCAAGATACATGTCCGGTCTCAGGTCGCTGGTGCTTATCTCTTTTCCAAATGCAATCTTGCTGAGGCTTATAAGCCTGTCCTGGACAAACCGCCTGACAACACCCCAGACAATGAAGGCAGCAGAAAAACTTATCCAGAATGGAAGCGTATAAACTGCCTTGTCCACGATGAACCTTGAAAATGAGATGATCGCCATGATGACGACTGCCCTGTTGCTCATGGCATTCTGCACTGCGGTGAAGGTGAGAAGAGTCAGGATTATCGTCAGGACTGGATTGCTGCCAAAAGCAGATATGGAGAGGAGGGCCTGCATGAGCCAGAATATCACAAACAGCCCTGGCAGAGACTTGATGAGCTCAAGGGCGCGTGAACTGCTAACCCTGACAGACCTCAGATCATCTCTTACGTGCCTCAGCCTCAGCCTGAACAGCAGCGTGATGATCAGGAATACCACTGCCGGCACGTATGTGTTTATCAACAGCGTGATTGACGGTATCCATCTGACATATCCTAGGCTGTATGCCTGAAGCGGTAGCAGAAGGGAGAATGCGATGAAGAGCTTCCCGTCACCTGCTGACCAGAGCCCGAAATACCACAGCCCGAACCCGGCTGCAATCGAGAACAGAAAATTTGTCAAAAGACCAGCAAAACCTATGCCTGCAAATACGAATAATCTCAATACGCCGTATGCGATAACTGCGTATGCAATCCCGAGTATCACCCATTTATTCCTTATCCGGCTGAACCTGATGTCTTCATAGCTTGTGACAATGCCAAGCGCTACAATTCCCGGAAGAAAGTACAACAATGCATTTGCCATTTGAAATGATGCATATGCCGGGTTGTTTTTATAATTTTGCTTTGATGCCTTGATCCAAAAATCAATCCCTACAAATTTCCTGCAAATCAGTAACTTTTATATATGTGTATAGTCCAAAAGTCAGAAGGATCAAAAAGAGGCAGCGCAGTACATGAAAAGGGAGCTGATTTTTACATTAGCAGTAATCATTCTTGTTAGTTTTGCATATGCTATCCAGTACAACCTTCCCGACGGGGTAGACAATGTGGTTGAAGGGGTAAGCGGAGGAGGCGGTGGAAGCGGAAGTTCGCCGTCTCTTGATATTGACCCTAACTCAAGCGACCTGATCATGATGGGGATGATATCCTGTTATGATGATGACAGGGGATTTGACGGCGAGGATCCGCGGACAGTCATATTTGATATGAAGGAATTTTACGACGGCATACTTGACGGTGCAAGCTACCAGATAAAATATGCTGAGCCATTCTTAAGCTCGGGTTGGGATCCTGAAGCGACAAAAGTGACACTCCCCCCATTCGATCCAAACAACCCTGTCCATATCAGGTTTGAGGGAAGGGATTTCGGCCCTGATTCGATGTCCGGATGCTATTTTTTTGGAAATGCCTGGCATCAGGAATATGAAGACGGAGTCCTGAAAGGCAGCGCATACAATACAGGATGGCAGCGGGCCCCGAACAATGTCTTCCAACAGCATGTTGACTGGGACAAGAGCCAGAGCAACTGCGAAGTCCTTGGCGGCGCATGGCTTTCCGGGGGGAATTATGATGGATATCGATGCTGCGGGGATGATTGGATATGGGTAAATAACATTGCCATAAATTACCAGCCATTGTCCATAGTTGACCAGACAGCAAGATTTTCTGATGACAGCCTCTGCCTCTACAGCAGCTATCCCGACTATGGAAAGGGAATTGACATCTCTGATTATTTCGGAACCAACAGCTATATCTGCGACCCTCGCAACCTGGGACATTCTAGCTATGATACTTCGCTTGGCTATGATGATGGATACAGGGACAGCCAGATAAGCTCATCGCCCTATTATTTCATCTATGACGGCAGCCAGAAGACCGACCTAGGAAAATGGTCTGACCACAGCGGAACAAACGCCCAGGTCTGCACTGTCGGGTTTGACAACTCTCCAGGCAAGGGTGTTGTATTCAGCTGGCAGGACATCTCGACTGCTGCAGACAGCGGCCAGGCGATGTGCGAACTCTACCTGGGATACAACTGGACAGGCACAAAATGCTGTGGTGCACCCGGAAGCCCTGATACTTACAATGATCCGGCAAAAGAATGCGACTCCCAGACACAGGCAGATGATATCGAGTCCCAGACAGGAATCGGCCTGTCTGATGTTGCATTCATGTCTGAGTTTGATGCACTCTGCTCATCGCCGAGCAGGCTTTCGAAGAACAGGGCTTGCTATGACAAATATTCAGTGGACAATCATCAGATATTGTCATCTGACAGGGAACAGCCAGAGATAGAGGATCTCTTCAATCTTGATGGCATGCTTCATTTCTGCCAGAGCAGTGTTGTATCTCCGCCTGCAGGGTTTGATGCTGATCCAAAATGCAGCCTCCTGGGAGTGAAGGGGGATTTTGCAGTATGCACTTACGGGAATGATTCCTGGAAAACACAGAACAATGCAGGAGAAACCCTGGGATATATCGGCAATAAGTTCGCTGACCTCAACGCAGAAAAATCTAAACTTCATGAAAGCAGTCTTCCGAATGAAATTTCATCAAGCATGGGAATTGGTCAGCAGACTGAATGCTGCTTTGCTGACTCCTGCTGGGACGGCTCAGCATGCCAGCCGAATTCGACTTATTACTGGTTCAAGCCGTCTGAACAATATTGGGGAGAGAAGATTAGCGGTGAGGACTGGAATGGCCAGATAAAGGTCTACAGGTGCAAGAACGGCGAATGGAACGGTCCTCTTGAACCTGTCTATGACTGGGACCAGAATACTGACAAGCCCGAATTCTGTGTCGAGGATTATCAATGTGCCTGCACTGATAAGAATTGTCCGGGCCATACCAGCAATGGCTGCACAAATGTTCCAAATTATTTCACAGGCGACCATTTCTGCGACAATGAGAACTGGACATCAAGGACCAGGATACTTGCTGAACAGCTGATGGAGATTGCAGGCTCTGATGATTACGAGCTTTTCTGCGATAAGTTTGAGAATTCAGTCAATTATTATAAGCCCCTTGAGCAGAATAAGGCACTTATAAACAGCGTATGTGTCCTGAAATATTCAGCATCTGACAATGTCGTCCTGGGATTCTCCCTCAACACAGGATTTGACGCGAAAAATACTGATATACAGGATGAACTTTTAAACTTCATCTCAAGCACGTTTGAAGAAGACCTAAGCGAATGTGACAATGCTGTGAATCCTACCGATAATTCCCAATACGGTAATTTCAGGAGATGCAAGACAAACAACAATGCCTATTGGTTCAACAAGAACAGCAGGTTGCTCATCTATGCCAAAGGCGGGCTTTTGGCAACTGACCCTATGCCTTCTGATTACCAGGCAAACGGCGACATGATTGAAAGCCTCTTCAACTGGATCTCAAGTGAAATATATACAGCAGGGCCTGATATTAACATAAGGAGCATAACCGCCTTTGCCAATGCCAGGGATTTTTCAAGGATGTACCTGGCCAGTGAAAATGGGGACCGGGTTCTTGGTGTGATCGAGAATGTTTATGATGATTATTATGAGGACAACAGGAATTTTTTAGGGGTTGCCTACACAGGCATCAGCGGAGTCGACTGCACAAAGATAAGGGCAGCAGACAAGAATGCCTATTGCGATGATTCAGGTCAGGAGGTCATAGTGCTTGAAAAGAACACTAACGATGATTTCCCTTACTGGACAGACCTTACTGCAAAGCTGAGGTTTGCAGGCTGAATTCTCGAAAATGAGGTTCAACAAGAGTCAGGTGTCATTGTTTGTAATAGTTGGGCTGCTCATCCTCATCGCAATCGTTTTCCTTTTTCTTGCAAAGAATTACATGCTGAACATAACCTATCATGATTACGTCGGGCAGGTAAATGACAAGATATCATCGTATAATAAATATTATGCCTATGTCGAATCCTGCGTCGGGGAGGCGACCAAAGAAGGGCTTGTCCAGGTCGGCATGCAGGGAGGGGCATTGTACGATTACCAGACACCAGGAGGAAAACCCTACCTCGGCCCGGCAAATGGCTATCCATACGGGAAATACATTCTTCCATTTGAGGTCGACGGCACGATATATAATGTGAGCTATGGCCTCAGGATGCCGCAGATTGGCTCGATATATCCATATCATCCGGATATCCCTTTCTATCCGTATGGCCTTGCTAAACTGGTATCGAACCCGAGAGTCATAAATCCAAGATTCACAAACATGTTCGGAAATTTTCCGGGTGAGCCTCCGATGACACCTTTATGTGATTATTATGGCCAGAACAGGCAGGGCCAGCTCATGTCGGTATCCTGTGAACGATATGATTCGACTGTTCCAGGATCAAAAGATTCAATCCAGGAATATCTCGAGGATTTCATAGAGAACAGGACACTCAGGTGCATCACCCTGGAGTCGCTTCCAGAATTGACTGATCAGGATATTGTAAAAGGGAAGATCACTGCAAACGTGACATTCGGCGAAGACCATGTATTTGTCGATGTCCAGGTGCCGATCAGGATCAGGCTCAGCATGTTCAAGTCAAGTATCCAGATAACAGATGTCCATGTCACCTATCCGGTGAGGCTCAAGAAGATATACGAGTTGGTATCGCACCTGATTGACAGGGATTCAAATGACATATTCTTCAACATCGTGGCTGATGCGCCTACGCTCAATGACTGCAAGGACATAACAGGAGGCAATGCACAGTGCCTCAAGCCCGGCATGAAAGTTAGCAAGGTTAGCAACGCATGCCAAAGCTTGGGCCTTTGCCAGGAAGGGAATTATGATGACATACTGATAGTCAAGGACACAGCGTCCCTTATAGATGGTGTCCCTTACCAGTTCCAGGTGGCTATACAGAACAGGCCTCCTGCGCTCGACCTGATAAGAAAAGAGGTCGGATCCGGCTCATACAACTATGATTACATTGCATTCCTTGGTGACACCATAACGATTGATCCGAAGGCTTACGACCCTGACGAGGACCAGCATAATTCCCAGGGTTTCATGGACAATTATTACACTTATGGGGGCTGGAGGCAGGATTATTATGATGTCTTCAAGCTGGACAGGTGCGACTACAGCCAGCTGACTGACGAGTCATGCTTAAACAAGGTTGAGGTATTTCCTGACAACTGGACCAGTTCAGCACAGTACCAGAGTACAAAGAGGAGCGCATCATATAAGACAACCAAGACAGACCTTGGCGTCCACAAGCTCAAGGTGATGGCCTGTGATGAAGACCCGAATTCCTGCGACTGGCAGATTGTCGTGATATTCGTGCTTAACGGGACATTTGCAGCAGGGTACAATGATTATGGGATGCCTGGGTTTGCATCGCTTGAAGATCCTTACTATCTTACATCACCTGTCAGGGGCCAGGACCTGGACTCTTCGCTTCCAGGGTACATGTACAGATGGAGGGCGGAGGATGAGGCCGGAAACGTGGTCTTTACCAAGACAACTGCAATTGAAAATCTCACCCTTCCGGGGCCTCCAGACGCATATGACATCAATAATATCAAATCAATACTCACAGGCAGTGATTATTTCAGCGGAATGGACCAGAATTATTCACTTTATGTGGATATCTATGACAGCACCGGGACACAGCTTTTAAGAGAAGGCACTTCTCCAAACAACATACCTGTCAAGCAATGCATCCCTTTCAGATCATCCTCCCCACCATACCCCTACAACACTTCAGACCCATTCCTGGCAAACCACAGCTGCTGTTACGGAGACCCATCGACACCTGACCAGGACAACTGGGGCACAGTCCTTGACTCTTCAAACATCTGCTTTGCAGATTCTGAATATGGCTGCAGGGATGATGGTTTCATTGATTTCAGCTACCCTTCAAGCCCGCCTATCACCCCGATAGTCCATGAGCCTGCTGACGCTGACAATAATGATGTATACAAGAGGACATTCACAAGGAACTGCGATGGCATAAGGGGCAATATATGCAATGGAGACACAATCATGGATACCAGGACATTTGTCGCGTCATGCGGCGTATGCCAGACCTGCTCTTACGGAAGCCCTGGATGCATGGATCTTCCTCTCGGCACTTTATGCAATTCAACAAACGCCTGCTCTGGAGGGGATGGCAGTTCCTATCCTGGGTCAGGAGTATTTTCCTGCCAGGGCTCATGCAACAGCGGAAGCTGTGACACAGCCTTCAACTGCGTCTGCAGCAAAGCATGCGGAGCAGATTGCGATACATCGGGTCCGGAGGATTATAGATGGGTCGACAGGCAGTGCATCTTCAACTGCAATGGCTACAAAGAAAGCGGGACAGTTGACTGTGAGTACCATGACAACACTGGCGCGGGCAGCATGAAATGCTCATCGCCGGACCCTGCCAGCACAGCAGCCTGTGAAAGCAGGACAATAAGTGGCGCGGATTACCTGGTCTGCCCGGGAGACCCGTCATATACTGACCCGATAGATTCAGTATCCGGGCCTTACCTGGCTTCATCCTGCAGGTATTCGGACAATTACTGCTATGTAGATTCATGCACAGGGGACGGGCCAAATGAGATGATGGGAGAATACTGTCCTGATACCGGCAACATAATTGAAAATTCACCTGGCACGACCACGGATGATGAATGCTATTACAATCCATTCGGCTCTGTCGGATGCAATACTGATGGAAAATGCGAGGATCACTTGGCATTCTCAAGCATTCTTAGCAAAGATTGCGATACAGGAAGCCCTGCGGATGCCAACTGCACAGACGGGAATACATGCTACAACACTACATGCGATCCGAATTTGGGCTGGACAGGATCAGGTGATACAGACATAAGCGTTGCTGGGACAACCTACTCATGCGGACCATGGTCAGGCTCTGTGTCATGCAAGGACGGATTTGACACAGATACCATAGACAATATGTGCGTGTTTAACATAGCCTGCACGCAGGACGGCTGGAAATCATCAGAAGAGCCTTGCCCTCAAACAGCCAAGACCGGGACAGACTGCAATTATCATCCTAAATGCACTGATGCTGGTTGCAGCTATCTTGATACAGACCCCACTCAAAAGTCATGCGCATCACCGCTTATCAATGTCTGCACGACCAGCGGATGGGCATGCCAGGCTCCATGAGTTTTTTGACAGAAAAAGAAAAATATATATATAAAAGAACAGGAGAATCAGGCATAGCATAAAATGCAGGGGAAAAAAAGGGGAAAAGCGGTATTCTTATTGATTCTTGTAGCTGTGATGATCCTTGCATCAGGCATCGCTTTTGCCGGCTGGTGCCTCAAGACTTCCCCATCTGACCTCTACTGCTCTCAGGGCACGCAGGACGACTGCTGTGGAACAGGCATCAACTGTCCTGAGTACAAAGCCAATATGCCTGCCGAGTGCCAGACTGTCTGCTGCTACATTCCTGAACAGACTGTCGACACCTGCAATTATCTCTATCAGTCTGGATGTGATGCGCAGTCAGGGACATCAGCAGAATCCTGCGATTCGATTGCTGACTGCGAGGAAGGATGCTGCTGTTTTCTTGACGAGAACGGGAATATGCATGAGGATATCAGAGTGAGCGGAGCCTGCAATTCAGAATACGGATATGATTTCAACACGACTCAGCAAGTCATGACAGATGAAGGGGCATGCTCTGAATATTGCGTGGGCTGGAGCAATGGCTCAGGTGAGCCCGGCCAGCCGCAATGCAATGACGGGATCGACAATGACGGCGACCACCTGATAGATTTCGGCCAGGACCCGGGATGTGCAAGCATCGGCGACAACAGCGAGACAGACCCGAATCTCCAATGTGAAAATGGCATTGATGATGATAATGACGGGAAAGTGGACAGTCAGGATACATGCTGTCAGACTTACCCTACAAAAGAAGAGGATTTCTGTCAAATCGACAGCTGCGTATCAGGAGAGCAGGTCCATCTGCAGGATTGCAGGTGCAACAACAATTACAGGTGCAGCCAAGACCAGTACTGCTGCAGTGACGGGTGCAAGAGCACTCCATGCGGTTCTGAGGAATGCCTGTCAGGAGAGCAGAAGAGCTGTGGCACCAAAGTAGGGAATTGCGAGCTCTTTGAGCACTGCATCGATGGACAGTGGGACAATAACTGCCAGCCGATACCCACATGTGGTCTTCCTTTTGAGATATGCAATGATGGCATAGACAATAACAAAAACGGTTTCACTGATTGCAATGATGTCATATGCCAGGATATGAAGTGCAACCAAGGTGAGCAGACCTGCCAGGGCAAGGGATACTGGGATCCATTGCATGAAATCTGGAAATGCTGTTACAGCGGGCAGGTCAATGACTGTGACGGCGACAGCACTCCGGAGACTTGTGGGAGCTGCAACTGTAAGCAGCTTATGTCAGCGCCCTACATGAAAAGCGCAGCCATAGATCAGGGCGAGGATTTCATAACTGTCGACTGGGGGCTAAACTGCAATGTGGACATGTATCTCTACAGGTGCAAGAAAGGGGACACTAACTGCGAGGATTATGCTGATTTCAGCCTGATATCCCAGCCACTAAATGCCTGGACATTTGAAGACCATGATGCCCAGCCCGAGAGCACTTATTGCTATTATGTCCAGGCCCAGTATACTCTCGATACCAGGAATTCGGACATAAAATGCGTGACAACAGGCGATGATATCTGCATGCAGATGCCTTCAAAGGAATTCTGCCTGAATGATACAGGAGGTATCTCAGGAAAGAAGACTCACAGGGCATGGTGCAGCGATGGCAAGCTGACGACTGCTGCCTGCGGCTCAGGCGAGATATGCATGGGGCCATATGATCCTGATGAGACCACTGAATGCGTTTACCAGAGCGATTGCGACGAGTGCGGAAAACCGCTCAACATGTATGCAGACTTTGCAACAGCGATGGCTACCTACAGGGACCCGGGAGGATATGAATCTGACACGCTGTGCCAGCTCATACCGACGTGCTATTTTGACTTTTCAGACACTATTGTTGACAAGTTCTCTGAATGCTCAGGCATCGATTCCTGCTATGGTTACAGGTCAGAGCTTGCCTGCGAAGGGCAGACCTGGGAAGGGCAGGCAAACAACAAGTGCCTGCCTAGAGACTGCGAATGGCAGCCGGCTACTCCGAGCACAGACCTTGACCAGGGCATATGCTTCGAGACTGTCGACTTGTACAGGAAATGCGAATACTGCAATGATGCTGCGAACAACAAGATATTTGATTCATGCACTGCAGACAGGTGCATGCAGTTCGGAGACTGCTACATCAGGAGGATTGATGACACATGCATTGATGCATCTGATATCACATGCCAGGACTACCGGACAGAATCCGAATGCACCAACGGACAGGGCGTGGATGTGGATGTTGCTTATGATAACAAGCTGAACAGGGTGTCGGGAAGCTATGATAATCGCATCCTTACACAAAGCGATGACGCCACAGGCATCGGCCTCTGCAAATGGAATGATAATTTTGATCCTGGCTGCTACAAGGATGCTGATGACGACGGCCAGCCAGATCTATACCCTTATGACAAGACACCGCCGTTCTCGAGGGTGATCACTCCTTCCAAGGTCCTGGCCATGAATTTCACACTGCAGATATCAGATACAAATCCTGACGGGTCCAAAGGGACAGGTGCCAAATACACGTACTTGTGCCTCGACGACAATAGCTATTGTTATCCCACTGACCGGTACATGCCAAGGAACAACACCGTCAACGAGGAATTCGGCGGGGGAAATGGAAAGCATACCATATATTATTACTCAGAGGACAAGGCCCACAATCTGGAGGTTGTGAAGAACTTCACCATCGATGTCGACAGGTTACCGCCAAAGATATCGATAGAGGCATATCCTGTCTATGACTTCAACAATTATCAGAACACGAATGTCACTTTCTATGTGTCCCTTGATGAGGATGCGACATGCGTCGACAGCTTCGAGGGGGCCGCAACATCGAAGATTGCATTTGAATACGGCTCAACATTCACGCCAACCTATTTCGGCCTTACTGACGGGACATATTCTTATAAGGTCAACTGTACAGATGATGTCGGCAACACAGCTGTGAAATATTATGACCTTATAATCGATATCGACAGTGCTATACTCAATCCCAGGCCGAGAGGAGTCATCGATTACACCCCTGCTGTCCTAAGCATCAACACAAAAAGCAATGTCAGGTGCACGTACGGCCCTGAGAATGAATTCTTTGACGCACCGCAGCAGCAGAACGGGTACTGGCTCCAGACTGCAGAATACAGCCTGACGGATGATGGCACCTATTCATTCGACGTGAAGTGTGACCTTGGGGACAGGGTATCTGTCGATGAGATACAGTTCGTGTATGATACTGAAGCGCCGGTCACCAGGGTCCTGGATATGTACGGGAAGGATTTCGATTTCACAAAATGGTACGTAGGCATCGAAGACAAGATCTTTTTGGGATGCTCAGACTCGCCAGAGGACGGTTTCGGATGCAACCGCACATACTATTGCATGGCAGGGGCAAAATGCACCCCTGGCACCCTCAACAACCCTGCAGACCCCATCGATTACAACCTGAACTCGGCGACCAAGACATGGCTCTGCTACTATTCTGTCGAGAACAAGATAGATAACTATGGCGGAAAGGTGGAGGACACCAAATGCAAGGAGATTGCCATTGACCATTACGACCCAATCCTCTACATAAATGACATAGGACATTTCAACAGCCCTGACAATTATTATGTGACATACTCAAACAGCTACAATCTCAACGGCTATGTCGATGATCCAGACGCGCCGAGCAACCCCAACAATATAGTCTCGATAGTAGTGACCAACGAAGCAGGAGATGACACATATTATTATGATATCCCTGCAAACAAGGATTTCTCACAGGTGATTGCACTTTCAGACGGCCTTAATGAGGTCGTCGTGTCAGCTGTAGACAGGTCAGGAGCGACAGGCGAGCTGGGGTTCAAGACAGTCTTCATCTATGTGGCTGAATATACAGGTGCAAAAATAACTCTTGTCAGACCGAAGTTCGGAGTATCAAAAACAAGGATAATGAATTTCACAGTCAAGACCTACAAGGATGCAGAGTGCAGGTATGCTATAGACAGCAGGTATTCATTCGCATCTTCGCTTCCCATGACAGAGGAGACAGAGCCAAATGGCGAGGGATTCGATTATTTCCACACTGCTACAGGTTTCGACCTGGGCGACCTCTCAGAAGTCAAGAACCCTGTCTTTATAAAGTGCAAGGACAGGCTCGGTGTGATATTCACAGCAGCATTCAACCTATCCTGGGATGATACCAAGCCTGTAATCGACGATATCTGGCTGAGCAACAGCGACGGCAAGGATCCGCCGACAGTTGTTGAGTACCCGCTGGAGACAGATATCCTGGTGCAGACAAAAAACGATGAAGTTAGGTGCAAATATGCGGAGATAGACGGCAATGCCCATGACTACTACAGCAGCATGACCAAGTTCGACAGTTTCGACAACCAGACCCTCATGGAGGTGAACAGCCAGTTCTTCGGCCCTGACCTTGAAAACCCGAGCAGCACGCCGTATTATTTCCAGTGCGAGAACGGTGCCGGTCTTGTATCTGACAAGGCACAGTTCACACTTAAAGTAGATACCAGCGCTGCAACAGGGATTGATTTCCTCTCGCCTCCAAAGAAATCATCAAACACATCTGTGATGTTCAGGATACGGACGACAAAGACCACATTCGACTGCATGTACGGCACTGATGAACCGCCTGCAGACCCCATGACCAAGATCGATGACAAAAACCATCAGTCTGATGTGATAACTCTTCCAGAAGGCAAGTATAAGTATTTTTTCACATGCAAGGTCTCAAACGGCCAGATAAGCGACTTCTACCAGTTCACGATCGATGACAGCCCTCCGTCAGTCCCTGTGATCGATGACGGGGAGCAGACTGATTACCTGACAAAGCTCTCTGCTAAGTGGGAGAGCACCGACAATCTCAGCAGTGTCACAGAATTCAATTATTCGATAGGTACAAAGCCCGGGCTTGCTGATGTCTTTGGCTGGAAAGTGACATCATCAGCAAAAGCCACTGTCACAGGCCTCAACCTCACAAACGACACGACATATTACTGGTCTGTCGCTGCGATGAACAACCTGGGCCTTTGGAGCAAAGCCGGACATAGCGACGGGGTATTCGTAAACGCGTCGAAATATAAAGGAGTGATCGAGCTAGAGAATGAGACAATGACTCCCTCTCCGTTCAATACCTGCTACAATGGGGTCAAGGATGCAAATGAGTCAGATATCGATTGCGGAGGAGACTGCGGCCCATGCAGTGAGGCAGGGGCTGGCTGCCTGGCAAATTCTGACTGCATGAGCTATTATTGTGTCGACGGGAAATGTGTGGAGGCAAGCTGCAGCGATGGTGTCCAGAATGGGCATGAATCTGATGTGGATTGCGGGGATGCATGCTCACCGTGCCTGCTCGGCATGAGATGCTATTATGACAGCGACTGCAGCTCAGGATACTGTGACTCTACAGGCCAATGCTCAGAGCCTTCATGCTATGACGGAGTCAGGAACGGCTATGAGGATGGGATAGATTGTGGAGGGACATGCCCTGATGAATGCTCTCCTGCAAGTCTGCCATATAACAATTCCAATAACAACAATAGCAGCAGCACAACTGATAAAGGTGGATTCGGTTTCTGGACATGGCTTCTCATAATCATCTGCCTGATAATTATCATCGCAGGAGGCTCCTATGTAGGTTATGTCGAGTATGAGAAAAAGAAAAATGGGCCTGATAAGCCCGGCCCGAGCCTCGGCGGTTTCCCACGGGGACCTCCTCTTAAGTCGTTGACAGGTCCGCCGGGAGCTGAAAAGATGCCGCCACCAAAGCCAAAATCCGCAGAAGAGAAATACCTGGACTCGCTCAGCGCGATGATGAGGAACAAGAGGCAGGCAGCCAAGCAGAAAGACAGAAAAAGCGTAATATCCAAATTTGATGAAAGCGACAAGGCCCAAGACCCTCTGTTCAAGGCAGGCGAAGGAAAAAAAGCCCTTGACAGGATAATCTCTGCTACAGAAGAAAGGAAGAAAGAAGAAACATCATCAAAGCTCAAACCTCCTGCAAGACCTGAAGATGCTGGTCAAAAAGCAAAGAAGAAGTCAGGGTCAGAGTTAATCCCGCCGAAGCCGCCAGTCGACGCTTCTGGACAGAAACTGCCCAGTTTTTCAGGAGAAGAAGCCAAGTCAGGCGAGTCAGAGCCATTGCTGGAAGACAATAAGGCACTGGAAGAGCTCTCTCAGATAGCAAAAAAATCCAGGAGCAAGGACCCTCTTAAAGAACTGTCCAGGATTGCAGGTCCAGGAAAACCAGGAGCCAAAAAAAAGCCTACCTCAAAAAAGGCAGGGCCGAAAAAACAGGTACCAAAAAAGACAGCCGGAAAAAAGAAAGGATCAGGAAAAAATGCAGGCAATAAGAAGAAAAAATAGGCTGATGACAGGAAAGGCCCAGGTACAGAGCCAGATGTTCATCTACATACTATCGATAATAATAATCGGGATGCTCCTTTTCCTGGGCATAAAATGGATCGCCGAGCTCAAGAACACAGGGGATGTAATCGATGTCACAAGGTTCAGGATAGACCTTGAGAACTCGTTCGACACAATCAGGCCACAGTATGGCTCGGCTGATAATTATGAATACACAGTCCCGAGCGGGATTGACATAGTATGCTTTGTCAACACCCGATATGATAATATTGGTATGACCGAGCTATGCACGCCGGGGAATGTGAATTATTCTGCGATAATCTGCAATTCCTGGAAAGACAACACCTCCTCTGTCCTTTTCTCGCCTCCTGTCGAAGACATAAATGTCGGGCCGATAGACATGTCCGGGCCTTATATCTGCTTTCATACGACGACGAATAGGAAGATAGAGCTCAGGCTTGTGGGGCTCGGTGACAGGGTAAGGATACTGAGGATCGACTGATAGGATGCGTGGAAAAAAAGCCATGATAGAGGTACAGTTCAACTGGATCTTCATAGTTATCGCAGGCATTGTCATCCTCATGTTCTTCATCGGCATCGCATCATGGTACAAGCAGAACCAGGACAGAAAGATTGCGAGTGATGTGCTGACTGAGCTCAAGACAATCATAATAGGTGCCGAGGTGAGCAGCAGGTCGGCAAGCGAGCTCAATGTTCCTCGTATCGAGCTCAAATTCACTTGCGATCCCGGCGAATGCGGAGCCTACGGATGTGCTTCCACGATGGTGTTCGAGGGGACCGGCATCAATGCTGAGACGCCGATGGACATCATATTCTCGCCTGATACTGTCACATCTGATTTCATATATGCCTGGTCGCTCGACTGGAACATGCCATACAAGGTCACGAATTTCCTCTATATAACCTCCCCTGAGGTGAAATATGTCCTGGTGTACAAGGATGATAATGGCCCATCTAAAGCATTGGCAAATACTGTCTACAGGAAGATGATAGAGAATGAGTACATAAAGAAAAACATCAATATCACAAGTGAAGATAAAGTCGGTGATATCCAGTACAACAACGAATACCTGGTCAGGTTCGTCTGGTTCTATCAACCCTCTGGGCTGATAAGCTTCTCGGACAGCATGAAAAAGGGAAAAAGGGATGCCATATTGATATCAGGTGACGAGAAGAAAGGAATGGTAAGCTTCGGCACTCTCTCTGGCAACTCCTTCACCTTTGGAGACCCTGACAGCCAGTATCCATACCTTGGCCTCCCGTCGCTCATCGGAGCCATCTTCTCTGAGAATTTCGGAAGCTATGAATGCAACATGAAGAAGGCGTTGCTCAGGCTGAGGAGTGTCAACCAGGTCTACATGGGAAGGACCAGCGAACTTTATAGTTCCTTTTCAGGCGACATGAGGTGCGAGTATTATTATGACACAGAGGTCCAGGGCAGCTTTTCCGAGATAAATGACAGCATCCAGTCCCTTGACAGCGGGAGCCTGACAGGCGCAATGGGACAGATAGTCTCAGCTGCCGGGGACATCGAGACAATGAACTCAAATACAGAGCTCAAATCATGCCCGAGGATATATTGATGATTGGCAACAGCAGAAATGGGCAGATGAAGATGGGAGAGTCCATCGCAATCTTGATAATCTTCATGTTCCTGGTGGTGTTCGGGCTTATTTTCTATGTAAGGTTCAGCCTGAGCAGCCTGGACAAAAAATCTGCAGAGAAGGCAGAGCTGCTGGCCATACAGGCGGTGCAGAAGGTGCAGGCCCTCCCCGAATTCCAATGCTCTGTCAGGGGCAAAGTCGAGTTCCATTGCATCGACATGCTCAAGCTTGACGCTTTCAGCAGCCTGCCGCCTGAGGACCTCCAGATATATACTAGCATCTTCCCTCAGACATACATCTCGATATACAAAGTGTATCCGACCAGACATACCTGGAAAATTTATGGGGGAGAAATCCCTGCAAAGAAGACCCAGCTTCAGTTCTATGTGCCGGTAGGGCTGTTCAATGCAACAGACAGCGACATGGGGACAGTGAGCTTCGGGTACGTGAATATCACAGTGGTATCATGAAAAAGAAAAAAACCCAGGAAGTCAGGATAATGTCAAGGAAATCCCAGGTCGAGATAGTGGGGCTTATGATCATCGTCGTCATTGTGACAATGATTCTGCTGTTCTCCCTTTATTACATCAATAAGCCGAGGACCCAGTTCAAGCAGGCCTATGACTCGAAGGACATGGCTTCAAACATGGTGGGTGCCATCCTCAGTGCCCATTCAAACTGCACAAGGGACACGACATTCGACAAGATACTCATGGACTGCGCAAGATATCCTGATTCCGGCGGCTCACAGAAGCTCGTGTGCGATGACGGCAAAAGATCTTGCGAGTTTGCCCATGATGCCCTCGGCTACATATTCAGCCAGACTCTGGACAGATGGAAGATGCCGTATGAGTTCAGGGTCGATGTCCCGCCGAATACCATCGATGCCCTGACTTTCAAGAGCGAGGGCCTTGATGACAGGCCTTCTTCCAGGGTGAGCCCGTACCTTCAGCCACTGCGCCTGGATACGACAATAGGAGGCCAGACAATGAACATAATCCTCTGCATCGGAGGCAGGTGCGAGGTATAGCATAAAATTTATATACTAGCAGACCCTAATTTCAACCAACCAATGAATCGAGAGGTGTTATAATGATTTTGAAAAAGGCGCAGGGCATATCCATGAACACGATAATCATTGCAGCGATTGCTCTTCTTGTTCTGGTGATCGTATCAGTGATATTCATGTCCCGGATGGGGTGGTTTGCACAGAACTCAAATGACTGCAGGAAATTCAATGGGGACTGCACCCAGGGAACCACGTGCGAGAAAGGCTATTCACCGCATCCGATAGGGATATGCTATGACGGCACTGATGTTGACAGGTACAATGCATGCTGTGTCAAGCAGATATCCTGACGAGAAACATCATAATCCGGCCCAAGCTGAAAATGCGAAAAAAAGCAGTTGAATTATCATTGAATGCTGTAATTATTGCAGCTATAGCGCTGATTGTACTAGTTGTCATTGTGATAATATTCACTAGCTACAGCGGCAAGTTCGTCCATGGCCTCGATGACTGCAAGGCAAAAGGAGGAAATCCGGGAAACTGCAAGGACACAGCTGCATTATGTGTGGATGCAGGAGGCATACCATCCGGGTCATGTGTCTATTATAATGATGCCACAGGTGAAAAGATTACCAACAAACAGAGCCAGGTATGCTGTGTCTTCAGGAAATGATCAAGCCTGATTAACCAGATCCATTCTATTCATTATTTTCATCCGTTGCGAAAGATTTATTAATCCAAGCGGGATTACCTATTCATGAGGGGGAAAATTGCAGCCGAAACTTATATTTCTTGGAACAGGCGGTGATGCCATCGTCACAGGAAAGCAGATTCGTTCAGCAGGCGGCATCATACTGCAGGTGGAGAACAACCAGTTTCATATCGATCCAGGGCCCGGGGCAGTGGCACGTGCAAGGGACTATGGTGTCAATCTCCGGAACAATGTCGCTGTGCTTGTAAGCCATAATCACATGAACCATTGCAATGACATCAACGCAGTCATAAGCGCAATGACCCTGGGAGGCCTTGACAGGAAAGGCGTCCTCGTGACGAACAAGACAGCCTACAACGGAAACCCTGATATGGAGCCTGTCCTGACAAGATATCATAGGGGCATGATCGAGAGGAGCCTGATACTTGAGGCTGGCCAGCGAGTGGGCATCAATGAGGTGGAGATAAGGGGGACAAGAGCCCATCATTCAGAGCCTGAAACGATAGGATTCAAGTTCCTGACGCCTAATTTTGCGCTTGGCTACACATCGGATACAGGATACAGCAGTGACCTGATAGAGGACTTCTCAGGAGCAGATATAATGATCTTCAATGTAGTCAACCCCAGGGACAAGAAGGACAAGTTCCAGCTCAATGTCGAGGATGTCCTCAGGCTCCTGCCTGAGATAAAACCAAAGCTCGCGATAATCACTCATTTCGGAATAAAGATGGAGGAGACAGACATACTTAACGAAGCAAGGACCATCCAGAAGCTTACAAAGATACAGACCATAGCCGCAAAGGACGGGATGGCCATAAACCCTGTCTCCTACTCCGTAAGCCTAAGACAGAAGACATTGAATCTTTATTGATGTATCTTTCTTTATTGATGTATCTTCAATCAGGCCATGCATCTGATTCTATCATGGCATATGGAAATCATCAAGAATTTTGCATGTTTTAAATGAAAGCCAGCAGCTTGACTATCCCGAAGCCGATGAAGCATCCAGCGCTGATGAATGGCATCGCCGGATAGAACTTGTCCTTCTTGCTGAAATAGAACAGGAGTGAAAGCGCAATGGCAGATGTCAAAGTTATGATGAGAGAGTCCAGAAAATGCCCTGTCTCCCAAAGCAGGACCCCTGAGAATATGAGCGGGAATGCAATGTCGCCTCCTCCGAGGATCGCTGTCCTGATGCCTGAATCCTTCTTCGGCGGGCCTATATCAGTATCCTTGCCGATGGACATCGGAACCTTCTTTCCCTTCACCCTGCTGTATGGGATCATGAGCCCGGCAAACATCTGCTGACTGCTCTGGAATTTTGCCATCTTCACCATATGCTTGCTCTGCCAGACAGCATACATGTCATACAAGGATATTGCAATGAGGAGCAGGGAAGCATAGGCGATGTTTAGTATCGGGACTACGAATGCGCATAGGCCGCCATAAATGAATATCTCTGTGAAATTATGGACGAATACATTGTTGCGGTAGAGCTTGAGCAGCGCAAAAGTGACTGCAAGGAACACTGCGATGTATTTCGAATATGAAACTATTTTCGGGTCGAGGCTCAGGACAGCCTTCAGTATGAACGGGGAGAATGCCTTTCCAAGGCAGAACACGATCGCAAGGAAGAACCAGAGCTTCATGAACCGGCCGAGCCTGTGCTTTATGAGGAACAGGAGAATCAATGTCCCTGCGAGTATGGCAAAGAATATGAGCAGGGCTGAATAGAGCTTGTTCTCCACCGGCGGAGGAGCTCCCCCTATTGAATTATTGTAGACATACTGGTTTATCACTGCCTCGCCTGTCCTGCTTGACTGTCCTATATCGACATATTCATTTATTACGACAAGTCCGACCAGCTGAGCCAGGATGAATATCAGAACCAGGAATGTTGTTGCTGTGAAAGTGTGCTTCATTATCAGTATATTTTGGTCATTGATATATTAATCTTTGGATTATGTTGGATTTAGTTTCCCTTTTTCGGATAAATAAGGAAACATGACCCTGAAAAGCATGCTAAGAAACTTGCGTATCTTTGGCTGTCTGGTCTGTATTTTCTGAATCCTGCGAGAAATCTATCAATCCTTGTCTTTGGATTCAGCCTCTTCTTCCATGATGAATGCGCTTCTCCTTTTGACTATGAATGTTATTACAGCTATGATTATGATGATTGCAATCATGATGGCTATGACATATCTAAGATCTGGCCCTGATGATTGCTGGTCTTGCTGGTCAGAAGATGCTTCCTGGTCCGGTTGTCCTGTTGCAGGCTCCTGTTCCTGGCCTGTCTCCTTTTGCGCCTTTGTCTCGGCTGTTGCATTGCCTTCTCCTGTCCCGGCTGTATCCTGCGCAGTCCCTTCAGCACATCTGCCATCGACATATTGCGCATCAGCTGAGTCGCAACATATGCAGTCTGATTCCTGGCATGTCACAAACTCACTTCTGTCGTCACCACAGCATTCAGCATCACTGCTTTCATATTCCCAGGAATTTTCTGCCTGTGGCCTGGATATTCCTGGCTTGAGCCACCTGAATCCTGTCGGAGGATACCAATTCATGTTGCATGAGCCGGGGCCTCCCTCACACAAGTCCTTAGAGGAGTCGAGGTCATACCAGAGCCCTGCATGGTTTCCGTCCGAGAGGGAGCATTTGGAATCTTTGCAGCCGCATGCCACAAGCTTTCCGTCAAGATCATAGTAATTCGTATTTCTCGAAGAAGGATAGCAGGTCCTGTTGTATACGCAGTAAGCCTCTGATGAGCCGCTGCAGCATGCGTAATCTGCTGAAACATTGAACTCTGCACCCGGCAGGTCATCCTGGTCAGAGACAGTGGCCTGGGAGATCTCACACCTGCCATCATAGGACATCACAGATGACCTGTCGATTGTCAGCATCTCGCCCTTGCTGCATTCTGTCCCTGCGCATAAGCCGTCATTGCACCCCAGAGGGCAGTCATGGACATATTTGACTATCTCTGCTGAAGCGCTGCACCCAAATTCGCTCAGATAGCAGGAGCTTCCTTCGCAACTTGCAGCAGGGCTGTACTGCTGGCCAGATCTTTTGATGCAATAGTCAAATCCGCTGACTGCCCGCCCCTGTGCGTCTTTTCCTGAAGCATAGCCTCTTGTATACTTGTCATTGCCGTCTGTATCGATGCATTCCCCATTAGCGACATCTGTGCAAACACCATCGCTGCAGGTGCAGGTTATCTCAAATCTCTTATAGCTTTCATCAAGGAGGTTTGTGGTCGTGTTGAACTGCTCCAGGCATTCATATTCAACAAGTGTGTCCATTGTGCCGTCAGAGTTCTTATCTATGCATGCATCAGTCAGAGGAGTGACCTTGCCTGACTGGTCCTCGAAACTTCCTGAGCTCTTGGAGAATAAGTCAAGGCCAGAGTCAGTCTCGATGCAGCGTCTAGTAAAATTCCTGCATTTTCCATACCTGCACCCATATTTGCATTGTATATTCTGGGCAACAAGGTCTCCGACACTGCTGCAGCTGTACTCTATGAGGTAGCATGCATCACCATAGCAATCAGTCTTCCCAACCAGCTTTCCGTAGATATCCCTCTCATAGCATGATTCCTGCTGATTGATGGAGAGGCCATCTGTCGTCGTGCCTATGGATCTTCCCTGGGTGTATATGTCGTAGCCGTCAGTGTCGTAGCAGCTGCCTGCTATGAGTACGCACTGGCCAGACCTGCATGAAAGGTTGCCTCCGCACATCTGGGAATCAGTATCCTCGTCAGGCAGGCCATCACAGTCATCATCCTCGCCATTGCACACCTCAGGCATGCACTTGAACCCGTCACATCCATTAAGCCTATCCCCTCTGTCGATGTATGTCTGGATTATCTCTGCATCATTCTCATTCACTATCCTGTCATTGTTCACGTCATAATCAGATGTTCCTGTCGCACCTATATGTGCTGTTACAGAATTCAGGTCTGCTGTATCGATACAGCCATCACCATTTGTATCAGGGTCCCATACTGCTGAGACTGCAACTGCTGATAACAATATGACCGTCAGGACGAGCAACCCCTTTTTATACATATAAAAGTGTACGCAGAGGAGGTATAAAAATTTTGTCATACTAAGGTTGAACATGTATGATTGGCTTCTCTCTCTCTTTTCTGTCAAGCAGTATTAGGGTGTTCTGCCTGTTGTATACCTGCACGAAATCCAAAGCATATTTGTCAGGGTTTTTGCATTGGAGCATGGCTCTTGATACATCCCCGATGTCCCTTATTATTGCATCAATGCCTGACTTAAGGTCTATGCCCCCTGCCTCATCATGTATATGTCTGCTCAGGGCGCTCTTTATCGGAAAGCTCATGCTAACACTGCCAGAGACATCCATCCTGCAAGCGTTGTCCAGGACATACTTCATCTCTGAATCAGGAATGCTGTCTTTAACAAACTTATAGGTTATGCATGACTCAAATGGCTTTCCAATGTCCGGCTCGACTGTCCCTTCTCCCTTGATTGAATAATGTGTGTCGCGGTCGGTGATGGATTTTATATCCATGTAGGTTGACTCAAAGTATGTTCTTGCATTGATTCCGACAGGCCTCCTGCCTGACCTGACAATAGATGCATAAAGACCCACCCCTTCTGCTGTTTTCAGGAATTTATGGACCTTAGACATCCTGGAGCTGCAAGTACCTTTGAAAAATCCTGCAGCATCCTTCATCGCCTGTGAAATTGAAAGCCTGTCCAGCATCATCACCTTTTAATAATCCTCAATACCAGATCAGATATTTGCATAAATTATTTAAATATGACGCTTATCATTCCTGAACATGCCAAAACACATCGACCCATACAGCTCGAAGCTGGTCGAGGACTATGGAAAGCTCATCAGGGATTTCGGGATAGAGGAGTTCGACATAGGATTGTTCCCGGACCCACACAGGCTCATGCGAAGAGGCGTCATATTCGGAGGCAGGGACCTGAAAGTGATATCTGACTGCATCAGGAACAAGAAGCCTTTCTACGTGCTTTCCGGCATCATGCCAACCGGCAAGAAGATCCATCTTGGGACCAAGATGGTGGTCGAGGGCATAAAGTATTTCCAGGAGCACGGCGCAGAGACCTATATCCTTGTAGCTGACATGGAAGCAGCATGCGCCCGGGGCGTGGACCTCAAGACTGCAAGGGAATATGCGATGAAATACCATATCCCTGCATACATCGCTCTCGGTCTAGATCCTAAGAAGACGATATTCTATTTCCAGTCAGACAACAGGGACGTGCTGATGCTCGCATACGAATTCGCAAAGAAGATAACGCTCAATGAGTTCAAAGCAGTCTATGGTGTGGCAGATCCGGGAAGGATAATGGCTGCGCTGACACAGGTCGGCGACATCCTGTATCCGCAACTGAAGAAGAGGATGCCGGGGATAATACCGGTGGGAATCGACCAGGACCCGCACATCAGGCTTACGAGGGACGTCGTCGCAAGGACAAAGGCAAAATACGGTTTCGTCCCTCCATCATCGATCTATCACAAGTACATGCCGTCGCTTGACGGGAGCATCAAGATGTCGAAATCCAATGCAGACAGCTTCATCGAGCTTCCCGAGGATGAGACAAGCTATAAGAAGAAGCTCATGAAGGCTCTCACAGGCGGGAGGGAGACAGTCGAGATACAGCGAAAGAAGGGCGGCAGGCCTGAAAGGTGCATGATATTCGAGCTATACAAGCAGCACCTCATCGAGGATGATGATGAGCTTGAGAAGGTGTACAGGGATTGCAAGGCGGGTATATTGTTGTGCGGCGAGAACAAGCAGAATGCCTGCGCAAGCATGAAAAAATTCATGGACAGGCTGGATAGGGACATTGTCACGGCAAGGAAAAGTGTCGGGAAGCTAAAATTTGTTGAGTTCTGAATAGATTTAAATATGAATTGTCTAAGAAAGGGATATATGTCAAAAAGTGGACTGTACATCATCATATTTATTATTTCTGCAAGTATTATCAGCGCAGCAGATATCAGGGACGGCGAATACTGGGGACTGCCTGCTGAGTATCCTGGAAAGAGCCCTTATGGGGGCGTCTTTGAGATCTGGCAGTCTGCAGTCAGATGGCGCGACAATACTGACATGCAATTTATCGACTACCCCTGGAGAAGGCTGAACCCATCAGAGAATACTTATGACTGGGGTCTTATCGAGAACAAGCCTGGCGGGTCATATAATTATGGTCTCAATGAGCTGAGGGACAACGGGAAGTCAGCGCTGCTCTTCATGGCATTGTCTGAATACGAGGGCTCAAGCTATTTTGTCCCTCAGTGGGTCATTGACAAGTGCTCTTCTCAAGGAAAACCCATCTCGGTTATCGAATCCTCTGACGGCAGGGACATCCTTGCAATCTGGGAGGACTGTCCCAAACAGGAGCTTGTCAAATTCATCAGACAGTTCGTCAGATACAAGAACGACCCCGCTCTCAGATATGCATATATGACTACATTCAGATGGGGCGAGTTCATGATGCAGAATGATGAGGTAGATGATGCCATAAGCAAAGGATTGACAGGTGATGTGCTCAAGAGCTTCTGCAAGGATTATACAGATGCCTGGGTATATGCTCTCGGCCCTGACAAGCTGATATGGGAAGGCCATACCGGCTGGGGGCCGACGACAGCAGGGTTCAAGGATGCGACTGCATGGTGCAATGACTATGCAGTCAACCAGGTCGGGACGAACATCCGGGAGGGGTTGGGGAACATCGGCAGGTTCGTCAATCAACCATTCCTCGGGCAGTATTTTGATTCAGGCCATTATCTGCATGCAGAGACAGTCCACGATATGGGAAAAGGCGGTGTTTCATTTTACGGGACAGAGTTCACAGAGGGCGACCTCGGCATCTTCGATGATTATCCCTATTTCCGCCTGTCCATGCTCAACATGATGAGAGCAGGAATCAATTACCCTACATATGGCGCAATGAATCCAAAGCTCCTTGACCACTCAAATGATGCTGCTTATCCTGAATTTGCAGCCCTGAGGGATTATTACAGGCAGGCTGCAGGATATCCTGTCCCAGAATCCCCTGATGCATGGGCGATACTCCAGCAATGGTCTGACTACAACTGCTGGACTCCTCCTGTAAGGCCGAACAATTATGAGAAATTCCTCCTGCAGAGGGAGATAAGCCCGGACGGCAATACTGTCCTTGTCGAAAGGAAGACCTGGGCAGACAACAAGGCAGGTTTCTGCCCGACAAGGCCGTCATGGGTGGACCAGGCAAGAAGGACAGACCATGCAACAGGCAATGACTACATATATTTCAATCTTGATGATGATTTCCTCGGCCCATCAGAGCATGATATCCAGATAAGCGTCTACTACAAGGATAATAACAATGCACAATGGAGGATAGAATACAATGCGATGAACAATGTCAATTACAAGCAGACAGAGGCTGTGCAGGAGCAGAATGACGGCAAGTGGAAGTCAGCCATCTTCACGATCAATGATGCAGATTTCCGCAATGCTCAGACAAGTGGCCAGGATTTCAGGATATACAATGGCGGCAGCAAGGACGTGACGATAGGTTCAGTGAGGGTCATCAGGTTGAAGAACATCACTGTTCCGAATTGCCAGAGTTCAGGATATGTTTGCTGCGATTCCTGCATGTCAGGCCCTCATACGCAATTTGATGTAGATTGTCCAGGACAGGTCTGCTGTGAGCAGTGCGCTTCACCGACACCTACATGTCCAGAAGGACAGATTACTTCAGCTTGTCTCTGTGGAGCCAATGGATATTCTGCAGGTTTTTGCTGCAGCGGTGCATGGAAAAATTCACCTTGCACAACATCTGTCGAATCATATACTATCAAGAAAATACCCACTCCGCCGACAATAGACGGAGACCTGTCTGAATTTTCAGATGCTGATGATATAATGGTTACATCATCTTCAGGGACTGTCGGCAGATACAGGCTAATGTGGGATGATGATGCCTTGTACATCGCTGCTGAATTTTCGGACTCACAGATGAATGCGATAATCACCCAGGAAGACGGTAACATCTGGGAAGATGATTCATTAGAGATGATGTTTGACACTCAAAATGATGGAGGGACTGCTCCAAAAGATGATGATTACAAATTCTTTGTGAGTGTTGGTGATGTCAAAGGAGACAGCCGAGCTTATGATATGGACTGGGACTCTGCATTTTCTGCTGAAGTGGTTAAGACAGGGACAATCAACAATAATGCTGATACTGATACAGGCTATGCTGTCGAAGCGAAGATTCCATGGTCGGGCTGGGTTGCAAGGCCGGGTGACGGGACTATCTGGGGTATGAACATCCAGCTCAATGACAGAACAGCCGCTGGAAGGTCTTCATCGCAATGGTCTGATGAAGGTATGGGCGTGAACCAGCCTGACGGCTGGAAAGATGCTGTTTTCATAGGGGTTGGCTCTTGCGGACCTGCTGACCAGCCGCCCTACGACAATTCGATTGACATCGCCGAGCTGATTGATTACATCAACAGTTGGCGAGACGGTGATGTGGGCATTTCCGGGCTGATGATGGCGATAAACCAGTGGAAGAACGGCTGCTGAGAAAGTTTTATATATTCATCACTCCTGTATAGCCCTATGAAAAGAGAGACGATTCTGGCAGTGTGCCTTGTTTTCTTGAGCGGGTTTGCCTGTCTTGCAAGCGCTGCGACTTATTATGTCTCTCCTACAGGATCTGCTTCATGGTCTTCATGCACAAATATCAACACATTCTGCTCTTTGTCGACGGCAAATATGAATGCTGTTGCTGGAGATGTTGTTTATATCAGGGCAGGAGAATATACTACCTCCCTCAAACCAACCAACTCAGGGTCTTCTCTTGACAACACTATAACCTTTGCCGCTTATCCTGGAGAGGACGTTTATTTAGAGGCCAGTATGCCAATTGATTTAACACCAGGGCAAGATTATATTGTTATTGATGGCTTCAAATCTGATAATGTAAAACAAGGAATGCTTGTTGCCACGAATGCCAATTATATCGAATTGAAGAATTGTCATTTCAGTATGAATGCGCCAAGTGTATCAAAGTGGTTTCAGGTAGATCTTGAAAATGGGTGTAGGTATTGGAATATCCATGATAATATATTTGATACTATTGCTATGCCTGGAGAAGTTGATGGAACTGCCGCTTCAGGGTCTTTATTAGGGATAGGATCTGGAGGAAGTACCACCACAGGGTATAATTATGTTCATGATAACACCTTCGTTGATGGAACAGACCACGATTATCTTGAAGTGTACGCATCAGATTACAACGTCGTAAAAGACAACACTTTCTATAACACAGGAGCAGTTGAGTGGATTTGTTCTGACCCAAACGGCGCCTGTCCAAACGGTCCTGGCGAGGTTATTGTTGTATGGAATGGGGCAAACTATAACGTTTTTGAGGGAAATATAGTTTATGAGACAGGGGGCAACCTCGGAGATAGGCATTTGATCGCCTTTCACCAACAAAATTCTAACTATAATATTTATAGAAGGAATATCCTTTATAATCTTGATGGAGTTTCTTTTAATTTTTTTCTTAATAGTCTGTCTCCTCAGGCGGATGTGATTGGTAATAGGATATATAATAACATTATGTATAATACAATGTCGGCTACAGAGTGGCAAGCCGATTCACAAGGTCCTATTAGCTTTTATAATTATTGGGATGCAAGCCAATATAAGATTCATGACAATAAAGTTGTAAACAATATTATAAGCATTTCAGGAAGACGGGCTTTTCAAACAGTAGCAGTGGCTGCTGGCGGGGTGTACAGCAATGAATTTTTTGGGAACTGGATATTTAATATTGCGCAAGCCAATGAAGTATGGAGACTTTCGAATCAAATAACTCTTTCTTTGGCAGAAATTAATTATCCAAGCGAATTTCACGATAATCTTTATCCACATCCTAATCCTACAGACGCAACAGATCCTAAACTAACCGCTCCTGCAAACGGAGACATGACATTGAAGCCTGATTCACTATGCATTGATTCTGGCCAATGGCTGACTAATATTACAAGCGCAACAACAACAGACACAGTTTTTACTGTTAACGACCCATACTTTTTTTCTAAAGGCATTAATGGATTGTCGTTAGCAGGAGATGTTATAAAGACGCAAAATGGGCAATCCGCAACAATAATAAACATTGATTATGGGACAGGTCAAATAACAGTTTCGAAGCCGATTCATACTATAAAAGGTGAGAGAATCGCCCTCAACTATTCAGGCACAAGACCAGACATAGGAGCCATAGAGTATACAGGAACTCCAACAACACCCTACTGCGGAGACGGAACATGCAATGGAGCTGAAGCATGCTCAACATGTCCAGGCGATTGCGGAGTCTGTCCTCAGGAACTAATAGCACACTGGAAATTAGATGAACCTTCTGGAACAACCGCGGCTGACAGTTCAGGAAATGGCTACGATGGAACTTTAGTTAATGGCCCAATATGGACTTCAGGAAAGATAGGAAATGCTTTAAGCTTCGATGGTGTGAATGATTACATCCGCAACTCTGCATCAGCATTTAATTTTGGTCCTTCTGATTTTTCAATATCACTCTGGATAAAACAAGTAGCCTCGCAACAGATGGATTATGCAGGAATAATATCAAAAGGCGCCTATAAGAACAGTGGTTGGTATCTTAATGTCGATAACGGGGCAAACAGGGATGTGCTGGTATTTGTTACCAACCAGAACAATGCGGCGCAGGGAACAATAACAGGCCATGCAATTCCTGACAATACCTGGACCCATATTGTAGCTGTGAGGCAAGGCCCGTCTGCAAGGATATACATCAATGGAGCCGACGTGACTGCATCTTCCGACGGGGCTTCTGATCCGGCAGACTCAACATACGACCTTGAGGTGGGTGCCGTGACAGGAGACAACCTGTATTTCAAGGGCTCGATTGACGACGTGAGAATCTACGATTATGCCCTATCTGATTCTGAAGTCCAGGAGCTGTACACCAAGGCAGCCGGCTCAACATGCCAGTCAGGAGCAGACTCGGACAATGACGGCGTAATCTCAATCTCTGAAATGGTCAGCTTTATCTCCCGATGGAAGTCTGGGGGTATCAATATTGGAAACCTGATCGAAGCGATCGGGAAATGGAAGAACGGCTGCCAGTGAATATTAACTCCATCGTGATACAAAAACTATATATATCAATTGAATCTTAATAAGGATTATATGGATAGAGCGATACTGCCCCCGAGCCTGATGGTCACGAGCATCATAGGCTTCATAATATCAGCAGTCTACATGTTATCAGGCTCATTTGACAGGTGGTTTTCGGGGTGGGGGCCAAATGTAGGCACATCGCTCGGCTTTGCATTCTGCTGCGCATTCACAATCATGTTCATCGCATCGATGGTATCAATCACGCCTACTGACAGCGAGCTTGGTAAAGACCAGTGATAAGCTCATAATCTCCCTTATTCTCAGATCTGTTCTCCTGACTCGATTCTCTTGATGAGGCTGTCAAGGTATCCCATCCTGCTGTTCCAATCGGCAGATACTGGGTATATTGCTGAGGTTTTCCTATAGTCCAGGGCATCCATGCACTGTTTCAGGTGGATGACATATTCCTCTCTTCTGACCAGGCCGTACCTGTTTCCAGAACCCTCGAAAAAGACACCGGGGACAGATATCCGTCTGGGAATGCCGTCATCATGCAGGACAAGTTCAATGCTTCTGTATTCACTGCCTGGACCACATGCCTGAGTTTTCACATATACCCCGAACATCGGAGCTTCTTCATTATCAACCTTCACACTTATGAAATCCCCTTCAGTCAATCCATTTTTTGCCATGATGAATACCAAAGAACAGGTAATCATATGATATTTATATGGCTTTTTATGAAATTAGACAGCAAGGAGCTGAAAATCTCAGCTGCAGCTCATGCATAGGGGCGGGTCAAATATGTCCTGATGAAACGAGAGCACCTCTTCTCCGCAGTTCGGGCAGCGGAAAAGGATGTCGAAGCCTCTTTTGGAGCATTTCTGGCAGAGGGCGCTTTGCCTGCTCACTTCTTCCATCTCTGAACTGCATCTGCCGCAATAGAATATGGTGGTGACTGGATTATCCTCAAAATAGCCCTCATACTCCTCTGCAAGCATTTTTACCACCTTTTTGACTGTAATCGCCGGATCCTGAATCAAAGAACAAGTCCCTGTGGCCCATATATGATGAGGCTTCCAGGAATAAATTTTTTTCTATTGCCTATTATACATTTCGTCAAACTTCTCTTTTGCGCGGCTTTCCTTCCAGAACACAGAGTGGCTCCCTCTCTTCTCAAACAGGGAGATGGCCATCCTGATCAGGTCTGTCTGGTAGGGCTTCAGCCCCTTGTCAGCCATAATATTTCTGGCATCCTCTATGCATGACTTCATGAGACCGATGTTCTCTTTCCTAGCTTTTTCCTCTACTTCCTTCTCCTCTGCCTCGGTAAGGAAGATCTCCTCCCACCTTGGATAGGCGCTCTTGTCAGTGGTCCTCGGGAATGATTTTGAAAATGCCATGCAAATAGGGGAACGCCCTGAATTTAATAAAGTTTGCGGAGGGTTTTCCGGAATTTCTTTACAGGCAAAACAGAAGATTTTTAAATCCCATGCACTATTCATTTCCTGAGGTGATTCTAATGAGAGTACATTTGAAAATACTGACAATCGTTGCTATCCTGATCATGTTTGCCGCTGGTGCCATTGCGCAGGGCCAGCCAGACAAGGCAAATGTTAATATGCCTGATGTCGCTGCCATCAAGGGCCAGGACAGTACGGGCAATCAAACCTGCAAATCCTGCAAGTCCTGCAAATGGAAGCATGAAAGCTGGAGAAAGACAGGACAACAACATCATGGAGAGCCACGAGGAGAGAAATGCAGGCGAGGCTGCCCAGATCAGGAATGCGGTGCAGGGACAGGTCAGGTCAATGCTGACTTCAGGGAAATTCCTATCTGAGTCGGGCAAGGCAATAAGGGTCATGGAGCAGACGAATAACCAGCTGCTGCTCAGTGCAGGCGATGTTTCAGCCCGTACCAGCATGAAATTGTCAGGGGAAACTGCAATGAACAGGACCAGGCTCTGGGCTAACCTGAGCAACGGCAGGATGGCAGAGGTGAAAGTCATGCCTGATGCTGCTTCTGAGAAAGCCCTGGAGAGGCTCAGGCTGAATGTATGCTCTGAGCAGAACAATTGCAGCATTGTCCTCAAGGAGGTCCAAAAAGACGGCAATCTGAGCGCTGCGTATGAATTGAGGGCGCACAAGGAAACAAGGCTGTTCGGGCTGTTCAGAAAAACAATGCCTGTCGAGGCCCGGGTATCGGCTGAAAACGGTGAACTGATACAGTCAAGCAAACCCTGGTGGGCTTTCCTTGCAGCTGAATAGGCACATCTTTTTTTTTCTTATTGATTCCAATCCATAATGCAGGGTTCTTAATTCCCAAAACCTATTTATACTGAATGGGTTTTATGCTTATGATGCGGTCAGATGTCATTATCGAGATGCACTCCAGAAGAAAGAAGCTGGAGGGAATAATCACCATCGCTTCGATAGTGTTTGTGATGCTTGTGATAGTCTCGTACCTGATCTTCCTGAAGAAGCTCGCCATCTTCCAGGACAGCTGGCTGACAGCAATCATCGGGCATATAAAGTCGCAGATAGTCTCGTTCTCGATACTGGGTTCGTTCTACACTGCGCTCTTCGGCGGGCTATTCTTCATCTGGGTGCCCATGGAAGGCTATTTCATCAAGGCGATGCTTAATGCAAATCCGGCACTTCTCTATATTCTGTTCATCATCGGGATAATCGTGTCGTATTCCATAGATTATATGATTGGGCTGAAGCTTTCAAGGCTCTCAAGGAAGCTGGTCTCGCCAAAAAAATTCTACAAGATAAAGACCTATATCAACAGGTATGGGAAGGCAGCGATATTCCTTGCCAGCGCCATACCTTTCATGCCGTCCCAGCAGGTGACATTCATCCTCGGCGTGTTCAGGTACAACAAGCTCCGGCTGTTCATCCTCACACTCTCAGGGCAGATGCTCAAATACCTGGGGATACTCGCTGTGTACAGGTGGGTGTTGCCAATGGTGGGTCTTTAACAAAACCTTTATATAAATCTGGCCCTTTACACTTGCAGGGGGAAACATGGACAGGATCGAGATACTGAGCTCAAAGGGCATACCAAAGCACTACAGGCTGTCTTCAGTCATAGGCAAGAAGGTCATCGCATACAGCGGTGAAGTCGTTGGAAAAGTCAAGGAGATGGCGTATGACATGAACAGGGTTGTCGGAATCTATGTGAAGGGCAGGACAGGCTTCGGCAAGCTCCTCATAGGCATGGAATATATCGACCAGTTCCATGAGGATTCTGTCACCCTGAAGATAAACCCTGTCTCGACCCTGTACAAAAAAGTCGTGTTCGACAAGGACGGCAAGAAAGTGGGCAGGGTGAAGAAGATAGTCAGGACAAGCACTGCCAACAACTTCAAGGAGATAATAGTCAAGAGAGGCCTGTTCAAGAAGGCCGTGCACATACCAAGGGAGAACATGGAGGTCATAGCAAAGAACATCATCCTCAACAAGCTGATGTGACTTACTGCCTCTCATTCTGCAATTCAAGATGGAATCCAAGACAATAACTTCCGATGATATCCTTGGTAAGGACGTTGTCGACGTGGACGGGGAAATTATCGGTGTGGTCCAGCAGATACGTATAGACAAGGAATCGAAGAAGATAGTGGGGATACTCGTGGACCAGGGATTCATGAAGCCCGACCTGTATATCGGCCTGGATTTTGTAAAGAATTTTGGCGTCGATACGATATTTCTATCCCAGTCGCCCAGGCCCAAGATAAAAGGCCTTGACGTTTATGACAGGAACGGAAAGAAGATAGGTCATGTCCATGATGTCATAGAGAAGCAGAATGTGATCCTTGGCATTGTCCTCAAGAAGAGCCAGATAAGCAGGAGATACCTGATAAAGAGGAAGTACATAAAGGTGATAGGATTCAACATTGTCCTCAAAGTCCCTGAATCAAAGCTGGAGATGCTGGAGCTCAGGGACAAGGCAGATCCCAGGGATCTGGTCTGAGATATATGATAATGTATTCAGAATTGCATTAATAGAATATTAAAGGTGATTATCATGCCGTTTGTAACAATCGATATGTGGAAAGGACATACAAAAGAGACAAGGGAAAAGCTGATAAAGAAAGTGACAGATGCTGTTGTCGATTCGATCGACTGCCCGAAGGATGCTGTACATGTAGTCCTGAATGAAGTCCCGCAGGAGAACTGGGGACAAGGGGGCAAACCCTCGACAGGAAAGCCTTTCTGAGATGATTGCTCTCTGAAAAGCCCTTCTCCTGCCTAAGCCCGACCCAGTCCATTGGCTGCCTGGTATCTTTCCATATACCTTTCAGAAGCTATCATGAAAAGTGTCTCGATATCATTCGTCGAATTCGGCATAACAGTCACAAGATTCATCGAGCCTGAAACATAATCCAGAAGATACCTTTCAGACAGATTCTTGTAGAATCTCTCCTGGTCGTATGTCCTGACCATGCCCTCCTTCACTGAAAAAGTCCTGCCGACCATCTGCTCGTCAATGGGGATCATGAAATTGCCGTATCCCAGCACGATTCCATCAAGGATGTCTGAATTATCGTATATCATATTGGTGGATGACTTTATCCCTTCATAGTATGACATGACCTGGACCCTTGTGCTTTCCATGACAAATCCCATGTTGCTGGCGTCTTCCATAAGCCCCTCCCTGTCTCGGTCGGTGATAGCTACAAGCCTTATCCTTCTGGCTGAGCGATCCATGACATAAAATTGGTTGTTCTCAAGCGCAATCTTCAGGTCTGATATGTCAAAGATTATCCTGTTTATGAATTTGATGGCTGTGCTAACCCTGCCCTGCTCAATCATCTCAAGCGTTTCTCTCCTGTGATTCTCTTCAAGCAGGAAATCGAGCAGGTCCGATTGCCAGAAGTCATAGTTTATCATCTCCATTCTCCCGGGATCTGGATGGATATTTTAAATCTGCCGGAAATCTGGCAGGCATGGTCAGGTAATTCCTTGAAATTGCCGGGATTTCACACCCTTCTTACAAAACTCAGAAATCCGCTGTGGCCGATGGGCTGGGACTTCGGCCTTATCTTCCTCCCGTCAATATCCCACTCCCTCTCGATGGTCTCAGTCGTCTTCAGGTAAACAAACCCTTTTGTCCTCTTTATCTCCTCGACAAAATCAGACACCTGGGGAAGGGTCGGCGAGTAACTCACCAGATACCCTCCCACCTTGATGGGCCTGATTGCATGGGGGATCACCTTCCATGGCTCTGGCAGGTCAAGGATCATCACGTCGATATTCTTTTCTGATATGCCTTCATAGATGTCCTTCTTCTTCATGAAGACATTCTTCAGTCCCAGGAACTCAATATTCTTCCTGACTATCTCTGAGAAATCATCCCGTATCTCATAAGTATAGACCTTCTTTGCGATGTTCGCTGCAAAAGAGCACACTGCCCCTGAGCCGCTGCCGGCGTCAAGCACGACGCTTTTCTTGTTGATTCCAGTCTCTGCAATGATCTTTCCGATGTCCTTCAGGGGGATAATCTGCGCCCCGCGTTTCATCTTCCTGTAGAGGTCAAGGAACCCTGTCTCGATGATTGTCATCTCGCTTCCTGTGTTTGTCTTGACAATCGTCCCGGGCATTGAATTCTCGATGATGTCCTCCCTGACAAACCCATACTGGGTGTGCATATCCCCTCCTCTGTGCAGGAACAGCTTACCGCTGCCTGTCATAAGCGCTTTCATTTGTCATACCCCAGATATGCCATCAGCTTCTTCCACTGCTTCCTTGCCCCATTTTCTGCCTTGATATAGTTCTTCCTTGTCCAGATCCGTGCCCTGAGTATCCATACCACATTGTTCTTCTGCCTGTCGTAATAATAATACCCGAGCACTATCAGGATGATCGCGAGCACCGGCACGATAACATAATACATGATTATGGCTGTTGTCGTCGCCTGAGGGACCTCCTCGCCTTCCGGCTGAGTCTGGGGCTCTTTTACGGCCGAAGGCTTCTCCTCGGAAGGCTTGACCTCTGTCTTGTTGACAGCGGTCTTCACTGTCTTTTCATCTACTATGCACGGCCCGATCTCGAGATATTCGTATGCATTGGGGTATCCGCTCTTTGTCGCTGTCAGCTTGTATTCTCCCACTTCAGATGCAAGGAAGGTTATCTCGCCGTTCGAATCAGAGACATAATTGTCGACCTTCTGCCATTCCTTGCTCTTGAGAATCATCACATCAACCTTGACACTTGAGAGGTTCCCGCACACCTCTTTGCCCCCGACTATAAGGCCTTCAGTGTCGCAGGTCGCCCTGTCATAGAGCTTGTATGTCCATATCGTGAAATTCCTGTTGAGGCAGTTTCTCGGGTCGATTATCACTGTCATGTACTTGTCCTCTCCCTGATTGCATTTTCCGCAGTCTTCAGGACAGGTCGAGCATGACTCATAATCCTCATCGCACCAGGGATCCCCCCCTGAATCCTTGTCACCGCAGTATCCTACTGTGAATGTTATGTTCTCCCTGTCTATTGCAGTCCCGTCAGAGACATACAAGGTGATGTTATGGTGGCCTTCCTGGGAGAGGAGGGGGGTGAAGTTGATGACCCCGTAGTATGACTGGTTTGATACATTGAAATAAGTGTGGATCCTGAACCATGAATATGCCTCGACCTTGTCGAATATGAGGAGGTTGTTGTCGAGTGTGTAATTGTTCCTGTTGTCAGGGTCCCAGCCGTATATATATTTCAGGAACGGGATATGTAGGTAGCCGTAAATGTTTCCAACATGCTCAAGCACCGGCGGGTCGTTCTCTGATGTCACGTCTATCGTCACTACCTGGCTGTCTGTGTCGATATTGTCTGTCACGCTGAACGTGACAGAGTTGCTCCCCGCGAAAGTCCCTGACGGCACCCACCATGCAATCGTCCTGTTGGCGGAGATCCGGTCGAACGTGAAATTGTAGTCGGACGAGAAATACAGCGTATCTCCATCATGGTCTTCGGCCTCCAGTGTGATGGAGAGGTTTGAACCCTCTGCGATGACCTGGTTAGGGATGCTCTCCAGCACCGGCGCATAATTGAACAGGTCAATGTACTCAGACTTTGTCTCAGTCGTCGTGTGGCCGACGCTGTCTGTCACGCTTACCTGATAAAATAGTGATTCGCCGACATAATCAACCCATCCTCCGACCGGCTCGCTTATCGAATATGAATAAGTGTTCCCTCCGAGCGCAGTCATGTCCTGCCAGGCGTAGTATCCTCCTGAATCATACTGATACCTTATCCTTGGCGGGGCGCTTCCGTTCCATGTCGTGTCTGTGACGCTCACTGTAACTGTGAAGTCCCCTGTCGTGTTCTCCTGCAGGCCGGACGGGCTCTGTGTCCAGCCTGACAGGACAGGGTTGGCAGTGTCTACGATGATGGAGTCGCTTGCAGCTGACCCGATGTTTCCTGCCCAATCCTGTGCCCAGACATAGACTGTGTTGCTTCCCTGGGATGCCCCGGTGAGCTGGCCTGCAAAAGTGGTGTTGCTGACCCTTGTCCCGGTCGTAGTGCCCGAGTTGTCTGCGAAGCTGTAGTAATAATATCTTATCCCTGAGCCTGTGTCAGAGAAGCCTGACCATGTCATATCCATTGTGGTGTCAGTCAGGTATGATGCGCCACCCTCGATGACCACCGTGCCGGTTGCAGGATCACTCCCGTCTGTAGTATAATTCTCAGTATAATTGCTGGCTGAGATGAGCCCGGTTGCATCATAGACGAATGCATACCATGAATGCTCATTGACATCGGATTCAGCAGTGAATGTGCAATATGGGTTTGATGCCCTGAAATCCGTGCATCTCTGCGTGTTGATGCATCCCCCTGAGTTCACATTTGGAGTATTGCAGACATAGAGTCTCACAAGGTCCCCGTCGACATCTGAAGCTGTGGTGGTTATCCTTATTCCGACACCCCCCTTGACAATCCCTGTCACATTGTCTGCTGCAGAGCTGAAGACCGGCCTGTCAGGGACAGAATTGACAGTGATAGTGAAGCATGACGGGCTGGAATAATCCTCTCCATCATATGCCCTGACACAGACATTTGATGATCCGCTCTGATCTGCTGCAGGCGCTGAAATGTCTATGTAGGTGCCGTCAAGAGACGCACTGGCAAGGGCTGAATTGGACTGGCTGAAAATTGAGTAGATGAGGGGCGTCCCGTCGTAGTCGACTGTGTATGAATCCAGGTCTGTCGCATTGTCGATGCCGGTTGCATTGTCCTCATCCATGACCTTGTTCGGCAGGGCTGAAGTGAAGATAGGTATGAAGTTGCCGTAGGTCATGTTGTTGTAGTAGTTGAGCTTGCCAAGGACAGAGCTTACATCCAGGGATGCATTCCAGTACATGTAGCCTGAAAATATGTTCAGCACATCTGTTCCCTGTGTGCAGGTCAGGGTGTCAAGGTAAAAATTTCCATTGCCTCCGCCTGTGACTGAGTTCTTCACCTGGGCAGTGTTCAGGTTAGTGATTGTGACCGGAGTTCCGGCAAGGACCGCAGAACCGTTATGATAGAATATATTTCCCTGCATGACGCAGAGGTCAGCATAGGCAGAATGGAATGTCAGGGTCATGATTATCATTGCCATGAGTCCATACACGAATATGCTTCTAGCCTGCTTCATGAACTTTTCCTCCTCTCATTGATCCCGCCTTTCTCCCTGTGGTCGATATAGATGATTGATATCATGAGCACGATCAGGATTATACCGAGCACTGACAGCGCAAGATCCTTGTCTTTCTCAGTGATGAAGGATGGCTCATCCTTGTGCTGCACCTTACTCTCAATTGAACCATTGGAGCTGTCATTCAACTTTCCGGGAACATTCATTTCGGGAAATATCCTGTCAAACCTGGAATAGGCCGCATTGTCTCTGATATCTACAACAAGCGCCCTTGTATCAGGCTTTCCGTCATTGTCGAGGTCAAGGGTCACAGGCTCATTGAGCCTGAGGACAACATCGTCCTTAAGTGTGCTGAATGAGATTCTCACAGAGTCTTTACCAATCTTCTCGACATCGCCTATGATCATCTTGATGTTCCTTGTGTCATTGATGATGTAGAGCCTGAACCTGTCGTCTGCCTGCAACCTGTTCTCAGCTGCCTGGTCGATGACAAACCCAAAATCCGGGGCGCCTCCATTTTGATTGTCTCCTGCAGAGCTGCCTCCTGCTGGACTGCCTCCTGAACTTCCTCCTGAACTTCCCCCTCCACCTCCTCCGCCAGAGGACGTTCCTTCTCCTTCTGTCTCGATTTTCTCCACTGCAAACGGTATCGTGAGATTGGCGACATAAGGGAAATGGTCGTATACAAACTGCTTTCTGACAGTCTGGTTGCCCTGAGTGAAGCTTACCTCAATCCTGTCGGTCCCGTAGTTGCATGTGAATGACCTGAGATAGAAATTGGCATAGGGCCAGTCAGCACCTCCAGTCTGGACATCATAGGGTGTCCCCAGGTCAATGTCGACAATTCTTATTCCGGTGCCTGACTTGGCAATAGTCCCATCAGGATACGTCACATAACCCATCAGGGTGCAGACTGAGGCATAACTGATTGGGATGAATAGGAGCAGGCAGGCTATTACGATTGCCGTCCTGGTCTTTTTATTGAATTTCATCTTCATCCTAAATCCCTGTAATATGTCCAGTTGTAGGGCGCCCCTATCTGCAGGAACGAATACCCATAGCCCGGCTGCATGCAGCCTCCTGGTGGGAACCAGGTCCAGCCGGTGCCGTTGAATATCATTATGTTTGTGCGCCAGCCCTGGTATGTCACACCTAGATCGGTCGTGTCAAACCATACCATCGTCTCAGGGGGAGTCGTAGTGTTCAGAGCAGATACCAGGTTGCAGTCTGTCCGAAGAGAGTTCCAGCCCAAGAGCATCATCTCGTAAGTTGCAGGGGCGCCGTTTGTAATTACCATGGGTATCTCGGCCTTTCCCGTGGGCACAGTGCCGATGACAGTCAGGTTGTAGGGGTGCTGTACATATGGGAATATATAGCCGTCAAATACAGACATCCTGCTGAATTGCATCAGCCAGCTTCCGTCAGCAAGCCTGAGGTTGGTCTCCCATCCCTTGAACTTTCCCCCTGTGTCTGTCGTGTTGTATCTCAGGACAACATCATTGGCGGTTCCCCACCGCATTATGTCGCCGAAAGACATATTGTATGGAATCAGCGGCAGTGATATCTGGTTAAGCTCATATGTTGCAGGGTTGCCGTTCGCAAATCTTATTGGGATGTCATACTTTCCGACGATATTCTCGCTTATGTTGAATATCCCGAAACTTGAGACGCCCAGCCTGTAGTATCTTTGGTGAACATTTCCTGCTGTCGGGTCAGACCAGTTGAATACAGTGAGGCCTGACACATTGGGTGGTCCGTAGCCAAAGGAATCTGTCAGGTTGTCTGTGATGTATATCGACACGTTGTCCTGGCCGAGATCCGCCCATTCGAGGATCACAGTCTGGTTGTCATCGCCGAGCTCACCATGGAAATCTATATCGGAAAGCGGCCTGAGGACTATCAGTGAAATAGTGCCTGTCGCTGTCGCTTTGCCGGTTACCTGTCCCGGCATGTACATGCTCTCAAGCTCTCCAGCCTTCTTGTATACGATGAACTGGCCGATTATCGCGAACATCAGCAGGATGACTGCAAATACAGCGATGGTGTTGTTGTTTACGTGCGCCATCATACTACCTCTAGGCTGCCCTCCTTTGTCTTTTTGTATTTCTTGACTGACTTTGTGATGTTTTTCGGGTCGATATCCAGCGCCCCGGCCTTCTCAGTGAGCTCATCAAGAATCTTCTTGTTCTCTGCAAGCTCCTTTGCATCAATCTTCTTGAGAAGTATGCCTTCGTCTGTGATAGTGTACATGTAGAAACCGGTACCCTCGTCGATGCCCAGCTCTCTCCTGATGTCTTTAGGGATCACGATCTGCCCCCTGCTGTCAGACTGGACAATCTTCGGGTATTTTTTCATGGTTTATTCTTGAATTGAAATTTATTTCTGAAAATCAGAAATATTTTCTGAAAATAAGATAAAAAGGTCTTAAATTCAGATTTAATTTCTGATATTCAGAATTATAGAATAATTCATATATAAATGTTACGCTTTTAGTATACTCAATAATATACTAATTTATCTTCTTCACCATATAAATATTTAAAAACATCAGAAGGGATAAAGAGCATTATGGTCTCATTCAATGCACAGAGGGGCAATTCCAAGCTGACGGATTTCGAGGACATAAAAGATTTCGTTGTCAGGAATTCTGTCAGGAACATCCCGAGGACGATTAAGACAAAATCAGTTGTAGAGAATTCTTTGTTGAGTTCTTATTGATGATAGGTACAGATTCCTGATAAAATAAACTGTGCCAATACATTTTTATACTGAATTCGTTTCTGAAAGACCATGCCGACAATATCACTTTGCATGATCGTAAAAGATGAAGAGGACACCCTTGCGAGATGTCTGGATCCAATCGATGTCGATGAGATAATAATCATCGATACCGGTTCCACTGACAGCACCAAGAAAATTGCCAGGAAGTATACTGACAAGGTATTCGACTTCAAATGGAAAAACGATTTTTCTGCGGCCAGAAATTTCTCTATCAACAAAGCCACTTCCGACTGGATACTGGTGCTGGACGCTGATGAGGTGATTGAAGACATGGGACCTGTCAGAAAACTAATCAACAAGGACTTTGATGCTTTTCGTCTCATACAGAGAAATTATACAGATGACATGACAAGACCCAAGTGGGTCCCTGTTGAGAAGACTGATTATACCAAAGACTACTCAGGCTATGAACGCAATCCGGTTGTCAGGCTTTTCAGAAACAATAGCATGAAATTCACCGGGCCTGTCCATGAGATTGTTGATACGACAGGCATGAGATGCAAGGATGTGGACATCCCTATCCATCACTATATCGAAGAAAAGCCATTAAAGGAAAGACAGCTGAAGTATCTTGATATTGCTGAGAAGGCATTAAAGACTCATCCAACAGGCAGGCTTTATTATACAGCCGGCTCTGTCTATTTTTGTTTTCTGAGGGATTATAAGAAAGCCAAAAATAACTTCTTGAGCGCGATGAAATATGATGATGACAAAATCAAGACCATGGAAGCGCTTGCGTCCACACATATCGAGTTAAAAGAGTATGAAGAGGCCTACCAGGTCTACAGGAAACTTCTTAGGGCCGGATACATCAGCCCATCCATGAGCCTCAATCTCGCGAATCTCCTGGTCATGCACAAGCACTACAAGCCTGCCCTGGATTACCTGAAGAAAGCATTAGAACTTGGGCATGTGAAAAAGAAAATGATTGAGAAAAATATCATGGCAATAAAATCCATGAATGTGAACAATGCAGAGTACTGGGACAGGATATGGGGAAATGAGGGCGCAGACACATGGAGAAAATATCCCAAGACCAATGAGGAAGTGGCAAAACTGGCCGGAAAAGGCAGGAAGATCCTTGAACTTGGATGTGGTGTAGGTCTGTTGGCAGAACGATTGAATAAGGACAACACTGTCACTGGCCTTGACATATCGAAGACTGCGATTGATATCGTGAAAAAGAAGTATAACATAAGGGGAATTGTTGCGAAAGTCCCGCCGATCCCAGCAAAAGATGATGAATATGACATCATAGTCGCGAATGAGTTTCTTGAGCACTTCATCGATGCTGATGAGATACTAAGTGAGATATCAAGAGTGGCCAAAGTCGCAATACTTGGAGTGCCGGACAATGTCCTGGGTCACAAGAGATGCAAAGAGCACTACCAGAAATTCACAGAGGACTCGCTGAAAAAACTGTTGAGCCGGTATTTTGACGATATAGAGATCTGGTCTTTTACCGACAGGTTTGACCTTGAAGGACAGAATGCCAGGATTGCGTTGCCGGTCCTGTTGGCTTATTGCAGACGTACATGAGACAATTGTCTCCAACAGCCTTTCTGATTGTTTTAGATGATGATGGGCTAAGTCCCACTGGTCACTGGACACTCCCTTGTGAGGTATATAAATGAACTGATCCTATCCTTGTTCCAACAAGGGCTTAAGCCCGGAAAACAGCTTCCACATCCCCTGTGAAGGCAGGGAACCAAAGTTCATGCCCGAGGGGATGTTGAAATAAAATGCGACAAGCAATGGAGGTAAATAAAATGAACAAGACCAAAGACGAGAGTGTCTCAGCCAGGAACCTGCCTGAGATGAAATTCCGAGCCGGCGCAATCTGCGCGACAGTGTGGCAGAACACCGGCCAGAGCAAGGATGGTGAGCCTACGCAGTACAACACCATCTCGATCGAAAGGAGCTACAAGGACAAGAACGACGAGTGGCAGAGCACGAATTCTATGAGAATAAATGACCTGCCCAGGGCGTCGCTTGTCCTGAAGAAGGCTTACGAGTATCTTGTCCTTAACCAGCAGAATATCGCCTAGGTTATTTTCAGGATATCCGGATTACGAAGCCTAAATAAGCTTTTTTTCGGAACACCCCCGCTCTTGCGGGATTTTTTTTTTATTTAGCAGACGATATTCCGAAGAATGCCAGGATAATGTTATTAATATTCACCAACCCCAAAATCGTACACATACCCCAATACAGGGATATCAAAAAGGCCCGCGCATTTCATGCGGGTTTTTTTTATCCTTGCATGGGCAATTTGAAAAGCATTAAATAAACAAAGGTGATACCAATGATTGCGAAAAAGCAAGCGGCTGAGCTTGAGATGGAAATGCCAGAAGAGGAGAGAATTGAGGAAGAGAAAGTTGAAGTAGTTATCAAAGACAAGTCCAAGAGAGACACGGATGTGAGATACCTGCCGGGCGTAGGTCCTGCAACTGCTGAAAAGCTCAAAACAGTAGGATATGACAACCTGCTATCTATCGCTGTTGCATCTCCAGGCGAGCTTGTCGATGCTGCCGGCGTCACTGAACTTGCAGCAAGGAAGATGATAAATGCAGCCCGCGACGCCCTAGAGATGGGTTTTGAGAGCGCTGACGAGGTGATGAAGAGGAGGGAGTCTGTGGAGAAGATTACCACAGGCAGCCAGGCCTTTGACAGCATCCTCGGCGGAGGCATCGAGACAGGGGCGATCACAGAGATATTCTCAGAGTTCGGTGGCGGAAAGACCCAGATGGGGCATCTATTCGCAGTCAATGTCCAGAAGATGAAAGAAGAGAAGGACCCTGTTGCTGTATATCTCGACACTGAGAACACTTTCAGGCCTGAGAGGATCAAGCAGCTCAGCGCAGGTGCAGGCCTTGACCCTGATGCAGTCCTGAAGAGAATAAAGGTTGCAAGGGCATATAATTCAGACCACCAGATGCTTCTTGCAGAGAAGGTCGAAGACCTGATAAAGAAGCAGAAGCTCAATGTGAAGCTCGTAGTAGTAGACTCGCTCACAGCGCATTTCAGGGCTGAGTTCATCGGCAGGGGGACCCTTGCCGAGAGGCAGCAGAAGCTCAACAAGCACATGCACACGCTCCTGAAGCTAGCTGACCAGTACAATATCGCTGTATATGTCACCAACCAGGTCATGTCAAGGCCGGACGTGTTCTTCGGCGACCCAACAGCTGCTATCGGCGGGCATATTGTCGCGCATGCAAGCACTTTCCGGATCTATCTGAGGAAGGGAAAGAAAGGCTCAAGAGTAGTCAAGCTTGTGGACAGCCCGAGCCTCCCGGATGCAGAGGCCTCGTTCTATGTCGAAGAGGGCGGTCTCAGGGACATATAATCAATTTTTTTTTAATAAACTTTAAATATTAATAGAAAAAACATTGAAGTATTGCAGATATAAGTCTGCAAAAATAGAATAGGTAAGGTGAAAAAAATATGTATGGAAATAGAGGAGGTGGCCACTTCGGTGACCACAGAGGTCGGAATGTTGCTCCGGTAAATGTCGGAGACGAGTTGGATGTGAAGATTGAAGCAGTCGGAGAGAAAGGAGACGGAATCGCCAAGAAGGACGGGTTTGTTTTGTTTATCCCGAATGTCAAGGAAGGCGACGAAGTCAGGATCAGGGTTTCAAGAGTACTTCGCAAGGTAGGGTTTGCTGACGTCATCGGTTCAGCAGACAGCGCTCCCCAAGAGAAAGAGGGAGAAAAGGAGCAGGAAGCTGATGAGGACGAGATCTCAGAAGAGGAGCTTGAAGCAAAGGCATCAGAGGATTTCGGAGAGGATGAAGCCTCTGAGGAGACTGAAGTGGAGCCTGAGGAAGAGCCCGAAGAAGAGACAGAAGATACCAAGTCCATGGCAGAGGAAGATGATGAGCTGGACAAGGACATCAAGGATATAGACGAGGAGCTCGAAGAGGCGTCTGAAGAAGAGGAAAAAGCAGAGGAAGAAGAGCCTGCCGAAGAACCTGAAGAGGACGAAGATAAAGCTGCTGCAGACGAGCCAGAGGAAGAGCCCGAAGAAGAAGAAAAAGCAGAGGAATCAGAGCCTGAAGAAGAACCAGAAGAAGAGCCTGCTGAGGAGCCTGAAGAAGATGAAGAGAAGGCCCTTGACGAGGCTGACGAGAAACTCGATGATGAAGATAAGGAAGAGGAAGATGAAGAGAAGATAAAAGAGGTTCTTGATTCTGAGGATTCTGAAGACGAGGAAGAAGACAAGGAATAATATTTTTTTATATTTTTTTTCTCTAATTTTATAAATCACAAGATCATTTCTGCCTGTCAATGAGACTGTTCATAGCTATACCGTTGGAAAGAGAGATAAAAGACCACCTTGCTAAGATCAGGCTCCCTGCAAGGATGGTCAGAGATTTCCACCTGACCCTCAAGTTCCTGGGCGAAGTCCCAGCTGCAGAGGTCAGCAAGATAACAGCTTCCCTTGATGATATTGATTTTGCCGGTTTCAGGTTCTCATTATCAGGCATAGGATTCTTCCCTGATGAGAAAAAAGCCAGGGTCGTGTGGGTCGGAGTTGAACCTGCAGATGACATCATCAGGCTGCAGAAGCAGGTGGATGAGAGCCTTGCAACCCTCGGCTTTTCCAGGGAGAAAAGTTTTCATCCGCATATAACGCTTGCAAGGGCGAAGAACCCGAAATACAATGATGCATTGATAAGCTCTGCCAGCAATATCAAGATACTGGCGATGGAAATTCCAGTGAACGGTTTCGAGCTCATAAAAAGCACCCTGACCCCTGAAGGTCCGGCGTATGAGGCACTCAAAACATTTATAAACAAAAGCAAGACCCTTGAATAATAATTGCCGAAATGCTGCTGCCTGCTCGGCTGCAGCATAAAGCCTGCGTGAGGCGATAAACAACGCAGGAGGAGGACATATAAAAATGACAGAAGAACAACTATTGGTCCCTACAAAGAATTATCTGAAGTCAGGGATCCATATCGGGACTAAATTCAAGACAAAGTACATGGAATCATTCATATACAAGACAAGGCCCGACGGGCTTTCAGTGCTCAATCTCCAGAAGATTGACGACCGGCTCAAGGTGTTTGCAAATTTCCTCTCCCAGTACGCGCCTGAGGACATTCTCATCGCCAGCAGGAGGGAGAACGGCTGGAAGGCTGTGAAAATGTTCGAGAAGCTTACAGGGGCCAAGGTATTTGCAGGCAGGTATCCTCCGGGAATACTTACCAACCCGAACCTTGTCAATTTCATGGAAAAGAAGGTCATAGTAGTGATAGACACATGGCCTGACAGGAATGTCGTCAATGATGCGATGCAGATAGGCATACCGGTGATCGCTCTCTGCGATACGAACAACCAGGCTAACAATGTTGATCTCGTTGTCCCATGCAACAACAAGGGAAAGAAGAGCATCGGCCTTGTGTTCTACATCCTCGCAAGGGAATACATGCTCAAGAGGGGCATGATAAAGTCAGCTGAAGAATTCACAGCAACACTCGATGATTTTGCCGATCCTTGATAATGTTCAGCTGATCTCGGCAAAACCTTTTTCTTTTATTTCTATTATGATCTCTTTGTTTTCAGGAAGTGACCTGTGCTTCTTGATGATGATTTTTCTCCTTGTCCTGAACTTGAGCAGCTCTAGCAGGCATTTGCTGCTGTATCTCAGTATGTCTCCCCCTACCATCTTTACAGAATCCCGCTCATCAAAATCACTGTAGACCTGGTTTGTCAGGAGTACAGGGATGTTTCTTGTCCGTGTTATCTCGTTCAGGATGGAAATCTGGACACCCATCTCATTGTTGACATGCTTGATGTCCTTGGTCTTTCCGCATTCTATCCTGTAGAGCATCGAGATGGTGTCGACAACTATCAGGCCGATCTTCTCATTCACCATCTGACGGACATTTCCGAACACCCTCTTCTGCTCTTCAAAGCTTGTTGGCTTGAGGATGAGTATGTTTTTCAGGACATCTTCATCATACCCTTCAAGCTGGCGCAGCCTGTCGATCGAGAACCCACCCTCTGTATCGATGAAGATGATTTTCTTTCCTGATTTGGTGACGGATATGGAGGCGAGCAGGCACATAGTCGTCTTTCCGCTGCCTGCAGGTCCGTAGACAGTGCTTATTATGTCCTTTTCATATCCTCCGTCAAGCAGGCTGTCTATGGCATCTGAGCCAGAGCTGATCCTTTTGATTTCCATCGAGGAAAAAGAATAAAAAGTTAGTATATATGTTTTGCTGTTTTTCCGGGAAAGGCAGGTCCATTGAGCTGTTAAATCCAGGACCTGCCTCAGTACCTGTCATAGGCTGATTCAGGCCTTTTGTCCTGACATAAGCATCCTGCCTGCTGAATAGCTGAAGCTGAAAACCAAAGCCATACCTATGATGCCTGCTGCCAGAGCCGAAAGATATCCCTCAATTCCCGGTAATGAGTATCCTGCCAAAGGCTGGAATGTATGTATGACTGTCGCTTTGTCATAGAAGCCCAGGTTCAGGGCGACTTTTTCAAGACCGTCAGGGCTCTGCGAGGCAAATGGCAATGCAAGGGACATTATGGCCAATGCACCAAGTGTTGAGAATGCGACAAACCTTGCCAGGCCTGGAATCCTTTTCCTGTCAAGGAGCTCATGCCTGGTATTATGGATGAAGAGGAGGATGCTTCCGGTGATAAGTCCCTCTCCGATGCCGATGAACAGATGGGTCATGAACATTGCAGGGACTGTTTTCAAGAAAGCAAACTCACCGCCGACACTTAGCAGGACAGCACAGCTGAGCGATGCGGCAAGGACGCTAATCCATGCTGCAAAGAACCCGCCGACAACCGTGTGTTTTTTGAGCCTGGTGTAAACGAAATGCGCTGAATACGATGCGACAATCGCCATATTGAGGATATTGACGCCGATAGCGAGGCTTCCGCCGTCAGCGAAGACAAATGCCTGGACAATGAGGACTGCTGCAATCACGAGGACTGCTGCCTCAGGCCCGAGAAGGATTGCGCAGAGCGCAGCGCCTAGGAAATGGCCCGATGTGCCGTTGCCAATCGAGAAATTGAGCATCTGGAAGCCGAACACCGCAGCTGCAAGCCCGGACATCAGGAGAGCTTTCTGCATTGTCATCCACTTCCTTGCGCTCAGTGCAGAGCGGATGAGGATGCCGGAAGCGAAAGCCAGAATGGCTACACAGACCCAGCTTGTTATGAAACCGTCAGGAGTATGCATGAAAATCACCTCTTTGTCCAATTCCGGATTATGCTATTATAAAAATATTACGATTTTTATGCTATAAAGAGAAAAATTTAAATATTTCTAACATGAAATTTAGTATTATACATTATATAGTTCGTTGGGATATTTCGAGGGTAATCATAGATGTTCGCATTTTCGGGGAGAAAGGGGCAGCTGACAGTTTTTATGATATTGGGCCTCATCATCCTCCTGAGCATAGGCCTGCTGCTCATGTATTCTTCGATGCTGAGAAAAGGCAGGATATCTGGACAGTACATGAATTCCCCAACAGAGAAGACAGGCATGATGGAATCATATGTCGAATCCTGCCTGAACATGGCTGCTGTCAAGACCCTTGTAAGGTTCGGCTATCAGGGCGGAGAATTCGACTTTCTAAATCCCATGTGGTTCAAGACTCTGAACAGCCATAAGCTCGCATACGGTCTTAAATTTGGATACAACCTGATACCTTCAAAGGAAGAGGCACAGCTCAGGCTTCAGAGCCAGATGGACAAAGAGATCCAAAAATGCATGGACTTTGGCACTTTCGAAAACTATGGAATCAATGTCACCGGGACAGATGGGGTGAAAACCAACATCCTGCTTGGGGAAAAATCGACAATCATTTCTGTGGATACTCCTCTGGTGATGTCTGAAAACGGCAGGAGGGTATCTGTAATTTCAGATTTCCGCAAGGAGCTTCATCTGGAACTTGCCAATGTCCTTATCCTTGCTTTCAATCTCGCTGAGCAGATAAAAGATTCCTCAACTCCATTTGACCTTTCAAAACTCGACCTGTCATGCAGCAGGATAATGGCATGTTATGAAGGCAGCGGCCTATTAAGGATAATATCCTACAATTCGTTTGGGGAAGAGCCGTTCTATATCTACCAGTTCGCCATAGACAGGGAAATACTGCCTGCATGCACAAGCATGGAGAACCTGAACAGGGGTGTGTGCCGATGACAGGACAGAGGCTGTTAGCTTTTACGATGGTGATGGTACTCTGCATCCCACTATGCCTATCTATCGTGGACAATGACATGGACGGCTACTGTGATGTCGAGAGCATAGGTTGCAAGTCAGATTACTGCCTCAACACCCCTTTGGGCGAAATTGTCGATTATTATGGATGTTCATGCAGCCAGAAGACAGCCGCGACCTGCCAGGGAGAATGGTGTTGTCAATCAAGCTACGACGAGTGCGGTGAATCATGCTCTGACATTGATTTCACAGCTGTATGCACACAAGGGGCAGGAAGCAAATGCGGACTGTACCGCGATTGCCTTCCTGACGGATGCTATTCCACACAGGAGACTTATTGGTATGATTTTCCGGAGTCTGGGCACGATTATTGTGAGAACGGCAGATGCATCAATTACTCATGCGAACCTGTCGTAGAGAACTTGACCAATGGGTCAAACTGCGATTACGAGTATTGCCAGAAGACATATGGAGATGGCTTTTCTTGCCATAGCTCAGATTATTTCGAATCAGAATGTGCAGGATCAGGGACTGTGATTAATGGCTCCTCCTGCATGATGCTTGCAGGCGGGACAGGGATGTGCGTGAGCTGTGATTCCGGTTGCGAGGACACTGACCAGGGGATTAATTACATGGAATACGGCGCTGTCATCAAGAACAATACTGCCTTCCCAGACAGCTGTATCAATCCGAACTCAAGCTTAGAGTACTACTGCGACATATATGGCAATGTCCAGAAGACATATATCAATTGTCCTGATTATTCAAAAGCCTGCGAAAACGGGAGATGCGTCGATTCTGGAGTGGTAATGTATGGTGTACAGTGTAGTGATGTGGACAGCTGCGGGCCAGGACTTAGCTGCGCAACCGGGCCAGGAGGAGCAGGGAAGGTCTGCTGCAATCCGGATGAATGTTATAATGGTGCTGGTTGTGTCAATAGCGGAGACCGGGCAGACTACCTTGGAACTACATATTTGTGCAGATCAGGCTTTTGGGAGGAGATGCTCTCCCTCGGCTGCTATATATCTGATTCAGGCTGCCCAGGAGTGAGCCTGATATCAATGGGAAACCTTGCCGATTCCCACGTGTCGATGCCTGGGACAAACCCTGACCACCACTACACTCTCTGCTGCGATCCAGCCCATGTAAGCCTAGAAAGCTCAGGGGATTACATCTTCTCACTTTCAAACCCGCCTGATGATGCCCATGTGTCTGTGTTCGAGGGCTCAGCATTCCCAAATAAGATATACCTAAAGCCTGATGCAGGCTCAGTGCAATGCAGTGTGAGGGAAGCCTGCAACAGCGATGAAGAATGCCTCTTTTCCCTTTCAGATGATATAGGCGATGCTCACATCGCAGACTGCAGCAGCCAATATTTCAAGAAGAGGCTGTGCTGCGGGCTTTATCCTGATGCTTCTGACAGGGCACCGCCCATGGTCTCAGCAGAATATGACGGTGATGCTGTCCATGTTGTGACCAATGAATGGGCCGGATGCAAACTGCAGGTTGCCGGGACTGAGATACCCTGCACATCCAGCGATTGCCAGGAGCATGACCTTCCTGGAAAGATATTCGGACGGGAGTTTGTATCATGCACTGATTCAGACAACAACACGAACAGCGACAATATGATAGGCAGCTGTTATGATGGAACACCGATGGATTCATGCACTGCAGAGAAACCCAAGTACTGCAGCCTGGGCACGATTGCCGAAGACTGCAGGAAATGCGGCTGTCCTGCAGAGGCACCGCACTGCGACGATGACGGGACATGCAGATCGCTTGAGTGCCTGGAAGGTACACCGACAATAGGGACATCAATGACGGAATATCTCTTGAATCTTGGAAATCCAATCATCAGGGAGACTGCTGAGAAGGCGCTTCAGGAATACGCTGATTTTATCCATGTCGACAAGGATTCCCTGAACACAGCGGATGAATATATAGAGGCTGTATCTTATTATGTCGATAGAAGAATGACTTATGTCCATGATGATTCCCAGCCAGTTAGGGTCCTGGGAATCACTGTAGGGTCTGATGATGATCACACTCAATCAGCTCTTGAAACAATCAGATCAAGCGGGGGAAGATGCAACAACTTATATTGTGGTGACTGCGAGGACTTCTCAATCCTGAGGCTGGCACTGCTGAGGGCATTGGGTGTAAAATGGGATTGCGCCTTTGGAGCTGATCATTTCGAAGGCAGTGGAGGCCATTCATATGATATAGTAATTTATGAAGGTGCTTATCGCATAATGGATTATCGGTTCATCGGGGAATATTTCACTTACAGATGGAATGAACACATAACAGACAATGTCTGGAATGATTATCTTGGAATGTTTTGGTTAAATTCTGGGAATCAGAAACAATACGCGTACAATTATCCGGAAGAATCAGTAAATTATCCGGATAAATGCCGCACATCGGCATGGTCTTATGATACATATTATACGGACATATGTCCGTAGGAGGACGAAAAATGAAAATCCATATCAAGAACTGGCATATGTTTTATTTTGTTGTCGCATTGATTGCGTTCATCTGCCTTGGCATAGTATTTGCAGTATATGACCCTACAATGGGCTCGCATGAGACCCTCTGGAGCGACAGGATAGAGCCGAAGACTAGCGATAAGATAATTATAAGCGGTAATGTCGAGGTTACTGGAGACCTGACAATAGATGGTGAAATGACAGGAAGCGGGGCAATATCAGGGGGTTCTGTCCCTGTCTTTATAATGTCAAAAGGATGCGCTGGTTCTGGACTTCTAACTTTGGAATCAACCTGTAGAACAATAGCTTGTCAAGAGACAAATGGTGATCCTTATTATTATGATTGTCAGGGACAATGCAATGGTGGAAACCCGGCTGGAGGCATCTGCGTCAATCAATTAGTTGGAAATTTTGTCAAGGAATGAAAAGATATATTTAAAGTAATTAAGAAAACTTTATATATACCTGAAATAAGAAACAAGGATAATGAAACTCAACAGATTCGTCAAGCTGTTTCTCATCATCACAGCCATATTCCTTGTCATCTTCTCGACGATGATAATCGCCGGGTGTGCAGGGAACGGCTCAGACAAGAGCGACAGCGGATGTGGATGTGACAACTGCAGCAGTTGTGGGAATAATGGCTGTGATTCAGGCGACAGCGCGACAAACCAGGGCAATGTCGGGAAATAGGTAGGTAAAAATTATCCCGTACCAGACCCATCAGGTATTAATCGTATTTCCTGAATTCATGATCGGCGCCCTGAAGTTCGGACCGAGACACATCCCTACATATCTCTTGACTGCAGTCACTGCAGGCATTGTAGCTTTCTTCCTGGCTGTAAGGGAAGCTAAAAGAAGAAAATACAATGTAAAGGAAGTCGTCTATTTCTGGATTGCTTGCCTGCTCGGAGGTATGGCCCTCTCCAGGCTGTTCTATTTCATCTTCTTCTACAGGGCAGGTTTCTGGCGTTCGTTTGTACTGTTCTTCGACCCGTCCAAGTCAGGGCTGTCTTCATTCGGTGGCTTGCTTGGCGCGGCGCTTACCGGGATCATATATCATCTTGCAATAAAAAGAAAGAACAGGAAGACAAATGTGTGGAGGCTCCTTGACATCTCGTCCATAGGGCTCATGCTCGGGCTTGCCATAGGGAGAGTGGGTTGCTTCTTTGCAGGTTGCTGCTATGGAAAGCTGGTCGTCCACAACATCCCTTGGGCAGTGGACTATCTGGGCGGGCCCAGACATCCCACACAGCTATACGACCTGCTCAACGCCTTGTTTGTCTTCGGGGTTGTCCAGAGGCTGAAATACAAGAGATTATTCGATGGTGCCCTGATCCTTGCCAATCTCGGGCTGTATTCATTCATCAGGATAATAATCGAGTTCTTCAGGGTGGGGCCGAGGATTGGCTGGATAACGTACAACCAGATATTCTACATCTTCATGCTCGCTGGCTGTTCAATACTATTTGTTTACAAATACAAGAAATCCATAAAAAGTAAATCCGTCAAAAACGCTAAATCTTTTTAATTTTTGGACCGTCAGGAGTGTCGTCGACAGAAAACCCTAGCTCCATTATCCTGTCTCTTGCAGCATCGGCTTTTTTGAAATCCTTATCCTTCCTTGCCTTTTCCCTTTCACCAACGAGTTTCAGAACCTCTTTTGGAACATGGATATCCTCTCTGCCCAATACTCCAAGGACCTTGTCAAAGCCCTTCATTGCATCAAGCACCTTCCCTGCATCTTTTCTGCTGAGCTCGAGCTTGTTCACTTCCTTCACAAGCTCAAATATCCTTGCCAGGGCTCCACTGATGTTGAGGTCATTGTCCATCTCTTCAGAAAAACCGTCTTTTGCAACTTTTATCATCCCGTCGATATCCAGGCTGTCTTTTTTCCCGCCGGATGACTCGAGCCTCTCCATGAATTCCATCAGCCTGTCCACTGCATTCTGGGCAGCCTCAAGGCCCTCGAATGTGAAATTAAGCGGCTGCTTGTAGTGGGCAGAAAGGAGCAGGTACCTGATAGCCTTTGGATTGTATCCCTTCTCCAGCAGGTCCCTGAGGGTGTAGAAATTGCCGAGAGATTTCGACATCTTCTTGCCGTCGACAAGTATGTACTCGTTATGGAACCAGTACTTCACGAACTTCCTGCCGGTTGCAGCCTCGCTCTGGGCGATCTCATTCTCATGATGCGGGAATATCAGGTCGATGCCTCCTGAATGGATATCAAGGCTCTCCCCGATGTTCTCCATGGACATTGCCGAGCATTCTATGTGCCAGCCAGGCCTTCCCATGCCTATCTCCGTCTCCCAGAATACATCACCGTCATCAGGTGTCCAGAATTTCCACAAAGCAAAATCATGCACATTTTCCTTGTCATACTCATCAGATGATACCCTTGCACCTGATTTCCTTTCAGATAGGTCGATCTTTGAGAGCTTCCCATAATCACTGAACTTTGATATCTTGAAGTAGATTCCGTCATCAGTCTTGTAAGCCAACCCTTTGTCAAGCAGTGTCTTAATGAGCCTGATCATGGCAGGGATGGATTCTGTCGCCCTTGGAAATATGTCTGCAGGTTCTATGTTGAGTGTCTTCAGGTCATCAAAGAATGCTTCTGTGTACCTGTCGCAGAATTCCTTCAGGCTCATCCCCTCTTTTCTTGAATCCCTGATGGTCTTGTCATCTACATCAGTGATATTCATTATGTGCCTGACATTGTAGCCGGAGTATTCGAGGTACCGCTTGAGGATGTCTGAGGCCATGTATGCCCTGAAATTCCCGATATGCGCGAAATTATACACGGTCGGACCGCAGCTGTAGAAAGTGACCAGCCCTTTCTTCATCGGCTTGAAGAGCTCTTTTTTCCTTGAAAGGGTATTGAATATCTTAAACGCCATTCACATCACATGTCCTTGTAGTTCTCAATCTCGTCATTGAGCATATCAAGCTCCACACCTGCGGCCTTGAATATCCTCTCTGAATCTGCGCCCTGGTGGTACTTTTTCTCACAGACGACCCTCTTTATACCTGCATTTATCAGCATCTTTGCGCATACATAGCATGGAGTCATACTGCAATAGAGAGTCCCTCCATCGATAGAGACGCCAAGCTTCGCAGCCTGGCAGATTGCGTTCTGTTCAGCATGGGTAGTCCTCACGCAGTGCTGCGAGACTGTACCGTCGTCATGCATGGTCTTCTTAAGCTCATGGCCTTCCTCGTCGCAGTGAGGAGTCCCTTTCGGCGAGCCGACATAGCCTGTGACTAGTATCCGGTTGTCTCTCGCAATCACACAGCCGCTCTTTCCCCTGTCGCACGTCGCCCTTTTTGCCACAGAGCGCATTATCTCCATGAAATACTCATCCCATGACGGTCTTTTGTCTTGCATTTTCTGAGGGGTCTGGCGCATTATATTTAAATATGTTGATTCAGCAGATATGATTCGATATCTTTCCAATCATTCTTCATCAATATCCCATCCGAAGGTTGTTTATGCTGGTTCCATGGCTTTTTCAATATGATGACAGGGACCCCTCTTTCCTTTATCTTTAGGCCAATCTCAAAGATGTCGTCGATTGCATACAGCGTGCCGTTGCCGGATATGTACTCTTCTTTTGAGAGCGAGGAACGATTATAGCATCCCCTGGCAAAATAGATATCGCCAATCAGGCTCTTGAAATTCCTGTCATAGAAATCAAATGTCTGGTTCTTCAGATACTCAGGCCTGTGGGTCACGACACTGAAGCTGTATCTTGATGATAATCTCCTTACAGCATCTGTACTGCCTGGCACAGGCATTATATCATTGAAATAGCTGCTGGAATGGAATATCTCAACCTTTTTTCTAGCCTCTTCTCTTGAGCATCCCAGCAATTTTGGATAGCTGTATCTGGTGAAATCCTCAAGCCTTATGGATGTCCCATAGGCCTCATTGTGGAATTCTATAAATTTTGACGTGAAATCCGCTGTTATCTCATCAGTATCCAGCATTATATCGGCCATTGTCAAGAATGAGTTTGCTCCTGATTTATAAAGATATCATATCCCTATGATCTCCACTTCGTCGAAATAATTCTTCAGGACATCACTGAAACTATGCAGCTGCTCTTTTTCATACGGCCTGGCCCTGAACAACTTTTCAAGCACAGGCATGTCCATCCTGAGCTGCTGAAGAACATACCTCTTGCTGCCCTTAAGCCACCTGCCTATCTCGATTGCATCATCACCCCTGAAGAATTCAGGGACAATGGTCGTCCGGAACTGGTAATCCCTGGCTTTATTCCTAATGAGGTCGATGCTTTTCTGGATATCCTCCTTGGTCACATCTGCCTTTGTTGCCTCACTGTATCTGTCTATAGGGGCTTTTATGTCCATAGCGACATAATCAAGCATCGGGAGCAGTCTTTCCAGGAGCTGTGGGTTTGTACCGTTAGTGTCAAGCTTGACCTTGTAGCCCATTGACTTTATGCTCTCGATGAACGGAAGTAGCCCTGGATAAAGCGTCGGCTCGCCGCCTGTTATGACCACAGCATCAAGCCATTCCCTCCTGTTTTCAAGAAGATCGAATATCTCGTCCTCTGGAATTGTCAGCCTCTTTTCAAAGCCTTCGACAAGGTCAGGATTCTGGCAATACGGACACCTGAAATTGCACCCGCCTATGAATACCACGCAACTGGTATAGGGCGGGTAATCTATCAGGCTCATCTTCTGGAGTCCTTTTATCGGCAGCATTTTTTCCAAAGTTAAAAGAAAAACAATCAGATGTCGAGCAGGCTTTTGTTGTCGAGTATATTCTTAATCTCGTCGATGTCTGTCGCCCTGTTCTGCTCTTTTCCATCCTTGTCAAGGAATATCATCGTCGGCACTCCCATGACGCCCAGTTTTTGTGACTCTTCAAGCCCCTCGTCAGTGGATGCGTCGACAATATCGCCTTTCAGCTTCACTGTCGTCAGGAATTCCTTTATCTCGCTGCAGTCCGGGCACATGGGTGTCATGAAAAATTTATATTCCGCAATCATTTTGCCTTTACCTTTTTGCTGGCAGCCATGAGCTCGCCTGGAAGAGGCGATTCCATGGACCTCTTCTCTGCAAACTCCTCCCTGAACCTGAACTCCTCCTGCTTTCCCTCGTTCCAGTTCTGCACAGGCCTGTAGTACCCTACAATCCTGGAATACACTTCAGCCGGACCTTGACAAGTGGGGCACTTGAAGTGTTCGCCATTGATGTATCCATGCTCCTTGCAGACGCTGAACGTGGGCGTGATGGAAAAGTACGGAAGCCTGGTGTTGTAGGCTATCTTCTGCACAAGCTTCTTACAAGATTCTCCGCTTGATACTGCCTCGCCGAGGAAGGTATGGAAGATGGTCCCTCCAGAATACAGCGGCTGGATGTCGTTCTGGTGCACGAGAGCCTCTACAGCATCCTCTGTCTTGTCCACAGGATACTGGGTCGAGTTGGTAAGGAACGGCTCTTTCTCTCCTGAGGTTATGATATCGGGGTGGTATTTCTTGTCAAGCCTGGCAAATCTGTACGATGTCGATTCTGCCGGCGTGGCCTCAAGATTGTAGAGGTTGCCTGTCTCCTGCTGGAACCCTACGATTGTCTCTCTCATCATAGTCAATGTCTCGATTGTCAGGAGCTTGCCTTCCCTGGTCTCTATGCCCTTGCCTATCAGGTTCTTGCATGCCTCATGCATGCCGCAGAGGCCGATTGTCGAGAAATGGTTCCTGAAAGTGCCCAGGTACTGCTTTGTATAAGGCATGAGCCCGCCCTTGAGGTTCTTCTCGATTATCTTTCTCTTTATCTCTAGAGCATCCTTGCTGAGAATCATGTATCTCCTGATTATGTCAAAGAATTCCTGCTTGTTCCTGGCCTCGTATGCCATCCTGTTGAGGTTCAGGGTCATGACACCTATCGAGCCTGTAGAGTCTCCCGGCCCCCACATGCTTCCCGGCCTGTTCATCAGCTCGTTCTGGTTCATGTTCAGCCTGCAGCACATCGCCCTTATCGAGCCGGGGTCGAGGTTCGAGCCTATATAGTTCTGGAAATATGGCATGCCGTACTTGGCAGTGAGCTGGAACAACAGCTTTGAGTTCGGGCTGTCCCAGTCGAAATCCCTTGTAAGGTTGAATGTGGGGATGGGGAAAGAGAAAACCCTGCCTTTTGCATCGCCCTCTATCATAACCTCGAGGAATGCCCTGTTTATCATGTCCATCTCCTTCTGCAGGTCACCGTATGTGTATTCCTGCTTCTTCCCGCCGACTATGGATTTCTTTGCCTTCATGTCCTCGGGCACTGTCCAGTCGAATGTGAGGTTTGAGAACGGGTACTGCGAGCCCCATCTTGATGGGATGTTCAGAGAGAAGATAAGCTGCTGCATGCATTGCTTGACTTCCTTGAATTTCATGTTGTCTGTCCTGACAAATGGTGCAAGGAGGGTATCGACTGAAGAGAATGCCTGGGCGCCGGCGAACTCCATCTGGAGACAGCCGATGTAATTCACCATCTGGTGCACGACTGTGTTCATGTGCTTTGCCGGCAGGCAGTCGACCTTGCCGGGTATTCCGCCGAAGCCTTTTATTAGCAGGTTCTTGAGAGACCAGCCTGCGCAGTATCCTATGAACCCATGCGAAAGATCATGGATATGGAGATAGCCTTTCAGATGTGCATCCTTTATCGCAGGAGTGTATATGTTGTTTAACGCATAGTTTGATATGACTTTCCCGGATGTATAGAGAAGCAGGCCTGAGAATGAGAACTGCTCATTGCTGTTCTCCTTGACCCTCCAGTCAAGCTTGTCGAGGTAGTGGGATATGGTCTCATTGACGTCGATGAACATGTCCTTCGTGTCCCTGAGCTTCCTTCTCTGCTCCCTGTACATCATGTAGGCCTTCGATGTCTGGTAATGGCCTTCATCGACGAGGACTTCTTCTACTATGTCCTGGACATCCTCTACAGTGGGGATGTTCTTGTTGTCGAACTTCGACTCTATCCTCTTCACGACCTCTTTTGCAAGGGCATCAGACATCCCCTTGTCTTTTCCGCCTATCGATTTTGCAGCTGCGAATATGGCATTGGTAATCTTCTCAGGAGCGAACTCGACCATCCTGCCGTCGCGCTTCTTTACTGATTTTATCGTGCTGCCATTGGTCATGGGAATTTTGGGCTTGACTGTCTTTTCCAGCCTCTCAATCTCCTTCTTGAATGATTTAGCGTCCTGGAATGACTTGTATACAGAAGTGAACCTGATATATGCGACTTCGTCTGCTTTCTTGAGATGCTCAACCACAATCTCTCCTATCACGTTTGTAGGGATTGGCTTTTCCTTCTGCTTAATCTCTTTCTCTATCTGCCCTATCAGAAGGTCAACTTCTTCGCTGGTTGCAGGCCTTTTCTCAAAGGCCTTCAGGATGCCTGCCCGTAGCTTCTCGATATTGAAGTTCTCCTTCTTGCCGTCTTTTTTCACGACCTCTATATCTATAGCATCAATCTTCTCATAGGTCGTGAATCTCTTTCCACAAGCCAGGCACTCCCTCCTTCGCCTGGTGCTGGGCTCCTCTGTGGCGTCTCTCTTATCTACAACCTTTGTCTCGACTGAATTGCAATACGGGCATTTCATAGTTATCACTCCTTTTTTCCTGTTAATACAACATCTTGTGGTTTTTTAGTCACACAGACACAATATCTTGTATTTTACTAGTGCAACTCATTTATATATTTTTCGGCACTTCAACATATAATATCAAAAAATATTATTTTCATAATCTATTTCTTAGGATATTTTTTTCAATAGGATTCAGAAGGCGACCGGGTTTAAATAGCCTGCGCAGGGTTGGCCAGTGATGGTGGAATAACAATATTTAATAACATATTCAGAGTACAGGCCTGACTCTTGGTTGGAGGTGTTAGATATGGAACAAGGGATGAAAAGGCATGAGAGGTCGGGATTCCAGGGAGAGAGGAGAAGGCCGGATTCCGGGTCCCAGAAACGTGGTCATTTTCCTGCGCTCCAGGTAGGGAATGAGTTCGACGTAGAGATAAAGGAGCTTGGACACAAGGGTGACGGCATGATCAAGCTCGAGGGCTTCACTGTGTTCATCAAGAATGTAGAAAAGGGAGAGAAAGTCAAGGTAAGGATAATAAAGGTCATGGAGAACATAGCAATGGCTGAAAGGCTGAATTGAAGGATCAATTAAAAATGCCTATATGATTGAAAAAATGATATATTATTGATCAGCGGGCTACAGGCAGCATAACCTGTTCATCCTCAATGTGCAAATGCTGATTCCTCGGCCCGTATCTCCTCAGCAACCGCTCAAGCCTGTCATCGTCCAATATGTCTACTGCCCATTCTAGCCTCAGGGCGTTCCACTTCTCCTGGTAAATCTTCTCCTGATTGTTCAGGGAATGCTCCATCCCTCATTCACCTCGTGACTGACATTCAATTTTGGCAGGGCCGACGCTCACTTCAGGAATGACACCTCATTGTTCTGGCTTTTCTTTGTTCATTCAACCTATCCCTTTCAACAACTGCATTGTCTGTCTCTTCTTCTGATCCTTCCTCTTCAACAAGCTCATAAAATATTTGGAATTCTTCATCCATCTTGACCCCCGTCCTTTATACAGCCGTATACTGGGGAGATTGATACATCTGCCTTTTGTTGAATCGTGTATCATGTTATAAATTTGCTTCGAATCTGCAATAATGTGCAAAGTCTCTGTCGTAAAAATAGCAAATGCCCAGCTTGCTTTAGTGTTGCCTGAAATCCCCTAAATGGCTGAACTCCTTTTTGAAAAAGGAATGCTTACCAGATATATAAAATGTGTGAAATACAATGACATGCTGGAGATATCTCCAACTCATCTAAATGAAAATATCAGAATTATTCAGTCAATAATCATCTAATTTATATATCAATTTCCATTACTCACATGCATGCCTGTAAGAAAGCTCAAGGATTCTGATTTCAAGGGTTTGGCCAGCCTGTACAAGAGATATTACAGGATGCATAATGTGTTCGGCAAGCCGGAGAAGAAGGTAATCGAATACCTGAAAGGACAGCCTGACGAATGCCTGGTCGCTGATGACGGCGGAATCAGGGGAGCATTGTTCGTCGTGAACAAGACATCGAGCAGGGATGGAAAACACAGGTTCTGGAAACTTAAACACATCGCATTTGATTCTGAAGATGTTGGAAGGGATCTTCTTGCAGCGGCAGAGAAAAAGATAAGATTGAAATCAGAGACAGCAAAGATCGAGATCAGTGTAGCGGAATCAGAGCCTCAGATAGATTTCTTTGAGGAGAACGGCTACCAGAAAGAGGCTGAGATGAAGAATCATTATAGGTGGGATGAGACCTGCTTTATATTCTCAAAAAGCCTCAGCTGAGAATTGCATCATCCTGTCCCTGCATTGTACTGCCTCTGCTCAGCAGGCATGTCATATCCTGTTGCAGGAGAAGTGATAGCAATATTGTCTGCATCATGCGGTTGTTCACTTGCTTTTAAGATGAGCTTATAGAAATTCGACATCTCATAGGGAATCTGTCTGACTGTCCCCTCTTCCCATTTGTCAGGCTGCCCGGGCCTGCCGTCATGCTCAGGAAAAAACATGTCATCAAGGCATTCTGCTGTTTCTATCGATTTCCGAAAGATTTTTCAACACCCAAAAACATTCACAAGCACAATATAAAATCAAATTAAAAAATCAAATCATCGCTTCTTTTTTCTGGCAGGCTTTTTCTTGGCTGCCTTTCTCTTCACTGTCTTCTTCTTTGCTGATTTTTTCTTGGCTGCCTTCTTCTTTTTCATCCTGCCGCCACGGTTCATCTTTACCATGGATATGTCTCCCTGCTTGTCGATAAAGTACAGGAAGCCAGCTTTCTTCTTGAGTCCCACCTTGGTAACTTTTATGGTCTTTGCCACCTTCTATCACCCCGGAAATTTTAATTGTAAATATTATTCACAACCTTATATTTAAACTTATTGATTATCAGAGCACCTTCTTAATCATCTTTGCGTCGATCCCGGAATCCAGGAGCTCCTGCCTTATCTCTTTTTTCTTCTTCTTTGCTTTCTTCTCTTTCTTGACGAATTCCCTGAGATCTTTCTTGAGCTTCTTCTCAGCTGCCTCGATCTCGGCAAATCTCTTATTTATCTCTTTCTTAGTGTGACCTGATTTCATAAGCTCGTTCAGGATAAGCCTTCTCGGAATCTTTTCATCCATGGCGTCCTTGATATATTCCATGACCTCATCATGGATCTCATGCTTTTTGGGTCTCACAGGCTTTTCTGAAATAGCCGGCCTTGGATTATCCATCGCATGGGACACCATGACCTTGACATAATCAGGGTCGTATCCCTCGTCAGTAAGCTGCCTCTTTATCTGCTCGACAGGCATGCCGTACCTGGCAGAGGATTTTATGTAGTCGATTATCTGCCTGTCGGTCTCTGCCCTGTCTTCAGGAGTCAGGCCGGTGCTGAATGTATCATCCACTTCATCTGAGCCAGCTGCCTCTTGGGGTGGATTTTCTTTTATCTGGAACGCATCAAGCTCCATGCCCTGCATGAGGCTTTCTATAAGATCGCGAGGATGACCTGCATCAAGCAACAGCTTCCTTATCTCGTCCGGCGTCAGTCCGGACTGGAGGCAATCGCTGATGTAGCCCTGGATCTCGCTGTTCCTCGATTCCTGGTCATCAAGCAGGCCCATGTCGACAAACTTGTTGACTACATCCTGGGGCCCGTAGCCTGCATCGACAAGCACTCTCTTGATGCTCTCAGGCTCCTGACCTGAATCGATTGCAGAACGGATATAGTCGCCCAGCTCATCGATGAGGTTCATCTCTGTGAATTTCGCCCGGATATCGCCATCAGAGTATCCTGTCCTGACCAACTCTGCCTTGATAGCATCCAGCTCCTGGCCGGCCTTTAAGCATTCAGTGATATACTGGGCAAGCTCATCATCTGGATATTCCTTTTTAGGAGGAAGGGAAGTGGCTGCCGGGGAAAGAGCAGATTCAGAAATAGAATGCTCTTCCCCTGCAGCCTTTTGTGTCGGTTGTTTTTGTGATTCAGCAAAGGAGTTTTGTTGGGGGTGTCTATGTGACTTGTAGACGTAAAAACCTGCTGATCCACCTCCCACAACCAAAACACATAAAAGTATGATAACCCATAGGTAGCTTGTGCCTGTGTCCTGCACCTGTGCAGGCTCCTCGACAGCCGGCGTCTTCTCTGCATTGTCCTGTCCCTGCCCATCACCTGAAGCAGGGGTATTTGTTGCTGTCTTGTCAGTTGCCTGGGCTGTGGTCTTGGTCACAGCTGCTGTCGTCGTTGCAGGCTCCCTTACTGAGATAGCAAAAAGGCTCAGGCCATCTGTATCAGACTTGTAATATGCATTAATCATGTCCTTGTTGGTCTTTGTCGTCGGGATCTCTTCCCATGATGTCGTGTACCTGAAAAGGCTCACCTCGTCCTCGTCAAGGCCCTGCTCCAGCATCCATTTCAGAGGGACCTTGAATAGTATGCTGACAGTGCTGATATCCTTGTTGGATATCCCTTCCTTGTTCACCTGCAGGTACTCATAGACCGGCTGAGAGTATGCCTTGAGGTTTGTCGTATCAGTTATCTTCTGGACATCTATCTTTGTATCGCTCACATCGGCATTGACCTTGAGGATTATGCTGGTTATCGGTATGTCTTCCTTGTCGATGGTAAATGTTGCACTGCTCCCTGATGTTATGCTGCCGACTCTTGAAGTTGCGCTCGAACCTGAGGAAGCGCTGTCCACGGTGAAGGTCATCACGGTTGGTGCAGTCATGATGTTTCCCCTGGAATCATTGCACAGGACATAAAAAGTATAGCTCCCGCTTTTCAGTCCCGTGTATTTGAAGGTGTGCTGCTGGCCGGTCCCGAGCATCGTGTAGTTCATGAGTCCGAAGCTGGTCTTTGTCTCGGAGAATCTGCAGGTAGCGTATTCGTCTGTATTTACCCTTAAGTTTGCATAATCGCCTGAAAAGGTGCCGTTCGGGTATGTTGATTCAATTTTCGGCGGCGTATTGTCATTTACTGTGAATGTGACATTCTCCACAACCTCGTTCGATGCCAGGTCTTCGCATGTGTAGATGACCATATATTCGCCGTCATCATAGCATTTGCTGTCGAGGGACTCTGAATACACAAAGGTGCTGTCCTGTACGCAATAGTATTCGCAGTCATCCTGGTTATCCCCGCACTCGCTCTTGCAGTCGTCGTAGTCGCTGCTGCATTTGTCCTTGTCATCAGAATCGACTGCATTGTCGAGGCAATCGGACTTCTCGCTCTTGCAGTCATCCCCGCATGCGGTGTAATCATTCTTGCAGTCGTCCTTGCATTCTTCAAGCCCGTATGTCTCTTCAAGATTGGCGCTGCTAAGTGAGTCATACTCATCATCCTTGCATTTCTGATTGCATGTGTCATACTTGTCGTCGCAGGTATCTTCCTTGTCTGTATCGCCATCTGCATTTTCGTAGCAGGTGTCTTTCTTGTCATCGCATGTCGTAGTGCAGTCGTCGAACTTGTCCTGCAGGTGCTGATAGAGCTCGTATGAGCATTCCCCCTCCTCGTCCAGCGTGACATTGAATGAAATTCCCATGCAGTTGCTAATGACATCGCTGTCTTCAGGGTATGTCGAGTCGATTCCCGGCTCTGTCGTATCCACTGTGTATGACCTTGAATATGAGCGGGCATTGTCAAAATTGTCAAGGAGATAGACTGTGAAATTATGTTCACCGTCATCAAGGCTGCTCTTGGAAAATGTGTAATATCCGCCGCTCTTGGTCATGGTCGCGTTTGCTGCAGAGTCGAAGCTGATCTTTGGATAGGTTGATGCCATTGCCTCTGCTGCTGAAAACCTGATAAGGAGCGTGTCGTTCGAGGTGTATGCTCCATCAGCAGGAGTGGGCGTTGCAAACGTGCCTGTCGGCGCTGTCGTGTCGGCCAGCTTGAAGTATGAGGTCTCTGAACCTGAGTTTGAGGATTCGTCTGTGCATGTGACGGTGAAGAAGAAATTGAACCCGCTGGATTCCCCTGTCGCGTTGAAATATGCTGTATGTGTAAGGTTTGCAGAAGATGACGGCGTCATCTTCTTTGGGGTCGTCACTGTGGTTGAGCTGATCTTGTAGGAATCCACTTCGCACATGGCAGCCTCGTCTGTCGTTGCAGTGACCCTTACATTGAGAGAGTCGGATACTGTCGTAGTCATGTCTACGGGATATGTTATGGTTATTGAAGGGGCTGTGCCGTCTGTTGTCACGAATGAATACTGGCTGCTCTGGACACTGTTGCCGGATGAGTCATTGCTTACTGCCCTGTAATAATATACCCTGTCGTCGTCAAGACCTGTAAGGCTGACACTGTGGCTTGTGACCGGGCTGCTCGAGGATTTTGAAAGGGTGTAAGTCCCGCTTGAAGTCCCGTACCTCACCTGGGAGTCGGATGCCTCGTTTGTGGTCCAGGTGATCGTTGCTGTCGTCGTCCCAACGCTGCTGCTTGCAACATTTGATATGACAGGCGCTGTCGAATCATGGGTAGTGAGGCTGTATTCGGCACTCTCTTCGGAGTTGCCAGACGGGTCGGTGCTGTTGACGACATAATAATAGGTGGTGTATTCTGAGAGCCCTGTGAGGGCTAGGCTGTGGCTGGTGGCATCAGTAGAACTGTATTTAGTCAGCGTGTAAGTCCCTGACACAGTCCCATATTTCACCAGGCTGTCTGATACTTCGTTTGTAGTCCATGTTATGGTGGCTCCCGAGCTCGTGATTGAGGATGAACCTGTGCCTGATATCACTGGAGGGGTGGTGTCGGTAATCTCATCAGTCGTTGCGCTGTAAGTGCCGTATTGGGCACAATATCCGTCAGAATTACAGACAGTGATGTTGAAATAGTACGTTGTGTCGTCAGAGAGACTGCTGAGGGTGATTGCGTGGCTTGTCGACAAAGTTGAGTTGGATGCAGACGAGCCGAGCGACGACTGACTTGTGCCGTAATCAACCGAAACATTTGCAGAGTCATCTATCTCGAACGATATCACTATTGCAGATGTCGTCGTCGAATTCTGCAGGTTGCTGATGACTGGTGCGGACGTATCAGGGCCGGTGTCTGTGTAAAAGACATGGTATGCTGAGCCAGAATCGATGTTTCCGCCGGAATCATTGCATTTGTAGTAAAGTGCATAGGCTGACCCCGATGAGATACCTGAATAGTTGAATGAATGTTCTGTCGTACCTGTGTTTGTGAACCCAGTGCCTTCTGTAGTGAAATTGAAGGATGAATCCGTGAGGTTGTACCTGCACGAGGCATTCTCGTCTGTTGTTATGTTTATCCATGTCCATATGGTGCTGTATGAGAGGTTCGTGCCGTTTGCAGGATAGGATATGGTGATGACCGGCGGAGTCGAGTCTGATGATGACTGGTTGATGAGGAAATCGTCTGTCGAAGTGAGATTGTCGTATCCCAATGCGTCACAGTAGACATTGAAGCTGAAATTCCCGCTCGTGCTGAATGATCCAGTGTATTCATAATACCCGCTCGTGCCGTTCAATGACATATTGACAGGCACCGACCACGAACCTGTATTGTTGAACATGACTTCACAGTATGAGCCTGACGAATTGACAGGCCCGCTGCTTGAGTAGTTTGCATAGAACGTCACATTGTCGTCTTCATACCTGGTCGTGGTGTCGGTCTGGTCCCAGATGCTCAGGTTTGCAAAGATTCCCGCGGCGAAGCTCGAGAAATGTGAGACATTGAACACAAGCGTGGTCCCGCTACAGCTTACAACAGTACAGATTCCAGCTGCTTCACAGTCAGTTCCGGTCTCGTAGACCAGGCTGATGTTCGTCGTATAGCCTGATGTATAATATATTGTACCAGCCGGGCAGCTGACCCCATGCATGGTTATCTCTGCCGAGACATTGAGGTTCGACAGGGCTGCTGAATCCACCGATACAATGGAATCGCTGAAATTAATCCTGCTGTCAAGGTCGAGCCCTGAAACATCCACATTTGCGAGAAATTTTATGGAAACATTGTTGCTCTCAAGCGTCAGGTTGCTGACATTTGTCAGGTCAGGCACCAGGTCAAGGTCTGTCGAGTTACCTGAAAACTTGCTGGAATTCGGCAATGTCCCTGTCTGGTTCTGCAGTGTGAAATCAAGAGTCACGTCGGCTGTCAGGTTGTGCGTGGACTGCTGGCCGACATACCCTGTCTTTTTCAGCCTGAGCGAATAGGTCATGTTTCCCGGAAGCTCTGCAGCTGCATTGCCTGTCGAATTAGTCTGCCCTGCAAAAACCACACTGCTTTCATTGTCCTTTATTGTTATATTGACGCCTGACAAGTCAGAGCCTGAGGTGTCATTGACATAGATTGTCAGGGTCTTGTTCAGGGACGGGATGGAGACAATGGTGACGTTTGTCGTGAAATTGTATGTTCCATCCTGCGTGCAGAGGCCTTGGTCATTGCATGAAGTGATGTTGTAATAGTATGTCATATTATCATCGAGCCCGGATATGTTGATGGAGTGTCCTGTCGATAATGCTGAATTGCTGTTTGTCTCGTTGAGGTTTGTTGTTTCATTCCCCCAAATAATCGTGGAATTCGCAAGATCGTCAGTTGTCCAGGATATGAGGGCTGACTGGTTGTCGGTCATGTTGCTGATGCCTGAGATTACTGGTGGGGTATAATCGAATGTCAGCACGACGGTCCCGGATCCAGTGATATTGACCTTCCTGCTCGTGAACTTCGTGCTGTTGTATGCATAGAATGTGTAGTTTGTGAAATGCAGGCTCCTGCTTTGGTTCCTTGAATACTGGGTTACATTGTTCTCTGATGTATAGCCTGATGCATCGGTTGTCAATGAATAGGCGAGTGTCGAGAAACTGTCTGTGACATTGACGACAGCTCCGCTGACATTGCCGGAATAGGTGTCATTGACGAATGCCCTGAAGAACCATTTTACATACAGCTCGGCATTGTCATTGAAGTTCAGCCTCGAATTGTCAAAGCTGGAATTCAATGCAGTATTCGATGTGTCTGTACCGCTTGATTCTATGTCAGTGGTAGAGTTCAATATCCTGGAATTCCAGATCATATTTCCGATCGCTGTGTTCGTGAACTGGACAGCTGTCGTGGATGCGTTTGAGACGGATGTGTCCTTGATTATCGAACCGGAAGAAGCTGAGAGCCTGATGCCGTAGTTCAAATCCACTATGGTGTTATTTATTATTCGGGTGCTGTTCGAGCCGCTTGTGTATATCCCTATGCTGAAATTCGATATGGCGCAGTCCCTGATAGTGTTGAAATTCGAGCCGTCAGTCGATGAGTTGAGGAATATCCCATAACCGGTGCCAGACCCTGAGATACTATTGCCCTTGCAGCTGAATGTGATATTGTCTGCGCCATCGAATTGCAGGCAGTTTCCTGACTGGCCCATGATATCGTTGTCAAGATACACAGTATCATTTGGTGATGCACCAGCTATCTCAAGATTGCAGCTGTCGCAGTCTGAGCACACACCGTCAAGCGAAGAATTCTCAGAGCTATATATTGTCGCAACCATTATGCTGTTGCTTGATTTGTTGTAATATGCGATGGTGATGTTCGGTGAGTAATCGCTTGATGTCGACAGCCTGCCTTCCTTTATCGCGATTGCCCTGCCATTGCTTGCCTGGGCTGAGGAAAGGTCCCCAAGGTCCCTGCCGATTTCGCTGCAGTTCCAAGAACCTTCAGCATCGGTGCAGTATCTCAGTGTAAAATTTCCGCCTAACATGCTTCCATTATAGTAGATGATGTGCGGCTTTGAATTATTGTCAAGGGCGAGGGATGTGAACAGGCTCGCATTCAGGCCTGTTTCAACATATCTCCCAATAAGGCTGCCTCCGGTATTGTTATTATAGCAGACGTCATTTCCATAGTCTGTTGCAGCGTAATGGACCTTGTCATTCTCATCAAGCACAAGAGAAGTGAACTCAGTTCCCATGCAGTCACCCATGACATCAGGCGTCTCGCATACCCATGCTCCGGAAGAGTTTGTGCAATACCTCTCCAAGTCTGAGCTGTCTTCGTCCGCCATATGAACATCACCATTCTTGTCGATTGCAATGGACGTGAATCCGTGGCTATCTTCAATTGACGTGCAGTTCCATGCTCCTCCTACAATACGACAGTACCTCAGCTCATCATTTGTATAATCATAGTGTGATATATGGGGGTTGTTAATGCTGTCGATTGCAATGGAGTTGTATGAGCCGTTGGTCTCGACAAAAGCACATCCCCACGAACCCCCTGTGTTGTTGCAATAATACAGGCTGTTGTCATACTGGTAGCTGATATGCACCTTGTCTGAGCTGTCGACTGCAATTGATGTCGATTCGCCGTTATCGCCCACATCCTCGCAATCCCAAGTCCCTGCGATGTTGTTGCAGTAAGTGAGCACAGTATTGTTGTCATAGCAGAGATGCACGAATCCCTGGCTGTCGAGAGCGGCTGACACCCATGGATTGTCATTGGTCACGCCTGTCCTGACGACGCTGTAATCAATATTGGCCAGTGCAACAGACATAGACAATAAAAAGATTATGAGGAGCAGTCTTTTCATGGCGGACCACCTCTCGTCACTTCGGTGTCTGCCAGGACCTTCCTCCTCGTGTAAGGCAGGTTCCAGACCTTGAAGAACTGGATAAGATCATTCTCAAACCTTTCTTCGACCATCAGGACAGTCCTTCCAAGATGGAGGACCCTGAACTGCTTGACAATCCCGGACTGGCCGTCCCTTCCCTTGAGGGCATAATAGAACCTTACCTTGTCTTTCTTCAGGAGGTGTTCTGTAGAATAAGTATATATCACCATCGGTCTTGGGTCAGAGATATAACTGCTTGTGCCGATCATTGTTAACTTTATTAACATAAAGATTATTTAAATCTTTCTATTGTAAATAAGATAACATCATATAAAATTATATGTGATATTGAATTAACAGATAATAAATAATCATCATTTAATGTTATTTAAACTAACAAAATATTTGATTATATTATCAATTAAACTCATATTTCTTCTTTATTGTTGTTCTATTTAACTATTTTATTGTTAAATCAATTAACAAAAAAGAATTATTTAATGATTTAAGTTAAGAAATCATTTAAAGCTATAATATCTTTTCTAAAATATTACTTTTAAACTGTTATTCATGCTTATTTGTTAAATAGATTATCTTAATGATTGAAAATATTTATGTTATTTTTCAATATTTTTGCAAATTTTTATGACATATACGGAGATATTATAACAAAAAACCTTTGTAAAACTTTATTTGTTAACTCATTTAACAATCTATATTTAAAATTGTAATTTTTGTCAACAAATATTGGATAATTAGGCTTTAATATTAACTTATTTAATGATTAAGAATCTATATCCTTTATTTTAATGGTTTCAGATAGATATCAATCAGGTTGTTAAATCATTTAACATAAATAAGCTTCTCTTCTCCATTCACTGTTCTGTTATATAACAGGTTTGCATTGCTGGATATTCTCTGTTCAAGGAGAGCTTTTGATTCATTGCACACTGCGTCCTTGCACGGGAAAGATGCAGGAGTGTATATTACTGCGTGAGCATCATCCAGATACTTGTCAAGCACCAGTTTTGCATCTGAGATGTTGTTGTAGAACCCTATGTACCTGTTGTCTGTATATGCTGCAGGCACAGGATCGGATGTGAGAATGAAGCTTTTGACAGGCTCATTGAAGAACATATAGTAATCCCTGACAAAGCCGGGCTGAGCTGGCGGGGCTGTCCTGAACAGCATGAAATCGATGATGATTGGCTGGAGGAGGAGAATAGCTGAACCGATTATCAGGACCAGTTTCAATATCCTGTAATCTTTCAGGAAATCCGCAAGCCTGGATGAGCCCTCGACTGCAAGGATTGCGATGAATGGCAGGAAAAGCAGGGCGAATCTCGGCTCCTTGTGCGGGATAGCTGCAAAATAGAGGAAAAAAACAGCAAGGGGAATTGAAATTTGGTAAGTCCTTGAATCTTTCTTTCTCAGGAATGCCGGGGCAATTGAAAAAAGAAGCAGGGCATTCGTTATTGCAAGCGTGTACGGATAATAGATGAAGCGTTGCACGATGCCAGTCACATCCCTTGAAAGGACGCTCTGGTGCTGTGAAGCGAGCAGCAACGGCCCGATAATGCTGCCGTATGCAATCCGGTCATATGCAAGATAGGCTCCAATAATAAGGATGAATGGGATATTGTACCTGAGAAATCTGTAAAACCATGCTTTCCAGTCCTTGGTGCTTAGTAATTCATTGATCAGAATCAGGTTGATTGCTGCAAATATCAGCCCTGCCGGATACCTGAAGACGAATGCAGCGGCTGAAAGAAAGCCAGCTGAGATATACCTTTTCCTGATCATCAAGTAGAGAGAAAAAAGCGCAAAGAACAGAGAGGGGATGCCTGTCATTATCAGCTGGGAATTATGGAAGAATACAGGGGTCATGATGATGAGTGCTGCTGATGCGACAGCAATCCTCCGGCTGAATATATCTTCAGCTATAAGGTAAGTCATTACGGCAGCGCCAACCGAGAAAGCCATTATCACAAGGTCCGAAGAAACAATGTAGTTCAATCCTGCCTTCCAGAACAGACCGAGGAGCAGAGGGAAGCCGACAGGCCTGATGCTTTCCCAAAGACCGATGCTCCCGCCTGAGTAGATCCATTTTCCCATGGCCATGTAAACTGCCTCGTCCCAGATAAGAAGATGGAATCTGAAAAAAAGGAATGTCAGCTTGATGATAATGATTGGAAGGACTATATAGAATATTGGATTCCTGAAAATTGTCTTTGACTTTTTTCCCGGCATCAGTAATCAGGTTGACAGCCACGTATTTAAAATATTTTATTGCCATCCCAGTTCAATATCTGTATTCTGGTTAGCTATACGCCTCAACTCACTCATTCTTCTTCCAGATATTGTGCTGCCTCTTCATGAAGACCTCCGGAAGGCATATGATGTAGATGACCATTATGACCAGCCAGAACGGGAACATGAAGAACACTGCGAAAAGGTTCCAGATGTCAAGCCTCCTGTCGTACCTGAATATCGCGTAGAAATAGAGCGGATAGGAGAGCAGGCTCGACAAAATAGCCACAGCGCTGAGCATGGTCAGGGGAGCCTGTCCGCTAAGTACAGTGAATGTCCATTTCAGAAACCCATAGAGGCTGAACCACTCAAAGAAGAACCTGGCAACCGCCATATTCCAGTATACCCCGTACGATACAAAATAAGTTATGTACCCGCTGATTATCTGATACAAGGTTATCGAGCCCATTATCACGGCCTGGACATACATGAACAAGAACAGGGGAAGGGTGTAGATGTCGATGATCGTCTTGTTCAGTTTCAAGTGCCTTTTCAGGACATTGATCATGCCCCTTGCAAACCTTGTCCTCTGCCTGATTATACCTTTGGGGTCATATGGCATGTTGGTCTCTGAGTACGCCTCCTCGCTGAATGTGACCCTGTATCCTTTCCTTATCAGCCTGATTGTCACGTCCACATCCTCGGCAAAGCCCTCTGTGCTGAAGCCCCCTATCTCCTTGAGCTCCTTTGTCCTGTAGATGCTCAGGGGCCCGGGTGTCGTGATGTTGGCATTTACCTTTGAGAATATCGAGCGGGCAAGGGAATTGTACAGCTGCTCTATGTGGTACCACATGCATATCCATTTTTTCTTGTTCTTCACCCGCACTACGCAGGTACCTGCAGCTACATCCTTCTGTGAGAGCTCATTTGACAGCGCATCAAGCGACCCTTTTGATATGACGCTGTCGCCGTCCACTATCGCTATCAGCTCGCCCTTTGCCTTATTCAATGCCTTATTGATGGATGCTGACTTGCCGGAATGGGCTGTCCTGATTATTTCGACACCCTCTCTTTTGAAGCTCCGGGCGATGTCATATGTCCTGTCGATGCTTCCGTCATCCACTACAATGACCTGCTTGCTGCCTTTGAATTCAGCATCCAGCACAGACCTGATGGCATCACCCAGGTACCTCTCTTCGTTATGAGAAGGTATTATGACAGTGATACTGTCAAATTCCCTCTCCTGCTTACCTTTTCTCCTCGGGAGGAAGAGGAGGAAATAATACGACAGTATCACCAGGAGAAAAATCACTGTGATGATTGTCGAGACAGAAGGAATTATGTCCATGGGTGCTGTTCATCTACTATTATTTTTAAATCTTCTGGTAGGCCCGCCATGCCCTGCGGCACTAATAAAGGAGAATGATCTATCCGGGAGACTTGCTTATCACTGTGTGTTGAAGTATCTTCTGCATATGTCAAAGTCTGTCTGGTTGATGCATATCTTATCCATGATGAAGTTCTCGTCCTGAATCCCGCAGTAAGGTATCTCGTTAATGACAACGCAGGGGTATTTGTCGATCTTGTAGTATTCAGACAGTATGTTCAGGTTCGTGATGTTGGTATCCATGTCAAATGAGAAGATGGCCAGGTCCTTGTCGCCGTTCTCCTCATCGAATATATTTATATCAGTGAGGATGAAGGACTGGTCATCGCATTTCCTGCAGTCGTTTGCATTCCTGTAGAAGAAGAGGACTGTCTGCTTGCTGATGTTGCATTTCGTCACCATGCTCCTCAGCAGGAGGAGGTAATATACCTCATTCTCATTGAAAATCTTCTTCTGGGTGAGGTAGTACTGGTCTGTCTGGAACTCTTCGCTCGCCTTCCTGTACTTGTCGATCTTCTCCCCAAGATCCCAGATGTACTTGTCAAGCTCCTTAATCTTGCTCTCGAATGCAAGGCATGCCATCTGGTCGTCATAGGTGTCAGACATGAGATACAATATCTGCATATTGTTGAAATCCTGGTACATCTGGTCGAACTGGTCATTGAGGGTATTCTCGCGCTTGTTGTTCATTATCGAGCCGATGAGATAGACTGATGCCAGCAGGAATATCGTTATGATCAGCGATGCGACTGCAATCACTTTTTTCCCGTCTCGTTTGCTTTTTTTTAACGCCATCTTATCTTCTTCCTTCTAATCACTGCGAGGATTGCGCCGCCCCAGAATATCTGATACAGAAAGAAGAGGAACGGGTAGCCGAGGAGGCCCATCTTATTGTCCCTGTACCGTTTTTTTGTGAATTTGATTCCGAGAAGCATCAGAAGCACTGTTGCAGTTATCATGCTTATGCCAAGGAAATTGACCCTACCGTAGGCAAGGATGTCCCAGTCGAACCTGATATGCTGGAAAAAATTGAAATTAGTGTATCTGTAATAAAGGATGTTCTGGACAAGCTTCGACACAAGAAGGTATGTTGAGCTGAAGAACAGGGTCAGGCCAATCGCTATCAGGAACATGTTGAATGGCGTGAAATAGCCAAAGAGCTTGTACTTTTTCCTGAACATCATGTCCCTGTGCTGGATGAGGGATTGTATGGCACCTGAATACCAGCGCCTTCTCTGTACATATATGTCTTTGAATTTCATCGGCAGTGTGGTGTAGACCTTGGCTTCCATGCAGTTCTCTATCCTGTAGTTCCCCTTATGGAGCCTGTAAGCTATCTCATGGTCCTCAGTTACATTTTGAATGTCATAGCCGCCTATGGCTAAAAGCACGGACTTCCTGTACACAGAAAACGGGCCGGGCGTGACAAAGACGCAGTCAAGGAATGAGAATATCTTGAGGAACAGCGAGAGTCCCAGGGCGAATTCAAGAGAAATTATCTTGTGCAGGAAGGTCTTTGGGTTGTTCACCTCTACACTCACTGTGACTGCACCTACCTTCTTGTCTGTGAAATAGGGAAGCACCTTCCTGATGATGTCCGGCTCGACCACTGAGTCAGCGTCCATGCTGGCGATGAGCTCTCCCCTTGCAAGACCTATGCCCTCGTTCAGGACCCCTGCCTTGCCCTTGTTTTCCTTGTTGTCTATGAACCTGAACCTATTATCTCCCTTGATGTTTCCTCTGACAATCCTTGAAGTATTGTCTGTGCTGCCGTCGTTCATTATGATGAATTCGACCCTGTCATAATCTATCTTTTTCACAGAACTTATTGTGTCAGCAATTCCATCCTCTTCATTGAATGCAGGGATCAGGAACGAGACAAGAGGCCTGTATGATTGGTCAGTTTTCTTATCGTCAAATAGCCTGTTTTTGTAGGCGAAAAGCGACAGTGTGAAGAAGACGGTGTAATAAGTAGCGAAAAACCAGACAATATAAACGATCGCATTGTAAATGGGATTCATTTTTGGGCCTTATCTTACATTAAATTTTTAGAGCCTTTCCTCTAAATATATCATATGGGATGTTCTGGGATCTTTTTAAATATTTCGATTTTTGTCCCTGTATTGTAAGTAAATTTCTAAAACAGGAGCAAGAACTCTAAACCAATCCGGACTCTGCCGTCTGCCTCCCTTTGTATCTCCATATCTCAATTCCCTTGTTTCTCCTGACCATCACAAAATCAGCGCTGTTCTGCATCAGGAACTGAAGGCCAATCCTGTTGTTCTCATCCTTCATGTCGGCCAATGTCTTGCTGTCGACAAATATGTAGGTAATCCTGTATTTCTCCAACAGTTGACGGGCTCTCTCTTCATTCCTGGTCCTTAAGAGCGCAAGCGTCTCATTGTATGCAATGTAATCTGAATCAGGCCTGACAGCAGCCTTTCTCCCGGAAAAATACTCTATCCAGTACCCGTTCATGTAATCCGAAAGGACCACGTCCCCCTGCCTTGTATTGTTCCCGAGCCAGGTGAGATTATCTATCGTGCTGAGGTTCGGCCCCATGAATGACAGCCGGTGCATGTAGGACACCGAAGAGAAGACTATGCCGAGGATGAGTATCATCAATGTCAGGTTCCGGATGAGCCTCTGCTCCCATTTCATCCTGATTATGGCAATCAGGCCGAGAGCCGCATATAATGATAATATGATGTTCAATATTATCTTGAATTGGCTGTTGAGGAAATACGACGCGCTGAAAAGCAGAATGAGGATGATATACAGTGATGCGAAGATGTCTCTCTTTTTCCAGCTTTTGACAAGCCCTATTACAGCAAGCATCATTGTTATGAAGCTGAATCCAAGCACTGCCCCGAGACCGACGATATTGTCCTGGAGAATATTGGTATAGCCGAATGAAGCCTGGTTCTGCATCCCATATACGCCGAAATAAACAAGGCATGCGCTTTCTGCAAATAGCAGCAGGATTGCCGCTGTGCACTGCCTGAGCCTGCTTCGGTCCCTCATCGAATAGAAGAATAAAAGGAGTATGGTCAGGACAGCGTGCTGGATCCCGAAGAATGGGATAAGGGCAAAGACAGGGATTGACAGCCAGGACAGCTTCCTGTTAAGCAGGAACCAGAAGCCTAAGAGGTTGAGCAGGATTATTATTGAGAAAGGGTTTGATACTGTGAATGAATACACATAAAGAGGAGAGATGACCCAGAAAAGCACGATGAGAGATGTCTGGTTCAGGGTGAAGCCGAGCCTTCTCAGAAGCAGGTAGAAGAACACAGTCGACAGGACCCCTGCGATAAACGGTATGAGATTAGTTGCAGTGAGTATGCTAACATACCTTCCGGCAAATGCAAGAAGGTAATTGTAGGGATCGAAAGGGTACTCGTTTTTCGGGTACAAGGTGCCCTGCATTATGTCTTCGGCTATCTTTGCATGGTAATAGGGGACCTCGCCAAGCATATAGTTGTGGAAATAGGCAAGCCTGATTATGTTCGGGACCAGGAGGAATAAAACCCCGAACGCGATTACAACCGCGAATGCTCTTTTCTCAGTCAACATATTTTTCAGCATTTTTTCTGGTAGACAGTGACATCGCTGCTTGAAAATATTATCGGGAAACAAGTGTCATCGACATAGCTAATCCTCGTGATATTATAGTATCTTTTCGCCTCATCTGTCAGGAGGATGTATCCTGCGTCATACTTGTCCATTATGTCGATGGGTGCAGACTGTATGGCAGAGGTGTAAATCGTCCTGACATCCTGCAGGCGCTCTTTGGCGTCAACAAGCAGGAAATTCGAGTCGATGATGTTTTTCCTGTCAGCCAGGTATGTAATCAGGTGGCCGTCAAAAACAGAGCCCACGACTGCCTCATCTGGATCAGAAATGTTCTGGAGGAACTTGAGCGCAAAGACCTTCCCGCCCGGATCGCTATCAATGATTTTCCTATCAGCATACCCGAGGGAGGGGATGAACGATGTCAGGACAAAGACTGCCATCAGAAGCACCAGGAGGTGGTTTCTGTATCCTGCAAATTTTGTCCTTCCGAGATAATCCGTTGCATATGATATGAATTCGCCGACGAGTATCGTCAGGATGACTCCGATGAACACCAGTCCAAGCCTGAGCTGGATGTATCTCAGGAGCAGGAGCGCAAGGATTATTATGAGCAGGCTGAGAGTAAGGTAGAACGGCTTTCTCTTTGTCCTGTAGATGTAATGATATGTGATGTAAATGCCCGCGAGAAGAGGTATGAGCCCTATCATGTTTATTGTATCGAGGATATTCACACCTGAATAGAACTGGTTGATGACTTCAGAAGGGATATTCTGCCAGATGACGCCAAATCCTTGCATCAGAAGGGCCTCCCTGTAGAATATGGAATAGAACCATATCGCAAGGAACAGGGAAAATACTGTCAGCTCAATCTCAGTCCTGGTAGGCCTGAAGCCCTCAACCCATGAAAAAATGTAGTATAACAGGATTGTTAGGACAAAGATGATCGAATAAGGGGACAGCAGGATGAACAAGGAAAGCGTTGTCAGATAATAGTATATGTATTTCTTTTTTCTGATCCGGAGCATGAAATAATAAAGCAGGAACATGAGCGGGATTATTAATGAGAATACTGTCGCGGAATTTATGGTCTCTGAGATATATATCGGGAGGAAGCCGCTTATGAATGCCGACAGTATCGCAATCCAGTCGTCTTTTGTCTGGAGCCTGACAATCAGGAAGACAATGATTACCAATGACGAAGCGAACACATTAGGCACAATCTTTGCTGCGTAGACAGTCCCCAGGAACAGGCTGAAGAATGCCAGTATGTAATGGAACAACGGGAGGAACACATAAGTCCTTCCACCGTATGACAGTGTATCCATGAAAAGCGGAAGGCCGGTCTGCCTGATGTGGTCGACCTGCCTGAGGACGAAATAAGCGTCGTCATCGCTGAAATTCGGAGTCATGAATGCATAGTACAGCCTGATTACTAGCGTCAGCAAAAATATCGTGCCCACTGCCAGCCAGGGCCAGTATTTCCTTTCCATCGGGCAGGAGTTATCCTGAGTTTTATATATATTTTTGGATTGCCATGCATAAAGAGCCGGTCTCTTAAAAACCAAAACAAATAAATACACTCTCTGCAATGGATGGATAAAAAAGGGGTTTTGATGAAAAGAAGCCAGATAAGCGTATTCATAATCATCGGGCTGATACTTCTCTTAGTGGTTGCATTGTCCATATATGTGTACGACCTGGGGACAAACCAGGTCGAGCCGTATATCGACAATTCGCTGTTGATCAAGTCGACAACAGAGCCAGTGAAGAAATATGTCGAGAACTGCATCGACCAGGTCAGCCAGGAGCCAGTGAAGACGATAGGCAGGAACGGGGGCACACTCAACCCTGCAAGCTTCAGGTGGTATGACAACCAGAAATACAATTATCTCTGCATGAATGAGCAGGGCGCCTGTGTCCCTACGCTCCTGCTGCGCCAGGACATGGAAAAAGAGCTCCAGGATGCAATCAGGGACAGCCTGTCAGGATGCATCGACCTCACTGTCTTTGAAAAGCAGGGGTTCGATGTCAAGACAGGGCCAATGGAGGTCAATGTGACGATTGGTCTTGAACATGTCAATGTCAGGGTGGACTATCCCATAGAGCTCATCAAGGAAGGTCTTGACCTGACTGTCAGCGAATTTTCAGATGACATCCCTGAGCCGCTCGGTATGCTGTATGACAAGGGTATCGAGATAGTAAATGATGAGAATTCCAGAGGGTATTTTGATCAGGTCGACTACATGTACAACAACGGGGACATGATTGAGGTCGAGAAGCACAGGCCATATCCTGACATCATATATACACTGACAGATGGCGGGTATGTCTTTCGGTTCGCTCTGCAGGGGGATTCATCTTCATCCCAAGGCTACAGAAACTACCAGGCGCCGGATTACGGCTGTTGCTACAACCTATATGACAAGGACTGCTACAAGGGCGTCCCTGAATCAGAATGCAGGGACAGGCAGGGGGTCTATGATTTCAACCCAGGCTGCACTTGCCCAGAGACCGATGATACAATGGACACAACATGCGGCGGAAGGCCGTGCGGGGATTGTCTCCATACATATGACCCAGACACAGGAAATTATGACAACAAGCCGAGGAAGAGCGGGGAATCCTGGTGCGTATATGACGGCATAGCTGGAAAAGGCTATGATTATGTCGGAACACGTCATTACATGCATTACTGCATCGACGGGGTGGAGTATGAAGAAGACTGCCGGGACTTCAGGGAGGAGTTATGCACTGAACAGACTGTTTACAAGGGTGACCAGCCCTTCAGCAAGGCGATATGCAGGGTCAACCGGTGGGAGGACTGCAATGACTGCACGACAGAACAATGCTGCGAGGACACCCGATTCAGGGACTGCTCATGGAAAGACTGGCTAAACACAAACAGCAAGTGCGTCCCATATGTCCCTCCGGGTTTCAGGTTCTGGGAGGCAGGTTCAGATATCTGCTCGTTTGCCAGCCAGACAAAGGAATGCAGCGGACTTTCCTGTCCGAACATCTGGGTAGATGACACCGCTGTCTTCTGCTACATGCAGGGCGACTGCGGAAATTACAGGAACATTGCTGACAAGATAACATACAACGGGTTCTTCAACTCTGATTTCTTCGACAGGCCGAGAAGCTATGTCTATCTCGACAACGGGTTAAACAGGAAAGCCAATGACTACACAATAAACCTCGGCATAAACAATACAGAGAGGGAAGCGCTCTTCACGCCACCGACAGTTGTCCAGGCGTATGACAATTTCATCCTGGTAATGACCACCGGCCTTGATTACATAGACAGGGTTTCCTCACTCTCGCCTTCTGATTTCCTCAACCCTTTCAAGTCGCCTGACATCACGATACTTGACGCCGCTGTCTGCGATGTCTGGCATGCGCCTTACGGGGCAGATGACTGCGCCAGCTGCTCAAATGACCCTATCCATCCTTGCACAGAATACATGTGCAGGAGCCTCGGCCAACACTGCATCTATGAGGAATCATACGGTGTAGGGTCATGCCATGCTGAGCAGTCTGACGACAGGACCCCTCCTGAGATAATATTTGACAAATCTGCTGTAACAAAGGGATATGAGGCAGAAGAGGCTGAACTGAAGATAAGCCCCAAAATATACGATGGCTATGAGATAACTCCTGCAATTGAACCATACAGGATGATGTCGCTCAGGATAAACACGACTGAGGACACTGTCTGCAGGCTGAGATATCTTCCAAGGATGGAATACATCCAGTCTCCTTCGTATTATTTCGGAGATTCTGCATTCTCCATGACCCACAACATATCACTGAGGATTCCAGGCAGGATAAAAGTGCCTGAGAAGCTCAAGGATTTCTTCAATATCACAAACCTTGGCGAACTCATGACAATGCTTGAAAGGCCGAAGGAGTTCCTGGACACATACAAGTCAAGGTACTCAGCCCAGATAAAGATGTATGACCTCATATCAGGCGGTGACATTGTAAGCCAGGTCGAGCCGTATGCTGACCTCGTCCTCAGGTTCATCAATGAGTTCTCTGACCTGGTGCCGTTCTACAAGAACCTTTTCAGTACGATACTTGACAATTTCGACAAAGGGAACTATTATTTCTTTGTCGAGTGCACAGACCGGGCAGGAAACACGAATTCCCAGGAGATGTTCGTGAGGTTCAGCATCGAGGATTCCGGAAATGATACAAGGCCGCCTATTGTCCTGGGATTTTCCCCAGCCAATGGGACGATGACAATCGATTCTGACAAGCAGGCTTTCTCGATGTACGTGAATGAGCCATCTGAATGCAGGTTTGACTACAAAGACAGGATATATGATGATATGAGGTTTGGAATGAAGTGCACAAGCTCAGGTCTGAACATGAACCCCCGGTTCGGCGGAAGCTATCTATGCACAGGGGATGTGAACATGACCCCAGAGACCGGGATATTCATAAGGTGCAGGGACAATCCCCAGGAAAAGCATGAGTATCCACTCAATATCGCCTTGGGAGGGGAGCCAGGCGTGAGCGGTAACCTTGAATCAGAATACCTAAATGTGTCCGGCCAGGACATATATGCAGCTGCAAGGATGCTGTCCAGCTTTGTGGTTTTCAGCGTCGAGAACCGCTCTGCCAGGCTTCACCTGTATATTGACGAGCATATGAACTGCAGCTATTCCTACAATGATATAAAGAGGCAGTTTTCTCCCTGCATGCTCAATCCAAAGCTTGAGCTCGGGCTATATGAATGCACGCAGGACATCTATCTGACTGGAAATGAGACTGTGTTGAATAACGAGTCGTTTGTATTGGACCTTCATAGAGAAGCAGGAGATAATGACATGGCCGGCGTTGATGTCACAGGGAGCAAACTCCGGATAAATTATACAGGGCAGGAGAGTTTTGATGTATATTTGAACAGGTCTTCTGTGCAGCTGGAGCTTGGCCTTGATGATTCATACAATTGCCAGGACAGGAACATGGAAGATAACAGCACATTTGCCATGACCTGCTCTGGAAAGGGGAATGATACCATATGCTACACCCAGCTGCTCATGGGCAATGCTTATGAGATATCATGCAAAGAGGCTGCTGCGCCTGGTTTTGGTGTTGAGAACATCACAATAGAATGCAGGGTGCCTAATGACGCTCCAAGGAACACTGATGTCGAGAGCACCCAATATCTCATATACAGGTCCCCTGCGTTGGATATCGTCGGCAAGGGCCCTCAGTCTGAGGTTGATACCGATAGCGCGACACTCTATGTTCAGACCAACAACCCGTCGCAGTGCGGATACTACAGGGATCTGGATCTTGGGTCAAGGCTGATGGACAGATTGAATTCAACTTACCACGAGGCTGTTGTTCATGTCGACAAAGGGAGTCAGAGATACTATTTCCAATGCAGGGACGATTACGGGAATGTCGTTAAGGATAATGTGGATTTCTTTGTTGTCTGAAGGGATTAAATAAAACCATAAGTAAATTATTTATACTCTTAATATGGTTGGAAGTTATTGGATTCAATAATCCTAAACATTTGAATAAGATTAAGAAATATTGGATTGAATAAATTTTAGAGGGAAAACCCCCTAAAATTTGAAGTAGCGAGGAGAGGATTTGAACCTCTGACCTTTACCCGAAAAACAAAAGGTTTGTTTTTCTCCGGGTTTCCAAAGGAACCTCTGTGGACCCTTATGAGCCCGACGGGCACTCCTGGCTGCCCTACCTCGCTGGAGCCGATGAATTCCCCATTATTTATAAATATTGCTGATAAAAACGAAGATTTTAAAAAATGACATAATTTCCAGAATTCCACTTAAACTGAGATTAGGTCTGCAAGGTTCATACAACTTACCTCAAGTAAGTTGTATTTAAGGGGATTTAATCAAGGTTCATCAAGAATCTTTAGGATTCTTGTGGCTTTGGAAATTTGAAATTTCCAAAATTAAGCAAAGACGAAGTCTTTGCGGCTAAAAATTGCCGGGGTGGCACAACCTGGTACTGCGCAGGATTGCTAAAGACCCTGTGTCTTTATGAAACCACGCAGGCACCTGCAGAGATCCTGTGACCATTGGTCTTGCGGGTTCAAATCCCGTCCCCGGCGCTCATTTTATTCGCTTGGGGCCGTGATTAGAACACCCTGCGAAAACCTTGTGGTTTTCTGGGGCCTCTCGTTGACTACGTCAACTTCAAGGAATCCCGTCCCCGGCGCTCATTTTATTCGCTTGGGGCCGTGATTAGAACACCCTGCGAAAACCTTGTGGTTTTCTGGGGCCTCTCGTTGACTACGTCAACTTCAAGGAATCCCGTCCCCGGCGTATTTTTTTCTTCCTAATCCTTAAAACCCCAACCTTTAAATATAACCTCTTGGTTCTCAGCTTCTAGGCCACAAAATAGCCCGAGTTCAGTTGAGCGCAGTTTAGGGCTGCAATACATACTGGGTTCTATGAGCTGTTCAGGCCGAAAATGCAAAATGGCTGATATCAAAAAGCAGAGCTTCAGGCACATAGTAAGGATAGTCAATACTGACCTCGACGGCAACAAGCCAATCATACATGCCCTGAACAAGATCAAGGGGATCGGCCCTGTATTTGCAAACAGCGTCTGCCTCACGGGCAGGGCTGAGCAAGACTGCAAAGACAGGAAACCTGAGCAAGGATGAGATAGACAGACTTGATGAGATAATAAGGAATCCTGCCAAGTTCGGGTTCCCTGAGTGGATGTTCAACAGGAGAAAGGACTACGAGACCGGCAATGACAGGCATCTTCTTGCATCAGACCTTGATTTTATACAGAACATTGACCTTAGGAGGATGAAAAAAACAAAATCCTACAAGGGACTGAGGCATCAGGCAGGTCTTCCTGTCAGGGGACAGAGGACCAGGTCGAATTTCAGGCGCAACAAAGGCAAAGTGATGGGCGTCAAGAGGAAGGGCGGCAAGTAAAATGGGAGACCCTAAGAAACCGAAAAAAAAATACAACACCCCTTCTCATCCATGGGAGAAGGAAAGGATAGATGTTGAAAAGAAGCTCATGAAAGATTATGGCCTGGCAAACAAGAAAGAGATATGGAAATCCCGATCATTGCTTCAGAGATTCAAGGGCCAGGCGAAAAAATGCGCTACAGCCGGGACGCCGCAGCTTGAAAAAGAGAAGACCCAGTTGCTCCAGAGACTCCAGCGCCTTGGGCTTCTTCCTGCAAATGGTGGGCTTGATGAGGTGCTCGGGCTGGGAGTTGAGGATCTTCTCAAGAGGAGGCTGCAATCCCTGGTATTTGAGAAGAAGCTGTCGACGACTGTCAAGCAGGCAAGGCAGTTCATTGTCCATGGGCATGTCATTGTCGATTCAAAACATGTGACAGTTCCAAGCTACATAGTCCCAAAAGAAGAGGAGAATAAGATCGCTCTTGAAGAATCCATCCAGAAGGCAAAGGAAGTGAAAAATGGCTGAAACTGACCGGAGGCCGGCAAGGCCAAGACCCAAGAGGGAATTCACCTATCGCAGACAGGCAGATGACAACAGCAGGTGGGGCATTGCCCATATATATTCTTCATACAACAACACAATAATCCATATTACAGACATCACCGGGTCAGAGACTATCACAAGGGTCTCAGGAGGCATGGTTGTCAAGGCCCACAGGCTGGAAAGCAGCCCTACAGCTGCGATGACAGCAGCAAAAAGGGCGGCAGAGACAGCAAAAGAGAAAGGGATAAATGCAATCCATGTTAAGATCCGAGCACCTGGTGGGCACAATGGACCGACAAACCCCGGTCCAGGAGCCCAGGCATCAATAAGGGCCTTGTCAAGGATGGGGCTCAAGATTGGCATCATCGAAGATGTCACTCCTATGCCGCATGACGGCTGCAGGAAGAAAGGCGGCAGGAGAGGCAGGAGAGTATAGAATGGAAATAAGGCTACTTGAAAAGGATGCAGGCAAGACTAAGATCTCGTTTTTGCTGAAAAAAGCCTCCCATGGCTATGCGAACACGCTCAGGAGAATATTCGTGAACAGGGTGCCTGTCCTTGCTATCGAGACAGTTGAGATCAAGAAGAACAATTCAGCATTGTATGATGAGCAGCTAGCCCACCGCCTCGGCCTTGTCCCGCTAGAGACTGACCTTAAGTCATATAAGATGAAAAGCAACTGCAAGTGCGGCGGAAAAGGATGTGCCCAGTGCGAGCTGAAGCTCAAGCTTTCAGCAAAAGGCCCCGGCACTGTCTATTCATCCAGCATCAAGACGACTGACCCGAAAGTAAAGCCGGCATATCCTAATATGCCATTGGTCAAGCTTCTGAAGGGACAGGAAGTCAATCTTGTTGCGATTGCAGAGCTGTCCGAAGGAAGGGAGCATGCCAAATGGTCACCTGGCCTAGTATATTACAAGTACAAGCCTGAGATTGAGATCACGAAGAAAGCAGAGTCATGCAAGGCATGTGCTGAGGTATGCCCTGTAGACGTCTACAATTTCAACAGCAAACTTACAATAAACCCAGACAACCTGCTCAAATGCCACTTGTGCAATGCATGTGTAGAAGAGAGTGCAGGAGCCATCAAAGTCTCATATGATAAGAATACATTCGTATTTTATATAGAATCATGGGGGCAGCTCGATTGCAAGAAGATGGTCAAGGAAGGCATAGTGCGATACAATGCGATACTTGACACTTTCAGTGATGAGATAAAGAACGCCCTTAAGTGATTACCCTTTTGCGAGGGTGTCAGAGCATGGTCAAATGACTACGGTTGAGGGCCGTAGGCCTTAGTGGCTGCGCGGGTTCGAATCCCGTCCCTCGCAGTTTTTTGTGTTCGCTTGCAGCGAAGCAAAAACCTGGAAAACATCACGGACCAAAGGTTCGTGCGCATTAGGAATCTTTGATTCCCAAAGAATCCATGCAAGTTCAATTTGGACAAACCAAATTGTAAGGGATAGATGTGAAATCAATCATTTCGTGAAAAAATGAAATCGAACATTCAGCTCGTGGGGCTTGTAAGGGAGCTCAGAAAGCATTCAAATAAAGAGAAGGCTCCTATATGGAAGCGGATTGCATGCGATCTCGAGAAGCCGACCAGGCAGAGGAGGGCAGTCAACCTTTCCAGGATAAACCGGTTCTCAAAAGAGAACGATGCAATCATTGTCCCGGGCAAAGTGCTTGGCACAGGCGAGCTCAATCACAAGGTCACAATCGCAGCATTCAATTTTTCAAAACAGGCTGTTGAGAAGCTGAAAAAATCTAACTGTGATATATATTCAATATATGATTTCATGAAAAAGAACCCTCAGGGAAAAAAGACGAGGATCCTAGGATAATGATACTTGACGCAACCAACCTGATTGTCGGACGATTCGCAACAATTGTTGCAAAGAAAGCGCTCCTTGGAGAGAGCATCGACATAGTCAATTGTGAAAAGGCGATAATAACAGGCAGGAAAAAAGAAGTCCTCGACAGATTCAGGCAGAAGAGGGAGAGGGGCATCCCGCTGAAAGGTCCGTATTACCCAAAACAACCTGACAGGATAGTCAGGAGGGCTGTAAGGGGCATGCTTCCTTACAAGAAACCCAAAGGAAGCGATGCATTCAGCAGGGTGATGTGCTACATTGGTGTCCCAGTGAAGCTGAAAGGCAAGGAACTGCAGACAATCGAGTCTGCAGACGCTAAAAGGCTTCAGACACAGAGATTCATCACAATAGGAGAAATATGCAGGGAAATAGGTGGAAAAATATGAAGATTGTCCATATCTCTGGAAAGAGAAAAAGAGCAGTTGCAAAGGCAACGCTCAAAGACGGGAAAGGTGCTGTCAAGATCAACAATATCCTGCTTGACAATTACTCCCCGAAACTTGCAAGAATGAAGATAAGGGAGCCGCTCCAGCTAGCCGGCCCGATTGCAGCAAAAATTGATATCAGCGTAAGGGTTGAAGGCGGGGGTTTCATGGCCCAGGCAGAAGCTGCCAGGCTTGCGATTGCAAGAGGGCTTGTCGAGTCTCAGAAAGGCGAAGCGCTCAAAGACGTTTTTCTCAAGTATGACAGGCACCTGCTTGTAGCTGACACGAGAAGGAAAGAGATGCGAAAGCCGAATGATTCCAAGGCAAGGAAGAAGCGGCAGAAATCTTACAGGTAAATTATAATCATTTTCTTGGACTAGAAGATTCTTAAATAATGATAGGAACTAGTTCCGCATACTCGTGACAGGGGCCGGAAGTCTTCCGCCCCGCCTCAGGAAATCTTTTGCAGAGAATTTGTTTACTCTCATGACAGGGGCTATGCCGAGAAGGCCCCCGAAATCTACCAGATCTCCGACTTTCTTTCCAGGAACAGGGATGACTCTCACTGCTGTGGTCTTGTTGTTAATTATGCCTATCGAGAGCTCGTCAGCAATTATTGCGTTTATGACATGGTCGGGGGTGTCGCCTGGTATGGCGAACATGTCAAGGCCAACTGAGCAGACAGCCGAGAGCGCCTCAAGCTTGTCGATTCCAAGAGCGCCTTTTTTCACAGCCTCGACCATACCCATATCCTCGCTCACAGGGATGAATGTGCCGGAAAGCCCGCCGACATTTCCGCTCGCCATCGCCCCGCCTTTCTTGACAGCATCCATGAGAAGCGCCACTGCCATTGTCGAGCCGTGGGCGCCTATCCTCTCTATCCCGAAACTCTCAATCACCCTCGCCACACTGTCGCCTGAAACTGTTGTCGAGGCAAGGGATATGTCCACTATGCCGAAAGGTATCCTGAGGTTCACTGCAAGCTCCCTCCCGATGAGCTCACCCGCCCTTGTAATCTTGAACACGGTCCTCTTGATGACTTCTGAGAGCTGGGTGAGGTCGCAGTCCCTGTTCTTCTCGACGACACTTCGGACAACCCCGGGGCCGCTTATACCCACATTGAGTGTTATGTCAGGCTCGCCCACACCATGGAATGCCCCTGCCATGAAAGGATTGTCTTCGGGCGCATTAGCAAAGACCACGAACTTTGCGCATCCTATGCCGTTTTTCGTGTTCCCTGCCGTTAACTTGAGCATCCTGCCTATCAGGTTCACCGCGTCAAGGTTCATGCCTGCGACATTGGAGCCGACATTGAGAAATGAGCATACAGTGTCAGTATTCGACAGGATATCAGGCAGGGATTCGATGAGTATCATGTCTGATTTTGTGAGCCCTTTCTGGACAAGCGCTCCGAACCCGCCGACATAATCGATTCCTGCATCTTTTGCAGCCTTGTCAAGGGTCATTGCCATCTCAAGGAATCTCTGTCTTGTGCAATGGGTTTCCATGATGAGGCTCACAGGAGTTACTGCTACTCTCTTGTTTACAATAGGTATACCATATTTCTGGTCCAGCTTTTCCGCTTCCCTTACCAGGCTCTTTGCATTTGAATAGACTTTCTTGTAGACATTATCCCTGAATCTTCCAAAATCAGAATGTATGCAGTCCTTGAGGTTGATTCCCAGGGTTGTCGTCCTGATATCAAGATTATGATGGAGAATCATCTCCGCGGTCTCGAATACCTCTTCAGGGGTTATTGACATTTTAGATCCTGTGCATCATCTTGAATATGTTCTCATGCTGTATCTGTATCTTCTGGCCTATCTCTTCCCCTATCTCTTCAAGCTCTTTTCTCAGCTTCTCAAGCGGCTTTTTTGATTCGCTGATGTCGACGAGCATGACCATGACAAAATGCCCTTCCATTATCCTCTGAGTGATATCCTCTATATTGATGCTTGTCTTGTAGAGATAGCCTGAAATTGTCGCGACAATGCCTTTTCTGTCTTTTCCGATGACGCTGATGAATGCAAGCTCCTGTTTTTTTTTCATGTTTTTCACCTGGTCCTGTATCCTCTCAACATTGCATATTTAAACTTTGCGAATAGATCAATCTCTGCTTATAATGAGCCTGTCCTCATCTATGCTGAATTTCACATCAAGGAATTTTTCACAGACATAGATGTTTGATAGCATGTGCCCGGTTATCTCGGATGTCTTCATCACCCCGCCATTCAGTGCCATGAGAGGAATGATATTGTCTGCGAGATGACTGTCGACAATTGCATCTGAGCACAGCAATAATAGCAATTCAGCGCCAGCCTCAGCCCCTACAGCCTCTGCGCGCTTCCTCCTCTCGCCCAGGGCATCTGAGCCCAAATTGCCTGCCCAGAGGGTTATCACTGTCCCTGTCGATAATGAATCTGTATATTCTTCGATAATCTTTACAGGGATATCGAGGCTGCTGAGCTTCTTCTTTGCTGCCTGTGCCTGGCGCTTGGAAACATCTGCCTGCCTAAGCTCGGATGATGCAGAGGATACGCCGCTTATCTTGCTGACAGGCATTTTCTTCAGCATGTCAATCCTCTCATCAGTTTTTTTTTCTTTCGGCTTGATGATGATGTCAAGAAACCCGCCACCCTTTGGATAGAAGCCTCTTTTCATCTCATTGATCTTTATGTCTGCAACGCCCTGGTAATGGGGCAGGACGAGGTTCGTGAAATAATCCATCGGCATGCTCCATCTCACGTCCGTCCCTCCTGTTATCTTCAATCTTGTCTTGCCTTCTGCAAAGCAGCATGGGAGGAGCAGGGACTGGAGAAGGAGTGTTATCGAGCCTGCTGTGCCGATGTCTATCGAAAGTGTCCTGGACATTATCTTTCCCGGGTGGAATACAAGATCTTCACTTCCAGGCTCAGCCCTGATTGCATCTGCACCAGATAGCTCTTCTAGTGCATATATGCAAGAAAGATGCTGGCTCTTGAGCCCTGGTTCTGGCCTGCCATGCCTAATCTTCTCTGCCCTGAAAGGCTTGCCAGTAAGTATGGAAAGTGCAAGAGCGGTCCTAATAATCTGGCCTCCTCCTTCGAACCTTGAGCCGTCGATCAGTATCATCTTAAGAGCAGCACAAAACCAGTCACCAATGATATGACGAAGATGACTTTTTCAGCAAGACCGTCAGTCTTCACAAAGCCCTTGAATCTGAGCCTGGACGGGTAGAGCAGCCTGATACCTTCATGGCTCAGCATGTCGATGACAAGATGGGCGAGATACCCAAGCCCGAACACGAAAGCATAAGCCCTGCTGAAGAGCAGGATGATTCCTGAGAATATCGCAAGCACCAGTGCAGAGTGGAATATTCCCCTGTGTGAAGATACCCAGCCTATGGGCCTGAACCATTTTCCGATGAAAGATTTCGGTGTGTCAATGTCTGGAAAGACTGCGCCCAGCAGAAAGACCAGAAGGAAAATTCCCTTGTCCAGGGAAAACATTGGAAAGACAATCAAAGCGATAAGTAGCGAAATCACCAGGTGGGTCTTGAACATCATAGGTCATCTATCGACGGGAGGTTTTCCTCATTCTCTTCTGTTTCATCAATTTCTTTTTCTTTGTCATCATCAGCCTCTCCCCTGTCATCTCCAGCATCATCTTCCGTAGCGCTGCCGACAGGCTTCTGTACTTTGACTTCATCATCCTGGAGAGGAGTCTCTGGCTCATCTTCTGTGGAAATTTCAGCAGGCTTTTCTTCATCCTCTTCTGCTTCCCCGTCACTCATTTCATCATTCTCTGCTCCATCTTTCATTGCTGCTTTTGATACAGCTTCTTTGCTCATATTCTGTGCAAGTGCATCACTTTTGCCGGACTCTGCACTCACCGGACCTACCTTGAGCTTCAGTATCTCCTTTTCAGGGTCTATGTCAGTCACGACTTTCGATGCACGCAATTCAAGCCTGTCGAACATGTCGTTCTTTATGACTTTGCCTGAGACAACCACCTGCTCGCCGAGAAGGCCTGTCTTGAGCTCCTCGAATTTCTCGATAGCTGACCTGTAGCTTAGAAGCTCCTGGTCTGTCTTCTTGAACAATTGCTGCATCTGCTCCCGAAACATCACAGCCCTTATGCTGTCAGAGCCGTCATCAAGCACAATGTTTGTTACATATCCGTAGACAGGAATGACTTTGCCATGCTCAGCACAGACGAAATCACCGCCAGAAAGGGAAGGCTTTTTTTTGCACTGGGGGCACTGCTCGAAATATCTCGGGTCGAATACCTGGACGACTGTGCCGAAGACCTCGATGTTCTGCTCATTCTCCTGAAGCTCGCTTATCTTCTTCCTGGAAAATTCATCTTTCTGCTGAACCTTGACATCTTTTATCGTGATGCCATCCGGGTCCTTTATCAGCTTGCTCCTGTCATTGAGGTGGACCTCGTTCTGGCCCTGGTTGTTCCTTACAAACCCGTTTGTCACCTTTATTGTATCGCCTTCCTTTATCTTGTCAAGAAGGGATGTCTGGTCATGCCATGCCGTGACCCTTGCCTGGCCTGTCTCATCAGCCAGAATGAGGCTCCTTACCTTGCCCTTCCGGTCCTCTTTCTCGAACTCGATTAAGTCGAATATCCTAGTGACAATGCCTGCTGTCTCGATATTCCGCTGGCCTGCATAGAGGCTGTCCAGCTTCACGAGGCCTTCGGCCTGTATGAGCTTGACACCCAGGTCATTCGCGACGATATAGGCAGCTCCCTCTTTTGAGATAAGCCCCGATAGCTGGTCCATCTTCTTCTTTATCCTGGTGTCCAGCTCATCATCGGAAATGCTGCTGCCGGCCTTTATCTTCTTAATGATGTCTTCATAAGGCATATTTATCATGTTTCTGCACCCCGTGTCCAAGGATAAGGAATTTATATTTAAGCTTTTAGGTTGGCTGGAGCAAAATTTTTATATATCATTGTGCAGACCACATGGTCATGCTGATAGGGATAATTAGCGACTCGCATGATAATGTAAAGAACCTTGAGAAAGCATTAAGCATCCTCAAGGACAGGAAGGTTGAGGCAATAATCCACTGCGGAGACCTCTGCGCGCCTTTCATGGTTCCTGAGCTTGATAAGGCTGGAGTTCCTGTGCACCTGGTGTTCGGGAATATCGAGGACAGGTACAAGACACCCAGGAAGTGCGAAGAGTCAGAGGATGTTATCCATCACGGCGATGTTGCCGAGATCGAGCTAGGCAGGAAGAGGATTGCTGTGACGCATTTCGACATATTTGCCGAGGGGCTTGCAGACACATTCAAGTACGATGCTGTATTCCACGGCCATACCCATGCCATGAGAAAAGAGCAGAGAGGAAAGACCTTGCTGGTCAATCCAGGGGACATATACGGAAGGCATGGAAAAGCCAGCCTTGCGCTGTACAACACTGACAAAAATGAGATTGAGTTCGTCGAATTCTGACTGACGCGGCTATTTTCTTATTGCAAACCTGTAGATTATGTTCCTGTATTCAAGCTGCTCGTTTCCATAGACCAGCATCTTTTTGTCTGAAGGTACGCAGAATCGGTAAGTCCTCGCTGAAGGGAGCGTGCATGCAGGGAGGGTCCTGTAATCGTTCCCGTCGTCATTGTAATCATCGCTGTCTATGAAAGCAAGCCCTGAGGGGGACTTGTAGACCTTTGCGGCGTTTCCTAGCTTTATGCCTGAGCTGAAATACAATGTGGCAAGAGTCCCAGGCAGCTTCACTATTGCATTATTCAGACCGTTGCTGCCGTATTCAAGCTGAATCAGGACCTTTTTGCTATCAAGAGGAAGGGGATTGACAGCCACATGCTCTTCTCCTTTTCTGAAGCTTGTGGCAGCAAGCAGGGTTGTGTTGACTATGAATCTGTTCTTGCCATATATGAACATAGTCCCACTGCCTTTCTTTTCAAGACCTATCTCATAATCATTCTCTGTGTATCCCTGCTTTTTACCCAGGTCGATGTTGCATAAGCAGCCATTGTCAGCTGACCTGTTGCATAGGTCAAGCTGCTCCACCAGGTCATAGTAAGCTAGGTCCTCACCCCCGCAGTCAAGGCTCCAGTCCAGGCTAAGCTCTCCCAGCTTCTGGCGGACGCAGTCCTTACCCGGCTGGCAGTTGTCAAGAGCAGAGAAGAGCCTGTAGCCATCTTCTCTGAGCTTTTTGTAGTTGTCTTGGATGGAGTCAAGGTCGATCGTGAATGAAGGCCTGACTGAATACGATATCTCCTGGGGCTGGGAAGGGATGTCATATGCCTGGGTTTTTTGGGGCGTATTGATGGCTCCGACTTTCCCCAGGTCCGGCCTGTAGATGGCCTCGATTCCGATACTCCCGTCCGGATAATAGCTTTCAGGGATCTTACGCATGACAACGCCCTGGCTCCCTGTCGATTCCACAATCTGCCCGTCATGGGCATATATTGCGATATGGCAGACGCCGCTTGGACAAGGGTCGATGAACAGCACATCACCCTGCTGGACATTGAAGGGGTCTGATATGAATTCCTTTGTGCACTGCTCCTTGTAGCAGACCCTCTGCCAGTCTGCCTGGGCAAGCTCATAGTATCCCTCTGCCGTGAGCCTCTGGTCGATGATTCCCGCATGCCTGAATATCCACCAGAAAAAGCCTGAGCAGTCGAATCCGGGCACAGTCGGCTGACCTGATCTGCTGTTTCCAGCTGGCTGGTATTTCTCGAGGCTGACGCCCTTGAAGATGCTGTCTGGGTTGGTCTTCTGATCATTGACAGAGACCTCGTATGTATATGGAGACTCGCCTCCCCAGACATATGGCAGCCCGTCATAGAGGGATGCATAATTCCTGGCCATGTTCCCGAGATCTTCATTGTCCACTGCCTTTATGACCTTGTTATCAGCATCAGAAGGGCTGCCGATCCCTGTCCCTATCCCAATGCCTGAGCTCGAGACCGAAAGGTCAGTATTCGCAAAGCCTTTGAGCTTGCCCTGAGAAAACCAGTAATCATAATTGTCCTTCGGGATGTATAGGTCTGTGTATCTCTCAAGATAACTGTCAAGGTACATGTTCATGTAGATGCTGAAATTGTCTTCGACATCAGTCGGGAGCTGGGATGTCCTGTAATCCCAGACAGTGAATCCCATGTACTCTTCCGTTACAGAGCCGTTGTAGTATCCTCCGTGCTTTGCAAGCTCTGATACTGCCTGAGCAGCTGCAATCTTTGCGCTTTCATCAATATACTGGAGGGCTATCTCACCTTTCACAGCATAGTTCAAAAGGTCGAGCTGGGTTGTGCCGATGACCCTCTTCTCTGCCTCACTGCCATATGAATATGAATATATCAGGAATGTGACTATTGCCAGGACAAGCGCGAACATGGTGAATGTCCCGAGCACTGCTTTTTTTGATATTTTCATCATCACATCATCTTTCTATCTTCAGGAATGCTGTCAGGCTATTGCCCTTGTATGTCGGCAAGTCTTCTGTGTATACTTCAGGATTGTTGAGGGGGTTTGCGCTTATTGACCCATCACCGCAGCTATAGAACGGCTCTTCGCCACCCCTGACAAGCTCCAGGCTCCAGTCCTTGTATTCCTTGCTGAATATCGAGTCAATGCCCTTGCAGAGGGTCTCCTGCTCCCCGCTGCTCAGTTTCTGTCCATCATGGAACTGATAGTCCTGCCATATGAAGAACTGGGCGTATGTCATGCCCCTTGTCTCTTCCGGAAATGCTCCTATGCCGGATACGCACTCTGCAACCCCTGTCCTCAGGAAATTTAACAGGTCCTGCCTTGCTGTCACGATGTCTGCCTTGTCTGTTATCACGTTGTCTGTCACGCTTTTCACGCCAGAGGATGCATAGAACAGGAACAGCATTATGAAGAATGCGAAGATTATAAGGATGAGCATGTCAAGCCAGTCATAGACTGTCCCTTTCCTGTCTTTGAATATTACCATACGTATCACGGCTCCTGATATGCGATCCTAATGATTCCCATCCTGGACTTTCCTCCTGAGTAGACCAGGACATTCCTGGTAATCGTTCCGAAATTCTTGTTATCAATCCAGTTCTTTGTCTTTATGGTCTTTGATTCTGTCCCATAATCAAGCTTGAGCAGAAATGCCCTGGCCGTGACATCATCTTCAAGATAAAAGCATGAATCTAGCCTCTCTTTCGTGAAGGCGGAAATGTCTATTGTCCCGGGATACAGTCTCATAGTGTCAGGATCCTGGTAAGGGAAGCAGGTATTGGTGAACCTCTCTGAAAGGAGCATCATGTCAAGATCCTTCGGCACGTATGGTGTCCTGAATGAGTATGCAAAGACGATGAACGCAAAAACGATTGCAGTGAGAACAAAGCCATAGATGATTATCTTAACAGTCCTGTCAGGTATCCCCAATTGAGATTTCTTGTTCACCATTCTTGGAACGCCTGCTTTATCGCGGGTGTCAGGGTTTTCGCATCCAGCATGGGGTTGGGCTGGATATTGCCGTTACCGACCACTATCCTCAGTCCGATGCCTTTTGCCAGGGAATTGTCATTTGAAGGGATGATGGAGAATCCTGTGACAGGACTCTTCTGCGCGATACTGTCTACAATCAGGCATGCAAGCCTCCTTGCCCCTGCATTGTCTGCCCTGTAGAAGACCTTGACAGGATTATCCATGCTGTCATATCTGCCCACAGTCAGCTGCAGGAGCACATCATCATCCTTTATCTGCCCGCCCTGCTGCAGGAGCTTCGCGACTGAGAAAGGCGAGGCTGGATTCCTTAAGTTATCTGCCAGGGTCTTTAGGAATGCCTCCTGAGGCCCTTTTTTGGGCTCAATGATAAGAACGCTTTTACTGAATTTTTCGCCAGCAGCAGGACAAGCCAAAAGGTCGACACGCGGGCTGTCTTTGTCGTCGACATAAATGTTATTTCCAGCCTTCGAGAAAACCAGCCTCTTGACATCAGAGAACTTCTTGATGACTGAACTCGCCCTGAATGGGATTATGAGGGCATAGCCCTTCTCGAATTTCGTATTGATCTTGCTTGAGGATACTGTAATTGAGTTTGTCTGGAAATCAAAATTCAGCCCCGAAGTGTTCCCTGCATAATTGACAACAGAATTGCCCGGGATTGCATAGAGTGCATGAAGCATGTATTTCAATTCATAAGCCTGGTACTGCCTGAAGAACTGCTCGTTTGTCGCTAATGCATGGGCCACGTTCTGGAACAATATCATCACGAAGGCTGCAGCGAGGATCGAGAACAGCATCATGGTCACCAGGTTACCCCTCTTTTTCATGAATCAGAACAGGATTTGTTAGTATATATAGTTTTTGGTGGCTCAGCTGTCCAGCCGGATATCTATCTTGTCCCCTTGCTTCTTGTAATGTATGAAGAATCTTCCTGTCTGTGAATAATATTTCACGTCGTTGAATATCTCCCTTTCTATCAGGATGCCATTGTCGCATCTCTCTTTTGGGCTCCATTGGCAGTTGCCTGTGAATTCGCTGGCAAAGACATAGCACTTGTTCTTCTGGCAAAGGTACGAGCCTGCATCCTCTTTCAAAGTATCGCAATAGCAGGCGCACGCCTTGTCTTTAGGACAAGTTGCGGGCCTGGTGATGGATTTTTTAGTATAATCCGCGCCTGCTGACTCTACAGTCACGCCTGTATCAGCATATACAGGGACCTTGATGCTGTCGCTTCCCTTGTTGAAGAATGCGACTGCAGTCTTTTTTGCTAGGATCAAGTCGAAGGTGTTGTCGCTGGTCGTGGCATCACCGAGCTTGCTGACAAGCTTCTTGTATGATGCCTGTGACTGGTCAGTGAACCTTATGAGGTTGCCTGCAAATGTGAAAATCGAGACAAGCAATACTGCAGACATGATAAGAATGACCAGGAATTTCATCGCCATGTCCATCGCTTTATTGTTCATTTTGTGGTGGCTGTCGTGCACTTCTGAGTTGTGCATTCACATTTGCTTGAGTCAAAACATGTTGTGAGAAGGGCGCATTTGTCCCCGACATTGCCGTTTGGGCATGGGCATGTGTCGACTGCATTGGCGATGCCGTCGCAGTCGCAATCCTCCTGGAGGTTCGCGATATGGCATTTCGCTATCCCTGTTTCCTTGCCGTAGTACTGGGTGTAGATTATCACCGAGACAGTGAACACGATAAGCAGTATTATGGCTCCAACAACGACATGCATTGTCTCGACTTCTCCTTTCTTTCTCATTTTATCACCTATCCTCATATTTGATAAGCCTGCATGATGATCATTGCTCCTGCACCGGTGGGACATCAGTGCAATGGCCCTGTTTCGAGGCAGTGTTCTCAAGGCTCCCCGGAGGCACGGTTATGCCATAAGTCCAGAAGCATGATGGTTTGAGCCTGCAGGTATTGCTCTTGCAGTTGGCCTCATCATATTGGCTGCAGTCCTTGATCTTATTTTCAGTGCAGTATTTTCTGTCAGTGCATTTCATCACAGGATACTTATCCATGTAAATATCCTGTATTATGTCATCATTTAGACCATCCCTGTCATTAATCACAGGATTGGTCGTGAAAAAACACGCATGTTTCCCGTCGAATTTGTAAAGGATATTGATGCCAGGCATAGCGGAGGCTGAGTCATCCAGCCTGTAATTTTTGCCGTTAAGGTTCAGCATCTGGCTCCCGTACAGCAGAATCTCTCCTGAAGAGTACATGGGTCCGCTGCAAACCCCTGACTCAAGCTTGCAGCTCTTGAAATTCAGTGCTGCATTATTGCTCCCCGCGATTATGCAGGGCTCCATGTCCGGGCCACTGCCTGTCTTCGGCAGGATTTCGACCATCTGGCCCTGCCCATTGAGTAGCTGCATATAGAGCCCGCTGCTCTGAGTGTATATCTTTATCCTGTAATCGCCGAGGATCGGCTGCTGATTGTATGCCAGCACGCAGTCAGTCCCGGCTGCATTATCCGAGAAGTACTTGTAGAGGTATTCGAAGTAGGTCTTGACATTCTGATCAATCTCTGTTGCAGGTGCAGCCTGCTGCTTCCCCAGGCCCATTTCCTTGAATACCTTGTCTGAATAGCTGCCGAACCAGTCGCCGACTTTCCTGAGGTTCGGGTTCATGATAAGCAGGACTGTAAGGATGACTACCAGAAGCAGCAGCCACTCTACGATGGGCTTGAGTTCCATTCCTCTTTTGTGCATTCTTTTCATCCGAACAGGCTGAATATGCCGTCAACACCTCTTCCAATAATATTGTTTACTCCAAATATGAGAAGCAGAACGACCAGCAGGAACACTATCAGGATTATCCAAACCACGATCTTCTCCTTAGATAGTTCTCCTCTCCTGTCCATCTTAAGTATCAGCCACGTCCGGGACTATCTCGCATCTGTTCTGCAGATCTGTTGATTTATCGATGAGTATGTAGTTATATGCATTATAATCAGCTTTAGGATCGACAAATGCCTTGAGGAATTCGGTCTTGTATGTGTCCCATGTAGTGAGGAATTTCGGGCTCACTATGGCAATTGAATATTGTTCCATAGGCTCAAATTTATCCATTGATATCACAATTTTTCCATTGCCGCCAGAGCTCTGGACGTATGTAGTGTATGTGTACTGCGTCACATCCTTCATGTCCGATGTCTTCTTGTCTTCCTGTTTCGGGGTTACATATGTCTGTGAAAGATAAGTACTGAACTCATCCCTGGTGATGGTCGTGCCCGGCATGTTCATCTTCGCTACATAGCAGACAAAGCATTTCTCATTGCCGAAGAGCACATCATCGAACATGTTGTCCACAAGGCCGTTGCCGAACTGCCACCAGCATCTCTTGACAAGGTCAGCCATGTCTTTCTCCATTGCCTCTTTGTTTGCGCCCTTGCTGACTAGAGGGACATCCTTGTCCTTTGTCTTGCAGAGGAGCGGTGCCATAGACTGTTTCTCACCTGTCGTTCCTATGTAGAAATTTGCCCTGGCTGCTACAGAGCCCCTGCAGATGAGCTCGCCAGTAATATCATCTGCCTTGGAGACCATGTTCTTGATGACTGCAAGTATCAGGAGGAAGCTGACTATCAGGATTATTATTGTTATTATGAATTTCTCTCCCAGGTCAGCTCTCTTATTTCGCAATGCCGAACACCCTGCTTATCATCATGAACAGTATCAGGCCGAGCACTATGACGAGCACCAGGACAAGTATGAATTTCATCCATTGGCCTTTTCTGTCCATGGTCTGATTACGTTTTCTTTGATATATAAATGTTTGGGATGCTGACACAGCAAACCCCGCGCGCAATATCAGTAACCTTTTTAAAATCACCCTGATTTCCAGGTCCCGGGCAGGATAGGCCGGGAGGCTAGCCCTCTCCTGTAACTGCTAACGGGCTTTAGGCGGGGCCGAAACCTGGAGAGAGATGCTGCAGGCCTTCATCAGTCTCATTATGGACTGTGAGGTTCTGTCCTGCAGGACTGGTCTTATTAGGAATCAAGTCAGGCCAGGAATGGAGCAGCTTTAACTATTAGAACTGGTGCTTGCAGGGTAGCGGAACTGAGGAAATATTGAGGTCAGCTGGTGATTCTCTGCTGTGTCCATCTTCGGGTGTTCCTGCTCATCTTTTCTTGACTGGCCTGCCCTCATTTCTGCATAAGATTTTTTCTAGGTAAGGGTTACCGGAATTCAATCAGAGAACTTCTTTTCCAGTTCATAAAGAGATTCGATCCTCATGTCAGGTTTGAGGTCATGCTTGTGCTCTTTCCTGTCGATTAGAACCGAGAATATTCCTGCGTTCCTTGCTGTCAGGATGTCCTCATCAGAATTGCCGACATAGATCGTCTGCTCTTTTGCAACCTTGAGGAGCCTCAGGCATTCAAGCGCGCCTTCTGGATGGGGCTTGCCCTTTATCTCTGTGAAAAGATGGGCATTCACAACGACGTCAAAATCAATGTCCAGGAGCCTGAGCTTCTTCTCTGACATCTCTCTGCCTGAGCCTGTCAGTATTGCGAGTATTATCCCTTTCTGCCTGAGCTTGTCAAGATATTTTACGTCATCAAACGCGAATGTATGGGATAACTCCTTTTCATGGTCATTTAGCCTCAAGAAGACTTTCCAGAAATCCTTGACATCGAGACCCCATTTCTCTACCATGAGATTCCTTGAATGCATGAACCAGAACTCATCAAGCTCAGGCTCAGGGACATCAGAGCCGAACTCCTTCAAGACATCCCTCACCAGGTCCCTGCGGTATTCCTTGTCGATATGCACCAGTGTCCCGTCAAGGTCAAAGATGGCTGCTTTTATCATTCTATGAGTATCGCAGGCTTGCCCGGCATCGCCTGCCCGGCCTTGGGCTCTTTGCTGTCCTGCGCAAGGATTATCTCGACTGAAGAGAACTCCTCTTCAAGCATCTTCTTTGCCTCACTGAGCGCCTTCTGCTCTTTTTCCTGAGAAAGAATTGTTGCTGGAATCTTTGAGTTGTCCTTGACCAATACAGGGATCATCCTTGAGATGTCCTTTCCATGGGACTTGAGGCCAGTCTTCATCAGCTCTTTTATTATGGTCCCGGGGTCGCGGGTATTCTCAAGCTGCTTCTGCATATCTTCAAAGAATCTGAATTTCCATTCATCAGCAATGAAGAGCCTGACTTTCCTTGGCTTTTTTATCTTTGCCAGCTCCATCACCTGGAGGATGTCTCTTCTTGTGCTCTCGACAAGCTCCTCGCCAGCCTCTGCTGCCCTGTCAATCTTTGAATCATCATGGAGAGGCCATGTAGAGACTGATACGAACCCTTCCATGCCGATGGATTCCCAGATCTCCTCTGCGATATGAGGGGTGAAAGGAGAGATGAGCTGTGCAAGCGTCCTTAAGCTGAAGCTGAAGACCTCTTTGTTCTTCTCTTTGTATCTCATCAATGCTCCTGCAAGGTCCATGACAGCGCCGACAGCGAGGCTGTGGCGGAATCCGGCTATGTCATCCGTGACTTCCTTAATGGTCCTGTGAGTCTTGCTGAGCATGTACCTGTCCTTGCTGTTGAGGGTCTTTTCATCTATTTTCCCCGATGAGATATTATCCTTGTTGTCCTCGACAAGCCTCCAGAGCCTGTTCAGGAACTTGTATGAGCCGAGGACTCCCTTGTCTGACCAGTCGAGCTCTTTTTCAGGCAATGCTGCAAACAGGATGAACAGCCTTGCAGTGTCAGGGCCGTACTTGTCTGTGATGTCAGCAGGGTCGACGACATTGCCGACTGATTTCGACATCTTCTCCCCGTCCTTTATCACCATGCCCTGGGTCAGGAGGCGTGAGAACGGCTCATCTACTGTTGTAAGCCCCAGGTCCCTGAGGGCCTTTGTGAAAAACCTTGCATACAACAGGTGAAGTATCGCGTGCTCGATGCCGCCGATGTACTGGTCGACAGGCATCCAGTATCCGACCTCATCCTTTTCAAATGGCCCTTTTTCATACTTCGGCGAGCAGAACCTGATGAAATACCAGGAAGAGTCGATGAACGTGTCCATGGTGTCTGTCTCGCGCTTTGCATCCTCGCCGCAGACAGGACATTTTGTGTTGACGAATCCCTCGACAGTCGCAAGCGGGTTTCCTGTGCCTGTGAATCTTGCTTTCTTTGCGCTTGGTAGCTTCACCGGGAGATTATCATACGGCACCGGGACCATGCCGCAGTTCGGGCAATAGACAATCGGTATAGGAGTGCCCCAGAACCTCTGCCTTGAAATCAGCCAGTCCCTCAGCTTGTAGTTTATTGTCCTTTTTCCCCAACCCTTCTTCTCGAGCCATCTGGATATCTCATCTATAGCGTCCCTGTTCTGCGTGCCGTCGAAATCACCTGAATTGACAAGCACTCCCTCGTCGACAAATGCCCTCTTTGATTTCCTGAGCTTCTCCTCTGTGAGGTCGTATTGCGCAGGCGTGATGACTATCTTTATCGGAAGCTTGTACTTGAGAGCGAAATCAAAGTCGCGCTGGTCATGGGCAGGCACCACCATCACAGCCCCTGTGCCGTATTCCATGAGAGCGTAATCAGCCACATAGAGAGGGAACTTCTCCCCGTTGACAGGGTTTATGAAATATCTGCCGATGAACATGCCGAATTTCTCCCTGCCTTCAGCTGTCCTGTCAATCAGGCTCCTCTTCTTCTGCTCCCTGATAAAATCTGTGACAGGCTTTTCATGCTCAGTGCCTTTGATAAGATCTTCGACCATGGGATGCTCGAGCGAGAACACCAGGCATGTGACTCCGAAGATTGTGTCAGGCCTCGTCGTGAATGTCGAGACAGTCTTATCTGTCCCTTCTATCATGAAATCTATCATGGTGCCGTGGCTCTTGCCTATCCAGTTGGTCTGCATTGTCCTGACCTTTTCAGGCCAGTGTTCGAGTTTTTTGATATCACCTAATAACTCGTCTGCATACTCTGTTATTTTCAAGTACCACTGCTCAAGCTCCTTCTCTGTGACCTCTGACCTGCACCGCCAGCATCTTCCCTGCTCGACCTGCTCATTCGCAAGCACAGTAGTGCATTTCGGGCACCAGTTGACTGCCGACTTCTTCTTGTAGGCAAGGCCTTTCTCGAGGAGCTTGAGAAAAATCCACTGGTTCCACTTATAGTAGCCTGTATCGAGGCTTGCAAGCTCCCTGTCCCAGTCATACGAGAGGCCCATGGCTTTCTGCTGGGCCTTGATGGACTTGATGTTTGCCTCTGTCCATTCCTCAGGGTCGACCTTGTTCTGGATTGCGGCGTTCTCAGCAGGCAGGCCGAAAGCGTCATAGCCCATGGGATATAATACATTGAATCCCTGCATCCTCTTGAACCTTGCGAGGGCGTCGCCGATGGAGTAGTTCCGGAGATGGCCTATATGGAGCTTTGCTGACGGATAGGGGTACATCTCGAGGCAGTAGAATTTCTTCCTCTTGTCAGGCTTTGTCCTGAAAATGCCTTCTTTCTCCCATTTTTCCTGCCATTTAAGAGCGACCTTGTTCATGTCCATCATGCTGGCTGAGGATAAGGTTTTTATTTATAAATTTTCGTGTCATTCTGAAATCATAACAAAACTTTATATATGAATCTTGATATGATATGCAATATGCACAAGATACCAACAGGGATACCAGGGTTCGATGAGCTTGTCGAAGGCGGGTTCAACAACAACAGCGTGAACCTCATAGCAGCAGGTCCCGGCTGTGGAAAGACCCTGTTCTGCCTGCAGTTCCTATGGAACGGCCTGACCAAGTACAATGAGAACGGCATATTCATATCATTCGAAGAGAACATCGAGGACCTGAGAAAGGACGCAAACGCCATGGACTGGCATTTCGACGAGTTCGAGCAGCAGAACAGGTTCAAGTTCGTCTATTTCCACCCGTACGAGGTCCGGGACATCCACAGGGAGCTCGAGAACCTGATACAGTCTGTCGGCGCAAAGAGGGTGGTCATCGATTCCACTTCTGTGTACGGCATGACCCTTGAGACATCGTTCGAGGTCAGGAAAGGACTGTTCGACCTGACTATGATACTGAAACGCCTGGGCTGCGTCTCGCTGCTGACAACAGAGGTGCCTTCGGACGGGGAGAGCAAGCTTTCCAGGTTCGGTGTCGAGGAATTCCTCTCAGACAGCATCGTGCTTATAACCTTCGAGAGCATGGGCGGGGACTTCTCAAGGAGCCTGATAGTCAGGAAGATGAGAAGGACGAACAATGACGAGGACATACATCCGCTGGAGATATCGAAGCACGGGCTGAAGGTGCACAGCCTGCAGTGAGATATTCATTTGGCCAATATTTCTTTACTTGATCTTGATGGCATGTATCAAATCTATCTATCCTTATTGATATGAAGATTTTCAATGAAAAGATTTATATAATTAGCTGGAATACTTATCATTTGTTTCACTTTCATACAGTACTGACAAAAAACGTGGTCCATTTTGAAAAATAAGACTTCAAGCATCGGGATCAACCTCTCAGGTTATCCTGCGTCAGCCAGCAATTTCATAGTTGATAATGGCTGCCTTCTTCTTATTGATTCGCTTTCAGGATCCGGTCATAATACGGTCCTGTTTGATTATAACACAGCGAAGACTGTGGATGATTTGCGAATCCCCAAGGATACCCAGGAACCACTGGATGAACTAATTGAAAAGATAATGTCTTCAGAAGGTTCGATAGATTCAGGATTACTAAATGAATTGAATTTTATTGAGAATGATGTTGAAAAGATTCGGGAATCGCAGGTAAGGAAAAAAGCTGATGAACTTGTGACCTATTGCAGGGCCAATGATATAGATTTTGTCTGGATGAAGCTTTGGACTGGTGATGGATTTAAATATTCAATCGCGATTGCAGAGGAGATTAAAAAAAATATTCCTGATATCAAAATTATCGGTGGCGGTCATCATGTTAGGCTGTTCCGTGAAAAAGCCTTCAAATTCGCAGGGATTTTCAATGTATTGAGTTATGCTGACGGTGAAAAAGTCCTTCCGATGCTGGCTGATTGGGTTATTGGGAACAGAAGTCTGGATTCAATTCCCGGGGTATTGTACCAAAAGGATGGGAAAATACATGATACCGAAGGAAAAATATTATCAAGTGAAGCAGAGCTTAATGATATGCTTATTCCAAAAGACTTCTTCGGGCATTACGGCCCAAGATATAAGGGTCTGGAGGATAAGATATGGATAGGCCTGACAGAGACTGCAAGAGGATGCCCTGAATCCCATGTCTTTTGCCAGCATTCAATAAATTGCGGAGATTATTGGAGGCTGATTGAGCCAGAAGCGGTTGTAGAGAATTTCAGAAGATACCATAAAAACAATATCTATGCAAACAGGATTCCAGATTCAAATCCGCCGGGTGCGCACCTCAAGAAAATTTACCGATTGATGAAAGAGCAGGGCTTGAGAGGAAATTCAATAACAGCATTCTGTGAAATTCCGCAATTTGACAGGGAGCTTGGACAGCTTTTCCGGGATGTCGGAGGATACTGCCTGTTCTTTGGGATAGAGTCCGGTTCGCAGAAGGTGCTGGATAAGATAGGAAAACACTACAGCCCCGATGAGGCTGCAAGGAAGATTAAAATTGCGAAGGAATTGGGAATTCTTACTGTAACTTCATTCATGGTCCCCTCCATAGGGGATGATGAGCTCACTATCAGGGAAACTGAAGAATGGATCCGTAAGGTTCAACCCGACTGCTGGCCGATCGGGCCTACAGTGCCTATGAATAGAATCCTGAAGAATCCTGGAAAGTACGGGTATGAGCTCGGCGGCGATTTTTTTGACGTGTTCCAGTTCTACTCACCCAAGCTTCATCTTCCGCCGCAGCTCGGAGGCTCATTGCCTGTCAAGAAAGACGGCAAAGACTGGAACCAGCTTAAGGCCATTTCTGGAAATCTTATGAACAGATTAAAAGGCGTGGGGACTCCACTCGCAAGCGACGAGACTGCCATGCTTGCATTCCTGTCAGGTGAGAGCCCATTGATGTTTAATAATAATTTTACAACATATCTTCAGAAAGGGGAAACAGAAAGAATCGTTGAGTATGTAAACAAAATTAATAGGAACATCCAAAACCAAAATTTTAGCTAGAACTTTTTCTGTTCAAGAACAGCGATATTTCTCTTATATCCTAAATCATTTGGGTTTGGGAATTTCTCAGGAACTTGAGATTTGATATCCTCATTCTTCATGTCAAATTCGTCCTTCGGCCTAACTATGAAAACGCAGGATTGATTTCCTTTTGCAATGCATTTTTCCTCAATGCAGATAATATCCTTCTGTGTCAAGGTTGAGATTGTCCCTGCCAACAAGCCTCTTAAATGATGGCATACCGGCGTTTTCTGAATACCAAAAATTGATAAGAATTCCTTAGCCAGAGATGACTGAGTCTCAAATATAAAATGGCAATCATTGAAATTTGCCCTATTGATCTTCGTCTTACCATATCCGAGCATCTCGCCCTGGCCAACTATGTTCTCAAGCACTCTGGTATTGATTCCAAATCTTTGTTTTGTCACAGTGGTTGCTCCGACAGCCTGATAAAATGACATCCAATACAAACCGTCAATGCCTTCCTTGGATTTTTTAACATCAAAGACTCGAAACATGTATGATAGCGAATAATTTGAAAAAATCATAGCCCTTATATTCCAAATCAGCAATTCACCGTTCTTGAATTTGATAGAATCAGTCATCAGGGCTTTTTTGGATATTGTACCTATGTCAGGATTCTCCTTATTGTCACCCATTTTATCCACCACATATGTTTAAATTGTAAACCTAATATATATATTTAACGAATATTTAAATCAGAATATCTCATTTCCTGCCAACAAAATATACCATGTTAGGAGTGTCAAAGTCCCTGATATGAATATGGTCGTTCTCATTGACCTTATAGTTGCAGTCTTTCATGATTTTCTCGATCTCATCCTTTCTAAAACCTTTTCCCTTGTTCTCTGTATATAGGAATCTCATCAAGGCATCAAATAAGATAGGAATGGCATTGTCTTTGCCGGGGTAATCCCTGCAGATTTCCAGATTCAGAAACAGGCCGCCTTCCTTTAAATGCCTGTAACTCTTGTCTGTGAGAGAATACGAGATGTCATCTCCGACAACATGGTATATGTGATTCATCATCGCTATATCGAAGTTGTCCGGTAAATCTTTTGCCGAAAGGTCCAGGAAGTTCGCATTCAATATTTGGATTCTGTTTTCCAGATTGTTTGAGATTATCCTTTTCGCTGCTTTTTCTGCGACAATAATGTCCATTTCAATTCCATAGCCCGTCATGTTCTTATTTATCCCAGAGAATTGTATGAGATATTCCCCTATCCCGCACCCGATATCGAGGACCTTTATTTTTTCATTCTTCAAATAAGGAAATTTCTCAACAGCAATCTCCATTGCCGGGAAAGCCAACCTGGAGCTTGCGCTTGTGATGAACTCATTGAAATGAAATGGTATTTCAACCCTGTTGCCTGAAGCTTTCCTGAAATAATTGCTCATCAGATGATACAGCGGCAAAGCATCCAGCATCTTCCTGTGGTATTCAAATTGTTCCGGATTCTGAAGTTTGTACCCTCTTGATGTTTTATTGACAATCCCAACATGTGTTAAAACATCAAGAATTGGGTCAAGGAAATATGCTTCGATGTTAATCAGGCTTGATATTTCCTTGATTGTTCTCGGCTCGGTCTTCGCTATTTCATAGAGCTTGTCAATAAGGCCAATATTCAAGCTTGATACAATCAAAGAGGTAATGCCTAGGAAATCCCGGCCATCAGTGATATTTTTCTTTATCTTATCCATCTCAATCAAACCCCTGTTTCTTCCTTTCGCATTCGCTCGACCCGTCAATATGATAACCATTTGCAATACAGTCCTTTCTCTTGCAATAGCATAAGAAGCCGTGCTTCCTGTACATATCAAAGGAATCCTTTATCACCCTGTCGTGGAAATCAGGTGGCTCATCTGAGATTTTGTTAAGATCAACATAAATCGCCTGTGCGACCTGCTCTACCCTCTTGGCTTCTATCATCCCAACATCAGGAATGATTCCAGTGAAAGCATTCCTTTGGATATTGTGCTTGACATGCTTTACGAGGCATGTTGCCAGTCCGATTTTGGCCTTCAGCTCATATTTCGATACCATGTCATGGAACTGCGCCATCTTTGTCGACAGCCCAAGACCCCTGTATTCATCATCAGTTATCATCATCCTGCTGAATTCTACTGAATTCTCCAGGCCATATCTCTTGATAAAATTTGAGAAATTGCCGTTTCCATTGCAGTCTCTCATCAAAGTATTCTGGAATCTTATCTCTTTTTCAAACGCTTTTTTTAAAATTTGATCCCCATGTCTATTTATGATTTCGTTCGCGATATGGACATATCCTTCCTGTTTTTTCTGGGTAATTATCCTGCAGAGCACTGCAAGATCTTCATTCTCTCTCAATGCAAAACCTCCAAGAGCGACAGATACCTTGTCAAAATCATCGAACTCAAGACCAGTCTCATTGCTTAGGAATTCCTCTGGGATGTAGTTGAGCATCTTCGGTCCCCATCTCATGTAACGTTTCTTGTGGTTTTCAAGCAGATGCTCAAAGGTAGTCAATCGTCTGAACAGGTAAACTCCCTCTAGCTCCCTCTTGACTGGCTTGTCCTTGAGCAGCATCATGCTGACAAGGTCTTCCAGATGAGGAAGTATGAGCTCAGACGTCACCGGCTTTGACACGTACCTGTAGACTCCCTTCTCCCTGGAGTTGATGACAGAGACATCAGTAGAATATCCTGTGACCAGGATGGCGCCTATGTTGTGGTTCGTGTATCTCCACCTCATCCTGTCGACGAACTCTGAACCTGTCTCTCCCGGCATGCGCTGGTCCACGTGGAGGAGCTGGAAAAGTTTGGGATTGTTTGCGATATTCCTGCTGAGGACCTCTTCTGCCTCAGCCGCATTTTTTGCAGTGGATATATTGTCACTCCTTGCAAAATTATGTGGTGTATCATCGCCGAACAAAGTGTTGAAGTCGCCGAACCTCGCCATCTCCTCATACATCATGGAAATGTCCTCAAGGACAAGGGGATCATCATCAATAACCATGATGTTGTAGTCTATCTTTTTCATATTAAATCAAGCTCCACAATAATCTTTGTGCTGTATTCAGGCAGCTCTGACCTCTTGTAATGTATCTTTCCGCATTTTTTCTCCTCAAGGATGAACCTTGCAGTGAAGAGCCCAAGGCCTGTACCGCTCGCCTTTGTCGTCTCCTTTTTCTGGAACATCTTCTCTTCATACCCTTCCGGGACTCCTATGCCGTTGTCATACACAGATATGATTGTCTTTTCATTTTTGGTCTCAGACCTCACCAACAATCTGCCCTCATAGTCCTTACCAGCCCGGGATTTCTGCTCAACTATTGCATCTCTCGCATTCTTCAAGATGTCCATGAACACGCCCCTGTTAAACTGCCTGGAGTCATATATTGAAGGGACCTTTATCTGGCTGAACTCTTTTTTCACTTCTATAAACGACATGTAATTCCTGTCGAACATCAAGTTTGTGCATGCCTCAAGGTCCCTGTTGATATCTTTTTTCCCTTCTTCTCTCGGATTGTATACCTGCCTGAAGTCCTCATATCCTTTCATTATCTGCCGATAGGCATAATCAGCCATCTCAAGGCTCCTGTCAAGCGCATCAATAAGGAATTCAGTGGTCTTAATGTCTGCTGGAGTTCCACCTCCTGATTTTATGACGTCGACAAGCTCCTTGCTCTTTTTCTTAAGTCTTCTTGCCCTGCTTACAAGGGTGCTTAGGGGCTGCAAAAGGTTCTTGTTCTCATGCAATATCTGCGCACCGACATCCTCTGATGTCTGGAGCACTTCCTGTATCCTGAGTTCCTGGTTGAGCTTCTCCTCGATTTCCCTGAGCTCCTGGACTTTTTCATACGCTGTCTGAAGTTTCTCATTTAATTTTTGCTCTTCTTTTGTCTTTTTTTCAATTTCAGCAGTCCTCTCCTTCACCTTGTCCTCAAGAGACAGGTTCAGCTTCCTAAGTTCTTCGTTGACCACCAGCAATTCATCTTTCTGTCTCTCAATCTCATCCCTGCTATTCTCAAGCTCGACATAGGCCTCCTTTCTCGCCGTGTCCCTGTTGATTCCCATGTAGAACAGCTTGTTGAAGAATGTCTGCTTCTCTGAATACTCAATCTCGAACCTGCAAGAATCTGCGCCGTCTGCCTGGCACTGGAGCTCGGATATCGACGCTTCAGGCATGCCCCAGCCGGTCGGGACCATGGCAAGGATCCCCTGCGTGTAGTCGCAGCCTTCCCTTGTAGGAACGAACCTGTCGAAATATTTCACCCTTATCACTGCATGGTTCCTCAGGACCTCTTCAGGTGTCATGCGGTAGACCTTGTTGAATTTCCAGCTGTATTTTTCGCAGTTCTGGTATGCCACTCCCGGCCCGCCAAGCAGCCTTGCAAGAACAGATATGAAACCGAGGGTCCTGAGCTTGTATGAATACCGTCCTGCATCAAAAGTGCCTCTCGGGTCATCCAGCATGTCATTCAACCGGACAAAGAGCTTCTTTGTGTAGTCGTGAAGGATCCAGTTGCCCGTATCAAGAAGATAAGCTATGTTGTACGGGCCTTCGGGCTTCACGACAGGCCTTATGAATTCATGTATGTCAAGCTGCCTGTAATCCGCGAACCTGATGAGCGTATTCGTTGTTACGCAGTTCGTCTCCTTTTCCTGGAACTCGGGAGGTATCCGGGCTGAGGGCTCGATGCCTTCTTTCAATGTCTCCTGAAGCAACCTGTCCAATCCGATGACTGCCATATCCTTGTAAGAGCCGCAGTGCCATATTTAAATCTTTTGATTGTAACTACTGTTAAAAGGTGAAATTCTTACTAAAAGTTTAAATATGAGAATGCTCGTAAGAATGTTGAATGGGAAGGGTTCTACTTAGAAGCAAGATACACAGGGCTGTTGTGACCCAGGCAAACAGGGACTATGAAGGCAGCATCACCATAGATGAGGACCTGATGGATGCAGCAGACATCTGCAGGTTCGAGCAAGTCCATGTCTTCAGCATCACATCAGGGGAAAGGCTCATAACCTACACCATCCCTGGAAAGAGGGGAAGCGGGATAATATGCATGAACGGCGCAGCAGCGAACAGGATAAAAGAGGGAGAGCTGTTGATAATCGTCGCATACTGCGATGTCCCTGAAGACGAGGTCTGCAATGTCAACCCCAGGATTGTGCTGCTCGGGGATGACAATCAGATAAAGAAAGTCATCGACGGGCATGAGCATGCCCTGAATTTCCATAATTAATCCAAAATGTGGAGAACAATTCTGAAATTAACCCCCCAGCGGCTGGTCGAGCATTACAGGAAAAGCCTCATGGACAATTATCCGAGACTGAAGCATGCGATGCTGAATTCTGATCCAGAGATATTTGATGCAGTGAGCGAGAAAAGCGCGCTGTACATGTTCAGATATTGCAAAAGGAACATCCCTGCGTACAAACGATTCATAAACAGAGCCCCTTATCACCGAGAGCCTAAGAATATCAAAGAGTTCAGGAATGTCCCTGAAACAAACAAGGACAACTATGTCTTTGCCGCCAACTCGAATTCAGAGCTCTGCAAAAATGGAGACATAAGGAATGTAAATTTCTGGGTAAAGAGCTCAGGACATTCAGGCAAGGAGAGGGAGTGGGGCAAGAGCAACAGGGAGATAGAATATTCTTCAAAATCCCTTGCTGTCGGCCTGGATGTGAATTTCGATATCACAAATCAATCGACCCTCATAATTAACGGTTATATCCTGAGCAGCTGGGTGTGCGGGCTGAGTTTCGCATTGATGGCGCACGAAAAGAATGCGATAATCAATGTCGGACCTTCAGAAAAAGAGATACTTGAGACAGTAGAGATGTTCGACAGGGAATACCGGCAGATAATAATCCTCGGCTACCCGCCGTTCATAAAGCATCTTGTGGATTATGCATGCTCGAAAAATTTCCGCTGGGACAGGCACAATGTCCATTTCTTTGTCGGCGGAGAGTATTTCCCTGAGGAATGGAGGGAATATGTCGAGGACAGGATAAACAAGAAAGATAATTCCAGGCATAAGATTATTGCAGGATACGGCTCATCCGACCTTGGTCTTGTCGGCGGCATCGAGACAGATGAATCAATCACCATAAGAAGGCTCTGCCGCATGAACAGGGACCTTTCCAGGGATGTATTCGGCGAGCCGAGGTCATTTCCAATGCTTTTCCAGTATCCTCCTTTCATTTATGTCCATACAAACAAGGGCAGGGAGCTTCTCTTTACCTCCCTCCTCCCTGAAAATCCCATGCCGCTCGTCAACTACAACCTCAAGGACCAGGGCGGGGTGATAAGCCACAACCGCATGAAAGCGATCCTGAAGAAGCACAACATAAACATCGACATAAGGCTGAAACTTCCGTTCATCTTCATCGAGGGCAGGAGCACGGGCGCGGTGAAACTCTGCGCATTCATGATATATCCAGAAAACATAAAGGAGGCCATATTCAGGACAAAGGATATCGCGCACTCGACGACAGGCAGATTCAGGATGAGAGTCGAATACGACAAGTCTGAAAATGAGTCATTCTTAATTGATTTCGAGCTGATGAAAGGCAAGAAAAGCTCCAAAGAGCTAGCTGAAATGTTTTCTTCAAACATCACTAAGACACTCCGGGAGGTGAACCAGGGCTATGACAGCATATGCAGGAACATACCGGATTCATCAAAGATTAACATTGTTCTCCATGAATACGGGGAATTCCCGCATGAGCATAAGACGAAGTTCAGGTATGTCTAGCTACCCCATCACCTTCCTCGCCGCTTCCTGCCCGGCCCTTATCAGCTCATCAGTGAAGCTGAAGTCGGATATGTGCACGCTGCGGAAGTCATGGGTGATGTTTATGACCTTTGCGAAGTCCTTTGAGAGCTCCATCTCGTTATTTATCAGCTGCTCGATGAGGATTGCAGACGTCCTGTCTGTGTACTCTGCCAATGTGCCTTTTTTGCACTCGAACTTTGTCTTGAAGAGGCTCACGATGATTATCTGCTCGCAATTCGCATCCTTTATCCCGAAATAACTGCTTATCGAGCCGTCGATATACGGAATGCCGTCGATATCTACAGGCGGGAAGAACGGGGGAAGCGAGCAGCTCGCGACTATCGGGTCGAAGAGCGGGCCTTTGCCGAATATCCTCGAATCGCCAGTATTCATGTCAGTGCAGTTGACATGCAGGGGGATGTCGAGCTCCTCGAACTTATCGACATTCACGTTCTTCTTCAGCTGGTTGTAGAGTCCTGCATGCGTGAATATGGACTTTGAAAGATGATACCTGTAGAACAGCCTGCGGTTGTACGGGAAGAACGTGCTCCTCTTCGCGCTTCGCCAGAGCCTCTCTAGCCTGTCCACGTTCTTCATGGGGTCCTTTCCATTGGCCAGGACCACGCCGTTGAGCGCTCCGACGCTCGTGCCGATTATGAGGTCAGGCACGACCTTCCTGAATATCTCCCTGCACGCCCCGACCTCGAACGCACCTTTTGTGCCTCCGCCCGGCAGTATCAACGCTGTCTTCATGTCCCATCTTTGAGGCAGCTGGTTTAAATATTTTTCCAGGAGATGATGACGATTGCGGAAAAGAGAATGATTTATATAATATTTTCAATTTATTGCATACCATGGCAAGATTCAGGTGCACTGTCTGCGATTACATATATGATGAGTCTGCAGGGGACGAAGAGCACAGCGTAAGAGAAGGCACAAAGTTCTCAGACCTTCCGGATGACTGGGTATGTCCTGTGTGCGGCGTGCCGAAGGCGATGTTCGAAAAGATGGAGCAGGATGCATCATGAAGCCGATAGCCCTGCTGATGATCGAGCACAGGCTGATTGAAAAGATGGTCGGATTGCTTGAAAAGGAGGCTGAGAGCATAGCATCCGGCAACAAAGTCAACATACCGCTCATCCTTGATTCTGTAGATTTTTTCAGGACCTACGCAGACAAGACCCATCATGGCAAGGAGGAGGACATCCTCTTCAAGTGGCTGGCTCCTAAGGACCTCAAGGAAGATCACAGGAAGCTGATGGACGACCTTGTCAAAGAACATATTGTTGCAAGAAACACTGTAAAGGCCCTGGCTGAGTCTGCAAGGGGATGCTCAGATGGAGTTCCCGGGTCGTCGGAAGAGATCCATCGACTGCTCAAGGCCCTGGTAAACCTATACCCGTCACACATAAAAAAGGAGGACAGGTCATTCTTCATCCCTGTGATGGGGTATTTCGGAGATGAAGAGCAGAAGGCGATGCTTGAGAGGTTCTATGAGTTTGACAGGGGCATGATCCACGAGAAGTACAGGCAGGTAGTAAAGAGATATGGATGAATAGAATCGCAATTTCCTGAGCATTGCCCTGTTTCTAATAAGACCATCAGAAATGCAATTTCCCTGGTCTTGCCGACAATCAGACCATCACCACTTCCAGTCCGTCAATATCCCTGGAATGCCTGTCACCTGTCATCAGCTTTGCCTTGGCATCCATCGCAATGCATGCATTGCTGATGTCAGAATCAGGGACCATCCTCCCTCTTTTTTTCAGGCCGTGCTTGATCCTGGCAAAATTTTCAGCACTTTTCCTCGTTATGGTCAACAATAGAAAATTCTTATCCAGATATTGCATGACATAAGTTTAATAAGTATGACTTATATATAATATTTCCTTCTAATAAAGAAAAAACAATCCATTAAAGATCCTGTCCCTCTTTTTCCGGAGAATTTCCATCCAAGAATCAGCGCTTCTCGCCTGTCAATTCATCAAGGACCCTGTCTATCCTGACCTCTTCCTTCCTGGATACTCTCATGTAAGGTGTCACAGAAAGGATTAGTATCACGACAGCCGATATGACCAGTAAGTTGAAGAGCATCTTGCTGATGAGCTCGTTCTGGAGGGCGATGAGCGAGAACACCAGGAAAGCGAAGAAGAGCATGAGGCCCTTGTCAAGCACGAGGGTCGCCCGCTCCCTGTATATCTTGGACTTCTCAATCATCAGGATGATGTACTGCTTCTCTGATTCAGAAAGGTGTCTCTGAGGCAGCCTGTCAAATACGCTGCCCCCCTCTTTTTTATCCATGCCTTCATGCTTGAACTGGATTATTTAAATAATTTTTGTTTGCATTATGGAATGAGGACATGAACTTAACTATATCAACATGCTGCAGATAAGAGAATCAGTATTTCTTGAACTGCGCTGCGATGTCTATGAGATCCACTTGCCCGAGGAACATTGACCTGCAGCAGTATCTGTCAAGGCCTAGGTCGTCAAGAATCTTCTTCTTGTCTTCTTCTGACTCGACCCTCTCCAGGAATTCATCCCAAAGCTGTGCAATCGGCTTGCCACAGCTCCAGCATCTAATAGGTATTATCATTTTTACTCATGGACTTCGGATTTATTTATAAAGCTATCGGTCAATCAGGCCAGGACTCTCCTTGCCTTTCTAATTGCCACAAAAAGCCATGCATTTGCAATGATGAAGAGGACCTGAAGGAATATGAACCCTGTCAGGATATTCTCGGAAAACACCCTTTCGAGGAATCCTTGCATGTCAGCTGATATGAAGAATACTGCGATGATGTTTATCAGGCTGTTCAGTATGAAGAATCCTGCAAACAGCCTTGCAGTCCTGTATACTCTCCTATGCTGCCTCAGGACGCGGAATCCGACATATACAGCCAGAAATGATAGTCCAAGTGCCAGGACAGTAGCAGCATTGCCGTCGAGAAAGAACATCCCTGCAAGGATGAAATAGGGTTTCCTGAGATAGCCGAGGACAAGAGCAAGGTCGATGAAGATAGGTATCATGGCAGACTTGACGACACGCGGGATCTCTTTCATGATAGCCTGTATATATCCTTATCTTTTTTAATTTTTCCTTCTTTTTCCATCGTATCGAGGAATTTCTGGATATGGTCTTCAGGAACACCTGCATTAAGGGATAGGGTCTTTACATCTGTCGGCCTGAGCTTGAGCTGGAGCATGATGATGTTCTTGACAAGCGTCACGCCGTTGTTCTTGATTACCTGGTTTTCCGCTGTGAGGTTCTTTGCAAGCATCTCTATCCTGTGCAGCTTCTCCTGGAGGTCATTGAGAAAATCCGTGAACTCATGGCTGCTGTAAAATATCTGGTCAGGCTCAAGTATCTCGACAGACGCGGGCATGTAATCAAAACAGAACCAGACAAGGCTCTCTATTCCATCCGCCTCGAACTCAATCTCTGAGAAAACATTGAATAGCTCCTTGCCCTTCTCTTTCTTGGCCTTGCTCCTGTGCTCCTTGAGGACCCTGAATCCCTTGCGCTCTTCTACAAGCTTGTCCATGTACATGCCTAATGTCTCTTCGATGTGCTTTTTCGGGCCTCCCATCATCTGTATGATAGCCCTCGCCACTATCTTCTGTTCCTTTGGCATGAATCTGTTGGGAATCGGGGTTTTATAAATATTTTTCTAAATATTTAAATACTGGTGATTTCTCCGTTTCCAGGAATGGCAACGCCTGCGGAATATATCGATCTCCTGCATCAATATGATATAATCTATGCCCTTGTAATAATCATAGGGGCATTTGTCGTCGGCGAAATAGTGAAATTCATAATCAAGCAGGGAGCAAAAAGGCTCGTCAGCAAGACAAAGACATCGCTGGATGACGAGCTCCTGAATGCGATAGAGAAGCCTGTCCTCTGGGGGATAACCCTAATCGGAATATTCATCGCCCTCCTGTATGTCAGGTTCCTAGACAATTACACTGCAAGGATACTGATGATTGCAAAGGTTGTCGGGATAATCTGGGGCTGCTGGCTCGTCATCAGGGTCATCAAAGGTCTGTTCAACTGGTACCAGGACGAGATATCTGTCAAGACAAAGACAGACATGGATGACAAGTACATGCACATATTCAGGCGTGTAATCAACATTATCATATATGCAGTCGTCGGCATGCTGCTGCTACAACAGCTTGGCGTCCAGATAACGCCGCTCATTGCAAGCCTGGGGATCGGCGGCCTCGCAATCGCGCTGGCGCTTCAGGATACACTGGCAAATTTCTTCTCCGGATTCTACATGATCAGCGACCGGGCGATAAAGATAGGCGATTATGTCGAGATTGAGGCTGCCGGCGGGACTGTCAAGGGCCATGTCAAGGATATCGGATGGAGGACCTCGAAAGTTGAGACCCTCGCAGGCAACAACGTGATAGTTCCCAATTCAACCTTCGCAAACTCCACAGTCATCAATTACCAGTCGCCGACAGCTGAGATGTCATTGCTGATCCCGGTAGGGGTGGCGTATGGCAGCGACCTTGAGAAAGTGGAGAGGGTCACATGCGAAGTCATATCAGATGTGCATGAACAGGTGGACGGTGCCAAGAAAGGGCACGGGCCTCTGGTGAGGTATAGGGAATTCGCTGACTCCAGTATCAACTTCATCGCTATCCTCCGGATCATTGACCCTGCAAAACAAGGGATTGTCAAGCACGAGTTCATCAAGAGGCTGAAGAAGAGGTTCGATGCCGAGGGAATCGAGATTCCTTTCCCCATAAGGACCATAAAGATGGATAAATGAACATTCTCTTTCATGTTACCCCTTCATAATACTACAAAAAGTTTTAATACTTTCGCCGTTAATTCCTTTTTGTGGGTTGAAATGGGACTGATGGATATTTTCAAGAAAAAAAAGCAGGCCGGAGTGGGAAGCATGCCGAATGCTCCTATGATGCCGGGCCATGGTGCATTTGATATGCCTGATTCGCAGGCGTCAAAGCTTGATGAACCTCCGATGCCGTCGGATTCGGATTTTCTTAATGACATGGATAAGGCCAGCCAGTATCCGCTTCCAGAAATCCCGCCGCTCAAGTCAGCAAACCCGAAACCAGAGGGACGGGGCAATATGGCATCTGGCATGGATATGCATAATGCCTATCTTGAACCGCATAAGGATGAGCTGGAGCCTTATCAGCTGCCCAAATTCAGTGCAGGAGCAGCCCAGGCCCAGCCTATGAAAAAACCAGGAGCCCAGCCTGACTTCGGAGATTTTGATTTTTCTGATTCAGGTCAGCTGGACGAGCTTGAGATTGTGCCGGACGACGACACATCCCAGAAAGGACAAGCAGCTCAGGTTGAGCAAGAATCACATGAAGATAAGGAATTGCCGCCTATTGAGCCCATCAGCATGGATAACTTTGAGAGCAAGGATGATGTTACCCAATTCCCTCAGATGCCAGAGATGCCAAGGCAGGCTGGACCTGAACAAAAGCCCGAGCCTGACACAGCAGAAGAAGATGCCCTGCCATCTGACCAGTACACGACGCCAGGGGATCTTATGGAATCATACGAGAGCAGGGATGATGGCCCGAAAATCAAGGCATCCAGGCCTGAAAAAAGCAAGCCTTCATATCCTGAGCATGAGACCATCCATGAGCATGAAATGCTGCAGGAGCCCGAAGTGCATACTGAGCCCATTATCAGGAAGAGGATAATCAATGACTCGATGTATGTAAATGTTGAGGTGTTCAGAGAGGTTGCTGAATACGTAAATGCGCTGGAAAATGATTCAAGGGTGGCTGAGGAGACACTTTTCAGGATTAAGGATATCGTGCTCAGCAAGGAGAAGATATATGACAAATGGAGAAATGACCTTGAGCAGGTCGAGCGCGAGCTGATACAGCTTGACAAGATATTATTCAATGTATAGGTGATATAAAATGGATCCGATTGACATACCGGGAAGGGCAGTTTTTGTAAAGCTTAATGAATACAAGGACATAATCGAGCTGATTGACGCGCTTAAGCAGAAGCTTGTCCAGGCAAAATCGACTCTTGAAAAGATAAGGAGCCTCAAGACTGAAGAGGAGACAGAGATTGAGCTCTGGGAGAGCAGCCTGGGTGAGATAGACAAGAAGATAGCAAACATCGACAGGGCCCTATTTGAGAATGAAGCATCAGAAGCATGACTGAAAATGGTTGAGATTGACTCCAAAGAGATATTTTACGTGAGCATAAATAATTCGAAGGACTTAAGGAAGAATATCCTGGAGACCTCAAAGAGCCTGATTGAGAACCTGCACAGCTTCGAGAAATTCAGGACAATAAGGGCTGAGAAGATAAAGGCGATGGAGGAGCTCATTGTCCTCTTCAAGGAGATAAATGATATCTCATCGCAGGTAAAGATTGAGATGCCTAAGATCAAGCTTCCGACCCTCAGGAAATTCAAGAAGGAAGAGAAGAAGAAGGAAGTTGAGAAGAAGGTCAAGCATGAGAGCGATGATGAGCTTGCCAAGCTTGAGTCCGCAATCCAGCAGATAGAGTCCCGGCTCAGCGAGATTAAATAAAGCTTTATATATTACTTCTGGATTTTTATTCCCGGCTTGATGTGCCTATTATGCAGGCAGCGCAAATCAAAGATTTGCTGGTCTGCAAATAGCATCCTTTTTGCGGGGGTGCCGGAGTGGCCAAACGGGATGGACTCAAGAATCATTGAGTGAAGAGCCCCGGTTTTCCGGGACAATGACTGCGCAATCCATTGGCTTAGTGCCTACGAGGGTTCGAACCCCTTCCCCCGCATCTTTTATGTTCGCGCTTTGCGCGAAATAAAAGCTGCACCAAAATCCATGCAGGTACTGTTTTTCTTGGGAAAAACAGTACGATATTTCTATTTAATGAAGATGTTCGTACTGCTCAGCTGGCTGAGCTGTACTTGATTGCAAGATTATAAGAGTGCAACTCTTATGTAGGGATCAATTCCCCCGCATCTTTTATGTTCGCGTTTTGCGCGAAATAAAAGCTGCACTAAAATCCATGCAGATGCTGTTTTTCTTGGGAATAACAGTACGATATCTCCGGGAAATTCATACAACTCAACCTCAATTCGCTGTGAGCGAATTATAGTTTGCTGAGCAAACTCTGGTTGATGTTGTATTTGATTGATGGTTGATGATTAAGGCTGCCGATACTTTTTTATATAACCTCCCCCTGTGCATCATCCATGGAAGAATCAAACAAAGAGCAGGATTTTGTCGAGTTCATGCTCAGGAAAGCAGAAAAAAAAGAAAAGCCTGAGCCGTTTGTGCCCGAGGTCAATGTAGGCAAGGACCCTCCGCCCAGCCAGAGCAGGGAGATGACAAAGGAAGAGATGGATGCGGTCGATAGATTCACCGAGAAGCTGAAGAAAGGAGAATTTTGATCAGGTGTTTATTTGCGTTATCTCTGTAATGAATTATTAAAAACACGGGTACAATCAGGATGGATGAGCAACAAGCAGAAGAATTGGACCCTCTGTTGCAGATACCAGGGCAGAAAAAGTTCCCTCAATACAGGCCGGTTGCATATTTTGGAGGCAACCTGCTCCTGGGAGGGCTGTCATATATCCTGCTGAGGCAGTATCGGAGATTCTTTGGATTGATAGTCCTGTTATTCCTGACTGGACTCATCCCGATGATAGGCAGCCTGCTCGCCTATGCAATATTGTTCGGTTCATGCTTTGATGCTTATTTTATCGCAAAAAGATACAAGGAGTCGGATCTTCCTGAACCTGAATACAACAGGACATATGCGTACATCGCACTTGCAATCTGGATAATATCGGTTGTCCTTGTGATGGGAGCCCTGATCTATGCATCCCAGACACCTGCTGTGCTGTACTGAATCCTGGATGCATCCAGTATCATAAATTATTTAAACTGCAATTCTCTGCATGCAACATATGAGGATATTCAAGTCAGGGACGAGGTTCACTGAGAAGGTGAAGCTTGCATTCGCCTTCGTCATCAGGGCCACGCTTGTGCTTGCAATGCTTAGCGCAGGCATAGAAGAGAGATGGCCTCTTCTCTTCATCAGCCTCCTCGCATTTCTCCTGACATTCCTGCCAGGGCTTTTCCAGAAAAACTTCATGATATTTCTGCCAGCAGAGTTCGAGCTAATAATTGTGGTCTTCATCTACCTTACGCTGTTCTTCGGAGAGGTGGAAAGCTATTACACCAGATTCTGGTGGTGGGATGTGCTCACCCATACAGGCTCCGGGGTTGCCCTCGGGTTTATGGGTTTTCTCATCCTATTTACGATGTTTGAGCAGAAGAAGCTGAAAGCAAAACCTATAACCATTGCAATATTCTCATTCTCGTTTGCCCTTGCGATAGGTGCATTATGGGAGATATTCGAGTTCTCCATGGACAGCTTTTTTGCCCTGAACATGCAGAAGAGCGGCCTTGTCGACACTATGTGGGACCTCATAGTGGATGCCCTGGGAGCCCTTTTAGCGTCAGTTGTCGGGTTTATGTATCTCAAAGGGGGCAGGACGAGGATATTCAACAGGCTCATCAATAATTTTGTCAAGGAGAACCCCCGGCTTTTCAAGGAGGAGTGATGACAGGATAGCCAGTACCATGAAAGCAAATCACGACAAGACACTGTTGAAGTTCGAGAATCTGGTAAATGACCTCAAAAGAGGGAAAAAGCCGTTGCTTGAGCTCAAGGATGCCCTGGACAGGATTTTCAGGAAGCCGAAAGTCCAGAGGACGCTTACAATCATCAAGCCAGATGCTGTCGAGAAAGGCTTTATTGGAGAGATAATCAGGAGGCTTGAAAAGGAGGGCATAAAGCCTGTCGGGATGAAGATGCTCAGGATAAACCAGCTCCAAGCCCAGCTCTTCTACAATCACCTCAGGCGGAAACTGCCGAAAAAAGTGTTCGATTCAGTAATCAAGTACATGACAGGGACAAGGGCTGTGGCAGTTGTCTGGCAGGGCAGGGGGGTTGTGGGCAAGGTCCGGCTCCTCTGCGGGCCGACAGATCCGAGGCAGGCGAAGAAGACGCAGCTGCGAGCATTGTCAAAGGACGACCTTGGCAGGGAATTCAAAAGAGGGAAGGCAGTGAAGAACATCATCCATGCAAGCGCAAGCGCAGCTGATGCAAGAAAGGAGATAGCGTTGTTTTTCCTGCCATGGGAAGTTCTCAAGGTGTAGGCTCTTCTGTCATCAACCCATGATGATATTATCATCTTTTTTATGAAACAAAAATCTTTATAAACACGAGGCTATTTCCCAGAAGTAACAAATCATCGAGGGGTGTGATAATGAAACTTACATTGGCTGAGCCGAAATATTTCAAGGACAGCATATCAATAATATCCGAACTGGTCAATGAGGCCCGATTCAAGATAACAAAAGATGCAATGGAGCTCATCGCAATGGACCCTGCAAATGTTGCCATGGTCGTATTCAAGCTCCTTTCCAGCACTTTTGTCGAGTATGATGTCAAGAAGGAGCTGGAGATAGGCGTCAACCTTGTCGACATGAAGCAGGTAATGAGAAGGGCCAAGCAGAACGACACGGTCAGCATGGAAGTGACATCCGACAACAGGCTGCAGATAATGTTCAAGGGCGCTAACACAAGGACTTTCTCCCTGCCCATAATCGAGCTTGATGACAAGGAGCAGAAGGTGCCTGACCTGAATTTTCCAGTATCCATAACCACGCCTTCAGCAAACCTCAGCGAGGCGATCGAGGATGTTGACATCGTCGCAGAGGCAGTAACTTTTATCGCAGAGCCCTCCAAGCTGACAGTGATGGCAGAAGGAGACATGTCAAAGGCGAACATCGAGATAAAGAAAGACGACGAGACAAAGGTCAAGACAGAGACACAGGACAAGATCAAGGCGAAGTACTCCATCGAATATCTCAAGAAGATGATAGCAGGCGCTAAAATTTCAGACACAGTCCAGATACAGTTCAACAAGGACTACCCTCTTAAGCTTGACTTCAAGGAAGTCGACAGGGTGCTCTTATCGTTCATCCTTGCACCGAGGGTCGAGAACGACTGACGTCCATTGTTAGAAAACTGTGATAATTGGGTTAGGAGCACTCTATTTGCTTTATTTTTCTTTCAATTCCTTAATATTCTTTCAAGAGTCATTTTTTTAATCACAATCTAATCTGCATCATGTCTTCTGCAATACCAATCTTACCTTTAAAAAATTTATTAGCTTCTTTTTTTGGATTAAAATTCTTATGATAATCGACACTTATGTGACTTAAAATTAATCTCTTCACATTTGCTTCTTGTGCAATTTTTCCTGCAATTTCACCTGTAAGATGCCCTTCACTTGATTTCTTGCTTGGAGAGTTTGCTTCCATTATTGCCAAATCAGCATTTTGACAGCATTCTATCAGTTCATTGCAATATGAATTATCACCTGATAAGGAAATTATTTTATCTTCAGATTCAAATCTATAGCTTAGGCAATTTATCTAACTTGAATGTTTGGCTTTATAGGATCTTACAAACCATTTATCTGTCTTTACAGATCCATTAAAATCCAATTCTTCAATTTTTATTTTAAATTCTGGATTTTTATCCTGAAGATCAAAAGCTTCTAGCAAATATTCAATTGATCTTTTTATTCCTATTGGACCGTATATTGAAATATCTTTTTTTCTGAATTTTCCATTAATCGGTTCAGCAAGTGCAATATGTAAAAAACCGCTCAAATCATTGCAATGATCTGCATGGGTGTGAGTAATGAAGATTGCATCAATATCATAGTATTCAACACCAGCTCTAAGTAATTGATTAACAGAGCCTCTCCCAAAATCAAATACAAGGTTTTCATTTCCAATCTGGACTAAGTAACATGAAGTGGATATATCCAATTGTGGTTGATACGTTCCAGATCCAAGTATTGTAATTTTCACTTTATATCAAAGAAAAGAGTGTTGTTTAAATATTCTTTGTTCAATTTATCCTTATGATAATTTGCATTAAATTGAATATGTAATGACTCGTAGAATCTAATCAATATATTATCCAGATATAATCTGAATTTAACCAAAACTTTGCGCAAAACAGTTATTTATAACATTAGATGAAGACACAGATCAATTGAATTGTTTTCCTTCAAATATTTATTTTTAAGTGTCTCATTTCAGGACATAACCTGCCAAAACATAAAATTTATAAATTGAATTTTAATTAATCCAGGGAATGGCAGACAAACATCCCGAGTTCATGCTGTATCTGATTGTCATTGTCACCGTGCTGTCCATCATATATCTGGCATACGCAGCCAACCCTGCAGGCCGTGAATTCCTGATACAGGAAGACGGCCTTGTCGAGTACCTGACTGCATTCTTCTATTTCATGGCTTTTGTTATAGGATTATGGTATTGGTATACCAGCAGATCAGGCCTGTTCCTGCCGATCCTTTCATTGTTTGGCGGCCTTGAGGAGATGGCATACGGTGAGAGGCTTTTCGGTTATAGTATCTCACAGATAACAGGCGTGCAGACCGAGGTCCTTCATAACATTCCTGAGATGATTCCATACCATGTGAAATTCTTCTCAATAGCGTTCATCATCGGGTGCCTGCTGCTCGCCTGCCTCATGTACTTCAATCTGCTCCCTTTGCAAAAGATAGTCAACTTTGCAAAATACCTGCTTTCGAACACATACTTCATCATATTTCTGCTATTCATCATACCCGCACAAACAATCGATCTGTTCCACATCCCCCTGTGGGCTGTCCTTATAGAAGAGACATTTGAGCTCGGCGCTTCTATCTCACTGTTTTTTGCTGTCAGGCATGCGATACAAATGCATCAGAAGGGATGAGACCAGTCTTTTCACATCATTGCACTTCTCCTGTAATGTGCAGGAAAATTCACCACAAACAATATTAATAAGCTATGAATGCCTTTCTGGCATGGACAAGAAATATCTTCTATTAATAGGGGTTCTTGCAGTCGTCCTGATTGCACTTGCGTGGAATTTCTTAAGGGTCGGGCCTGTTGCAGATGCAAATCCAAATGAGGTGAATAAGATGGCTGAGATTGTTGTACTTGAGACTAATATGGGAGATATCGAGATAGGGCTTGACAAGGGGCATGCGCCTGTGACTGTGGATAATTTCCTGCAGTATGTCGATGAGGGGTTCTATGACGGGACCATATTCCACAGGGTCATAAAGGGCTTCATGATACAGGGCGGCGGGTTCACGCCTGACGGGGTCCAGAAACAGACCCAGGCTCCGATAAAACTTGAGTCAGGCAACGGCCTGAAGAATGTCATAGGCACGGTTGCCATGGCGAGGACGAGCGTGCCTGACAGCGCGACAAGCCAGTTCTTCATAAACACTGCTGATAACAGTTTCCTTGACAGGGCTTCGGGCAATGACGGATACGCAGTGTTCGGGAGGGTGATATCCGGGATGGATGTTGTCGAGAAGATTGAATCAGTCGGGACAGGAGCAAAGGGGCAGAACAAGGACTGGCCGCTCAAGGATGTCATCATCAATAAAGCTTATGTCAAGAGTTCACAATGATGCGACCTTAAGAAGAGCCTCTCTTGTCTTCTCGATGTCTTTTGGAAAAGTGTCTGCATAGTATGATGCCAGCAACGCGGCGTCCGAATTCCCAATCTTGCCGTCGACAATGTATCCTCTCTTCCTGGCATATGCAAGGATGCTGTCTGAGACTGACATTTTCGATTCTATCATGTCATAGACAGGCCTGATTATCCTGTAATAAGACCTGGGAGTCGCTGAGCGGGCGAACAAGTACAGCCTCTTAGCATAATTAAGCATCTCATCCTTTTCATAGCCATGGTATGCACTCCATAACTGGAGATTATTCCTGACATACGTGTGCGGAGGGATATACATGACATTCCCCTCGACCTTGAATGCCTCATCAATGGCGAAATCCGCAGGGATGACCTCTAAGAAATCCCTCTGGATCTTCTTCAGGCAGTATTTCAGCATGACTGTTATTCCGACGACGACAGACATGTAGTTTATGTCCATGCCCCTCTGTTCAAGGGTGCCGTGCTTGTTTATCTTCACAGGGTGCCATCCGATGTCGAGCTTGAACGGGTAGAGGACATTGAAATCCACTGACGGGTCGACTTTCTTGACTTCTCTTTCCCATCGTATCCATCTTCTGGAGAGGCTTATCAGGAGGTCGGTCGCTGTCTGCTTGTACGGAGGAAGCCCTCCTATTTGCTGGAGCGTTGCATAGACCCCTCCCATGTACCGGAGCTTCCTTCCTCCCCTGTAAATGAGGGTCCGGGAATCCTTTGCAAGGTACTGCCCTTCGAGTAAGGGGGATGACTGGGCATATAGGGTGAGGGCCGGGTCTGCTGCAATCTCGAAATTATAGGATGCCATCATGGACCTCTCGAGCTTGCTCTTCCTCATCAGCTTGAGGAGCTTCTCCCTCGCATCAAACACCCCTTTTGGCAGGCTGTAATGGTGATGGAATCCCGTCGCCCTTGCTGCATTTTCTATCTTCGGATAGCCGAATATCTTCTTCTTTATGTCGTATTGCAGGCCCTTAGTGAGCATTGGCTGGAACTTTCCAGGATAAGTGGCAAATGGATAGAGCTTCAATCCGTTCTCCCTGCAGATATCGAGGCTCTTCTGTATTGAGTCGATCAGGTCGATCGTCGGGTTGACAGCCGGGACATCGGGATAGCAGCCGAACTCAATCATGTTCATGCCGACCTCCTTGCTCACATCTACATTCTTATGGGTGTGCCTGATGGCGGAAATCACTTTTGAGGAATCATTGGAGATATAGCCTTTGTCGTCGATGATATGGAACTCCGCCTCGATGCCTGTCTTTGATCTCTTGAGCGGCCTCTCTTTCTTTTTTACCATACTCAATAAAGATTTGGGTATCCTTTATATAATTAATTATTTTAAATGTGTACGACCGATTTTGTCACGGAGTTTGCCGGATAATTTAAATATCCCCGGTGGTTTTTGGGGCTGATGGACAGGTCAGCGGAGGATGAATTGAGGAATTGCATCCTTGATGACAAAACCCTTGCGATGAAGTCATTGGGCATAATAGGCAGGGGGTATTCTGATGCAGGCATGAAGGCAGGAGGCAGGATGCTGCCCTCATTCCTTTTTGCAAATTTCCTATCGGCAGATCAGTTTGAAAAAATCAGGCATTATGCTGAAGGGTTTGCAGGCATACTCAGCAGGATAGCTGATCATATCTGCAATGATTCAATGAATAATTTTATCGATATCGACGTCCCGGAATACGGGCTGTTCAGCAGAGACTCTCATTGTGATGATGCAGACATGATAATCAGGCTTGACATGTTCTTTGACGGCAGAAGCCTGAAGCTTGTGGAATACAACTGCGAGAGCCCGTCCGGCATGGGAAGGATTGCACTCATAGAAAAGATATATCAGGGCATTCCACAGCTGGAAAGGTTCAGGAACAGGATGCTTCATAAATTTGATACAATGGATATATTGCTGGATTTGACCCTTCAGGCCTACAGGAAGCATGGAGGCAGGAATAAGAGCCCTTTGATTGCGCTTGTGGACTGGAAAGATGTCGTGACTATCGCTGACCAGGAATACATCATAAGGTATTTCAATTCAATGGGACTTAGGGCAATCTGTTGTGAGCCTGGCGGCCTGAAGTATTCAGAAGGGAAGCTGTATCATGGACAAGACCGGATAGACATAGTCTTTCGGAGGGTGATTGCCAGGGAGCTCATGGAAAGGGAAAGCAGCTGCCGGGATTTCATACAGGCATTGAAGGAAGGCAGTGTCTGTGTCATCAACCCGAACATCTCCATTGTCCTCAATGACAAGAGGCTACTGGATCATCTGAGCAGGGGGAGTTTCGACATGCTGCTTGATGATGAGATGATTAAAATCATAAGGGACATAGTTCCCTGGACCAGGAAGGTTGCTGATAGGACAGTCACTGGCCCAGCAGGCAAAAAGATCAAGCTGGATGAGTATATCCTGGAAAACAGGGAGAGGCTGGTGCTCAAGCCTGGGATTGGGTATGGGGGCTCGCAGGTGGTACTGGGATGCGAAGCGGATGACAATGTCTGGGCAGATGCGCTGAATAGTGCGCTTGCCTTACAGGACTGGGTAGTGCAGGAGTATGTGGATATACCGGAAATCGAGGTCTTCGGCAAAGACGGGTTTGAGAAAAAATACATCAATCTAAGCCCGTTTGTCATCGGCAGGAGACTATCGGGCTTCTTCACTAGGGTATCTGATTCAAAGATAATCAACATCAGCAAAGGCGGCGGGCTCATACCTACTTATGTTCTGAAAAAGTGAGAATATTCACTTCAGCATCTTTTCTGACGCCTTCGTCTTCTTGTCTGCGAACTCCGGCCAGTCCTTGAGATTCTCTTCCGGCGGATCGATATCGAAGATGTTGACAAGGTCAAGAGAGAGCTTCTCAAGCTTCTTATTCACAGAAACTGTCCTGTCCCTGTTCATGTAGAGCTTCTTGTTGACCTCCATCGAGAATATGAACATGTCCGGGTATTTTGTGCTGAGCCATCTCAGGATATATCCTCCACCGTACGGCGTGTTGAGCAGGACCGGGCTGTAGCCGAGGCCTATCATCTTCCTCTGCATGCTTGTGGCTATCGGGATATAGAAGTTCGGTATGTAGCGCGTGCCAATGCTTATGTTCGGCCTGCCAGGGAGGTCTTTCATGGAATGCCCGTCGAATATTATGTTGAACTTGTAGGTATTGACCAGGGTCGAGAGCATGAAATAGAATTCCCTGTAGGAGTTGAATATCTCCTTGTATTCTGACTTTGATGGGAGCTCTTTCCAGACATCCGAGTATTTTCCCCTGCGGATGTTGTAGTTGTCGTAGACAGCCCTCTCGATCCCCCTGTTGAAGTCAATCACGAACCTTGACTTCTTGTTGTCTATCCATATCCCTCCTTTCTCGAGCACGAGCTTGCTGTAGATCCTGTGCGTGTCCCTGTCCTCCTCGAGCCTCCTGTCTTTCTCTGTGACCAACTGCTTCTTCTTTATCTTCTCCGGCACCCAGGTCCCTGAATGTATTGTCAGCAGGAGGACATTGAATGAATTCTTCTTGTAGTTGTCATAGATTATCACTCCGTTCTTGGTTATGGTGAGGTTGATATCCTTATATTTCGGATGAAGATACTCGAGGTCCCGCTTCACAAGCTCATATAGCTCAATGCCATCGAAAAAATTCTTGAAATACAGCCTGTTCCTGTCCCTGTGGAACTCATGGAGCGTACCTGTCAGGAGCTTTCCGAATATCTTGTAGCTCTTCAGGACAGAGATGAAATTCAGGTGCGGCTCTTCCTCTATCAGGTTCACCAGCCTGTTCATCAGCTTGAAGAGGAAGAACCTTTTTGATATGCCTATTGTTAGCGAGGAAGAAGTCGGCCTGATGAGCACAGGGCTGATGTTCTCGAGGAACTCCATAATCTTTTCCATGGGCTTATCCATTGCATATCGCTAAACAGAACACATTAATATATTTAACTATGGAATCAGTCTTCAGAGACTGTAGCATCCCTTCCGATGAAGACGCTTGAGATTCCATGCACAATCCTCAGGACAAACTCAAGCAGGATCACGAAGAGCAGGTAATAGACAAGATATTGGGCAAGGTCAGGAATCGCCACTGCTGCCTGGAGCGAGTTGGTGATCGAGAAATAGCTGACATCTATCAGGAACACGCCGAGAAGTGCGAAGGGTATCATCTTCGCAAGGTCCTGGGAGAGGTTCTCACTGTAGTAGGATGTTATCCTCACAGCTGCCACAATCGAGGCTGAGGTGAGAAGTATCGAGTCAGGGTTCAGGTTCTTCGAGAGCAGGAGAAGGAGCGCTGCAAGCACAAAGAACCAGAAGAACACGAGTATAGGGATCAGGATGAGGTTCTCAAGCACATAGAATAACCCTCTCCCGACATGGTTCATAACGCCTTCATACGACTCGTAATATCTTGTCTTGAAATGGATTATGTCCCTCCTTGCCAGGAACTTGTAGAACTTGTACACAAAGATTGCGTATATTGTCATGCCGATGACAAAATACATGAGGGGCTTGACACCGTTCATGAAGTCTGTGAGGGAGAAATTCGAGATCGTGAAATGCGAGAGGGACTCTTTGGAGAAGGACATGTTGAGGGCAGAGATGTTGATTGCCATGGAATCCCTGTTGTTGATAGGATTTTTAAATGTTTCTTTTTTTTGGGTTTCACAAACATTTAAAAACAATAATTTTTTCTCTCAGATAATGGATGAATTCCAGTACGAGCTGAAGATGCCCAGGGACAGGGTGGCTGTTCTCATTGGCAAGAAAGGCGAGATAAAGAAGGAGCTTGAGAATAACACCCATACAAAGATAACAGTCGACTCAAAGGAAGGGGATGTATTTGTAAGGGGCAATGATGCCTTGAGCCTATATACTGCCAAAGAGATAATCACGGCTATCGCGAGGGGCTTCAATCCTGACATAGCGCAGAGCCTGCTCAAGCAGGATTACTGTTTCGAGCTCATCAGGACTGACGACTTTGTCAAGAGCAAGAACAGCCAGCTGAGGCTCAAAGGCAGGGTCATCGGCAAGGAAGGCAGGTCAAGGAAGGCTATCGAGATGCTCACAGAAACATATATATGTGTCTACGGCAAGACCATTGGCATAATAGGGCTGACCGAGGATGTCGCAAACGCAAAGAGGGCCGTCGAGTCGCTTCTCTCAGGCAGCCCGCATTCGAATGTCTTCAGGTGGCTTGAGAAGGTCAGAAGAGACCAGAGAAGGTTCGATATAGAGGATAAAGATGGCGCAGGGAAAATCTAGCATAAAGGCAGTGGAGCTTGCAAAAGGCCAGAGAGAGATAGGGGTAGCAGAGTTCTTCTCAAGGAACAGGCATCTGCTCGGGTTCGACAACAAGAAGAAGGCGCTCATGACAACCATCAAGGAGGCTGTCGACAACTCCCTTGACGCTTGTGAAGAAGGAGGGGTCCTTCCTGAGATACAGGTCGAGATAATAGACATGCAGAATGACAGGTTCAGGGTGATAGTCGAGGACAACGGCCCGGGCATAGTCAAGAAGCAGATCCCGAAGATATTTGCAAAGCTCCTCTACGGCTCAAAGTTCCACAGGCTAAAGATGAGCAGGGGGCAGCAGGGAATCGGCATATCAGCAAGCGTGATGTACGGCCAGCTGACGACAGGAAGGCCGGCAAAGATAATATCCAAGATAGACCCGACTGAGCCAGCGCATTATTACGAGCTGAAAATAAACACCCAGAAGAACACCCCTGAGATATTGAAGGAAGCCATGATGGACTGGCCTAAGGAGCACGGCACCAGGGTGGAGATTGATATCGAGGCGACATATTCAGGCGGCCAGCAGTCGGTGGACCAGTACCTGAAGGAGACTGCAATCATAAACCCACATGTAACGATAATATACACCAACCCGAAGGCCCAACAGATAATATTCCCCCGGGTGACAGAGATACTGCCCAAGGAGGCAAAGGAGATCAAGCCCCATCCATACGGAGTCGAGCTCGGCGTGCTCATGAACATGCTCAAGATGACTGAGTTCCGGACTCTCCAGGCATTCCTGACCAACGAGTTCTCGCGGGTAGGTGCAGGGACTGCAAAGCAGATCTGTGAGAATGCCGCGCTCCTTCCTAACAGCCAACCCAAACGCATATCAAGGGAGCAGGTTGAGAAGCTCATCGATGGAATAAAGAAGACGAAGATAATAGCTCCACCTACGGACAGCATAAGCCCGATTGGGGAATCGCTCATCGAGAAGGGGCTGAGAAAAGAGATAAACGCGGAATTCTACTGTGCCACTACAAGACCGCCGTCTGTGTACAGGGGAAACCCGTTCATCATCGAAGCCGGCCTCGCATACGGCGGTGCTCAGGAAAGAGAAGGACAGATAAACATAATGAGGTTCGCAAACAGGGTGCCTCTCCTCTACCAACAGGGTGCATGCGTTGTGACAAAATCCATAACAGCGACGAACTGGAGGTCATACGGCCTTTCCCAGAGCTCAGGGGCAATACCTCAGGGGCCTTGTACAATCCTGGTCCACATCGCGTCAGTGTGGGTGCCTTTCACGTCAGAGAGCAAGGAGGCAATCGCCCATTATCCTGAGATAATCAAGGAGATTAAACTCGCTCTTCAGGAATGCGGACGGATGCTCGGAAGCTATGTAAACAAGAAGAAGAGGGTGCATGACGAGCTCAAGAAAAGAGGCTATATCGAGAAGTACATACCCCATGTCGCAGAGGCGCTCAGGGACATTCTCGGCCATGTCGACATGGCGACAATCGAGAAGAATCTCAGGGAGATGCTCGAGTCCAAGAGGGGCAGGATTGACGACCTGGAATTTGACCCTTCAAAAAATGTGGACTATGATGAGGAATTTGCGAAGATCGGCAGGGATGAAGAGTCTCATGACGACATTGGTGATGATTCAGGAGATGATTCAGGGGAAGATCAGGGCGTTGAAGGTGATGAAGAATGAGCGCGAAGAACACAAATACACTTGCAGGCATAAAGAACATCGCAGCTGGTGTCCTGAACAAGGTCATGAAGAAGAAGCATCCATCGCTTTCCATGCCTATCAGGTCCCTTCAGAATGTGAAATACGACCCCAAGGACGGTTATTTCGAGCTAGTGGGAAAGATGAAGGAGAGGACCCTTACGGCATCAACTGTCAAGACTTTTGCCCAGACCCTCAGGTTGATGAGCTTCTCAAAGGAGCTAATCGAGACAAACGACATCGCAACAAAGAGGGAGGCTTATTACATCAGCAAGAACTGGGGGGATGCAAGGTTCAAGGAGCAACCCGAGTCAGACACTATTATGGATGATGTCGAGGCCATGATGATGGTCAATCGCGAGCAAATAGGCTTCATCCCAGAGGAGAAGGGAGGTGACATCGCAGGCAGGTTGATTGTCGTCGACAAAGATCCAGAGACTGGAAAGGAGCTGAAGATAGACTGCACAAAGTTCGGCTCAGGGGCATACTCTATTCCCAGCTCTGTCGAGGAGCTCAAGTTCGAGACAAACGCGAAATTCATACTTGCGATAGAGACTGCAGGTATGTTCCAGAGGCTGGTCAAGCATAATTACTGGAAAAAGGCAAACTGCATCCTGATATCGATGGGAGGGGTGCCGACGAGGGCCTGCAGGAGGTTCATCAGGAGGCTTTCCGACGATAAGAAGCTGCCCGTCTATGCATTCACAGACGGCGATTTCTACGGTTATTTCAACATATACAGGACATTGAAGGTCGGCTCGGGCAATGCTGCTCACATCAACCAGTATTTCTGCGTGCCGAATGCCAAGTTCATAGGCATAACTCCAGAGGATATAATTGAATACCAGCTTCCGACACATCCAATGAAGGATGTCGACATAAAGCGGGGCAGGGACGCGATGAAGAACGACCCGTTCGTCATCCACCATAAGCCCTGGCAGAATGCCATAAAGCAGCAGATAGCCCTGAAGAAGAGGGCAGAACAGCAGGCGCTTGCCAAGCACGGGCTGAATTTCGTGATATCAGATTACCTTCCGAAGAAGCTCGGCGACCAGAAGAAGTGGCTGCCCTGAATTGATCACATCTGCTGGAGCCTTCTTATCCTCTCCTGTATCGGTGGATGCGTAGAGAACAAGCCTTCGACAAACCCGCTCCTTTTTCGGAAAGGAGTCGATATGAAGAGGTGGGCAGTCGCCTTGTTCGCCTTGTCGACGAGCGGGTCAGGGTCCTTTGATATCTTCTCAAGCGCGCTTGCAAGCCCCGGCGGATACCTCGTGAGCGTCGCTCCGCTCGAGTCTGCCATATATTCCCGCTTCCTGCTTATCGCAAGCTTTATGAGCTGGCCGATTATAGGCGCCAGTATCGCAAGCAGCAGCCCGACGACTATCATTATCACTCCCAGCTGACCACTGTTCCTGTCCCTGCTCTTCCCTCCCCAGAGAAACGACCTGAGCATGAAATCGCTCAGCAGCGTGACGATGCCCACAAGGACAGCTGTAAGCATCATGAACCTGATATCATAGTTCTTTATATGCGACATCTCGTGGGCGATGACGCCTTCGAGCTCCTGCCTGTTCATGACTTTCAGGAGGCCGGTCGTTACTGTTATCGATGCGTTCTTAGGATCCCTGCCGGTGGCGAACGCGTTCATGGCAGAGTCGTCAATCACGTACGCCTTCGGTGTCGGGATGCCTGCTGATACAGCAAGTCCCTCAATCGTGTGATAGAGGTACGGATACTCCTGCTTGGTCACTGGCTTTGCGCCTGACATCTTCAGGATCATGCTGTCGCCTGAATAGTATCCTATAAGAGAATATATTATCGCAACTATCATGGCAAGGACAACCCCGAAATATATGTTGCCCATGTACACCCCGAATGCAACACCTAAAAAGGATATCAATACAACGAAGAAAAAGATGAGGAACCATGACTTTATCATGTTGTTCCTTGTCTCATTGAAAGATATCCGCATAACCCATCACCTAGAACTCGACCTTGACGTTCTTTCTCTCTTCTTCTGCAGCTTCGAACTGCTTCTCTTCTGTGAAGTGGAACATTCCTGCGAACATGTTGTTAGGGAATGTCTCAATCTTGGTGTTGAAGAGCATGACTATGTCGTTGTAGTGCTGCCTTGCATAGGCAATCTTGTTCTCTGTGCCGGTGAGCTCTTCCTGGAGCTGGAGGAAGTTCTGGTTTGCCTTGAGGTCCGGGTAGTTCTCTGAGACTGCGAAAAGTGATTTCAGAGTCTGCGACAGCATGTTCGAAGCCTTCGCCGTGTCCTCGACAGACTGGGCAGCGAGCACAGCAGAGCGTGCCTTTGTTATGTTCTCAAGAGTCGTCTTCTCATGCTTCATGTAGCCCTTGACAGTGCTTACGAGATTAGGTATGAGATCGTTTCTCCTCTTTAGCTGGACATCTATCTGCGCCCAGCTGTTCTTGACCTGGTTCCTGAGCCTTATGAGGCTGTTGTACATCAGTATGATGAACAGGACAACCACTACGGCTATTATTCCTATAATCCATCCTATCATTTTTTCACCCCGTGATGAAAGATCATTGAATGAGACATCAATCAGTTATATAAATATTTTGTTAAATGATTGTATACAATGCTTTAGGAGAGATCACTCAACTGTGCTGCCCTCTTTTACCCTCTCCCTGTACTTCCTTCTCATATCTTTCTGCTCATCTGTGAGCTTCTGCCTGCCTTTATTGTCATTGCCCTGCGCAATCCTTGCTTTGAGCACAGCATAGTTTACAGGATTCTTGATCCTCGGGCAGAAATTGTCAGGGGTGCAGACACCGAAGTTCTTGTAGTATGACAGGTTGTCACAGTTCGGAGGAAGGACCTTCTGCTTCTGCATCCTCCTGTACCTGACCTGGCCCCTGATATTGACCTCCCTGAGCTGTTCCCTGTTCCTCTTGTTCCATTCATGCAGGAGCTCGTCAATCCTGTCGTAATCATAGCCGGTGTTCGAGAAGAAATTGATTAGTATGAACATCGAGCGCTTCCTCCCGTCCTCGATTCCTTTAAGGATGTTGTGTATGCAGGGCGGGAAGAAATCAGCAGGGATGGCAGAGGTGAGCTCCTCGAACTCCTTATCATAATCCCTCTTTGGCCTGTCGTCTGTTTGCGGTATTGAAAAGTCGAATGCCTGCAGGATCAGGTCCCTTGCCTCATTCTCTTTGGTTCCTGAAGTGTCGAGGAACCTGAAACTGGAGACCTTGACATCATCAGGCTCAGCCATCTGCTTGTCGAATTCCATGACCCTGTCGGGATCAATCGGTATCGAGCACAACCCTGATTTCTCATGCAGTGAATACGGCATCCTATAGAGGTGGCGGGAAGATATGAGCAGTGTGTCAATATCGATTATCGAAAAAGGGTCGAACTTGCTGTTCTTTATTATCTCATCGAATCTCCTGCCTGTCGTCTTCATTATGTCATCGACAGAGTTAGTCTTCAGAATCTCTTCTGAAAGCCGTTCCCTGATGAATTCATTCAGGTAAAGTGCGATTCGTTTTGCGCCTTCAGGGAAAAACAGCCTCGTGTCCTTCCCATGCAGCTTGACAGGGAATGCCTGGTATGGCACTGCGATATGGAAACCCTTGTTGCCGGAGAACTTGCATGAGATAGACCTGATGCCATGGTGCCTGAGGGCCTGGATGAGCATCTTTGCAGTGAGCTTGGAATATTCCCAGAAATAGCAGTCGATGTCAAGAACCAGATCCCAGCCTGTCCTGAGCGCGTCAAGCTCATCAGTCCTGAGCTCAGGGCTGAGGCTCAATGCATTCGACCAGTGCTCTTCTGATACATGGAATGATGTCGCACGCTGCTTTGCGAACTCTATGATGTCCTTCGGATAAGTGAGTGTGTCGGGGCGTTTGCCGAAACCTTTGTCCCCATACTTCACAGCGACTTCCCTGTCTCTTGCACACCTCACAATCTCCTCCTGGATATCCAGGCGCTTGTAGTGCCTGAGCACTGTGCCTATGTCAATCATAGATGAGAGGAATCAGATATAGCTTTTAATGTTTTTCTTTAGGGACCACTGGCTAGTCATCCAAAGAATTTATATATTTTTACTGACAGGTATTGATTATGGGTATTTTTGACAGCTTCAAAGACACCATACAGCTCCTCAAGAACACTTTTGTTGTCATCGGGAAGAATCCTGCAATATTCCGGCCGACCATCACCCAGATAATAATCTTTTCTGTTTTCTATGTCCTTTTGCTTGCCTGCGTCTTTGCATTCTATCTTGCATCTGGCCTGTTTATCCTGGTAGCTCTTCTCCTAGCCCTTTTTTCAATATTTATCATAGTCCCGTTATTCCCATACATCAAAGTATATTACAATGCTGCGCAGTGCTGGATTGTCTACAATACATTCATCGGCCACAACATCTCTTATCAGGATGGCCTGAAGAGGGCGAATGAGAACAAGATGGACATTTTCATCATCGGGACGCTAGACATAGTCCTGACCTGGATTGCAAACAAGCTCAAAGAGGGAGCCCGCAAGGGCGGAGTCTGGATGGTCGTTGGTTTCATCCTCAGGGCGCTTGCCAAGGGCATTGAAGAGGGCTGGGACCTCATAGGCCATTATCTCCTCCCGGCTTCGATAATCCAGGACAAGTCAGTAAGAGAGGTACTGCCTGAGATAAAAAACATCAAGAATAACGTGCCGGGGGCTCTAGTCGGGGTGTTTGGGATCGATTTTGCCGGTAACTTCATAATGGGATATATTTCCTTGTTTTTTGTCCTTCTATTTTTTGCAGCTGCCGGGCTGACTTACGTGGTCGGCTCTTCTGTCCCAATCGTTGCTGTCCTGATATTAGTCATAGGATTGAATGTCATCTTAAGGATATTTGTCGACATGGTCAAGACAGTGTATTTCACAGTATTCTATGTCGCCCTTACGATGCCGATGAGCATCCCTGAGCAATACAGGCCGGATGTGACAAATTATCTTCTCTTCAAGGGGGTCCAGAAACCTGCTGGCAAGTCTGCTGCACAATTTCCTACGTCTGCCTATCAGCACCAACAGCCGAGAGCAGAGGTATCATCTCACCAACCAGGTGCAGTCGGAAATCCATTTCCTCAGCATCCTGGCAATCATGATTATCAGGGTGCTGTTGTCCAGCCAGCACCGCAGGAGGGTGATATGGCATCACAACAGATTGATCCCGCAGCTGTAAAGCTGCTGAGCTATATAAAGGCTTACAGGGAACAGGGCCATCCTGACGAGCAGATACTGAGATTTCTCATCCAGCACAACTGGCCTGAAGACATCGTGAGGAAGGCGCTGGAATACAGATGATTATAATATGATTTCTCACGTAGTTCTTGTTTTTGAAAACCTATAAAAGGAGATATGCATTCTCAGCCTGATATGAGAAGGCAAAAGGTTTCTGTTGACATGATAATCAGATACAAAGGGGGCATCGTCTTAGTGAAGAGGAAGAATGAGCCTGTGGGCTGGGCGCTTCCGGGCGGTCATGTGGAACTTGATGAGACCCTCGAGGCTGCTGCTGTCAGAGAGGCAAAAGAAGAGACGAATCTTGATATAAGCCTCATAAGGCAGTTCCATACATATTCTGACCCGGAAAGGGACATGAGAAACCATGTCATAACAACTGTGTTCATTGCAGAGGGCAAAGGAGAGCTCAGGGCCGGGGACGATGCAGCAGAGGCAAAAGTCTTCGATGTGGATGGGCATCCCAGGCTTGAATTCGACCATGGGAAAATCCTGATGGATTACCAGAACGAGGAGTATTGAGGATGAAGGATATCGATGAATGGCTGAAAGGAATGCGCAGCACCGAGAAGACAATCATAGTCGAAGGACCGAAGGACAGGGATGCACTGGAATATTTCGGGATAAAAAATATAGTCATGCTCAGCAGAAAGCCGCTTTTTGAGATAATTGAGGATGTTGCTGCAAGCAGCCGGGAGGCAATAATCCTGACTGATTTCGACAGGAAAGGCAGGGAGCTCTACGGGAAGCTGTCCTCCGGCCTGCAGAGGCTCGGCGTGGAAGTGGACAACAAATTCCGGGAGTACCTGCAAAGGACCCGCCTGAGCCATGTCCAGGGATTGGTAGGGTTCGTTTCAAACAATAATTGAATCATAAAGGAAAGTTTTATAATGAAAGGTATATATCAGACATCATCAGATAGATATTTCAAAAACATATGCGAGGTGGATCTCATGGGCGGTGGATGCTGTGGCGGAAAGAAATGATCAAGTAAATACCATTTTTCAATTTTTTTTTAAGGCTTCTTCTTATTTTGGAAGATAAACAGCAAAATTTTTATAATATGATTCTAATTGAATATATCTAAAATGAGGTGCGCCTTAATATTCTTTGCATTATTGCTTGTATTTGCCAGCTCTGCATATGCAGGGAATATGACGATAACTGCAGCCGAGGGAAACGGCAAGGACAAGTACTGCATAGGACCATGCTTCAACACTGATGAGCTTGTGTTCTCAGACAATGCCACAGGCAGGGTCTATATAAAATTCGACCTGTCGGCCGTCCCAGCCGATGCTCAGGTGAAAAACGCCTATCTCCTGTTCAGGTACAAGGGTAATTCATCAACAGACTCTGATTTTGCCAAGGTATACCCAGTGCACGGGGGCTGGCAGGAGGATGACAGCCAGCAGCCTGGCTATGGCCAGCTTGTCGGCAGCATGGAAAATATCGATTGCGGAAAGGTATGCAGAAATGAGTCTGGCTGGTTCGGCACCAGCGGATATGGCCTTATATACATACTCAACCAGTTCCTCACAGGGACCAATGACGGGCTGGTCATCACGGATGCGACCGGCAATTTCAGAGCGTATTCATCTGAAGTCAATCAGGACGAGCCCTTCCTCTATATTGAATACGAGGCAGGCTGCTATGACCTGGATAATGACGGGTTCGGAATAGGGGACTGCCTAGGGGGGATAGACTGCAATGACTCAGATCCTGGCGTGAACCCGAATGCGACCGAGGTATGCAATTTCCTCGATGATGACTGCAACGGCCAAGTCGATGACTCAGGCCATGATTGTGTCTCTTGCAGTGATGCAGGTGGATTCCAATGCAACCAGAGCGAGTACTGCACAGATGCATACCTTGATGTCCTGGACTCATCTTCGTGCTGTCCTGAGAAATGCAGTGACACTTGTTCAGAAGGCCAGACCAGGACATGCGGAAGTGATGAAGGCGAATGCGTGTCGGGTTACTCTGTCTGCCACAAGAACTTATGGAGCGAATGCATAGACGAGGTACTGCCATCAGAGGAGACCTGCAATGACAAGGATGATGACTGCAACGGAATCATCGACGACATTTCGAATCATGCAGCCTGCGGTTGCTTCAATGGCAGCTTGCCAACGAGAGAAGTATATGACAAGACAGACAATGACTGTGACGGGAAGATTGATGAGAACACGACCTGCCTAAGCAGGGGAGGGAGCGAATGCGCAGCCGATGAGGCATGCCCGGGCATAATGCTTAACGGCACTGAGGTTTCTGTGTGCTGTTCCCAGACATGCTCAAGAGATTGCACAGAAGGCGAATCAAAGTCCTGCGGAATCTCAGAAGGTGCATGCCAGACAGGGTTGATGAACTGCATAAATGGGCTTTGGGGGGAATGCACCGGCTCTGTTGGTCCTGTCTCAGAGATATGCAACAGGATCGATGATGATTGCAACGGCATCATCGATGATGTGGGGGACGTCTCTACATGCAGGTGTTTTAGGGATAAAGAGCCTGTCGGTGAATTATGCAATGAGATCGATGATAACTGCGACGGCCAGATTGACGAGGGATGCACATTCATATATGATGCCTGCAGTGACGGAAGGATGGATTTCGATGAGAACGGTACAGACTGCGGTGGTTCATGCGGGCCTTGTGAAACAGACCAGGATGATGGTGCGATGCTGGGTTCTGATAACATGACAGGATACAATCAAAACATTCCATATGAATCAGCTAGAGAAGGAGCTGGAATTGAGAATAACCATGTTGATTCAGGGAGCAGCTCATCAGGGGCCAGGGTCTTTCTGTATCTCTTGATACCACTTGCAGCCATCATCATAGGGCTGGTCCTGTATCTGACACTGTTCCAGGGCAGAAAGAAACCCGACAATAATATCGGCGGGGGCATTGACAGGGGTGAGATATTCTATCCTGGCAGTCCGCCTCCTTCCCAACCAACACCTCAGGCCAGGGTAAACAGGTATGAGTCGCTTCTAAAGGATTCAGAGCGCAAAGGCAGTTCTGCTGAAGAGCTAAAGAACAGGATAAATGAGAAATTCTAAAATTTTCCGGTGAATATGATAAACTTTTTATATACTGTCTGATAATTAAGCTATTGGTGAGGGTATACTGTTGATGAGAGGGAAAATTGCTGCCGGCATGGGTATCACCAGCATGATACTTCTAATTTGCCTGATTTTGATAGGGGCGATAGTCGCTTATGTCCTGATACAAAACCAGGACCAGCAACAGGAGGACAGCCTCAACACAGCCAATGCGGCGAAACGGGAAGTGACGACTCAGATCCAGCTTTTAGACCTCTCGGCGACAGACGGAAGGGATGGGAGCCTTGATGAATTCCGTTATTCTATCCGGCTTAAGCCTGGAGCAGATGCAATCAAGCTTTCTGATGTCGTCCTGTACATGAACACTTACAATGATACCCTCAGGCTCGTATACAGGAAAGGAGGGACAAGAAGGGATGCTCAGAATGGATTCTTCACATACAGGTAATGCAGGGGAAACCGGGGTGACGGCAAATACATTCATCATTATCGCAATAAGCCTCCTCATGCTTTCACTATTCACATCATCTGCCCATGCCAGTGAATATCATCAATGTGTGCACAGCTGTTACCAAGACAAAACATCGTGCTATTCTGACTGCTATACCTTGTATTGCGGAGGAGGATGCGGCTCTGATTATCTCAACTGCACAGACATCTGTGATGATGATTTCGACCTCTGCCATTCAGCATGCGGAGGGATTGATGAGGATAGCGACGGAATCAGTGATTTCAATGACAGCTTAATAGGGTCAGAGGATGATGTATCTGTTGAGGGCATGGGCAGCCTTGAAGTGTTTGTCGGCGGATACCAATCAAATGAAAGCAGTGCCTCGACTGTGACCGGTACACAGACTGTCACATTCATGGCAGACAATGAGACTGTGCTTGAGTTTGAGCAGGATTTCACAAATTCAAGCCTGAATCTTCTCGATGTGCATCTCAAGGAGCAGGAAGCCCACAACAGGCACGGGATAGTGGTGGGCGGGATAAATGGGACAACTGTCCCGACCAAGACAGTCTATCTTGAAAAACGGCTAGGCACAAGCTCCCTTTGCGTTAAGGATGCTGAGGTTGAGGATATCAAGGACATCTCTGATGGTTGCCAGGGCAAGGATGAGTATTTCTTCGGGAAATGCGAAGATGGCGAGACCTATGACGGCATCAAATGCAGTATCGTGAACAATAAGTACAAGATAGAGGGGTTGAAGCATAGCGGGGCTGTTGAGATGAACATCTCAGGCATATATTCAGGCTTTTTCACAGTGAAATACCTGAACACTGCAACAAATCATAAGGATGGATACTTAAATCCTGGTGAAGAGGTAGAGATATATTTCGAGTCTGCACGCCCTATCCTGGATGATGAGAGCCTGAAATTTGTCTTTGTCCCCCTATACGGGGGGCTGAGCGTCAACGAGATGTACACTCCACACACAATAAACCTATACAATGTCCATATCTACCCGTAGGTGCTATCGACGACATCCCTTATCTTATTAGCCTTGACATCCCCAATGAGCTCGACAGCCTTGAGCTCATCCACTGAAGAATTGAGGATGTCTTTCACAGAACCGAATCTTAAAAGAAGCGGCCTTGCAAGTGCCGGCCCGACACCGGGCAGGGCCGAGATGAGGTATTCCTGCTGCTCTTTCAATGTAAGCGGCTTCTTCAGCCTGTGTGGAGAGAATTCCTTTCCATATTCTTCCTGCTCCCTTTTTGCAATGGCCAGGATCAGCCCTGCAGTGTCCTTGTAATTTTTTGTCTGGAGAATGGGGACTCCGAAGCTCACTGTGATAGTCGCAAGAAGGCCCCTTAGGGCATTGGGATGGATGTTTCTCACTGAATATAAATCCTGGTTGCCCTCGACAATTATCAGGGGCTTCTCGAAATTCTGCTTGAGCGCCCTTACCTGCTTGAGCAGCCTTCCATCAATAAGCGAATCCACAAAATCAGGGACTGTCTTGAATTCTATTCCACATCTCTGGCTGCAGATGTAGTCAGCGACCTCAAGCTGCCTGAGGTCTATCTCAGCCCCCATGTCTATGAGCTCTTTTATGACGCCTGAGGCTTTTTCCCGGTAATCAGCTGAGACCTTCACCCCTGAATCCTTTTCACGATATCTTGAGAGGTCTGCATTGACCTTTTTTGCTATCATTCCCTTCTTGAGGCTCTCGAGGGTCCTGTACATCCTCTTCTCCTTATGGTGCGCTGTCCATTTGTAGGCCTCATCCCTTGTGCCTTTGGCCATGAGTATGAGCACCTCGCCCTTTTCCATCCTTGCAGTCCTGCCCCTCCTCTGGATATGCCTTATAGCTGACGGTATCGGTTCATAGAATATCACGCAGTCGACCTGGGGTATGTCAAGCCCTTCCTCGCCTACAGAGCTTGATACCAGCACATTGTAGACATTATCTTTGAACTTTCCAAGTATCTCAATCTGGTTCTTCTGCGAGAGTCCAGTGCCGTTCTTCTTTGCCTGGCCGACAAAGAGGACAGGCCTCGAGTTTGCCACTTTTCCAAGCTCATCCACTATCTTGACGCCGGAATCCCTGTATTGCGTGAAGACAATAATCTTGTAACCCGGCTTTTTGAGCTTCTCAGAGGCCATCTTCCTGAGCTCATAAAGCTTTGGATGCTCAATGCCCTTATCGAACAGCGCCCTTGTCTTTATCAGGGCTGAGCGGAAATTGATGTCTCTCACGAGATTCTGCACAGCTTTGACTGAACTGGTCCTTGACTGCCTGTCGATGTCCTCAAGATACCTGCAGAGAGGATCTATCCCCTGAGTCTCAAGAAGCTCAATCGCATGCTGGACCTTCAGCGCCTCAGCTGCCAGCGAGACGGATCTCATCAGCAGAGGATCCCTATTGCCTGCCGCAATCTCTCCCTGCAGGGTTCCCTGCAGAGCCAAAAGGTCCCTCTTGCTCTTGCCGAATGCCTGGATCTCAGAGAGATAACCATTATTCTTTATATCCTTAAGCTTTGACAAAAAGCAGCTGTTTAGGTATTTCTGGATGCTCCTGAAATCCTCTGGAAGCTCAACCTTGACCCAGTTGATATTGAGCTGCTGGATGTATTCTGCAACATCTGGGCTCAAGTCTGTCCTTATCTCAATCTCCTCCACATGGAGGTTCTTAATTACCTCGTTTATCTTCTCAAGCTCTGAGCCGGGAGATGCAGTGAGGCCGACAATCCTTGGATATCTTGCCTTCTTTTCATACTGTTTTGCGATGAAGACATAGCTATAGTCGCCGACAGCACGATGCGCCTCATCAACCCCGAGAAGTGAGACCTCCTCCAGGCTTATCTTGTTCCCTATTATGTCATTCTCAAGCCCCTGGGGTGTCGAGAAGATGATTGCTGACTTTTTCCAGAGCTCCTGACGCTTTTCAGGCTTGACAAGACCCGTGAAGATAGCCATCTTGTCCTTATCTATCTCAAAATGCTTCTCAAAGACCCTGAAGTACTGATCAATGAGCGGCCTGGTCGGGCCGATTAGGAGAATCTTGGAATTTGGATATTGTGTCAGCCTGTGGGCTGCAAGCATGAGGAATATGTTAGTCTTTCCCATGCCTGTGGGAAGAACAACCAATGTATTTGCCCTGCTTGCTGTAGCAAATATGGTCTCCTGGTACAACCTCGGCTTAAAATTTTTAATCAATTTATTGCCTAGTATGCAATCTTGCTTTATAAGGTTTGCTGGAGGTTGTCTAGTGGCCAGTGCTTGTCGATATCCAGGACTTTTTGAAAATATACCATCTTCAGAAAAATTGCTTCAATTTATTATTTTACATGTAAACTTTATTTCAGGATAAATTACATGACATTTTTATCCTGAAGCAATAGATATATTTATAACATCTAAATTATAGAATATATCAAAAAAGAAGAAGGAAATTTTTGCTAATTATTCATAAAACCATTCCAACCTTAACTAATCACGCGTGGTAATCAGGCATCAGAATCATTAATCCATCTTCATCCGAAGGCAAGCATGAGACCCATCATAAAATTTTTGATTGCAGTAATCCTGGTGGTCTTGCTATTTGAAATTGTCGTCCTATTCAGGAGCAGGCATAGCGATAGTATGGGCACTGGCTTTGTCAGTTATGAAAAAACTGCTGTCGGAAATTTCAATCTGCTCTTTGTCTCTGAAAATGATACTACATCGGTCAACATGACTGAAGTCTGCCTGATTGACAATACTGCAGAGGACGTGAACACATCCTCCTGCACCTTCATCGATGAATTCATAAGCAGTAACTGCAGAGATTTAGATTCACGGCTTTGCATTGTTCAGGATAAATACTGCTGCTGCCCAGGACATCTGTTCATATCGGATTCCAACACTTCACTCGTATTCTTTTGCGATTCACCAATAGATATCGTTGGGTGAATAGGGTTGTCGCTGGCATAGCAGGGCTGTTCGCACTTTATGTCTGTACCAAACAAGATGTTGATAAGGATGTCAAGATTCTTTATTTGGAATCCAATATGTTTTTAATTAATCTATTTCAGGATAAATATTCACAAAAATTTATCCCAAATTTATGGAAAACTTTAAAAAGATTAAGTTAAACAATAATATTCACAATTTTAATTAGGCAGGACATGATAAGTCCGAATAAGAAAAACCACGCGGATAAGGTGTCCAAACATATGCAATAACCTAAAATTTGCTTTTGACAACAATAGTCTACGACGGGAGATAAGATATCATCGGAAGGAGTCTGAAGTTCAGAGTACATGGTTCATAGTTAATCAAGACCTTAGGGCACAGAGCACCCACAGGTTGTAATCATAGGAGAGCGGAATCATTTTTATTCAGAGCCTGCAGAATTCAGCCATGATAGCAATAACAGATTTCCAGCCGATAAATGGAGTGCAGAACTCAGGAAATCTTGCTATTCACGCTGCAGAAAGGAGAGGCCTAGCCTCTGCAACACTATGAAGAATATGGTTACAGACCCAGGCATCTTTGCATCGCCGGATATGGCTGTGTCACTTATCGCTTGTTGGATAGGTCATGATGGCATGGAGTGAAAAGACCATTAGCAGCATCGGATTTAGAATCGTCTGGATGGCGTTAAGAGAACTTGAGGAAAAAGAAATTTAATATTGCTAATAATAATGGATGTACGCCAAGGCAAAAATGGGGACAGTCATAAGTTCAAAAGTCAGGGATGACGGCAAGGTAGTATTCGAGGTATGCGTGGAAGAGGCTGAAGCATTGCAGCTTGCAGGTCATCTCAGCAACATCCACTTATTTTCAGAGAACAATCTGGATATCACGACATCAATGTCAGGGCGTGGAAAGAATGAAGCTACAAAATATTTCCTGATCCCAAAGTCAATCCGTGTAGACCTGAATACAAGGAAAAAGGTGCATTGCCAGAAGATAGAGACAAAGACCAAGATGATGTTCATTTTTGTGATGGACAGGATATGATATAAGATGGAACGGACAAAGACCGGGATACAGGGATTCGACAAGCTAGTCAACAGCGGATTTCCAAAGGGCAGCTCTATCCTGATTTCAGGATCACCTGGTTCGGGAAAGACGATATTCGGGCTTGAATACCTGTACAGGGGCGTATCAGAGTTCGATGAAAACGGCCTTTACGTGACATTTGAGGAAAAGCGTGAAAACGTTTTCAGGCAGGCAATGCAGTTCGGCTGGAATCTGGCGGCACTGGAAAGCGACAGGAGGCTTTTCATAACCTGCATTCCGTCTGATGCCATCGACAAGAGCACTATCGAGTTCATCCTCAATACGATCAAGGAGAACAATATACTGAGAGTAATAATAGACTCACTATCCACATTATCAATAATCACTCCCATGCTTAACTCTTACAGCAGCACAGGCGACATCGCGATCAAGAGATTCGTCTATGAGTTCATCTACAAGCTCTCGTCATCTGGAGCGACCACGCTCCTGATATCTCATACATCCAATGAAGGAGCGTATTCTATCGACGGGGTATCTGAATTCCTCTGCGATGGACTGATAACCATAAAGTTCCAGTCCCTGGGCGGTGATTTCTCAAGAGTGCTTGCAATCCAGAAGATGAGATCTGTCAGGAATGATGAGGATATTCATCCTCTTGAGATAAGTGACAAGGGAATCATCATACACAACCTAAACTGACTATAAGAACCAGGACATAAAATCTTTGCTATATCATGCATCATTTGGCATCTCAGCAGCGATTCTCAGGTCATAGAGTCCTATTTTAGGAACAGAAAAGCTTTTCAGCCGTCACTTGCTCCATCTCTTCTCCATTATGTAATCGCCGATATAAGACCCTATTGCGAAGAATATCAGGATGACTATCCAATAACCTCTCCTGGTAACTAGGTTGCCCACGATATAACCAACCAGGTATCCGAATATTATGAAATAGAATGGAAAGCCCAGCTTGTTCCTTCTGATATGATAGAGCCTTCCGACCATTATTCCGCAGATGAGTATGACTGCATAGCTCACGATGGCAGAGTCAATGAGAAGGCTCACAATGAGGCCTATTACAAGAAATACCCCCGTAGCAGTCTCTCCCCACGCATCAAGCCATTTTATCCCTTTCTTGTTCATTTACCACCACCTTCAATGAACCAGTACCACAGGAACCAGCAGGCTGCACCTATTATGAATGCGAGAATCCAGGAATATATCCCCGCAAGGGACAGGAGCACATAACCTGTCAAGGTCGCTGCTATGAATACATACGAGAGCCTTGACATGAAGAATATGTGGATGCCGTTTGTCTTCGGGATAGGGAGGAGATTGTATATTATCATTATGCCGTTTATCCTTGCTGCATAGTCAAAAAATGTCGGAAGGATATGGAGCTGTCTCGAGAATGCGAGGGCAATTGTCATGAGGATGAGATGCGCAAATGCCCCTGCTGCTGCTATGGTACCATAGGCTATCCTGTTTATGCCGTACCTGAATTTGCCGAGCCTGAGTATCATGTGGTGGTGGAGGAACAGCCCGCCTGCAAGGACGAGCGGGAATTTCCCTCCAGTGAGAAGGGTGACTATTATTCCAAGGCCGATGCCTGTAGGCCACATCCTGTACTCGGCCCTGTATCCCTGCTGGAGAGCAGAAACCTTCATAGCCCCGTCATACAGAAAGAAGCTGACAACGACTATCACTGCTGTCATGAGGAAATTTATTAGCCAGAGCGCGAGATTGAATGTCGCCCTGCCATCATTGTAGGCGAATATGAATGTTATCCCGAGGATGCTAAGCCATATGTCGCGGAGCTCCCTCGGTTCCCAGCGGTAGAACCTCTTAATCCTGAAAGCCAATTCGCCCATGGGCAGTTTTATCAGGAGTGACTTATATAAATATTTTGGTTTTCAAGAGATTCAAGCAGGATATGTTTAATAGTGGAATCCCTGCATTTCTTCAGACCGGAGAGAACCCGTTGATGTCCACGGTCTGTTCATCCTGGCCGCTATAGTCAAAGCTGTATGAATAAGAGGGCAATGAGATGAGTTCCCTTATGCCCTGGACGTGGCCTGCGCCGACGACAGCGACAACGCTCTTTCCCTGGGCTGATATCTCAGAAAGCTTGCCTGCCATGTAGACATTCCTCTCATGCACGAGAACCCTGTATATGGATGGATACCTGTCCTTCATCATGTCCATCATCTTCCCTATGAGGACTTCAGATGGGACCTTGCTCAGGTCAAACTCATCTATTCCGTATCTCTGCATCTCCCTCTTTCCGAAGAACATGCCTTTGATGATATCAGCAGCGATTCTCCATCTTTCCTTCCATGTAAGGTATCTTGAGAACCTCGCAAGCGTTATCTCGATATCCTGGTCGATGAGGGCGATCTTAATCTTCTCCTTATTGGCTGTGTTGATTGCAGCTTTCATCTCATCGCCCGGCTCGACACCGACCATCCTGCCGAGTTTCTTCGAGACCCATGAGCCGATGACTGCAAAGAGATATCCCTTGAAGCCGACCCTCGATATGTTATAGAATGAGAATCTCTGCGGTTTTGGCGCGTGGGTGAGGGCATAGTACCTTTTCATGTCAAGCTCTACAGCAACCACGTCAGGCTTCTGCTCCTGTATCTCCTGCCTTACCTTCCTGATGCTCTCTTTTGCGATGTGTGATGTTCCTATTATTGTTATATTGCTCATTCTCTTCATCTGCCTCGTGCAGTGTTACTACAGAAAAATTTATATACTTTAATATTTTATCAAATTAACGTAATTCAACGGAGGTCTGAACATGCTGAACATGAAACATATCACTGAGACATACGACATGAAGGTTTTCACTGATTCAGGGGAATATTTCGGAGATGTCGAGGAATCCATCGTGACCCAGAATAAGGTGTTCGGGTGGAGGATTAAGTCGACCAGGAACTCTTACCTGAACAGGATCCTGGGAAGCGCAAAGGGCGTGATAGTGCCTCACCAGCTCGTCAAGAGCATCGGCGACATCATGATAATATCCAAGTCCGCTGTGCCGAGCTACAACCCTGAAGAGGACGATTCGGCTGCTTAATTTTTTCTTTTGATATGTCAGGAATACCGCTCCTCTTTTGAGGGATGGACAAGCTTCACTTGTTTCTCTATATCATAAGTCGTGGTATTCCTGAGCATGCTCAAGAACCACTAGTCCTCATAATGAAGAAGGAAGCTTCGCCTTCATGCTACCGGTCTCTGAGGTGGTTCTTGACATCAAGTCTTTTTCTTATATTCTCTTAAATCCAGAAAATATAAATACCATTTGGTTTACTAAAGCAGCATGACCTTTTCAGAAATCCTGAAGAACGTGTATATGGGCAACTCTGTCGCTGAATACCTGACTGCTGCTGTTGTCTTCATTGTCTGTGTCCTCCTCCTGAAGATATTCAAGCAGATAGTACTTCTAAGGCTGAGGATGTTCACACAGAAGACAGAGACAAGGCTCGATGACCTGGTCCTGTCGATAGTAGATGTGCGCTGGCCGTTCTTTGTGTTCGTATCTCTCTACATCTCATTCATGCTTATCACTGTCCCTGCAGCGCTGAACGTGGCAGTCGACTACATCCTGCTCATCATACTGACTTACTATACTGGAAAGGCCCTGCAGAAACTCATCAGCTACCTTATCCACAGGCATGCAGAGAAAAAAGGGGGCAAGAGGGAGGATTCCTCTATGCTTGATGTCCTCGGGGTAGTCGCAAAGATAACACTATGGATAATCCTCTTCCTGTTCATATTGTCAAACCTCGGTTACAACATATCGACCCTCCTGACAGGTCTTGGGATAGGCGGAATCGCCATCGCATTCGCGCTCCAGAATGTCCTGGCAGACATCTTTGCATCAATATCGATATTTTTTGACAAGCCTTTTGTGGTCGGTGATTTCATAATGATCGGCAATGACATGGGCGAAGTGAGAAGAATAGGCATCAAGTCCACGAGAGTAAAGACCCTTCAGGGCCAGGAGCTGATAATCTCGAACAAGGAGCTCACAGAGGCAAGGGTGAACAATTTCAAGAAGATGGAGAGGCGGAGGGTCGTGTTCTCGTTTGGCGTGACATATGACACCAGCTCTGCAAAATTAAAGGAGACCCCTAAGTTGATTAAGGGGATAGTTGATAAGATCGAGCTTGCAGAATTCGACAGGGCGCATTTCAAGAGCTATGGCGACTCAGCCCTGCTATTTGAGATAGTTTACTATGCTGACACGAGCGATTATACCACCTACATGGACATACAGCAGGAGATAAACCTGAAGATAAAAGAGGCATTCGAGAAGAAGAAGATAGAGATGGCCTATCCTACACAGACAATCTACCTGAACAAGTTGAAATGAAAGCTTATTATTCCGCAAATGGCTGAAAGACCGATTCCTGTCGCTGTCTGTGCTGTGGTCTCTGGCAGCAGAATCCTTCTCATAAAGCGAACAAAGGGTAATTTCATCGGCTATTGGGCGCTTCCCGGAGGGAAGATTGAGCCTGACGAGCACCTTTCTGACGCAGCTGTCAGGGAAATAAGGGAGGAGACAGGCATTGATTCTGAATTCATTTCGTACATTGGTCTCGTTTCAGAACACCTCATATCCGATTCAAGGGTCACTGATCATTTCATCCTGCATCTCTGTAAAGTGAGGCCCGTAACCACAAAAATAACAAGGAATGAGGCTGGGAAAGCCAGATGGTTTGAGCTTGAGAAGCTGGATGAGCTTAAGGGAGGGATTGTTCCGAGCGATCTTGAGATGATTGACAGGATACTCCTGAAGAATGAGGGCACATATTTCGAGAGCGTCATGGAATGGCAGGGCAAAAGTCTTGTTCTGAAAAAATTCGAGCATAAGACAGGATTGCAGATCCGATAATCACTTAGTGATGATAAAATCAAAAATCTTTATATTTGATAATTTATTCTTGCTGTCCATGAAGAAGGAGGACATGGAAAAACAGTTAATCTTATCATTAAGAGGAGAGCTGAGCGACATGCTTGAATATATCGTCCTCGAGGAGAAATGGGAAAATCGAGAGCAGTATAAGTTCCGGGTGAACGGGAGCTATATAGGCGCATCAGAAATGCTTGACAGGATAAGGAACAAAAAGAGGCATGCAATGCAATGCTTGAGGAAAGCATACGATCTGTACATCGCAAGAATCCAGGCTTCAGATAACCCATCCTCAATGACCAGCAAATACATCCACTTCAAGAAGAGGGAGCAACATTAAGCAATTATGCTTTTCGATCCTTTGACTCGGTTCCCAAATTGATGGCAGCTGAATATCCTCTGACTAAATCCTTCCGCTCCTGATGAATTCCTCTATATCATCATTGTCCATATGTGTCTTTGAATGGAACTTTTTGTCGAATTTTTTCCTCTTGTCTTTAAGGAAAAGGCCATAGAGGAGGCCTGAGGCGAGACCTGCGAGATGGGCTGCATGCGCGACACCCGGAAGGATGCCGAATAGGTCTGTCAAAGCGATTATTATGCCTGCTGTCCTGAGCGACATAGGGATGATGAAGAGTATCACCCTGAGGTCCGGCATGAGTATTATAGCTACTCCGAGAATGCCCATTATAGCACCGCTCGCACCGAGCGCAGCATCATACACGAAACTTGAAGCAGCCGATGCAAGAATCCCGGATGCCATGTAGATCAATATGAATCTCTTTGTCCCTATCCTCTGCTCAACCAGCATGCCGAACATGAAAAGGACCCACATGTTTATGAAGATATGGAGGATGCTTGCATGGAGAAACATCGATGTGACCAGTGTCCAGGGGGCTCTCAGAAGATCCCCCCTATGCACCAGGAACATCTCTGTTATGGTGTCTTTTGAGAGAATCTGCAGAATATAGATGATTACATTTAGAACAACCAGGACAATCGCAGCAGATATCCTCTTTCTGGTCATCATCAGACGATAAGCGATATTTCTTTTAAAAGTTTGCTTTTTAACGGTTCAGCAATTGAAATGTCTTTCATAATTATGATTTTTACAACGACAAGATTTATCACTGGAAAACGGACCAATGTTTCTTAAAATATATCTTTCACTTACAAAACCTTTATATATTATGGCAGGGTAATCCAGCCGAGGGGGTTTGAGCACATGACAAAATATATCGTGGTTACTGGCGGGGTACTTTCAGGACTTGGCAAGGGAGTGGTCACTGCATCCATCGGCAAGCTTCTCCAGATGCAGGGATACAAGGTCACGGCAATCAAGATAGATCCGTACATCAATATCGATGCAGGGACCATCAGGCCGACAGAGCATGGAGAGGTCTTTGTAACAGAGGACGGCGGCGAGATAGATCAGGATCTCGGCAACTACGAAAGATTCCTGAACATCAATCTTCATAAGGACCATAACATAACAACAGGCCAGGTATATCTCAAGGTCATCACAAAGGAGCGCGCAGGCGAATACCTGGGCGAGGACGTGGAGGTCATGCCTCACATCCCTGAGGAGATCAAGAGAAGGATAAGGGAGACAGCAGATAAGACCGGCGTGGATTTCTGCATGGTGGAAATAGGAGGGACAGTCGGCGATTATCAGAACATTCTCTTCATGGAGGCTGCAAGGCAGATGAAGCTTGACGGTGACGAGATAGTGTTTGTTCATGTGGTGTATCTCCCTATCCCAAAACACATAGGGGAGATGAAGACAAAGCCTGCGCAGCACTCGATACTCAGCGCCTTTGCAATAGGAATACATCCTGATTTCATAATAGGAAGGGCTGAGCAGCCGCTCGATGAGCCTAGGAAAAAGACCATATCTTTCACATGCAGCATACCCCGGGACAGGATATTCTCAGCACCGGACCTTGAATCGATATACGAGGAGCCTATCATATTTGCTGACCAGAACCTCGACAAGGAGATACTGGAACTCTTCAACCTGAAATACAAGCAGAACGGTGAGCTCAGGAAATGGAGAAAATTCATAGATGATATCAAGAACCTGAAGAAAAGCGTGAAAATCGGTATTGTGGGCAAATATTTCGACACAGGCGATTTCTCGCTTGAGGATTCTTACATATCAGTGCTGGAGGCTGTCAAGCATGCCTGCTTCAACAACAAGGTAAGGCCGGACATACGCTGGATTAATTCAAAGACCTTCGAGAAGGATCCTGCCAGTGTGAAGATGCTTGATGACGTGGATGCACTCATTGTTCCGGGTGGATTCGGCACCAGCGGAGTCGAAGGCAAGATCATTGCGATAAAGTATGCCAGGGAGAATGATATCCCTTATCTGGGTCTGTGCTATGGGCTCCAGCTCGCTGTCATCGAATTTGCAAGGGATGTCTGCAACCTCAAGGGTGCGAACACCACAGAGAATGACAAGGACACGAAATACCCGGTGATTGACATACTGCCAGAGCAGGTCAAGCACATGAAATTCTCTGATTACGGCGCTACGATGCGACTTGGCGAATGGAAGGCTGTACTCAAGCCAGGAACAGAAGTATTCAAATTATACGGCAAAAAGGACATTTCCGAGCGCCACAGGCATAGGTATGAGGTGAATCCTGAATACATCCCTGTCATTGAAAAAGCAGGGCTGGTCTTCTCAGGTAGGTCGCCTGACAGGAGGCTGATGGAGTTCATCGAGCTTCCGGGCCACAAATTCTTTGTAGGGACACAGGGCCATCCTGAATTCAAGTCAAGGCCGCTCTCTCCACACCCGCTGTTCAACGGCCTCATCAGAGCAGCCATGAAGTGAGCTTTTTCTTTTGTTTCTTATCTAAATATGTAAATATTAAAGTATTATAAATGATATAAATATAAGTATTTTTATAATGGTTTATTATATAATATAAGTATAATTATAATTAATTATATTTGGTAATTAATTACTATTATAATAAGTTAAATTAATATAAATTATAATTATATTATTATATATCTTTAAATAAGTTTTTAAATTGATATATTAAATTATATTTAAATAGGTTGTTAAATAAGTATAATAATATGTATTTGTATATTGATTAAGTATTTTTATTTTGAAAATAATAAGTTATATAATTAATAAAAAATAATAGAAATAAATATGTAAAAATATAAGTAAATATCATTGAACTAATTTAAGCATCAATCCAGATCTTTATGAAAATGGCTATATTTTATTGACTTATAAGTATTATATATTGTAAAATAATAAGTATTATACAATATGAATTAATATTTAAATATATAAGTATTAAAATATGTAATTTATGAATAAATAAGTATTTTAATATGATATATTATATATCATAATTAAATGAAATATATTAATATTTATATATGTTTTAATATTAAGATTATAATTAATATTTATTAAAGAATAATAATTAATAACTATATAATGTATAATAATAATATTTTTATAATTAAATATATAATGAATATCTGTCATTAATCAGGGAGAATCAAAGTTACAGGATTGGAAGCTTCGGTAATGAAAATCTCAATGCAAACAAAGGATGATCAGGTAGGCTTCACAAGGAAAGATTTCCATATGCACTGAAGGCATGAATCCATAAATCAATAAGTTTAAATATAAAATAAGTAAAAAAATAAGTTAAATAATATGAAATTAAAATTGTATCAAAATAATAAACTTTATATACTAGTACATTAATATATTTATTAGTACACTAGTTAAGATAAATATTCATAAAAAAAGTGTTAAATAAATTAACAAAAAAATAAGTAGTTTCAGCAAAAATGACTGAGATCAAAAGGAAACTTTACAAGAGGGGCTCAAGCTTTGAAACTACTATCCCCATGCCACTTCTGTTTGCACTTGACAAGTCAAAAAAGCATAATGTCGTCTTCAAGTATGATGCGCCGTCCAACAGATGGTATATTGAATTCGAGGAGAGGGTCAAATGAGCAGGAAAAAGTCGCTCGAGAACTTAGTGAAGTCCCAGGCAAGGGACAATCACGTGAAACATTTCGACCCGATAGATGCCATCTCCCATCATGTGGTAATAGTGATATTCCTTTCAATGCTGTTCCTCTTCAGCCTCGTCCTATTCTTCACCTCAGTGCAGAATCCTGGCTCTGCCACAGCCTATGCAATTATAGAATTCAAGGCTCCGACATTCATGAACAGCATAGGCTCAGGTGTATCAGGATTCATCAGCAATGTGCGACAAAGTGAGGAACGACCCCTCATCTTGTTGACCTTGTATACCTTCTGGATCGTAATTTTCGGTCTGGTTAACATGGCTCTCTACGAGAGAAATCTCCACAAAGAGCACAGGAAGAAGAAGTGAAATCCAGAAGGTTTTTTTATTTTTTTATTAATTATTTGATAAATTGCTGAATCTTATTTGGAATTATGGCTGTAGCCTTATATTTCCTTCTTAAAATTTCCTTAGCTAGCGGGTATCTATCCCTGGGCATGATAATATTGACCTGGGAAAATTTTCTGCCCCTGTTTACAGTCGGTTCATCAGCGCATAATCCCTGTCCAATCAGATAATTTGTGACTATTTCAATATTTTCTGTTGGGATATTAAATTTAACATCATAATTTTTTCTTGCCAGAATCACACCGTACAGGGAATCAAAAATATCTTTTGCCTTCTCTGTCTTCCAACCGACACAACCAGGGCCAGCATACAACCCTACATTTGATTCCATTATTTGCTCAAGTTCAATCAGGCCGTATCTCTTCAAAGAAGATCCTGTCTGGGTAATATCTGCAATGAGATCCGCGCCTTTCCTGATATATGATTCAGTCTCGCCATCAGACAATATTACCTGGACCATTTCATTGTTTCCGACAACAATCCCTTTTGCCTGGGTCAAAGGCTCTTTATTTCCATATAATTCTCTATATGTCTCATTATCCATTATCTTTTTTCTTGCCAGATTGACTAATTCGCTGAAACAAAGAATCGGCTTGTCATTCTCAAAAGATCTCTGAATCAGATCTGATAATGATGAAAATCTGGAATGATTTGGAACCGCGAGAACCAATCTGGTCTTACCATACTCCAAATCACCGATTTTCCATATCCCATTCAGATTATTATTAGTTGTCTCCTCCTGGACCCAATCATCTCCAATCAATGCAATATCAATAAGCTTCCTGCTCAATTCAATGGGGGCACTTTGTGGCCTGGATAAGAATAGGGCAATCTCTGGATCATTCAGTATTTTCAGGTCATATCCATCTTCCATTTTTGGGACATAACCTTGAATATCATACCCGGCATCTGCCATGATCTGATATGTATTTGACCTCTCTGGATTGTTAAGGCTGCCTTTAGGAAGGCCAAATTTTATCAGCTTTTAGATTTTTTCCATGCTAGTGCACTGGAATTATGATTATATTTAAATATTTTATTATTTTTACCACTAATAAGAAATAACAAATTTACCTGCTTGAGTCTGCCTGTCTTTCCATCTCATGCTTCTTTGAGATTGCCACTGACTGCTGGCTCTGGTTGTAGGCATGGATTATCTCGTCAGCAAGCGTTTTCTCGATAGGAGTCTTTGAGTTGAATGACTTCTGGTATGCTCCCTGGGTGAAGATCCTCAGGGTCATGTCAACCCTTCTCTGAGGCGCGCACTCGACAGGCTTTGGGTAATGTGCCCCGCCGTACTCAATCATTATTATCTCTTCTCTCGGCGATGCATTCTCTATTGCTTTGACGAGGACCGCAATGGGGTTCGTTTTTGTCCTCTGCTCGATTATCTCGAGAACCTTTTCAGTGATGTTGAATACAGTATGGCTCTTGCCTGTGTTATGGCCGCTCGACTTGAAATGTTTCTTTGATTTGTGGCCTGAGTTCTGTATCTTGTTCATGAACCTCTCGATTATGAAGACCCTCGACTTGTGGAACCTGCTGCCTGCGTACCTTGCACCAGTGCGAGGCACATATGTCGCATCAAGATCGATATATCTCTTAAGTCCGGGATCTTCCACCTGGATGCCCTCTGTGCTCCACCTGTTGAATGCTTTTATCTCTGCCATCTTACTTCCTTGCCTTCTCCATCCTTCCGCTCAGAAGAGCCGGGAGGGACTGGTCATTGACCTTTGTTACGCACCATCTGACACCGGGAATGTCGCCCTTTGCCCTTCCCATCTTGCCGCCGATGCACTCAATTACGACTTCGTCGTGCTCGTCTATGAGCTTTGTCGCGCCGTCCCCAGGGACAAATGCAGTGACCTGCTTCCCGTTCTTTATGAGCTGGACCCTGACGCATTTTCTCATCGCAGAGTTCGGCTGTTTCGCCTCGAGCTGTATCTTCTCAAGGACAATGCCTTTTGCCTGCGAGCTTCCGCCCAGGGGGTCTGATGCCTTCCTGAGGTCATATATCCTCCTGAACAGCTTTTTCTTGCTTAGCCTGAATACTTTCCTTCTTTTCTGCAGCTTGCTTGCAGCGTTTATGCCTTTTGATTTTTTCCCCATCTTAAACAATTCTTCTTTTCATCAATATTAAATGATCATATCACATGACCTTGATCTCCTCAAGATCAAAATACCTCTTCATGATGTCCTCGAAATTGCGGAGGTTCTCAGCCCCCCTGCCTATCAACAGGCCCCTGCCCCTGTGGTCAGACGCCTCGACAATGAGCTTCTTTCCGTCAACCTCGGCATTCTTCAGCTTTACAGGGTAGACGACATTCCTGAGGAATGTTATCTGGTCAGGGTTAAACTCTACTATTTTAATCTTTCTATTGATCTTTTTCTCGACAAGCCTTGCCTTGAACCCTCTCTTGCCTATGGCCCTTCCAAGCTCCTTTTCCTCGACAACGAATGTAAGCATCCTGCTCTTGTCCATGAAGCAGTCCTTTAGCCGAGTGTTCGTGATATTCTCGAAAATATTCATGTAATGCATCAAGTCTGAATCATATTTTATCTTCAATAAAAAATCACCTGACGATTCCCAATACAGAGATAGAGAACGGCTTCTTGCAAATTACTCCAAGCTCGTCATTCGGGCATCGCAGCCTTATGATGCTGAACTTTCCCAGGCCTGCCATGTGCTCCACGTCATCAGCAAGCCCGCTGCTGGGGTTAGATGCAAGATATACTTTCTCGAATTTGTCAGCCCGAAGGCCCCTTATCACGCTTTTCTGGCCGATGACAGCCTTTCCTTCCTTGATTAGTCTCTTTATGTCCTCAATGTTCTTGTCTATCTTCTTTGCTTTTGCCATTTTCGCATCATTTCTTTATCTTTGTGATCAGTCCCGGAAGCCCTGTCCCTATCGGCACCGGCTGGTTGAGCATGACATTTTCCACGACACTGTTGAGCTTGTCTTTCTCGCCGACAAGTGACGCGCTTATGAGGTGCTTTATGGGAGTCTCAAATGAGGCCTTTGCAAGGACGCTTGACTTTTCACTCACCACTCCATACCTGGTTATGCCCTTGATATGGCCGTTCACGCACATGATGTCAGCGACTAGCATGATATGCCTTATGTCGACATTGAGCCCCTGTGCATCGATGACCTTGATGACCTCATCGATTATCGCCTGCCTGGCGGCCTCGATTCCCAGGACCTGTGCTATCTCATAGATGTTGTTTGATGTTGTCCTTGTAGGGTCGACGTATTCCAGTTCGAGGACATCTGTAAGGTTAGTCCCTGCAGTGACTATGATGAATTCATCCCCTCTCTTCACCGGAAGCACCTGGTTGATGCCTTTCACGCCGGCTATATAGAGCTCCTTGAGCTTCTCCTTGAATTTGAACAGCTGGTTTATCTCCTCGTTCTTTCCCTTCTGCTTGATTATTATCTTGTCCTGCTTGGTCTTGACATTGAAGCTCTTGGTGCTCTTGGATATTATTGCTGTCACCTTGCCGACATCAAGGCCAAGGGACTTGGCAAACTCCTTGTTCAATTCTATCTCAATCGTGAAATCCCCTATGTTCACCACTATCTCTTTTGTGACTGACTTGAGAGTGGTCTCCCTTATGAGGGATGCTATCTCTCTTATGTTCTTGCCTTTTGAATAAGGTGCCTGGAGGTATATCTCCATCATTGGTGTTGAGAGCGATTTCGATCCGTCAAGTATCTCGATTATCCTGGGCAGGCCCATCGTGACGTTCATCTCTGCGACACCTGCAAAGTGGAATGTGTTGAGGGTCATCTGCGTGCCAGGCTCGCCGATGGATTCTGCGCCTATGAGACCAACTGCCTCGCCAGCCTCGACACTCATGTTCCTGTATTCTTTCACTGTAATCTCCAGGATCTCCTTGAGCTTTTTCTGGCTGGTGCCTTTGGGCAGGTATTCCTTGAGGTCGCTGATTATCTTTTGCGGCAGCTTATCCTGGTATTCTTCAAAAAGTTTTGACATCCTAATCACCTGCCTGCTCAATTATCTTTTTGACATTGAGCTTCCCGTTCTCGCTTTTCGAGACATCGATATTGTCCTCTCCATAGTTGTACTGGATGATTTTCCCGCTAGCATCCCTCACAGTCATGTCGTATTCAACCCTGAGGTCCTGGGTCGCATTTGCAAGCCTCCTGTAGAGGTATCCGGATTTAGGTGTCCTAAGGGCTGTGTCCATCAGGCTGTCCCTCCCTGTCATGGAGCCGTAGAAGAACTCGGAAGGGCTCAGCCCTGACTTGAAGCTGTTCTGGATGAAGCCATGCGCTGCTGGGCCGAGGTCATCTTTTTTGAAGCATGAGAGCGCTCTCCTGTTGTACCCCTTCTCTATCCTGTGCCCTCTCATCGCCTGCTGTCCAACGCAGCCGCTCATCTGTGCAAGGTTGAGCGGATTTCCGCGCGACCCTGACAGGTTCATGACCATCATGGATGTGTCCTTGTTGTTGTACTGGGCGACAATTGTTCCTGTATCGTTCCTTGCCTTGTTAAGTATCTCGAGTATCTTGAGCTCAAGCGTCTCCTTTATGCTCCTGCCCGGGAAGGCCTCGAGATCTCCCTTGTTGAATGAATCGATCAGCTCGTCGACCTTCTCCTGCGCCTTCACCATTATGCTGCTGATTGTCTCATTCGCCTCTTTTGGGAGGTCAACATCGGAAATCGCTGTCGAGAAGCCTAGCTTCAGAAGTGTCTCAATGCCGAGCCTGAACATCCTGCCCAGGATGTTGATGGTCTGCTCCGGCCCGTATCTTTTGTGGAGGTTCCTAAGAAGAAGGCCTGAGCCTTCGCCGAGGTTCGCCTTGTCCATGGTGCCTGACAGCAGCTTGCCCTTCTTTATAAGGACTTCGTTTCCTGCCCTGTCAGACCCCCTGAAATCAAAGTCGGAGGGAAGTATGCAACTGAATATCTCTTTGCCTGTCACCTCTGCTTTTTTCGGTATGTCCTTGAAATCATTGATGCGGATCGACGAGAGCAGGTCGATAGCCTCATCTCTCGTCATCTTAAGGTCCTTTGTAAGCAGGTAATTACCTGATATTGCATCCTGTATGCAGCCGATGATGCTCAGTCCGTACCTCGGGCTGATCAGCTGTGTCCTGACTTCCATCAGTATCTCAGCTTCGACCCTGGCCTCTTCTGTCTGAGGTATATGGAGGTTCATCTCATCACCATCAAAATCTGCGTTGTACGGCGCGCATACTGCAGGGTTGAGCCTGAATGTCTTGTGAGGAAGGACCTTGACCCTGTGGCACATCATCGACATCCTGTGAAGGGACGGCTGCCTGTTGAAGATGGATATGTCGCCGTTCATGATATGCCTCTCGACATAATAGCCCGGCTGGATCTCTTCAAGGAGCTGCTCCTTTGTCTCATCTGTTATCTTCTTCTTCTTGCCGTCAGGCCTGACGATGTAGTTAGCCCCTGGATATTCTGACGGGCCTTTCTCGACAAATTTCTTCAGATATTCAAGATTCCACTCTGTCACCCTTTCAGGAATGCTAAGCTTCATGGCTATCCTTCTCGGGACGCCTACCTCGTCGATATCAATCATGGGGTCAGGGCTGATGACTGTCCTTGATGAGAAATTTGTCCTCTTGCCGACGAGGTTATGCCTGATCCTCCCTTCCTTGCTCTTTATCCTTGCAGTGATGGTCTTGAGGGGCTGGCCTGACCTGTGCCTTGCAATAGGGAGCTGCGCGACCTCGTTGTCGAAAAATGTTGTGACATGATACTGCAGCAGGTCCCAAAGATCCTCTATGATTATCTCAGGCGCGCCTGCATTGATGTTCTCGAAGAGCCTCTGATTTATCCTCACTATGTCGCCCAGCTTGTGGGTAAGGTCATCCTCGCTCCTTTCCCCGCTCTCAAGTGTGATGCTTGGCCTCATGGTCACAGGCGGGATAGGCATGACAGTGAGCACTGTCCATTCAGGCCTTATATGCTTCGGGTTGAGTCCGAAGATTTCCAGGTCCTCATCAGGGATCTTTTCAAGCCTTGTCCTCACCTCTATAGGCGACAACCTCTTCTCATTCTCAAGGAATGTCGTCGGCTTCTCGATAGTTATCTTCTGCTGCCTTGCCTTGCAGTGGGGGCATTTGTTGATTGTCCTGAGGCCCGTGATGATGTCAGCTATCATCTTCCTTCTCCCGATAAGGCCTTCCTCATTCTCGACCTCATTGAGCTTGTCGATGTTGCTGTCTATCTTATTATTAGGGATTAGTATCCTCCCACACTCCTTGCAGCTGCATTTCAGGAGATTCAGGATAACTCCGATATATTTCAAGTGGACTATCGGCCTTGCAAGCTCTATATACCCGAAATGCCCGGGGCATTCCTTTAGCTTGGAGCCGCAGGTCTTGCACGTGAGGCCGGGATCGATCACTCCCAGGCGGATGTCCATAAGCCCTCCGTCCACAGGATATCCTTCCTTGTCATACAGCTCCGGCGTCACGACCTTTGCCGATGCCATCTTCTTGATGAGCTTCGGGCTAAGCATCCCGAATTGTATCTCATTGACCTTTTTGTGTACCAGTTTTTCTTCCATTTTTCTTGTTACAACATCCTTTTTTTCAGTATTTATTGGCCAGTATCAGCCTTGGATATATGCAAAGGCTCTTGAATTCGTCAAGGAGCAGCTTGAATGCATATGCTATCTCTATGAAATTTATCTCGACATTGTCCCCGCATATGGGGCAGTACGACCTTTTCCTCATGCTGTCATGGATGGCTATGAGCCCGCAGTTCGAGCATACCGGGACGACAGTCTTGTCCGAATCGAACCTCTCCTTGAGGAGCAGGCTTGTGCCGTGGGCGACAAACGTGTCTTTCTCCATCTCCCCTAGCCTCAGCCCGCCTTCAAGAGCACGACCCTCTGTAGGCTGCCTTGTTAGAAGCTGTATTGGCCCTCTTGCCCTTGAATGTATCTTGTTAGCGACCATGTGCTTGAGCTTGAGATAATACATGTCTCCGATGAATATCTTTGCATCGAACTGCTCGCCTGTCATGCCGTTGTACATGGTCTCTGTACCGTTCTCCCGGAAACCCATGGACCTGAGCTCTTTTCTGAGCTCCTCTTCCGGCTCTGAATCGAATGTAGTCCCATCTATTGACCTTCCTGAAAGTGCTCCGACCTTGCCTGCAATCAGCTCAATGAGATGGGAAACTGTCATCCTTGACGGGATCCCATGCGGTGAGAATATCAGGTCGGGGATGATTCCGCTGGCTGAAAATGGCATATCCACTGCCGGGATTATTGCACCAATGACACCTTTCTGTCCATGCCTGCTTGTGAACTTGTCACCTATCTCAGGAATCCTCTGGTCCCTTATCCTGACCTGGACCAGCCTGTTCCCTTCCTCATTCTCAGTGAGCAGGACAAAATCTATGATGCCCCTCTCTCCATGCTTTATGGAAGATGATGATTCCCTCCTCATGCTTGAGGCCAGGTTGTATTCATCAAGGCTTGAAAGGAATCTCGGCGGCGATGTCTTGCCGATGACCACGTCATCTTCCGCGACTTTCGCCTCTGGGACGATTATCCCGTCTTCTTCAAGCATCCTGTAGTCTTTTTCTGACTTGTATCCCTTGACATCCTTGTCAGGGACGCCTATCTCATCAATGAGCCCTCCGGAATACCTGAGCTCCTCTGCGATGATAGGCCTAAAATAAGTGGACCTTGCGACCCCTCTCTGTATAGATGACTTGTTGAGGATTATCGCATCCTCCATGTTGTAGCCCTTGTAACTCATTATTGCGACGACAAGATTCTGCCCTGCCGGGTGCTTGTCATAGTCGGATATCTCATGCATTATTGTCTGGGTGATAGGCATCTGAGGCGTCTCGAGGATGTTGACGTCCATGTCCATCCTCACAAGATAGTTTGCTGCATAGAACCCCAGGGCATGCTTCTGGTTCTTGCTTCCTGCATTGAGCCTCGTCGATAGCAGATGGTTGCCAAACGGCACAAGCGATGTGCATAGGCCGAGGATGTCGAATGCGACTACCTCCATATGCGTGTGCTCAGGGGTCAGCTCCTCCTCGCTGAATGCGACAAGAGCATTCTCTTCTTCCATTGCATCGACATATTCGATAATGCCCTGCTTTACCAGGTCTGACCATGAAATCTCATTCTTCTCGAGCTGGCTCCTCTGCTTCTCTGTCAGCAGCGGCTTGCCGTCTTTCACGACTACAAGCGGCCTTCTCAGCCTGCCTTTCTGGCACTCGATCCTTATCTTCTTCTGCTCCTTGTCATAAAGCAGGTTGATGTTCTGTGACAATGCCCCTTTCCTTCTCTCAAGGAATACGCTCTCCACGAAATTGTCAGGCTCATCCGTAGTCCCAATGAATTTCCCGTTCAGATACACTTCATCCATATTTCTCACCTGACCCCCTTCAGCCCCATGTTTTTCAATACCTTGAGGATATCCTGCTCATCATCCTGCTTTGACACCTGTGAGAGCAGTGAAAGGTTCTTCCTAAGGCCTATGTTTGTCCCTTCCGGGGTCTCTATGGGGCAAAGCCTGCCCAGATGGGTGCTGTGAAGCTCCCTGGCATCGAAATTCTCCTGCGTCGCTGACAATGGTGAGATCACCCTCTGCAGGTGGCTCATGGTCTCGAGAAAATTGAGCCTCTGGATCCTCTGGCTGATTCCCTTCCTTCCCCCGACCCAGTTGCCTGTAGCCATGGAGGTATACAGCCTCTGTGTGAGGAGCTTGTCCCTGATCACAACCTTTATCGACGGGAACTTGCCCCTCTTTACGATTCTCTGGAAATTATAGAGCATGTCACCTATCAGCACCTTCAGATTCACCCTGAAGAGGTCTGCAAGGAGGTCCCCGCTCATCTTCACCCGCTTGTTCATGTAATGGTCCTTGTCATCAAGAGGGATCTCGCCATTTGAGACCTTGATGAATTTTTTCATAAGCTTGCATAGGTTGAAGGCCTTGAACAGCCTGTCCTCCTTCTCTGTTCCGAGGTGAGGCAGGAGATACTTGTCTACTATCTCGCCCATCCTCTCTATCCTTATGTCTTTTGACTGTGTTATGCCTATCCTTTTCGCGATATTGTCCAGAGCGTCCTCTTCGTTCTTGAGGCTGTGGAATTCCAGCAGGTTGATGTATATGTCGTCATTCTGGGCATTGTCAGACACCTGCTTCATGATATCCTCGTCCTTGACAAGACCCAGCGACTTGAGGATTATCACCAGAGGTATCTTCTTGACCCTGGTGAAAGTTATGTAGAATATCCCGTCCTTGTGCTTCTCCATCACATGAGGGATCTTGAATGAGCCCCTCTCAGAGAATATCTTGCCCTGGAACCTGCTCGGGCCTATCTTGTTCTCCTCGACCAGGAACTGGTTTGCAGCCAGGTCCTCGATGTTGATGAGCACCCTCTCGGTGCCGTTGATTATGAAGTATCCTCCAGGGTCGTATGGATCCTCGTTGTTTGCCACCAGCTCTTCCCTGCTCAGCTTGTTGAGATGGCAGAATTTTGATTTGAGCATTATTGGAATGGCTCCAACCTGGGTCACAAAGGATTCCCGCTGAATGCCGTTGATGTGGGCACTGACCTCGATATAGCATGGTGCTGAATAGCTTATCTTCCTGAGCCTTGCCTCTATGGGGAATATCGGCCTCTTCGATCCGTCAGCCTCTGTAATCTCCGGTTTGGTTACCCATATCTTGTCAAGCCTTATCTTGAACTCATCGATATTATGAGGGATTATCGTAGGCTCGATTATCTTGTTCTCATTGATTATGACCTGGAGCTCATGCTCAATGAAATAGTTGAACGATTCTATATCAGATTCAACGAGCGAATGCTCGTTGAAATACTTCTTTATCAGGGTTTTTGAGGTTTTATTCATTTACGACACACCTGTAATACACTGCCTCTCCTGCTGTCGGGCTGGGACGCACTATCTTTATCACATCCCCTACAGTGACATTGAGGGGCTGGATGATAGGGTCCTTTGCCGAGATCTTGGGCAGCTCTTTTATTGTTATGTTGAGCTTCTTGAGAAGGTCGTTCTTGTCTTTCTGGGTGAGTTTTGCGTGCTTCGGAACCAGCACGTGAGTCCTAACATCGAAACTGACTTTTTTGTTTTTTGCCATCTGGAATCTCTCCTTATATATTTACATGGGTGCAAAAATCTTATTGACACCCCCCTGCCCCGCTGCCGGAGCACACCCGATAACCGGCCCCTTATCCTGACGACCTGGTTAGTTATGGGCCCGACGAGGTTCGAACTCGCGACCACTCGATCCCTTCCGGAAAGTTAAAAGTCGAGTGCTCTACCAGGCTGAGCTACGGGCCCTTAAAGATTTGGGACCGTATCCCAGAGTCTCCAGGTTCCTTGTCCCAAATCTTCAATACGCCCTGGCCGGGACTTTCTAACGACCTCCTTTTTCCATGAAAAAGGCAAAATATCGTTTTTCGAACCCGGGTCGAAGCCTCGACAGGGCTTCATGATAGGCCGGACTACACTACCAGGGCTTTTAGGCTAAACTATGCATAAAATCCTCCTATAATTAAAATAAGCACAAATTGGCCTTGTCTTTTGATTTTGCGCTCTAGAAGGATTTTTCATAGTTGACTTCTAACTTTTTTTTCTCTTTATAAACATTACTGTTTTTTGATATTATCGCTATATAATATGCATCATAATACAAGCCCTGGACTGGCCTGCATTCATCGCGGAAATCCAAAATACATATATATTAATTAATTTTTGCATTAATGAATGGAAAAAAACAGGATATTCTTTCATAAGCCCAACCTTGAGCTGTTCCACAGCATGGGCCTCTCGAGCGTTGACATGCATTACCATACCCGTTTCTCTGACAGCTATACGCGTATATCGACTGTGATGAGAAAAGCCAGGAAAAAGAAGATGGGCGTGGCTATAACAGACCATAATGCGATCGAGGGCTGTGTCAAGGCATCCGCAAACAACATGGGCATCATGATCATACCCGGCATAGAAATCAGCTCCAGTGACGGCCCTCATATACTTCTGTATTTCTATACCATAGATGAGCTGGGAGAGTTCTACAAGAAGCATATAAAGCCGAACAAGCAGGGCAACCCGTACATGGCCGTCAAATTGAGTGTTGAAGAAATATTGAACAGGACGCGGGATTTCAGCTGCATGAGAGTCGCTGCCCATCCTTACGGGTTCGCAATAGCAAACCAAGGCCTGTCAAAAAGCGTGAAAAAGCATTATATAGATGAGAGCGTGTTCGATGACATCGATTCCATGGAAGTCATATGCGGAGGGATGACCAGGCGGCTCAACAGGAAGGCAGAAAAGAGGGCTGGAGAGCTTGAAAAAGGGTTTACAGGAGGATCTGACGGGCATACAATATTTGAGCTCGGGAAGGTCGTGACCAGCAGCCATGCGCATGACGTTGAGAGCTTCCTCAAGAACATCAGCATGAAGAAAAATTTCGTCATCGGGACAGAGATTAGGACATTGTCCAAACTCATACACGGGACCAATATGATGTCGAGACACATGAGATATGCTGTCCCTACCCTCAGGCTCCAGTATCATATGAACAAGGGCAGGGTGAAAAACGTGCCTGCAAAGCTCATGAGGGGCTCAACTGCGCTCAGGGAAAGATTCAGGAATATCACGAACGGCAAAGATTAAGTTTTTTATATTGGTATTAGAATCTGGTTCTTGTTGCAGGCAAAACATCATATAACTGACGCCCCTGTAGTCTAGCCTGGCGACCTTTTGTGTTCACCTGCGGTGAAACAAAGGCTCGAGCAAAATCCTGGGGTTGCCCTCATTCTGCGGGCAAGCCACTTTGTGCTCAGATAGGACGCACCGTTGCGGACGGCGTAACCCGGGTTCGAATCCCGGCAGGGGCATTATTTCTTCGAAATGATATCAATCCCTGCGGAATTCGAACATCTGCGGAAAACTTCGTTTTCCTTGACCTTTCGTTCGTGTTCCACGAACTTCAAGGAATCCCGGCAGGGGCATTATTTCTTCGAAATGATATCAATCCCTGCGGAATTCGAACATCTGCGGAAAACTTCGTTTTCCTTGACCTTTCGTTCGTGTTCCACGAACTTCAAGGAATCCCGGCAGGGGCATTATTTCTTCGAAATGATATCAATCCCTGCGGAATTCGAACATCTGCGTAAAACTTCGTTTTCCTTGACCTTTCGTTCGTGTTCCACGAACTTCAAGGAATCCCGGCAGGGGCGTTTTATTTTTCAGAATCCATTCTTTTTTTCTCTTTTTGTTTAGGTAAATAATTATCTCTCGAAATGATTGATTTACCGATATTGCTTTCAATATCAACTCTTGTTCTTTTTGCGATGTTTCCACCTTTGTTTGCAGATTCCCTGCATTCCTCAAATCCCTGCGAGTCTTTTTCTCTTGTGATGTCGGTTGTTGCCTTTTCTCCAACCATTGTAAGAATAAGCTCCCAGTCAGTCATGTGATCTCGAAGATTCTGATTCTTTTTTTTAAGTTGCTTGAAATCTTTGTATTCACCCACTGTTTTTCCAAAAGTTGCTTTTGATATTTCATTTGTAAGAATTGAAAATTCTTTTTGTGTTTTAATTTCTCTGTCATTCCATTCATCTGTTAATTCCTGTCTTACAGAAATTCCTCTTAATCGTTTGTCAATCCATTCTTTTGGATACCCTTTGAGTTCATAATATTCTTTTATTCTATCCTGACCCAATTCTGGATTTTCAATCTCTTCAATTCTTTCATAACCAACTTGAGCCAGCCATTGTTTGAAAGGCTCGGCTCTAGGAGATGGAATCGATTGAATTAACCTGAATATCTCTTTGGTATTGCCTATGTCTGTAAGCCTCAATTTACCATCGACTGCTGGCATTTTCAAAGCGTTACAATTTGTAACGGTTTCATTTCCTTCATCTTTAAGTCTCTTTTTAAGGACTCTCCAATACACTTGAGGATTGTCACTTTCTGTTAAAACAGCTATAATGTCAACTATAGAAAAATACCATTTTTCATTATACCAGATACGTCGGATTTTTTTATCCTGAAAAACTACCAGTTTATTCTTATCTTCCATTGTTTAAATGGTAATCTTGCTATATTTATATATTTTAAGCTAGCTTGTCCAGTGGCAAGGGGAAAAATGAGATTAGAGTAATAGAATGGTATATATTGAAATCCCACCAAAATAGACAAAAAGGCACTGTGCCCGGCAGGGGCATATTATTTTCCAGGAAGAATGATATCGATATGCACAAGCTACCTGCCAAGCCTTCTGCCATCCAGGCTCCGTGGCCGGTATCCTATGAAGATCCTGTCCTTGTAATTGCCATCGTTTCTCTTGAGGACCTTATGTCGGCTGTTGACTATCTGGACAAGCATGGATGTGCCGATAGGGATGTCATAAAGAGCGTTCGCCTCATCTATCGATGATAAGCCGGCATATTTCCTGAAATGCCCAGATTGATAAGGAGTGTATCTTGGCTCGAATCCGATCACTTTTATATGGTTGATGACCCCTGACCATTTCCTCTCTTCAGATTCATACCATTGCAGAAGTTCATACCCGTCTCCTTCATAATCCAGAGCAGGCTTCGGCTCTTTCCTCATGACGATATTTCCAAGATGCCTTACGCTCATTAGGCCGCTGGAGCCTGAGACATCTGCCAGCAGGATCCTGTTCGATCTCTCGATGTCTATCCAGTCAGGATATTCCCTGACAAGGCTAGCATATATCAAATCAAATGGGATGTAATCCTTCTCTTCCTCTGACATGTCCGCAGGAAAGCGAGAACATTATTTATAATTAATGCAAAATACGAACTTAGGTCTGCTCTAGGATAATAGATTCAATTGTTTATTCCCGGCAGCCAGAATGAGAACGTGCTTCCCTTACTCGAGGACTCAAGCCTGATGTACCCCTTATGGGCTTCGATTATCTCCCTTGATATGGCCAGCCCGAGCCCGGTGCCTAGTCTCCTGTACTTCGTGTCGAGCTGGCTGAATTTTACAAAGAGCTTGTCCATGTCTTCTTTCTTGATGCCGATGCCGGTATCCTTCACCTGGACAAGAACCCCTCCTTCCTTTTCTGATGCTGATATCCTGACACTGCCTTCTTCAGTGAACTTGAATGCATTTATCATCAGGTTGCAGAGCACCTGGATGATCCTTCCGCTGTCAACCCGCACCCTGGGCAGTCCGGCACTGACGCTCTTTGTGAATTTCAGGTTCCCTGCCTCGGTCTTCATCTGCAGGTAGGATGTTTCAAGGACCTTCTCCATGTCTGTCTCCTTCATCTCAAACCTCATCTTCCTGCTCTCGAGCTTAACGATGTCAAGGAAATCATCCACGAGGTGCTTCATCCGCCAGGACTCCTCGCTTATGACTTCAATATGCTTCCTCTCGGTCGCTCCCAGCTTACCCTTCTTAAGAAGCATCTTTGAATATCCGACGATCGAGGTCAGTGGGTTCCTCAACTCATGTGCTGTTATGTTCATGAACTCGACCTTCGTCTCATTCGCCTCTTCAAGCTTCTTCTCCTTCATCTTGATGTCCCTGAACATTGCTGTGTAGGGCTCCCTCAGGTTCGTGACTATGACTGCCTGGTATATCATTGCAAATGACGTGAGCTTGAAGAAATGCCCTATCAGGTTGAAAAGTCCGAATGGGTCTGTATACAAAGTGAATGACAGCTCACCCAATACTGTAAAGACGATCGATGCTGCGAGTAGCCTGTAGATGTAGCGGGAGAACCTGAGCCTGTTCTTCCAAAGCAGATACAGGGCGATTAGGAGGATTGCACATATGATGTACTCGGTTGCAATCTTGAACACAGTCAGGCCGTTGTCGAATGCTGTCGGGAATATGCCTATCGTGATAGTGGTCACAATAATTGCAAAGACAGCTGTGAAGCCTACCCAGACAAGCCTGAAATCCGGCCTGCGTTTCAGCAGGAGAGGTGCCACCATGAAGGACACTGCCTCGACAAACCTCGCAGATATCCAGTACTGGGTCGCCATGTTCGCGCCATGACCTATTACATTGATCCCTTCATAGGAAAGGGTGTGCAATGTATCGATGAACGCAATGAAGAGATATGCGATGCCGAGGAAGAGGAAATAGTCATTCCTGTTTATCCTCCTGGTGTTCCATGCGACCATGAAGATCCCAGCTGCTATGAATATGCTCGCGAATTCAGCGATGCTGTGGAAAAGGAGGTAATTGAATCTGCTTATTATGAAAAGGACTGCGAAAAAGAAAAGCCATATCAGGATATCCCGGGGCTTCATGAATGCGGGGTATTCATAGAGTTTATTTAAAGTTATTCCGATAAAAGCAAAAAATATTAATACTCGATAGATGTATTGCCTGTCCCTCAAAGAGGTGAGAACATGGCTTCGGTGTTTTATTTCAGCAATGGCGCGACAGCAGACAGTATCAGCTCACTTGCCAAGATCCTTGAGCAGGTTGACGACGACACATTCAGCTATCACTGCAACAATGAGAAGAATGATTTCTACAACTGGATTTCTGACGGGCTCGGGGAAAAGGCGCTTGCATCAAAGATCAAGAGGATAAAGACCCGGAAGGGGCTCATCAAGAAACTGATGGCATGAGCATTCATCCCAGGTAGGTGCGGGTGATCCCTCTCATTTGATTTTTCTTTTGATAAATAATCCTGCCAGCGAATCCCTTGCAGATTCAAGATTATTTTTCATCCTTTTTATGGCCAATTTTGGTGTGCCTGCCTCTGACAGGTTCTTCTTCAGCCTGTTGTAGTCCCTGTTCATCCGGTTGATCTGCCTCTCGACCATATGCAGCCTTTTCTCAATCGGCTTGTTGAGATTCCTTGAGAAATCTGCAAACTCATACTCGACTGAACCATCCCGTATTTCCCCCTTCGTCATCCTGAAATATTCTGCCTTCAGATACTTGCCGGCAAGGAGCAGCCTCCCCTCTTTTCTCAGCCTTCTCACGCTGACCTTAATATAAACCGAATTCAGGAGCCTTAATGGCCTGAGTTTTGAGGCTCTCCTGACCAGGTCATGGTCCTCAGCAAGAGTAATCGATTCATCAAAACCCCCAATGCGGAAAAAAAGCCTCCTGGAGATGAAGATACAGAATCCCGGGGCATGGGCCGAGGTGAACTGGCCGAGTTTGATATATGAATATGCCAGCTCATGCATGACCTTGTCCACATAGAGGCTGGACAGAGGCCTGAACTCGCATGATGCAAGGTCAAGGAACCTCTCCTGCATCTCACTGTGTGCTTTTTCAAGGAAACCTCTCGGAAGCTTTACATCTGCATCAAAGAAGAACAGAAGTTCACCCCTGGCAGCTTCTGCTCCCCTGTTCCTGCCAGGTCCGGGCATCCCTCCCTTCACGACCCTTGCCCTGAATCTTTTGGCAATCTTTTTTGTCTTGTCTGTAGAACCTGCGTCAGCGATGATTATCTCGTAATCCGTGAAATCCTGCTTCCTTATGCTCTCAAGGAGCTTCGGGAGGTACTTCTCCTCATTCAGCGTCGGGATGATTAAGCTAATCTTGGGCATTGGAATATCAATATGGCCAGTCAATATTTAAAATTTATCCATTTTATGCCTGCATTTTCAATTAATTTTAAATACCCATGACATATAACCTTCGATAATGAAGAAAAAAATCCTAGTAGTGGACGATGAATACACTATCAGGGAGCTTGTCGACCTGACGCTCGCGCCGGAATATGACGTCATCAAGGCAGAGAACGGCAAAGAGGGGCTTGAGATGATAAAACAGAACCCTGATCTCGTGATACTTGATATAATGATGCCCCAGATGGACGGCTGATGAGGTGTGCGAGAAGCTCAAGACAGATGAGAAGACCAGGCATATACCTGTGATAATGCTCACTGCAAAGCACTCCATGGAAGACCTAAAGAAGGCTGTCAAAGTAGATGTCGACGAGTACATAACAAAGCCATTCGAGCCTGAGTTCCTCAAGAAGAGGGTCGATGCATACCTGGGCGATGAGAAGAAAGACATCAAGAGCAGGCTGTTCCAGTACGACAAGTCCCTGCATTATGTGAAGGAGAGGGAGGAAGACTAGAGCACCTTGCTCCCGTTGATATAGAGCCCGAAGCTGCATCCCAGGAATTCTGCCGCCCGCCGTGCCATGAGCATCCTGTCCATGAATATCTCGAAATATTCCATGACCGGGCTTATGCCTGTATCGATCGTTAGCTCAAGCGCGATTGCATTCTCATCAGGCTTCACATTGAGAAAAGACTTCTCCACAGCCCAGTTGACCCTGTCGTGGATATCCATCTTTATGTCTACTGTCTTTCTCACACGGCTCTTGTGGACGTCGGTCTTGTCTGCAATTATCAGGGCTGCTGCAATGAAGCTTATCGGGTGGCCCTCGTCTTCATGATGGTTTCCGATCGCCCCGACGATGTCCATTATGTCATTGATGTCAAATCCCATCTCATTGAGGAGATCGTAGACGATGACAGCGCCTGTCTGAGCGTGATTCACCCTGTTTATCGCATTGCCTATGTCATGGAGATAGCCTGCAATCTCTGCAAGCTTCTGCTCCCTCTCTGAATAATCAAGCCTTTTCAGGATATTATGCGCGATATTTGAGACGAGCTCAGCATGCCTCCTCCCATGCTCAGTGAACCCGAGATTGCCTATGAACTCGTCAGTCTTTGCAAGCATGACCTCGACACGTGGGTTCTCTTTGATGTGCTGCATATTGAAAGTCCTATATCTCCTTGATTTTAATATTTTCCGCTTGAGAGTCAGGATGTGTCTTGCCAGCCGGCCCAGAAATAATAAGCAATCATCTAATAATATGGTACAATCTTGCTAATGTCCCTGCCGGGAAGGTTTCTTGCCTTCATGCATTGGAGTTCATGCGTGCATATATTGGAGCAGTAATCATTCATGGATGTCATGACCTGCCATGAAAATGCATTGCTCTTCAAGAACAATGGCATCGCCCCGAATTCATCCTTGGTATGGGGGGGCTTCTGGTTGATATTCTCATTTATGAATTTAAGAGTTTGGTTTTCACCCAGGCTTTGGATGACATATCCAAGCATCTCCTTGTAATGACTGGGATCACAGAATCCCTGATTGACCGGGTTTTTCTGGTTCAGTGCAATTGTCTTCCCATAACAGACACTCTCATTATAGATGAATCTCTTCACTGCTTCATTATATCCTATATCACCATTATTCTCAATGCTCTTCTGGAACTTGAAGTCCTGCATCGGCTTCTTCAGACCGAGAATATTGAGGGCGACAGACATGATGATGGATTCATACCCTGCAAGTTCATGCGGGATATTTTTCCTGATCCCTTCCATCTGCCGGGAATCAACCAAAGTCTTATATCTGTCATTAAGGGCATCAGGGTCATATTTACTGATTTTAACTGCCGGGGTGATCTCAACCAGAGATGGTTCCTCCCGAGATATGTAAATGGGTGCATTGGGTCCATTCCTGAGAAAAAACCTTTCAAGAGCTACAGGATGCTGACCAATCAATATGCTTTCCAGACTTCGCTCTTGCGCTTCCTGTGCCAAAGAAACATTATCCATTTTTTATACTATCTGATATGATATTGTAATATATTGTATTAAGTATTTATAAACTTTTCTATCTTTTAGTATATAATAGGCCTAATTTCCACATTAAACCACCCAAACCCTGGTCAAATAATTAGAAACAACAGCTATTTTGCAGACACGCTGTAATGTACAAGGAAACATTCCCTCTGGTCTTTCACTGTCGTGAATTTCGAGACAAGGGCCTTGACAGAATCCATCCTCTGCTTCTTCTGGAGGATCTTGCCTGCGTCTGTCCTGTGGAACTCAATCTTCGCATAGAATGCATGTCTCGCGATGTCAGTCAGGATATACTTGTCAGAGATCTCATAATTCCCATACTTGTTGTCGAGATAACCTTTTGCTGCGAGGGACTTGATTACACTCTCGGTATCCAGCCCTCTTCCTGTCTTCTGGATGAAAGACTCAATCGTGAATCTCTTCTGCCTGAACGCGTTCTCGAGGACCTTGAGCTCCTCACTAGTGAGCTTGTCAAGCTCTGGCAGGAATGCTGATTTAATCTTCGCCTGTTCGATGTCGGTCACGACACTTCCGTTCACCATCTCTACCAGGAGGTTGAACTCCCTGCCCTTGTTCTCGCAGAGAAACATCACGCATGGCACAAGGACAGTCTCGATAGCCACCTCTTTTTCGCTCATCAGCCTGATGTCCTTGGGTGTGAGCTTGGGCTGGATTACGGGCATGAGCTTCTTGTCCTTGAAATCCTTGAGCTCATCAAAGAACTTGTCCTCGCCCTCCTGCATGCCGAGGATGTCCACTGCCTCTCCTCCATGCCTGGTCTTCCTGGGCCTGAAATTGACAAGCAGAGGCATGTCGACTATGCCTGTTATCAGGGCAGTGCCCACAGGCAGGTTCTTTATCTCGTTCTCAGTCTCGTAAGTGATACCCTCTACAGAATTCGTTATGGCTTTGAGGTCATTGGGGTTTGTAATCTTGAGAATGACCTGGGTGGTGCACTGGGAAAGAACTGTCTTCTGCACAATAGCCGGCCTCTGGGAGACCACGCAGAGCCCGAGGCCGAATTTCCTGCCCTCAGATGCGATGGTCTTGATAATCTTTGATGACTTTGCCTCGCTGAAGCCCTTCTCCGGGACGAAGTTGTGCGCTTCTTCAATCACAAGGAAGAAGGGAGGGATCTTCTCGAGCTTCCTCTCGCTGAATAGGTCCTTTAGGAGTTTATATATCATTATCTCCTGCACCTGAGGGTCTATGCCTTTCAGGTTTAGGATGGAGCATCTCCCAGACTGGACAAGCTCGTTGAAGGATGTGGGGTTTCCTGAGAAGAGCTTGAGCCCTTTGAGGTATTCGACCATGTTAATCAGGTTCCATTTCTGGTTGTTCTCGCTTGACTGCAATGCAAGTATCAGGTTGTCAAGGTTGAGCCGGTCGAGCTCCTTGATGGTGCTGTAGAGTATCCCCATCTGGCTGCTCGTGAGCCTTGCAGGCAGCAGGTTCACAATCTCATCAGGGGTCAGGTTCTCATCAAGCTTGAGGGGCTTGAAACCCGGGTCAAGCTGGGTATCCCCATATACCGAGACTTTCCTTGCATATGACTTTGGCTTTACCTTGAACCTGGACATCGCTGCCTTGTCTTTCTTGTTGTCATTCTCCTCCTTGAGGGTGATATATTCGCCGTGCGGGTCGATGATGAGCAGCGGCACATTCTTGTCCATTATCTCCTCGAGAAGAACTCCGACTGAATAGGACTTGCCTGAGCCGGATTTCGCAAGGATTGCGACATGCCTTGTCAGGAGCTTGTTGAGGTCGAGGTATACAGGTATGCTCGTGCCTTCAAGGAGCCCTACGTAAGCCCCTTTCTGGATATCGTCGAGCATGACAACTGCTTTTATGAAATCCTCTTCAGCCTTAAGGACCTCTGTTCCGACATCAAATGGGCTCCTTACCTGCCTTATCCTTCCGTTCTTGTCCCTGTAGCCGATGATTATGCAGCGGGCCTTCACCTCTTCTGTGGTCTTCTCCAGCTCGATGACCTGGCAGAGGACATACTCATATTCCCTGTGATATACCTGGCAGTAGTCGAATTTCTCTGTCTTGTTCTCCACGAGAAAATCAAACCTGGTTGTCGTAACCCTTCCTGTTATCTTTCCGAGTATGAAGCTTATCACCTGCTGTATGCAGTTAATAGATTTCCTGATTATATATTAAGTTTCCTATATAATATAAATTGTTTAATTTATTCCTTTATAATGACAAAATTTAAATATTCTGGGCGAAAACCGTTCCAATAGTGGGAGTAAGATGAGAACTTATTGTTTATCATTGCTATTGATTGTTCTGATAATCCTTGCAGGCTGCAAAAGCCATACCAAAGTCTCAACTGTCTCCAATGATTCACAGATGGCAAACCCTGCGTCAGTCCATTGCATCGATGATGGAGGCAGCCTTGAAATAAGGACAGCCCAGGACGGAAGCCAGGCAGGGTACTGCATATTCGAGAACGGTTCAGAATGCGAGGAATGGGCTTTCTACAGAGGTGAGTGCCCGTGATCAGGAGGAATCTGCTTATCCTGGCGATTGTCTTTGTCCTGTCTGTCACTTTTTGTTTCGCTGTCCAGAATCCTGCAGCAGGCCTTTGCATCCAGATGGGAAATGACTACCAGATGAAGGTCGATTCTTCTGGGAACCAGTACGGAGTCTGCGTAACACCGGACGGCAAAGAGATAGAAGAATGGGAATTCTACAGGGAAATCAGCGAACCTGTCCAGAACAAAAAAACAGCTGCTGAAACAGGAATAATGAGCCTGGAATCCGGCAATGATTATATAAATTCTGAGAATCAAAAGATTATAACGCCGGTGATTAGCGATAAGATTATCAGCCCTTCGCCTATTTTCAGCAGGAAACCTGCAGAAATCCAGCCAACGACTATATCTGCAAGCTCACCTAATAAATTTGACTGGAGAAGCTTTGAAGGGAGCAACTGGATTACTCCTGTTAAGGACCAGGTCTCATGTGGAGGATGCTGGGCATTTACAGTTACAGGAATAGCAGAAGCAAGCATCAACATTAATCTGGATGACAATGACTATGATATTGACCTGTCTGAGCAGGACCTGATTTCCTGTGATCATTTATGCTACGACGGGTATACATGGCCGGGCATCGGATGCCAGTCAGGGTGTGACGGCGGGTATTTAGACCTGACTTTTGATTATCTGAAAAACACAGGAATAGTTAGGGAGTCATGCTTCCCATTCACAAGCAGCGGAGGCTCGAATGGGGATTGCAATGACAAATGTGAAGGCTGGGAGGATGAACTTGTCAAAGCTGATTACAGTCAGGTATCAGCTAGCAAGAATGCAGTCAAGGCTGCTATTGCGGATTATGGACCTGTAACTGCGAAAATGGTAATCTGTAATGATTTTGACGGCTCAGAAGAAGTATATTCCCATGATGAAAATGTCTGGGAGGATGAATCATGCTGGCATGATGGAGGGGATGGATATTATTATCTCAACTGGCATGGGGTCGATATCGTGGGATATGATGAAACCAGTGATTACTGGATATGCAAAAACAGCTGGGGGACGGGTTTCGGTGATGATGGCTTTTTTAAAATCTCGTTTTCAAACAGCGTCTATGACTTCAATTCCTGGGTAGATAATCTTGAGAATGATGGCGATTCAAGAGTATTTTTTCTTTATGACAGCTATTACATTACTAATACAGATATTGATGATGACGGTGTATGGGATGGTACAGATAACTGCCCGGAAATTTCCAATCCTTCCCAGGATGATGCTGATTCTGACGGTATAGGAGATGAATGTGATTCCTGTCCGGGGGATGCCACTAATGACTTTGACAACGACAGTGTCTGTGGTGACATAGACAACTGCCCATTTGTAAATAACTCAATGCAGCTGGACATGGACAATGACAGCATTGGCGATGTTTGCGATTCAGATGCTGACGGCGACAATTACACCAATGCTTCTGACTGTGCTGATTTCAACGCCTCCATAAATCCCGGCATGACCGAGATATGCGACGGAATCGACAACAACTGCGACAGCCTCATCGACTGGGAGCTGCTCCCAAATCAGCTTGGCCTTTGCTTTGGCAACAACATGTTCTGCAATGGCAGCAACATGATGGTTAATGCAAGCAATTACGAGCCTGTCAACGAAACGCTAGACACCAAGGACGATGACTGCGACGGCTCTGTCGATGAAGGTTTTGTCGTCGGGAGCATGTCTAATAATGTTATCAAATTCTATGATTACTTCTCTGATAATGAAACAGGAGAATATACTAATTCAGAAAGCCCATATTACAGCATGATTAAAGTCAGCATTTCAGACAATGCATCGAACAGCACCTGGGTCGAGTTCCCATGGAATGCTTCATCATCACTTTTCAATATTTCAAGCATCACCAAGGAAGAGAATTCCGGAGGGAGCATCGGATCGATAATAGTCAACGGCATCGACGTCCCTGAGGGCATGACAAAGACATTGTATGTCGACGACCTGGAACAAGGCATGGACCATTTATGCATAAAGGACGCTTCAATAATTAATATATCAGAGATCAGCGCAGGTTGCGACGGCGACAATGAGACTCTTGTCACATGCGACAATACCTCTGTTGATGGCTATGCATGCACAGTGGCAGGCAGCAGATACAAGGTGACAGGCCTGCACCATTCAGGGATTGTCCAGAAATGCACAGATGCTGACAGTGACGGATATTATGCAGAAGGAGGAAGTTGCAGTCTTGCGGACTGCGATGACAATGATGCGGAATCATATCCCGGTGCTTCCTGCGCAAGGGACTGCTACAGCGGCTCGGCACTCGACTCTTCTTGCCAATGCACAGGTGGAACATACACCTGCGGAGGCGGCGGTGGAGGAGGGGGGGGTGGTAGCAGTTCACGGTGCACTGAGAGCTGGAGCTGCGCAAATTGGTCAGAATGCTCGATGACAGGGCTCAAGTCAAGGGTTTGCCAAGATACAAACAACTGCTCAACGATAACATTCAGGCCGGTACTTACTATGGCCTGTGTGTATGTGTCTCCACAAGAGCCTATTGGTTCAGTTGCAGAACACAGCACTGACACAGTAGCTACTGTGAATGTTCCTGAATCCCTGGTTGCCAACAATACCATTCTTGCTGAGAACCAGAGCAGTACCTTGATGGCAGGCGAAGTAAACATCAGAGTCAACAATTCATTGCAAGTATCAAATGATATTTCCGAAAAAGGCTCTAGGTTAGGCTGGCAGAGCATAATTATAGCAGTGATCGTGATTGCTTTAGCATCTTCGGCTGTGTTATATATCAGGAAGAATGGAAAAAAGAAAGGGATGAAGAAAGAAGGGAATCCGCACAAATAAAACCAAAGCTCAAAATAAGCCGATACTTCTGTCACAAATTATATATAATAGTACAGGTTATCAGGAATAAAACTATCAGGAGGTCATCATCATGGCAGAACAGCAGAAACAACCGGAGGCAAGCAAGGAAGAGCAGATAGGCTTTCACAAAGGAGCCCTCTCGACCCTTATGAAGGAAAGAGAAGAGATGGCAAAGATCATCTCGATTGTCGAACAGCTCATCCAGATGCATGTCAAAGCGCTCAAGGAGCTTGGGGTGGACCTTGTATCCCAGGCACAGGCTGCACAGCAACAATCCACAAAAAAACCCACTGACAAGCTTGACGAGCTGATCAAGAAATAGAATATGGGAATGCTTTTCAGCGAAGACGGCGAGTGCATTGTATGCGGCCTTCACACCAATAAGTACTGCGATGCCTGCAGAAGATTTATCTGCGACAGCCATCAGGTCGAAAAGAAAGTCGAAGGTTCAACCAAGGTTCTTATATTCTGCAAGGATTGCTTTGAGAAAGGTAAAAATCCAAGGAATTCAGACATGAAGGGGCTTCATCCGCACTATCACTTCGATAGATGAGCCCTCGCTATGATGTACATCGCGTGGCTCCATGCAAGGGGCTTGACTGATACCTGGGTCTTGTTGGTGAAGAGCTGTTCTGGGATGTTCTTGTTGCGGTCAAGCCTGTCCACGACATTCTTTATATATTGGGTTGCTCTTTCCTTGTCCCCCCTGATTGAATAATATATTGAAATCCAGAAATTGGCTATGGGCCATGTGCCTGCTCCTCTGAAGGCATCTGTTCCCTGGAACCTGAAACTGTCATAGTCATCATATTGGTACCTGTGGAAAGTCCCTTTCTCTTCAAGGACCTTGTGAAGGTTGTCCACAGTGTTTATGATGCGGATGTCATCTGCCTTCAATATCCCGAAGGGCCATATCAGCCCGAGTATGGAAATGTCGGGCCTGAAGTCGATGTTGAGTCCGTTCCTCCTGACAAAAAGAAACTCATGGTAAGAGCCCTTGACCATGCTCTCCATCTGTTTTGAGACCTTCATCCAGCTCCTGTTTGAGGATATGGCGTTAGCGCATTTCAGCCCTGTTGCGCATGCTGCTATTGAATACGTATGGTTGTTCTTCATCTCCGGATACGTGTATCTCTCTTCCCAGATGTCCTGGGTTATAACTGAGAAATGTTCCTTTTTCCAGACCCTGCAGATGCCATCGGCGAGAAGCTTTACGAGAGATATGAACTCCTTCTTGTACCCGGGATTTCTCTTAATGAAATTATATAGCGCCCATAATATGGTCCCGTTCTGGTCAGGCTGAAACCCTGTCCATCTCTTCCTGCCATTGGTATGGTAGTTCTGGAACAGCAGCCCTGTCCTCTCAAAGTCCTCGGCTCTTTTGAGCCATCGGAAGAATTTCGCCTGTTCATCTTTCATCCCAAGCAGATCAAGTGCATAGCATATGTAGGCAGCATCCCTCGGCCAGACATATCTGTAGCTCTGGACATCATGGGGATAGTCCGGCCTGTCAGAATCAGCCGCTATTATTGCTCCGTTCTTAAGGCAACAGCCCAGCAGAACCTCTCTTGATTTTTCGACCAGGGCATCATCCATATTACTGAAGGTATATCATATGCGGTATATATGTTTTATTGAATTGAAGCTGTCATGGGACAATCCAGAAGAATCGAATCAATATGAAAAAAAGAAAAAATATTCAGTTCACCTGCTTGAGGTTTGCGTCCAGAATAGCCTTCTGTATCGGATCGAGGGTCTCGGCTCGAGCCAGCCTCGGCGGGGGTGACCTTGCATGTGGCCTGGCAGTAGCCGGCCTTGCCTGGGGTCTAATGGGTGCTGATTTCATAGGTGGTTTACTCCCCGGGACTCGCTTAAGCGGCTTCCTTCCCCTTATCAGGAATTTCTTCGTATTCTTGGAGAGATCGAGGAAATCATCAGCCTCCTCCCTAATATGCTTTGATGCTGTCTGGGCGAAAGCGATTACCTCGCACCTGCATCCATGGGATTTCAGGTATTTGAGAAGCTCTGCAAAATCTCCGTCACCGCTCACGAGCACTACTGTATCTACCTTGTTCGAGAGCCTGACAGCATCCATTGCGATGCCGATGTCCCAGTCGCCTTTTTTTGCCCCGCCCTGAAAAATCTGGATGTCCTTTGCCTTGACCTCGATGCCAATCTTGTTGAGAGCATCGTGGAAATTCACCTCATCCTTTATCTCTGTCTTGATCACGTATGCTATGGACCTGATGAGTATCCTCCCTGCAACTGCCGCATTGAGTATCTCCTTGAAATTCACTTTCGTGTCATAGAAGTGCTTTGCACTGTAGTACATGTTCTGCACATCGAACAGAACCAGAACTCTCTGGCCTATGTGTTTCATTTTTTCACACCTCTGGAAAAATGAAGCCTTAAATTCTTAGATTTTCCCTGTTTCATATTCATTCACCTTTTGCTATCCTCTTGTATATGGCCTGGGCTGCAATCGCTCCCTCAGCCTGCGCTGCGACAATCTGGCGCATGTAGTTCGAGCCGTTGGTTATGTCGCCTGCTGCATAGAGCCCATCAATGTTTGTCGATTGTGTCCTGTCGACATCGATATGCCCCCATTTGTCCTTTTCAACCTTGAGCTGTTCCAGCATGGCAGTGTCAGGGATCGAGCCGACCTCGATGAACACCCCGCCGACATCAAGCTCCTTTCCGGAATTCAGCATCAACTTCTGTACGACATCTGAACCTATTATCTCCTTTACACTTTCGCCTGTCATCACTTCAATCTTCGGATCCTTCCCTATTGCATCCATCCAGACTGGCTCTGTCGGCAACTTCTCCATTATCTCGATTATATATACTTTTGTAGCGTACTCTGCAAGAAGGAGCGCTGCAGTCGTCCCAGAATCATTGCCACCGATGACAGCGACATCCTTTCCCTTGAAGAACGGCGCGTCGCAAGTTGCGCAGAGCGCGACACCCTTTCCCAGGAACTCATCCTCTCCCGGGACTTTGAGCTTGCGCTTCTTTGTGCCGACTGCATACAACACATATTTTGCCTCGTACTCTCCCTTATCAGTCTTAATAATGAAGCTTTTTTCTGCCTTTGTCACTTCTGCCGCTCTCTCTCTCTTGTACTCGATGTCATTGGCTTTCACATGCTCTGTGTAGAGCTTCTTGAGCTCTTTTCCTAAGACAGAGACCCTGCTCGGGAAATTCTCAATCTTGTGGGCCTTAGCAGCCCATCCGCCAATGTCAGGGGAGAGAAGGAGAGTCTTGAGCCTGTACCTTGCCGCATAGATGCTCGCTGTTATCCCTGCCGGCCCTGCGCCGATTACTGCTATGTCGTACATGGGTGATTAAGAAAAAGTTCTTTTATATATAATTTATGGATAAATAAATCTAGAAATCACCGGTGATTGCCCCCACATCTGCGGGGGCGCTCATGTCGGTTTGGGGGTACGTGAAATCAAGCTCGATATATTCTTCCATATCAAATCACCTTTTTTGTTTATCATGGCCTTGGAAAAAACCCCCTGAGGTGTTATTAATGAGTATTGCAGGTGCAGGCTGGGGTTTTTCCCACTGTCCTTGTGTATACCATATGTTTTATATATCCCTTATCAAGGCCAAATCTTTAATTCAAATCCATAAAATTTAAAAAAAGAGGCAGTGTTGCACCTTCCAGGTGGATAATGTGGGGTTTGTTTTCGGTCCAAGCTGGTTCTACAGCATAGGCTTCGGTTTCGAGATATTCGCGCTCCTGGTCACACTCCTTATCGCTTTCTACAGCCTGAGGGTATACAATATAACAAAGGACAGGAGGTACCTGTATTTTACGCTGGCATTCCTCTCAATCACTGCATCATACATAATAAGGGCTGCTGCCGACTATGTCGCTTACACCCATCTAATCGGGAGGATACCTAATGTCACAGAGGCCCTCTCTAAGGTCGCGACTCTTCCGTTTCTGTACAGCATCGCCTATTTCATCCATGTCTTCTTCATGCTTGCAGGGTTCATGATACTTGTCGCGGTGTTCCTGAGGATTGACAACATCAGGACCGTGTCGCTCCTGTTCATCCTCGCATTGATCCTCGCATTCCTGTCCCAGAGCACGTTTTTCGCATTCCACATAACCCTCATCATCATGCTGCTCTACATCGTCATCCACCTGTTCCACAACCACTCAAAGATAAGGAAGGTGAATTCATTCATCGTCCTCTACTCAATGCTTGCCCTCCTTGTCTCGCACATATTCCTGCTGCTCGTAAGCGTGGAGAGGCTGTATTTCGTGGTTGGCAATGTGCTTCAGCTTGCTGGATTTGCGCTGCTGCTGCTCAACATGGTGCTGGTGTTCAGAAAATGAAGGTTCACTCAATAGAATTTCGGAACTTCCAATTTTCCACTGAGGTGAAAAATTGAAAGAGAAACGGAGCAGGCTCGACATCATCCACGACATCATGCTTGCCATACAGAGAAAGAGGGGGCGCATAAAACCCACGCACCTTCTCTACAAATCCAACCTCTCCTACCAGAGGATGAACGTGTATCTGGAAGAGCTTATCGAGAAGGGCCTTGTCAAGAAGGATTTTGACGAGAAGAACAAGTTCTATGTCCTGACAGACAAGGGTCATAATTTCATTGCAGAGTTCAAGAGGATAAGGGAGTTCCAGGACAGCTTCGGGCTGTGAGATCCTGTTTCTAGATTCCTGCAATCAATCCTTTTACCATCAATTCAATCCTGTCCCTGACACCACAGTAGAATTGATAGTCCCTGTATTTGGTATCAGGAACATCCCAAATCTCCACTTTGCCTGAGCCTGTGAGGTATTCGGGCAGGGACTGGGTGTCCATCACAACTACCCTGTCTGCATTGACAACCATTTCAAGGGTCAGCTGTTTCCTGAAGCTGCCTTCAATATCAATACCCTTCTCTACCATGCATCGTATTGTGTACTCAGGCGGGCTTTCGCGCTTTTTCTCTGTCTCTTCCCTGACCATAGTGCCTGCGCTTGTCGCATAGTGGCTGCTTCCCGCAAGCATGTTGAAATACGCCTCGGCCATCTGGCTTCTTGCCGCATTTCCACCGCAGACAAACAGGACCTTCATCTGGCTTGTGTTCTGTCTTGAATATAAAAAGGTTCTTATGGACAATCAGGTGTTTTACCGAAAAGAATTTAAATACATATCGCTCCCTTGGATAAAAAAGGGTGATGGGAATAAGGCTGACGTACAATTACAAGATATGGCTGGAATATGACAAGAAGCCGCTCCTCGGAATCGGCAGATACGGGCTTCTGAAGAACATCAAAAGGACGAGTTCTCTAAAGAAAAGCGCTGAAAAGCTCGGCATATCATACAAGACCGCATACAACTATATCCGGAAGATAGAGAAGCACCTCGGCAGGAAGATAATCGACTCGCACAAGGGAGGCAAAGATGCAGGAGGCTACACCAAGCTGACGCCTGCAGGCGAGAAGCTGATAAAAAAATATGAAGAGGTGGCGGAAAAATTGCATTGATCGACTTGACAGGCAGAAAGATAGACCACCTCAGGATATCGCTGACGAACAGGTGCAACCTCGACTGCTTCTACTGCCACAGGGAAGGCAACGGCGATTCAGCAGGTGAGATGGACACTGCAAAGGTGAAGAGGGTCCTTGATGAGGCCAGGGCCTCAGGCATCAGGACAATAAAGTTCACAGGAGGCGAGCCGCTCCTGAGAAGCGATCTGTTCGAGATTATTGGCCATTCCAGATCACTGGGGTTCTCGGACATCAGCCTGACGACAAACGGTACCCTGCTTGATGAATATTCAGTAAGCCTCAAGGCTGCAGGGCTTGAACGAGTGAACATAGGCTGCGATTCCCTGACAGGCGTCCTGCCGAAGAACCTGGAAAGGCTCACTAGCGGTATTCTATCTGCAAAAGATGCCGGGCTCGGTGTCAAGCTCAACATGGTGGTGCTAAAGGGCATAAACGAGAATGAGGTGATGAGCATGCTCGGATTCTGCATGGGAAGCAGCGTGAACCTCCAGCTCATCGAGCTTGTCGAATGTGATTCCTATGACAAATACTTTTTCTCGCTTGAAGGGATAGAGAAGCTGCTGTCGGCAAGGGCGGATGAGATTATGACAAGGGACATGCAGAGGAGAAAAAGGTTCGTCATCGGGGATGTGTTTGTCGAGACAGTGAGGCCGAGCAGGGAGTTCTGCGAGAAGTGCAACAAGATCAGGATGACAGCTGATGGCAGGATAAGGCAGTGCCTGATGAAGGATACAGGCATCATCGACTTTACAGGCAGGGATTCGATTGAGATCACAGCAAGGACGAGGGATGGATATGGGTATGATTGACGTGTCAGGAAAAAATATCATGGAGCGGACCGCTGTCGCCGAGGGCAGGATAAATCTCCGGGAAAAGACTATTGCGGCGATAAGGAAGAAAGAGGTAAGGAAAGGTGATGTGCTCTTTGCATCCGAGCTTGCGGCGATTTCGGGTGTGAAGAAGACGCCTGATATCCTCCCCTACTGTCACCAGGTGCTTATAGAGGATGTCGACGTGGATTTTAAAGTTGATGATTCAGGTGTCATATGCTGGGTCACTGTCAAATCCACAGGCAGGACAGGGGTCGAGATGGATGCACTCATGGGAGTCTCAATCGCACTTAATTCTATCTGGGACATGGTGAAATATCTTGAGAAGGATGAAAAAGGCCAGTATCCTCATACCAGCATAACAGACATAAGGATTGTGAAGAAGGTGAAATCAGATGGGAGATGATAAGGAGGGCGGGCATTCAGATACAGGCAAGAAGCACAAGGAATCGGCACCTGTTCGCCTGGGATTTGCAATCCTCACGATGTCGAATACCAGGACGATGAAGGATGACACCTCGGGAAAGACAATCAGAGAGCAAGCAGTGGCAGAGGGACATCTAATCACACATCATCATGTAGTGAGGGATGACCTGGATGAAATCCAGATTACACTGAAAAGCATTCTTGATGATGATAGGACAGATATAATCGTGATGAACGGGGGGACCGGCATATCTCCTGCCGACGTGACCATCGAGGCAGTCAGGCCCATGTTCGACAAGGAACTCAGCGCGTTTTCAGCGCTGTTCCATGTCCTGAGCTATGAGAAGGTGGGGAGTGTCGCGATGCTATCGAGAGCAGCAGCAGGAATAGTTAAAGGCAAAGCTGTGTTCTGTGTTCCCGGCAGCCCGAGGGCTGTGGATTTGGCGATGGAGAAGCTGATCCTGCCGGAGGCAGGGCACATAGCAAAACATATGGGTGATAAATGATGGGTGGAAAATGTGAAATGACAGGGCGTGATTTTTATGAACATCTTGTTGAGACCGGGGATTCCTATTATGCGGATATGTTCCTTGGCAAGATGTTCCCAAAAGACATTACGGCGGAAAGGCTGGAAAAAGTCCTTGAAGAATTAAATCATTATGTCATCATAAGGTCCCATAGGGAGCTGTTGGATGAGCATGCAAAATCAATGTATAAGAACGGCAATGCAGCCATCAACCAGGTGCTGGAGAACAGCCCTTTGAAGGGACCATTTGATCTGGATAAAATTATGAGTGGATACAATTGACAAAACAGGGTTTCGGCAAGCTTGCATCATTGTCTGAGGCTTTCGGGATAATCGACAGGATAGTCAAGCAAACCGGGGTGCAGAAAATAAGTATTGATGAAGCAAATGGCAGGGTGCTTGCTGAGGATGAGGTATCACCAATCGATGTACCCAATTTCAGGAAGAGCGCGATGGACGGGTTTGCGGTCATTGCAGAAGACACTTTCGGCGCATCGAACACGAACCCGAAAAGGCTGAAGATAATCGAATCTGTCACAGCAGGGGTCATGCCGAAAAAAGACATCAAGTCAGGCGAATGCATTGAGATCACAACCGGGGCGCCATTGCCCAAGAGCGCAACAGCAGTCCTCATGGTCGAGTATACTGAAAAAGAGAAGGATGGGCTGGTCTATTACAAGACATGCGCACCTTCTGAGAATGTAATCAACATAGGTTCTGATATAAAAAAAGGGGAAGCACTTTTCAAAAAAGGGACTATACTCAATCCCAGGTTTCTCGGTGTCATCTCAGCAGCAGGAATAAAAGAGCTGAAGGTGCGTATCCCGCCCAGAGTGTCATATTTCTCCACTGGCAATGAAGTGCTTGGAGCAGGCGAGCCGCTTCAGGATGGTAAGGTCTATGATATAAACACCAGGACTATCGTCGATACATTGAAAGAGCATGGGCTGGAAGTGAAGTTCCTCGGCATTGTGATAGATGACCTGAAGCTTATCAAGAGGACAATACTTGAGAATATCGACAAGTCAGACATCATCCTCCTATCCGGCGGTTCGTCTCTCGGTGGAGAGGATTTCATGGTCGAGGCTGTAAAGGAACTCGGTGTTGTCCATGTCCATGGAATCGCTGCAAAGCCGGGAAAGCCAGTCCTGATCGGCGAGGTCAGGGGCAGGCTGGTGCTCGGGCTTCCGGGATACCCAACATCTGCATTGTCCAATACGTACAGCCTCGTCCTGCCTGCGGTCTACAGGATGATGGGCTCAGAGCTCAGGACAAAGAAGGCACGTGCAAGGCTCTCGAGAAAAATCGCGTCGACCATTGGCAGGTATGAATTCCTTCCCGTGAAGCTCGAAAACGGCATGGCAGTGCCTGTGATGAAAGGCTCTAGTGCGATATCGACGATGTCCCTTGCTGACGGCTACATCACAATCGATGAGAACACCGAGGTCGTGAACAGGGATGACGAGGTCGAGGTGAATCTCTTTTGAAAGTAATCTCTGTGAATACCAGCCCTGGAAAAGGAACCCCAAAGAAGCCAGTCAGCGAGGCAAGCCTCATCGAGGGCCTCGGCATCAAAGGTGATGCGCACGCCGGTCCCGGAGACAGGCAGGTTTCTCTGCTGGCAATCGAGTCCTATCGAAGGTTTGAAGAAAAGGGGCTCGGCAAGATCTGCCTCAAGCACGGCTCATTCGGCGAGAACATCATCACTGAAGGCATTGAGCTGCACAAGCTTGAAATAGGCAAGAGAATGCGTATAGGTGATGTTCTGCTTGAAGTATCGAAAATAGGCAAAGAGTGCCATGCCCCATGCAATATCGCAAGGACTGTCGGCGACTGCATCATGCCCAGGGAGGGAATCTTTGCAACAGTCGTAAAAGGAGGAATCATAAAACAGGGAAACATCATCAGAATGATCTAAAGGACCTTGATTATCTTTGCCAACTGCCTGCTTCTCCTGATTGTCGCCGTCTCCCCGGGTTTCATAGTCATGATCTCCGGGTCATTGTCAAGACTGAGTTCTGCCTCATGCCTGATTATCTTGATCTTTATCATCGAGCCATCAGGTAACACCCTGCTCTTCATGGGTTTTGTCGGGTTGTTGAAGGCAAGGCCGATGCCTTCTGAGAATTTTTTCCCTGTGATGGAATAATAATAAGCTGTCGAGCCGAAAGGCGTCGATACGATCGCCCCGTCCCCGATCGTGAGCGGCAGGGCCTTGCCGTCAATGCTCACCTGGAACCTGAGGGCCTGGATGGGCGACTTGTTCCTGATCACCACATCATTGACAGCGATTCGCCTCTTCCCGTTGTAAAATGCCTGCAGCTTGAAATTCTCCGTCAATAAGTAATCGCCCTTTTTTATCTTCATGAAGAGCTGGTCGAACTCGAGGTTATTGCATTTTTTGCATATATCACTGTCCCTGATAAGAAGCTTTGGGATGCCGGGATGCTCCCTTTCGGAAAAGAGAAAGGTCCCGTCGCCTCCGAGGCTGATTATCATGTCAGGCTTCCTTTTCTTGAACAGAAATCCGAGGCGCACAAGGGTGTCCCTTAGCATATTGACGCTTTTTTTGTTCTTTCCGACTATGCTGAAGCTTTCCATGCACATTAGGGCATAGCAGACTTATATAAATTTAATCTTTGAGACCTCTAATGCAGGGACAGACTGATAAGAAACCTTTAAATAATAATTCCCTGAACCTCAGGCTATGATAGTTATCCTTGACTGCGGCTCGCAACTTACGATGAACATCGCAAGGAGGGTGAGGGAGCATAATGTTTTCTGCGAGATATTGCCATATAATCTTCCTGTTGAAAAACTCATCGAAAAAAAGCCTGAAGGCCTGATAATCAGCGGAGGGCCCTCGGACGTGAATGCAGAGCGGGCCCCGTTGTGCGACAAAGAGATATTTTCATCGGAAGTGCCTGTCCTTGGCATCTGCTACGGCATGCAGATGATGGCAAAGCTGCTCGGGGGCAAGGTTGCATCATCGACAACCAGGGAATACGGAAGGGCTGAGCTTGAGATTACAACTCAAGCAAATCCCCTGTTCAAAGGGATTAATAATCAGATCCAGGTATGGATGAGCCATGGAGACAGCGTGGTAAAACTGCCTGAAGGGTTCTCAAATGCAGGCAGGAGCTCGGGAATCGAGAATGCTTCGATGTGGAATGAAAAGAAGAATTATTTCGCTGTGCAGTTCCACCCAGAGGTCGACCATACAGAGCAGGGCAGGCAGATGCTGTTGAATTTCATCAGGATATGCGGCTGCAAGCAGGACTGGAAGATGGAGGATTTCATCGAAAAGTCTGTCAAGGACATAAGGAAGATTGTCGGCGACAGCATTGTCATAGGCGGTGTTTCCGGCGGAGTCGATTCGACGGTCGCATCTGCTCTGATGCACAAGGCCATAGGTGGCAGGTTCAGGCCGATACTGATAAACCACGGCCTTATGATGATGGATGAGGCTGATGAAGTAAGGAAGATGTTCAAAAAAAGCTTCGGCCATGAGATTAACTACAGGGATGCATCAAAGAGGTTCCTTTCAGAGCTCAAAGGGGTCAAGGATCCGGAGCAGAAACGAAAGATTATCGGCAGGGTGTTCATCGAGATATTCACTGAGGAGGCGAAGAAGCACTCGGATGCGAAATTCCTCATGCAGGGCACTTTGTACCCGGATGTCGTCGAAAGCCAGAGCGCTTTCGGCGGCCCGACATCTGTCATCAAGAGCCACCACAATGTAGGCGGGCTGCCTGAAGAGATGCACCTCAAGCTCATCGAGCCATTCAGGTACATGTTCAAGGACGAGGTGAGAAAGATTGGAGAGATCCTTGGGCTTCCAAAGGAAGTGGTCTGGAGGCATCCATTCCCCGGCCCGGGTCTTGCTATAAGGATAATCGGCGATGTGACAGTCGAGAAGCTTTCTATTGTCAGGCAGGCGGACAGGATATTCCAGGACGAGCTCAGGAGCACGGGTCAGTACTACAAGATCTGGCAGGCATTTGCAGTCCTTCTGCCTGTCAGGACTGTCGGCGTCATGGGAGACGAGAGGACATACGAGAGGGTCATAGCTCTCAGGGCGTTTACAAGCTCAGACACCATGACAGCGGACTGGGCTAAGATTCCCTATGATATTCTGGAGAAAATAAGCAGCAGGATAATAAATGAAATAAAAGGCGTGAACAGGGTGGTCTATGACATCAGCCAGAAGCCGCCTGCCACGATGGAATGGGAATGATCACTTCTCCTGCACTGTTATGCAGTTGACCGGGCAGATGTCTGCTGCTTCCTGTTCGCATGTCAGTTCTTCGACTTCCTTATGCAGGGGGATTGACTTGTTGTCCACAAGCTTGAATCCCTTCTCGCAGGTCGATACGCATGCACCGCAGCCGATGCAGGCTTCCTTGTCAACTGAGATTGTGTATGCCATTGGTTCTTCACCTCGCTAAATCCAATTTTAAGGATTATTTATTAAGTTTTCTGTTTGGACTGCGGTCGGAGTCCGCTGGATTCCCTTTGTTTTCTCAGGATGGAAGGACTTTCCAAAAGTTTTATATTAATGCCATCTTCAACATCCCCATGCATTTCAAAAAAAGCCATATACCAATACTGGTATTCACCCTGACATACCTCATAGCATCTATAATCATATTCTTAAAAAAGGGCAATTCTGAATATGTCTATTATGTCGCAGGGGTCCTTCTTCTCGTTGTCATAATCATCGTAACAAGCAGCAGGGTCGATTATCCAGACTATGTCCTGTGGGGGCTTTCGCTTCTTGGGCTCCTTCATACCCTGGGAGGCAGTGTGCCCATCATGGGAGGGACGACTGTGCTTTATGACATGATACTTGTGAGGCTGTCAGCCACCCTTCCTATCCTCAGGTATGACCAGTTCGTGCACATCTTCGGATTCTTCTTCATGACGCTCCTGATGTGGGCTGTGCTGAGGCCTCTATTAAAGCCCAACAAGGGCAGGTGGGTAGCAATCCTGTTCATTGTGGTGTCGGTGGGGCTTGGAACAGGGGCATTGGGAGAGATAATGGAATTCATCGCGACTGTCGTCTTCCCCAAGACACTGGTTGGGGATTATGTCAATAATTCTCTCGACCTTGTATCAGACCTGTTAGGTGCGCTGCTTGCGGGTCTGTTAATATGGGTAAGAAACAGGAAGAGCTGACCCAAAAAAATTTAAACCTGTCAATGCCTGCCGAGCACATACATCTTCAGGTTCTTCATGTCATTGTTTATCTCGATCCTAGGTATCCTGTACCTGTCGAATCTCCCTGAGCCTATATCTGGTGCGACACCGCCCCATGCAATGCAGGCATAATCGAATTTTCCAACTATTTCAGCATTCTTCTCTTTAGAACCTGGCACAGCTCCATATGGATAAGCGAATGATTCGACCCTGTAATCCTGGTCGATAAGACCGACGATATAATCAAGGTAATCCAGGCTGTTGCTCGCCTCCTTTCTGTGTGTGACCTTCATGTTTATATGTTCAAGAGTGTGGTTTCCTATCTCCATGCCAAGGCTGATTATCTTCTGTATCTTTTCTTTTTCATAGCCTGCCTGGCCGAACGGGACCTGGAAATTCCCGTGCTTGTCGACGAGATCTATGAAGAATGTCGCCTTCATACGAAAGTCCGGGTGCTTTCTGCAGAAATCGTAGAGGATTGCAACGCCACAATCCGGGTCGATGTGCCTTCCTTTAGCCGTGTCGACAAGGTACCTGAACTGCCCCTCTGTCGCATCATCGAAAGTCAGCACTATCGGCTTTCTGTCCGGAGGCAGCAGCTTGTAGGTGCCGTTGACATATTCGCTGAGGCTGACAGGTACATAATGGTTGCTGTAAAGAGCATCCAGCTGCTTCCTGAACATGTCCGGGCTTACTGTATATCTGGGTCCGTATTCCCCGGACATCCCTATGTCATGGTACATGAGCACTGGCACATCCCTCCGGGTCTTCTTGACTTGCTTGCCCCAGAATGATTCTATGACGAGGGATTCAAGTGAGTCAGGAGTTGTCTGATTAGTCGCCAATAGCTCGATTGTCTTATTGCTTTTTTTTATACTATAATATCTTATCTCATCAGCAGATGCACTGCTTGGATTGAACAGGAAGCCTGCTGCCAAAGCATAATAGAATATCTTCCTCAATGACTGCATCCTGCTCATCCCCCTGGGACCATGATGATTTCCCTGTTCCAGATCCTCTGGCTGAAATACGGGTTGAATTTCCTGTTGAATTCGAGTATATTGTCAGCATGGTCGGAATCCCCGTATAGCTTCCTCGAGATTGTCTCAAGAGTGTCCGTCCTTCCGGCTGTGTATGTCCTATAGCCAAGGCTTCCATGATAGAGCCGGGATATGTCTTTTACTATGTCTGATGGTATCTTCAAGGGCTGGTTGACCTCGATAATGTCAGTCGGGAGCCTGTTGTATTCCTGGATCCTTCGCCAGACCCGCATATCACCGCTGACCAGGAAAGCAATCCTGGACAAAGTATCCCCGCGGACAGGGAAATAGTAGAAGTCCTGGGTGGAAGTCGACAGATTTGCATTATCATCCAGAACAGAAACAGGCACAACTGAGCTTTTTTTCGGCAGAGCTTCCACCTTGTCTTCCAATCTATTGGATGAAGAGCCTATATATTCAGTGGTCTGGTCTTTTTTCTCAATATGCCCCTTCAGCGTGGCATTCTTCTTCAACAGGGAGTTGTCATTCTTAACTGGATCATTCTGAATCATACCTTTCTGGTCCTGCAATCCTGAATATTTCTGTCTGAGTTTTGAGATTGCGTCATCTATGGATCGGTTGACAGTCACCTGTCCACCAAGGTTCCTGTCGTTTCCACTGTATTGATTTGTCAGGAATTCATATGCCCCAAATGCCAATGATCCCACTGTGATGCCAACGATTGCCGTCTTCCTGATGAACGGCCAGGTATAGCTTTTCCACCTGACCCTCTTTATCTTGTTGATTATCCTCTCATTGGTCTTATTCATGTCATTGAGGATTTCGATTTCCTTGTCGAGGCTGCGCTTGAGTAGCTTCCGGACATCCCCGCCATTCATCTGCTTTCGCTGTTTTTTTTGAATCTGGGAATTTTTGATGTGGTATTTTATTTCCTTTTCTATAGAATCTGTAGGTATCCTGTCAAAGACATTATCTCCTGGTTTTGCCATGATTTTTGGTAAGCTTCTTCTTATAAAATAGATTTTGGACAGAATCCCGCACATCTTCCGGTTTCTCCGGAAATTAACTCATCCCAGATGAATATTAAGGTCAATATCTACTAAAAACAGGATAATTTTCAGAATTATTGAATATACTTTTTATTGTTCTTCTGGAATGCAGCCATTGCGCTCCTGTCCATCCTGCTGATATTGGAGCCGAATCTCTGTCTGGCATATCGCCTGATAGTGGACTCGCTGACTTTCATGTTGTATTTTTTTGCCAGGCTTTCTGTTATATCTTTTAGTGACTTGCTGTAATTGGTGCAATATTCCTTGATCATCTCGTCTTTCATGCCAACCGGGGCAAGATTATTGTCATACCTGTTGAGCGCGAAGCCGTTGTTCATTGCATACCTGAGAACCATAGCCGCATCATCCTTTGAATTGATCCAGCCTACACCTGCCTCATCTGCAATCCTTTTAAGGCCATACCTCTGGTACTCATTCCGATAGCTGACGAATTTTTCAATGTCCTTAAGATTTCCTGCCCAAAAATAATCATTCTTAGGATTGGAGCTTTCGTCAGCCCTGTATGTACTGACAATAGTTTCCAGGTCTGATGTCCTTTTCTCAAGGACTGCAAGCTTCCTGTCATAAAAGCTCTTCATCCCGGTGAGCAGGCGGTATACAGTCGGCTTCTCCTTCTTCTTTTCAGGCTTGTAGGGGGCCTGTTTGCCTGGGTGTGAAACATAAGTGCCATTCCCAGCTTCTTTTTGGGCAGTCTTATTTTCCTTGGCTATCTCCACAGAAGGGCCGGAGGGCATGAGGTCTGGAACAGGCATTACTTTACTTTTCTCTTTGTGCTTCTTTTTGATGTAATGGACCAATCCAGGATTGTAAACCATCAATAACTCTATCTTATTCTTGATTGCCGGCAAGAGCCCAAAATATTGGTCCTGAGTGGATCTTATCAGGATCTTCTCCTTTAATAATTTACTTCGGGCCTTATTATGTTTATAGGCAATCTTCTTCCGGGTCGCCCATTCAGCAAAATCCACCAGCTTCAGGCTGTCATCAGGTGCAATGAACTTGTCTATATCCCTTATCTTCTGTTCCAGGTCCTGGACCATTCCAGGAGCACTGCTGATGAAAGCCTCGTATTTCTTCTTCTGTCTGACCAGAGTGCATAGCTCCTGGTATAGTGAACCCAGCCCGTCATTATCATCCATCTGGCTGCTATTTAGCATCGTGAGCCCAGGGATCAGTCCCCTGAGCGAAGCATGTTGATGTTCTTCTCTATCTCCGGACCGAGCATCTCCTTTGCATTATCGTATCCGACCAGCCTGCCAAGCTTCATGAACTTGTGCCTGTACAGGTCTGAAAGGACATTCCTGTAGTCCTTTATCGCCCCGGCAAGCTTATGCTGGCTCAGCTCTATCTCATTCTCCTTAAGGAAAAGCTTCGGCACCATGTCATAGATGAACCTCGTGTTGTCGATATGGTCACCCAGTACCTTCGAGAATCGCAATACCAGGGTCGAGCTGCTGTTCATCGCATTTATGAAATCAGACATGCTCTCCAGATTGATTATCTCATGGGTCCTGAGATGCTCATTGTAGCCGTTGTCAACCCATATCAGATTCTGTTTTGCATACTCAGCTGACATCTTTTTCTTGGTCCTGAGGAGGTTTATCCTGTCAGAATACTCCATTTTCGCAGTATCTCTGAGAGCATTGTCTATCACAAGAATCTTGCCTTTGAGCTCATTCTTCATTGTCTGCGAATTGACCATCGCATCATGGGACTCCTCCATCTCATCAAGTATCCTGAAATAATACTTGTCCAGCTTTTCGCCGCTGTTCTCGAACTGGTTTATGATCGTCTCAAGCTCTGATGACCTGGCTTTCATCGTCCGCAGCTCAGCTCCAAGGATGGTTGACATCTCCGGATAATAGTTATTCTTGTTCCCGACATAGTAATTCCATAGGGTCAGAGCCTTTTCCTTGAAAGTCAGGGTCTTCATCGCAAGGTCCCTTCTCAATTTGCGCTCTTTTCTGATGACCCTGTCAAGGTCTTTTGCCCCTGCCTTGTCATAGCCTGTATTGTTGACCGCTGACAGGAAAAAATTAGTGTCCGCTGCATCTCCGCTGCTCTCACTCTTCTCAGCAGTCTCAGCCTCTTTTGTGCTGTATTCCTCCATTATCTTCAATGTCTCCTTGCTTAATCGTTTTGCCATATAGACCTACCTCCGGGTTTGTGATGTTATTATCTGGAGATAGGTTGCCGGCCTGTTTAATAACAATTCTCAGCCTATTCATGAAATTGTTTCAGGTTTATCGGAATATTTATTTTTTCACCGGAAATGATATGAGAATCAGGTCCGGTTTCCGGAATATTTCTGTTTCAGCTGGAAAGAAGTATAAGGTAATATGTCGATTGCCAAAACATTTATATATGGATTGCATACAACTTTACCATTATAATCAGGGGGTGAATGCAAAGTGGTATTTTGGCTGAATTTCCTTATCGGAGCAGTGATAGTCGTGCTGCTCTCTTCTATCAAGGTGGTCTATGCCTATGAGAGGGGCGTCCTGTTCACGCTCGGCAAATATTCCGGGCTCATGGGCTCAGGGCTCAGGCTCGTCATTCCTGTAATCCAGACATGGAGAAGGATTGACCTGCGGACCAGGGTCATAGATGTCCCTGACCAGGAATGCATCACAAAGGACAATGTAAGTGTCGTTGTGAATGCAGTGCTTTATTTCAAGGTCAGTGCCGCAGATAAGGCTGTGCTCAAGGTTGAGCAGTATGCATATGCACTGGGACAGCTGGCCCAGACGACTATGCGGGACGTTGTCGGCGAGGTCACCCTGGATGAGCTCCTTTCGAAGAGGGATGCTCTTTCTGCCAGAATCCAGCAGCTTGTCGACGTCGCGACAGACCCCTGGGGGGTCAAGGTCCAGGCAGTGGTGCTCAAAAAGATCGAGCTTCCGCAGTCCCTGAAGAGGACCATGGCAAAAGAGGCAGAGGCAGAGAGGGAGAAGAGGGCTGTGATAATCCGGGCAGAGGGAGAGGTCGTCGCATCTGACAATGTATCCAAGGCATCGGTAATACTCGGAAAGGCAAAGGGAGCGATGCACCTTCGGACCCTGCAGACACTCAATGACATCAGCAGCGACCAGACAAACACCATAGTCTTTGCAGTGCCGCTCGAGGTCATCAATGCCCTAGAGGACAAAGATATGGGGTGGGAAAAATGATCTCAGCATTGTTTGCAGGAACATCCATAATCATCTTCGGCGTGCTTGTGGTCATAATACTTTTTGCAGGGCTCAAGGTTGTGAATGAGTATGAGAAGGGCGTCAGGTTCACTCTCGGCAACTTTTCAGGGATGATGGGGCCCGGGCTCAGGTTCGTGTTTCCCATAATCCAGACCTGGAGGAGGATCGACATCCGGACAGTTGTCGTCGATGTGCCACAGCAGGACTGCATAACAAAGGACAATGTCACGGTCATGGTGAACGCAGTCCTCTATTACAGGGTCGCCAATGCAGACAAGGCGATACTCGAGGTCGAGGATTTTGAATATGCCACAGGCCAGTTCGCCCAGACGACGATGCGTGATGTTGTCGGCGAAGCCAGCCTGGATGAGCTCCTGAGCCAGAGGGAGAAGATATCGAAAAGGATCCAGCAGATTGTCGACAAGGACACAGACCCATGGGGCATCAAGGTCGAGTCTGTTGAGCTCAAGCACATAGAGCTTCCTGAAGAGATGAAGCGTGTCATGGCAAAGCAGGCAGAGGCAGAGAGGGAGAAGCGCGCAGTCATCATCAAGGCATCAGGCGAAGTCATCGCTGCGGCCGGCATGGCAAAGGCTGCGACAAAGCTTGCGACGACGCCAGGAGCATTGCATCTTCGGACCCTGCAGAGCATAAACGACCTGTCCTCAGACAAGAGCAACACGATAGTCTATGCACTTCCATCAGAAGTCCTCAGGATGCTCCAGAGGATAGGGGGGAAATGAATTTTTTTTCTTTTAATATGATAAAGAGACTGGCTGAGCGGTTTTTCAGGGAATACAAACAGGTGATCCTGGTACGGGCGGACCTGAAGCTTCCCAAGGGCAAGCTCGCCTCCCAGGTCGCGCATGCATCAGTCGACTGCGTCCTCAAAAGTCCGAGAAGAAAAGTCATGGGCTGGAGGAGGCAGGGCATGAAGAAGATCGTGCTCAAGGTCGAGGGCCTCAGGGAATTGCGGGAATTCCATTCCCTGGCAATCGAAACAGGCCTGGTATGCAGCCTGATTACTGACGCCGGATACACGACAGTCGAGCCCGGGACCGTGACCTGCCTGGGCATCGGCCCGGATATCTCCAAAAAAATCGATGGTTTGACACAAAATCTCAAGATGATGTAGGATTATTTTCAGGACTATTGGAATCCTTCCGGAAAAATTCCAGCAAAACTTTTAAAGATCGGTTCCATCATCATTCTCATGCTGACCAAAAAAGAAATGATAGTATTAGGGCATCTGCGCGAAAATGCAAGGACAAGCGTATCGAAGATTTCAGAGAGCACAGACATTCCCCCTGCAACTGTGTTCAACTGCCTGAAAAGGCTTGAAGACAATAAGGTCATAAGCAGATACACCTCTTTACTGGATTTTTCCCGGCTGATGTTCAATGTTCAGGTGAATTTTGCTGTCAAGGCAAAGAAAAAAAAAGAGCTCCTGGATTATCTTGTCAGGCATGGGAATGTAAATTCGGTCTTCAGGGCAGGCAATGACATCGATTATTATTTTGAGACAATCTTCCATGACATGGCTGATCTCTATGATTTCATGGAGTCACTTGATGATTTCGGCCTGGTGTCCATCCATGAGCATCATCTCATCGAGGACATAGCAAGGGAGAGGCTCTTTGAAAGGGATGATGGTATCTGCCTGCAATGATGCATCAGGCAATGAAATGCATGGAATTGAAACAATAAAATATATAATCTACTTCTGCATTGCCAGCTTATCATGAAGATTGCCCTCGGCTCGATGAATCCTGTGAAGATAGAGGCTGTGAAATGCGCAGCCTGCCTGTTCTGGCCAGAGGCAGAGGTAGTCTCTGTCGATGTCCCAAGCGGAATCAGCGACATGCCGAGGTCTGACCGAGAGTCAATCGAAGGCGCTAGGAACAGGGCGAAAAATGCCCTCCAAAAGACCGGCAGCGACATAGGCATAGGGCTCGAAGGGCATGTCAAGGAGACTGATTACGGGATGCTCCTTACAGGAGTTGCTGTTGCAGTCGACAGGCAAGGAAGGATGGGGATGGGTGACAATGGCGGTTTTCTCCTGCCTGATAAAATTGCCGATGAAATCAGGAAAGGAAAAGAGCTTGGCCCTGTCATGGACAGGTTTTCCGATGTTGAGAATTCCAAACAGAAGCTTGGCGCCTCAGGATTTTTCACTAACGGCCTCGTCCCGAGAAAAGATGCTTTTGAGAGAGGCGTGATATTCGCCCTTACAAGGTTTGCAAAGCCTGAGTTGTTTTCGGATAAATAGCAGATCTTCCAGATATCTGAACTTAAAATGAAATATTTCCATAAGAAAACATGTTATTTTTGATACGTCTGGACAATCTCCGGATTTCTCTTAATCATTCATTAATTGGATCCATGCTTATCGTTTTTTATGGATTCAATATTGTGCTGCAGCTCGAACAAGGGCATAGTGATGCTTGCAAGGAACAGGCAGCAGGCGATATACAATATCAATGACACCCTGATAGGAGTCAAAGACCCTGACAGAGACCTTTCTGACCTTCTGAGAAATGCTGAGTCTTACCTGAAAAAAAATCCAGTCAAGGATTTCATCGAGGACAACTGCCCAGACTTGAGCAATTTGCTTATCGGGTCATGGGGCAGAAGACCTGCTGTCCTGAAATCAGAAAATAGGGGAGGCAGGTTCATGACAGCAAACGCCCTTGAGTATTTTTCAGATATGGGCAGCACGATTGAATCGAGAGTCTCTCATGCTTTCGAATCAGGACTGAAATTATCCTATGTAAAAGGCATGGGGGACATGCTGGAATTCCTGTATTCAATATCAAATGACAATGACAGCTGCCTCCAGTTCGGTTTCATCGACAAGTTCGGGGCAAAGACCCTGTTCCACCCTGATACTGATTTCTCACATCCCCCATCTGAGTACAAAAAAAGAGGTGAAATCCACAAAAAGAGGCAGGAGACCAATGACAGGTTCTTTGATACATTGCTCAAGAGCCTGGAAAGGACAGCTGGTCTGAAGAAGAGATACCCTGGATTTTCATATAAGTCGCCTTTGATGGGATTCAGGAAGAGGAGTCTTGAAAAAAGCATCAAAAAAGCCAGGCAGGACACAGATAATATCATAAGCAGGTACATGGACTACAGCCACGGCCCTGTGGAGAGATTCACAATAAGATCATTCCTGGATGATTCCGGAGGCGACAGGCTGAAAAAGGGACTGCCTGTCATGGGCAGCCTGAAAAGATACTCACTTCAGCAGAGGCTTGACAGGACATTCCTCCAGCAGGAATCCGGGAGCATACTTGTGAGTCTCGTCGGCAAAAACTACCCCAAGATAGTCCAGGATTACCAGCATGCGCTTGAGAATGAGCTCGGAGCCATCATCAGGCCCATGATAAATATCCCATGCATCTCAATAACAGGGGATACAAAGGATGTCAACAGGCTTTACAGCCATCTCGGGAAAAGACGATACTCAGTGTTCAGCAGGAAGGCATCAGCGATCCTGTCGTCCGTCGCCAGAGTTGAGAGAAGCCATGGAGTTTTCCATCCGGAACTCATCCAGGAATTCATCACAGGCGAGAGATACAGGGTCATACCGATAATGAAGTACAAAAAGAATGCGCTCTGGAACCTGGAAAATATTGGAGCGATCGAAGCGAACATGGTGACGACAGGCAGGGGAGTCAATGTCGCAGTCGTGGATACTGGTGTCGATTACGACCACCAGGAGATATCCGGCAACTTTGACAGGAACAACTTGGGCATAGATATAGTCGGGAACACGGATGACCCGATGGACAGGCAGGGCCACGGCACACATGTAGCAGGGACCATTGCAGGTGAATCGACTGGCGTTGCAAAAGACTGCAGGCTGTATGCAGTAAGAGTGCTAAATGAGAACGGGCTTGGCTCTCTCGATCAAGTCATGCTGGGGGTGGACTGGTGCATAACCAACAATATAGATATCATCAACCTGAGCCTTGGCTCACCCTCAAAATCGTTGATTGAGCTCCAGCTGTTTGAAAAGGCATACAGGAACGGAGTCATAAGTGTAGCAGCAGCTGGAAACAGCAGGTATGGACCGAATTATCCCGCATCCTATGAATCTGTGATAGCTGTCGCAGCTGTCGACAGGTACAATGAGCATCCCATGTTCAGCAACATCTACTACACAAACAATGTCTCTGCTCCAGGAGTTGGCATAATGTCCTCTCTGCCAGGCGGCAGATACGGGGCAAACACAGGAACATCAATGGCATCGCCGCACATCGCCGGCTCATGCGCCCTCATCGCATCTGTCAAGGATGTGAACAAGGATTCTGTGCAGAAGATCATCGAGGACACTGCAAAAGTCCTGGGCGACCCTGATGACAATGGGAACTGGGAGAAGTTCGGGTGCGGCCTTGTCCAGGTCAACAAGGCAGTCGCTGCCGGAGGAAAAAGATGGAGAAGGAGTGCCTGATCTATTACTCAGGGCTGAAAGGCAGGCTGTTCGGCGATTACTGCAGGCAGCTTGAGGACATCGGCTTTGCTTTCGATAAGAGAATAGACTTTAAGAGCCTTGATTATGACGTCGGAAAGTTCATTTATGCAGGGGACCGGCTTCAGGAGGATATTGAAAAGGTGAAATCAATTGACAGCAGAATCTCTGTGGAAGTCTCAAAACAATACGTAATAAATGAAAAATAATTCAAAAATTCTTGTTTATCTTGTCGAACAGGTTAGATATATGCTTTGTCTCCCATCCTTTTGAACTGAGCGAATTCTGGATCTGATCATCGCTGATGCCGCTCTCCCTTGCAGATTTAACATAATTGACAAGCTCAGTAGAAGGGTTCTTGCCACCACCATGCTCGAATTTTGAAAGATCTTCCTCGAACCTGCTGATGTCTGTCTTCTCTTTTGCAATAAGATTCACAAGCTTCCTTATCTCGAGAAGCACAAATATAAGCCCGACAAGCATGAGGAGCATCAGGATGAACAACATCTCGAATACTGGCACACCCTCCATTCCGAATACATAAGCCATAGTCTTCACCTCTCATTAACTACATTATAGTTTGAATACAGTGTATATCCGAAAAACCCTATGACAATCATTATGATCACATAGAATATATACCCTGCTTTAAATGATTTCTTATTATTTCCGATGGTTATAGTCGTTGTATGCTCGCCGATATTGTCTCCATTCTCATAGAACACCGACTTAACCTCATATTCCCCGTCTGGAAGGTCTGCAATTGCCATGCTGTCGGTCTTGACATAAAGGGTGTTTGCATCAATGATATTGTCTCCTGATGAATCAAGCAGATATGTCTCTCCATCCTTTACCACTGAATATTCATAAGTGATTGTCCTGGTTTCATCGCTGTTCCTGTTGTCAAAGACCAGTGTAGGATATAGCTTTCCAGTCTCTGTATCCTCAGTCATCTTTACAGCATGGTCTGGTGTATGGATGCTTGCCTGGACTGTCTTGGAAGTGACAGGGACTCCTTTGTACAGAACCTGGATAGTGAGATTGGTATCTATAGCATCTCCAGGCACATAAAGGTCAAATTGCACGTCCCTCTTGTCCCCGGCAAGCATCAGGTCTATAGCCTTTGGTCCCTCTGTCCATTTGTCCAAAGCTACCTCGATATCCTCTGCTTCTCCGTCGCCTGTATTCGTAACAGCCACAGTGTAAGGTTGCTTGTCGAGGATCTCAGCGTCAAAAATCCCTGCATCGATCTCGAACGCGGGCTTCTGGTCCGGTGATATTATCTTGCAGGCATCTGGACATGAGCCTCCGCAATCAATGCCCTCCTCGTCATTGTTCATCATCCCATCATTGCATGTCCCTGTCCGCCTGCATGTCTCCAGCTCGCTCGGCTTGCCCCTGGCAGAACCGCATGCGTTGCTGTCTGTGCAGGTCCTTGACCTCAGGTTCGTTATGCTGCAACCGCTCCATTCTGTGCAGACCCAGCTCTCAATGCATCGGGTGATTGTGGTAGTCTTAGAGCTGCTTCCTCCTCCTCCTCCCCCTCCGCTGGAGCCTGATGAGCAGGTTTTAGAGGTTGCCGGCATATTATCCTCAGTACTGCAGTTGTTTTCGTCAGAGCATGTGCGTGTCTGGAGCCCTCCTGAGCATGTTCCGTATGACGTGCATACCCAGTTCTCGATGCATCCGCATTCAGGGCATTCCTCATTTGTGCATTCTTTGCTCCCGTCGCAGTTCGTGTCACAATAGTTCTGCTGTGCCTCGCATGATCCATAAACACCATTGGCGCATGTCCGTGTGCCCTGGCATCCATCAGGAGTTCTGCAGTTCTGGGTGGACTGCCCTGTGCAGCTGCATGCTGCACATTCCTGGTCTGTGCATTCATCAGTGCCATCACAGTCTGCATCGCAGTAGTTCTGGATTGTCTTGCACGTGCCGAATTGTCCATTGGCACATGTCCTGATACCCTGGCATCCATTCGGAGTGCTGCAGCTCTGATTCTCGTTTCCATAACACGCGCATGTAGGGCATGTTCCAGATGTGCATTCATCAGTTCCGTCACAGTTCGTGTCGCAGTAGCTCTGTGTCGCCGAGCAAGTGCTATATACTCCGTTTGTGCAGGTTCTTGTGCCCTGGCATCCGTTCGGAGTGCTGCAGCTCTGCGTCTGCCCTGATGTGCATGCGCATGGAGTGCATGTCTCAGATGTGCATTCATCAGTTCCGTCACAGTTCGTGTCGCAGAAGCTCTGTGTCGCCGAGCAAGTGCTGTATATCCCATTAGTGCATGTCTTGATCCCGTTGCATCCATTCGGAGTGCTGCAGCTCTGCGTCTGCCCTGTTGTGCATGCGCATGGAGTGCATGTCTCAGATGTGCATTCATCAGTTCCGTCGCAGTTCGTGTCGCAGAATATCTGTGTCGCCGAGCAAGTGCTGTATACCCCATTTGTGCATGTCTTGATCCCGTTGCATCCGTTAGAAGTGCTGCAGCTCTGCGTCTGCCCTGTTGTGCATGCGCATGTGGGGCATGTCCCTGAAGTGCACTCCTGGGTCCCGTCACAGTTCGTGTCGCAGAAGCTCTGCGTTGCCGAGCACGTGCCATATACCCCATTAGTGCACGTCTTTGTTCCCTGACATCCGTTTGCAGTTGTGCAGCTCTGTGTCTGCCCAGAAGTGCAAGAACACTGTGCACATGTGCCTGAGGTGCATTCCTGAGTACCGTCACAGTCTGTGTCGCAGTAATTCTGTGTTGGCGAGCATGCGCCCCATGCACCATTATTACAGGTCTTAATTCCATTGCATTGGTTTGGGGTGACGCAGCTCTGTGTCTGTCCTGAAGTGCACTCACCCACTGTGACAGTCTTTGAGCCTGATATTGCTGCCTCGTTGTCCATGCCGTCAATTCCATACAGCCCGCTGAAAGTCCCGGTTGTTCCGGCAGTGGCGGGGGCTTTGACAGTGTAGGTATAAGTTTTTGTGACAGCCTTGACATCTTCATCAGCATATGCCCATTTGAGGGTCTGGCCGCTCTTGGTTGCATCGGGCGAGCTCATGATCTGCCACCCGGCCGGAACATTCTCCTCTATGACATATATATGATGGACATATGCCTGATTTATTGTCACGACGATATTCACACTGAATGTCTCACCTGCGACGACTGTGGTCTTTGAGAATGTCCTGGAAACCCCTGATGTATCGCCTGACTGAAGAGCATACCCAACTTTGTTGTTCTGTATAGCAGGCGGATTGGGACCGCTCTGGAGTGTTGAAAAATAACAGAGGCCGAAGAAGAGGATCACCACTATAATAAAAAGATTAAAAAAACCGGGCAGGGTACTTCTCATCTTACTATTATTACTTTATCCCCTATGATAGGAACAGGACTGTCGATGCCATCAAAGGCATACACGCCTGAAAACGTGAATGTGCCTGGCTCTGTTGCTCTGACATTGTACTCATATATATTGTCCTGAGGATTCTGGATGTTAATCAGCTTGAGATGGTTGTTTGGGTCAGTATCCTTGTCAAGGACCTCAAACTCCGCAGGCACCTCTTCCTCAGCGACATAATATGACTTGTTATCGCCAAGATTGATATACAGCTTCACATCCACTGTATCGCCGACATTTACAACGTCTTGTGAGATGACCCTTGTAACGCCTTCCTCGGTCGGAACAACGGGCTTGTTGTCAGCCTGTTGGTCCAATGTGGTCGTGCAACCGACAATCATCAAAATGCACAGGACTCCTATTGCATACCTGAACTTTAGAGAGTTTTTAACCATATTATCACCTTTTTATCCATATCGTAGTGTCCATATTAATAAATATTATTGTTTTTAAGGTACGATTGCGAAATAATCGACTCGCTGAGCAGCCAGAAACCTATTTCAGGATTTCCTGACTTTTTCCAGCAGCTCATCCTCTTCAATCCTCATCCCTGCCTTTCTTGAGAACCTGGCAAGATTCATCATATCCCTTTTAAGCAGCTCTTCAGCATTTGGGCTGCTGACCGGCGTGGACTGCGAAAAATCGATCAGAACAGGAGCATCCCTGTAATTGAGGATATTGAACTCAGATAGATCGCCATGCACAAGGCCTGCAGACCTATAAAGCAACCGGTAGTTCCTGATGACCTCCTCTATGAACCCTGCCTTATCTTCCGGGATGTCATCCTTCAGCTGCAACGCAGGCTCTGAATCGCCGATGTATTCCAGGACAAGGACATTGTTGATATATGCCAGAGGTGTAGGGACCCGGACACCGGCTTCCCTTGCCTTTAGGAGGTTTCGGTATTCCCTCTGCACCCAAGAAAATATTATTTCGCGCCTTTTCTTCTTGAGGTGAAGGAAACGGACATCCTGCTTAATGTAGTCATACATCTTGTTGAAATTGCAGGACTCAAGCCGGTATATCTTGACAATGACTCTCCTTTTTTCTGGAGTGATTGCCGTGAATATGTTTGCCTCCTTGCCTATCTTTATGGGACTCTCAAGACCGTCAATCACCCTCTGGCTCATGAACCTCAGAACAGTCCTTACAGTGAACTCATCAAACACATTCTTGTAGATCTTCCAGATCTCCTTGGTCTTTTTTGCCATCAGGTACCAAATAATCCATACAACATTATATATTTTCCCATAAGGCAATATACAAAAACAAATACCTTTATATAACATGAATCCATCTCCAAACAATTATTCAATTATGCAGATGGGACTTATACAGGTCCGGGAGATGCTAATCCGGGTCTGATTTCGGAATACCTTTGCATAATACAGCCCGTCACGAGAGTACTCATGGGAGCTTACGACAAAGTCAAGCTATGAGCCTGGGAGTTAGTGTTACGGGCAACAAACACTTCATCATGCTTAAAATTAAAAACCGGGGCAAGTTTATCATTATTTTCACATTTAAATCACTGAAATCACTTTAAAATCGGGGAAGAGCCCGGATCGGGCCTGGATTTGATAAACTTGTTCTGGGTGGAGGGAGTCATCATGCTTATAGGTTCACAGTCATCATTTTCATTGTATTTGACCAGATGCAGGACTCCTTCTGAAATTAATGCTTAGGCAAGAGATGCAATAAAGCAGATTATTGGAGGTATAAAATGGGAAAAATCAGTCCTGTTTCAGCAAAATACATAGTTCACGCAACAATCCAGATAGGCGGCATTGTCGACAAGCCCGATGTCATTGGAGCAATCTTCGGCCAGACAGAAGGTCTTCTCGGCGCTGACCTTGAGCTCAGGGAGCTCCAGAGATCAGGAAGGATCGGAAGGATCGAGGTCAAGGTCGACACGAGGTCAGGAAAGTCCCAGGGGGAGATACTGATCCCTTCAAGCCTTGACAAGTCAGAGACTGCAATCGTCGCAGCAGCGCTTGAGGTCATACAGAGGATAGGCCCATGCACTGCGAAAATCAAGGTTGACAAGATTGAGGATGTAAGGGTATCTAAGCGGGCATATGTCATCGAAAGGGCAAAGGAGCTGCTCAAGAACCTCATGGACACATCCATCCCTGATTCGCAGGAACTTGCAGACGAGGTCGCATATTCTGTAAGGGTCATGGAGATACAGGAATACGGCAAAGACAGGCTCCCTGCAGGACCCAGCATCGAGGAATCCGACGAGATAATCATTGTGGAAGGAAGGGCGGATGTCCTGAACCTGCTCAAACACGGCATTAAGAACTCGATAGCCATTAACGGCACAAGCGTTCCGGAATCGATTGTCGAATTGTGCAAGAAGAAGATAGTTACTGTGTTCGTCGATGGCGATAGGGGGGGAAACCTCATACTCAAGGAGATAACCTCAATAGCAGAGATAGACCACGTCACCCGAGCTCCAGATGGCAAGGAAGTAGAGGAGTTGACAAAGAAAGAGATCCACAAGGCGCTCAGGTCAAGGGTATCCCCCGAACAAATCAAGCTCGAGATGAGCAGGGACGAGAACAAGATCAACGGCAGTCCGCATGCAAGGAGGCAGATGGACAGGCCAAGGCAGCTCCCTGACAAAAAACCGGCCCAAAGACAGCAGCTCAGGCTCAGCGCAGAGGAGAAGAAGCAGTTCTCAGGGATGCTTGAGGACCTGGTCGGAACAAGAGGCGCTTACGTGCTTGATGACAAGCTAAAGATCCTCGGCAAGGTGCCTATAACAGAGCTTGCATCCACCATGAAGAGCCTGAGCACCGGAGTCTACGCAATCATCTTCGACGGGACGATAGAGAACGACATAGTATTAACAGCTGAGAATACAAGCGTGAAATACCTTGTTGCGATGACATCGAAGGCAAGGGGCTCGCAGAAGCTCACAATCATCACAGGGAACGACCTTTGATTTTTTTTATCTTTTTCTCATTATAGCTTTAATGCTAATTGAGTCTGCTATCCAATCAAATCAAAAAAATTTATATTAAGCTAAGCAATCAGATTTAAATTATTCAAATTTATAGAAGATGAAAGACTTTCCAGAATTCATGAAGAATCCAAAGGATAGGATTAAACAAAGTTCCCAATATACTAAAGATGTTGAGGGTTATGTATTTGATGGTGCAGACCAGACCCAAATGGCGTATTGGACTTGCAACAAGGATAGGATTTCAAGTAAGCATGCTCATGACTATGATGAATATATTGTTTGTGTGCATGGTCGGTATTCTGTAACTATGAATGGAAAAGACTATATACTTTCACCTGGAAAAGAACTGTTCATTCCAAAAGGCACTCCCCACAGTGGGAAATGTATTGCTGGTACTAGGACAATACATGCATTTGGTGGCAAAAGGGCCGAAAGGCAATAACATAATTCTAATAATTTATTGTTGAATCAAATTCTAAAAAAAATAAAGAAAACATCCTCAGGATGTGCTGTTGGATGCCTCGTTGATGAGCTCGTTGATGACAGCGGTGAACTCCCTCCTCTCCGAAGTGAGGTCCTTCTCTGCCTCATAGCCGTTGCCGACCCTGTAGTACTTGCAGCCGAACACGAAAGTCGGTATGGAATTGTTCGGATTGAACTGGCTGAAGATCTTCTTCTCGTCCTCAGGCACATATGTCTCCACTGTGGATGTCAGGGTGTTGTCGCCTGTGTCAAGCTCCCAGTGATACGCGACGATCTTTCCCTGCTCAACATAGGGCATCACTGTCTGGTCGAACGTGCCCTTTATCCAGTTGCAGTGCGGGCATGTCGTTGTCGAGAACAGCCTGATTACCGGCTTTCCGTTCTCTGCGCAGACAGGGCCTTCCCTGAGATTGAATGTCTGGATCCCGGGAGTCTGCATGATATTTATCTGCTCTGCAGGTTGGGCAGGATACAGCCTGATATCAGCATTGGCCCTCAGGCTCTGGATATACTGGGTGAGCAGCACTGACTGGACCTGATTGAGGACTGCCTGGGCATTCTGCTGTTGTGTCTGCTCCAGCTTGCTTTTGATGTCAGACCTGAATGCATCGAGCCCTGTCTTGATGCTGTTGAGCTTAATTATATGGAACCCATATCCTGTCTCTATAGGTTTTGAGAGCTGGTTTGGGTATTTCAGGGCGAATGCTGCATCCTCGAACTCCTTGACTGTCTGACCCCTTGATATGAATCCGAGTGTTCCGCTGTCCGCTGCATTGGGGTCATCTGAATATTGCATCGAAAGCTCAGCGAAATCACCGTTTGCCTGGAGCTTTCCATAGATATCATCTATCAAGGTCCTTGCCTCATCCTTTGTCCTGCTGCTTGAGCATCCCATAGAGCCGTTGTAGCAGACAAGGATATGGCTGACATTTATCTGATAGAAACTCTGGTTGTTCAGCTGATAATACTGCTGGATGTCCTGTTCTGTAACAGGCTTTGGCTGAAACTGGCTCTGATTGATGTCAGCAAAAACAGTCTTGTTCAGCAGGGTGAATATAATGAAATCCTTCAGGTAGAGGTCGATGGTGTCGTTCCTGAACTCATCGTATGTCATGTTCTTGGATTTCAGGATCTGGTTGAGCTGGTCCTCAGAGACCTGGGTCTTGAGGTCTTCAAGCCATTTGTCGACTCCTGCGACAACCTTGCTCTCATCGACATTTATTCCTTCTCTTGCAGCCTCCTGAAGGAGGAGCTTCTGGTTTATCGTCTGGTTAAGCACATAATCCTTTGTAACCTGGGGGCCCATCTGTGCCTGGAGGTATTCATATAATTTATTCACTTCGCTGCTGTAGATAGGCTCTCCATTCACGCTTGCGACCAGCGTGCCTTGGTCTTTGGGAGAATCTGCACCAAGTAAATTGCTGAGGCTGTATATCCCGTATGCAATGGCAATTATAAGGACAATCACTATGCCGGTCATGAGAACCCTGTCATACCTGACTTTCCTTGTTTTCATATCAGAATTATTTACACCGGCCTTTTCAGACCCGGCATCCTTTTCCATGGATTTATCTTTTTTTTTTGCGATTTTTTTCTTAGGACTCTTCTTTGACATGTTCATATCACCCTCGATTTCAGCTGAAAAAACCGGACATTATTAATAAATCTTTTGATTATTGTGCCACCCTGCAGTTTAGATAAATATTTATATGTCCTCAACCGGTAATTAATCCTGATGTATGATATAATAATCGGAAGGAACCAGGCAGACAGGGACAAGTTCGGGGACCACGGCATGGTTTTCCTAGGCAAACATTATGTCAAGATGGGCCAGACCACGTCCCTTTCCAACAAGGTGTTCCTGGATGTCATCCGCTCTCATGTAGTGTTTGTCTGCGGAAAGAGGGGAGGAGGCAAATCATATACAATGGGTGTCATAGCCGAGGGCATGACTGATCTTCCGCCAGAGGTAAGGCAGAACCTGAGCGTAGTCCTCTTCGATACCATGGGCGTATACTGGACCATGAAATACCCCAACAGGAAAGAGGAGAAGATCCTGTCGCAATGGGGCATGGAGCCGAAGCCCTTTGATGTCCAGTTATTCACGCCTGCGGGTTTTCACAAGCAGTACATGGAAAAGGGCATACCTACAGATTTTCCATTCACCATCAGGCCTTCTGAGCTTGATTCAGGCGACTGGTGCCTGACATTCGACATAGACATCAACGATCCGATGGGTGTTCTCATTGAGAGGATAATCACTGATATCAGCAAAGAGAATAAAGACTATGTCATCGAAGATGTCATCAAGGCAGTCAGTGCAGACAAGGAAGCAGAAAAGGGTGTCCGCGATGCTGTGCTCAACAGGTTCCGGAATGCCCTGGAATGGGGACTCTTCGATGAAAAAGGCACGCCGCTCATCGATCTTGCCGCACCCGGCAAGATTACTGTCCTTGACGTGTCATGCTACTCTGCAATGCCCAACAGCTGGGGGGTGAAATCGCTTGTCATCGGTCTTGTGTCAAAAAAGCTATTCATCCAGAGGATGATCGCAAGGAAGAACGAGGAATACCAGGAGATCCACGAAGCCCAGCATTATTTCGAGGAGAAGAAGGCCAGGCAGGACCTGCCCATGATATGGCTTGTGATTGACGAGGCGCATGAGTTTTTGCCGAGCAAGGGCAAGACAGCCGCGACTGACCCCCTCATCACAGTGCTCAGGGAAGGCCGTCAGCCTGGAATCAGCCTGATACTTGCATCGCAGCAGCCTGGAAAGATACATACTGATGTCTTGACACAGGCAGACACCGTGATAAGCCATAGGCTGACATCGAAGATAGACATCGACGCCCTGGGCCTTCTCATGCAGAGCTACATGAGGAGCGGGCTCAATACGATACTTGACGAGCTGCCGAGAGTGAGGGGGGCGGCGATTGTCTTTGATGACACCAACGAGAGGATGTACCCTATCCAGCTCAGGCCGAGGCTGTCCTGGCACGGCGGAGAATCGCCTGTCGCATTCCACGAGGTCAGGAACAAGTTCGGGTTCTGAATAATATAATAAGAATAATATCTTAATCGACCGGCGCAGGACTGGTTCAGAAATATTTCCTGGCTTTTGTCAGGATCAATGAGAATACTAGCAGCACAAGTGCCATTATAAGAGCCTGGAAGTACATGGCGGACACAAAGTCTATGAAGAACTGTTCCGGGAAAAGGACAATGAGCTTGTCAGTCGCAGGGTTAAGCAGCCAGAGGTTGTTGGAGAAGAACAGCTGGTGGAACTTGATGAAGAAAAATTCAAAATACCTGCTTAGGACGAATGATGCAGCAGTGAAGGCCAGTATGGCGATGCCTGTATACATGAAGATCCTTTTCATGGAGTCGGCCCTTCTTCCCTTCATGCCGAGCTGGAAATACAGAAGGATGAAGAACAGGATTATCAGGAAATAATACAGCTCGCCTGCAGAATCGATAAGCCCCCTGACATCTGCAAGGTGCAGCCTCTCCTTCTCATTGAAATAATCAGCTGTGAGCTCCTGCCTGCCCCTGAAATAGCCGAAAAGCTCGCTGGTCATGTTGCCTTTCTCCTCCAGCATGACATTGTTCTTCTGGTATTCGCTGTAATAGAAATCCTGGCTGTATAGGATATGGAAAAACCCCTGGAGAAATATCAGCATGAACAATACAATCGATGATATGATTATGATTCTCTTAGACATAATAATACTTCCCTGACTTTTTCTGCTCCCTGTCCTTGAGAGAGCCTGGCTTGTTTATCCTCGGCCGTCCGCTCTCCTTGTCTCTCCTGAGCGTGATGCCTACATCGCGTAGCAGGCGGTTCATCCCTTCCTCCATATCGAACGGCCCTCTTGCAGTGCCGCTCTCTGCAGGCCTGCCTTCAAAGACAAGCAGCCTGTTGGACAGGTAGTCAAGGAATACCAGATCATGGTCGACAACAAGTATGGAAAGCCCTCTCTGCTCAGCTGCTGCCCTTATTATCTTTGCTACAAGGAGCCTCTGCTCGACATCAAGGTATGCAGACGGCTCGTCGAGAAGCATCAGGTCAGCATTTTTTGACAGCGCCCCTGCAATCGAGACCCTCTGCAGCTGGCCGCCAGAGAGCTCGTTCATCTTCCTTGTCAGGAGGGGCTTGAGCCCCAGTGGATTGATTATCTCATTATTGAAATTTCTCAATGCATCGGCGAGATGGGCCATCACAAGCTCATCAGAGTCTGTATCTATATACTGCGGCTTGTACGAGACGCTGATACCGCCTGCTTCCCCTGAGTCAGGCGTGATTTCGCCTGCAAGCAACCTGACGAATGTCGTCTTGCCTATGGCATTCTCGCCGAGCACTCCAACTGTCTCGTGCCTGAAGACTTTTCCCGGCTCTGCTACGAGGCTGAAATTCCCGGCCTTTTTCTCTATCCTTGGCCACTCTGCAAGCACATTCATCTTCTTCTCGTCGACAGGCGGCCTGACATCAAATATTATCCGTGTATCACGGAACCTGATGTTCTCCTCTTTCATGTACCCGTCGAGGTATATGTTTATCCCCCCCCCTTGCGGACTTCGGCTGAGAGACGACACCGAACACGCCTTCCTTTCCGTACATTATGTGGATGAGGTCAGCCATGTAGTCCATGGCAACCAGGTCATGCTCGATCACAAGCACAGCAGTATCCTCGTCTGCCAATTCCCGGATATACCTGGAGACAAGGAGCCTCTGCTTTATGTCAAGATACGATGTTGGCTCGTCAAATATGTACAGGCTTGCCTTCTTTACGACAGTCGCAGCGATTGCGACCCTTTGCATCTCCCCGCCTGACAGTGTTGATATGTCATTGTCTAGTATCCCTGAGATGCCAAGGGCATCGCAGACCTGCTCCATATCATTTTTTTCATCCACTTTTGAAATAAGGTCCCTCACTTTGCCTTCAGATCTTTTCAGGATGAGGTCGATGTTCTGGGGCTTGTATGCGACCTTTATCTCCCCATCCCTGACTTTCCGAAGGAATGCCTGCATCTCAGTGCCTTTGAAGAATTCAAGGATATCATCATATCCTACATCAGTTTCCTTTCCCAGATTTGGCCTGAGCGCGCCTGCAAGGATCTTTATCGCCGTCGTCTTGCCGATGCCGTTCTTCCCGATGATACCCACTGTCTTTCCGAACATGGGCAGGGGAAGTGAATACAGGGCGAAATCATTGGGACCGAACCTGTGGATTGGGTCCCTGTCAAGCTCCTCAGGAAGGTTGATAATCGAGATTGCATCAAACGGGCACCTGTTAGGGCAGATTCCGCAGCCTGTACACAGGGCTTCATCAATCAGGGGCTTCTTGTCCTCGCCCACTATGATGCAGTCCTTCCCTGTCCTGTTCACAGGGCAGACCTTAATGCACAGATAGCCTCCGCAACCCTGCGGATTGCACCTGTCCTTCCTTATTACAGCGAGCCTTGTCATTGCACAGCAGAACTCAATGTTTCTTTATAAGTGTTATTCTTCCTCAAGTGACTTCTCATCGTCCTCAGGCTCGTCATAATCATCATTGTCTCCCATGAGGCTGATAATATGGATATTTATATAAATATTGCCATTTTATCTTGTCTGCATGTCAGTCGATCAAAATATCATCAGCATCAATGAAAGGATAAGGGGGGCGCTGGAAAGGTCCGGGAGAACAGATTCTGTTTCTGTATTGGCTGCGACAAAATATGCCGATATCGCCCAGATCAAGGAGGCAATCGTTTCAGGCATCAGATTGATAGGCGAGAACAGGGTGAAGGAAGCATTAGGCAAATTCCCGTCGCTTCCTCCGGTTGAGAAGCACATGATAGGCCACCTGCAGACAAACAAGGTGAAGCTGGCTGTGAAATATTTCGACTGCATCCAGTCCGTGGATTCATTTAGGCTTGCAAAGAAGATAAGCAGGCGTGCAGGCAAAAAAATGAAGGTGATGATCGAGATCAACATATCAGGCGATGAGCGGAAGTTCGGGATCGCGCCGGATGACGCCGGCAATTTCCTTGATTCCTTAATCACACTTGAGAATATTGATGTCGTCGGCATTATGGCTATCGCTCCTTATGATGAGCCTGAAGAGACCAGGTCATATTTCAGGCAGATGAAAAGAATGAATGACAGCCTGAAGCTTGCTCACCTGTCTATGGGCATGAGCAATGATTATGTCATTGCAGTTGAGGAGGGAAGCACGATGGTAAGGCTCGGCTCGGCCATCTTCGAAGATGCCGTCGACAAAACCTGAATTAAATTCAGATCCATTGGATACTATCTCTTTTTTTGTTTTTGAATAATTATAAAAATCAGAAAAAGAATCAATACATTTAAATATGAGAAGTATCAGAAAAATGAATTGATGAAAATTAGAAATTAATTTTCAGATTCAATAAAATCGTTGAGGTGATTAGCATAGCAAAAAAGAAGGCTAAGAAGAAACCTGCCAAGAAAAAACCGGCAAAGAAAAAAGCTGCAAAGAAAAAACCGGCAAAGAAAAAAGCTGCAAAGAAGAAAGCAGTGAAGAAGAAAACAGCCAAGAAGAAAGCAGCTAAGAAAAAGAAATGATTGAATTTCTTTTTTTAATTTTTTTATAAAAATTTATATATTAATTCTTTTTTTTTCATGTTCATGAAATGCGAGATATGCAAATCGAAGATCGAGACCACGTTTCTCGGCAAGATTGATGGCACAGTGGTGAAGGACGCGAAGGGTAAGAAGCATAATGTCTGCTCAGCATGCCAGAAAAGGCTCGGAAACAAGAAAGACATTATTGAAAGCCTATAGGCTTATTCTGCCAATTAAAACATTTTTTACATATTAAAGCTATATATTATCAATTTCAATGACTTACCAGCCATATATTGGGTTTTCATCTTGATTGAGGCCACAAGAATCCTGAAAAAGAATTCTTTGAGCCTCCTCGTATAACTCGGAGGCAGCAAGAATCCTGAAAAAGAATTCTTTGAGCCTCCTCGTATAACTCGGAGGTGAGTAAAATGACGTATGTGCTGGTCCGCCATACCATAGAAGACTGGGATAAATGGAAGCCGGTCTTTGAGGGTCACAGGCAGACAAGGATAAAGGGAGGCGAAATGGAGGAACAAATCTTCAAGGGTGGAAAAAGCCCCAATGACGTGACCATGCTGTTCAAATGGGACAGCGCAAGAAACGCGAAGACTTTCTTCAACTCAGAAGAACTGAAGAACAGGCTTGCAAAGGCTGGAGTGCGAGGGAAACCCGACGTATCCTTTCTTGACGAAGTCGAGTTGATGGCTGCGTGAGCGGCATTTGAACCTGGCCGGCAGCAGGATGCCTGATTCATTGCATGGCCCTTGCTGCTTTTTAATTCTTTTTAAGATCGTAAGACTGGATTTTCCTAAAGCTTTTTATAGTCTGCCGGAATTTCAGGGGCATATGCCCCTGTAGCATAGTAGCTATTGCGGCGGATTCGTACAACTTTTTGTGTTCATCCTTCGGATGAAACAAAACCTTGACTAAAATTCCAGGGGTTGACCTTTGGTCAAGCCCCAAATGGTCAAATATTTTGTCAGGAATTCAGGGGGTTTAGTCCTGCGGACTATGCTCCCTTATCGGAAAATCCGCAGGTCGAGGGTGCAACTCCCTCCAGGGGCTTTATACTTACTCGCTCTAAAGCCTCTTCAATTTTGGTAGGGGCTTTGAATTAGAAATTCCATCTTGATGGCAGTATTGTAATTTTTTTTTCAGTAAATCCAAGGAATCAGCCTTCTGGTTCTTCTCATGTAATCAGTATATTTTTTTCCGAAAAGTTTTATCATGCTCTTCTCCTCCTGTACTATCCTCCATGCAATAATCATGGAGGCTATTGCAAAGATTACAAGAATAATCAACTTACCGTAATAAAGAAAAGCTCCTGTGAGCATTAAAAACATGCCGGAATAAATCGGGTGGCGTAAAAATCTGTATGGGCCTGTTGTTATCAGTTCATGCTCTTTTTTGTATGTAGTATAACTGCTCCAGTTTCTTCCAAGTGAGATTCTCGCCCAGATTGCAATGATTAAACCCAACACAGTAAGTACTGTACCTATAATTACATAGCCAAAGAAACTCCGGAGAAGAAATGCAAGAAATGAAATTGCACCCAATCTATCAAACTTAACGAAGATTATAACAATGACTATGAGCATTAGTCTCCAAATTATCTGAATTTTCCAATTATATTTTGTGGCTGATTGTTTCACAAAAAAAGCAGAAACCAGCCAATAAAGAATAAAGATTATCCAGCAGATTGTTACCAAGTTAAGGTAATTTACAAAGTTTATCATGATGAGAATGATATTATTAGCTATATAAACTTTCTGAATATATCTCTTTGTCTTTCACAAAAATAATAGATCGGTGGGTATTCGCACTACAATATAATGATATTCTCGGTAATTATTAATGGTTTTATCGTCGGTGAAACCGTAATATCTATATGTGCTTTTAACTTATTTACCTTAAAACAAACAAGGTCAAGCCGATGGCGGTTTGTGGCACTTTGATGGCGAAATGTTGGGGCTTTAAACATGAGCCGTGACATTGAGATGGCGCTTTTTAATGGGCTTTTGGCTTAGAAACTACTAAACCAGACACGGGCTTTGCTTTTTTTCATGCTCCCGGATTTATTGTTATTTTATTTTGTTGCAGAACTCCTTTATCCTCTCATCAGACTCATCCAGCTTCTTCTGGTGTATCTTGAGAGTCGCGACAGGTTCCTTTGAGAGCTTCTTCATCTGGCCGAACAGCATGCCTGTGAAGAGCCCATATGTGCAGAAGAAGGCTGTCTTCTTGAACTTGTTCTTCATGAGGTAGCTCTTTGTCGGCGCAGGTATATTGAATCCCCACACAGGACTTCCGATGACGACCATGTCATAGCCTGACGGGTCCTTATTAAATTTGATGTCACCTGGAGCCTTTGTCATCGGCCCCCTGAATTCCTTCTCATCGAATGTTATCTCGTCAGTGTCAGCGCCGAGCTCCTTTGCGATCCTGACTGCGACAGTCCGCGTGTTGCCTGTCTTTGAATAGAATGCAACCAAAATTTTCATATTCTCACCCCGATTTAAGAAGGGTCAGCCACTATATGTTTTAAATATTTCGATTTGGATCAGATTTTTTAGCAGTCTCATCAAAGAGGTATCAAATAATTCACGAAACAGAGCGCAACGACTGCAGTGCCGAACCTCTTCCTCGGCGTTACAGTCTCAGTAAGGACCTTCACTTCCCTGAGTTCGTATTCAACAGAGAATCCGTTGCTGTAGAGCTCATCCAGGGAAAGCCTCAGCTTCTCGATGCACTCATCCTTCAAGCTGTCCTGGTACTTGCAGACAAGCCCGCCATGCTTCTCTCCAGTCTTCTTATCATAAAGCCACCCGAGTATCAGCCCTGCTGTGCATGACTCGCCCTTCGCGCAAGTCGCTTTTGACATGATGGTCTCCATCACAGAGCCGTGGACAAGACTTATAGGCCTCTCTATCTCTCTTGCTATCGCAGGAAGCACAGAAGAATATGTCATGATGTTGCACATCTCGATGCCAGCGTCCTTTAATGCGAGATGGAACGAGCCTGCATCTATCGATATGTCGCTCTCTCCATTTCCCTGTGCGATGAAGAAATCCCGGGGGATCCTCTTCCCTGCAAGCACTTGCTTTCCGTCATCCATCTTTGTGATTTTATCCCTTAGCGGTGCTGGTGTTGATTGATTATATATATTGTTAACTGAAGTCCGGCAGCAATATCATAAAAATTTATAATAGTGTCATGATTTTGGTCTTGATATGAAGACTGTTGAGAGGAGAAAGTGGTATCATGAACTGTTCAGGATAAGCATATTCCTCAAAGGGCTGGACGGCCTGCTCGAGCTTATAGGAGCCCTGGTCCTCATTGTCGTGAGTTCAGAGACAATATCGGCAATAGTCAACAGCCTCTTCAGGGAGGAGCTGCTGCAGGATCCTGGCGATTTCATAGCAAACCTCCTGGTCAATGCAACGCAAAGCCTCACCCTGAGCACTCAGCATTTCATCGCCCTGTACCTCTTTGTCCACGGAATAATCAAGGTCGGGCTTGTCACAGCGCTCTGGAAAGACAAGCTGTGGGCTTTCCCCATTGCAGGTGTCGTGCTATTCTTGATGGTGCTGTATCAGGCATTCAGGCTGGGCTATAGCTTCTCATGGCTCCTATTCTTCATCACACTGCTCGATCTCATAATACTTGTCCTTCTCAGGTCAGAATACGTGAGGCAGGTGAGACTGAACGCCCGCAAAAAGAAGGCGAATGCAGCATAGGCATCCGAAAAGATTAAATACAGGACAGCCTATTTATTGACTATGCTGGACATTTTCTATCTTGACAGGAAGCTCAAGACTGCAAAGCCTGGTGAATTAAGCAGGCTTCTGGGAAGAAGACTCTGGATTGACGTAACAGGCATCACAAAGGAAGAGGCTTCTCTGCTGAGGAAAGCATTTGACCTTCATCCCCTGACAGAAGAGGACCTGGTCAGTTCCAACACAAGGATTAAAGTAGAGGATTTTTCCGGCTACCTCTTCGCAATCTTCTACGGTATAGAGAAGAACAAGGGTGTCCAGCTTGTTGAGCTTGATTTCTTGCTGGGGGACTCCTTCATCATAACGAATCATAAGAGAGAGCATGATTGCTTTACAGGCCTCAAGAAGAACACTGCCAAAATCGAAGAGCTGCTGCTGAAGGGGCCTGATTTCGTCTTCCACAAGCTGCTCGACGATGTCGTGGACAATTTCTTCCCAGTCCTCGAGACTATCGATGACAATATCGAGAAGCTGGAGGAATCTGTCACCAAGATGCCAAGGCCTGAGCTCCTCTCAAGGATACTGCAGCAGAAGAGGCAGATAGTCCACATCAAGAAGACTGTCATGCCACAGAGAGAGAAGATATCATTCCTCGCAAAGAACAACTACAGGCAGATATCAAAGAAGGCACTTCCGTATTTCCGGGACATATACGACCATGCGATCAGGGTCTCTGATACCATCGACAATTACAGGGAGGCTGCAGGCAGTGCATTCGACGCATACATGTCGTCTGTCTCGAATAACATGAACGAGGTCATGAAGGTGCTCTCCATCATCGCGACCATCGCGCTTCCTCTGACAGTGGTGTCCGGCATATACGGGACCAACTTCACTGTCCTGCCAGGGTCGAGATCAGTGTACGGCTTCTGGGTAATGATACTTGTCATGTTCATCATAAGCGGCGGGATGCTCATGTTCTTCAGGAAGAGGGGCTGGTTTTAAGGAAATAGTGTGATGCATGCCATCAGCCATCCAATGACTGTAGCAAAATTCTATAGACTTCGGGATATTTGTCGATATTCCTCAGTTCAAGATGGAGCGGCGAGAAAGCGCTCTCGCACCTGCCGTTGATGATGTAGTTGTCTGCACCCTCAAGCAGGGCGTTCTCCTTGAGCACAGCGCCGTCACCCTGCTCTGCTCCCATGTCGCAACCGGTCCCGACAATATTGTAAATAGGGATGTCGGGAAGATCGCCTCTGTTGAGCTTGTTTATGAAAAGGCTGTTCGAGTCCATGTCCCTGCATTCAAGGTCTTCGCCGACCAATGGGCAGAGGTCTGCAATCTCGCCCACTATCCCCTTGTTGGGAGTCCCTATCATCACCAGCCTGTCGACCCGGGAATCTCCGAATATCTGGATATAGCGCCGGGCGACAAGCCCGCCCATGCTGAATGCGACAATCCTGACCTTGTCACGCCCTGTCTTCTTAAGGACAGTATCCACAAGATCGTTGAGCCTGACAGCGTATGTGTCGATGTTCTCGCTCTTGGCCTGGACTGCGACATAATTCTGCGGCTCACCGAAGATGTCAAAATAATAGCTTCCCCTGAACACGAGAGGGACAGGGACAAGGCTCCATCCTTCCTGTGCAGTATCGGGAGTGAAAAGTGTTATCGAGCCTGCATTGAGAAAGCCGTCCTTCTCGAGCTCCTGCTGTATCTGGTTGAATCCCTCGAGGCTGTACTCGGCAGAGATGTCCTTGTTGACAGCATGCCCGTGCAGAAGGAGAACCGGATAAAGGCTCTGGTTCTCTGCACAATCCACACAGCATGCCCTTTCAGTGCCGAAAACCGGGCATGAAGGCAGGGGCTCGCTTATGTTTATCACTGGCCCTGATGCATTGGGAATATCCGGGAAAAAGGGCGTAAAGCTGTAATCCCTGACCTTGTCAAATCTTATATCCACATTATCACATCTTTCGGGAAGCATATCCTGCATTGAAAGCACGAGTGCGGGGGTAAGGTTAAGACCAGGATAGCCTGCCGGCTTTTGAACATCATTTTTTACAAGCAGGCTTCTGATGATTCCTGAATTCGGCCCCGCCCTCATCGAGATGAGATCATCAGCTGCTATATCATTCCTGATGCCAGCAAGGATATCGCTAATATTCTTCCAGAAACCAGCAGTAGCAGGATAGCTCTGGTTATCTGCCGATACTGCCATCCTGTCCCTGATGTCTGCATAAAAATCATTGAGCTCGTCTATCCTTGAACAGGTCATGTTGAGGTCGAATCCGGTCTGGGCTGCTCTCTTGTTTATGCCTGGATGCTGCTTGCAGATACCGGAGACATTGCATAGCGTATCATAGAACACATCTGCATCGACATCCTTTGAAAGCGACTCTGTCCTGATATTGTCGAGGATATCATCCCTGATGCCGATGATATCATCTGAAAGCCCGGTTATGTCTGCATTTTTTGTCTCTAATGGCTCTGGAATCTCCATCAAAAGCACCTGCCTGTTGTATAGTATTATTGTGTTTGCAAGCCTTACTCCCTCGTTCCAGTCGCTGAATTCCATGCTGCTGACATTCTCCAGTACATCCCCTGATGATTCCAGCATCTTTCCAATGGAATTATAGGAACTGACAGTTTTGTTAATCTCATCTTCAAATGATGCGAGCGAGCTGTAAATCTCATCTGTCCCGGACATGAAATATCCTATCACGGCATCGAGGCTGTCATAGTCCTGCTTGTTCCACAATCCCAAAAGCCTGAGAAAATCACCATGATGCCTGTCAATATCATCATCCAGGCTGCTGCTCTGTGCTGTGAGGTTTTTAACATCCAATAGCTGACTGAGCCTTGAGATTGTCGCTGATGCAGCATCTTCCCTGGCGCTGATATTCCCCAGCCTGGCAGACTCTGCCTGAAGCATCACACGAAGCTGTTCCTTCTTAGCCCTGTCCTGTTCTGTGAGGTTGTACTGCAGGGTGAACAGTATGCTCCTTGTGGTAGGCTGCCCGTCTGTCTGGCAGAAGAACGAGCTTCTTGCATGGCACTCAAGGTCGAACCTGTATATCTCAAGTCCGCTGCCCAGATGCTCAGTGCTGATGTTGTAGATCTTTTTGACAGGAGAAGTGCTCTTTATCATGAAAGTGCCGTTGCCAAGCATTGTGCCGCTGCTTATATCTTTATACCTGTAGATGCATTCGACATTGCAGAACGGGTTTGATGTGACCCCTGCATCATAAGTGACAGCTTCGACCTCCCCCCTTTCAAGCATCGCTGTTGTCTTATCTGAACCGAGCTCCAGCACTATGTCATTTCCAAGCAGGAAATTGATGTAGAGGGCAAACTTTGCGACCAAAACAACCAATATCATGATTGCAAGGGCAAGGACCAACAGATAAGTCATCCTGTTCCTGAGGATATGCTTTCGTAAGCTGTCATATCTCTTTGTTATCATACCATAAATGTCCTTAATGGCCATCCAGGGAGCAAACCTATCTTATTATTTAAAATCTGCGCAACAGCCTGCAATCACTTCACCAAAGATTATTTATATCATGTATAAAGACGATATGTGATGAGAAGATTCAAGGAAAAGCTCAAAGAGCATTTCAGGGGTGTCCTTGAGACAAAGAAATCACCGCATTCTGTAGCCATCGGCTTTGCGATAGGCACGTTCATCGCAATCATGCCCACCCCGTTCATCAATGTGTTCATCGGCCTGCTCATACTGCTCATCTTCAAGAAGGTGAGCAAGATATCCATGTTCCTGGCATTCCTCGTATGGAATCCCTTTGTCAAGGTGCCGCTGTACCTAGTCAATTTCAAGCTAGGCGACATCATCTTCGGCAATTCGCCCCCGGTACATTATAATGTGCAGATCATAAATATCGCCCTGAACTATACGAGGAGGTACCTTGTCGGCTGCACGATCACAGCAGCGACCCTGGCAATCATGAGCTATTTCATCGTCTACTTCCTGATGAAGCAATACAGGAAAAATAAACCTGCTTAGGAAACAAACCCTACCAGTTGAGATATCTTTCGATGAACCTGTTCCCTCTCCTGATGCTGAATTTCCTGAGCTCATCTCCAAACAATATCAGGAATGCAAAAGGGAGTGACAACGACAGCTCGAGAACCGAAAGCGGGGCAGTCCCGAAGAATACATTGGCATGCGGCACATACATTATTATACCAAGGAGCGCGAGCTCCACGAATATACCCAGAAGGATCACCCTGTTCCTGATTAACCCTGCTTTGAAAACTGATTGCCTCCTTGTCCTGCATATCCAGACATCGGCAATCTGGCAGATGATGATGCTTGCAAAGAAACCGGTGACAGCCTTTAGGTAAAGCGGGTCATTGTATGCGAGCTGCTTGCCCAGATGCCAGCCTCCGCTATGCAGGATGAAGAAATATGAAAAGAATCCGGCTGCTGCCTGCAGCATCCCGACTATGCCGTAGGACATGAACAGGAGCCTGTTGGACATGAGCCTCTCGTCTCTTGGACGGGGCTTTTTTTTCATGACATCAGTCTCAGGCCTCTCAGTGCCAAGGCCGATCGCAGGCAGGAGATCTGTTCCAAGATCGATTGCAAGTATGAGGACCACAGTGAGCGGAAGCGGGATCCTGAGCAGGACAAAAGCGATGAAAGGCAGGATCTCGGGAACATTGCTTGTCAGGATGTATGCGATGAATTTCCTTATGTTGTCAAAGATTGTCCTTCCTTCTTCTATTGCATCAACGATAGTGGCGAAATTATCATCCATGATGACCATGTCGCTCGCCTCCCGGGCGACCTCAGTGCCTGACAGTCCCATCGATACCCCCATGTCCGCATTCTTGAGGGCAGGAGCGTCATTTACGCCGTCGCCTGTCACAGTCACCACCTCGCCCATGGACTGGAGCGCCTGGACAATCATAAGCTTCTGGGCTGGGTTTGTCCTGGCAAATATGATATTATCCCTGCTGAGCGCCTGTATTAATTGAGGTCCATCAAGCCTGCTCAGCTCTTCACCTGTGATTATATTTGCTGACTCACTGTCAATCAGCCCGACCCTCCTACCGATCGCCTCTGCTGTCAGGCTGTGGTCGCCTGTTATCATTATTATCTTAATCCCTGCAGTCCTGCATTTCTGTATAGCAAGGGGGACCTCTTCTCTTGGTGGGTCCATGAGACCTGCTAGGCCGATTAAGATGAAATCATTCTCTGCCTGACCCCTGTTTTTCACGGGCTTGAATCCCAGCGCGAGCACCCTCTCTCCGCTTGAAGCCATCTTCTTGTAGAACTTGTCGACAATCGATCTCTTCCTGGCATCGAACTTTTTCACCTTACCATTGACTGCTATCCTGCTGCAGGCCTTCAGGACGACTTCCGGGGCACCTTTGATATAGGATGTCCTGATCTCCCCTGAAATATTGGTAGTGATCATCCTCCGCGTCCTGGAATCAAATGGATTCTCATCTATCCTTTTTTCCTTCTGAATGATGTCATGGATATCGACGAATCTTCTTGAAAAATCCAGGAGCGAGGTCTCTGTGGGGTCGCCCATGAACCTGTCACTTTCCATCCTGGAATTATTGCACAGGATCATAGTCCTGAGAAGATGCCGGAGCGAGGCAGCTTCGCTGAGATATTTCTCATTTGCGTCATATTCCTCAAGATCGATAAATACTGTGTTCACAGCCATCCTGTTCTCTGTTATAGTCCCTGTCTTGTCAGTGCAGATGACAGTTGTCGAGCCCATAGTCTCGACTGATTCAAGGTTGCGTATGAGGGCATTCTTCTTAGCCATCCTCTTTGCTGCGATGCTCAGGCATAATGTCACTGTCGGCAACAGTCCTTCAGGGACATTGGCAACAATTATGCCTATAGCAAATACCAGGCTGCCTATGAGCCTGTGTCCGATATATGCGCTTAGCAGAAAGAAAACAGTGCCAAGGACCAGCGCAATAGCAGATATTATCCTGATGAAGCGGCTCAGCTCCCTGTGCAGGGGGGTCTGGACATTCTTCGTGTCTTTTGTGAGCCTTAGGATGTTGCCTATCTGGGTATTCATCCCTGTTCCATACACAATCGCCTTGCCGTTGCCTGACTGAACAAATGTCCCTGAGAATACCATGTTCCTCGATTCGAGCATGTTGTCGCTTGTGCATTCAAGCTTCCTCAGCTGGGGTTCGCTTTCGCCTGTTATCGACGACAGGTCTATCTTAAGGGCATGATGCTCGATAAGCCTGCCGTCAGCAGGCACCCTGTCCCCTTCAGATACTGAGATAATATCCCCCGGGACGACGCTTTCTGAAGATATCCTCTTAATCACTCCATCCCTGAGAACATCAATCTCTTTCGGAATCATCTTCCTGAACGACTCCATGATCCTTTCAGACTGGAACTGCTGGATGAATGTGAACACTGAATTCAGGATGACAACAGCGATAAGCGCTATCCCTATGAAGATGTTCCCATCTCCTGGCGAAAGATACTCAGCGAGGAATGCAAGGGCAGAGCCCACGATCAGGAGCATTGCAAAAAAATTGGTGAATTGCCTGAGGAACAATGCCGCAGCTGAGAATCTCTTCTTAACATGGAGGATGTTCGGCCCGTGCCTCTCAAGCCTTTTCCCTGCCTCTTCTGAAGAGAGGCCGTAGACACTTCCATCCAGGCTCCTGTACAGCTCTTGCAGTCCTATCTTGTGCTCAAACATGATTTCCCTCTTTTTGACTGCAGTGGACGGCAGGATTAATAAAATTATTGATAATCAGGATTGACGAGAGAAACCAGCACTTATTAAAGAGGAATTTATGATGTTAAAGGGAAATAATAACTACTTGAATGATTTACATAACTGAGCAGTAATTCTTCAGATGAGATAGACGGAAGAACAGTCCGGAGGCTGACAGGGTCCAGAAAGAGGATTCTCTGAACCTCCTCACAAAACAGTCCGGAGGTGAGTAAGATGGAAATGGAATACAAGCAGGTCACATGCGACCCGGCATGCGGATTCCAGATTAAGAGCCATGACGAAGGAGAAATCAAGAGATTCGTCAAGGAGCATGCAAAGACTGCGCATCACCAGAACATCACAGGAAAGGATGTCGAAAAGATGATGAAAGCAGCATGAAGGGTGAGTGGAAAATGAAGATGGGGGTAATAGGAACAGGAATTGTGGGCAGATCTCATGCCGCATGGCTGGCAGGGCTCGGTCATGATGTTGTCATAGGGACAAATGATGTAAAGAAGACCCTTGCAAAAAAAGGGAAAGACTCTATGGGAAACCCTCCTTTGAGCGAATGGCTGAAGAGCAATCCGGATGTGAAGCTTGCCACATTTCCTGATGCAGCCAGGCATGGTGAGATCGTATTTGAGGCTCTCAAGGGAGAGATAGCACTTTCTGTGCTGAAAGGACTGGGCAACCTTCTGGACGGGAAAATCCTCGTGGACATTGCGAATCCCCTGGATTTCTCCAGAGGCATGCCTCCTACCCTCACTGTCTGCAATACTGATTCCCTGGCAGAGCAGATACAAGGGTCAATGCCCAAGGCAAAGGTAGTTAAGGCATTCAACACGATGACTGCCTCACTGCAGGTCAACCCGGGGCAGCTTGCAGGAGGGGATCATCATCTGTTTCTCAGCGGAAACGACCCTTCTGCAAAGAAAGAGGTGGCTGACATTGCAAGAAGCTATGGATGGAAAGAGATAATAGACTTGGGCGACATAACGACTGCCCGGGGTACTGAGATGATGATGCCTTTCTGGTTGAGGCTATGGAGCGCCCTTGGGACGCCCATGATGAACTATAAGATCGTAAAGTGAGAGGCACATCTCATCAGGTTTTCCGATACACCTGCTCAAGCTCAAGATAGGCTTCCCTTAGGGTTATCTTGTAGACAAGATATATAGGCAATGCAAGTATCATGCCGAGCGGGCCTGCGACCTGGGCAGCTATGAGTATCAAAACAATGCTCAGGAGCGTATCGATCTTTACCATCCCTGGTATCATGAACGGGTTCAGGTAGAGGTTGTCGACGAGCTGAGCGACAACGACCGTGACCAATGCGAACAATGCAATTATCGGCGAATCAAGCATGCCTATGAGGACAGGCGGGATAGCGCCAAGCACAGGCCCTATGTAAGGGATTATGTTAAGTATCCCTGCAAGTACTCCAAGAAACAGCCAGCCCTTCAGCCCGGAGATATGGAAACCGAGGCAGCATATTGCACCGATGACAGTGCTCTCTATGACTTTTGCAGACAGGAAATCACGGAGCTGCAGCCTTATCTCTCTTGATGCGTTCAGTATGGCATCTTTGTACTTTCCCGGAAGCAGCGTTGTCATCCTATTCTCGATCCTTTTCCATCTCCTGAAATACATATAGAACATCAGGGGCAGTATGATGACTGAATTAAAGGCGATCGAAGTGACCAGACCGAGAAATCCGGCGAAGGATGAAAATATGTACTGCTGGATGCCTGAAAGGGTGTCCTGCGTGACTATTTTTCTTCCGAGGATAGTCGGTATATAGGGATTGATCATGCCCATGTAAGTGCTGCCTATCTGGTTCACATCAGCATTGGCGACCTCATTGAGCTGAGTGATGGAGCCGCCAATCAGGAAATATATCGTGAACATCCAGAAGAATGCCATTGAGTACATGAGGAACCTCCTTCCTGTCTTAGACATATGGAACCTCTTCATCCTCTGATGGAAATTCGTGATCAAGCTCTCGACAAATATAATGAGCACAACACCCAGGATGAAGACGATGAATATTGTCTTGAAATAGAACAAGAGCGAGATTATGCCTGTCATGATCAGAAATATGACTGCCAGTATTATCCATATCTTCGGCTCTGTCGACAGTTCAATAATTTTTCTTCTTTTCATTTTGGGCTTCTCGACGGTCTCGAAAAATACGATCCTGTAAAGTGTCGTGATGACAACAATGCCTAGGACTCCTATGAAACTTTCATATCCCAGACCGAACCAGAACATCCTGCCGAAAGCTGGGATGAGCCCAAATATTGCATAAAGAGCTGTTGTCAATGCCTGGACAAGGACTATCAGCAACGCGAGCACAGGCGAAGGCGCCCTTTCATTGAAAGTCCCTGCAAGAAATCCGACAAGGGCAAGAGGTATGATTGCGATATATTCGAACTGCGAGCCGGTGAATATGGCATTCGAGAGCGCACCGAAAAACCCGGTGAGAAATCCTACCCGCTTACCGAATAGTATCCCGCCTATTATCGGTATTATGATATTGACAGCGATGACAGCACCAGGGATGTAGGGATTCGGCTGGATAGAGCGTGAATTGCCGACAAGGACATAGATTATTATCAGTATGAGGCTCTGCCAGACCCATGGGGATATCTTATGTTTCATCACTATAGAGAAGTCATATGTTTATTTAATTATTGCGGTTGCCGATGGAAATTGTCCAGTTCGGCAGGTGTTAACTTATATAATGTGGAACAGCCTTCAGAGCATGTGAGCCTACCTCTGCGGTCTGTGCCACTTACCTATGGCTATTGGAGAAAACTCTGTTAAGAACAGATAATCATTTGCTGAGGTATGGCTGCACTTCCCTTTTTGTCCTGGCTGCGTAGGAAGCTACATTCGGGACCATTATATCTCTGAGCTCCTTGTTCCCGTTTGTCGCCCTCTCGTAGATTATGTCACATATTCTGTCGACAAAGCGGGCCATAGTCGTACCTGTAAAATCTTTCAGGATGACGGTTTCTGTCACTGGTTCAACATAGACAATACCGCATGTGCTCAAGTATCCTGTCCGTACCATGAGATTAACATCGCCCTGCCTGAGCTTAATATTGACAGGGACTATGCCATGTTCCTGCTCGATGAGCCTTAATGCCACTGCATCGACCCCGCCATGAGGATACCAATCATCAGGATTTTTTGTCTTGCTGTTCTCTTTATCATATAGCTCAGTCAATTCCCTAGCAATAGTCAAATACTCTATCAATGTCTCTTTATCGAGCTGTATGCATTTTCTAGACATTCTACCACCCTTATGTCTTCTTAAATAAAAATCCAATTATAAAAAACTTTCGATTTTCAGCATTTTATAGTAATGAATCATTTTATGACTGAATTGCTGCCTGTGAGAATCGGACCGAAAGATTTAAATAATACATATGAATCTGCTTTCATATGAAATGCAGTTCATACAATAAGTTCTTCGAGGTGATATCAGGAAAGACCAGGCTCAGGATAATCGAGTCCCTGACAGGCTCTGACATGTGTGTGGGCGACATATGCGAATGCACAGGCGAAGAGCAGTCCAAGATAAGCCACAACTTAAGGATACTCCTGGAATGCCATGTCGTGAACCAGAGAAAAGAGGGCAAGAGGAGGTTCTACTCGCTGAATGAGAAGACCATAGTCCCGATAATGAGGCTTGTCAATGAGCATGTAAAGTCGAACTGCAAAAAGGACTGCTGGGTGAGAGGATGAAAGAAGTTTATATGGACAATGCCGCGACAACAAGGCTTGACCCTGTCGTGCTGGATTCGATGCTGCCTTACCTCAAGGAGAGATACGGCAATCCCGGCTCGATGCATGACAAGGGCCTCGAGGCGAAAAAAGCAGTCACAGGGGCGAGGCAGAAGACAGCAGACATACTGAACTGCTCGCCCGAAGAGGTGATATTCACAGGATCAGGCACTGAGTCTGACAACCTGGCAATAATTGGTTATGCAAGGATGAACAGGGAGAAGGGCAGCCATATAATCACCACGTCAATCGAGCATCACGCCGTGCTTGACTCATTCGAGAGGCTGAAGGAGGACGGGTTCGATGTGACCATCCTTGACGTCGACATCGACGGGCTCATCAGCCTTGAAGAGCTGAAGAAGGCAATGACTCCAAAGACGATCCTTGCTTCCATAATCTATGCAAACAACGAGATAGGGGTTGTCCAGGACATCCCGGCCATCGCCAGGATATGCAGGGAGAATAAGGTGGCTTTCCATACAGACGCCTGCCAGGCGACAAGCTATCTTGAGACAGACGTGAAAAAACTGGGTGTGGACATGATGACTCTCAACGGCTCGAAGATATACGGGCCGAAGGGCATCGGCGTATTGTACAGGAGGAATGGTATCAAGCTCGAGCCTGTAGTATATGGCGGCGGCCAGGAATCGGGCCTGCGCTCTGGCACAGAGAACGTCGCGAACATCGTGGGATTTGCAAGTGCGCTTGAGCTCGTGACAGGGCATAAGGAAAAAGAGACAGAAAGGATGGAGAAACTCAGGGACCATATGATAAAGGAACTTCTCAAGATTCCTGAGACCAGGCTCAACGGCCACCCGAAAAAAAGGCTTGCGAACAATGTGAACATATCATTCTTGAACATAGAGGGTGAGTCGCTCCTGCTGCTCATGAACGAGGAAGGGATCTACGCCTCGACAGGCTCGGCATGCACTTCAGCAAGCCTTGAACCGTCCCATGTCATAGTCGCTCTCGGCCTTCCTCATGAGCTCGGCCACTCGTCCATACGATTCTCGCTCGGCAAGGAGACGACGGCAGAGGATGTCGATTTCGTGCTCGGAAAGATTGCATCGATGGTCGAGAGGCTCCGGAAGATGTCAGCGCTTCACAACACGATGGAGCAAGTGCTAAAGGAGGGATATAAAAATGTCAGATGTTAGGTCGAATGAGGATAACTGGTTCTATTCAGAGACAGTGAAGGAGCATTTCCTCAAGCCCCATAATATTGCCACTGACGATTCCATGGTCAATGAGATGAAGCCAAACGGCGAGGGCGAGGTCGGAAGCCCTGCGTGCGGGGATGTGATGAAGCTCTGGATAAGAGTCGAGGAAGGGAGGATAAAGGGCTGCATGTGGAGGACATTCGGCTGTGCCTCGGCAATAGCCTCGACATCCATGCTCTCTGTCATGGTGACTGAGGACGGCGGGATGACTCTTGAAGATGCGAAGAAGCTCCGGCCCAATGACATCCTTGAAAGGCTCGGAGGCCTTCCGAAGATAAAGGTCCACTGCTCAGTGCTCGGCGACCAGGCTCTCAGGGCAGCTATAAAGGACTACGAGAGCAGGAATCACTGACAAGACGGTTCATCAGGAGGCTGCAGCAGTTCAAATGCAGATTTCTCTTTTCATAGCTTCAATCCATGTTGGAGCCTACTGATATATATAAATAAGAGCATGCCTTTACTACCATGAGAATAAGATAAATCATTAAATACAGGGCAGCTATACCTTATCGATGGGTATGGAGGTAAAAAATGAGACTTGCAAGCATCATCTTAGGGATTATATTCATCGGCCTGCTTATCGCAGGCTGCACCGCAGTTGAGAAAAACACCAATACTGACCAGACAGGCCAGGGTGCTGACATCTTATTTGATTCAGGCCAAGGGCAGGCAGCTCTGTCAGGAGATTCAGGGCTGAAGAAATTCAACTCGACAACAGAGCTCATGGATTACCTGAAGCAGTCAGAGAGTTCAGCCAGCTATTACGGCTATTCCAGGGGAGGCATGGCCATGGACATGGTAGCACCGACTGCTGAAGGTGTGGCTGGTTCCAATGTCGTCATGGAAAAATCATTGGAAGTACCGACCTCTGCTCCCCAGACAGGCACCGATAGCAGCGCAGGGACTGCAGGACAGGCATCACATGGTGCGACGGATTACTCCACAACAAATGTCCAGGTGCAGGGAGTGGATGAGGCTGACTTTGTCAAGAACGACGGCAAATACATATACATGGTTGACCAGAACAGGCTCATCATCGCAGATGCATACCCGCCAGAGGATGCAAAGATTGTCTACCAGGGCAAGCTTCCCGGCATGCCGAGAGAGCTGTTTGTCGACGGCAACAGGCTCGCGGTTTTTATCGATGAGAACAGCCAGGCATATGGCATCCAGCCCTATGACTTCATGCCGAGCCCGAGATATGTTCAGGAGACAGATGTCCTCGTCTATGACATATCCGACAGGGAGAACCCTGAGCTGGTGAAGAACTACACAATCACAGGCAGCTATTACCAGTCAAGGATGATAGGCGACTACATATATTTCATTGTCCAGGACAGTGTCTATTATTACAACAACTATATCGATCTCCCGATGATAAAAGAGGGGGGCAGCATTGTCGCAAGGCCGGACGTATACTATTTCCCGAACCCGCAAAGCAATTATGTCTTCGACACAGTATCCTCATTCAACATCAATGACGACAAGGGCAGCATAAACTCGAAGACCTACATGATGGGATATTCTGACACCGTGTACGTCTCGGAGAACAGCATATATATCACCTACCAGAAGAACCTGCCATGGTCATACCAGGAGACAGAGAGAGAGGACAGGTTCTATGATGTCATCGTTCCGCTCCTGCCTTCGGATGTGCAGAGCAGGATAAGGTCTATCAAGGCCGGCAAAGGCGAGGAATATGACAAATGGGTGAGGATATCCGAGGTCATGCAGGACATGTACGACAGCATGAGCGAGTCGCAGGTATCTGATCTTGTCGACAGGATAAGCAGTGCAGTGAATGACTATGAGGTCAAGAAGGAGATCGACAGGAGAAAGACAGTCATCCACAAGATAGATATCGGCAACGGAAAGATTGAATACGACACAAGCGGCGAGGTCCCCGGATACCTGCTCAACCAGTTTTCGCTTGACGAGTCAGGCGGCGACCTTCGAGTGGCCACGACCACTTATACCTACACCAGCATGAAGTCAAGCATGTACAACAATGTCTTTGTCCTTGACAAGAACCTCAAGATGATAGGCAGTCTCGAGGGCATCGCACCTGACGAGAACATCTATTCGACAAGGTTCATCGGCGACAGGCTCTATATGGTCACATTCAAGAGGATAGACCCTCTGTTCGTGATAGGCCTGTCAAATCCCAGAAATCCTGAGGTTCTCGGCGAGCTCAAGATTCCCGGCTACTCTGACTACCTCCACCCATACGATGAGACCCACATCATAGGCATAGGCAAGGAGACAGGGACCAATGACTGGGGCGGCACGTCGACAAAGGGCGTCAAGCTTGCGCTTTTCGATGTCTCTGATGTCAACAGCCCGAAGCTGGTGGACTCATACGAGATAGGCGACATGGGGACAGACTCAGAGGCATTGCAGGACCACAGGGCATTCCTCTTTGACAAAGAGAAGAACCTCCTTGTGATACCTGTGAGCGAGGTCAAGCAGCAGAGGGTGTATGACAGCATGCTAGGCTATTACATGAACCGGGTATGGGAGGGGGCGTATGTCTTTGGCCTGACACCCAAGGACGGGTTCGTCCTCAAGGGGAAGATAAGCCACCAGGAAGGGCTTGAGCAGTATTATTATTACTACTCAGGCAATGCTGTCAGGAGGGCTCTGTATATGGATGACGTGCTTTACACAGTCTCAGGCAAGAAGATCCTTGCCAATGACCTTGCTGACGGACTTGACCAGGTGGCTGAGCTTGACCTGCCATATGACAAGACCACCACGTGGTACTGGTACTAGGAAGATGAAGAATCCAAGAGCCATCGGATTTTTTTTTCTTTTTTGCTTGTTCATTTTTCTATTCGGATGCAGCAGCAATCCATTCGTGCCGGCTGATGACTCGTCAGCGACTCCAGAGGGCATAACGAGCGTCTCACATGCCAACAATCTGTTCGCGCTCGGCCTTTACGGTGAGCTCGTGCCCTTAAGCGAGAACGTGTTCTTCTCGCCTTACAGCATATCGACGGCCATGGCAGTCGTTTATGAAGGCGCCGAAGGGGATACAGCCAGGGAGATAAGGGATGTGTTCCCATTCCCGGAAAATGATATCGAGAGGAGGTCGTCCTATGCAGCGCTCTATAACATGTTCAACAATTCAAGCAAGGATTACACTCTCGACACTGCAAATGCCTTATGGGCAGACACGAACTTTACCTTCCTGCCATCCTTTATCAGGACTGCAGATGATTATTACGGCGCAAAGGTCACCAATCTTGATTTTACCAACCAGGCCGAGGAATCGAGAAAGACCATCAATTCCTGGGCAGAGGAGCAGACAGGCGGCAGGATCAAGGACCTGGTCCCGCAATGGACCCTGAACAGCATGACAAGGCTTGTCATCACCAATGCCATATATTTCAAAGGTACATGGAAGATAAGGTTCGAGAAGAAAGAAACGACCGAGATGGAATTCCACAAGACTGATTATACGTCAGTCCCTGCAGAGATGATGCATCTCTCGGGAGAAAAAGCCAATTTCAATTATTATGAAGATGATTCCCTCCAAGTCCTTGAGCTGCCTTATCAAGGCGATGAGCTTTCCATGCTGGTGTTCCTTCCGAAGACGAATGGAACTTCAACCCTGGAGGAGAACCTGACCCTGAAGAGCCTGGACAGGTGGAGATCCTTGCTTGAAGAGAGGAATGTCGAGGTGTATCTCCCGAAATTCACATTCGAGACCTCGTACTTCCTTGCTGGCAATCTGGCTAGCATGGGCATGCCGACTCCTGTATCGATGGATGCGGATTTCTCCGGTATTGACGGGAGAAAGGACCTGTACATGACGAATGTCATACACAAGGCGTACGTGGCAGTGGATGAGGAAGGGACAGAAGCAGCAGCATCGACAGCTATCGTTATGACAGATACTGCGGAAATGCCGTCGACAAAAACAATATTCCGTGCTGACCACCCGTTCATATTCATCATCCAGGACGACAGGACAGGAATGATACTGTTCATCGGCAGGGTGAAAGACCCGAATGCATAGGTTTATTTATTGATATTATTTTCCCATTCCATGCCAAACAAAGCTGAGGTCATCAATGTCCTGACCATTCTCAGGAAGCGATACAAGGGTCTCACCATGCTCGGCTCTTTCACTGACAGGAGCGCGTTCCAGATACTCATCGCAACAGTCCTTTCTGCCAGGAGCAGGGATGCCCAGACGATGAATGTCGTCGGCAAGCTTTTTGCTGAGTATCCTGATGCAAAGTCACTCTCTCTCGCTTCAGTGCATGAGCTTGAGGAAATAGTGAGGCCGACAGGGTTCTACAGGGTCAAGGCTGCAAGGATAAAAGAGATATCCGTAGTTCTTCTTGAGAAGCATGGAGGTAATGTACCTTCCACGATGGATGGGCTTGTCGCTCTTCCCGGTGTAGGGAGGAAGACTGCAGGCTGCGTGCTGGTCTATTCATTCCAAAAGCCGGCAATCCCGGTCGATACACACGTCCACAGGATATCCAACAGGCTTGGCTGGGTGAGGACAAAGACGCCAGAGGTCACTGAGCAGAGGCTGATGAAGACAGTGCCGATGGATCATTGGACGCTTGTCAATGAGGTCTTCGTGCTGCACGGCCAGAACACCTGCCTACCGATTACACCTGCCTGCAGCAGATGCCCTGTGAAGGGATACTGCAGGAGAGTAGGGGTGAAGGTGTCAAGATGAGTTCTTGGCTGGAAATTCATAAATCGGGAACATAAAAATATAAATATCAAATGATGCAGCAGTCCTCACATGGGCCTAATGTTCATCAATTACTCTGACGGGCTGTTCAAGGTATCGAAGAAGGCAAGGCTTGAGGATTACGAGGAGGACAAGATAACAAGATTCTTGGGCAGCCTGGGGCTGAAGAAAGAGCTCTTCGAGATCCAGGACGAGGGCGTCATCATAATCACTCTCGGCGGATATTCTTATTATGTCGAGGACAGGAAGAGATATCCTGAGATATACGAAAGCGTCAGGAAGATAATGCTCGAAGACAGGAGGAGGCTCAAGGCAGCTGAGGGCCTCAGGCTTCCTGATATGTCCTGAAATGCATCTTGCATACCTTGCTGAGCTCGTCTTTCCCGAACTTTCTTGAGAACTCTTTTGCAGCTTCAAGGACTTTTTCGCCTGCGCCCAGCGGCAGTTCCATGCCGTAACTGAATGAGAGCTTCTGCAATGCAAGGACAAACTCTGCGCGAGCGATTATCGACGCTGCCGCGACAGCGATGTTCTCCTCGGCCCTCACCCTCTGGACAAGGCGTATCTTCTTCCCTCTCTCCTGCAGCTGTGACCGAAGGACATCCTCTGATGCGAACTTGTCTGATATGACGTAGTCAGGCATGATATAGGCAAGCGAGTTCTCGATGACTTTTGCATGGCCCCATGCAAGGAGCCTGTTGAGGTTACCTATATCCTGATACAGCCTGTTGTACCTCTCATTGGAAATCTTCACGACATCCACAAGACACAGCTTCTTTATCTCCTTTGCTATCACCAGTATCTTATCGTCCTTAAGCTTCTTTGAATCCTTTATCCCGAGAGGGCGCAGCTTCTTTTCATCGTCGACAAATACTCCTGCGACAACAAGCGGGCCGAAGAAGTCGCCCTTGCCTGACTCATCGATGCCCAGGACCCTGTCCTTTGACGCAGGCTCGATCACGCCCATCACCCTCTCCCTGAAATGCGCGGGTATCTGGGAATAGTCCACTGTAGTCTTCTTCTTCCCCTTATAGATCCTCAGAGTGCCGATATCCTCAATCCTGATGTGGTGGCTTGCGCCCAGATCTTCCTCTCCTGATATCTCCAGATCGGATGCTTCCAGCCTCTGCCTGCACTCATCAATCATTTCCGAATAGCCCATGATAGGCCTGTGATGGCGGCAAACATTATAAATCATTCGGTGAGCCGGGGATATATTTATAAAGTTTCTATTCCATGATCCTGTCATATGAGCAGGACGACGACGATTATCATAACTGCAGTCATCTTCATGTTCGGAGCCATTGATCTTTATATCTATGCAGTCCTTATTGGAATGGACAGCCTATTCTGGGCCTACATCTTTAACCTGGCAGTGTTCGTACTGCTCATATACAAATTCTTCTTGCACATGGAGAAGAATGAGAAGGACCATAGTGATGTGCTGAACTACATCAGGGAGCACCATCCGAAGGAATACAAGGAGCTGAAAATAGAGATATCAGGCTCTGAATTTGACTCTGTGCTGTTAAGCAGGGTCAGCAGGGATAGCAAATACCTCCCCCATGACCTTTACCTTGACAGGATGTACAGGACGCTCAAGAAGGAGAGGAATCTGCTCATTTTCTTTACCGTATTGATCGTGATATATCTCTTCCTGGCAAGGACAGTGACGTCTGAATTCTTCAGTCTTGCCATCAAGGGGATGCGCCAGTAAAGGGAAGGCTTAAATACGAACAAGCCTCATGCAACCCCATGCGCTATCCGAGGATCAGTGACACCGAGGACCGGTTCGATGCAGACGGGAGGAAGCTCTGCAGGAACTGCGAGAAGCCAGTAGCTGCCCACAGGAGGCATTACTGCTCTGAGAAGTGCATGGATGAGTTCAACAGGGGCAATTCATGGTACTGGGTGAGAAAGACAGTGCTTCGCAGGGACAGGTTCAGGTGCTCAATCTGCGGCACAAGGTTTCGGAAGGCGCTTCTCGATGTCGACCACATAATCCCTGTGCAGATGGGCGGGGCGCTCTTTGACACTGCAAACCTGAGGACATTATGCAAAGAATGCCACAGGGCAAAGAGCAGGCTTGACAGCGATGCGCTCCGGGACAAAATATAAATACTAAATCTGCAGGTAATGCATTGAATGGCAAAAAAAGAGGAGGATTCACCTGACGGAGTCATTGATAAGGGGCACGGGTACCGGGTCGTCTGGGAGGAAGAGGAGGAAGTCAGCCCTGATGAAGACAAGCAGCCGCTGAATCTCTGGAGGCAGGATTATGGCAATAATCCAGGGCATGCCCAGGGAATACATACTGCCTTGCGTTTCCATCAGCAGTCAGTCGAATACATAACGGGAATCATCGCTTTCCTTGTCCTTGTCCTTCTTTTCTTCGTAAATCCCTCTGCTTTCTGGGTATGCTTCTGGATATTTTTCCTGGGATTGGCCTTGATGCTTGCATTCAGGAAAATCAGGCGGGGTTATGTCGACAGGATGCAGCAGAACATAGTCTATCTGAAGATTAAGAACCCCATACTCACAGGGTTTGAGATAGCCCTTGGCATAGGGATATTCGGGGCGATATGCATGCTTATCGGCCTTGGGCTTTTCCTGCTCTTTGCAGTCGGGGCAGGATACGGAATCTGGAGCCTGCTATCTGGATTCTTTCCCTAGGTTCTGCAGTGGGTTTTTCAACAAGCCCAGGTAATTGTCGAACAGGACCTTTCCGATGTCATTGCCTTTTGGTAGGAATTCTTCCGCCTGCCTGTAGAAGAGTTCTGCTCTTTCCTTGTCCCCTATGTATAGGTGTGCCTCTGCGATGTTGAAGCATGATTTGGCAAGCTGGGTATTGAGCGCATCGAGATAATTGTCTGGGGCGATGTCCAGCGCATTCCTTACTGTTGCCATGGTCTCATATGAGTAGCCAAGTGAGCTGTGCAGCAGCCTGAGATCGAACCTGTCCACGATGGGATGCCTGTTATACCTCACGTTTATCTCATCAAGTATTATCGATGAGAGCTCGAAGAGGATTATCGACCTGAACGGATCTGAGCAATAGGTGACCTTCGGAAAATCCTCACTGTAGGTATACCTCCCATCGATGTGCTCCAGGAGGAACTGGCCTGTCTTGAAGCCGTCGACAAGCAGGTCCATGTTTCCGTCAGTATCTTCATCGGGGTCTGAATAGATGCCTGTATAGAGCTGCCATGTATCATACCCTATCTTCCTGTAGGCGATATCCCTCAGCTTATCAGGCTCATCGACGAGGTTGTCCAGGCTGCTTTCATCAAACTGGAAATATTCAATACCCCTCGACAGAACCCTGAGCCAATAGGGTTCATGCCTGAAACTGATGGATATGTTAAAAGAGAGCGGGGCGACGCTTAGAATGCCCATCTGCTTAAGGAAATCCCTGCGGCTTGTTCCTGCCTGAGCCATCACCTGTATATATACATCAGGGATATAAAAATTTTTTGGTAATCATTGATGGCTGTTTTCAGGCAGCTTCCTGAACTTTGCCCTGAGCCAGAGCAGTGCTATTATGTTTGCCACCGCCCCGCCTATCACCATGGCGTATGCTATCCAGATGAAGCCAAGCCCAAGGATGTAGACGAACACATAGGCGAGCGGGACAGCAACAAACAGGATCCTCGTGAGATTGATTATGAGCCCCGGCATGCCGAAGCCCATGCCCTGCATGACCCTCCCTGAATTCATGGTGACAGCCATGAGAGGGAACGTGAACACATCAACCCGCATGTACCTTATGCCTATGCTGAGGAGAGTCGGGTCTGAAGTGAATATCCGGAGGATGAGCCCTGGTATAGCAAAGAAGATGACCCCTACAGCAGATGTCATGAGCATGGTTATCCCTATCCCGTACACGACAATGCTCTTCAGGAGATCGTATCTCTTCGCGCCGTAGAACATTCCGACAAGAGTCATCAGCGCAATCGAGAATGAGAAGATGGGCATGGTTGCAAATGTCTCGAGCCTTGACACCAGTCCGAATGAGGCCACATGCTCTGTGCTGAAATGCGCCATGAATGCATTGAGGAATATGACATAGAATGATATAATGATGATCATGAGCGTAGCAGGTGCGCCGATCCTCAGGATCTCCCAAAGCAATTCTTTTGAGAACCTGAATGATGAGAGCCTGATCCTGAGCAGGGACCTGCTCCTGAGCCAGATGAAGGAAAGGACAGTTGCAGTGATGAAGGCTATCACTGTCGCGATCGCCGCCCCGCTGACGCCGTAGCCGAGAACGTATATGAACACATAGTCGAGTATGATGTTGAGGACAAGGGATATTATCTGGATGATCACAGGTGTCCTTGTGTCGCCCTGGGCAGTGAATATGCTGTCTGCTGTGAATGAGATGAACATGAATATGATACCAATCAGTATTATCTGGAAATAGCTTATCGCGAGCGGAATGACAGAAGCTGTCGCGCCGAAGAGGGCGAACAGGGGGCGCATGGTCAGGAGGCCTATCACCAGGAACACAGCCGCCAGGATTATGGATAGGAGAAGCCCGTGCATCGCAGTGTTCTCTGCATCCTCCTGCCTCTTCTCGCCCAGGAACCTTGAGATTCTTGAGCTCATCCCAGTGGTTATGCCTGCATTTATTGCTATCAGAATGATGAATAAGGGGAATGAGAAAGTGAGGGCTGCTATGGCATCAGCCCCGAGCCTGCCTACGAATGCGGTGTCAACGACATTGTAGAGCGACTCGACCAGCATGCCGACCATCGTGGGCAGTGCTAGAGTGAACAATGCTTTTTTAGGGTTCCTGATGAAATCATCCACTCTGTTGTTCTTCATGGGGGTGTTGAAGGCAGGGGCCTTATAAAAGTTTACTTTAAGGCCTCAAACCCAAAAAAGTAATAAATAAGCTCTCAATCCTGGGAAGTCATGAAAGGATCAGGCATTTTCGATGTCTATGAGGAACAGAAGGGAAAGAGGAGGCTGCTTTACACAAAATCCTTTGCGCCGGGATTCAATGTCTATGGCGAGAAGGTGGTGAGAAGCAAGGGAGACGAGTACAGGGAATGGGACCCACGCAGGAGCAAGCTTGCAGCAGCGATCATGAATGGATGCCCAAACATATTCATCAGGAAAGGCAATGTCGTCCTTTATCTTGGGGCTTCCACTGGAACGACTGTATCCCATGTCTCTGACATTGTCGGCGGGGAAGGGTTCATATTTGCGCTTGACTTTGCTCCACGTGTCGTGAGGGAGCTCGTGTTCGTGTGCGAGAAGAGGGATAATATCGCTCCGCTCCTTGAGGATGCTCATCATCCTGAAGAGTACAGGGACAAGGTTGCAGACGTTGACATAGTATACCAGGACATCGCCCAGAAGGACCAGGTCGAGATATTCCTGAAGAATGCGGATATGTTCCTGAAGAAGGGAGGCTACGGGCTCCTGTGCGTGAAATCGAGGAGCATCGATGTCACCAGGAAGCCCAAGGACATCTTTGCAGAGGTCAGGACAAAGCTTGAGAAAGGGATTATAATAGTCGATTCCCGTGATCTCGGGCCCTATGAGAAGGACCACATGATGTTTCTCTGCAAGAAAAAATAAAAGTTCATCCCAGGTATCTCCTGAAGAATTCTGTGACATGTCCGGTCATCTTCGCCTCACATGCCCTGTCTGTGTAATTATGGTCTGCTCCCTCGATTATCTCGATGTATTTCGGCTCATTGGCATTGGCGAACAGCTCCTGGACTGCTTCAGGCGTCGAGCTCGGCCCTTCATTCGTCCCGAACACCATCAGGACAGGCTGCTTCACCTTTTTGATCGATCCATTAGCATCGATGCCTTTCCAGGCATCGAAGAACTCCCTTGTGAGCTTGTGAACACGGACGATGCCGTCGCTGTGTATCTTATTGTACATGAGATAGCCCTTGCTTTTTAGGTCAGGCAGGAGGTCACCGAACGAGGATATTACCAGGCTGTCAAACTGGATTGATGGAGAGATGAGGGCCACTGCCTTTATCCTGCTGTCCTGGGCAGGAGCAATCATGGAAACAATGCCTCCCATGCCATGTCCGCAAAGGCCGATCCTTTCCCTGTCGACAAAATCCTGCCTGTAGAGATAATCGATGGCTTTTTTGACATCCTCTGCTTCCTGCATCACATCTCCTTCCGATATCTTCCCTTCGCTCTCGCCATTGCCTGTGAAATCGAACCTGAGCACGGCAGTCCCCGAATCTGCCAGCGTATTCTGCAGCCTTGCATGGAAATGGACATCCTTTGTGTCTGTGAACCCATGGCATACGATGATGGCAGGGAACGGCCCCTTGCCTTCCGGCCGGCTTATCACACCAGCCAGCAACTGCTCTCTGCTGTTTGAAAATGTTATTTTTTCTTCCATGCAAAAAGCAATTTTTCAGCCAGTATTTAAATTTTTAGAAAAATAAAAGCAAATAATATAAACCAGCCCGGCATACTTGGCTGGATGGAGAGGTTTGCCGGGGACAGAAAAGAGGGGCTCGGTTTCTTGGGCAGGTACGAGACAGCGCTCGCAAACTGGCTCGTGCCGAAGGTACCGAAAGGCATAGAGACCTACCATCTGACGCTCATGACGATTCCCTGGAGCATCCTTATACTGGTCTTCGGATATCTTGCAGGGGATGACATCAGATGGCTATGGCTTGTCTCTCTGATGATCTTCTTCCAGTACATGACAGACCTGCTTGACGGTGCTGTGGGCAGATACAGGAACACAGGACTCATCAAATGGGGCTATTACATGGACCACCTTCTTGACTATTTTTTCTTGTGCTCCCTAGTCATCGGCTACTCCTTCATCGTCTCTGAAAGGTTCAAGTACATGCTCTTCTTCGTCTTTGCGCTGTTCACGGGCTTCCTGACGAATTCCTACCTTTCATTTTCAGCGACGAACAGGTTAAAGATAGCATACCTCAAGATAGGCCCTACAGAGGTGAGGCTTCTCTTCATCATAATAAACACCCTGCTCATAATTTTCGGCAAGACATATCTATCATTCTCCCTGCCTTATGTTCTCGTGTTTGTGCTTTGCTCCCTGATATATGTCGTATACATAACTCAGGACCATATCTGGAAGATAGACATGCATGAGAAGAAGAAGCGATGAGAGCCGGGCCTTCACCTGCCTGCGACTATCTCGACAATGTCGCCATCGCTCAGCACATGATCCTTTCCGACGGTCTTTCCTGTCCTGACGTCGATAGCGCGGATGAAGTTCTTGCCGAAATCCGTGTGCAGGCGATATGCGAATTCAAGCGCAGTCGTGCCGTCCTTCATCAGGAAGCAGTCAGGGATGACATTCCCTTCAGAATCCTCGAGCTTCCCGACCCCGCCCGGAAATACCGCTATGTAATCCAGCCTGTCAAAGACAGCTGCATTCAGCACGTCCTGGACACCGGTCGTATTGAAATTTTCAAGGACATTCTTGCTGATGAAATCCAGGCCTGCCTTCTGCTTCCCTGTCAATGACTCCTCTTTGAGCATTTCAAAACCAGAACTCCCCGGGATGTACTTTATGACTCCATGCTTTGCCGCCTCCCTTAGGGCAAGCTCGCACTCAGCACTGCACGGGATGATTGTGTAATCAGGAAACCTTGCCTTCAGGCGGGCGATATTCTTGTCCGCGCCATTCACGTCTATCTTGTTCGCTGCGATTATCATCGGCTTTGTCATGGCCCTGAGCATCCTTGCCAGGCTGAAGAGCTCTTCCCCTGTCCATCCAGATGGCTTTTCCGGGTCCAGGGACAGCTTCTCTATCGCAGCCTTTGCCAGGACCTCAGTGACACCCAGGCCGGAAAGCTGCTTTGCAATCGCCTTTGCGGTCTGCTCCTTCTCCTGCATTATCTTTCTCGAGAACCTGTCCCAGCCCCTGTTGATTATCTCATGGTACCAGTAGTCAAGCTCGGTCTCCAGGAATTCGACATCTTTCAGAGGGTCGTATGAAAGCGGCTCGCACGGCTCGCCTTTTTCATTGACGCTCCCGGAGATATCTATGACGTGGATAAGAATGTCTGCCTGGTTGAGGTCGCTCAGGAACTGTGAGCCCATGCCTTCGCCCTTATGCGCTCCGGGGACGAGGCCTGCGACATCGATGAGGTCTACTGCTGCGAAACGCCAGTCATCCATCACGTATCCTATCCTGGGATTCGAATGCTTGCCGAACTGGACTGCCGGGTCCTTGAGCTTCACAAAACCGACTGCATGGTTGGGCTTGATTGTGGTGAATGGATAATTGGCTATCTCGATATTTGCCAGCGTCGCTGCCTTGAAGAATGTGCTCTTCCCGCAGCTGGGCTTTCCCACGACTCCTATCAGCATGATGCAGGAAGGTTCAGGCTATTTTTATAAATCTTTTTGTTGGTGGCCTCTGCAAAAATTATTTAAATGAAGCAGATGACCTTGCATGCATGGATTACAGGAGGCTGCTTGTCCCGGGCAAAAAAAAGAGGAAGACCGTATGCATAGTAGGTGCCGGCGGGCTGGGCTCATCAGCATCTGCGATAATGGCATGTGAGGATTCTCTCGACCTGGTTCTCATCGATGATGATGTCATCGAAGAGAGCAACCTCCAGCGCCAGGTACTGTTTACAGAAGATGACGTCGGCAAAAGCAAGGTCTCTGTCGCAAAAGAGAGACTGCTTGACATCAATCCCGGGATGGACATCAGGGCTGTGCAGTCCAGGCTTGATGCCCGATGCCAGGAGCTGCTCAAGTCCGACCTTATCCTCGACTGCACAGACAACCTCGAGACCAGGCATCTCATCAACCGGTTCGCATATGAGAAAAACATCCCATGGGTCTACTGCTCTGTCGCAGGCAGCCATGGTTATGCAAAGGCGATGACAAGGGAGACAGCCTGCCTTGAGTGCTTTCTAAAGCATCCTGATAGGCCTGAATCACTGGAGACATCAGGCATGCTAAACTCGCTTGTGCAGCTGGCATCAGCTGTCCAGTGCAGGCTTGCCCTGGATATCCTTGCCGGGAAGAGGCCTGATGATGTCCTGCTGCATTTTGATGCCTGGAGCCTGGAGATGACCAGGGTATTGACAAAAAAAAAGCAGGGGTGTGCAGTATGCGGAAGATGAAAGGGGTGCTTCTTCTTTCAGACGGCATCGACAGTCCTGTCGCCGGCCATGTCATGATAAAGCAGGGCATGGGGCTGGTCTTTCTGAATTTCAGCCAGGGAGACAGCATGGCTGACGGCAAGGTCAGGAAGATTGCAGGGCTGCTTGACCGGGATGCGAAGCTAGTGAGCATGGACCATCTGCAGATGCAGGAAAGGATAAGGTCCAGGTGCAGGGAAAGGTACCAGTGCGTCATATGCAAACGCGACATGTACAGGACAGCTGAGAGGCTGGCAAAAGAAGAGGGCGCGGAATTCATAGTCACAGGCGAGAACCTCGGCCAGGTCGCATCGCAGACTCCGGAGAACCTGCGTGTGCTGGATTCTGCTGTGAAGATGAAAGTCCTCAGGCCGCTTCTCGGGCTTGACAAGAATGACATCATCGGCATCGCAAGGAGAATCGGGACATTCGAGATATCATCAGAGAAGAGCAGAGGGTGCATGTATGTCCCGCGAAGCCCAGTCACAAAAGCACGCCTGGACAAGGTGCTCTCAGAAGAGGAGAGGCTGGGATGAGCAGGCTTGAACATCTCATCAGGTTCACTGCGCTCGGGGCATTCGCACTCCTTGTGTATTTTCTTGACCTGAGCGAGCTCACCAATGCGATATCGAATTTCGTATTCTTCTCATGCATCGCCTTCCTGCTCATCCTCAGCATGGAGACAGGATACATCCGGCTTCGGACGCCTGATAAGATACTCAGGCAGTTCATACCCGAGCCTGACAATTCGCCAAAGACAAGGCTTTTATTCTTGGAAGCCCGGAAGAAGACCCTGCAGAAAAAGGGAAGATACCATGCCCAGGACATGTTCAGGGATATTGGCAGGGAGGGCCAGGCTCTGCTCGGTGAGAGATGCGTGGCGATTGTCGGCCTTGCAAATCCCGGCGCATCATCAGCTGAGCTTCTTGCCCGGGCAGGGCTGGGCCATATCAGGCTCATAGATGATGAGGCTGTCGGGACCTATGACATAATCTGCAGCAGATACTTCAGTGAGCCTGACCTTGAGAAGCCCAGGGCAGAAGTGCTTGAAGACAGCCTGAGCAGGATAAACAGCAGGATCGCTGTCAGGGGGCATATGGCAAGGATAAATGATGGCAACCATGCTCTTCTTGATTCTGACCTGGTGATGGACTTCTCGATGGACCATGATACCCGGAGCCAGCTGAACGCGTATTGCAGGAAGGCCGGGATACCTCTTCTTTCGATGTCAATCTCTGCGACCAGAGGGCGCGTGATGGCAGCCGGCGGGAGAGGGGCATGCCTTGAATGCCAGCTGGAGGCATTTGATGAGGAATCCGGCAGCCCGTCAGTGATAACGGGCCAGATGGGTTCAGCATTGATCACCTCCCTTGCTCTCAGGGTGCTCTTGAAGAAGACAGTGAGCTTCGATGTCCTCGGGTTTGATTCTGTCTCGATGGAGCTTGACAAGTCTGTCGTCGAGAAAAGGCCCGGCTGCGCTGTGTGCGCAAATGAGGACTGAGAATCCGAAATCAGGAGATTTTCCAGTCCAACCCTTCCACGATGATTGGCGATTATCTGCCAAATGCTTAAATATTCCCATTGATTCCCATGCACATGTTCCTGGAGTACAGGCTTTCCAAGGCTGCGAAGAATGTGGCGAGACACGTATGGGAATCCGGGATCGATACTATCCTGGTATCAGGTAATAGCAGCGGGATTACGAAAGCGTTGTTTGACTACGGCTGGAGCAGGATGTATCCTGAATCTGAGAGACCGGAGGTCATCGACCTGGGCGTGAGGTTCAACAGGATATCCTACAAGGTCCGGGAAAATTTCTATCCAAGCGAAAACCGTTTCCATGAGATGAGAAGGCAGCTGATATCCCAGTATCCAGGACTCCTGAGCGATGATTCACTGAAGCTGTATCTGGATGACCATGTCTCCGGCGGCGGAAAGATGAGGAGGATATGGGAATATTATCCAAAGGCAGGGATTAAGAATGTCTGCTTTGCAGTCTTTGCAGCAGGGAAAAGCTCAGTCGCTCCTGATGTGCAAAGGATGTTCTATGCAGGAGTCTTCCATGACAGGCTCGCCTGCTATTTCCATGACATCAGCAATGCTTTCAGGTTCAATGCAGAACCTGACCTCAGGCTTGTCGAGAGGACCATCAAGAAGTATCATCCGGCAGGGGCGGGACTGCTGGATCAGCAGGCGTGATTCAAAGATAATATTTATATAAATCAGCGCATATCATCCTCACTTATGAGACTGACGCTTGTTTTCTTAGCCTGCCTGCTGATGTTGGCAGCTGGCTGCTCGCACGGGTTCGAGAGGACTGAGTATGAGCATAACTATCCTTCGGGCAGGCTGTCTGCAAGCATTGACGGAAAGCAGGTGTTCTCGAACGGCCCTGACATCTCGGCAATCGAAAGCTATGATGACATAGGAAAAGACAGGTTCTACTGCTACATTCTCCCTGAAAGGACTTACGAATGCAATTTCTACATAAAGGTGATGCTTAGCGATGAGGCATCAGAGAGATTCTCAGAAGACGTCGGAAGCCTTGAGAGGGACGATGAGTCGCCTGACTGGGATGATATCCTGAAAGGCAGGCTCGACATATACCTGGACAATGAGAGCTATGAGGAGCAGTACCTGGGAACAGATCTCCAGGGAGTGAAGATAAGGACAGTCCAGGTGACAGGGCACGGCGACGGCCTGACAAAGAAGGATGCAATGTCTGATGCTGAGAAGAACATGAAGGAATTGTACGATATCCTTGCTGATAAGAAGGAATAGGCAAATTCTGGAGGGTTTTTTTTCTGTTTTGTCCTGAATCCCCAGCAGGGTGTTTTTTATAACGAGTGAGATATTGAATCTGTATGTTCTTCAAAATCCCTAAGGTCGAAGAGTCTCTGAAAGTCTTGTCTGATGCTGTTCCTGACCTGGAACTGAGGCTTGTCAGGGGTTCATTCTGGAGAGCCAGGCACATAGAGCTATATTCTGCGCTCTACGAAGCAAAGGCGGTGCTCGGGAAGTTCGACGGCAGGATGGACAGGGTCGAGAGGTTCAACGGCACCGGCGATCCGATCTCGATATATTATGAATTGAACAGCAGGGACAGGGAGCGTGCAGCAGCAGAATATGTCCGGATATCAGGGCTGATGAGAAGCGGATGCTATTCTGTATCTGTCGAAGGAGATGAGCTCAAGGTGGAGTTCTGAATCCTGGCAGTTCATCGTCATTCAGAAGTGATGATGACACAAACATTTTTAAAAGAACCGGGATTTTTTGCCTGAAAATGGGAATTTGCGGGGGATTTGACGGGCACGTGCATACAATGGACGGCTCTATGGAATCAGTGCCGATTGAAGAGGTCATCAGTCTGTCCCTGGATGCCGGGCTTGATGCAATAGCCATCACAGACCATAACAGTGTCAGGGCAATCGACAGGGCGAAAGAACTGTCCAACGGCCTTGAGATAGTCCCGGGAATCGAACTCGATGCGATGTGGGGGGAATGGAAAGTCCATATGATATGCTATTTCCCTGATTACAAGCGGCCGGGGTTCGGAAGGGACCTCTATTCCCTGAGCAGCGGGAGGAGGGCAAGGATTCCGGAGACCATAATGAAATTAGGTGACCTGAAGCTCGTCCCGCCTGATGATATCGACCTGCTCATAGGCTACATAAAGAGGAACAGCGTGTATACGGCCAATGCAGTCGCTGACGCCCTAATATTCCGTTATAATGGCACAGACACTGCCTTCGGCCGGGAATTGCAGAGGCTCGAATCAATAAAGGACTATGTCACGCCGAAAGGCAGGAAGAAAGGGGACATCGACCTCCTGAGCAAGGTACTCCATGAATACATCGGAAAGGAAGGGTCTGCTTATGTCCCTTACGACAGCAAGAGGTTCCCTTCTGTCAGGGCTGTTGGGGATTTCAGCGATAAGTATGACGGGGCTCTGGGTTATGCGCACATCTATCCCGACCTCGTGGAGAGGGAAAGGGTCGAGAAGGCGCTTGAGGACGGGGTGAAGGCAGGGACGGTTGTCGTCGGTGTCGACCATCCCAGGCACGACGTGGAACAGCAGGAGCACCTGCTCGGCCTTGTCATGGACATGCCTGTGATGTTCAGGGGCAGGTGCGTGAGGATGATACCTGTCAACGGCTCGGATTTCCATGCCATACCGGGCATGCCTTCCATCGGCGACATACGGAGCCCGATATCTACTTTGTACAGACTTAAGGAGATCATCTGCTGACTGGACGCCGGAAGAGATCGCATTTTACAGGAATTTGAACAAGCTGACTGAATTTCATGTCAGGCCTAAATATGCAGGATATCATATGATAAAATGACAAGCGGATTGATTCATGACCTGGAAATATTCTCGGCAGAGCAGCGCAGGCATATCTATGATAATGCATTCACGATTCAGCTGACTGAGGGCTGTTCTCTTGGCTGTGATTTCTGCGGCTATGACACTCCGAAAGGAGTCAGGGACCATATCCCGTTCAGCGACCTGGAGATGATAGCCGACGAGATGGTCTCTCTTACTGACAGGACGACCAGGGAGATGGGATTTATGCAGCATAATCCAAAAAGGCTGTACCTGTATGACGAGTCAGAGCCGCTGGATTATGAAGATAGGGGGAAGGACTACTTTGATGTTCTCGAGCTGTTCGAATCAAGAGGTTTTAAGGTCTTCACATCGACTGCGATTCCGAAAGGCAAGGAAGAGCTTGCGGTTGATAATCTTGACAAGATAGGCAGGGTGAGCATATCCCACATGAATAGGGAGAGGCTGGAGCCGTATTTCAACAGGCTGGGTGTCGTGCTCTATATCGATCTTTTCAATTATTATCGTCTGAAATACGGAGAGAGGGTCCATTATGATTCTCCGATGAATGAGGGGCAGGTGCCTGTGAGGGGCTCTGTCGGGAAGACGATTGCAAGGCTGAAGCTTATCGACCCTTCGCTTCCCGCCAAGACCAGGTACTATGACGTGAGAAAGGATGGGAATAAGCCGCATGAGGATGTGCAGGACATCGATACGCTTGTCCTGTGGTGCGGAAGGGAGGAGTTCCCTCCGAGAGATGGCATCATCACTGACAGGGATGAGGTCGGCGTGCTCAATTTCGGAAGGGCATATGGATATGAGCTGTTGAATATCGAGCCATGGCAAAGGCAAAGGGTGACATTCAGCAGGATGTCCGGGGTGAAGCTCTCACCTGGCGGCGTATCCAATGTCATGAGTGTGGCACGGTCTTCCAAGAGCAGGACAGGAAGGGTTGTCGAGAGGGTCGACCCGGATGATTTCAAGATCCTCGAGATGAAATGGAGGAGCACGCCTTCAAACAAGACCTGGATAGGTCCCTGGGAATATGCGAAGATCCAGGGATAGGTCCAATCATCTTTCATGAAGGCTGGACGGATCCTTCTGTACAAGCTCCTGGTATGCTTCTATGTCTGCGACCGGGAATGCCCTTGACCTGTACCCGCAGTCATTCCACTTCTTGATGTCGAACTCCATAGATTGGCCAGGGAGGAATCGCTTCAGAGGTGATATGTTCGCCGAATGGCACCTGGGGCAGAATGTCACTGAAGCCATGATTGATGGGGGGATGGGCCTTGTTCTTAAATTTTCGTGGTGGAAAAGCCCTTTCCCCATCAAGAGTATTGGCCCATCATTGATGGATAGCCTATAAAAGCGTTGCTGAAGTTTCGGGATAAATTTTCGGGTTCAGGGATAAAACCCGCCTGACCGACCAGGATGCAAAACAGATATTTTTATATATTCATTATCCGCTCCCTAGGGATGCAATGCACAGGCTTCAAAATCCGACGCGGATAGTGGACATAATGAGCAATCCATTCAGCATCCCGGAGGGGTCGACCGAGCTCGAGATGGTCTCGGGGACGCTGAGGGACCTCGGATACAGCGTGGACGACAAAATCGATGAGAGGCACGGCGGATACAGGCCTACAGCGATATCGCACGTGAAGGCTCAGGCTGTCAATCCGGGGATCAATGTGACCGTCAACGTGGAGTTCTGGGACCTGTACCGCGAGGCCTATACCCTGGTCGTCGCGCCCCATGAGGTGCCCGAGGGCCATATCGATGCAGACGGCCTGATCAGAAGGATAGAGGCAGCTGCCGAGGAGATCGCAAGGAAGTACAATGAGAAATTCACGGATGAGCTGGCAGTCCCCCGCCATGTCAGGGACAAAAGATACAGGGAGATGTACTCCAGCGTAGGGTGAAGGTCTCCAAGAAGCAAAAGTATTGCTCACTTCCACTTAGGCACATTTCCCGGAAGCAGGCAGCCTTGCAGGGGCTATTCACTTAGGCTTTGTTTTTCTCTTGTAGTAATCCATGAGTTCAATGACGCCCAGGTAGACATTGCCTAACCCTGCTGCAGCTTTCTCTGTGATATCAAGCTTGGTATAGAAATACAGCTCTGAATGCCGGAGAGATTGGGGACCGATTCCCATGATCTCATGAAGCGTCGGGCCGCCGGTCATCAGAGGCGTGACAAAGACGTCGATTGTAAGCGCCAGGGTCCCAGCAAGTATCAGCTTATCAGCAGTGCTCCTCTGGGGATTGTTTGCAGTAAAATACGTATTTGCTGCTGTCAGAAGAGACATCATCACGTCTTTCATGAAGTTTGTGACTCTGCAGTAGTATTTAAATATTTCGCCTAGGCGGTAATTTTCCCTGCGAGGCCTGATTTCACTAACCTGCCCGCGACTGTCTGTGCGTTTTCCATTGACAATCAGGTTTCTTGTTTTCTGAGGATTAAGATGGATTTTTTGGGCTGCTCAAATCTCCTCCTGGATCAATACCAATTTCCAGAATATTTATATGTATGACCTAAGTTCTTTTTCCAATGCAGTCGGCGACATTCGAGGTGCACGGGACAAACTACAGGATAGGCTGCAGCAGGATAAGTGTCCCTGACATGGAAAAAGAGGCTGACCGGATATCTGCTTTTGTTTCTGAGAGAGGAGGTTCCTGCAGGGATTTCCGTTCTTCGCGCCACCAGAAGCATGACTGGGAAGGGTATTACAACGGGCTCAGCTTCAGGGGCGAATATTTCCTTGATGGGATAATCATCGGGCTTTCTGGGACGACTCTCAGGGAATCCAGATACTTTGTCAACCCCATGCGCAGGAACCTGGACCTTCGGAACGGCGTGCTGCTCTCTGACATGGATTCGTACCAGGACTATGCCCTTGACAGGGAGAACGGCATGGTCGAGCAGGTGCCTCTGCTGTCAGATGCAGGCGTTTTGTCGATGACACTTGAAGGCGCTGTTAGGCACCTTGACATGGATAGGCCGGAATTCTATTCTCTGACAGGGCTTCCCGGCGACTGGAGGCCCGCTCTCAGATTATTGACGCATGAACAGTACAGGGAGGAGAAAGAAAGGCAGGAGGTCAGAATGGCGCTCCTCTCAAAGAAGAAATGGGGAGGGCTCACAAAGAAAAGAGCGATCGAGAGATTCCCGGAAGCGGCAGAGAAGTACATGGATGTCTTTGACGAAGTCTGGAAGAGGAGATAACCTATTCTCCAGAAAGATGGTCCCTGCGTGGTATATAGATTGTCATTTTGAAGCTTTAATTTTGTCCAGTAGCGGAAGGAAAAGAGGCTCCAGCTCTTCCTGACCGAGGTATTTTTTCAGATTATGCTCTGTCCTGATAACAATAGCTTCCTTTCCGTCTCTTAGCACCAACCTGCTCTTTTTATAACACTGATACAGGGCTTCGATCAATGGCTGCTCAAATTCTTTCAGTTCATCGTCGACAGCTTCCTCATAGATGATCTTCCTGATATTTTTCATGTCCAATTGATGGGTTTTGAAGAAATTGCTGATGATCTTTGAAATAATGGAAACTGTCCCTTTTGCATATCCCAAGAGCCTGTCTTCTTCAGCATCGTCAAATGTAAAATAGACAGTTGCTGAAACAGGGACCTTTTGTCGCTTGTAAATATCAATCTCAAAATGAGGCTTTTCAGTGTCGTGAACTTCTGAACCTGTTTCCTTATCCTTTCCGATGCCCATCCTGAACTTGATCAATTGGTCTTCTTTGGTGTCTCTTTGCCTTATCTTAAGATTTACTATAAAAACCTCATCTTCCTGATCCTGTTCCAATGAGATCCGAAAGATGAAATTTTCAAAAGGAATGTTTTCATTCGGGCTTGGAAAATACTGTTCCAGCTCTGCCAGATCGATCATTCAAATACACCGAGCCCCTGGCTGATGTTCTGCAGCTTTTCCATGACATCTTCATCGAATGACCTTTTCGGCAGGTTCAGGATATTGAACTCCTGTTCCCAGGAAAAATAATCTTCAATCCTTCCGTTGTGTTTAAACAAAGGTTCAATCTCTTCCTGTATCGCTTTCTGGAGCAGCTCAAAGTATGTCATGTATTCTGTTTCATGGATGTCCTTGTTGGAGATGTCTTTCAAGAATTCCCTGAATGTGGCTTTTTTGCCGTCTTTTCTGACAGTGTCCAATGATATGTCAAACATGAAGGATCGTGACGGCGAGTACTGGTTGTAGCTGAACAGGACCTTGTAGCTGTCTTTTGAATAGATCGCCTTTTTTCTCTTGAATCTCTGGATCTCGATCATATTGTCAAAACTCTCTTTTGGATCAACCCTTGTCCTTATCATATAGTTGATGAATTCCTCATAGGTCTGGCTGCCCTTTAACTTTCTCAGGCGGTTCTTTGTCCCCAATGAAAGGGTGATCGTAGTCTTTATCCGGTCTAATCCATCCATTGTAATTGCCTCAATTGTAGCAATGTAAAGCATTATTATATATAAATGTTTCTATTTTATTTATAAATGTTCCTCTGGATAAACTGAGTGTGCATTGTGGATCGGGAAATTTTAAATATACTTCTCTATTATTTTCCCGGATGAGGGGGGTAATTGCCGTTGTTTTGCTTGTTTTGGTTGTAGGCTGCACAGAGAGGATGGCGCCTGAGCAGGATGACGTGAGCATCAACATGACTGATGGCGCGATGGAGAACAGGACTGACAAAGTCATAGATAATATGACAACCATTGATGAACCGCCCGAGAATATGACAGGGCTTCTTGACCAGTTCGAGATAGTCAACAAGAACAATGTCAGCCTGAAGACGCCGGAGGTCAGGTGCATATTCAAGAAGACCTGCAACGGCACGTTCTACCTGAGCATATATGTCGATGATGACATCCCTGCAGTGAACAGGACTCTGATGGGTTTCGGGAATGTGACCGGGTTCTCATGTGCTGACGGAAGATGCAGGTTCAGGTTCGAGACCAGCGACCCTGATTTCATCAATCATCTCCTCTTTGCGCCCTATGTGAAAGAGCTCGGGTTCGACAGGATCGAATCAGACTACGGGCAGATGGAATGACCCGGGGGAAGTGATGTATCATTGCGATACAGACGATGACTGCGTCGCAGTCACCAGAGGATGTTGCGGATGCAGTGCGATGGGGTCGTTGATGAGCATAAACAAGGCATACAAGGCTGTTTGGAACACCCACCTGGACAACATTTGCGGAATGAGAATGTGTCCTTCCGCCATGTCCCAGGATTACTCATGCTTTTCCGAGCCAGGATGCGTGAACAGCACATGCATGATGATACCAGGGGAGGATTATGTATGCAGTTCGCAGTATTACGATCTCTGCAGGGATGACCCCACTGATGATTTTACTGCGCCATTCGGGATGACATGCGGGGATTTGCTGAGGATGTGTGGATAATTCTGAATTTAGATAAAATATTTACTTTTGAAAATGCAATTCTTATATTAGATAAATATTTATTCAAGGGCTCTTGATAAATCATGATATACATGCCCTATATTCGAATAGTATAAGCCACTAAGTAAGAAATGTGCATCTATTTGTTTCTGGTTTAGTTTTAAAATTTTCTGCAGCACAGATCTTTGTGATTTTGGTTCAATAGATCTAAGTTCTTTAAAAGTCACTTTTATCCTAAGTAAATTCAATAAAACATAATGCAGTATACTAAAAGAGAGTTCATTTGGAACCTTATTGAATTTTCTATCATTAACATATTTCTTTACATCAGAAAGGCGTAATCTAATATCTTTATGTATCAATCTTGAATGAAGGACTACCTTATTGATATCAGTTTTTTTGAAAATGACCTTTTGATTATTCAACTTTGAATAAAAAAATTCTACTTTATCGGAATATACTTTGATAACCGGTTGACGTTTCCTCATAGTTGATTCGAATACAATATAGAAAATAATAATTAGAAATATTATTGGATGTAATATCATAATAAAAATATAACTCCAGCCATGTTCACTATAAGTCCAAGAAAAAATTATCCAAGTATTTCGAATAAATAGGATTAGAAAAATGATTTTCAGTACAATAATGTGCCAATAACGTGGTTTGTAAATTTTCGGTTGGGGCATTGACATTTAAGTTGGTTACATATTTATTAAAAATTTTGTGATTTTTCAATCATTAATCCCAGACAATAAGGTAGGTCATATATAACCGCAGGTAGGGATCGGTTCAGGGTCTGTAATATTGTACTGGGCCTTCTTTGAATTCACCATTGATTTTATCTCTCTTGTCAGGTTCCATAGAGCTTCATTGACATCATAGAACTTTAGGGCTGTGGTATCGTTTATCTCATCCCTTTCAAGGACTTTCCAGCCATTCCAGATACCATTGACATAATAATTCAGGCAGCAGCAGTCAGCAGGGTCTCCTCTTATCACCTTTGTCATATTGTCCATGGTTATCTGTATTTCATACACGTCAGAGTTTGTCGTGGGCCTGATACAGAACATCTTTTTATCATCTATATATTGCTTCTCTTTTTCCCAGTCGTAGTCCATTATCCCTATGTCCATGATCCTGCTGTAGATCAGTTTCCTGTCCTCCATCGTGAATGGGACATGCATGCTGGTCTCTGGATAGCAGCCGCTCAAGGTGAAATTCCCTTCTTTAATGTCTATTTCATGGTCCATGTCATATGATAATTTTACATTGAAATCATCCGGGTAGGATGTGACTTTTGCATTTTTATCAGGTGCAGGCTGCTTATTTTCCTGCTGGACTGCCTCTGTACTGCTGTCAGAGTAGAATATCAGGAAAAGCAACAGCAACAATACGAGCAAAACCGGGATGAATCGCTTCATGGGGGAAGGTCTGTTGGGTGGAGTATTAAAAGGTTTGGAATTATTTATGGGCTGACTAATTTTTACTCCCGCCAGATCTTTCTCAAATTTATTACAATTGCTGGAACAGATATTAGAACTACACCGAATAATGTTATAAGCAAATCATTGAATTTTTCCTTTCTCCTTTGAAGATCTTCGTATGAATAAAAATTTAGTGTTTCATTTAACTCATTATCCATACAAATTGTTATGTTTTTATTAGTAGTGGCATTTATCTTAAAAATTATGTTTCTCAAACCTGATGGAGGAACAAATTGAATAGTTGTATTAAATGAAGATTTAGATTTACTACCATTAAATAATTCAAATTGAACATCGCCCGAAAGATTTTTAAATGTTTTATTAAAATTACATGTTGTGAGGTAATCTGAAATCAATTCTCCATTTTTATTGCTACTACATATCATATTAATATCATTATTTTCACTTCCATTGCATAAGATAGGTTTAATCGGTATTCTGCTATATCCATAAGTAGATTGTAAAAATGAGAAACCTACAAGTAATAGGATTAATACTAAAAAAATTGATAAAAGAGTCCATAAATTTAATCTACCCCATCTTTCCCAAATAACAGGAAATAAAATGATTACAATGAAAATGATAATTAAAATTTTAATAAGTGATGTAAATGGTAATAGGTAAAAATATAATAAAAATAAAATAATCATAATTATATATGGAAGAATTCCTTTATGTTTATTTTCAATAATTATGAAAATAGTAAATAAAAGTACAAAGGATAAAATAACTATTAACCCCATTATTGATATAACTTCATTGGAGAAATTGTTAAAAAGTATGATTTTACTAAATTCTGTTAAAAGGAAAATAAGAAACCCTATGAAAACAACTGATACAAAAAATATAAATAAATCAATTATCTTGTTCTTGTCATACTCGATTGAGTAATATTTTTTAATACCTGTAACTATTTTTTGCCAACACATTTTAATAAAATCATTAAACCCCACAATCATACTTTCTTTCCGCATCCTGTGCAAAATTTATCTTCCTTGCTCAAAGCTGCGCCGCATTTTTTACAGACTTTTCCAGCCTTCACTTTTGTGACTTTTTTTGGTTTTGTTTCAGGTTTTCCTGATTTGTAAAAATAGAACCCTCCACCAATACCTATCAATACCAATAGACCTATAACAGTTGCTATAATGGAAAAACCATTGCTTGTTTTCTTAGTTCCTTCTACAGAGACCCCAGAAAGTGAAATGCCTTTATCATTATTTTCATCGCATGATATTTTACATTCGCCAACCAGACTTCCATCAATTTTACAGCAAGTTAATCCTGATGAACAGCTTTCGGGGATATATTTTCCTCCCGAATCACAACATTTCCCAGCAGGACAATCAATATATTCGATTCTTGGCTTACATTGCCCTTGCACATCATCATAATATTCACCACTTGTGCAGTCAGAAGGACATTGAGATACTGCTCGAATGTTTTCTTCACAAGTACCGCTATGATCACCCCAGGGTTTATTAAAATTACAATTCCATTTTACAATCTGATGATTTTCACAAATACCTTCTCCAAAAGTCTGATCACAATCCAATTGAGAGTTGCATGGTTTTGTTTTTTCGCATTTCCAATCATCAGGATTACATGTAAATTGTGGTCCATAATTGGGATTATTTGCGCAGTCAGATGGAAAACAACATTGTATATTAGACCTGTAAATAGATTGAGGAACCGCATAACAGTTTCCTGTTGAGCTGGTGATATCACGGACATTATAAATGAGCCTTGAACCGACCTGTCCACCGCACCAATAAGCATTGTTATCCTTATCATAAGTCAAAGAGATGTCTGCAATTCCTGTCTGCCAATCATTGATAAAAATAAAGTGGTCGCCTATTTTCCAATTGCTTGGGTATTGTTGTAAGGATGGATATGTTGAACCTGGTTTTAATTGTGTCTGGCCGCTTGTTGGGTCAAGATAAGAATTAACAGCTGTTGTATCATAATATTTATTTAAAACACAACCTTCACTGCCTGATACAGGTGTATCAGGCAAACTTCCTGCCCATCCTTCTTTCAACATAATAAGGTCTTGCTGGTAGGTTATTGAAGTCTCTGTGGGAACTGGGTGATTTGTACCAATTGAAGCGCACCTGCCTCTGACAATTAAATTGTCTCCACGATTCCAAAGTATTGGATAAGAATTTTGCATTTGTCCATTCTTGTATACTTCGGATTCATCCCAGGGAATTCCGCCACAAACTATTTTTATGTCATTCGAGGTAAGTTCACAATTTGATAAACATGGTATATCAACACTCGACCATTCCCCATCAAAACCTCCAAAACTAGTTTTTTGGGTCTCTCTTTGGCCTGTTTGAACACATTGAACCACACCATATCTCGGTGTTGCTAATTGACAACTATTTGAGGCAATGACAAAAGTTGCGCTTATGGATATGATTATTGCAAATAAGATAATTATTTTTCTCATCGTAATTCCCTCACTGGTATCTTGATTGGACCAAACCCGGCATAAAAATCCATTCCGAGACTTTTTTTCTCTTGCTGAAATATGTTTATTATCCCTTCGATTGCAGCTTTTCCTGTGTTTACGTGATTCAATTCGAAATTGATTGGCGTGTCTATGGAAGACTTCGGCATTATGAATATGAATCCTGTCCCTCCTTCACCCATGACAGTATCGCCATAGCTCAAATCATAGCTTACTCTTGTGATCAATACAGGGACATATGTTGGATTTCTAATCCTGATCTCAGAACTCACTTCAGTATTCAATAGACTCGAACCATAATTGAAATTAGCAATAGAATTGATGATGCTGCTTGCTGAAGTATCCAATTCAACATGGCCTATTGCCCATAGGTTAAGTATCATGTATGCAATGATAATCAGCACTAGATAGAAAATGACATATCTAAATCTTGATTTTTTCCTGATGACAATATTTTCTTCTGATTTAGAGCTACCTTTGACTTTCGTGCCACAGGCTCCACAATATTTTGAAGAGTCTTTCAGCTCCTTTCCACAATTATGACAATGTACCATATATTCCCCCAACGGAACTTGATAGAGACGGAGTAGCAGGAGTCTATAAAAACATTACTGAAAATTCGGGATAAATTTTCGGGGTTCGGGATAAATTTTGGAGGTTCTTCTATTAAGACGGTAGGGTGAGGCGGAAATTTTATTAATATGGTGTGATTAACCATGTAAAATTAGATTACTGTTGGAGGTAATTGAGTAGGTGAAGGTAAGGTTTAAGATTTATTGGACAGAATCTATTAAGAGATCAAGTAAGTCCTGAGGAAGGATGTCAGGAATATACTGGAATATATAGGGCTTGATTAATGAATATAGAAATTCCTGTCATAAAATCCAAACCCAGCAAAAAACAATTAGGAAAATTTATATAGAAATATTAAGATTTTACAAACAATGAATGATAAAACTAAAGAATGGATATTATTATCTATTTTTCATGAATCCCGGGGTAGCGGATTAAATATATTAGATTTATTTCGAAATAGACCTGAATTTGTTACAAATAATATGCCCGAGTATCTTGTTATTGTTAATAATTTAGAAAAAGAAAATTTAATAGAAAAAGATAAACATTCATATGCTCCTATTTATAAATTGACAACTGAAGGAACAAAATCATTAAAAAAAGCTCTTCAAAAAACAGGCCATATAGAATATATGTCATTAATGAGATCTGTTCCATTTGCAGATTTGAGATATCGAATAAAAACAATAGAAGCTTTTCTTACCTATATTATACTATTATTTGCTTTAACATTAATAATCAATTGGTTAGGAAAGATTAATTATCATGAAACAATTACTCTCGCAATACTTTTTCTTTTGTTTTTTACTAGTTTCATAATGGTATTAGTAACTGGTGTTTTAATATTGATTAATTATATCGATATTGTCATAAGGTCAATTTCAAATAGACTAGCAGAAAATATTGATAAAAATAAAGATACAATCTCCTCAATTTTGATTATTATTACAATTGTAGTTGGAGTCTATTTATTTGTTAAATTTACTGATTATGGAATTGAAGATATAATTTATTATGTAATTGGAGGAATAATACTACTAATTATTACAAAATTCTCAATTATCCGAGATTATTTAACTAGGTTTATAAATAAAATATTTAAAAAATCTATTCAATAATACATAATTAAACTAAACATTTGTTTAATTTGAAATATAAATTTGCATATTTATCTTTTTGCCCTATGGGGCGTGGCAAAATTGCGTCCGCAATAAAATTTTTTGGCGTTCAACCTAATAAGCTAATGTGATACATTAAGAACAAGAATCAAGGCGAGATATTTCCATTAGAATTAAATCTTATTCCTTGAAAAAATTCGTTTATTTCTTTAAACCATTTCTCAATATTAATTTTTTCTGCTTTTATATTGATGAAATTATCATTTTTTTTAACCATATTAGATAATCCTTTTTTAATCTCCTTATTTTCTTTTTTAATAAGATTAAATAATTCTTGTGAATCCATTAGGAAATGTTTATGAGCAATCTTATTCCGAAGTTTATTTAATTTTTTAACTTTTTTGCCAATTTGTCTTGCTAATCTCATATGTTCATTAATATCAATATCAATGGAAGCAACATTATCAAATGTCCCTCTGTATCTTTTATTGCATAATAATGAATCAAAAATTATTTCTTTTTTTTTAGCGAAAGTGAGATTATCTAAAATGAGGTCTTGAAAAATATTACATCCATCTATTGATTTTGCCTTGCTATCTTTACAAGATCTAAAAATATACATGCTAATAAACATATTTAGTTCTGTTTCAATTCTCAAATGTGTATTAAGAGTTAAGATTCTAAAATTTTCTACGTCTGATAATTGATTCATGTAATAAGGAAGATTTATCATGTTTAAATATTTATTGAGAAATATCTCGCCCTTGCAATTTTTAGCCCAAAAAATTATTGGGTTTAACATCGGGCCCTGTTATCTGAAGTATGACGCAACTCGGAAAACCTTTGATGGTTTTCCTGAGTGAGTAATATTTGTGAACCGAACCGGAGGGCATTGTTGCCCGGAGGGAACCCCTCCTTTCGAGCGTAAACGAGATTATATTATAGACAAATAGGTACTTAATCAATTCTAAATTAGCAGGGTATAGTTTTGGGCAAAAAAAGGAAAAATAAGGAAATTTTATATATAAGCTTAATGATTCTGTATATTGGGGGTAAATATGACTATTAGTATACCAGAGCCACTTATTGAGAAAATAAAAAAAGGACGGGCTTCTCTTTTCTTAGGAGCTGGTGCTTCTGAAGGTTCAGGATTTCCTGGAAGTAAACAACTTACTAAATATTTAATTAGCAAAGCAGGTGAGCCAATAAAAAAAGAGCTGGTTGAAAAATCTCTTTCTGAAGTAGTTGATATTTTAAATGAAACACCGGGATATGGTAATGGTTGGGTGAGGGAAAAAATTATATCCCTATTCATGGAATCTCAAAAGTCTGTGAATTCTTCAAGCAAGCCCCATAATGCAATGACTAAAGTAAAATGGAGAACGATTTACACTACAAATTTTGATTGCTTAATTGAACAAGCCTATATGAATAATTCTCAATCAGTTCAACAATTTTTACCAGTCTATCATCCAGATTTAAAATTAAAATCTCATGAATCAGAAAGAGTTAGGATTATTAAGTTGCACGGTTCTATTGATGAGGCAGCTAGAAATTCTCATCATAGCTTGATATGTACATTTAATGAGATGCAAGAAGCATCAAGAAGGAATGCATTATTCTACGAAATCCTTAGGGACGATGCAGTAACTGGACCATTAATCTTCGTTGGATTTAGTTTTAGATATCCTGGAACAAGTTTATATGGGACTTCTACAGAGTTAGAATTACTACAGCAGATTTTAGTGCAAATGGGTCCTAGTGCGGAATGGCATTATTGTATAATTCCTAAAAAAGAATCGAATGGGGATTATGATAGGTTAGTTGATAAGCTAAAAAGTAAAAAGATTCTAGTGATAAATGCAACTTTTGAGGAATTTATTGATTCAGTTATAGATAAGCTAAAGGAAGATAATCAATCTCCAAAAAGGATAGAATCAATTACTGTTCCTGTTAAAGATAAGACGATTACAATTAGGAGGGGTGAATTATTAAAAGATAAACGACACTTTACGATTTTAAATAATGAAATGTTCAAAGGAGAACCCCCTAGTGTTAGAGATTCTATTAATGGTCTTGATAATTGGTTAAGTTTCTACAATAATCATCTTTTAGAAAGGGATTGCAAGATAGATTTCATTAATAAGATTGAGAATAATTTGAAATCTAAAGATCCAACTATTACAATTATCTCTGCACCTTTAGGGTGGGGTAAATCATTTCTTCTTAAGGATATTGGTGTTGAATTTTTTAAGAAAGGAATACCTGTGATTTGGTTGAATCCATTCAGTAATATAGAGATTCCACAAGTAGATTCTTCTGAACCAATAATATTAGGTAGGTGGGATAATGAAAGATTAATATCTTTGATTATGTCTATAAATAACCAAAGTGAAAATAAAGTAGGTCCAATATTAATTGCTGATGAATGTAGTGAAAGAAGTGAAGATGTATTTTATTTATATAATGCATTACGCCAAAAAAATCTAAAATGTAGTTTAATTTTCTCTACTGATGAACCTTATGACTCACTCAGAGAAGAATATCCTCTACCTACAAAGGCTGAACTATATAATCCCCCTCAAAGTAGTTCTCAGAAAGAAATTCTAAATTTAATAGATTTCTGTTTTGAAAATGAAATAATAAGTAAAAACGAATTACCTAAGAGAGATTATATCCTAAGTAGAATAAGGCAAGATGAAGCAGATACACTTTTGATATTTGCACTCCAGGTTATTTATGACAAAGAACATAGACCCTTTAGTGAAATAGTAAGGAATTATTTATCTGAATTGGAGAATGAAAATCAAAGGAATTTGGTATTTGCAACATCAACCCTTAATAGGTTCGGAAGTCTTTTTGGGCCTAGATTATATACCTTAACGAAGATTTTTTATGAAATTCCAATGGATACCCTTATTGATAATTATAATGAATGCTTAAATAAGAGGATTTTAATTGAGAGTGAAGAAGAGGATGAACCCTGTGTATTTACTAGACATCCTCTTATTGCAGATAAATATCTAGAAATTGGTAAAAATAAGAAATTACAAAATCAGTGGTTTATAAGAATTATAGGGAATATGGGCCCTAATCTAAGAGATATCGAGATTATAAGAAAATTATCACGAAAAATAAACTCAGGGCATGGGGTCAATTTGGATTCCGAAATGATAAAGACTTTTTTTGAAACCGCGTTGAAAACTACTAATTATGATTGGGTTATTTGTCAGCAATATTCTAAATTTCTTTTAAATCAGGAGGATCCCCCAAAAGCTTTAGAAATAATCAATATAGCCATAAAGAATAACCCAAAACATCTTCCATTATATCATTCTAGAGGGAACATAAGGAAGAAATGGGGAGAAAGATTACATTTTAAAGATAAGGAGAAATCTATTGAACAATTTAGACTCGCAGCAGAAGATTTCTCTAACTATAGACTTCAAGCTCAACCTAATGAATATGGATTTGTTACTGAATTAGATATGTTGATATTTAGAATTAATCATGAGACCGACCCACAAAAGATTATTGATTATAAAGTTGAAGGCAGGCTTTTATATGAGCAAGGACTTACTATGATAACCTCCATTGATTTAAATTACTTAATGAATAATAAATATAAATCTATTTTTTCTCCTACCGAAGAAATATTAAATGAGTTCTGCGCTAAGATTGAATCTGCTCTTGCAGATGGAACACCTTCAGTGTTTTCTATTTCTTTTTACGCAAAAAGAAATTACAATTTAGACCATAATAATTATAACCAAATAATAAAGAAAGTTGAGGATTATCAAAAAAAAATGGGCCAGAGTGTTTTGCTACTTGTTACAGAAGCAGAACTTCATAGCAAAGAAAGTAATTTCATTGATGCGTCTAGATGTCTAGATTCTGCAAAAAGGATATTAGACACAGCTGAGAAGAAAGAATTAAAAAGACAATTATTCTATTGGGAATTGATTGTTTCATTTATCCTTAAGGATTATAAAAGAACTCAGAAAGCCCAAGAAATTCTTTATGAGTTGAGTTATATTGTAAAACAGAACCTCCCAAGAGGGAATATTTGGAAATCCGATTCAAGAGATATTGATATTTCAAAAAGAACATTGCGTAAACACGGAGTAATCTTTAAGGGAATAGTGGAGTATAAGAAAGTGGGTCGTAGTTTCATGAGTTTATCTTTAAACAACGATTCAGGAGAATCTTTTTATCTAAAATTTAATCCTAAATATTTTGGTCGTGGTGATTTCAGAGTGGGTGATGAGATTGATTTTGTTATTTCAATACTTCCACATAGATTAAGAGCAGATAATCCTAATAATAATCACTTTTTAAATACCCCTGATAATATTTATGTTTGAGTTTTTTCCCCTCTTTTTGTCATCTTAGAAAAAAATATTTGGGTGAAGCGAAGCGTAACCGTTTAATCTTTGATTAAGCGCAGAATTTTTTTCTTGTGCCTCTTTGTCTTCTTTTCCCGACGGGAAATATTATAAATAATGTAGCTACTCCAAAGTTGTTAACACAAATTTAACGAAGTTTTCTCGATAAACCACTATAAATAACTACTTTTTTAAACAAATTCTTATCTCTGAGACAGTATGTGCGGTATTATCGGCGTGTTCAATCAGAAGGATTCGGTCGGTCAGGTTAAGGAGGGTCTTGTTCAGATGCGGAACCGGGGGAGGGATGGCTATGGTATAGCGAGTGAAAGAGAAACCACACACAATAAAGATATCAAAAAACTCAAAATCAAACCTTCCAAAAACGCCATCGGTCACGCTCTCCATGCAATCGTGGGCCACGTTGCCCAACCCATTGAAAACAAAGGCAAAATAGTCGCCAATTGCGAGATCTACAATTGGGAGGAGTTGAATTCTAAGTATGGTCTGGGGGCTGAGAATGATGCTGATATGGTTCTCAGGTTGATTGATAAGAAAGGGGTTGGGAAGATAAAGGAAATCCTGGATGAGCTGGATGGGGATTATGCATTCTGTTACTGGAAGGGGGATGAGGTTGTGTTGGCCCGGGACCTCATCGGGGTTAAGCCATTGTTCTATACTGAGGATGGCGGATTCTCGTTTGCGTCAGAGAAGAAAGTCTTGAAAAGTCTTGGGAAGAAATATGTGTTCGAGCTGAATCCGAGGAAGATACTTGTCTATGACTTGAAGAAAAAGGCAGTGAAAGATATCCAGAGGGAGTTCTTCAGCATCGCTGAGACAAAGGATTCCTATGAAGCAATAAAGGAAAAGACAAAGGAGCTGTTGATTGAATCAATAAGAAAACGTATCCCAAAAAAGAAGCTGGGAATACTCTTCTCAGGTGGTGTGGATTCATCAACACTGGCCCTCATCTGCAAGCAATTAGGTGCTGATGTGACCTTGTACACAGCAGCATTAGAAGAAGAATCAATGAGCCAGGCTGAGGATCTCAAATATGCCCAAGCAGCAGCGAAGAGTTTAGGACTCAAATTAAGAGTAAACAAGATAAAACTAAAAGACATCCCGCCCTACCTGGAAAAAGCCCTCCCGATAATCGAAGACTCAAATGTCACAAAAGCAGGCGTAGCCCTGACATTCTTCCCTGCCTGCGAGCTTGCAAAGAAAGACGGCTGCAAGGTCATCCTATCAGGACTCGGCTCTGAGGAGATCTTCGCAGGCTATCAACGCCACAAGCGAGCCTTAGACATCAACAAGGAATGCGTGTCAGGCCTGATAAAGCTCTACGAAAGGGACACTTACAGGGATGACACAGTGACAATGGCCAATAAGTTAGAATTAAGAGTCCCCTTCCTAGACAAGAACCTCATAAACTATGCACTATCTATCCCGGAAAGATACAAGATAAACGAGAAAGGCGAGAAAGTCATACTCAGAGAGATTGCAGAAGAACTATCACTGAAAAAAGAGTTCGCCTGGAGAAAGAAGCAGGCTGCGCAGTACGGGAGCAAGATGGACAGGGCGATAAAGAAACTGGCCAAAAAAGGCCTGAAATCAGCCTATCTCAAAAAATATTACCCAGAACCCAATCTCAACCTGGCAGCACTCATCTCAGGAGGCAAAGACAGCCTGTACGCAATGTATGTGATGCTCAGGCAGAATTACCATATAACAGACCTCATCTCCATAAAGAGCGAGAACCCTGACTCGTACATGTTCCACACCCCTGCAATCGACTTAGTCAAATTACAATCAGAATCACTAAACATCCCCTTAATAAGCCAAAAGACAAAAGGAGAGAAAGAAGATGAATTAAAAGACCTGAAAATCGCCATAAGAAAAGCGAAAAACATTGACGGAGTCATAACAGGGGCCCTCTATTCCACATACCAGAGAGACAGGATAGAGAAGATATGTGAACAATTAGGCCTCAAGCTCTTCTCGCCACTCTGGCACATCGACCAGGAGACAGAGATGAGAGAGATATTAAAGAACAAATTCAACATCATATTCACAGCAACAGCAGCAGAAGGGCTAAATTCAACCTGGCTTGGAAGAACGATAAAAGAAGAAGACATAGACAAGTTAAAAAAAATCAATCAAAAAATAGGCCTCAACATCGCCGGAGAAGGGGGAGAGTTCGAGAGCCTTGTCCTTGACATGCCCATGTATAAGAAAAAGATAAGCATAAAAAAAGCAAAGATTAATATGGAGAATGAGCATACCGGAAGGTACGAGATAGAAAAAGCGATTCTTGAGAGAAAATGAAAAACAAAAAGAAAAAATCAGACCTGATGGACGAGCTGGACGACATCCTGGAGACAGACGAGGACAGCGACCTCCCTGTGCATGAGAAGTTCACGAAGGAGAAGAAGTTCCAGAAATGATTATACAATAAAACAGCAGATTTAAATATCAGTACATGCTATAAATGCCAAAATGGAATTGACAGTCGTTCTGGAGCCGCAGGAGGAAGGGGGATTCACTGCTTACGTGCCTTCTCTTCGGGGCTGTATCTCGGAAGGGGACACAAGAGAAGAAGCCATAAAGAATATCAGGGAAGCAATCGAGCTGTATCTGGAGCCGGACACGAATGACCTGATAGAATATTCAGGTGAACAGGTCAAGGTCGCTATATGATGAAGCTGCCTGTCGTTGGAAGTCATCAAAAGGCTCAAAAAACTGGGTTTTATCGCAGTCAGACAGAAGGGTTCTCACGTACGTCTTGAAAAATTTGACGGCGAAAAGACCATAAAATTGACAGTGCCGCTTCATCCTTCGCTGAAGAAAGGGACCTTGTCAAGGATCATCAAGGATGCAGGAATATCGCCTCAGAGGTTCAACAAGCTTCGATGACCTGAATCGGGAAGAAGTTCCGGAAATGACGCAGCTAACACTTAATTAACATAGACAAACCGAAAATAATATAAGTAAGATATGGTTTACTTATCCTACAGGTGATGCAATATGCAGGTCGAACTCACGAGGATATCGGAAAAAGGGCAGGTAGTCATACCTTCGTCGCTAAGAAAAGAGATGGGAATCAAGAAATCAGACCAGTTCATGGTGTTCGGGGAAGACGGGACAGTGATACTCAAGAAGATAGAGATTGGGGCAATAAAGAAGACATTCGACGAGATCTCAAAGCCGCTGCAGAAGGCAGCAAAACAGGCAGGGCTTACGAGGGATGACCTGAAGAAGGCAATCAAGGATGCCAAAAAATCATCCTAGGCTTGTCCTGGACACTTCAACTATCATCTCAGCATTCTTCTGGAAAGGCAATGAATCCAGTCTATTGAAATTGATCGAGAAAGCCAGGGCATCGATGTTCCTCTCAAAAGAAATCCTGGATGAGGTGGAAGATGTCATCAACAGGCCGAAATTCAGAAAAGTGATGCTCAAAGCAGGACTTACACCTGAACAGGTTCTTGAGAAGATAATCTCAATGTCCAGGATAATATCAGGACCAAGGCTCAACATCAGGTTATGCAGGGACAGGAAAGACAATAAGTTCCTGGAATGTGCTGTTCATGCCAGGGCTGATTTCATAATAAGCGGTGATGAAGACTTATTGTCATTGAAGCGATACAAAGGCATCCAAATTGCAAGGTCTTCTGCAATCCTTAAGAAATTGGCGTAAGTTTCACCTTGGTTCAGCAGGACAGCGACCTCCCTGTGCATGAGAAGTTCAAAAAGGAGAAGAAGTTCCGGAAGTGAGCCCTAAAGCCTTAAATAAAAGCATTACATTACCCGCTTGAAAATGGAACTGACTGTCGTCTTAGAGCCTCACGAAGAAGGGGGATACACTGCATCTGTGCCGTCCCTTCCTGGCTGCGTGTCAGAAGGGGATACAAAAGAGGAGGCGATGAACAACATCAGGGTCCTCATACAATTGTTTCTTGACCCGGACAAGGATGAAGTCCTCCTTATTCCCCTGGCAAAGCTGCCTGAGGCATCCTAGAGACAAGAAATATTCTCAAATGTCCTAAATTCCTGCCATACTGTTTTATTAAAGATACCTGCCTAAAGCATCCCATGGCAGACAGAAACCTACCACCACCGCAATTCACGAGGAACAGGCACAATCCCCGTATAATCAGCCTCATAAGAGAGACGAACGGGAACCTGGCATACGACAGCCAGGACAACTGGTTCTATTCAGAAAACAATGTGCTGAGGGGGCCGAGGAGGCTCGAGGCATACGGCCACCCGGCAGTGGAACTCACAAAGCCCAGCCCAATGACAGACGGTGTCACGGACATGCTCCTCATGTGGATAAAAGAAAAGAATGAATGGCTCGCTTTCCAGCACGACCACCATTACACGACAGAGCCTTTCTGGGATGATTTCTTCTTCACAGGGCCGTTCAAATTGTCAGCCTATCACAAGGATGTACTGAAGCAGGCATACGGTGTCAACGGTTCGTTCAATGGTGATGTCTCTGCACTCCCTCCGTCACAGCTTGAGCAGATAGCCCAGAATATCAATTAAATTACCCGTAAAAATTACAAAATAATTGAAATTCAGGACAGAATATAATAGATGATTAAAAAAATTCCAGAAAATCCTATGTTCTCTCCAAAAGATTTATATATTCCTGCTGATAATATGGAACATGCCAAAGAAGCTTGACCAGAAGGACTATGCAATACTGCGAGAGCTCGATATCGACTACAGGGCATCTTTCTCTGAGATTGCAAAGAGGGTGAAGCTCACCAAGAATTCCGTGGCATTGAGATATGAAAGATTGAAGCCGTACATCTCCCACGGGCTCACTGTCTACAACTACGACATCCTCGGCTATACGCAGATCCGTGTCTTCTACACATTCGATTTCTATAACCAGGACCTGGAGTCAGAGATTGTCGAGGAGTTCAAGAAGCACAGGAGCCTGATGTGGGCTGCAAGGCTATACGGCCAGTACGACTTATGCATATGCTTCTTTGTGAGCAATTTCACTGACTTCATAAGCCAGATACTGAAGTTCAACAAGCGGTTCAAGAACCACATAAGCAGGAGGACGATGCTCATATACTATGAGCAGGTCCAGCTCAGGCACAACTTCATCCACAAGGAGCCGATATTTTACATGAACAGGCAGGGGACCACGGACAGGAAAGTGAGCATAAGCCCGTCAGAGAGGAAGATCCTGCTCACTATCCAGCACAGGCCGAGGATGAGCATGATAGACATAGCGAAAGACACAGGCCTCTCTGCAAAGACAGTATCTGCGAAACTGAAAGAGCTTCGCAAAAAAGGCATCCTGCAGGGGTACTTCATGAGCCTTGACCCTGTGAAGTTCGGGTTCGCGACATTCAAGCTCCTGATGCAGGTGAAAAGCGACAGGGAGACAGTGGGCCTGTTCGAGTTTTTGCCGACTGTGAGCAACATCAGGTTCATAGGGAGGATTGTCGGCCAGTGGGACTATGAGATAGACTGCATCTATCCCAATATCACTGTATTGCAGGAAGAATTGGAGAGGATAAAGGAGAAGTTCCCGGCAGCGATAAAGAGGGTGGAGATACTGAGCCTCGGCAAGAGGATCGTCACGAGCAGGAGCAGCTATCTTGAGAGCTGAACTTACTTTTTTAATTCATCTATCAGGCGGTCAATGATATGCGCAAACTCAGTCTCATTCCTTTCGACATAATCTTTGCTGACCTGAAAGCCCCTGTAGCTTATCTCGTTTCTCAGCTGCCTGAGCTCATCTATCTTCCCTGCCTCAAATTCAAAATTCTCAAGATGTTTACTGATATAAGCGATAAGGCACAGGTGATTCGAGCAGTTATACCCTGTCTTGTAGAGGTGGGCAAGCATGAGCTCCTTGATGATCTCATAATATGCCTCCAGCTTCATGGCCAGGTATCTCTCCTCAACCACTTTTTTCCAGAACTCGAGCCTGGTCCTTGCCATATCAACCATCTTGGAAGACCTTTCCTGGTCAGCGGTAGTCCTGGTGATTATTCCCTGGTCAATGCATTCTTTCCAGCTCATCTTTCTTGCCATCTTCATCCACCTCAGATCCTCATGAATCCATACAATATTACCCCATTGATGATATTGTTCCGGAGCTCAATTGAAAGGCTGCTGAGTCTCTGCTCGAATATGATATTGATTTTTCTTCTGAGCTTCTTTTCATATCTGCCCAGATCAGCTACTGCCTGACCTGCCTCTACAAAGATGTCTATATCGCTATTCTCATCATACGTGCCTTTTGCGCAGCTGCCGAACAATACTATGGATGAAGGCAAGAGTTTCTTCTGCAGATATCCAGTCAAACCTGATCCGTTGATGTCGTATACAATCTTTTCCTGTTTGTAGAATCTCAGTTTTTCACTCTCAGCATTCGCATAATAAGCCGGGTACAGGGTCGTCGTCTTCTTCCTGACCAGATCCTGCTTCTCAAGCTCATCGATATGCTTGAGCACTGTCGCATGGCTCAGTTCCAGGCTCCTTGCGATGCCCCTTGCAGAGAAATCCCTGCCAGGGTACTGCATGAAAAGCTCCAGGATCCTGTAGATGTTGTTCGTGAATATTCTGTCCATTTTTCCAGTTGGTCAATATTATGACCAGTTGGTCAAGTAAATGACCACTTCTATTTAAGTGTTGCGGTCAAATCGCGGGTATTTTTCCGGGCAAATCAAAACATTTATTAGTCCTGATTGCCAAAGAATGGTGATAGGGCGGGGAGATGGGAAAAAAGAAAACTTTGCAGGTCGTCGTGCTTGTGCTGATGATAGTGTTCATTCTGCTGGGAAGCTGTACCCAGTCAATCCAGAACAAATCCATCACCTGCGATGATGATCCATCACTTGCGGACTGCATATGCCCGGGTCTGCTCAAGCTCGACACACCATACGGCTATTTCTGCGCAAACGAGTCATGCTCGCACTGCGCGAACGAGAACTGCTCCATTGTGGAAGGCAACCAGCAGTACACGTTCAATGGTTCATGCGCTGACCACTGCCCTGAAGGATACACGCCCTTCTCTTGGCATCCTGACGACCCGTACAGGTATTACCTGCTGTGTAACCCTGGGAATGATTCGGCAGATGCAAAATAAGTCTAACCCTCAAAGGCAAACAATATAAATCATCTCTCCCCAACATTGCCCATGGCAGAAGATATCGTCGAGGAAGGGTATGCTAAAGCAATAGGCGTGCTTGAGTTCAACACCTCTGCATTCGGCTTCAGCGCAAGTGTCGAGAAGCACTCGAACTACTACTCTGTATGGGCCAGGGACCATTCGATATGCTCGATAGCTGCAGCAATGTCGAACAATGAGGAATTAATCAAAACAGCAAAAGCAGGAACCCTGCTCCTTTTAAGAAAACAGATAGACCATGGCCAGGTGCCGAGCTACATAGAGATAGAGAACAGGAAAGTCAATTACGGCGGCCTCGGAGCTATCACATCTGTCGACTCGAACATGTGGGTCGCCATATCAGCAGCGGTCCTGCACAAGAAGACCAGGGACAGGCGGTTCATAACAGACGCCAACATGAAGAGATATACTCGCCTGTACAGGCTGCTCCGGGCATTCGACTCCAACAACTGCGGCCTCATCGAGGTGCCCAAAGCAGGGGACTGGGCAGACATATTCAACAGGACTTATCATGTATTATATGACGAGTGCCTGTACTACGAGGCACTCAAATCCATCCAGTACCTGTTGTCGTGCAGCCTGAGCAGGAATGAGGATATTAAAAAAGACACGAGAAAGATAATCAAGTGGATAAGGAATAGGAGGGCGAGGGTCAAGAAGAAGCTCAACCAGGTGTTCTGGTTCACCAAAGACAATATCCCCAAGGTCTTTGAGGAATACATGATATACGACAGGATAGAGGAGAAGGAGTATCCCTATTACCAGTCCCATCTCACGCCATTCAAGATCCACTGGCACAACAGGATAGAGGTCTTCGGCAATGTACTTGCGATCGCCACAGGCATAGCAAACAGGGAGAAGTCAAGGAAGATAATAAGGTATATAGAAACGAACAAGATAAACGAGCCTTTTCCCATGAGGGCGATGTTTCCGCCTGTCTACAAGAACGAGAAAGGCTGGGAGCCCATATACAGGCTAAAGGAGCAGCCCCATACCTACCACAACGGAGGGATATGGCCGGTTATCGCAGGTTTCTGGATATACACGCTTGTCAAGAAAAAATATCCGAAGACAGCTGCAAAAGAGATGAAGAACCTGGCAGAGCAGCTGAACAAAACAGGCTGGAAATTCAACGAATATTTCCACGGAAAGACATTCAAGCCCATGGGGAGGACCTACCAGGCATGGAGCGCGGCAGGTTACATCATCGCATACCACGCAATCAAGGACAGCCCGAACATATTCGACTACTGAATGAGGCGGATTGTACGATACATTTATATATCTGTTCTAACATCCAGTATTATATGTTTGAAAATATAACTGAGATCGACATGAGGATCATAGGCCTGTTTGCCAGGGATTACTCAAAAACCTATACAATCAGGCAGATGACGACAGAGCTGGGCATCAACTATTCCCATGCATTCAAGAGGATCAAAGAGCTTGTCAAAGAGGGCATCCTGAAAAAATCAAAGCAGGGGCAGGCAAACAATATCTCAATCAACATCTTCAGCCTGGATGCAGTCAAGCTCCTGGGTTTCGCTGATGAGATGAAGAAGGCAGGAAATCCTGTACTGTATCAGATAGTGTCTGAGATGATATCTATAGATCCATTGGCGTGTATAGGCATCTTCGGGAGCAGGGTCTCAGGGAAAGCTACCAACAAATCCGATTGGGACATGTTCATCATATCATCAGACCGGAAAAATACCGAAAGGTCACTTTCAAGGTTTGCATATGCAAAAGATATCCATATACAGGTATTTGATGTCCAGGAATTCAGCCAGAGCCTTCTCAGCCCAGAAGAGACTGTTGTCAAGCACATCATCAAGAACAAGCAGATATTGTATAATCCTTATCCATTCTACAATATGATCCGGAAGTGGGAGAGTATAAAACATGCTCCAGAAAATTGAAGAGGAATATGAAGCTCTGATGGAGGCAAAGGCAATTAAGCCTGATTCCAGAGTACTATCACACCTGAAATGGCAGAAAGCGACAAATGACCTCCTGCTCTCAGGAGGGCTGTTGAAGATATCCACTGAGGATAAGACAAAGAAATCCCTTGATTATCCGGAGGATGCGACGTTTTTCGACTGGGTGATCGTAAGCTCATATTACTCGATATTCCATGCAGCGCAGGCTTTGCTCGGCATCAAAGGCATAAAGATAGTTGGAAGAGTGCATCATGCAACTTTGGTGTCATTTGCCAGACATTTCATCCTAAACAATGAGCTTGAAGATGAATTATTCCTCATATATGAAGATGTAGAGAACAAGGCAAAAGACCTGCTTGAGATATTCGAGGAAGAGAAAAAGAAACGCGGGATGTTCCAGTATCACAGGCTGTCAAGGAACAACCTCAGGCCTGCACAGGAATCTCTTGAGAATGCCAGGACATTTCTGGATGCAGTTGGCAGGGTGCTTGCGAAGAAGAAGGTAATCTGATCATATATTCAGGATGAGACTCTTATTGACTGCTGGTGGTTTTTCATGAAAAAAATTTCCAAGGAAATCAAAAAAGACTGGAAAGGTTATTTATATTATGGTGGGATTGGATTCATATTTGGATTTTATCTGTTAAATATTTCAGAATTTATTTCTAGGTTGATAAAACATATTAATCTCCTTTGGTGTTTGAAAAATTCATTCAATGTTTTAATCAAAATTTTTCCAATTCATATATATTTTAGTTTAATATTTTCTTTGTTAGGAATATTATGTTATCGATATCGGGAAAAAAATCGAACTTTTATTTTATTGGTGATTTTCTCTCTTCTATTATATCTTGTTTTAATCATACTTAATGTTATTGAACGGCATAATTATATAGCACTTGCAAGGGGTCAATGAGAATGAAACAATTTAATTGTAAAAAGTTAGAATAGAATATGCCCTGATTAAATTATTGAACATCTTCTTCATTAATCAAACCGAACTTCAGCAAACCAAGCAGAATCCCTGAGACATAATACCCGTTAAGCCTTCCATGCTCTTTCTTGATGATGTGTAAATTATTAATAACATTCTTCTGTATCGACAGCTGGCGGACAGTCTTCTTTATCTCAGGTATGGCATTTCGGACCAGTATCGATTTATACCCGAAAGTCAGAGGCAGGATATCATTTCCGCTGTCCCCGCAGTACACCACCTCGTCTTTCGAATACCCAAGCTTTTGTCGCAGGTACTCAAGCGCTGTCAGTTTGGTAGCATATTTCGGCAATATATCAAGCAGCCCGATGTCATGGGTCTCGTCGACACTGTAGACAATGACGGCATCCCTGCAGATTCCCCTGACATTCGCTGTGACTTTTTTTATCAGCTGCACAGAATCTTCAGGACTGTCCACATAATAGCTCAGCTTGAAATCGTTCTGCCTGTCATCCTCCTGGATACGGAGGCCCACAGCATCAGAAAGGACCTTTTTGAAACCATCGATGTCCCAGCCCGATGTCTTCGAGGCAATAATCTCGTCCCATGCAGCATCCCTCTTGAAATCCCTGTCATAGATGCTCGTCCCGACCTCAGCGATCGCATAATCCGGTGCAGGCACAGAATACTTCTCCATGGCTTGCCTGATCAAGCTTAAATTCCTCCCTGTCACGAACACCAGGACGAACCTGTCCCGAAGCTGTCTAAAAATATCCATGGAGCCGTCGTATTCCTGAGAGCCGTTCGGCAGAAGCGTCCTGTCAAGGTCTGTCGCAAGCAGGACCTTATCCTGCATCTTTCATCACTTCCCTGAACACAGCCATGTACTTCCTTGCGCTCATCTTCCAGGTGAAGTTCTTCCTCACGTACCGGACTGAATTTGCAGACACTCTCTTATACAGGTCCTTGCGCTTTATCAACCTCTTCACTTTCCTTGCGAGATCCTTCCTGTCTCTCGGGTCGACAAGAAGACCGTTCTCGTCATCAGTCACGAACTCGCTCGGCCCCCCGTTCCTGGTCGCAACGACCGGTACACCGCACGCACCTGCTTCTATTATGGTCAGGCCGAATGGCTCAATCAGAGCAGGGTTGACGAATATGCCGTTATTCTGCCTGAGGAACCTGTAGAATGCCGGCACCTGTTTCTCATATTCGAGGTTGATGCCGGGCAGGCAGACATTCTCATAGAGATTGTATTTTCTCATGATTCGGTTTATCCTGTCGATTATGGGCTGGCTCTCCTTTGTCGGCTGGAGGGTCTTTGCGAATATTATGAGGTTTGCAAGGTTCTGGAACTCCCTGTCCATTGCAAACGCCCGAAGCAGCCCGATAAGGTTCTTCCTCTTGTCAAGACGAGTCAGCACGCCGACAGGCACCCTCTCAGGGTGCTTTAGCCCCTGCATTATCGCGTTCTCAAGAAGCTGCCTTGTCTGCTCTTCCTTCTTCAAATCAATGACTCTTGTCGGGTGGAACCTTTCAAGGTCGAGCCCGGGCGGTATCGTCCTGAACTTAGAAAAATCCTTTATCCTGTATTCGCGGTACTGTTCCTTTATCTCCTCGCCGGTGCTTGCAACAATCGCTGAGGAGTTCTTTATAGCCGTGTTCTCGGCTGAAAGCCTTTTGTCGAAATGATAGAGCCTGTTGAACTTTTTCATGTTAGACTTGTTCACCCCGAGCCTCTTCATCTTGGGCCTTCCCAGGCTGTGGCCTGTATGCACCTGCGGAATGCCTAAGTCTTTTGAGAGCTTTGCGCACACAAGCCCGGAGTCAGCATAGTTGCTCTGGAGTATGTCAGGCATACGCTTAATCTTCCTGATGTGCTTTTTGACATTCGCAGTGAACTCATCAATATAAGGCCAGAGCTTTACCTTCTTCATGTACCTGTTGTCAGGCCCGCACTCAATCCTGATTATCTTGACCTTGAAGTTGACGTCCTCGACCTTCTTGGAATACCCAGGGTAGTCAGGGTCGACTATCCTTCTCGTCATTATCTCCACCCTGTCGACATTCTTGAGCTCGCCCAGTGCCTTTGCAAGCTCGAGCACATAGACTATCTGCCCGCCTGTGTCCTCGTCCCTGCCGAGCTCAAGGTTCCTGGACCTGAAGAGCCCGTGCATGGAATGCATCTGAATGTAAAGTCCCATCTCTCATCCCCTCAATAATCCATGACCTATTAGAAATCCCGGTTGTCTGATATCCCCTTTTTTTCTATCCATCTCGAGTGGAACGCCCGCAAGTGTTCAGGCTTCTGCTTCCTTTTCCAGCTCGACCCGCGCGACGATATGGTCATCTGAGACTTCCATTATCTCGGAAGTGACTACCTTTTCGCCGTTAAGCTTGAGCTGTAGCTTCTCTCCCTGCTTGGGCTCGATGCCTGCTGACTTGAGCTTGTCCATGGATATCCTGTAATCTGTTGTCATGTTCATTCCTCCAAAAATTCCAGGGACCTGCCCCGCAACCTTGGTAATAGCACAATGCCCCATCATTAATAAAGCTTGTGTTTAACAATTTCATTTTGAAAAAATTTATAAATGAGTTTGGGTTTTTAATTTTCATAATGAAACTAAAAAACAATGAAAAGTTGGCATTAAAACTCATGGTCTCGAACCCGGACATTTCCAACAATGAGATTGCAGAGAACCTCGGCATCACGACCCAGGCAGTTGGCAAGATAAAGAGGCAGCTGCATTCAAAGGGCATCATCGAGCGCAAGGAATACGTGCTCAACTATGAAAAGATAGGTGTCGGGCTCCTTGCATTCGCCCTCATAAAGATCATGCCAAAGGCGTTCAGAAAATTCAGCAAGACAGAGCTTGACAAGATTCTCCAGCCGCCGAACGTCATACAGTCATACGTGATACCGCAGACCAGCGTGACGCACATAATGGTCTACGCGTTTCGCAATGTCGACGAATATGACAATTATTTCAAGAAGCTCCAGACCGAGCTGGGAGAGTTCGTCGAGATAAAGGAGGCGTTCATCCTCTCGCCCAAGAGCATGATAAAGTCATCACCCAAGGAGATGTTCCTCAAGATCATCGATGAATACGGCAAGGCAAAGGAGCTTCCCGAGCCTGACCTGATGGTGCTGGGCAGGGCGTAGGCTCAGCTCTCAGCCTTTCTCCAGAGCCCTTCGAAATGCCTCTTATAGCTCTTCGCAATCAGCCTGTCGTCGATGAGGATGACGAACGGGTTCTCTGTGAAATTGCAGAACCCGACTATGTCCTTGAAGACAAATACAGCGACAGGGCTGACGTAGCCTGACGGGAGGAAGCGCAGGTCGAGCTCTGCAAGCCTGAGAATCCTCTTCATGACACTGCTCCTTATTATCCTCCTGTTCGCTATCATCCTTCCCCTGACCTTGATGCCCCTTATCCTCTTCGAGAGGTTCAGGAAATAGTAGTTGAAGACGCTCAGCACTGCCTCTGATGATGCGATAATCATTATCTCGTCCTCTGACCTGGCGATGTCGACGAGCCTGTCGTAGAAGAACCCGAGCCCTTCCCTGCCCTGGAATATCGATATCCTGTCGCCGTGAGGACCTGAAGGCCCTGGTTTGATGGCACTTATGAGCTCCATCAGCCCCGGCCTTGCATCTTCTATCTCTTTCTTCTGCTTCTCAAGAAGACTTAGCAGGTTCTTCGGCTCGAGGATCGAGAATACCTTGACATTGTTCTTTGATACGGACGATACCAGGCCTTTCTTTTCGAGCCTTGCGAGGATGTCATAGAGATTAGTCCTGTGGATGCCTGTATCCTTCGCTATCACGCTTGCAGGCGCGCTTCCAAGGCTTGCGAGAGCCTCGAATACCTGGATCTCTGAATCTGTCATGCCTATCTTCTTCAGGACATCTGTCATGCCCCTTTGGGACAGCCTCATGATATTTAAGCTTTTTCAAATTGTTGTATGTATAGTATACAACAAAGGTTTTTATTGCTACGGCCCATCTGCCTGTCCATGAAAGCATTGGGGATATGCCTCGGCGCATCGAGCATCGGCATCGTGAGGATGAAGGACGGAAAAATCATCGGTGCAGAGAACATACCTCATGAGGGCAATCCCAAGAAGCTGCTTCTCGAGAAATTAGGGCAGATAGGCCTGCAGGATTATGACTACGCCGGTGTCACAGGCAGGAAATTCCGGGAATTCGTCAACCTCCCAAAGATAACAGAGCCTGAGGCCACTGAATATGCCTATGAATATATCAGGAAGCGCAGGGATTTTTCAGCCATTGTGAGCGCAGGAGGAGAGACATTCATCGTCTACACCTTAGACACCCACGGAAAGATAGCGAATGTCTACACAGGCAACAAGTGCGCGTCAGGCACAGGCGAGTTCTTCCTGCAGCAGATAAGGAGGATGGACCTCAATGTCGACGAGGCTGTAAAGCTCGCTAAGATGGAGAAGCCTCACAGGGTGACAGGGAGATGCTCTGTTTTCTGCAAGAGTGACTGCACGCATGCGCTCAACAAGGGCGTGCCCAAGGGAGAAGTTGCAGCCGGTCTCTGCGAGATGATGGCAAAGAAGATATCTGAGCTTCTCTCCAAGGCACCCAAGGGAGACATCCTCATCGTCGGCGGGACAGCCAAGAACAGCGTTGTCATGGATTTCCTGAAAAAAGACGTGCCAGGAGTCCATATCCCAAAAGAGGCAGAATATTTTGAAGCCCTCGGGGCAGCTATCTGGTCAGAGAAGACCAAGGCAAAGCCGAAAAATTACAAGAGCATCCTCAAAAAAGGCACATCATCATTCTCCTTCCACAGGCCGCTCTCAGAATACAGGGACATGGTGGTCTTCGAGAAATTTACGAAAGGCGAGGCAGAGGAAGGGGACGAATGCATAATCGGCCTTGACGTCGGCTCGACCACGACAAAGGCAGTGCTCCTGAGGACATCTGACAATGCTGTTGTCGCCGACTGCTACCTCAGGACGAACGGGAATCCTGTGAAGGCATCTCGCGACTGCTACAATGAGCTGTCATCACAAGTGGATAAGAAGATTAGCATCATCGGCCTGGGCGTGACTGGGAGCGGGAGACATATCGCAGGCCTGCATGCCCTGACAAAGGGGATAATAAACGAGATAATAGCGCATGCGACTGCGGCTGTGTATTTCGACAAGGATGTTGACACCATATTCGAGATAGGGGGCCAGGATGCCAAATACACCTATATTACAAACTCTGTGCCGAGCGACTATGCGATGAACGAGGCGTGCAGCGCAGGGACAGGCTCGTTCCTTGAGGAGTCTGCAAAAGAATCGCTCAACATAGACTACAGGGATATCGGCGACATCGGTTTCCAGGCAAAGCATCCGCCAAATTTCAATGACCAGTGCGCGGCATTCATCAGCTCTGACATAAAGACCGCATTCCATGAAGGGATCAGCAAGGAGGATGTTGTCGCAGGCCTCGTGTATTCCATATGCCTGAACTACGGGAACAGGGTCAAGGGGAACAGGCAGGTCGGAAAGAAGGTCTTCATGCAGGGAGGGGTCTGCTACAACAAGGCAGTTCCTGTGGCGATGGCAGCCCTCACAGGCAAGAACATAATCGTCCCTCCTGAGCCGGGGCTCATGGGTGCATTCGGCGTGGCCCTGGAGATAAAGGACAGGCTAGCCCTCGGGATAATGGAGAGGCAGGAATTCGACCTTAATGAGCTTGAGAAGAGGGATGTGGAGTACGGCAAGAGCTTCATCTGCGCAGGGGGAAAAGAGAAGTGCGACAGGAAATGCGAGATAATGACGATAAGGATACTCGGCAAGACCTATCCATTCGGCGGGGCATGCGATAAGTACTACAACCAGAGGCTCAATATAGAGAATGACCCCGGGAGGCTGGACCTTGTCAAGCAGAGGCAGGACATGGTGTTCGGAAGATACGCATCTTACAGGCCGAAACTCCCGAAGGATGCAAAGAGCATAGGCATAAACAGGTCATTCCTCACGAATACATTCTATCCGCTCTACTATAATTTCTTCACCCGGCTCGGCATGAGGGTCATGTTGTCGGAACAAGTGCTTGAGAAAGGGACCGACAGGAAGAGCGCGGCATTCTGCTATCCTGCTGAGATATCCCACGGGCTTTTCCAGGACCTCATCGACAAGAAGCCTGACTACATATTCCTGCCCGTGCTCACCGGCACCCCTGTCAAGTCCGGCAACCTGCTCAAGAAGACATGCGTCTTTGTCCAGGCTGAGCATGCGTATCTGCAGACAGCTTTCAAGAACCACGGAATTGGTATTATCAGGCCTGTTCTGGATTTCTCAAGAGGATTTGAAGGCCAGAAGAAAATCTTCAATGGCATCGCAGAAGAGCTCGGTTTCAATACAGAAGAGGCAGGCGAGGCATTCGATTCTGCCATCGGACAGCAGGAAGCATATCAGAAGGAGGCTGAGAGGCTGGGCAAAAAAGCGATAAGGGAGCTTGAGAAAGACCCTGACAAGACCGCAGTGATCCTCTTCGGCAGGAGCTATAATGCTTTTGCAGGCGAGGCCAACATGGGCATACCCCACAAGTTTGCGACAAGGGGCTCGCTTGTGATACCGTCTGATTTCATCCCGTATGGAAAAGAGGATGGGTTCCCATCGATGTACTGGGCACAGGGCCAGCAGAACCTCATGGCAGCAGAATATGTGAAGAAGCATCCCCAGCTCTACGGAGCGTTTGTCACGAACTTCTCCTGCGGACCTGACTCATTCCTCATCAGCTATTTCAGGGATATCATGGGCATCAAGCCCTCGCTCACGCTTGAGCTTGACAGCCACACGGCAGATGCAGGACTCAACACAAGGATAGACGCGTTCCTCGACATTGTCAAGAGCTTCAGGGAGCTTGAGAAGCAGAAGAAGATAAGGGAAAAGAAATCAGATTTCCGGCCTGCCGAGGTCATCATAGAAAATAACAGGCAGTATGTCATATCCAGCCGTGGGAAAAGGTATCCTCTTGCGCATAAGGATGTCACCCTTCTTCTCCCTACGATGGGCAGGATAGGGGTCGAGGGGTTCGCAGCTGCGTTCAGGTCTCTCGGCATCAATGCAAAGGCTTTGCCTGAATCAGACATGGATGTCCTGATGCGGGGCAGGGCAAACACGACATGCAAGGAATGCCTGCCTATGCAGCTCACCACAGGGAGCATGCTCAAGTATATCGACGAGAAGAAGAGAAAGGATGAGGTCATGGTCTTCTTCATGCCTGCGTCAAGCGGGCCGTGCAGGTTCGGCCAGTACAATGTATTCATGAGGAACCTGATAAGGAAGAACAGGCTCAGCGATGTCGCTGTCCTCACCCTGTCTGACAGGGACAATTATGCAGGCTTCGGCATGAAGTTCCTGATACTTGCCTGGAAGACGATGATGGTCTCAGATGTCATGACAGACATCAGAAACACCCTCAGGGCGATTGCAAATGACAGGAAAACAGCTCTTGCTACTTTCGAGGCTGAATGGGAGAAGCTAAAGAAGGCCATCACCAGCAATGACGGCAGGGGCCTGACAGACCAGATAAGGAAGAGCTCGGACGCCCTGAGCAAGATACCCCTGAAGATCCCGTTCAAGAAGGCGAACAAGGTGGCGCTTGTCGGCGAGATATACGTGCGCCAGGACGAGCTTTCAAGACAGAAGCTCATCGGTAAGCTCGCAGACAGGGGGATAATCGTGAAGATTGCGCCGGTCGCAGAATTCATCTATTACATCAATTACCTCTCGAGGCTCAAGATCCTCGAGGGCTCAAGGACAGACATGGCAAAGATGCTCGAGCTTAATCTCACTTACGGGTACCAGAACTACCAGGAGAGAAAGATCAAGAGGCTCTTCGAGAGGTCCGGGCTGTACGAGTTTGAGATGATAGACATCCCGAAGACCATCAGCCATGCCAGACATCTCATGTCGCGCAGGTTCACAGGCGAAGCCATACTGACGACAGGGCTTGCGCTCAGGGAGGTCCTCCATTCTGCGACAGGCGTCATATCCATAGGCCCTTTCGGCTGCATGCCGTCCAGGGTTGCTGAGGCCCTGCTCACTGAGGAGATGACCCTTGAAGGCAAGATCAAAGCATCCGGGAACAGGGATTACATGCAGATGTATGATGGGCTCTCTAACCTCCCCTTCCTGGCTATAGAGACAGACGGAAACCCGTATCCGCAGGTAATTGAAGCAAGGATTGAGACATTCTGCCTGCAGTCAGAAAGGGTCCATATGAAGAGGCTCAGGCATACAGCTCATTGACGTCATGCCTTAGCTGCAGCTTCTTTCTTCAGATGCAGGGGCAGGGTGAAATAGAATTCCGAGCCCTTACCAGGCTCGCTCCTGACACCTATCCTTCCCCTGTGGCCCTCCACTATCTTTCTCGCTATGGCAAGCCCAAGGCCGGTGCTCTTCTCTCCTCCCGTGGCTTTGCAGTGCCCTCTCTGGAATTCTCTGAACACCTTATCCCTGTCTTCAGGCTTTATCCCCGGTCCATGGTCCTTCACCATCGTGACCAGGTCATCGTCCTTGATGTTTGCTGAAATCTCCACATTCGAGCCCGGCTCAGAGTAGTTGACTGCATTGGATATGAGGTTGTTGAGCACCTGCGTCAACTTCCCCCTATCAAACATGATGTCTGGGAGCCCCTCGTCAGTTTTTAGCCTGATTCTTATCCTCTTCCTGCTTGCAAGGATCCTGTTCACGTCGACATTGTCCCTGAGGAAGGATGCGTAATCGTTCCTGGTCATGTTCAGCTGGATGTTTCCTGACTCTATCTTGGATATGTCCAGCAGGTCTTCTACAAGCCTTAGCATGAAGCTGCTTGAGTCCTTGATGATGTTCAGGATCCTGACCTGGTGCTCCTTGAGCCCCGACTCCCTGTCCTGGAGCAGGTACAAGGAATACATCTGGATAATCCCGATGGGATTCCTGAGGTCATGGGCCGCTATGCCTATGAACCGGTTCAGGGCCTGGTTGAGCTCCCTGAGATTTTTGCTCTGGACCTTCTCCTTCTCGACAGAAAGCTTAAGCCTTGCCACAGTGATTCCTACTACCAGGAATATGAGCAGCCTGACAAACGAGTTCCAGTAAAGCAGGTAGATATGGGGGTAGGGATAGCCAATCTTTGCAAACATCCATTCGAAAGCTTCGACGACAGAGATGATGACACTGCCCGGGTACCCGAACGTGAGCCCGGCAAGCATGACTGGTATGAGATAGAATATCGAGAACCCGAGGTCTACACCTGTCAGGTAGTCAGCTGCCCCGATGGTGACTGCTGAGGAGAGAATAATAAGTCCAGTTATTATCTTTGTCTTTTTGAGTTTCAGCCTATAGCTCATCTTTATCGACTTTTGGGTGCCTCTTCCCTGGCCATATTAATCATCCTTTTTATTTAAAATCTTCGCAGAGTCCCTGCAATCCTGAATCTGCATCATGTTTTTTCAGAAGGAGAGGCTCTGCAGGGGCTGGCTTGAGAAACCTTTATAAATAATACTCTTCTCTCCAAATATCATGACCCAGATGAAGCTGAGAAAGGAGCTTGATGAATATATGGAAAAAAGAACGACAAAGCAGCCCTCCAAGAATTTCATCAAGGATTATTTCAAGAGGCGGGAGTTTTCAGAGAAGCACAAGACCATAGGCGAGCATCAGATTCAGTCGCTCGGTGAGCTCCACCAGCAGGATGTCGTGATACTCGAGCCTGAGCCGAATTTCTTCAGGATGCTGCATGACAAGATTTTGGATTTTTTCAGGGGCTCAAAGAAAAAGAAAGGCAGGGATTAGGACTAGTGGCAGGAAAGCGCCGTGTCATACATATGGAAGCTCATGAGCAGGTTGAACTTGCTTGCGTATTTCCAGAATTCGTATCTCTCTTTTGAGCTCGGATCAACATGATTGTGGCCGCCATGCATGAATGCATTCATCTGCATGCTCCTGACAAGATCTTTTCTCTCTTTGTAATTGATTATCTCCTCGCCCCATGAAAAATTTCTCTCGCTTCTGCTTTCTGCAGCAGAATAGAATTCATAGGCAGACTTTGCCTGTGTAGTGACTCTCAGGTAATCTGCATGGAACTGCCTGTATAGTTCGGTATGCCTTGCATAATCCTCCTCAAGCGATAGTCCAGGCTTGATATCCTTTATTGTGTCAGGCTCATCGTCCTTGTTCCTATCAGGCTTCTTTATCTTATTCTCTAGGCCTTTGGAATCTTTTTTCCTGCCCTGTTTTGATTCATCCCTGATGAGCTGCTCGAGGTGGACAGGTCTTTGCTGCAATCGTGCAATCTCATCGCTTATCTCATCAGCTCCCTGCTGGATGAACATCTCAGGCCAGACAGCCGGAGCGATACTCATGTTTTCAAGCTCGGATATCAAAATACCTGTCATGTCCCTCTCTTTTATTTCTGCATTCACGATAAAACTGAAATACATGATTGTTTTTAAAGATTTAGGTTGGCAGGCTTTGGTTCCTTATATTTCAGGATCCTCATTCCATTGCTGTGCTCTCTGACAATCTCTTCCCATTCCTCCCGGGTCACGATGTTAATCTCAAGCATTGAATGAGGTCGAGACTCATCCTTTTTAAATTCGATTGAGAAAATCTATAATTATTTCCGGTGGATACGGAAAGTTTCCATCGGATTGTTTGATGTTCCGGTTCATGTGATGGGACTTTGCAATATCTTTATATATCTGACATTGTCCTTGCATGTCATGAAACTTGGTAAAGAGGCAGAGAGCATGCTTATGGAGACAGCATCAAGGCTCATGGAGAAGTCCCGGCCGGGCTGGAGCATACCCCATCTGAATGCGGCAGTGCACTATATGAAGGAACTGATAAAAACAGAAGGGGGCAATGAGAAAATTCTCCTTCCGGCGATAATCCTGCATGACATCGGCTACGCAGGGATGCTGGAGTCAGAATACACATTTGAGGAGATTAAGGGCGTGAAATCAGACCACATGGAAGCCGGGGCCAAGATGGCAGGAGCCATCCTTGCAGATGTTGGCAATATTTCTGAAAAAGAGGCATCAGAAATCTGCAGGCTGATAGGAATACATGATAACCTTGAAGAGATCAAAGGCCGCAATGCCCAGCTTGTCTTTGAGGCTGACTCTCTCGCCCAGGTCGACAGGGACATGGTGAAGCCGAATTTCGACAGGAAGAATTACCTCCGGTTCATCGAGGATTTCAAAAAGAAAAGAGTGCCCATGTTCAGGACAAAGACCGGGAAAGACCTGCTTGAAAATCTCATGCCGAAAGCTGAGAAATATCTTGATTAGTCCAGGCTGAATGGAAACTGCAAAAGGACACTAGGCTTTCCCATGGCATCTTCCAGGCTTTTCGCTTCTACGAGATCAGCTGCCCATTCATCTACAAACCCGTCCTTGAGGTTATCCTGATAGTTTTTCCATCTGTACCTGCGGGCAGCCCTTTGGCGGAGCATCCTTGAGAACCTGTCCTCTTTTGCCCTGGTCCTCTTCTCCAAGCAGGATGCCTGCACAAGATGCTCAGGAAGCTTCAATATCAGGATGTCAAATAATGTGGGATCCTTTCTGAGCACGGTCTCCTCCAGGCGCATGGTGTCCATGTTCAGGCTCCATTGGTATACCCAGTCATCCCTCAGCATGTACTTGATTATCCCTGCATCATCATGGAAATTCTTACTCCCGAATATGTGGACCATGTTGCCCTCAACCCTCATAGGGTCGAATGCCTGATACTTCCTGAGCTCCCTTACTGCCATGTAGGCATCAGGCCTGCCATCCCTCAGCTGCCTGACAGCGCTGATGGGAAAAGAATAGACATCAGATGCATGGTTCGGGATCGTGTCGATGTATGCCATCAGACTGGGGTTTTGATGCAGAATATATTAAATCTACTGTTTGCGTGAGTTCAGGGATCCTTCAGCGCCGGAAGCTTCAGGTCCTTGTTGAAATACAGGTCACGGAGCACATAGACCAAAACCTGCCTTGTTCCGTTTACCAGCCCCGGCTGGTTCAGCATCTTCTCCACTCCCTCAGATGCAGACTTGTATCTCGCCAGCTCATCATCGGCTACTGAAGAACCGGCCATGATCTCAAGGGGGACTCCTATATGATAATCCATGTCATTGACTCTGTACTTCCTCAGGATGCGGGCGATGAATAAGATGTCATCACCTGCAGGCTCCAGGCTTTTTTTTGCATCATCTTTTGCAATAGCATACAAAGCCCTGAACTTAGCCTGGTCATACACCTTTGTGAAATAATCAGTTATATCTTTTATTTCTGTCATGATCAAGGGATGCTTCATCTGTATATAAAACCTTTATTTAAACAATCAAAAATGGAAAAAGAAAAAGCAAATCAGGTGCCTTCCTGCCAGGACTCGCTGTACTTCTTCTGCTCAGGGGTCATCTCATCGAATTCGATGCCCATGGCATTGAGCTGCAGCCTCGCAATCTCCTCGTCCTTCTCAGGCGGGAGCACATACACTTTCGGCTCGAGCTTTCCCCTGTTCTTCACGAGGAATTCGCAGGCGAATGATTGGTTTATGAATGACATCGCCATGATGGTCGAAGGATGACCCTCTGCAGCAGCAAGGTTTATCAGCCGTGCCTCGCCGAGGATGAAGAGCCGCTTCCCATACAGGGTGTATTCATCCATGAAAGGCCTGATATTCCTGGACTTCTCTGCCTCTCTCTTCAGGCCGTTGACATTGACCTCAGCATCGAAATGCCCTGAGTTGCACATTATTGCCCCGTCTTTCATGAGCTTCATATGCGGGACGTCAATCACGTTCTTGTTGCCTGTGACTGTCACGAATATGTCGCCGATGGCAGCTGCCTTCTTTATGGGCATGACCCTGAATCCGTCCATGGCTGCCTGCAATGCGCGGAATGGGTCTACCTCTGTGACAATGACATTCGCGTCCATGCCAAGAGCCCTCTTGGCGACGCCTTTTCCACACTCGCCGTATCCACAGACGACGAATGCCTTTCCCGCGATGAGAACGTTTGTTGCGCGCAGGATACCGTCAATGGTGCTCTGGCCTGTGCCTTTCAGGTTGTCCATCAGATGCTTTGTAGATGCCTCGTTGACTGCAACAATCGGATATCTCAGGGCCTTGTCCTTTTCCATCGCCCGGAGCCTTATGACACCTGTCGTCGTCTCCTCAGCGCCGCCGATGATATCCTTTATGAGCTGCGGGTGCTTGGTATGTATCTCTGAGACAAGGTCGCAGCCGTCGTCGATGGTTATCTGCGGCTTCTCTTTTATGACGTTCGTGAGATACCTGTAATAATCCTCTTTTGTCTCGCCCTTGTATGCCCATATCTTGACGCCTTCTTCAGCCAGGGCGGAAGCGACATCATCCTGGGTGCTGAGCGGGTTGCATCCTGTTATCGATACTTCTGCACCGCCGGCGATAAGCGTCCTTACAAGGACAGCAGTCTCTTTTGTGACGTGGAGCGCCATCCCCACCTTTATGCCTTTCAAGGGCTTCTCTTTTCTGAACCTCTCCCTCACTTCAAGAAGTGCACCCATCTGCATCTCTGCCCACTCGATATTCTTCTTTCCCTGTTCTGAAAGCTTCATGTCCTTCACTTCAAAAGTTTCTGCCTTGTCCATCTTAACCTCCTGTATTGGTGAATCTCAGTATCTTCAGCTTTTTCTCGATTGCAAACCTTCTCATCTTCCTTTTCGGGTTGACTGCTGAAGGGTTTCCGACAACCCCGAGCATCGCGATGTCCGTGTTGTTGTCTGAGTATGCATAGCAGTCCTTCAGGTCAATGCCATTCTTCTTGGCAAAATCAATCATATATAAGACTTTGTTCTTGCCGTAGCAGATATCCTTGCTCTTTCCTGTGATTATGCCTTTTTTTGTCTCCAGGGTGCTTGCTATCAGCCTGTCGACCTTCACATGCTCCCTGATTCTTGAGACCATCAGGTCGAGGGAATTCGTGACGATCACGACAAGATGGCCCTTTTTTTTGTGCTCTTCTATGAGCCTTACAGCATCCCTGTATATCCTCCTGCTTATGCTCTTCTCAAAGAAACGGTCGCAGATTTCCCTCATGTCTGATTCCTTCCTTCCTTTGAGGAAATCATATATGTCCTCGAAGAACCTGTAAGGGTCGCTCTTTCCCACAAAGTAGAACATGAAGCGGCAGAGTATCCTGAAAGCATTGAAGAACGAGACCTCTCCTGAGAAGAACAGGTGGACTGTGGTCCTCATCCCGCTGTTGCCTTTGATTATTGTATCGTCAAGGTCGAAGAATGCAGCCCTTTTCATGGGAAATTGAATCATCATGGGATTTATATATTTTGCGCAGGGAATGTTTATTAAACAAGAGCGATTTCCCGCCATCATGCTCTACATCGTATCCACACCCATCGGCAACCTGAAGGACATCACGCTCCGGGCGCTTGACATAATGAAAGAGGCCGACCTCATCGCAGCTGAGGACACGAGAAGGACAGGCATCCTGCTTAAGCATCACGGCATAAAGAACAGGATGCTCTCGTACAATGACCACAACAGGCAGAGGAGGATACCTACTCTGCTCAAGCTCCTCAAGGAAGGTAAGAATGTCGCCCTTGTCTCTGATTCTGGCACACCAGGGATATCAGACCCGGGCTACAATCTCATCAATGAGGCGATAGAGAACAATATCCCTGTATCGCCCATACCCGGCCCGACAGCTGCAATATCAGCGCTGGTCTGCTCAGGCCTGCCCGCTGACGCATTCGAGTTCCACGGCTTTCTGCCGAAGAAGGATGGAAAGAAAACCGAACTGCTCAAAAACATAAAAAAGACAGCCATATTCTATGAGAGCCCGCACAGGATAGCAAAGACGCTCCTTCTCCTGCAGAAGACCATCCCTGAAGCAAAAGTCTGCATCGCAAGGGAGCTCACGAAGAAGTTCGAGGAATTCATCAGGGGAAAGCCCGGTGAAATAATCAAACAAATAGGCGATAAAGAACTCAAAGGAGAGATTGTCCTGGTAATCTATGGATAGAGATAGACCCTTTCTGTGCTGATGACATCAGGGGAGACGAACTGCGTAAGCGTCGGGGTCCCTATCTTCGGGATGAAGTTGAGCCTTACCTGCTCATCCTCTGTGATATCTCCGGGAGCTTCAAAGCACAGCCTGATTATGTCGCCTCTCTGCAGGTTCCCTGCGACGTGGTTTGTCCCTTCCTGCTCATACACTACTGTGAAATATCCCTCTCCGACCTTGTAGGGTGTCACTTCAAATGTCATGTTGCCCTGGATGGTATCTGTTATCCATGTCGTGCCGGTCACTGTCACATAGGCGAATGTGGTGGTCCCGTTCGTCAGTGATGCATCAGTTATTGCTACAGTCACATTGGTCGTCCCGACACCGAATGTGATGTTCGTGCCCAGGCTGACATTGTAGAGCCCCTGGCTGCTGAGGTTGAATACGAGGAATGTACTGTGAGTATAGACATAATCATCCAGGCCGTCGTCGTCAAGGTCCTCTGCCAGCTTATAACTGTCAGCTGTGTTATCGACATCAGTGTCTATCTTCTCAAGGTTCCAGGTGTTGAAACCATTGATATTGTTCTTCTCGCAGATCCCGTCTGTGCCTTTATATTTCAGCGTAGAAGTCTTGTCCATCGTGTTGAAAGTGAATATGACCTGGTCAATCTTGATCGGGTCTGAACCAGGGGAGAGCTTCACAATCTGCTCAAAGTCAGTGAGGTTTCCGTCCCTTCCGTCGGTTGCACTGACCTCGATTACCCTTGCATTGGTGGATATCTGGCTCTTTGCCTGCTCGCCTGTCGAGAGGCTCTTCTCCTGGAGCGAGCCTGCTGTCTGGATCAGAACACCAGCTGCGACTGCAGCGACAAGAAGCATGGCAATGAATACAATCAGGGTTCCGACGCCCATCTCACCTTTTTTATCTTGCATTTTAAAAAAATATATTGGTATACGGATTTATGAAGTATCTGGTATATAAACTTTTCGATAATTTACAATATATTTGAATTGCCCATTGGAAAATATTTTAAAGCTTGGGTGGTTTATCGATGCCATGATGGATATTCTAAAGAAAATCCTCAAAAAGTCCAAGCCATCGCCAGAAGATTTGGAGAAGATCAGGTCTGAGACAGGGAGATTTCTCAGGAGGCTCTCCCACAGCCTGGAGAAAAACAGGATTGATGCAGAGACAGTCCTCGGTGGTAGCAGCGCAAAAGGCACTGTCATCCGGGATGATTTCGACTACGACATCTTCGTGAGGTTCAGCCTCTCTTACAAGGGCATGGACATATCAGGCATCCTTGAGAAGGCATTGTCTGGTTTTGCCAATGTGGAGAGGGTGCACGGCTCAAGGGACTATTTCATGATGCATGAGAACAGCATAACTTTTGAGATAGTCCCTGTGTTGAGGATAGGGCATGCGAACGATGCAGAGAATGTCACTGATATGAGCCCGCTTCATGTGGAGTGGATTAAGAAAAAGCTCAATGCCAATCCGAAGCTTGCTGATGAGATAATAATCGCCAAGCTGTTCTGCAAGGCCCAGGGTGTATACGGTGCAGAGAGCTATATAAGCGGGTTCTCAGGACATGTCCTCGACATCCTGACATCATATTACGGCTCATTTGAGAGACTTCTTGAGAATGCAGCCTCATGGCAGAGATTCAAGGTCATAGACATCGAGGGATACAATTCCGGAAGCAGCATCAACAGGTCGAAGATCTCACCCCTGATAGTCATCGATCCTGTGGACAGGACCAGGAATGCTGCTGCGGCTCTCTCCATGGAGAAGTTCGAGCTCTTCAGGAAAGCCTCCCGGGAATTCCTGAAAAATCCTTCCATTAAATATTTTGAAAAGAAAAGAGTCACACCAGCCATGCTAAAGGGACAGGCTGCAAAGGAAAGGCTCATCATGCTGAGGGCATGGCCCCTGCCGGGCAAGACAGATATTGCAGGCGGAAAGCTCCTAAAGGCCTATAATCATGTCCTTGGGCAGCTGGTGAACAATGATTTCACTTTACTTAGCTCTGGCTGGGACTGGGACGGAAAAGGCCCTGCACTCCTATGGTACATCCTCAACAACAAAACCCTCACTGCAAAAAAGCTGCATATCGGGCCTCCCATATCAGAAAAAGAGCCATCTGATGCATTCAGGATGAAGCACAAGAACTCATTTGCAAAGGAAGGGAGGCTTCATGCCATGCTGAAGAGGCAGTTCCGAAAGCCTGAAGAGCTTGCAGCCGAACTTCTAAAAAAGGATTTCTTAAAGGAAAGGGTCAGCAGGATAGAACTGCTGGAATGAGCCCTGTCCCATGAAAATCCAAAAATATTAAAAGGCGCTCGGCGTCTCCGATCCATATGGTCGGAAATATCATCAAGCTTGCTCTGCTGACGTTTGTTCCTCTCCTGGAGCTTAGGGCAAGCATCCCATATGGCATACTCGTGCTCAAGGAGAACTGGATAACTGTCTATATAGTATGCGTCATCTCAAACATCATCCTCGGGCTCCTGGCATACCTGCTGATAGATCATGCAATAAAGCTCGCGACAAAGATACCCTTGCTCAGCAGGCTTTACAGCTATTACCTGGTCAGGACCCAGAAGAGCATAGAGAGATATGTCGAGAGATACGGGGAGCTGGGTGTGGCTGTCTTCATCGGAATCCCGCTTCCGATGTCAGGGGTATACTCAGGCTCGCTTGCTGCATACATCATAGGGCTGAAATACAAAAAATTTATATTGGCTGACATAATAGGGGTCCTTATAGCAGGAACTATTGTAACTATAGTCGTGCTGAGCGGGAGCAGTGCGCTCGGGCTTTTCATGAAGAGAATATGAGACTCTCAATCGAGCAGAAAAAGACCATCGTGATTATAGTATTCGGGTTTCTTCTCCTTCTCGTAAGCTTTCCCCTTGACAGTCTCGTGCTCGCCTATTTCCAGGGTATCACAAGCCCTGCGCTTGATTACATATTCAGCTGGATGAGCTATGTCCTGTCCCTTGTCATAATCCTTCTGGTGATGACCTCGCTGTTCATGTGGGAGGAGAACAAGAAGGACTGGATAATCCCGCTTTGGTTCTCATGTTTCTTTACACTGATTGTCGTATATATAATAAAATTCATCGTCGCAAGGGAAAGACCGCAGGAGGTAATCTACCTGTTCAGCTGGAAGGATTACTCATTTCCCAGCGCTCACGCAGCATTCTCATTTGCAGCAGTGCCGATTCTTGACAGGGAATATCCCATGCTGAAGTGGTTCTGGATAGTATTTGCAGTGTTCGTGGTCATAAGCAGGCTCTATCTCCAGGTCCATTTCCTGAGTGATGTGATTGCAGGGGCGTTGATAGGCTACTGTATCGGCAAGGCTGTCATCTACCTCAAGACCAAGTACAGCATATTCGGCTGAAAATGATGACACTTCGCCTTGAATCCAGGAGGAAACTTTTCCATATTGCGAGCGGGGCCTTCTCGATAATCGCTCTCAGGTACCTGGGACTGAACATCATACATATATCGCTCATCCTGATAATCGGCATCGGGCTCTCGTCTCTCTCAAGGTCATACAGGCTTCCGATTCTCGGATGGTTCCTGGACCGCTTCGACAGGCCGGACGAAAAGGTTCCTGGAAGGGGTGCCATCACATATCTTTTAGGCATCTTCATGCTCCTAATTATATTCGGAAAGTCCGACATCACTTACGCATCTATAACCATCCTTGCGCTGGGCGATTCAGTGTCATCGTTGGTCGGCATGAGGCTGGAGAGATCAAGCAGCCTGAGGAAGACAAGGCATCCCTTGTCCGAAAGGAAGCTCCTTGAAGGGACCCTGTTCGGATTTGCCGCTGCCAGCCTCGGGGCGATGCTCTTTGTTTCCATTTCTGGTGCTGTTGTCGCATCTGCTATAGCGATGACAGTCGAAGCGATAGAATTCAGGGTGTGGAAGCACCCGGTGGATGACAATGTCCTGGTCCCGCTTTCCGCAGGCCTGGCATTGTTCCTTTTCCGGATGCTTGTATGATATCTGCACCTATTTGGTGGGGAGTAAAAGGAAAAGAGGTGATGTGAAGAAAACCTTTTACCAATTTACCGTTCACCTCAGATGCAGAAATTAAACTGAGTTTTCCTAAAAACACCCCGTCAATGGCGGATGGTCTTTAGATTTATAAACATTGTGCTTTCTATTAAATCTTTGCTTAAACTATGCAATCTCTTCTTTAATCACCGTCTGAAATGGCTGTCAGGCACTTAATGGCAATCTTTATAAATTCCGGCTGATTTGAAGTATGGGAAAATGGAAACAGGCAACCCGATGAAAGAGATATTCAAGAGCCATGATGACATATTCACAGACATAATCGGCCAGGCAAGGGCAAAGAATGACCTCAAGTCAGCCTTTATCATGAACAGGCATGTCGTAATATTCGGCCCTCCCGGGATAGGGAAGACCACGCTTGCAAAGAACGTATCGAGGCTCCTTCCAGAGATGGCTGTGAACGACTGCGGTTTCAATTGTCTTGCAGGAAAGCCGGTCTGTCCTGCGTGCAGGAAAGGAAATACAAAAGGCACAAGGAAGGCTTCGGGCAGCGAGAGGTTTGTCCGGGTACAGGGAAGCCCGGACCTCACGAGCGAGGACCTTCTCGGTGACATCGATCCTGTCAAGGCGCTTCAGTACGGCTCATTGAGCCTTGAGGCATTCACTCCCGGAAAGATATTCAGGGCGAATAACGGTGTCCTATTCTTCGATGAGCTCAACAGGTGCCCGGAAAAGCTGCAGAATGCCCTTCTCCAGGTGCTCGAGGAGAGGAAGGCGACGATTGGGAGTTATGACATCGACATCAATGCCGATTTCCTTTTCATCGCGACCATGAACCCCCAAGACACGAACACTGAGAAGCTTTCAGACGTGCTTCTTGACAGGTTCGACGTGATATACATGGATTACCCGGAGACTGCCGCAACAGAGTGTGAGATAGTGAAAAAGAAGGGCGATAGAATAGTTGAGATGCCCCAATCCCTTCTTGATTTCATAATCAAGTTCATCAGGCGCCTGAGGTCGGATGACAGGCTTGAGAAAGTCCCGAGCGTCAGGGCAGGCATCGGCCTCTATGAGCGGGCTCAGGCCAATGCATATATCTCCGGCAGGAAGGCTGTCGTTTTTGAAGACATCCGCCTAGCTGTCAAATCAGTCCTTGCCCACAGGATAAGGCTCAAGCCCAGCCTGAAATATGTCGAGGATGCAGATGCTTACCTGATGAAAGAATTCGAAATGTTTGCAGAAGAGCATGCCCCGGAAGGCTCTACAGACAGGAAAGGTGGTGACGGGTGACAGTCATGAGAGCGAGACCAAAAAGCCCGGCAGGACGCCCGGCCTTGAAAAGGAAACTGAAAAGCTGGAATTCAGCAAGGTAGGGGAGAAGCTCCTCAATTCTGTCATCGAGCAGGAAAAGGAGGTCCTCGACGACGGCAGGCTGCTGGGTGATGCTCTTGACAATTCAATATACTCTTTTGTGCCTGACATGATGTTTGAGCAGATGGCAAAGGACTATGCCATGGCAAAGAAGATATACGGCGAGAAGATTCTGCGCGAGGTATCAGGCTATGATGAGGATTACCTTGAGAACAATATCAGGCTACCGGAATTCAGAAGAGAGCTCAGGAAGAGCATCGAGAAGAGGCTCGGAAGGCTCAAGAAAGATAAGCTTCTCGACAAAAAATTCTCTATAACTGAAAAAGGGCTCGAGCTTGCATCCCTAGTCATGTACACAGACGAGCTCGACAGGATTGCTCCCAAGGGGTTAAATGGAAAAAAAGTGCACAGGAGGCTGTCTGTCCATGGTGACAGGCAGGACATAAAGAATTATGCCAGGGGTGACCGGTACAGGGACATCTCAGTGCATAAGACAGTAAAGACTGCAGTAAGGAGAGGACACAGCGAGCCCGTGCCCTCGGACATCAGGGTATTCCACAGGAACTCCAAAGGTGAGATAAGCATAATTTTCGCCCTTGACGCGTCAGGGAGCATGAAAGGCGACAAGCTGTCAAGCTGCAAGAAGGCAGGGATCGCCCTCTGCTACAAGGCGATCGAGGAGAAAGACATGGCAGGTCTAATCGTGTTCGGAAAGGACATCCATAATAGAGTGCTTCCGACAAGGGATTTCACCCGCCTCTTAAAAGAGATTGCCTCAATAAGGGCTGCTTCTGAGACAGACATTTCCAAGACTATCAGGGAGGCTGTGGATATGTTTCCGGATAGCGACTCGACAAGGCACCTTGTCCTTATCACTGATGCCATGCCTACAGCAGGCCGGGAGCCTGAGAAGAAGACGATCGAGGCTGCATCGCTTGCGAGGGCAAACGGCATCACCATATCTCTCGTCGGCATTAAGCTATCTGAAAAAGCCAAGGGCCTTGCAGAGAAGATTGTCCAGGTGGGCATGGGCAGGCTGCACATAGCAAAGGACACAGAGAACATCGACTGGATAGTGCTTGAGGACTATTATGCGGCAAAGGAGATATACTAGGAAAAATATAAATAGCATGCTAGATTCTCATATGCCATGAAAACTCTGTTCATCGAAGCGAGATACAAGAACAATATATCCCTGCCTGCCAGGGCAATGAAGAAGCTCCCTAAAGTGATCGCCCTCTTCATGACTGTCCAGTTCATCGATTCGCTGGATGGCATCAAGGCACAGCTCGAAAAAGCAGGAATCAAGGTGAAACTATTCAGGTCAGGGCATGCCAGGCACAAAGGCCAGCTGCTCGGTTGCAGCATTCAGAAATTTGCCGGTGTTGACGGATTCCTTTACATAGGGGACGGCATGTTCCATCCATTGGCTCTTGCATTGAAAAATGAGCTTCCGGTTTTCATGTACAGCCCATTCACTAAGAGATTCACTAGGTTGGGGGATGATGTCGTTGCAAGATACAAAAAGAGGAAGGATGCAGGCCTGAAGAGGTTCCTGATGTCAGACACTGTCGGCATTCTTGTTTCGACAAAACCAGGCCAGAGCATGCTGAGCCAGGCAATCGCCCTGAGAACTCGGCTCAAGAAAAAATCATATATTCTCATCTCCGGTGAGATCGATTTCCAGTCGCTTGAGAACTTCCCGTTCATAGAATGCTTCATCAACACAGCCTGCCAGAGGATAGGGCATGACGATGCATTGAGGCTGCCGAAGCCTGTGGTCAATCTGGATGATGTCATCTCTTCAGGGGCAGTGTGAACAGGAATTCGCTTCCTTTGCCTGGTTCTGACTTTACCCTTATCCTTCCCTTGTGGGCATCCACTATGTGCTTGACTATGACTAATCCTAGGCCAGTCCCTCCCTGCTTCCTTGTCATTGATGAGTCTACCTGGTAGAACTTGTCGAAGAGCATCGGTATGAGTTCTTTTGGCACCCCTTCCCCATTATCCTTAATAGAGACCTCAACCTCCTGTCCTTTCCTCTTCAACATCACGTCAATCCTGCCTCCCCTGTGGGTGAATTTCAATGCATTGTTGAGCAGGTTGAGAAATACCTGCTTGACCAAATCCCGGCTTGCACTGAATCTTGGGAGCCTCCCGACCTTGTGAATCTCTATTGAAATATTCTTATCAGCAGCGGAATTCCCCAGTGTCCTCAATGAGCTTTCAGCAATCTCCACGATGTCTATATCCTCAATTTTGAACTTTATCTTGCCTGACTCGAGCTTTGAGAGGTCGAGGATATTATTGATTAGCCTTGTGAGCCTCTCACCTTCCTCTGCTATGATATTGAGGCAGTTGGCCTGTTTTTCATTGACCTTTCCAAGCTTGTCCATGAGCATCAGCTTGGTATAGCCTGTTATGCTCGTGAGCGGGGTCCTGAGCTCGTGGCTGACATTCGATACGAAATCGCTCTTGAGCTGATCCATCTTTCTCAGCTCAATGTTCTTGTCCCTGAGCTCCTTTGTCGCAAGCTCAATCTCGTTCTTGAGCCTCTGGTTGAAGTTGCTTATCTCATCATACAGCCCTGCGTTCTCTATAGCTATCGCTATCTGGTTCGTCAGGATATTGAGGGTCTTCTCAACACGCTTGAAATTATTACGCCTCTTGCTCTCAAGGTCCAGGACTCCGATGACCTTGTTCTGGGTTATCAGCGGGATTGCTGCCTCTGACCTGGTATCAGGGAACACCATTATGTAACGGCTGTCTTTTGAGACGTCATTTACAATGACAGGCTTTCCAGTCTTCGCGACATGACCGGGTATGCCCTCTCCTATCTTGAGCCTTATCTTCTCTGCTCTCTCCCTGTCAAATCCCTTTGAAAGCTTAACATTCAAGTACTCATCCTTGATGAGCATGAGAAATCCGCAGTCAGCATTCGTGAACTCGACTGCTTTGTTGAGAATAAGCTCCTGGAGCCTTTCCCTGTCGAGAGTGGAATTTATCTCCTGGCTGGTATCGACGAGCTTTGTAAGGTTTCTCTTGTCCTCATTGATCGTGCTGTACAGTTTTGAATTCTCTATCATCACCGCAGCCTGGCTGCTCAGGCTCTTGAGAAGGTCGATGTCCTCTAAAGAGAATATCCTCTTGTTTTTCGTATAGATATTGATAAGCCCCACAGGGCTGTTCTCGAATATCATGGGGATGCTCTGCATCGATATGATGCCTGCCTTCTTTATGTAGCTTCTAGTCAAAAAAGCCCTTTCCTTCGAGAGGTCGCTGATGTACCTGGGAGCAAGCTCTGAAATCACCTTGCCGCCTGTATCCTTATACAATTTTTCTACCGCCTCAAAAGGGTATTCGCCTTTGATGTCATACACAGTCTTCGGGATGAGCCTTGTCCTGGTCTCGTCAAGCAGCCTGATTGAGCACATGTCTGCCTTGAGAAGCTTAACAATCTTTATCACTATCAGGTTTAGTATCTTGTCCAGGTCAAGAGTGCCGCTGATTGCGCTAGAGATGTCATATAGGGCTGTAAGGGTATGGAGCTTTGTCCTTATCTCCTTGTAGAGTAGAGCATTCTCAATAGCCACTGCAATCTGGTTTGCAAATGTCATCAATAGGTTGAGGTCATCCTTATGTATGGGCTCTTTTGAGAACTTGTTGTCGATGCTTATGATTCCAATGACCTTCTCCTGTGAAAGGAGGGGAAGGCTTGCTGTATGCCTTAATCCGTACTTCTTCTCTGCATCAGGATAATCCCCAAGCAGGTCAGCGAGAATGACAGGCTCTCTCTTCCTTATGGCTTCGTATGTCTTTGGGAATTCAGGGCTGGCCTTGATTATCTTGTTCCTGAATTTGCTGTCATCTACATAACTTGCCTTCATCCCCCTCATCAGGCCGTTCTCCATGAGATAGAACCTTACCCTGTCATATCCCAGTGACAGGAAGGATTTTATCGCGATATTCACTATCGAGTCGATATCCATGGTAAGCTGGAGGCTTGTAGATGTCTCAAAGAGCGAGAGGATGCTGGTGTTCATATCCTTGAGTTCCCTCTCTGCTTTTCTCCTGTTGCTGATGTCTTCAACGATCGCCTGGACACCCATTATGCTGCCGTCTGCTCCGATCCTCGGCTGGAGATGGTAGCGGAGAAAGACCTTTCTGCCCCATCTTGACGTATACTCCTGCTCTGACACATTAGGCTTTCCAGAAACAAGGCATTGCCCAAAATTTGCAGAGATGCCTGACTCTATCATCGGCTTGTATTTCAGGACATTGATCCTCATCGTCGCAGTCTTTGAAGGTGAGCCGAGTATCTCAAGCAGAGAGTTGTTGATGTCGATTATCTTCCCTTCTGTATCGATCGACAATATCCCAAGGGGGGCGTTGTCTATAAGGCTCCTGAATTTGCCCTCGCTTTCCCTCAGTTTCTCTTCAGCAATCTTCCTGAGGGTGATATCCCTTGAGATGTGAAGGATGTAGGCAACTTTTCCATTGCTGTCCCTGATAGGCGATGTCGTGATAGAATAATGGACATTCCCGCCATTCAGCTGGTGCAGGTGCTCAACTCTCCTGGTTTTGCCCGACTTGATACTGTCGACAAGCGGGCATTCTCTGCAGATGCTCCTGCTCTTGTGCATGACTGAATGACAGCTGTGCCCTATAACATCATCTTTCTTCAGGTGATGATTCTGCAGAAAGACCTTGTTTGCCAACATTATCTTCTTGCCTTTAGGGTCAAGCATCAGCATCTCATCCGGCATGAGGTCCATCAGGTCCTGGTCAAAGGCGCAATCGAGTATCTTGTCATTCTTCATGTTTGTCCGATCAGCTCCTCTATCTTCTTTTCAAATGCAGCAGGGTCAAAGGGTTTCGTGAAATAATATTCAGCGCCCAGCTGCAGGCCCTTGATGATGTCTTTTTCCTGTGCCTTTGCTGAAAGCATTGCAATCTTGATGTCCCTGGTTTTCGGGTCGCTCTTGAGCCTTTCGCAGATCTCGAAACCATTTATGCCGGGCATCATCACATCAAGGAGCACAAGGCTCGGCTTATTATTCTGAAGGATCTCGAGAGCCTCCTTTCCGTCCTCCGCTGTGATGATCTTGTATTTGTCCTCAAGGATAATGCGGACGAGCTCAATTATGTGCGGCTCATCATCAGCCACAAGAATCAGCCTCTTATTCTTCATCTTTGCCCTCCAGGTGATGCTTGTATATGCTGCAGTGCCTGCATATCTCAATCTTGTCAAGGCAGGGTTCGCTCGAACCTTTCCTGCAGTGGGTCCCCATGTAGAGCCAGCATCTCTTGTCGGCGGACTGGTAAGCGGGGCATTTGACTTTCACGCAGTTCCTCTCTTCCCAGCATTTTGCAAGCTCCTCCTCTGTTATCGGGTGCTTGGGCAGGGCAAAGCTCACTGTCGTACCCTTGTGCAGCCTGCTCCTGACGCTGATGAGCCCGTAATGGAGACCGATTATCTCCTTGACAATCGCAAGTCCGAGGCCAGTCCCTCCCTGGTTCCTGGTGAGATGGCTCTCCACCTGGTAGAACTTGTTGAACAGGCTTGATATCTCCCTCTTGGGTATGCCTATGCCTGTGTCAGTGACGTCTACCTGGATGTAGCCTGCCTTGTTTGTCGCCTTTATCGTGATCTTGCCGCCGGGCTTCGTGAATTTCGTCGAATTGGATATGAGGTTGTTGAACACCTGAATGATCTTTGGCTTGTCGATAAGGATCTTCGGGAGGTTGGTTGGAATCAGCCTGCTGACAGTGATGCCTTTGTTCTTTGCGACTCCTATCATTATGCATTCATCGACACATTCACTTATTTCTGTGAGCGTGAAGACTGTCTTTGCCCTGCCGGTCTCAAGCTTGGATAGGTCCAGGATGTCATTTATCAGGTCTGCAAGCCTGTCAGATTCCTTGTTGATTATGTCGACTGATTTCTTCTGCCGGTCATTGAGCGGTCCCATCTTGAAATCTGCAAGGAGCGCGGCATATCCCTTGATGCTGGTCAGGGGAGTCCTGAGCTCGTGCGAAACTGTGCTTACGAAATCTGACTTCATCTCATCAAGCTCCTTGAGCTTGGTTATGTCCTCTATGACGACGACAGTGCCGATTATCATGTTGCTCTCATTCATCAGCGGCGCGATATTGGCCTTGAGGACCTTGTCAACTGGCCTAGAAGGCCTGAGTTCTCTTACCTTTGTCTCTGATCTTCTCACAGGAAGCATGTTGTCTTTTATCTCAGGGAATTCCTCGAAGAGTGTCTCCATCTTGTGGTTCTTCAGCAGATTCACGATATGCTTGCCGAGTAGCTTCGATTCGTCTCTTTCAAACAGCCTCTCGGCCGCAGGATTGAACAGGACTATCCTGTGGCTGTTGTCGGTCACGATGACGCTATCTGCCATGCTGTCGATGATGAGCTCAGCCTTCTGCTTCTCCACAGAGGCGATGTCTGAATATCTTGTTCTCTCATCATGCGACCTCTTGAGGTTGGCTGTCATGCTGTTGAATGAATCCACGAGCCTTCCTATCTCGTCAGTGCTCTTCTTCCTTATCTTATGGTCGAGCCTTCCGTTTGCGACGAGCTGAGTCCCGATTATCAGCTCATCCACAGGACCTATCACATGCAGTGAGAAAAGGATGATTGCACCGAATGCAACAAGAAAAGTAGCGCTCATCATCGCGAGCGTCTGTCTCCAGACATTTTGGGATGCAGCAGGGTCGTCAGTAGTCTTATTGCTGTACCATCCTATGCTATAGCCGATAATCCCAGAAGTGACCAGGACTAGCAATATCGTAAAAAGTATTATCTTAATCTTTATGCTTAGCCCCATTTTTACCATGACAGAAAAATTCCCTGCTATGACTCGAACTTCCCCTTGACCTTGTACTTATCAGAGCTGAGTATGTCGCTGAATTCATCCTCTTTCGGGATTGTCTTGTCCTTTTTCCTGTATATGGTGTACGTCCTGTATAGCCAGATCATGAACAGCCCGATGGATATCGCATATAGTATCTCCGCCTCATTCATCCTTTTACCTCCAGATGTGACAGCACATCTTTCACTTTCAGTTTCTTCTTATGGATATCACCGCTTTTTATTGTCCTTACAGCCAGCTCAAGCCTGTCCTTTGCCTTGTCCTCCCCTGACAGGAAAGGTACCATCCTCTCGAATGCCTGCCTTACCTCTTCGGCAGCATTATCATCCCCTGTGATCATGACAAAATCATCCTTGAGCGTATGGCCTATGAAAAATTCATCCGAGCCCTTGAACAGGTCGGATATCATCCTTGAGAATAGGATCACAGCATTCTCTGCCTTCCTGTAGCCGTGCCTTTTGCTGTACTGCTCAAAGTTCATCATCCTGAGATTGGATACTGAAAACGGCATCCCTTCCTCCATCCACCTGCCGAGGCTTTCCTTGATACCCTGGATTCCAGGAAATTTTGTAAGGGGGTGAGTGTCCAGGTCCTTGCCAGAACGCCTTACTACTGACTCCACGCGGGCCTCAAGCTCCATCGGGTCGAAAGGTTTTGTTATGTAATCGTCTGCACCTATCTGCAGCCCCCTCAGCTTGTCGTCTATCTCACCCTTTGCCGAAAGTATTATGATAGGGATATGTCTCGTCAGGGCATTATCCTTGAGCTTCTGGCAGATCTCATAACCGTTTATGCCTGGCATCATCAGGTCGAGTATTATCAGGTCAGGCGATTCTGAATAGATCTTCTCAAGGGCGTCGATTCCGGAATAGGCCTTGAGGATGCTGAATTTTTCAGGTATCAGGCTCAGGGAGACAAGCTCGACGATATGTGGCTCATCATCGACAATGAGTATCGTCGGTCTCTGGCTCTTCCTGTTAATGCTCCAGAGCTTGGCCTGGGCAACGTCCTCATAATCAATCATGTTATGGGCCTTCATAATCTCAAGGTATTTTGAGACAGTGACCCTGTTATGCCCTATCTTCTTCGCAATCTCGCTTGATGATGCACCTATCCTTGAGGTCTCCAGCATCTCTATTATCTTTGATTTTATCTCTGTGTTGAGGTTTTCCATTGTCAAGGACTATCATGTGTCATATATATAGTTTATGGTATTGCTTATCATAACCAGCCAATAGAAATGCATAACAAAAAAAATGGAATACAAATGCCTTAGCTTGCCATGTTGTAGCCATTCATGAAGCCTGCATCCTCTGCGGACATATCATCATCGTCTACCAAAGAATCGGCAACACTTTCAACATAGATGTCATCGTCCGAAACAAGGAAATAATCCTCCTCATAGTATGCATTCTTATCTTCTTCTTTGCTAATTTTCATCACCGCCTTCCTAGCTTGCTGAGCCAAGATTAAGCTTTATCCTTCTTTCAAGCTCCATCGGATCGAAGGGCTTTGTTATGTAATCATCCGCACCCACGTCGATTGCATGCAGCTTGTCATTCATCTGCCCCTTTGCAGAAAGGATGATAATAGGGACATGCTTGGTCTTCGTGTTCTCCCTAAGTGCCTGGCAAAGCTCATACCCGTTGACACCTGGCATCATGATGTCGACGATAATCACATCAGGCAATTCGCTGTCGACAATCCTTAGGGCTTCCCTTGCGGAATATGCGCCAGAGACCCTGTACCTGCTCTTGTCAAGGCTCAGCTTGACCAGGTTCACGATATGCGGCTCATCATCCACAATCAGGATGTTCTTTGTCTCTACGACTGGTTCGACCATCACTTCCTTTTCCATCAAATCTTGCATTTTTCCACCCCTGCTCGTTTAACTGATATACAGTTCTGCTAATCACAATGGTTAAACTTATATATAAATCTTTTGTTTGTATATATCATAGAAGGTAAAATTTATAAAAGTAATTATCAAGAAGTGGAATCAGACTTTCTCAATCACTATCCTGTTCTTGTCAGTCCTGATGATTATCTCATCATTCTCTGAAAACCTGGCAAGGTTAGTCGCTATCTCCGGAAGCAGTATCCTGTTTCCCCTGAGGTCGATGTTTGTAAGGATCTCCTTCTGCCCGTTGGCATCAGGGATACCAAGATCCTCCAGGATGTTCTCGCTCTTCACTTCGGTCCCGGATTCCTTCATCTCTCTGGTCTTCTTGAAGAGATATTTGGCTATATGGGTAGCGACATCGATGCCTGTCGCCTTCTTTATTCCCTGCAGGCCGGGAGAAAGGTTAAGCTCAATCACAATAGGTCCTTTGGGTCCATGGAGCAGGTCCACTCCGCAGATGTCAGCACCCATGGCCTTGGCAGCCTTGACAGCTATCCTCTTTGTGTGGGTGTCAAGCGTGACAGCCTCTCCTATCCCTCCTACATGGATGTTCGCCCTCTTCTCCCCATAGACAGCGATCCTCTGCATGGCGGCGACAACCTTGTCGCCGACGACAATCGCCCTGATGTCTGTCGAGCCTGTCTCAACATATTCCTGGATAATGAATGGCTGCTTAAGGGTCTGGAGCGCGTCAAGAAGAGACGATGCTGCGCCGAAAGAGTCAGCGAACATGACGCCCTTGCCCTGGGTCCCTTCCGGGAATTTCATGACAATGGGATAATTGAGCCTTTCAAGGAGCTTCTTTGCAGCTGCTGGCGTGGGTGTCAGATATGTCATGGGCATCGGGATGTCGCTCTGCTGAAGGACAAGATGGGTAAGGAGCTTGTTGTGCACAATGGTGAAAGCATTGTCCTTGATAGGCATGTATGCATTCTCGCTCAGGTAGCTTGTCACAGCCCTGAGGAGCGCACCGTACCTGTAAGAGCCCTTTGCATAGACACAGTCATATCTTTTGAACGGCTTTCCCTCATATATCAGGTAGGCGTCCTTTTTTGCGCCGATGTTAATCTCGACCTTCCTTATGTCGAGGTTGTCGACTTTCTCAAAATGATTCTTCATAGCATCCGCTGTCCATCTTGAGCTGACGCTTCCAAGGCTGATTATTGCTGCATTCATATTGTCCTTTTCCCGGGGTCTATCATAAACCCCTTCTTGAGTATGTTCCTTCCGATCAGCACAGGGAACTTGAGATTACCCCTGTCTGCAAGGGTGAACCTTCCCTTGACCCTCCGTCCGGCAATGTCTATCTCAAGGTTGACGACATGCCTTTCAGTCCTGCCCATGGCTGACTTGACTATGGTCTTGAGCCTCCCCGGCTTTATTCCGAGAGCCTCTGCGAATTTGACATCGATCGAATTTGATTTCGCCCCTGTGTCTATCCTGGCCTTCGAATCTGTGACAACATCCTTACCGTAGACAGTCACCTTCTCTGTCAGCCCCACAACTGTCCTTGTCTTCATATCCCTCCGTTGAATAATGCTTCCTATTTAAAGTTATTGGATGCAGGTCCAGGACAAAAATTTATATATCAGTTTGTATACTAAATAGTATATGGATATGCGAAAACCTATGACAACCGCTGAAGTCAGGCTATTCAAGCAGGCTGTCATCAAGGAGTACCAGCTCAAGAATGAGAAGCATGTCAAGAGATCAGGATTCAATGATTTCATCGACCAGCTCCGCTCGCTCATTCCGCTGAACATAATGCTGGGAATAATCTCAAGCATACTCCTCATAATGCTTACAGACTGGAAGACCCTGTTCGACCTGATACTATCAGGAGTTATCTGGATAACTATCATATCCACTGCGCTTTCTGCCCTTTCAAAAGTCCGGTGAATCAGATCTTTGAGAATATCTCTGCTGCTCTTTCCCTGCCGATAGTGAGGACGAATCCAGCGAGCTTCGGGCCTTTCTTCTTTGCAATCAGGATTTGATAAGCTGTCTCGAAGAATTCAGCAGGCTCAAGACCTGACTCCTTTGCAATGTCATAGAATCTTGCAGTGAGCCCTTTTTCATCCCAGTCTTTTTCGAGCAGCTCTCCTGAGAGTTTCATGAACAATGCTTTCATTTTTTTTGGGAGGTCCATCTTCCCAGGCATCCTTATGGTAAACCTGAAATCTTCCGGCGCATATCTCTCTAACCAGTTCCTCGCGCAACCTGCCCTCCTGAGCAGCCTCTGCTTATCCTGCTTTTTTTTCAGGCTGTAAAAGCTTGCTACCCTGTCCATATCGTAAGAATATGCAAGTATAACATTTGTGAGATGGCGGAATGACGGCTGGAAAGGCATCTCACCAGGCACAATGCCTGTGCATGAGAGCTCATATATCCTCTTCAGCTTTGCAAGCTTCTTCTCACCTATATCCTCTTTTCCGAAATATGCACGTTCAAGCCTGTCAAAATCCTCATAGAGCTTGATTACGTCGAGGTCGAATGAGATGGAGAACTCTGTGTTGGGCCTTGCACCAGCGAAAAGGAACCGCACTATCTCAGGCTCATACACCTCGAGCATCTCAGCAAGGGTTATAATGATACCTGCAGAGCTTGAGAACTGACCCCCTCCCTTGATGCCTATCCATTCAAAAGGGAATCCCACAGGGGGGTCCTCATTCCAGACAGTCTTGAGTATCTCCCTTCCTGACTGGACCGAGCCCCCGGCGGCATAATGGTCCTTTCCTGCAGGCTCGCAGTCGACCTTCTCATGATGCCAGCGCATGGGCCAGTCCACCCTCCAGTTGAGCTTGATTATCCCCTTTTTCCTGATGTCGAACTCATCAGAATGCCCGCATGAGCAGGAATATCTCACGATGTATCTGCCCTTGTATTCAATCTTCTCAATCGTGTCCTTATGGCACTCTTCACAGAAGATTGACACAGGCAGCCAGTCCTCGGCAAGCGGCTCTTTCCTGTACCTGTCAAGCACCTGCCTTATCTCACTTGCTTTCTGCAGGCAGAGGTCTATCTCCTCTGCATAATCGCAGTTCCTGTATCTCTCGCTCTGGCGAATGAATTCAGGGGATATGCCAACTTCCGGGAGGCTCTGCTCAAGTATCTTCTCATTGTGGTCTGCATACGAGCTGTGGCTGCAGCCTAATGTATCGGGCACCTCGGTGATGGGCATCCGAAGTTGTTTCTCGAGAAGCTCTTTCTCAGGCATGTTCTCAGGCACCTTGCGGAACACGTCAAAATCATCCCATGAATATATGAATCTTGCTTTCCTGCCCAGGCTCTCAAGGGCCCTTGCCACCAGCTCTGCTGTTATTATCTCCCTGAAATTGCCGATATGAATCGTCCCTGATGGCGTGATGCCAGCAGCTACTGTATAGGTTTCCCTGTCACCTTTCTCTTTCAATATCCTCTGCGCTGCCTGGTCTGCCCAGTGCATGGTGTCTTCTTTTGCCAATCTGACCTACTTCTTGAGTTCGAGCATGTCGCCGATAGTGAGATTCGCCCCTTCTGCCCTGAACTTCCTGTCATGCTTTTCCTCGTGCTGTTCGACGAGCTTTATCCTGAGGTGGTTCTCAAGCTTCCTCGCGAGGCTTATCGACGGCATGAACTGGCCCTGCTCCATCTTCTGGATGAGCGAAGTCCTCTCTGCCATCTTCTTTGCAAGCTCTTCCTGCTTGAGCCCGAGCCTCTCCCTTGCATTCTTTATAATCTCTGGGAAATCCTCTGCAACAACCTGAACAAGCTCTGATGTCTGACGTTGCACCGGTGCTTTCTCCTGTCCTGTCATCAGTTTATCAGGGACATCTTCCTGCACACGGACTTCGCTTATCACCTTTCCGAATTTTGCGCAGCTCTTGCATATATTGAGCTCTGTCCCTTCAATATCAGTCCTGAAGAGCGGAGCTTCTGTCCCGCACATCTCACACATTCCCATCAGACTCACCCCCTATGCTGCTGTTGTTATTGGAATGAGGTTTATATATTTTTCTGTGAGATAGTGGGCCTGTAATTTCACTCATGCGACTCAAATTTCCTGTGCATGGATCTTTTAATCACCGTTGGATGATGATGAGGGTAGTATTTATATATCGTTTAAGATTACTCTGGGTCATGACTGTGGTCCGGGAATTCAGTTCATTGGAAGCTGCAATAATGGAATTTTATGGCAATATACCATTCATTCCGGAGGATTTTGAAGGATCAATATTCAATTCATGTCATTCAATGCTTTATGATGGCGATGAAATGATCATCAAGACCTCTTCAGGCAGTAATTCCACAAATGCGCATGTCATTGCACTGGCCGGAGATATTCTGATGAACAGGGACAAGTATCACAGGGATTTTCCTGACATGTTCCTACCTATCGACCATATCTTCAGCTACGGCCCGTCAGGCAATACACTGGGAGTCATACAGAAGAAGTTGAATCTGTTTGATGATATAAGGCATATTGAAACCAAAGATTCAAAAGCTTTTAGAAGAACCTTTGATTCCTATGTCCTGGACATGATACGCAACCTTGACAGGGTGTGGTCGTCTGGAAGATATATCCTACCGGATTTCCAGCTCAAGAACTTGGGGTATATCAAAGTTGACAATGATTTCAAGGTATTTGGTTTTGATTATTATCCCACTATCAGCATGGGTTATTCTTACAGGATAAGGATGATGGTGGAAGGGGCAGCGGACATGGGGCTTTTCAGCAATGGTGATATCATGCTGAAGAGATTTTCAGAATTCAGGGAGAAATACGGTTTCATGCACTGACTTATCCCAATACTGAAAACATCTGCTTAATGGCCTGAGTCGCATAGCTGCCTTTTCCCAGCCTGAAACTTATCCTTACCTTCTTTTTGCCTGGGTTGAGCTCATCATCCTCAAGCCTTCCGAGCTCAAGGCCATTGACCTCTGCAAAGACTTCCCTTTCACCGCCCTCTGCGCTGAGCTCCGGAATCTGTCTTATGATGAAATCCCTCCTGGTGATGCCCTCTTTTTCCAGGATACTGTCCACTTCTTCCGACCCTTCTGTGCTGAATCCTATCAATGGCAGCTTTTCCTCTTTTGAGTCCTTCGCCATCTCGTTCCATAGGTATGACTGGTATGAATGGATATACAGGAGGAGGATCTTTTTCGGCAGGGTCTTGAGCGCTCCGATGCAGTCATTGGGATGCATGACCACATGCCCCTTGACCTTGTCTTCGTCAATCAGATCACATGCTTTTCTGAAATCCTTCATGACGATCGCTTTTCCGATGATGTGATTGTTTTTCTTATTCCCGAATCTCTGGTCATCAAAGAGATTCCTCATCCTCCTGATCGGTTCCGGCCTCTTATCGATGTTCCGTATGATGATCTCGAATTCATTGCCATCCAATGTGCCCAGGTTCAGCCTCTGGCTTCCCTTACCCAGGAATTTCAGGCTGATGCCCTCAATCTCAAGGTCCTTTCCAGGGCCTCTTGATATGGAGATGTGCTGCTCGGTCACTGCTGACCTGTCCTTGGTGCCTGCGAAATTGATGTATCTCGGGCTGACCTTGAACTTTTTTGCAATCCTGTCCACTGCATCGATCGTGTTTAAGCCTTTCTTTTTCAGAAGGTAATAGCTGTACCTGCCATTTTGCTCGAATTCAAGGCGCATCATCTCCCTGACCAGGAAATCTTCAGGCAGCTGCTTGATCTTGTACATGGATAAGGGGTTCGGCAGGGATTATATTAAGATTTCCAAAAAACTTAAAAACCGCGTCAAAATCCAGTGTATATAAGAGCCTGTAGCCTAGTCTGGATATCGGCAAATTGAGCTGCAGCTGGATTTGCATGGTAGTGCAAATAGGGCGACAAGGATGGGTGTATGTTCACAGTCCATCGCAAGCCTCCTATGCCCTGGGATGTTGATTCCTGGCGGCGGACAGCTGTAGATCGGGGGTTCGAATCCCCCCAGGCTCGTTTCCTCAACCAGTTAATTTCCGTCAACAAAGCAAGCATCAGTTTCACATGCCTGTCCAGCCCAGGTGGAAAATGCCAATGCTCCAGAAACTTAAAGAGGGTCTTCGGATTGTGAAAAGAGCCCGGCGTATCAAAAAAAAAGGGTTCCAGAGATACGACGGCAGCCCGGAGAAGATATGCCGCCAGATTGTGAATAAGTGCTGGAACGGAACGTATTTCCAGACAAGCGCGGGGCATTTCTCAGTCTTCTATATCAGGGATTTCGCAATCTGCATACCCGGCCTGCTGAAGCAGGGCTATGGAGAGGAAGTCGTGAAGACTCTCCAGTATGCAATGAACATATTCTCGACCTGGAGAAAACTGACGACGACAATAACTCCTCAGGACATCCCGGTCCACATGCATCACTACTCACCTGATTCGCTTCCGATGCTCCTCCGGAGCCTGAGGGAGGCAGGGGCGACTGAGCTTGCTGAGATCTACAGGCCTTTCATCGAGGAGCAGGTGGATAATTACTACCAGAAAGTCCTTGATACAGAGACCGGGCTGGTGAGGGCAGGGAAATTCAGCTCCATGAAGGACAATTTCCAGAGGGACAGCTCGTGCTATGACAACTGCATGCTTGCCATGCTCTCAACTGAGCTTGACCTGCTGAAGTTCAGCAATCCATTCAGGCAGCATGATTACAGGAGGCTCATAAAAGATAATTTCTGGAATGGCAGATATTTCTTCGATGACATGAAGAAGAAAGATTACGTCGCAGGCGACGCAAACACATTCCCGTTCTGGTGCGGGGTGTTCGATGACACCAAGATGTTCCGATCATGCCTCGGTGAGATCAAGAGGGCCGGGCTTGACATGCCATGGCCCCTGAAATACACCGGAGAGCCTGTGCCGGGTGCCATGTTCCCATACAATATCCTCCTACCAGACTACGAGACTGATTCAATATGGATGCACCTGGGACTCTGCTTCTTAGACGTGGTGAAAAAATTCGACAGGACGCAGTATGAGCACTATGCCAAAAGCTACAGGGAAGCGATCGAGAAGCATAAGAATTTCCTGGAGCTCTACAACCGGGACGGCTCCTGTTTCCTGAAGCGGCTGTATGCAAGCGATGAGTCCATGCTCTGGGCTGCGAAATACCTCGAGCTGAACAGTTAAATATTTATACAAGGATAATTTCAGAAACTTAATGAGAATCGTGATACTCGGCCCTCAGGCATCGGGCAAGGGGACACAGGCAGACCTGCTTTCTGAAAGGTTCGGCATCCCGCACGTATCCACTGGCGACATCCTCAGGCAGAACATCAAGGACATGACCGGACTGGGAAAGACTGCGCTCGGATACATAAACGAGGGCAAGCTCGTGCCTGATGAGGTCATAAACAATGTTGTCGGTGACAGGCTGGCCATGAGGGATTGCGAGGCAGGGTTCATCCTCGACGGGTTCCCAAGAAACATCGAGCAGGCAGAATTCCTTGATAAGGCAGCTGAGCTTGACAGGGTGATTGAGATTACAGTATCAGACAAGGAGGCTATCAGGAGGATCTCAGGAAGGAGGACATGCCAGAAATGCCACGCGGTCTACAGCATCTACCAGGACTCTGAAGAGGCCATCAGCGGGGTCTGCAAAAAATGCGGAGGAAATCTCGTGATAAGGGACGACGACAGGGAAGAGGCAGTTAAGAAGCGCCTTGAGATCTACCACGAAGAGACAGAGCCGCTGATAGATTTCTATGACAGGAAGGGGCTCATGATGAAGATCGACGGTGAGAGGCCGATAGATGTCATATTCGAAGAGATCTCAAAAAAATTAAAATAAAAATTCAGTCGTCGTCTATCTCTGAAAAAGAAGGGTCCTCAAAATCATAATCCTCAGCGTCAAGATCCTCTTCCTCATGACAGAAATACTTTTCTTCGGTTTCCATTTCTTCCATCGCTTCCCACCCAGAAAAACTAAATTGGTGTTGGATGTGGGCAGGTAGTATATAAAGGTTGCTTTTTTCGGCTATAGATTGCACAGTTGACTGGAAGAGAGCCTAAAGGAACTTCTTCACTATCTCATTCACTTTCTTGCCGTCGACTTTCCCATGGTATTTCTTCATGACCATACCCATGATTGCACCCATACCAGCACCTTTGTTGCTCTCTACAATCTTTTTTATCTCCTCTTCGATATCGTCGACAGATGCCATCTGATAGTTTTTCAGGTCAAGCTTTTTCCCTTTTGCGATATCAACAAGGATCTTCATGACCGAATCCTTAGATATCTCAGAAATGTCAAGCGCGGAGAATATGCTTTTGAGGTCATCGTTTTTTATGAGGGAGGTATCACAGGGCTTGAAATCCCTTAAAAGCTCACGCGAGTAGGAAACGAGGGTCTCAGCGACGAAGGCAGGCTTGACATTTTCGGATTTTTTTGCGATGGACTCAAACAGCTCTGCCTTTTCCGATTTAGACATCGCCTTTGCAAGGTCTGATGACAGCTGGAACTGCTTCTCGAACCTCTTTGCCTTGTCGAAGGCAAGCTCTCTTGCCTTCACTTTGCCTATCTTGGGCCTTACAGGAGGTATGTCAGTCTCAGGATACATCCTTGCAGCACCAGGCATGGGACGCAGGAAGCTCGTCGAGAAATCAGGCTCAGCCTTCCGGACCTCCTGGCTTATCTTTTTCCCTTTCTTCATCAGACCCTGCTGCCTCTCGATCTCGCTCTTGATGACTTTAGGTATGGACCTGAGGTCCTGGAATCCTTTTATCTCTGTCCTCGCCCCGCCTCTTATGGATATGTTGACATCCTGGCGTATGGTGCCGAGCCCCCGCCTGACCTTCCCTGTCGAGCGCAGGATCATCCCAAGCTTCTCTGCTGTCTCCTTGGCATGCTCAGGGCTCCTTATGTCTGCATCTGTCGCGATCTCGATCAGCGCGATTCCCAGCCTGTCAAGCCGGTAGGTGACAGTGTCCTTTGTCTCACCCAGCTTCTGGGCAGCCTCTTCCTCTATGCAGATGCTCGGAATCCTGACTTCTCCAAGGCTCGTATCGACATGGCCGTTGAAGCCGACAAGCGCAGTCCTCTGGAACCCGGTGGTGTTCGAGCCGTCGACGACTGTCTTTCTCATCACCTGGATATCGTCGACAATCTCGGCGTTAAGCAGCTGGGCCACCTCGACAGCGGCAGAAAGGGCATCCTTGTTGATGGGATGGGGAGGCTCCTCGTCGAACTCGACAAGGCATGTGTCTTCTGAGCTTGCGATGTACAAGAACCTCTTGGCCTTCTTCATCTCATGCGAGGCAGCTGCATCGACCTCTCCTGTCTCGCCGGCAACAGCCCTCAGCCTCCTCTCTGCCTTCAGGTCAGGCTCCATAGAGCTGTTCAATGCCGGGCAGCTGCAGAAAAGCTTCCTGCCTGCCAGCTGCTGATGTATCTCGATGCCGCAGCGAAAACCAAGCTTTTCATAATCCATAATGCAGAAGATTCCCCGGTAATTTAAAAAATTTTCTACAGCTTCATTGCCTTGAGGCTCGAATTGACCAGGTGATAAGTGTTCCTGTCCTTTGCAGCTGTGTATTTGTTGACAGAAAACCCGTTCAGGTTCAGGAGTCTCAGGATCTGGCTTTTCGTGAAATAGTTCAGGTGATGGCCGCCTATGTATGTCCAGTTTCTCTTCGGGCAATGCTCCCTGCAGTAAGGGTCCTGGGTCGAGAGGATCTTTGTTATCAGGGTGCCGTCGTACTTTATGAGCTTTGCAAGCTCCTTGTAGAACTTGCTGTGCCTGCTCCTGAGCAGGCTGTTCGAATAACTGTTGTCGAACACTGCGCCGAACGAGTCCTTCTGCAACCTTTTAGCGAAGCTGAAGAAATCGCTGTACTCGTAATTGATATCCTTGTTGTTCTCCCTCGCTTCCTTGACAGTGTCGAGGTCGCTCTCGACGACAGTCACATCGAAACCGAGCCTCAGCGCCTCTTCTGCCTCGGGCGCATCTGAGATGATGAGAAGCTTTCCCTTGACAGACTGCGCTTTGAGAAAGCCAATTACCTTTCTGTCAGATTCGCTTTTCTCCTGCTTTTTCTTCTTCGAGTAGGAAAAGAGCGTGAGTTTTTTAGCCATGAACAAAAAGTGGGAAAAAAGTATATAAAAATGTTGCTGTTTTCACTGATGCTGTTGGTTTATCCCTGCTTGGCGAGGTCGCTTATATACCTGAACTTGAGCGGGTCAGCGCCTCTCTTGGCATTGTTCGATCCGTGCGGTAGAAGCACCTCCATGGCATCGCTGTCCAGGATTATGGGTTTTCCATTCATCGCATCATAGCCGGTATCTCCCGAAAATGCCACTATCCAGTATCCCGAGCGGCCTGTGTCGTCGTGAAAGGTCTTCTGGAACCTCATCTTCATCTCTTCAGCATCATCAGGTATCTTTACTGCCTGGTTCGGTGCATATCCTGCACCAGGCTTGTGGTGCCTTGCATTCGGGCTGTATCCCATCACTGACGCATTGTTGCTGTACATTTTTCCATTCCTCCTGCTGGTCCTTCGATAAGCCCAAGAAAAGACACAACAGTCGAGAATCAATCCTTGAGCAGCCACCTTTTCAGATGACGCCCAGAACCAGCACTACCACAATCAGCATCATAATTGCCAGCACATTGTGGTTTATCATATGGTGCATCACAATTTCAAAGCTAGTATATAAATCATTCGGTGGGATTCACCGGTCTTTCAGGTAATTTCCTATGATTTTCAGCCCTTTGTCAATCTTCTCAGCGTCAAGAGCATAGGAGAGCCTTATCCTTCCAGGTGCGCCGAACCATTCGCCGAGATACGTCACCACCTTGTGCTTGAAGAAGAGGTCGCTCACTGCCTTTTCCGGGTCCTTGACCTTCGGGAGCACGTAGAATGCGCCCTCGGGCTTCCAGACGTCGAGGCCCAGGTCCTGCAAGCCTTTGAATATGAGGTCCCTCCTCTCTTTCCATATCTTCACCTGTTTGTCGACGTAACTCCTGTCGACCTTTGTCGCCTCATAAGCCATCTCCTGGCCCACGATGCTCGTGTTCATGGAAGTATGGGTCTTGAGTTCAGTCGCCCCTTCTGTTATATCCTTGTGGTTGGAATACAGGTAGCCAATGCGAAATCCGCACATGGAGAATGTCTTTGAGAATGAATTTATAGTCACTACCTGGTCGCCCTGGAGCATGTAGTTCTCCCGCTCGTATATAAGATCCTTGTAGACCTCGTCGGAAATTATGACCACACCAAGGTCCTGGCAGAGCTTCTCTATCTGCTTGAGGGTCTTTATGGGCTGGAGCCTGCCTGTCGGGTTGGATGGTGAATTTATCATGACAGCCCTGCAGTCCCTGACTTTTGCATCGAAATCATCCATATCAATCCTGCCTTTTACGGTCTCTGTAAATACTGGCTTGAGATTGTTGAACCTGGCAAGCGGGACATAAGAGTAATAATAGGGCTTGTGGAGAAGGATGTTTCCGCCCTGTCTTCCCAGGTATCTGAGAGTGAGGTCTATTGCCTCTGATGCGCCGTTCGTTATCACGAAATCATCCTTTGTCGAATTTTTAAATTCTTTTGAGAGCTGCTCCCTCAGATTGTCCTGGCCCTGGACAAGGCCGTACTTGAAATGCCTGTACCTACCGAGAATCTTGTATATGTCCTCTGGCGGGGGAAGGTCAGGCTGGCCTGCGCCGAATGATATGTGGTCACTGCCGTTGACTCCTATGAACATCGATGGGGTTATCTTCATGTTTTAACCTCGCTTAATGTAGTCTGGTCCCAGGATACGCCCAAGATGAAGATGAGGATTGATCTCAGGCAGCCGATGAAAGATTTCACATGGCCGCTAGAACCAGCACTATGCCAACTGCCGCTGTTGCGGTTTTATTTATGGTTGCCATAGTTAATTCTGGTTTTGGTGGGAGGTTATATAAAAATATATCGGAAAATTCGATTAGATATTTTATTTGTTGAGAATTAATAATATTTATATATACCAAGTTCTTAAATCTCATCATCATGGGGCATATGTCATCATACAGTTACAGGGAGCTTCAGAAGAGGATAGATGAAAGTGTCCAGGGAGCTCCGAGTTCACGAAAGCTCAGAAGAATCTTTGAGACTATATTCTCAGAAAAAGAGGCGAAACTGATATCAGTGCTTCCATTATTCCTCTTCACAGCAAAAGAGGCAGCAGAGTTATGGGAAGTCTCAACAGGAACTGCAAGAAAATATCTTGATGATCTTGCAGTAAAAGGGGTTGTGCTTGATCTGAAAAGCAGGAGGAAGCATATGTATTTTCTTCTTCCGCCGTTGGCAGGCTTTTTTGAGATGACCATGTATGGCGGGAAAAAATATGATGAAGATGAGCTTTCCAGGAATTTTTATGATTACCTGACCAAAGGAAACAGATTCATGAACGAGCTATTAAAAGTTGATCCAATACCTGGTAGGATTTATGTTCAGACCGGTGCGTTGGATGATAAACAAAAAAAGGAAATTAAAGATTATGAAAAAGCAGAGAATGTCATTGATACGGCATACTCTATAGGATTAGGTATATGTTACTGCCGGCATAAGATGGAGCATCTTGGAAAGAAATGCAGGCATGAACAGATGAATTGCCTGACATTCAATGAGGGTGCGGAATCATTCATCAGGCATGGGCTTGCAAAAAAGATAACCAAGACACAGGCAAAAAAAATACTCCAAGATGCAGAGAAAAATGGGCTTGTCCAGTTCGGTGAGAGTGTCCAGGATAATGCATTATTCATATGCAATTGCTGTGATTGCTGCTGTGAGGCTTTGAATGCATACAAGAGATTTGGGCATAGGGGCATACAGCACTCCAACTTCAGGGCTGTCATCAATAATGAAACATGCATTAAATGCGGTCTGTGCACAAGGATATGTCCTGTCAGAGCAATAAGCGACAGACCTAAAGTGTCAATCCATGATTGCCTGGGCTGTGGTGTCTGTGTCCAGAAATGCCCAACAAACAGCATAAGCCTTGAAAAAACTCCAACCAAATTCATCCCAAAAGATCCTTTCGAAAGGATGATCTTTGAAGCAATAGACAAGGGAGAATTGCAGAATTACATTTTTGACAATCATAAACTATGGACTCATCGGATGTTGAAACGCCTCTCAGGGGTGTTGTTCAGGAAAGAGACCATAAAAAAAGTTCTGAAAAAAAATAAGATTGAATCAATCCTCCTCAGGCTTGCCATGAAGACTGAAAAATATCATAGATACCAGGAGTTTGTCCTAAAGAATAAGAAGGAGGATTATTCCCATCCTGAGATGCGCAAAACAAATTGATTGCCAAATAGTCTAGGAAAACTGAATTATAGAAAAATTTTTTATATAGGTTAATCCAGTCTCAATCTTGATGAGTTCGTCAAGATTGATTTATCTTTTGAGTATCCTGGCTATATTGATTATTCCTTTGTCTTATGCTTCTGACATCTACGTCTCAAAGCAGGGTTCGAATTCAGCCTCATGCGGTGCAGTCGGCAGTCCGTGCCTGACTATCGAGCATGCAGTCGAAAAGCGGGCTGTCAGTGGTGATGTTATCAAGGTGAATGATGGGACATATACAGAAAACCAAATAACTTTTCCCTTGGGTGTATCACTTACTGCTGTAAACAAGAATTACCCTAATCCAACAGTAAAAATTGAGGCTGCAGCCAGTTTTTTAGCACTTTTAGATTTGAGGTCGACCCCTCCTGTCAAGGACGGAGCCATGAGATATCATATATCGACATAGCAGGAGCAAAGGTACAGTATGGGATTGATGTTGAAGACCGAAGCAACATCCATATCCATCATTGCTATCTCCATGACCATGTGGATCTGCAATGGACAAGGGCGATACGGGTGGCATCGACAGAGGCAGCTGCATATGGAAGTGATTGGAGGCCATTGGTCCCATACGACGGGAGGGATCTTGATGCATGGCTTGCGAAGTGGACCTTTGCTCCAGTCGAGAATATCGAAATTGACCATGTAAAGATTATCGATTGGGGGAGGATCCCTGTTGACAACAAGGCAAGCACAGGAGGCATCCAGCCTATCGGATGGAAAGGGGGTTCGATTCACGACAGTTATTTCGAGGCAACAAACCCAGCATATTACATAAAATTCATACAAGCAACTTCTGCATTTATCCGTGACGTAGATATCTACAATAACAAGATAATCAGCCATAACAAAGGATCCAACGGTTCAGTCTGGTCAGTTGAGCTCTGGGGACATATAAATAATAGATTATACAACAATGATTTTAATTTACCTGTATCATGGACCTATGGCTATGGTACAGAGGTTTTTAACAACACAATTATTGAAGAATCCGCGAAATCAGTCGGCATAGAGGGGATCGGCCAGTCCAACTACAGAGTGTACAACAATTATGTCGTGAATGGGGCTGATGGCGGAATAAATGTCGGACTTGGAAGATACGGAAGTCTTGACCACATTATGGGAAACATCGAGGTGTTCGGCAATGTCATAGAAAAAGTCTGGTACAAACCAGTCTGCGTCTATGCCTCCGACCTCCATTCATATCATAAGGAGCTGCATAACGTGTCTGTCCACCACAACACAGCCAGCAAGATAAGCCACTATGGGTATTACATCGGAATGGATAGCGTTAATGGAGGAACAATGATTGTTGATGACATCAGCTTCGAGAACAACATCGTGACAGGAGCAGCAGAATCCTGCGGCCAGTTCACAAACAAAGACAATAAGGGAACCATGGGCTCATACAAGATAGACCATAACCTCTACTACGGTCTGTGGCACCAACACCTTCTCTAGCCTGACAGAGACAAATGCGATAATTCAAGACCCGCTCTTTGTTGCTGACACTCCCATAATCTCAGCGGACGAGTACAGGCTCCAGACAGGATCCCCTGCTATTGACAAGGGAGTGGACCTCGGGCTTAGAGGTACAGACATTTGGGGGAATAATTATGATTCAACACCAAATATCGGAGCATTCCAGGGTGGGGGGTCTGGCGGATGCAGTCCAGACTGGGTCTATTCAGAATGGGCATGCAATGTCTGCGTTAACAGTAAACAAGATTGTAACAGGACCAGGACAGATGCAAATGGTTGCAGCGGGGAAATAATTGAGAGAAAAACCGTGAGTTGTGAGACTGGTGACTTCATCTCTCAGTCAGGCTGGAGCCTGCATTATGTTGACAGCATAGAGGACGCTGACGGCCATTATTATCCTGCTGAGCAGGCATTCGATGGAGACCCCGACACCATGTGGCACACTGAATGGCGACCGAACATGCCTTCCCATCCGCATGAGATACAGATAGATCTCGGTGCCAGGTATGATATCTCAGGGTTTGCCTATCTGCCGCGCATCCCAGACGGCAATGGCAAGATAAAGGATTATGGGTTCTATGTCAGCGACGACACAAGTGATTGGAGAAACCCAGCTGCAGAGGGCTCGTTCGATTCCACTACAGCAGAAAAGAAGGTAATGTTCTCGCCTGTGTCTGGCAGGTATGTGAGGCTTGTCGCATTCTCAGAGGTCAACGGGGGACCGCTCACAGCTGTAGCAGAGCTAAACATGATAGGCTCTCCTGCAACGTGCATCGGATTCGCAGAGCTGCTTGATTCGATCAACAGGTGGAAGAGCAATGAATTGACGATGACAGGGCTTTTGGAAACAGTAAGACAATGGAAGCTCGGCTGCTAATCAATCAGACAGGTATTCATCCGGCGTTATCCTCTCGTTTATCTCGCCCCTCAGGTTCTTAGGCAATAGCTCTCTGACTTTTTCCTTCGGGTAGTTTCCCATGAGCCAGGACAATTTCATGAACGCTGTCTCTGGGAGAATGTCCTCGCAGAATATCACACCGATGTCACGCAGCCTCCTGAGGTTCGAATAAACATCTGCATGCACCCTGCCGTAGATGCACTGGGATGTCATGGCGACAATCCCTCCTGATTCGATATATTTTTTTAGTATTTCGTAATTTTTCAGGTTGTCCTGCCCCAGATTTGTCGGGGCATGGCCGAGGCCTGTGCCTTCTATGACGATTGCTTGGTAATTCTTCGCGTAAAATCTGACAAGCTTAGGTGAAAGGCCTGGGTGGGTCTTGAGCAGTCCGACTCCGTTGCTCATCTTATTCTTGAGCAGAATCCCGTCTGGCTTATCAGGATAATCTTTCACCTGCTCAATCTTTCCGGTCTCATAATACACATATGCATAAGGCTTGTCATTGACTGCCCTGAAGGCATCCCTCCTGCTCGTGTGCATCTTCCTTGCCTTTGTGCCTGCGATTATTGCACACCTGTCGTCGCTGCTCGAGTCGTGCATGCATGTCGCTACACCGGAAAAATCAGTCTTTGCTATGAAATTCGCAGCGCATATGAGGTTCTGCACAGCGTCTGTCGAGCCCCTGTCCGAAGACCTCTGGGAGCCGACGAGGAGCAATGGGATATTGAGCTTTTCGAACATGAACGATAATGCTGCTGCGGTATAGCCAAGGGTGTCTGTGCCGTGGCCGATTATCACGCCTTTCACACCGTCTGATGCATGTCTCTTGACAGCCTTTGCAATCTTCTCATGGTCAGAGAAACCCATGTCCTCGCTCATCATGTTCGCGACAAGCTCTGTCTTGATATTTGCTATTTTTGCAAGTTCAGGCACCATCTCAATCAGATCCTCTGCTGAGAACTTGGCTGATACGCCCCCTGTCTCATAGTCCACTTTTGATGCTATTGTCCCGCCTGTGTGGAGCACTGCGATAGTGGGCTTGTTTTTATCAGGCTTCAGATTTTTTTTCACATTTATTTTTGCGTTTGGTGAACCGAGAATATCGATCTTCTTTATCTTCTTTTTGTCGATGCCTATATTGTACCCGCTCTCAAGCTTAAGTACAAGTGAATCAGACTGCTCATTGGGCATCATGAGCCCTTCATGGCTGTCATTCTTAGTTGCCACCCTCACCCTGTCGCCTGGTTTTGCTTCCATGAGAATGTCTATATCCTGTCTCTATTTAAAATTTTTTGTTTAATCAGGCACCTCGCCCTTGATGAACCGATAGTATAGATGATAGAGGCTGCATGACAGCGTATAGGGCAGGATTGCGACTATGAAGATAAGATAGAGCACCTGGTAGATGTAATCACCGATAAGAAATCCCAGGTAATATGTGTTTGTATCCGGGTCAGGGTTGATGGGGCACAGCCCTATGTGCGGCGGGGAATCGAAGACTTTGCAGGGGACTATGCTGACATATGAAAAGAGGGGCACTAAGAGCTTGAACACAAGCCCGATGCATATGAGAGTAAGGCTGATGTTTATGATGTTCGGCTTGTAGAAAGTCTTTATCTTCATCAGGTATTTTCATTTCAGCAGTCATATATAAATATTCCTCAAAACCCTTTCCTCTTCTTAAGAAAATCCACAAGCCCGTCAGGCAGAATAGGCGACCCTTCTTTTACCACGTACCTGAACGGCAGTATGACTGACTCGCCGTCCCTTATGTCAATCTCAATGTCATCCTGGAACTCCAGTTCAGACATCTTCCCTCCATGCTTTATGTGCTCTGCCACATACACTGCAGTGTCTGTCGAGAACTGCGCCTTTCCCAGGTTCCTCCTCTCTGCATCGATGTCAAGCTCAGCACCCGTCCTCTTCTGCATGGGCTCATCGCCGAGGATCCCGCCGAGGACAAGATAGTCAAAATGATCATCAGAAGAAAGGGTCTTCTTTGCAAACGGGTCAAGGACGCAGGCATTCTTAAGCCCTAACTCCTTCACTCTCCCTGTGCTGACAGTGCCATAAGACTCAAGCTTGGTGGCATCCTTCTCCCTGATGTTTGTGAAGATTACATTCGCCCTGCCTGCGATATCAGAGATATGGACATACTCGAGCATGCACCACCGAAAGAGCCTCGGCTCAAGGTGCTCAATCACATATCTCATAGAATTACCCTGATTCCTTGATCGCCCGGTTGATGTCAAAGGTATCCTGCTCAATATCTGTACTGCTGCAGTATGGGCATCTCAAGGCAATATTTGAGCCGACCTTGCGCGTGAACTTGTAGTGGCATTTCATGCAGATGTATTTCTCGAAATCCCTGTTGGGCCTTGCAGGCTGTGATCCACTGCTCTTCCTGACAGTTATCTCAATGCCCTTCTTCTCATCAGGGCGCCCGCCTTCCTTGTCCACAGGCCTAATTATCAGCTTGTCCTCATCATCATCCTGACGAATCTTTATCTTGTCCATGGCAATCTGCATAAAAGTCCAAGTATAAAAAATTTACTATTGGGCAGGTTCCTCTCTCCTGATATCATGGCTTTCCAGGGATGCCTCGACATCGTCCCTGAACCTGGGATTGATGTTATCTAGAGCCCAGACAGACTTATCCCTGACTGAATAATTGATCTTCTCATCCTCGATGCGCTTGACAAGCTTCTTTCTGGACAGGATGTTCCCGTCCCGGACCAAGGCACCCTCAGCAAGTACGTCAGTCTTGAGCTCGAGGCTGAGCACCTGCTTGTCCCGCCTTCCTTCCTCCCTGAAATGATAAGAACTTACAGCAGTGTACGGGCAAAAAATAGACATACCTGGAGACATTCTTGTCGAAAAGTATCATTCCATGGAGCAGGAATATAAGATGCTGCCACCTGGAATTAACATAGGCCTTCTCAAAGTCGTTCTCTTGAAGCCTGAATCCGCTGATTAGGTTCTTGATGGTCCTGCTTGGTTTTTTCCTGATGTAAATCTTGCCTTTGCTGATGAGCGGGTATATGCCTATGTAGTAAGTCAAGAGGATTGTCAGAAGGACAGTAAGTATGGCGACGATGTATAGTACAGGGATAGCGATGCTCTCAGGCATTGGCATACAATAAGAATTCAATATCAAAATATAAAAAATTTACTAAAAATCAGCCCATATAGGTCGGCTTCTCATCCTGCATCTCCTTGCTTTTGGCCTGGCTGAAATGCTTCTTCATGGACTCATAGGACTTCTCTATATCATCAGTTATGCTCGGACGGACTTTCTCAAGGGCCTTGTCAAAGTATTTAGCCGAAACCTCTTTTACATCCATGCTGTCCCTCAGCGCCAGGATTGCTGCTTCCCTGCATACAGCCTCGATGTCTGCTCCGACATACCCTTTGGTCTTCTTCGCAAGGACCTTGAAATCCACATCCTTCAAAGGCATCGACTTTGCATGTATCCTGAATATCTCTTCCCTTGACTTCTCATCAGGAGCATTTGCAAGGACTATCCTGTCGAACCTGCCTGGACGAAGCATCGCAGTATCGAGCATGTCAGGCCTGTTCGTGGCTGCGATTATCACGACCTCATCGAGATTTTCAAGCCCGTCCATCTCTGTCAGCAGCTGGTTGACGACATTCTCTGAGCTCTGCGAGCCGAAGTCGCGCCCTCTTCTCGGGGCCAGGCTCTCTATCTCATCAAAGAAGATTATCGTCGGTGCTGTCTGCCTTGCCTTCTTGAATATCTTTCTTACAGCCTTCTCCGACTCACCGACCCACTTCGACAGGAGTTCAGGGCCCTTTACAGGGATGAAATTCGCCTGCGACTCTGTGGCTACAGCCCGGGCAAGAAATGTCTTCCCCGTGCCTGGCGCACCATAGATGAGGACGCCTGACGGCGGAGATACCCCAAGTCTCTTGAATGCTCCGGGATGCTTTAGCGGCCATTCAACAGCCTCTATGAGCTCCTGCTTGACATCCTCAAGACCGCCTATGTCGCTCCATTTAACGTTCGGCACCTCGACAAGGACCTCTCGCATGGCGGATGGCCTCACGACCTTGAGAGATTCCTTGAAATCATTCATATTTATCTGAAGCTTCTCGAGCACCTCTTTTGGAATCGCCTCGTCCTCCTCGAGCTTTAGGTCAGGAAGGAGCCTCCTGAGAACTACCATAGCAGCTTCTTTTGCCAGGGAGGACAGGTCAGCACCTACGAATCCATATGTGATGGATGCCAGGCTCTGAAGATTGACTATCTTGGAATTTTTATTGATGGTATCAATGTATCTCTTCAGTTTCACATTGTCCAGATTCTTGAAAAGGACAGACTTGTCAGGATTGTCCTTGAGGTATTTGCTTATCGTTTTATCAAGATTCTTTGAATTGAAAAGGTCCATGTTCCGTGAGGCATTAAGCAGAAGGTCTATGGCTTTCTTATAGGGCATATCATCCTTTTCAAATTTAATCTCGTTCAGTGAATTCACCTTGGAATACAAGGGCATGTTCCTGGTGTGGATCTTCAGGATGCCGAGCCTTCCCTGCTTGTTGGGAACGCCAATCTCAATCTCCCTGTCGAACCTTCCCGGCCTTCTCAGGGCAGGATCAAGCGAGTCCGGTATGTTCGTAGCTGCGATGACGACTACCTTGCCCCGTGACTGCAGACCGTCCATCTGGGCGAGGAGCTGGGCAACTACCCTCCTTTCCACCTCACCGTATGATTCCTCCCTCTTAGGGGCGATTGCGTCAATCTCGTCTATGAATATTATCGAAGGTGCGTTCTTCTCAGCATCCTCAAACTTCTTCCTCACATTCGCTTCGCTCTGGCCGTAGAATTTTGACATTATCTCAGGCCCGTTAATGACTGAGAAATTGGAAGCTGTCTCGTTCGCGACCGCTTTTGCGAGCAGGGTCTTTCCTGTGCCCGGCGGACCGTGGAGCAGGACGCCTTTCGGCGGCTCGATGCCGAGCCTCTCGAATATCTCCGGGTGCTTGAGGGGAAGCTCGACCATCTCCCTTATCTTCTTAATCTCGTCCTGGAGCCCGCCGATGTCTTCATATGTCACCTCGAGGACCTTGTCCTCTGTGACATCGATGGCTTCAGGGTTGAAGACTACCTCTGTGATGTCTGAAATGACCACAGCCTGGTTTGGCTTTGCGTCTGCGACGATGAACTTGATGTCTGAGAACCCCAGTCCCGGGAGGTCGAAAGGCAGGTCTGAGAATATGTCATTGTACATGGGGGAGTCCTCCATGGTCGTCATTCGCCTTGACACCCCTCCAAGGGATACGATGTCGCCTTTCATGACAGCCCTTCCGAGAAGCCCTCTCTTGAATATGGCAGGCGATGCCCTGACGTGGATCCCTTTCTGGACAGGGGCTATCACGACCTTCTTTGCCTCGACGACATCTGCCTTGCTTATGACCACTGTCTCGCCTATCCCTGTCTTTGCATTCCTCCTGACAATGCCGTCCATCCTTATGATGTTGAGCCCTATGTCGCCGGGATATGCCCTGTCTGCTATGCCTACTGTCTTTCTCTCGCCTGCTATCTGGACGATGTCTCCCGGCCTGATGCCTATCTGGAGCATGAAACTGTTGTCTATCCTGACTATGCCCTTGTTCACGTCATCCTGGATTGCCTCGGCAACCTTTAGTCTCAATTCTCCTGCCATGGTATCACCTGGTAATGATTACTAATAGATAAATCTTCTGGAAAAGAAGCCTATTGCTTAATCTGGACCTTGGGAAGAGGCACAGACGGGGGAAGGTTGACATCCCTGCTGATTATGAGCGCCTGCACATTGCATCTTGTAAGCACTGTGTTCAGGACAGTCCCCATCACATTCTGGGGCAGCTTCTTGTTCTTTTTCCATTCATCAAGGATGGACTTTGCGCCTTTCTCGTCAGCGAGGAACAGCAGGTCGCCCTCAAGCTCGATATTGCCTATCTTCGGCTCGTAGTTTGATATGTAGTTGAACATTATCTTCACACCCTGCTGCTTGTCCTTCCCAAGAGACAGGTCTGCTTTCTCCACATCCTTGAGATTGACCCTGTTGCTGATGTTTATCTTGCCCTTTATCGGGGCTGTCTTCTCAGCGTGTATCTTTGAAAAATTGAACCCTACAACTGCCATATTTCATCACCTGGTATTTTTTTAAATCGGATATCCGTATACTATATAAAGGTTTTGGAAGAGGCAATTCTATGATTTTCCCTATATCAAATCATTTAAATATGATAGTAGTTTCACGATGCATAAGATGAAGAAAGTCAGCCAGATGAAGATTGCCAAGGGCATGGATGTGGGCGCGCTTGTCCGGGAGATGGAGAAGAGCGGGGTGTTCGGAGCCGGAAGGATAGCGAGGGCAGCGTCCATATTGAGGAAGATGCATTCTGACAGGCAATGCACGGTCTTTCTCGGGCTGGCTGGAGCGCTCGTCCCCGGCGGCATGAAGAACGTGATAATAGACATGCTAAAAGGCGGCTATGCAGACGTGCTGGTGACGACCGGTGCGAACCTCACCCATGACCTTGTCGAGGCCCTCGGACACAATCATTTCCAGGGCAATGCCGATGTCGACGACAAGAAACTGTTCAAGAAGAAGATCGACAGGATATACGACTCGTTCATGCCGAACGAGGTCTACGGCACGATGGAGGATTTCTTCAACAAGCATTTTGATTCTCTTTCCATGGAGAAGACCATAACAGGATTCCTGCAAAAGCTTGGCAGCCTCGTTCCAAAAAAGGATTCCATCCTCAGGGTCTGCCACGACAGGAAGATCCCTGTGTTCTGCCCGGCGATCTCCGACTCGGGCATCGGCCTGATGATGTGGGGGCACCTTGCCCAGGGCAAGACAGTCGAGACAGGGGCGTTCGACGACCTCAGGGAGATGATGAGCATCGCCTGGGACACGAAGAAGGCAGGGGTCATATATCTCGGCGGGGGAGTGCCCAAGAACTATATCCAGCAGGCGATGCAGTTCGCGCCGAAAGGGGCTGACTACGGCATCCAGGTGACCATGGACAGGCCTGAGCCAGGGGGCTCGAGCGGGGCAGAGCTGCGCGAGGGCATATCCTGGGGAAAGATGTCAGGGAAAGGTAATTTCGTGGACGTGATATGCGACGTCACCATCGCCCTGCCGCTCATTTACGGGGCTGCGTTGTCATAGCCTGTGCATGCCTGTGCCCAGGGCGACAAGATAAGGCACAAGGAACAAGACAATGAATATTATTATCACTTCAGGGACATTGTAAGTAAGCGGTGCCCTGAAAGCATTGTTGAGATTCTCTGCGATTGTCATTATTATGGCTATGTCCAAGACAGCAAGCGCCGGGATGAAAATGCCTGCCACGATCGTATGGCGCTGCTTGAGATGCTCAAGCCCGAGCATCAGCAGGTTGAACAGGAACCCGAACACAAGACCGAAAATGCCGACAGCAAGATAGAGCCTCAGCCCTTCAAAGAACATCAGGAATGGTATGAGGAAAAGGCATGCGATGAAATTGAACACTGCAAGGATTGCAAGCGATGTCCAGTACACGAATGTATCGAGCTTCTCTGTGACCTTCCTGTTGTGCATGTCCCTGTGCTTTCTCAGATTCTCAGAAGATTCCTTCATGAGCTGTGCGCTGGATTTCTTTTTCATGCTGCATAATCGGGATGGATTATTATTTAAATCTTTTTAAAAAAGCTAGCTGCTGAAACCAAGCCTGTCCATGATGTCTGAGAATGCAGAAACCTTCTCCTTTTCCTCAAGCTGCTCGACATACTTCGTGCCTATCAGCATGCTGGCAAGCTTCTTGTAGCTGACGGATGCAGGGCTGTTCGGATCAGAGACAATGGAGGGCGTATTCCTCTGCAATGAGCTGCTTATCTCCCTGTCCTCGGGAATTATCCCTATGATGGGTTTTCCCAGGAATTCAGAGATATTCTCTGTCTTCATCTCATAATCCTCTCCCTTCTGCCTGTTCACGACCACACCGAACACTTTCTTCTCAAGCTCCTCTGCAAGCCTGACAAGCTTCAGGCTCCCTGTTACAGAAACGAGGTCAGGGGTCGTGATTATCAGCACATAGTCCGATACCCGTATCACTGTCCGTGCATCCTGGCCAAAGCCAGGAGTCGAATCGATTATAACCGTCTCAGCGGTTCCCATCAGGTCGTATATGACATTCATCAGGTTCTTGGTCTTTGCCTCCCTCCCTTCCTTATATGAGATGTCCCCGGGGATTATCCTTATGCCTGTGGGATGCCTGTATACGCTCTCGCGGATATTGTGCTTTCCCTTGAGCGCAGAATGGAGGTTCTTGTCTGTCCGGGGCACGCCCAGGTGGATGCCCATGTCAGGGTTGGCGAAATTCGCATCAAGAGCAATCACATTCCTCCTGAAGAAGTCCATGGCAGATGCCAGGTTTATTGCTGTTGTCGTCTTGCCGACCCCGCCCTTGGCGGATATGATCCCGATAAATTTAGTCATCATAGGTCTCTTCGAGATACTCGATGAGCTCTTTTGCCCTGGCGTAGTATTCAGTGACCTTGTCTATGTTGATAGTTATGTCTTCTCCCTCAATCTTCACTATCATGCCGACATGCCTCCTGTATTCATTTATCTTCTCGTACTTGGTCCTTAGGATCGCCCTCTGGAGCATGTACTCTTTGACAGCCAGGAGTATCCGGTCATCTTCCTCGTAGAATTTCTCGAGCTCTTCGCACCGCAGCTTAGGAGCTGTCGGTATCTCAGCTATCTTCCCCTCATCAAGGATCTTCTGGAGCAGTGCCTCTGCCACGAAGTCGAATGAGCTGATGAGCCTGTCCAGCACATTCCTTATCACATCGACTGTGCGTGTGTATTTCAGGCTGACATAGATAAGATGGTCAACCCTCTTGAGCTCTTCCTTGGCGTTCTTAAGCAGGTCTTTCATTTATCCTCACCATGTTTTCAGTCTCCCTTATGAATGCCTTTGCCTTCTCGATATATGCCTTGATGTTCTCGATCGATATCACTTTGAGCCTGTAATTGTCCGAGCATATCACGAACTTGTCCTGCCTGCGGAATTCCACCGGGCTCTTCTTGTGCTCTGCAAGGATGTTCTTGATGTCCTGTATAAGCGTGATATACTCTATGTTTATGTTATAGCGCCTTGTTATGCGGGCCTTGAACGCATTGAACATGCTGTCGAAGTCCTCCTGGAACGGCGGTATCCTCTTGTACATCCTCTCGTAATGGAGTACTGTCGCAAGGGTGTATTTCAGCGATGTGTTTATCCTCTCTAATATCGCGAGGAGGAGCTTGGGGTCGCTTACGACCTTGTAGGTGACATTCATCATGTGATCAGCGACCTGCAGGGTCTTTTTTGCGTTTTGCAGAGCCAGCTCGTGTTTTTCCATATTGAGAATAAGGGATTAAGTGAAATTCCTATATAAAGCTTTGTATATTTCAGATCTCTTCGACTGTCGAGAATATGCTCTCGAGACCCGGGCCCAGGGCATCGTCGTCAGCGACCTTGTCATGCAGGCTAGGCCGGATAATCCACTTCTTCTCTGTCGCTGAATCAGGGTTGACGAAATATATGGTCAGGCGGGGGAATTTCGCCAGCGCATGCCAGTTCTGGAGCAGGTGCTTTAGGTTGAACCTGGTGTTGAGGGTCACGATTGCGGCCGGCGTGTCCTTGAGCTTTGATATCACATCAGACAGGTCAGGGCTAATCAGGTACTTTTCATCTCCTGCCTTGCGCCTGACTACAACCTCGCTTCCCTTCTCATCGATTGCAGTAATCGACTTGGTGAAGGAATCCCTAAACCTCAGAAAATCCACCAGCCATCTCCCAAGGTCTATCTGCTTTTTCATGCTATGTGCAGTCTGGATTTCTTTATTTAAATATTATGGTTTTACATCCTTCGATAGATTTATTAATGTTTCCTGATTCTATTCCTGAATGGAAAAAAGGCCTTTGGTCGGCATGGGGGTCGCAGTCCTGAAAGGAGATAAGGTGCTTCTAGGCAAGCGGAAGAACAGCCATGGCGAGGGCACATGGTGCTTTCCAGGCGGACACCAGGAGTTTGGGGAGAGCTTCGAGGACTGCGCAAGGCGGGAGACCCTCGAAGAGACTGGGATCAGGATAAAGAACATCAGGCTCGCGACTGTGACTAATGACATATTCGAGAAAGAGGGCAAGCATTACGTCACTGTATACATGGTGGCTGAACATGATTCAGGCGAGGCAAGGGTAATGGAGCCTAACAAATGCGAGACGTGGGGATGGTTCAGATGGGACGAGCTTCCAAGATCGTTGTTTCTCTGCCTCGAGGATGCAATCAAGCAGGGCTTTGACCCGTTCAGGGTCCCGTAATATTTATAAGCAGCGCTTTTCTACTGTTTAATATGGGTGATGCTGACAAGGTTGCTTTCTGTGGGCTTTACTGCGCAGAGTGCTCCAAATTTCTTGATGAGAGATGTCCTGGGTGCAGGGAGAATGGGAAGGCAACCTGGTGCAAGGTGAGAGCATGCTGCCTGGAGAATGACTTCGGAAGCTGCGCAGACTGCAGGGAATTTTCAGACCCGATGGACTGCAGGATGTACAACAATTTCTTCTCAAAAGTGATGGGTGTAGTTCTGCACTCTGACAGAGGCGCATGTATCAGAATGATTAAGCAAAAGGGCTATGATGGTTTTGCAGAACACATGGCAAAGAACAAGATGAGGACAATCAGGAGGTAATAATGGACAAAGAAAATGAACAGAGGCGTCGTCGCAGGGAGGGCAGGTTCCCGACATTTGCTGTCGTGCTGCTGATCCTTGGCTTGATATGGCTGCTCAGCGACCTTAATGTTATCAGGGTCGACATCCCCTGGATACCTATGGTGCTTGTGATTGTCGCTATCGGGATGATTGCAAACAGGTACAGGAGATAGGCTTCAATTAATGAACATTGCATAAATAAGCCATGCAAGGCTCAGGATGAATATGAGCCCGAAGAGCCAGCTGTAGCTTTTTACGAACATGCTCGCATACGCGCCGACAATCAGGCCTGATGTGAACATGAAGAGCTTGAATGCGCCAATGCCCCAGACATCGAGCTTTTTGTACTTTCCCATTCCCCAGCCGATTAATCCCATTCTTTAATCCCCTCCAAGTTTTTTGATAAAAGAATCATCCTTCAGCCTCAGGTTCTCATAGCCTATGTCTTCCAATGTCATGCCCATGGCAAGCCCGAGGACCTGGAGATAGTGCATGACCATGGTTGTCTTGAATCCCATCTCATCTGCGACATGCTTCTGCCGTAATTCATAGTATTCAAAGCATGTGGGGCAGACGACAGTCAGCAGGTCTGCATCGAGACCTGAGAGCTTGTCCTTCATCATCTGCTTAGCTGCCTTCTCGTCGACATTGAATATGGGAAACCCGCAGCACAATGATTTCTTCGGATAATCCACAGGGTCAGCTCCGAGGAATGCGACGAGCTGGTCGAGCTTCACCGGGTTCTCCGGATCGTCGAATCCAAGCCTCTTCGAAGGCCTCAGGATATGGCAGCCGGAATGCGTGGCTATCTTTATCGGGAGTTGTTTTATTATCTTTATGCTGTCTTTCTTCTCATGGATGAGCTGGGCATAGAACTTGATGTCTGATATGCCCTTGTACTCGAGTCCCTGGGGCTTGAGCTTGGCATTTATTGGTTTTCGGATGTCGAGGTCCTCAAGCTTATGCCTAGCCTCCACAAGCGTCTGGGTGCAGCCCGTGCACATCGACAGAATCGGCAGGCCTTCTTTCTCTGCTGTCGCAAGGTTCCTTGCTGCGATCAGGAGCCAGGTATCGATGTCGACGTCTCTTGCAATCCTTGATGTCGGGCAGCAGACAAAATCGAGGTCCTCGAGGGCGATGTCCATCCTCTTGAATATATCCCTTGCGAGCTTCTCTATGTACGGCGCGCGGTACTGTATTGTGCAGCCTATGAAGAATGCGTACTTCTCCTGCTTAATCTCTTCCTGCTGGTTCTCTTCTGTCATTTGTTTTCAGGCGTATTCAAATTCTGCTGCTTGACTGGTTTTAGGCCGAGCTCCTCCCTTTTTTTGTTCGTGAGTTCGCTCAACGGGTATGCAGAGCCTGTCTCGAGCAGGTGGCTGAATGCTGCCATGGCTTCCTGTTTTTTCTGGGGAGTCACGAGGTTCTCCCTTATGGCGATGTTCTTGAGCTTGACTATGACCTCATATGGGTTGACATCCTGCGGGCATCTCTCATTGCATGAATTGCATGTTATGCACCTCCACAGATCATCGTTGAGTGTCCTGTCCTGCATGCCCCTGAGGCATTCGAGTATGAATTCCCTGGGCGAGAAATGGCCGGAATACAGTGTCGCAGGGCAGGATGATGTGCATGTCCCGCACTGGAAGCAGCGCTTCAGCTTTGGGATCTCATCTACTATCTTCTTCCTGAGTTCATTATTGATTGTTTCCAATTTCCTTGAGCTCCCTTACGAGTTTTGTCACGTATTCAGCGAACCTGTTGCCCTCTGCTGCGCTTATCCAGTTCAGCTTCAATCTTTCGCTCGGTATGTTGTATTTTTCAGGCAGCTTCTTCTGCAGGGCCTCAATGCGCTTCTTTGCAAAGTGGTTGCCTGATATGTAATGGCAGTCTGACGGGAGATGACATCCTGTCACCCAGACTATCTGCGCTCCCTTCTCGAATGCCCTGAGCACGAATTTATCAGAGACCCTGCCTGAGCACATCACACGAATGACCCTGATCTCCGGAGGGTACTGGAACCTTGAGACGCCTGCAAGGTCTGCGCCTGCATACGAACACCAATTGCAGCAGAATGCGAGTATCTTCTCTTTCGGCTTGTCTGCAAGAGCGGCGTCAATCTGAGCCATTATCTGCTGGTCTGTGAAATGCTTCTGGTCAAGGGCGCTGACAGGGCATTCTGCAACGCATGTTCCGCAGCCATGGCACTTGACCTCGTTGTGCACGCATTTCTTGTCGACGAGTGTGTTCGCTCCGTACGGGCACGCCCTCACGCACGCTCCGCAGCCTATGCATTTCTCCTTGTCGACGATGACTGTTATACCTTCGATGAATACCTTGCCCTTGTTCATGGGGATAGCTGCCCTGGCAGCTGCTCCGCTGGCACTGGTCACGCTGTCTTTTATGTCCTTAGGGCTCTCTCCCGAACCTGCCAAATATATCCCGTCGCCAGGGCTGTCCAGGGGTTTGAGCTTCGGGTGAGATTCGAGGTAGAACCCGTCATTGTTCCTTGGGATGTGTAATATCTCTGAAACTTCCTTCGACGACTTGTTCGGCACCATGCCTGATGCCAGTATCGCAAGGTCGACCTCCTGACGGAAGACCTCGCCTGTCAGCACATCTTCGCCGACGACAATAGGGTTCTTCTCATTCCCTTCTTCTATGTGCGAGACCCTGCTCTTGATGAACTGCACCCCTGCATTCCTCGACCTCTGGTACAGTTCCTCAAAGCCTTTTCCGAATGCTCTTATGTCAATGTAGTATATGAATACATCAGCGTCAGGCACATGCTCTTTTATCAATAATGAGAGTTTGATGGAATTCAGGCAGCAGACATTAGAGCAGTACTCGTTTCCGCATGTCTTGTCCCTCGAGCCCACGCACTGGAGGAATGCGAATGATTTCGCGTGCTTTTTGTCTCTTCGGTTCAATGCTCCTCCTGTAGGTCCTCCTGCACAGACAATGCGCTCGAATTCTATTGAGTCTATTACATTCTCATACCTGCCGTAGCCGTATTCTGTCTTCTCAGCAGGGTTGAAGCTCTCGCAGCCTGTAGCTACGATTATCGTCCCGACCTTGAACTTGTGCGTGACCTCTTTCTGGGTGAAATCTATTGCATTTCTCGCTCCGCAGACATCAGCGCACTTGTAGCACTCGATGCACTTGTCAGGGTCGATGTAATACTTCTGGGGCACTGCCTGGGGGAAGAAAGCTGATATGGCCTTTGAAGGTTTCAGGTCCCTCTCGAACTTGCTAGGCACAGTGACAGGGCATTCTGGAGTGCATTCCCCGCAGCCAGTGCACTTGTCCATGTCCACGTACCTCGGCTTTGTCACGGCCTTCACATGGAAGCTTCCTATGTAGCCTGTCACTTCCTTGACCTCTGTGAATGTGAGGAGCTTTATGTTAGGGTGCCTGCCCACGTCGACAAGCTTCGGCCCCTCGATGCAGATGGAGCAGTCCATTGTCGGGAATGTCTTGTCCAATTGAGCCATGCGCCCGCCGATGCTCGGCTCTTTCTCGACAAGGTATACTGCAAATCCCATGTCGCCGAGGTCGAGCGCTGCCTGGCACCCTGCAATCCCTCCGCCGATTATCAGGGCCTTCTTCTCGACAGGGACGCCGATGTTCTCCAGGGGCTGGAGAAGCCTTGCTTTTGCAACAGCCATGGCAACTATGTCCTTTGCCTTCTCTGTCGCTTTCTCCTTTTCCCAGAGATGCACCCATGAGCAGTGCTCCCTTATATTTGCCATCTCAAGGAAATACGGGTTCAGACCCACTTCTGTGAGGCATCGCCTGAACGTGGGCTCGTGCATCTTAGGCGAGCATGCAGCTACGATGACGCGGTTGACGCCGAAATCCTTTATCGCTTTCTTTATCGAGTCCTGGCCAGGGTCTGAGCATGAGTAGATGTTGTCGTCGGATAAAACCACGTCAGGCAGGGTCTTTGCATATTCTGTGACAGCCTTGACGTCGACGACACCGCCGATGTTCTTTCCGCAATGGCAGACAAAGACACCTACTTTCGGCGCATCAGCTATTTGAGCCTTCGGTTTGGCTTTTGCCTTCTCTTTTCTTTCACTCTTCTTTTTCATCTGTCTTCACGAGCCCTGTCTTTTTTGTCATATCGATTATCTTCCTGAGATTGTTGTTGTTGTGATACAGAGATTTTCCCTCTGTCCTTGTCAGCTTCTCTATCGCCCTGCTCCAGGCATTGGAATATCCTTCGCCCTTGTGGATGATGCTTGTCCTGCTTGACTTGATCAAACCGTACGGGCAGGCATTCTTGCATGCGCCGCAGTAGAGGCAGAGGCTCTCGTCCACCTTGATTCTCTTCATCTCTCTGCTGCTGTCGAAGCGGGTTATTATGTTTATAGGGCAGGCTGCCACGCACTCCTCGCAGCCTTTCGGGCAGTCCTTTGTGACCTCATGCTTTCCTGTGTATAACTTCCTTGCTTCTGTGTTGTTTATCGCCTGTTTTTTTGGGAACTCCGGGAGCATGTGCTTTTCCAGATATTCATTCTTCGGCTCGCCATTGTATGTGAGGTTTATGCATTCCAATGGGCAGAAATTCACGCAAAGGCCGCAGAGCACGCACTTGTCATTCATCGTCTTCTTTTTATCCTTTATCTCGACAGCCTCTTTCGGGCAGACGAGCGAGCATATCTCGCAGTCAGAGCATATCTCATTATCGAACCAGAACCTCACATGGTCGACGTACATGTCGATCCTCTTCTCTTCAATGTGCTTCTCAGGGTGGCGTGAGTACTGTCTCAATCGGATTATCCTTCTTTCGATGAACTTTATCAGGTTGTCCTTGAGCCTTATGTTCCTTATGTCCCTTGCAAGCCTCTGGTCGCCGATGCTTCCTCTTATCCAGTTGTAGAAATCATTCTTGTCTGCATTATTGAACAATGCATAGGTCTTGCTGTCCATGGTCTTGAGGGCTTCTGCTAATCCTCTGAGATTTCTGATGCTCATGCTGCCTATGATAAAAGGGTCGGCATTGGATAGGTATCTCTTGAAATCATCCATCTTTCTTCAGCTTCCTTATGAGCCCCTGGAAATTATGCTCTGTCGCCGGCTCAAAGCTCAGTGCACCCTTGGGACAGAACTCGACGCATTTGGGCTTGTCGAATTCCTTGCAGAAGTCGCAGACAAACGCGTTCTTCTTGTTGAGCGCAAGGGTAATCGAGCCGTACTGGCATCTGGTTATGCAGAGCCCGCATGCAGTGCACCTGTCCCCGTCTATCTTTATCATCTTTTCCTTGTCGTCGTATATTATGGCCTGGGTCGGACAGCCTTTCACGCAGTCAGGATCTTCGCAGTTCACGCATGACATGGCGATATTGACTATCGGCTCTATCCTCACGACCTTCATCCTCGAATGGCGCAGGTTCAGGGACTTGTCCTTGTATGCTGCGCAGGCGTATTCGCATATCCTGCAGCCGTTGCAGAGCTCTGTGTCGCAGATGATGATGTTTCTCGGCTTCTGTTTCATCTTATGCCAAGCTCCCTGAGTTTTGATCTTGTCGGGATCCCTTTCTCGTCCCAGCCCCTGGATCTGTAATACGAGAGGAGAGCCTCTTCATACTGCTCTTTCTTTATGATGGCTCCCCTGTCGTCGAATATCGGCACAGGGGCTTTCTTTCCATACAGCTTCTTCCTGAGCCTGACAATGGTCCTGTGTTCCTCTTTCATGGCATCGAGCACAGGCTTGTCTGTGAGGTATTCATTGAACGCCCGCCATGGAGGGTAGTCATCCTCTTTTTTCCAGCCGTGCTTAATGTTGAAGAGCTTTGCAGTGTTATGGATTCTTTCGCCTGCCTTGAGCAGTTCCTTCACTGTCCATTTCTGTCCTGTGACAAGATATAGCAGCCTGCAGAGCTCATTGTCGTCCTTGTATATCTTCCTTGTGAACTTGCATATTATCAGAGAGTCTATGACAGCATACTCGTCCTCGCCGTCCCTGACTAGCTTTCCCCTGTCCTTGTCCAGGCTGAACCTGTCTACAGTGCCCTTGACATCGGACTGGTACGAGCCTGAGCGGAGATAGCATGCCCCTCTTACGGATGTCGCAAATCCGAGCGTCCCTGTCTGGAGCGAGCGCATCGAGTATCCTGCCCATTCCATGCCCTTGCACTGTATGGCATAATTTATTGACTGCTTCCCTATCTTTCTTGCTGCCTGCCTTGTGCCGTCCGCCAGCAGCTCACCAAGCTTTCCCTCACGAAAGCACATCCTCCTGACTGTCTCGACCATGGCCTTCTGGTTTCCGAACCTGAGGTTTAGCCCCTCTGTGTCCTCTTTTGTCAGCAGACCTTTCTCAAAGCATTCCATCGCCCATGATATCGTCATGCCTGCTGAGATGGTGTCTATCCCGTGGGTGTCGCAGAGCTGCACTGCCTTTGTGATGGCATCAAGATTGTTTATCCCGCAGTTCGCACCGAAGACCCATAATGATTCGTAGTCGACAGAGGCGACAGCGCCCTTGTAGGGCCCTTTATCTATCACATTCACATGGTCGCAGGCGACAGGGCATCCTTCGCATGCGAGAAGCTTCTTGACCTTTGTCCTGAGCATTGTCTGTCCGGATACGTCGTCAGCATGCTCAAACGATGATTGCTGGAAATTCCTTGTCGGAAGGCAGCCGAGCTTCTGGTGGACAAGGACATTTGCCGGCGTCCCGTAGACCCTGTACTTCTCTGTCGCAGGCCCCTGGCATCTCTTGTTCAGTTCATTGCAGAATTCCATGAGTCTTTTCAGGTCATGGACCTCAGTCGTACCTGTGCCCCTGACAGCGACAGCCTTTATGTTCTTCGATCCCATGACAGCGCCCATGCCTGTCCTTCCAACCTGCCTGTTCCTGGCATTGGTTATGCATGCCATCCTGTTCATCTTCTCCCCTGAGATGCCTATGGAGGCTACGCGGATTGACTGGTCATTGTACTTCTCCTTTATGAGGTCCTCTGTATCCCATGTGGTCCTGCCTGCAAGCTCTTTGCAGGGTTCGAGCTTTATTGTGTCATCGTCTATGAACAGGTAGGATAGGGTTTTCGCTTTTCCCCGGAATACTATCCCGTCGTATCCTGCGCGCTTGAGCTCTGCGCCGAAATAGCCTGATGATATGCCGAAGCCTATCATGCCTGTCAATGGGGATTTTGCCCCTACTGAGAATTTTGAAGGTGTCGGCACTGTCGTGCCTGCAAATGGGCCGAGCCAGAAGCAGAGGATGTTCTTTTCAGAAAGGGGGTCAGCGCCTTTCGGGATGTCCATGAGTGTATGGGTGATGAGACCGTATCCCCCGATGTATCTTTTTGCTATAGATTCATCTAATCTCCTGACGGCCATTTCGCCTCTTGAGAGGTCTATGTCTATATACCTGCCTGAATATCCCTTCACCACTTTTTTCAAATTATCTTTGATTCCCTAAGCTTCTCTATGTATTCTTCGACAGAAATCTTCATCGTGACAAGCTTCCAGTCAATATGCTTGACAAGCCTTATTATGCCCTCAAGTATGTCTGTCTGGGTCACGAGGCCGATGAGTTCCCCCTTGTCATTCGTGACAGGGAATCTCCTGACCTTCTTCTTCTTCATGAGCTCGCCTGTAGGGACAAGGTCTGATTCCGGAGGGACAGATACGACAGCGTCTGTCATTATCTCAGTCACCTTGGTCTTCTTTGCGCTCTTCTCCTTCATTATGACCCTCTGGATTAGGTCACGCTCTGTTATGATGCCCACGGGCTTCTTGTTCTTGGTGACGACCACGCAGCTGAATGCCTTGTTTGACATGAGCTTTGCCGCCTGGAATACTGATGCCTCTGGTGATATTGTCGAGACATTCTTTGTCATTATGTTCTTAATCTCCCTGAATTCATCCTCTGATCTCATCTTTCACCTCAGTCACACCAGCACGGGCAGACTTCGCCATTGACAACGTGTTTTGTATAGGTCTGTCCATTGTCCTTGCAGAACTGGACGCAGAGGTCATGGCAGCATGCATCGATCGTCGCTGTCGGGCAATCTGCCGCATCCAGGCTCTTGAGCAGGCCCGTATCTTCGGTCACTGACGAGTTCTTGCATGAGACTCCCAACATCAAAACAAGCACAAGCAATATCATTAGATACCTCATTTTCCTCCCTCCATTGTTTATATGTGATTCCTTGGGGCGATTGTATATAAATTTATGTCTTCACTCTGGGATGGTCAAAAATTTCAAAAAGATTTATAAGCATGGGCGCCTATCAGGTTATAGTAAGGGGTCGGATGCATGAAAAAGATAGACAAGCCGGTGATCATGCTTATTGCATTGGTCGTGCTCATTTTCCTCATCGTATTCTTCTATCTTTTTGCAAGGGAGTCGAACTATCTCCCGAACACCGAGGTATTTCTCTCGAACACGACAGTGCTCGGGAAGGTCTTGGGTTTTTAGGATGAAGACAGTGATAATAGGTTCAGGCACAGGCGCATTGTTCACCATGCTCGCGATAAGGAAGCATGACAGGGAAGCCGAGCTCGTGGTTGTCGATCCAAAGGATTTCGAATTGCTCCATCCGTGCGGGATACCCTATGTCATCGAGGGCAGGGTGGATTCTCTGGAGAAACTGAAAGGGAAGATGCCTGCGCTCGGGCAGAAGATGCTGCTTCGGCATTCTGCTGTTTCGGTTAATGCTGATGAGAAAAAGGTCGAGGTGGAGAACCTTGCTACCGGCGAAAGGTCCTTCGAGGGCTTTGACAATCTGGTGGTGTGTACCGGGTCTTCGGCTGTAGTACCTCCTGTCCCTGGCGCTGAATTGCCCCACGTGTTCAAGATAGACAGCCATGAGGATGCTGTGAAGATAAATTGTTTCGATGCATCGTCTGCCCTGGTAGTGGGAGCTGGGGCGATAGGGCTTGAGACCGCCTATGCATTGAAGAAGAAAGGGTTAAAGGTCACTTTGGTCGAGATGCTTGGTTCGGTCCTTCCCAAGTCGATTGACCCTGACATGAGCGCACTTATCGAGGATTACCTGAGGTCAGAAGGAGTGGATGTCATGCTGAATTCGAAGCTCGAGATGATCGAGGAAGGTCATGCTATTGTCAACGGAAATTCAGTGGACGCAGGCATGGTCATACTCTCTGTCGGCGTGAAGCCCAATATCGGATTTCTTGAAGGGTCAGGGGTGGCTTTAGGCAAATGGGGCATCCTGGTGGATGAGAGGATGCAGACCAATGTCCCGGGCATATATGCTCTTGGCGACTGCATCCAGGTGAAGAGTTTGGTCGATGGAAGGGACTGGATGATGCAGCTTGCAGTCGCAGCCTACAAGCAGGGTCTTGTTGCAGGGATGAACATCTGCGGAAAGGATTCTTCCTATAAGGGGGCTCTTACTACATTTGCTTCGAAGATAGGCTCTCTTGAGGTCGCTGCGACCGGCTTCAATACGCATTTTGCCCCGGATGCTGTTGTCGGCAGGGCTAAAGGATACACAAAGCCTGAATGGTGCGGAGAGGCTTCGGATGTAAGCGTAAAGATATTGGCAGATAAAAAAGGGAAGATCCTTGGTGCGCAGGCAGTCGGTGCCGGGGCTGCTGAAAGGATCAATGTCGTGTCGACTGCTATTTCTTCAGGTCTTTCTGTATATGGGCTTTCTGCCGTGGAATTGTGCTACTGCCCTGCCGTGTCTGAGACATACGATGTGCTGATGCAGGCTGCTGACAACGCAATACGGAGGCTCGGATGAGGCTGTTCTCTGCATATCTCAACAGGCAGGCTGCAAGGGATGTGGATTCTGTCTTCGAGGCTGAGCACCAGGTGGAGCTCATCAATAAGGACGGCAAGGACATGTTCCAGCTAGTGAAGAGCGAGAAAGAGGATGTATATGACATGCAGGCAGCTGAGGAGACTAGGGAGATCCCTGACGTTATCCGGGAAGAGAAAGAGCAGGTGCAGGACATAAATGACATCGTCAATCGTTCTTTCCAGATAATACGCGAGGGTGTGATGGTCATACATACGCAGCTGGATATTCTTAAGAGATTGAAACGGGAGGATGACATCCTTGAGCAGAGCGGGTTTCCAATCGAGGTCGCTGACCAGCTTGAGGAGATGCTTGCTGAGGAGATCAAGAAGATAACCAGGCATTTAAGGGAGATGGGTTCCCGGATTGAAGTGGACGATGCAGAGAAGACTGACGATAGTGCGTCCTGAGACACAGGCTGTGTCTGTCTCTGGATGCTCGTTGAACTGCATACACTGCCAGGGTTATTTTCTTAAGGGGATGTCGTCTTCAGTTGACTGGTCTAAGGATAGTTTCCTTGTGTCTGGCGGGTGTAATTCAGAGGGTCGTGTGGGGATTGATGTTTCTTTGCTTGCAGAATTGAAAGAGAAAGGTAAGAAAGTGAATGTGCATCCAGGACTTGTGGATTCTGAGATGGCTGTTGAAATTGGCCGTTATGCTGATGTGGTTTCTTTTGATTTTGTTACTGATGATGAAGTTATCAGGAGCATCTATAATCTTGACAAGACTGAGGATGATTTCATCGATTCTTATAGATTATTGAAAGCGAATTGCAAACGTGTGGTTCCGCACGTGCTGGTCGGGTTCGGCAATGAGAAGAGGAGCCTGGACAGATTGCATTCGCTGGGCGAGAAGGAGGTATGCTTTATCGTGCTGATGAAGCATCCTCAGGTGAAGAATGATTTAGAAGAACCTTCAGTTGAACAGATTGAAGAAGTTTTGAAATACGCAAGAGAGAGGTTTGACAAGATTCATTTCGGCTGCATGCGGCCTCTGGGCAGGAAGAAAGAGATCGATGAGATGGCTGTGAAGTACGTGGACTCGATTGTCAACCCTCATAAGGACTTGGAATTCTCTGATGCGGTTGTTGAAGAGAAGAGGGAGTGCTGTTGTTTTTGGTTGTTTTCTTTGTTAAATGGATGTTATATTCAATCGAGAAAGAGAGCTAATAATATGATGGGGGTACACTCAAATAGGTATGATTCTTTTCAATAATATCATTATAATAAATGTTACCAAACCTGTTAAAACAAGCTTAAGTAGATAGTATTCAAAAGCTCCTTTAGATTTTGTATTATGTGTAATTTCAATGTTCTTCCCTAATTGTATTAACCAGTAAACCGAAGAAATAACAAGAATAATTTTTAGAATCGAAACTAAAATAATCATTATTTGGGATGGACTTTCCATTACAATTTTAATAATTTCTTCAGTAAATATTTTTTTAATATCTGGAATACCTAATACTGCTGAAGTTATTGTTCCAATGATTAATAATTGAGATTTATTAAAATCCATTTTTTATAATAAATTTAATTATTAATTCCACCTTAACATTTCATTATAGAATGCTTCTGCTTGTTTTTCTTCAAACTTATCAGGATCTCCAAGACATTTTGTTTCCAAAAAATTCATATTTTCATCATAAATATTCCAGATTATGTACTTGTTGGTTTTTCCAATTTGTCCATCACTAGAAAATGTAGTCTTTTCAACATACGCATTAACTTTACTGATTCCCATAATACTTGAAAATCCTCCACAGTAATACATATTTAAATTCTCACCTTCCTTTGTTCCTTTTCTGCAGGTTGCCTCGCCTTTAACAGTCCATCCATTATAGGTTTTATCTTCAATAGTCAATCCTTTCCAAGAATTCATATCTATCGGAACATTAATCTGGGGGCAATTGGATTCAAGTGTTTTTGAAACACTATTAGTCAATGATTGTATCAAATCTTTGAAGACGTTTCCTGATTTAACTGCTGTATTATCATCAATTTTCATTGAATTATTATATACTAAATTATGTTGATTTGAATTTTGAATATAAACTAATATTAAAAAAATAATTATTACTGAAACCCAAAGTTTTGTATTTGTTATTCGAAATTTTTTTACAAAATAAACAATAAAAACTAATCCAATTGCTGTTATTAAAATCCTAATAAAAAAATTCATTACTTGAAAATAATTGAGACCTACAAAAAATATCCAAATAGTAGTAGTGTTTATTAATGACCAGAACAGGAACCATTTATCAACAATAAATTTTTTTCTAATAGTATAGATTCTTGCAATGTTAGCGAATATTGTTACTCCCAGACCAATAAAAAATAATTGAAATAATCCATTTTTAATATTTAAAAAATTTAAAGAAAAAGTTAAAATTGATAAGGACAAGGAATGAATAATAATCCAAATAAAAATCCATTTAATACGATTGACAGTTTTTTTTCTCTTTCTTCTCATTTTCTCCTTTGTTTGTATCCCAGTTCATTTATTGCTTCATAAAAAATTGCTGTCGGACTAAATTTATTCTGTCTTAACCAATCTTTTATATCCGGAGATACTCTAATTGTCAAATGAACAGATCTTCTATGTATTCTTGGTGTGGACTTAACTTTTTGAGGATCCATTTTGAATTACTCTTGTATATACAAAGGTAAATACATATAAATATTTAAATTTTGTCTATATTTTTGAGTGTGCTTCTTAATTCTTGTTCTAGATGTATCGCATTAACTCTAATAATGGAACGCCCTCTTTCTCGACTTTTCGGACGAAATTTTGCCCCACTGTGTTGGGCAAAGAGTTTAACAGGAATTCCAGATATAGAAGATTTACCAAGTGAAAATTTACAAATTGGAACACCTACTATTGTATTCTTTTAGATTATATACACCATCATCAGCTATCCTAACACCTATCCTACATCAATTAACTTAGGATAACCAAAAATCTTCTGTTTAAAAAATAATCTTTATATATAGAGTGTTGTTCCTTTCAAATGATGACAAATTTTGAATCTTTGGAAAAGAATAATATGGATGAGTAAAAGTGACTAATATACAGATACCTATACCAATCCATGAGAATGAGTCGACTCAGAAAGATGAGAATATCCATACAGATTATTCGAATAAACTTACAAAACGGGTACATAGCATATATTTCTCGCCAGACAGACCCATTCAGAACTTAATGGATTTAGGACTTGATACTATGAATTGTTTAACTTGCCAACTTAATTGGAACTTACCTGAAGGCAAACCAGCGATTAGTAAAGATAGATTTAACAATCGCCTATTGGATTTACATGTAAAAAGAATACATAACTTTGTATTTGATAAAGTAAATATTTTTCACAATAATGAAACAAATGTTATGTGTGCAATATTAGGGTATTTCTCAAATCTAGATGAAGTTAAACGGAAATATGGTATTAATCATAATGATGATGTTAAGATTATTGAAAAATTATTCTGTCTAAGAGGAGTAGATTTTATTAACGATTTAGATGGTATTTTTTTAATTTTCATTTATGATTTAAACCAACAAAAAATATATATTTTTCAGGATGAATTTGGATCAAATTTACCATTATACTACACATTTCGAAATAATCAAATTATATTAAGTACAAATTTAAAAGAAATTTTAAAACAAATTCCACCAAATGAGCGAAAACTAAATTTAAATGCCTGCCGTACTTTATTATCCTGTGAGATAATTCCCTTTGAATTAACACTAATAAATGATGTAAATAAATTAATTGCTAAGCATTTTATGACAATTAACTGTCAAAATCATTCTTTTAAAATAAATGCTTTAAAAATAAAAGATAATAAGGTTTCAAAGAAAAATGCAAAAAATAATATAATTGGTTCTATTAAGAAAAATACTGAAATCCTAGTTGAAAATCTAGAAAAAAAACAACTCGTATCTACGCAAAGTGGTGGTTTTGATTCTAACTTGATTACTGCTATATTGGCCAAAATATCAAAAAATAAAATTACGACCGTCACTATTGGAGGAAAACGTATTAATGAGATACCTGTCGTTGAAAAAATTGTTACTAGATACTCAAATGTGGTAAACAAGTCAACTTTCCTAAACGATGATTCTTTGGATTCGATTCCAAATATGGTATGGATATTAGAAGGATATGTTTATGAAAGAGGTATCTTCTTGAGACACCCATTAGCAAAATTACTGAAAAAAAATGAGATACATTCTATATTCCTTTCAGAGTGTGCTGATCAACTGTTGGATTTTAATAGATTTTCAAAAATAATAATACTTACCAAACGTTTAAGATTTATAATCAAGACTAATTTTTTAGGGGATTTATTATTAACATATTACAGAAAAGTATTCAGTAAAAACAATTTTCTGTGCCCCAAAATAAAGGGTGTTAGATTTTCTCATAAGCTAAAACTTGAATTTGAATTAGATCAAATTTTGAAAACAAAGCGGAATTATTCTTAATAACTATAACATCCAAGGAATATATTCATTTCTGAATAAAGATATTAAGATAATGAGTACGATCATAGGTATTTTGAATATTAAAAAAAAATTTTATAAAAATGAAGTTCAAAAAATATTAGATAAAGAAATTTCAAAGTTGATTAATAAAAGTGGTCCTGTTGTAGATATAAATTACCAAATTCCAAAAAATTCAACCATCATCTCAAAGTTGCTCAACTCCGAATTTGCTCAAAAATTTATAAATAAAAATCAAATAACTAAAATTAGCTCCAATACAAAACCCTATTCTAATTTTATTCTGATGCTCTTATACCTCTACTTATTTAATGAATTATTTGTCACAGGCAGATTTGATTCAGAATTTAATAAACGTGACTTAAATATAAGTTTAAATGAATTTTTTAAATAGAATATGGTAGCAAAATATTAATTTTTTGAAAATAATATAAACCTTTCGAAACTTTTAATATTCATCCCACTTCTATCAAAATGTTATTATATCCTGAACAAGATCATTTCTGTGATATCGCTAACTCAGCCTTATCCCTGTCTTGTTGATGTCTCTGATTGTTATCGGGACCCTGTCCTTTGTCTCAAGCTCTGAACATGCTCGTACCCATTCTGGACAATCGATACCTATGATGCCTGATGGATCCCCTGCAATTTATAACAAAAACACTGCAATCAACTGGTTTTGCATCCCTTCCATCCCCATGCTCCAGGGCAGGCATCCATAATGCTCGAATAATGATATTCTGCTCCATTGCAGGACTTCACTACCTTCTCCCTGATCTCAAGCATGGAATCTTTGGCATTCAACCAGGTCTCTCTGGTGATATCTTTTTTAACATAACCAAAACACAGACTGTCTCCACCGCATGTATGGATAGTTCTTATGAATGACAATGGGATGGCGATAAGGACAAGAATGATGATGATGGAATATAGTATCAATGGTCTCATGAGATGGCATCTGGATGCATAATATATAAAAATCTTTTCATGACTTCAAATCAAAATCAGGTTTCTCAGATAAGATGACCGATGTTTTTAAATATTCCACTTCCACCCTCTCCATCCATGAGCGATGACAAGGTGTACACAAGTCTCGATGCGCAATTGAAGGCAGAGGGATGGGTCGTGGGCGGATGGTTCAATGATAATAATCTGCCTGAATCATTATCTAAGCTTGTGATCAGGTCGGCAAGAGGGGAGTATCTGGAAACAAAGATAATCCCTGCTGACATCGCAAGGAAAGGCGAGGAATGGCAGGTCCAGGATCCAATGCATATCATCTATTGCAAGATGGAAATAAAAGAAGATGAGCTGCCTCCATTATATCCAGTCATGTTATATCATATAAAAGAAAATGACCAAAGGATCCTGCCTCTCTGAAGGCCTCATTCTACAGAAAATCCGAAATATTTAAATTCAGGGAATTCAATAGATATTATTATGAAGAAAAAAAGCCGATTTCTCAGGAATTATTACATCCTGGCTGTGCTGTTTGCAATCATCGGATTGCTGGACTCTACTTTATTCTCTGATGCATTCGGAGTAATCAGTAAATCATCATATTTTTGGATGGGATTTGTAATGATCTTCAATTTCATCATATTGGTCCTCAGCATAATTGCGATAATAATATTCATCCGGGAAAAACTGCCAAAGAAATCTAGACTCTTGTCCTACCGGTATATTACATCGCCGCAAATGTGATTACAATTATTTTCGGTATTGTGTTTGGTGTCATCTCAGCATTGAAAGGAATTCCACCGGCTGATATCACCATGCCACTAAGCATATCTGTATTAGGCATAATCATCTTTATTGTTCGAAATTGTATTCTCAATATATATATTAAGGAGATTCAGATAATTTAATAAATTTTAAATATTAACTGATCCAATAATATAAATATGAAGAAGAAACAGATAAGTATCTTCTCAATCCTCGTGTTCTCATCATTAGTTATCATAATCATCGTGGTCTCAATATACTCCCTTGGACTGAGCAAGAGAGCAGATGCACTATCGCAGAAGAATTCCAACCTTGAGAATGAATATTCAGACTACAAATCATCAAGCGACGGCCAGATCCAGGAGCTCCAGGCTGAGCTGTCCAATTTGACTGACGAGAACGCGAGGCTCGCCCATCAGGCGTTCATGACAGAGAGCCTGTACAACCAGAAGATAGACGAGTACAATGAGCTCAGATCCAACCACACCAGGGCTGAGAACAAGATAGAGCTCCTGAGCAACCAGATGAAGGAATTCGAGCAGCAGATAAGCGAATCTCTCCAGTGGTACAGGTCAAATGCCATACTCTCTGACAACAAGGAGCAGAGCAAGGTCAAGAGCAAGCTTGACTTCTACTGCGTAAAGGAAGACCAGGACACATGCACTGTGAGGCTCGGTTGCTTCTGGCTCGTCAACCAGGAGTTTCTGGGTCTGAGATACAAATACGACATACTGTCAGTCGATGATTGGGACAGGATAATCTCTCTAGATGAATTCCTGAAGAACGGCGGAGGGGACTGCGAGGATTATGCCCTGTTCTTCAAGGCCCAGCTCAACTACGTGCTCGATGAATGCAGGGGCAGGGACATAGTGCTCTAGGGCTGGTCCTATAGCGAGAAGGAGGATTACTGGGCAGATTTCCAGAAGCACTGGTACATCCCGAACGCCGATGTCGAGGAGTTCACCAAGAATGTATATCCGAATATCGTCTGCGGCAGGGTATATGACTATGAATACGACGACTATGCCGGGCACTGCGTGATAGCCCTGACCAAGACAAGGATCAATGACAGCCAGGACCTCAAGCTTATATCGCACTCAAAATTAATTGAGCCCCAAGACGGGGGATACTACGGGGTCGTTGACGAGCAGTACCTGTTCATGCCGAATAATAACGGGTATGACGAGGACCTGTCGATCTCGATGGTGATAACTGACAATGACCTGTATCTATATGATTTCGATGACAGGAAGTGGCTCTCGTATGAGCTGTTCGACGAAGAGATAAACGATCTGGTCGATTCTTGATGACGCACAGATCAGATATGGTGTGCTTGATATATATTATTTTCATATCCATTCAGGTTCACTTGTGAAGATTCACGATAATTTCAGAATTCATAAAAAATAAAAAAAAATCTAATTGTCCTTCCTGTTGCCCTTGGCATCAGGGCTGCTCTGGACCCAGCTCACGCAGTCGCCCTGGTTCTTGAATGCAGGGTCTGTATATGTCATCCAGCCGCCCTTCTTGCAGTCGTCCTTTGATTCCGGGACGACCGGCTGAAGTACGTCGAACCTTGTCCAGTCGAAGCGCTCATCTGTCTCTGCGCCGAATACCATCCTGACCTCGACATACTCATATGCAGGGATGATCATACTCTGATCATTGCTCTTCTCGCATACATACGGATATAACCCGTCTGTCACAAGCGTGTTATAGTTGTTTCCACCGTTCTCAGATAGGACCTGGCTTGTGTCCCCGTCTGTCCTGTACTCGAAACAGCTGTAGAAGTTCCTCGTACTGATGAAGTCCGCAGTCACTTCACCGATGCCAGGTGTGACATCGACATATGCCCAGCCGTTGAGCTGGTTCTGGTCATTCGTGCTCGGCGTCACTGCATTTACAACAGCAAATGCAAACCCCGCCCCAAGAACCAATGCCATGCTCGCCAATACCAATATTGCTTTTTTCATGCTTCCACCCCCCTATTTTTTTAATTTTATATAGGAAAAAGGGAATGAATACATCTATATAAAACATCTCATCCAGTAAGTCAAATATTTCTGGTTTATATAATTGAATAAGTTATTTAATCATAGATTTTCTCATTTAATAAGTCATATATATTAATATAGTATCATCCAATAAGTAATCTTTGTAGTCGTCAAGCAATATCCACTCTGAGAAAGAGTCTAATTCATCCCTTCCTGTTTCTTCTGCTGTTGCATGAAGCCTATCATGCTTTCGCAGAATCTTATCTTCCCTGAGAGCATTGTCCTGTCCACTTCAGAACCTGAGAGCCCCCTGGCCCATTCAAGGTCATGCTTTGCCTCTGAGAACCTATCTCCTGAGAGGTATATCTCTGCCCTGTTCTCATAGACATTCGACAGGATATCCCTCGGCACGAGGTTCTGGCGGATTATCTCTCCAAGCTCTTTCTCTGCCTTATCATAATCTCCCTGTCTTACATGCTCTCTTGCATCAGCATACTTTGACTGGAAATAGAAAGGGGTGGTCTTGAATGAGGCTGTTTTATTTTCTGAAGCATCCCTGTAAAAAGAGACTCCCGGCACTACAAGGTTCCCTCCGATTGTCACGAAAAATCCCTTATACTGCCCACCTGTCACCAGGAATGCATCAGACGGGAAGCTTTTCTTGGAATCATAGAACTTCTTCGCCAACAGGTCGATATCAGCAGTCGTTATCCTTCCTGAAATCAGCATTCCGTATCCTTCCATGCCTTTTTTCAGCATGTCCCAATACTTATCAGATGAAAATATGTCCCCGAATTTTGCGACACCTGATTTTGCATACAGATCAGGAGGGATGAAGAGCCCTCTGCTGTCCACGATATTTGCTTTCCATTTCTCAAGGCCTTTTAGTGTCCTGTCAATGGAATTTGCAAACAGCCCTGAATCTTCAGACTTAGTTATCTCATTTCGTGCAGACCTGTAATCTTCTATGAGAGAGATGAGGGCAGTTGCCTTGTGTCTTGCAACAGGCACATTGGATTCTGACTGGACAGCAGCCGGCTTTTCTGCATCCTTGTTGCTGTCGCAGCTGTACAGGAACAGCGTAGAGGCAACCATGCTGCTATACATTGCCATCCTTGCAATCCTGCCTGCAGATTCCAGCATTTTCTCAAGCTTCTCCATACATCAAGCAGAATCCCGGCGGATATTTAAATGTTTCCCATATGACTACTGAGAAGTGAAAAACCATTCAATGCCTTGCCAGCTTCTCCTGCAATGAATCATAGATCATGGCTTTGCTGTCTCCATTCAATATCGCATTGCTCCTCCTGTCATATATCTCATCTCGGTTGATGTCCCTGACAGTGGTCTTCAAGAGATGATAATCGCCTATCAGATCACCCATGGCCTTTCTTGCTTCATCCATGTAAAAAAATGCATCCCAGGCATAGTGCAAATATGAGAAGATATCCCACTTGACGAGGATTGTGATGTCAGCTTCCTGAAATGGAGCTTCCTCAAGCAGCTTTTCCATGGATATGCCTTGGGAGACCTGTTCTGCCAGCGTATCCAGCTGCTCATGCGCGAGTTCCATGAGTGATACCAGAAAAAGCATCAGTATTTAAAATTATCATCAAAGCAAAAGACATATTAGTGCCGGTGCATTCCCACATAAGATGTTCGGCAAAAAACAGCAAATTAAGGAGAAGTTCGTCAGGCTCTGCCCGAGGTGCGGGAGTGCAGATGTCGTGCCGTCTGCTGACAAGAGCATATCGACATGGGGCAGCTCGATGGCATGGACCTGCACCATGTGCGATTACAATGCAGTCCTGTTCCCTGAAGTCAGCATGGATGAGGTTGAAGATTTCAGGAAAGGGCTCAAGGAATCAGATTCCGGCTGATTTTTCTTATTCAACCCTTGATAAGTTTATTTGTGCCCATGGAATATTGTCCCTTGCTGGAATTCAATAAGCTTCTTCCGAGCTCAAAGGCCTTCTGCTGGGGGCTCTTGAATATGACTTTCTCCATGCGATGCCTGCCCTGGTATGAATATTTATCCGGCTTGGTGCTGAATGAAACTGTCCCATCATCCTCAAGCTGATGTTCAATGATCTGATCCTCGATGCTCGGAAGGTCATGCAGGAGCAATGAGCCGAACCTGCTTGAAATATCCTTGAATTCATCCGATAGCCCTAAATGGATCTTGCCAAGGCCTTCCAGGAAATAAAGTATAGTATCATCTGTCGGGACCTCGAGCTGGTCCATCGGATAACTGTAATCTTTCATGACCCTCACCCTGAACCCCAGCTCATACCCTGATCTTGACAGCCTGCTGGTCCTGGTGTCTTGAAATGCATCGACAAGCCAGGTATTCGGATTTATCATCATGAATCCCCTTTTATACCCTGTCAATCCTGATTCTTTCAGGAGTATACCTGAAACCTTTGTCTTCAGGACATCTTTATGTTGCCTCTTGCCGGCAGGTTCCGGCATCTCTTTTATATACTGTGACAATACATGTCTGGAACTGAAGTCCATCTTCTTATCAACAAGAAAATCCACAAGCTCGTCGATGAACCCGAACCTGTAATCGTTCTTCTCCCTGTCGATGGCATCAGTGATGATCCTCTTATCCCCGGGTATTGAATGTATCAGCTTTTGGCCTGAAGGAATATCATCCAGATAGGAGTTTATAATTCTCTGAAGCTCTGTCTCTGTCCTTTTTTTCGCAGGCATCAGGGCATATGTCTTTTCTGCACGGACCTCGTTGAAGTCTTCTGAAGGGTTGGTATTGGTCCTGAATGCTTCCCTTCCTGCTTTATAGGAGGCTGAGAGACTGTCCACCAGCGCTTCTGCCTTTTCAATGTTATAGTCCAGCATGAGCAAGGAGAAATGATATTTATTTATAAAATTTATCTATATTGACCACTTGATAGTAATCAGTAAGTTCTCAGGGTGTTTGCTCAAAATTCTTCCAGATAACTGGAAATGTTCATCCTCCCATGTTAATCATCGGGGTTTCGCCTGGCTTTTTCCTGATTATCATCATCCCGAAGGGCGTGTCGTAGATCTTCTTCTTAGGCGTGAGGTCATATTCATAAGCGAGCCTCCTCATCTCGTACAGCCTCTCCAAGCCCTGTCCTGACAGCCTGCCTTCCTTATCATATTGCTTCTGCAAAATATTGACATTAGTGTCTATCCAATTCGACATGCAGTATCTTGCATGCTCTGATGTGTTTTTGAAACCAATATTTGCCGCCCTCTCCAGTGTCTGCATGGCCTCAGGGGCAGGAATCTTCGCAAGCGCCTCGAGGCATATCATCGGAAGCCAGTCATCGTTCATTATCTTCTTGTTTATCTGATACCCATATCCATAATTCGTCGAATCCCTGTCTCCCCCGCCCCATAGCTCTTTCTCATCACCATACAACTCCCAAGGGGAGATGAAGACAGTCCCGTCAAATGTCCTGACAAGGGCAGGGACTGAGCTTGCGTAAGAGAATCCTGTCAGCCCTGTAGCAGCTGCATCCCTGATCATCACGAAGTCATCCTTGTCCTCCAGCTTGTGCACCAGTGTATCAGCTGCTTCTCTTCCTCCAAGCAATGCAAGGGCTTTAATCGATTCTGCCTTCATGAGCGGGCAGATGCTGTCCATGACTGCCTTGCTTATCTCAGGTATTGCAGGTGTGAAATGATACTTGATGACCTGTCGCAGTATCTCATCCCTGCCATATTGCTCATGGTATTCATAGTCATATGAATTCCCGCAGGGATAAGGTGTCCCCTTCTCCAGCCACCTGTGCTCAACCACTGTAGGGATCCTTTCGTCATTTATCGCGCCCTTCATGATCATGAGCCTTTCCTTCATGTCCTTTGCTTTCTGGACTTTCTTCATATGCTGCACTGATCCCAAATCTGTCGGCAGGAAAAGAAGGCCTGCTGCATTGAACATGACATCATCTGAATAATATGCTGATTTCAAGGGATTTTTGTCATTGTTTCTTTTGGCTTCCTGATACCTCAGGTCAGAAAGACTGATCGGGTCTTTTGTGTAGAGAATACCATCGAAAAGGACCTTCCTGTCGCTCAGCACTTCAAGTCCGGGATGCATGCTGGAGAGGAAATCCTGTATAATTATTAAGCTTTTCCTAGGGACAGTGTTTACTAAGTATGAATTTGGTTCATTTCCTTTTGAAGAAGAAGTATCCTGAACCAGCCAGTGCAAGTATGATTACTCCTGCAAATGCAGGCCAGAACAGATCATCAAGCGCCATGGGGCAGGGCAGGCAATCAGTATATTAAAATCTTTCCAAAACGAGCATGGAAACGCAAGATTTTTATATTATTACGTAATATTACGTAATATGGAATTCATAGGAAAAGTGAGCAAGGGTTCGCGGATGAACCAGGTATACATCCCAAAGCACAGGCTTACGCCTGGGGAGTACGTGCTGATAAGCCCTGCGATCGAAAAACCTGCTCCCTCGATCTTCACGCACAATGCAGAGCTGCCTGATGCAAAAAAGCTCATAATAGAGAGGGTCTTTGCGATAATAAGAGAGAACTCAGAGCCTGAGAACATCTTCATAAACGGCTCCTTCCTCGACAAAGGATACGGATTCGATGACCTTGACATCATAATCATAGGACTGAAGAAAAACAGCGCTGAGATAAGGAAAAGGATTGTCGAATTCTCTGATATCAGGCCGCATCTCATATTCATGGATTACAGGGAACTCCAGAAGAGCATGAATCACGATCCTGTATTTGAGCTTTCGATGAGCAGGTACGTCTCGATGAAGAGATACGTCACCAGGAAAAAAAGGGAGATACATTACAAATTCCTCGACCTGGCCCTTCTGAAGGGAAAAGAGTTCACTAATAATTTTGAGGTCCTGAACAACAAGGAGATATATAAATATCTCAGGAATATCATTGCGATAAGCCTGTTCCTTGATGGAAAGGCTCTTACTTATCCGAAAATAAACAAGGATATTGAGCAGATCTTCAGGATAAAAATAGATGGACCTGGAAATTTTGCCGGAAAATGGAAAATCATTGCAAAAAACTACAAGACATTATATAAAAATCTGGAAAGCCGTATCTTTGATAGTTTCAAACAGGAAAAGAGTCATCAATAAGTTCATAGGCAATTTTTCCAATGCAGTCACCCATTCTGTCCTTGAAAATGCAGCAGATGATGCATATCTCAAAGAAAGATACCAGAGAGAGACCGATAGCAGCATCTTGGAAGCCATGAAATGGAGAATAACGATAAATCCCGATGACGTCTCATTGCCTGATAAAGACATTCAATTCATCAGGACCCAGACAAGGAACAGATCAATGGCTGCTCTGAGGAACAGGTTGAAAGAGGGCTATACAAATATCGAGCTGTCAATGGTTGAGAAGGTCATGGATGTTCAGCTAAAACAAACAGGCATAGAATAATTTTATAAACATCAATGAAAGACTCAATTCCATGCGGCTCTCTCTCGGTTCAGCGATAAGGCTCGATCTCATCAGGGCAGAGCAGCTCACAGAACCAACGACATGCTATGTCATGCTCGGGGACAGATGCGAAAACAATTGCCTCTTCTGCAGCCAGAACATGAGCAGCAGCAGGCTCTCAAGGATAGAGTGGCCTGAGGCTAACAAACGTAGAGCGATAGAGAAGATCAATAGGAGTGATTTCCTGAGGGTCTGCCTGCAATGCACATCGACGACAATCAAAGAGGCTAATGATGTCATTGAACAGATAAAAAAGCCTGTCAGCGTGAGCTTCAGTTTCAGAGACCTCAGCCAGGTAGATGAGATCTCAAAAAAAGCAGACAGGCTATGCATCCCGCTCGATGCTGCAAATAAAGATATATATAGGGAGATGAAGCACGGTGATTTCGACGAGAGGCTCAGCCTGATAAAAGAGGCGTCATCGTCATTCCCGGGCAAAATCACCACACATCTGATAGCCGGGCTCGGCGAGACAGAGGATGAGATGCTGGAGATGATGAGGCTTCTCAAGGAATCAAGTGTCGGGTTCGGTCTTTTCGCATTCACGCCTGTGAAAGGGACTCCAATGGAAAACAGGCCGCAGCCTGACATAGGATACTACCGCAGGCTGCAGGCATATCAATACAGGCTCAAACATGAAAAACTCGCACCTGAGGCATTCAGGACAAGCGGATGCCCGGGATGCAACAGGCCGTATTACAACGAAAGGCCCAGCAGGACCATGTACAATTACCCGAGGGAGCTCACTGATGATGAATATGAGAGATGCAAAAAAGAGCTGGAGGCTCATCCAGGACACGAGCCATGACGCTGCCACGAACATGGCTGTCGACGAGGCCATGCTGTATGTGTCTGATTTGCCCACACTCAGGCTTTATTCATGGACACCTGCAGCAGTGTCCCTAGGCTATTTTCAATCGCTTGATAAAGAGGTAGATTTGGAGCGATGCCGGAAGAATGGCATCGATGTGGTGAGAAGGATTACAGGAGGAGGGGCTGTTTTCCATGAAAAAGAGCTCACATACAGCTTTACATGCCCTGAAAGCCTTGTCCCTGCCGACATAATCAGGTCTTATGAGCTTCTCTGCGGAATAATCGCCGATGCCCTTAAGAGGTCCGGGGTCGATGCTGTCTTCAGCCCGATAAATGACATACTGGCAGGCAGGAAGAAGATATCAGGCAGCGCCCAGACAAGGAAGCAGGGAAAGGTCCTCCAGCACGGCACAATCATCTTCGATGTGGATGTGGAAAGGATGTTTTCAATACTCAGGGTCCCTGATGAGAAGCTCAAGGACAAGATGATCAGGAATGCGAAGGAAAGGGTCACCTCTCTTAAGGAGCATGGCATCACCGACATAGCCGGCCTGAAGAGAAACATTATCTCGGCATTTGAAAAGAGATTCAGAGTCAGGCTGGAACCTTTGAATCTGTCCAAAGAAGAAAATGCACTTGCAGATGAACTGAAAATCAAATTCCAAAGCAGGGAATGGAATCATCTCAGGTAGATTCAGGCTTTCTTGAGCTTCAGCCGCTCCTTCTTCGGCTGCTTCTGCTCAGGCAGGGGTGCGGGGACAGAATCAATAATCTCCTCGACAGATACCCTCTTGGGCTGGAGCCTTGAGAAGAGAGACATGAGAGATGCGCCGATGAAGCCAAGGAATACGTTGATGATGAGTATTGTCCCAGGCTCTGAGAGCTGTCTTGCGACCGGGCTTATCTCGAGTATCCCTAAAAAGAGCAGTACGACCCCTCCTACAGAAACTATGGGAAGCATCTGCACAAGCCTCTTGTTCCCTGTGTTGAGTATCACTGCAAACACTATGAGCACCATCGCAAGTGCAGGGAGGAAGCTGAGGAACACGACGTACAGCTGCGCATCAGTCGTGAATGTCATGTACATTATGAACAGCACAATGCCTGCAAGGGAGATGAGGAACATCAGGCCGGGGGGGAACTTGAACACCGGCTGAAGGTCAGTCACAGAACCGTCCCTGACAGCCCTTATCGCCTTTCTCACCATCTTGGGATGATGCCCGAAATTGACAAGCGCCTTCTCGATGACTTCAAGGGTGTATCCCTGGCTCTGCTCTTTCTTGATATAGTCCACAAGCAGGTTCTGGATGTAGAAATAAAGGTCCTCGTCAAGCTCTTTATTCCCTGTTTTCTTCCTATGGGTGTATTTTCCCGGGTTTATCGAGCTGCATATCTCCTCGACAAGGTCGCTTTCATAACCATATCTGAGAAGGACTGCCTTCACATCTCCCAGTCCGTACCCCTGGGAAAGCTGGAACTCGACATAGCTGAGTATATGATTTCTCATGTATTCCTTGTCAAGCTGCCATTTCATGCCTTATCCACTAGGTGTATTTATATTAAAATGTTTTTATTGATTGACTAGTGACAGTTTTACTCCCATTTCACTTTCAGAAAATGCGCTGAGCATGAGATGCAGGGGTCATAGGCCCTTATGAGCTTTTCCATGCTGAAGACTATCTCCTTCTCTTTCCTGTCCATGACCTTGGGCAGCAGTTTCCTTATGTCATCCTCGATGTTGTTCAGGTTCTGGGCTGTCGGTGTCACGACATTGGCTTTCACTACCCTGCCTTTAGCATCCAGGGTGTAGTCGTGTATCAGTATCCCTCTCGGCGCCTCGATTATTGCAATGCCCCTGCCTGCTTTCACAGCTGCCTGCACAGGCTCCTCAAGAACGAGCTTCAGGCTTCCGAGGATCTCAACGGCCCTGTCGATGACATGGACTATCTCTATTGCCTGGGCATAGTTGTTGTGATATGGATTGTAGCTCGGGAACCTGATGCTGTTCTTCTCGAGCATCTTCTGGGCGTTCCTGGACAGCAGGTCGAAGTTGTTGTTGACCCTTGCAAGGGCGCCGACATAATAGCTCCTCTTCTCGAATGACGAGAATTTTGCATTGGAATAAGGCATGACCTTCTCCTTGAGATAGGTCAGGTATTTCTCCTGGGGTATCTCCAGGCCGTTTGAGAACATCACGACCCCTTCTGTTATAGGGTATCTTTCCTCTTCCTTGAGCGAGACGTATTCTGTATGCCTCTTGAACCTAGGATAGCTTATCCCGGAAAAGAGCTCAACTGCCTTAGCAGCATCTGCCCTGGCCCTCTCGAGCTTCTTCCTGAGGTCGTCAAGCCTTGCCTGCTCCGGCAGCTTATGGAATCCGCCCACGCACATGCTAACCGGGTGCATGACCCTGCCTCCGATGATGCTGTCGATCTCATTACCGAGCTTTTTTAATGATAGTCCCAGGAGCACCTCTTTCTTGTACTTGTCAGCCATGTCGATTGCGCTCTGGTAGCCAAGGTAGTCCGGCAGTGCGAGAAGGAACAGGTGAAGTGAATGGCTCTGGATGAATGCGCCTATCTCCATGAGCTCACGAAGAAGCTTGGTCTGCTCTGTGACCCTGACACCAAGGGCATCCTCGACCGCTTTTAGGGCCGCTATGGTATGGCTTACGCTGCATATTCCGCAGATCCTCTGCGTTATGGTATGGACCTCGCTGAATTTCCTGCCTTTTATGAATCCCTCAAAATACCTTGCACCCTCGACCACTGCAAGCTCCACTTTCTCGACCCTGCTGTTCTCTATCTTGACTGTGAGGTTTGCGTGCCCCTCTATCTTGGTTATGTGGTCAAGCTTTATCTCTGCCATTTCAGCGGACCTCCTTGAGCCTGGGGTTCTTGCCGTATATCATCTGGAATGCATCCCTGATATCCTTGACAGGGTGCTTCTGCTCCTTCATGAGCTCGACAAATGCCTTTATGTTTGAATCATCCATTATTCCCCTGCACCCTATGCAGTACAGGTTGTTGCTGGGGCATACTGCATTGCATCCGCCGTATGTCACAGGGCCCAGGCATATCTTATTGTCCTCGAGAAGGCAATGGTTCTCCCTGATCTTGCACTCGACGCAGACAGGCCATTCCCTCTGGTAGGGCATCCTGCCGAGCAGGAGCTCTTTTAAAATCGAGGCGAACTCAGTATTGTCAATCGGGCATCCCCTTATCTGGTAATCTACAGGCACTATCTCAGAGACTGCGACAGATGTCGTGTTCTTGATGTCAAGCCTGCTTGCGCCGAACACTGCTTTTTCGACATCTGCGCTCTTAGTGAAGTTCTTCTGCGCCTGGACACCGCCTGTGCATGCGCACGAGCCGAGGGCCACAAGCATCCTCGCCTTCTCCCTGAGCTTCTTTGTCTTCTCCATATCCTCTTCTGTCGACACAGAGCCTTCCAGGAACACGATGTCAAAGTCCGTGTTTATGTCCTCGGCCTTCGCAAGCCTGAATGACAGGATGTCTATCTTCTCTACGATATCGAGAAGAACATCCTCCAGGTTGAGGACCTCTATCTGGCATCCTTCACAGCATGTCAGCGAGAATATCCCAACTTTCGGCTTAGTCATAGAAATTCCTCGCGTCCTTGTAGCTGAAAACAGGCCCGTCCTTGCACATGTATTTTCCGGCGACAACGCAATGCCCGCACTTCCCTACACCGCATTTCATGTGCCTCTCATAGCTCAGGTAGATCTGCTCGTCATCGAATCCCTTCTTCTTCAGCCTCTCGATACATACATTCATCATGACAGGAGGGCCGCACAGTATGACTGCCTTGTTCCCAGGGGATATGTCTGCATCTGAGAAGGCATCAGTCACGAAGCATACCTTGCCCTTATAAGCCGGGTCTGCACAGTGGTCAACTGTGAGGGTCACATCGTGTCTCTTTTTCCACATGTCGATGTCCTCCCTGAATAGCATCTCTGCCGGATCCCTGAATCCAAGGAACAGGGATACCTTGCCGTATTTCTTATGGTTCTTCTCAATGTATTCGATGACAGAGCGGGGAGGCGCAAGGCCCGTGCCCCCTGCAATGACCACGATATCCTTGCCTTCCATGTCTTTCATGGGGTATCCTGTGCCGTACGGGCCTCTCATGAGAATTGAGCTGCCCTTCTCCAGCTTGATGATCTTCTTGGTCACATTGCCGACGCCCCTGACAAGAAGCTCGACATGGCTCTTTGAATATGAGCAGACAGAGATCGGGCATTCGCCTATGCCCATGACAGACACCTCGACGAACTGGCCCGGGTCAGGGTTCATTCCTGAGCTGACCTTGAGCAGAGCAGTGTCTGATGTAAGCATTTTGTTTTCAGTTATCTTTGATGCCTTCGGCTCGTATGGATTAGTTCCCTTGCTCATTTATATCACTCAATATGTCAGGTATGTTGCAGACATCGGTGGGGCAGACGGTCACGCACCTTCCGCAGCCTGTGCATGTTATCTCCTCAATGGTCCGCATCATATAGCTGAACTTGCACATCAGCCTGTGCTTGAACCTCTCGTTCCGTCCCTGGCGGAATATGTGGTTGCCTGCGACTTTCGTGTAATCAGCTGACTGGCAGTAATCCCATATGCGCTTCCTTGTCCCTGATTTCAGGTCAAGGTCCGGGTAATCCTTGATGTCAAAACATGAGCATGTAGGGCAGACAACATTGCATGCGCTGCATGAGAGGCATTTGGCAGAGTACCTGTCCCAGTTCTTCGAATGCCTGTTTACCGCACTTGTCTTAAGCTTGAGGCTGCAGTCAGGCAGGTCCTTCTTTGCCTCCCTCACCGACGCCTTGAATATCTTCTTGTCTATGAGGCTGTTGCCTTTCTTGGAGCCCACATCCACTATGAAACCATCCTCTGTCCTCTCCAGGAAGAGGTCATACTCAGGGTCTTTTATGTCGAAAGAGCTGCAGAAGCAGTTGTCATTCTCCTCTGACCTGCATTTCATGGCTATTATGAATATGTTCTCCCTCCTCTCTTCGTAATACGGGTCATTTATCCCCTCCCTGAAGAACTTGTCCATCTTTGACACAGCTGACACGTCGCACATCCTCATGCCGAGAATCACTTTTTTCTTGCCGTTTTCGACAGTCTCCAAAGTGTCCTTCTCTCCTCCCAGGATGCTCTTCTTCCTGCTGTATCTTAGAAGGTCCTCTTCCGGAGGCAGGAAATATCTCTTCGGGGGATAATAGGAATTCTTCTCTAAGGTAATGTCATCGAACGACTTGACTTCGGAAAATACCACCAGCTTTCCATTGACCTGGGGAGCGATGACATCATATGATTTCATGAGGAGGTTCACGAATATGGGGAAGTCCTCTTTTTTCAGCATATAAGCCATTATGCTGTATTCAATTGGTTTTTGATATTTAAAGGTTTCTATGGTTCAGCCACATGCGCATTGCTTATTGTTGTGTTTGTCATCAACAAGACAAAACGAAAGTTATTTAATATATCTAGACGGAAAAAGCGATGCAGATGAACATCCTCGAGGATTCAAAAGTCGTTTTCTTCGTATTCATGGCTCTCGGCTTCCTCTTCCCCGGGGCTGCAGAACCGCTGAAGGTCCTCCTTGTCCCGCTGCTCATAATCATGATGACCCTGTCTGTGAAGGACATCCACCTCGCCCACCTGAAGAAGGATGACCTGGGGAGGGCTGCAAAGCTGGTGCTGATCAACTTCTTCGTCCTCTCACCTGTGTATCTGCTGCTCAGCTTCCTGCTCGTCAGGAATCATGACTACAGGAGCGGGTTCATACTCCTTGCAGCCGTCCCTCCGGCAGCTGGCATCATACCACTGGGCTACATCTATCACGGCGATATCAGGGATTCGCTCATCGGAGAGATAGTCTGCTATCTATTCGCGCTGGTTTTCTCCCCAATCCTTGTCTACTTGTTCCTTGGACAAAGCGTCAACATAACATTCTTCATAAAGATACTGCTGCTCATAATCTTCCTTCCAGTGGTCATCGCCCACTTCATGCATGGCCTCAGGTGGAAGATATTTGGGAAGAAGAATATAATGATAAACATGATCTATGGCATATCCATATACATATTTATCGGGCTTAACAGGGAGACTTTCCTGAAAGACCCTCTAGGCATGATACCTGTGACTATCGTTGTGCTCCTCGCAACATTCGGTCTGGGCGCTGTGATATACGCAATCCTTGTGAGGAAGAAAGTCAAGAAGAAATATGACGTAATGTACGTGCTCTTCGGCACATTCAAGAACGGCAACAGCGCAGCGACCTTAGGGATACTATTCATCGGTCCTGCAGCCGCAATCCCGGTGGCGATAAGAGGGCTGCTTACGCCTTTCTATTTTGCATTCCTAGAGAAACTCTTCCACATGCACAAAGAATCAGTCTGAAAGCTCCATTATGGCCTTTGCAAGGTCGCCTTCTGCATCCTCGATCGCCTTTCGCGCCTCGTCCTCCGAGACCCCGCACTGGTCCATCACGGTCTTTACATCCTCGTCGCTTATGTCAGGGGTCGAGTCAGGTTTCCTTTCAGAGATCTCTCCCACAACCTGGAACGTGTCCTGGCCCATCATGTTGACCCTGGAGACCTGGGGGTTGTCGATGATTATCTCCCTTCCTGAGCATTTGATGATTACCTGCTCTGCATCGTCTATCTCTTCCTGCTTGATGCCCATGCGTTTCATGGCCTGTTTCATCATCCTCGGGTTCATTCCTGGAAACATGCTGTCACCTTCTATGGCAGGCCGAACCAGCCGGCGCCTGCAGAATGCAGAATAAGCTCAATCACTATCACAATGCAGGTGAGGACTATGATATGCCCTGGCTTGAACTCGATCTTCGACCGGTACTCGTCGAAATACCTTGTTATGCCTGCTGTGGAAGTAGGCATGTTGACTTTCTTGTCTCTTGCCATTTTTTCAGTGTAATGCAGCATGGTTTAAAAAGATTGCGGAAATCAATTCGGTTAAATTTATATTGCATGCTGATTTTATCACTTCATGTTAAGATTCACATTCCAGGCGGATTGCAGGCCGACCCTTGCTCTCGGCACAGACTCAGCAGGCTCAGCATGCTTTGCAGAAGGCAAAAGGTTCCTCATGACTGAACCTGCAGGGGACCTTTCCATTGTCGAGAACCAGGAAATATACAAAGAACATATAAGCAGGCTCCTGGAAAAAGGCAGGCCGGATCTCATCGCCTGCGACCTGCACCCCGGGTTCTTCTCATCTGATTATGCGCAGGAGCTTGCAAAAAGGCTTTCATGCAGGCTGGTCAGGGTCCAGCATCACAAGGCCCATGCCGCAGGGGCAGCACTTGAGCATAGCATTTCAGAATATGTGGGGATAGCCTGCGACGGCCTCGGCTATGGCGATGACGGCAATCTCTGGGGGGGTGAGATATTTGATGTAAAAGATGATGTATTCACGAGGATCGGACACCTGGAAGAGCAGCCGCAGATAGGCGGTGATTCCGCTGCGCTCAATCCGGGCAAGATGCTCTTTGGCATCATCTCAAGGTTCATGGACAGGCAAGAGCTCAAAGATTTTTTCAGTGAAGACGAGATAAACGCATATTCAGGGCTGCTTGGGCAGGGGTTCAATGCATTCAATACGACATCGACCGGGAGGGTCCTTGATGCAGCATCATATCTTCTGGGGATATGCAGGAAGAGGACATACGAGGGCCAGCCTGCTATAGAATTGGAGAAGGCTGCGGCAGGCAGACCTTACATGCTGGCCCCGGTCATTGAAAAGAAAGACAGGATGCTTGTGCTCAACACCACAGAGCTCTTCAGGTACCTGGTAAGGAACCTCTCGAAGGACAGGTCCAGGCTTGCGATGACTTCGCAGATGTACATCGCTGAGGGTGTCTTTGAGATTGCATCGAGGGCAATGAAGAACATGGTCTTCTCAGGAGGCGTTGCCTACAACAGGACCATTTCAGGATTCATGAAGAGAAATGGCGTGCTCCTGAACAGGAGGATACCACCGGGCGATGCAGGCCTTTGCATAGGCCAGGCAGCAATCGCAAATCTCTGAAGAACAATCCTTGCATCCTCACATGAAATTCCTTCCTACCCAGCCGCCAATGAAATGGGTAAGGATGATGACGACAACAGCTATGAAAAGGTGCTCTGCAATCACCCTCAGGGGCTTGGCATCCTGCATCCTTGCAATGAAATAGCTCAGGACAGCGATAAGCCCCAGGCCCATGATAATGCTAACCAAAATGGCTGTCCCGAGCCCGAACAGCAGGACAGGGACTGCAAAGAGCATCGCGAACAGGAACTTTGAGAAGAATGTGCTTAGGGTCGCAACCCATATCTCTTTTGTGGTATGGTGATTCTCAGATTCCTCGGAGATATGCATCCCGAGCGCGTCAGAAAAAGAGTCGGCGACAGCTATCGTTATGATCCCGCCGAGAACGACCAGCTTTGAATGCGTGCCTGAGTCAAGGCCGATGATGAGGCCGAGAGTTGTGATTATGCCTGATGTCACACCGAATGTGCTTCCCTTGATGATTGAGAGCTGCATCATGACCTGTTTTGCAATCCGCATATATAAGCTTTGCGTTCATCGCTGCCTTTGCTTTTTCTCAGTGCTTGTGCGTCTTTTGGGACTTATTCTTTTTCTCATTCTCAAGAAATCCTGCCACAGGCTCAAATGAGCTCTTTTCTGAGGCAGAGGTTCTGAATATCTTCAGGTCCGTATTTATCTTCCTGATTCCATTGATATACATTTTCTCATTGAAATCAACAGCATCTGCGATGTCATACTTGGAGATGACCACAGCACCAGCATGATGGAATATCAGAGGATATTTCTCAGGCTTGTCAGCGCCTTCTGCAGTAGAGCTTACGACGATGTCCAGGTGCTGGCCAAGGCTCACGCCCGCAGGGCAGACAAGGTTGCCCACATTCTCGATGATGAGGTATCCCCCTTCCGGGAGCTTCATATTTTCAAGAGCATCCTCGATCATCGCAGCAGTAAGATGGCAGCCGCTGTGTGTGTTTATCTGGAATGTCTCGATGCCTAGCTTCTCAAGCCTTTTCTTGTCGACGTCAGACTCAAGGTCGCCCTGGATGACGGCGAGCCTGTCCGTGCCGATATATCCTGCCAGCCCTTCTATAAGGGTCGTCTTGCCTGAGCCGGGGGCGCCCATTAAGTTTATGCAGAATATGTCCATGTCAGAGAGCCTGTGCCATGTCCTGTGAGCTATCCTGTCATTCTTTTCTGTGACTGATCTCTCAATGATTATCTCCTTCTGTCCTCCCTTATGCCCGCATCCGCATTCATCGCAAATCCTGATCACCCTTTATCTTCTTTATCCTGAGCTCATCGCCTTCAGTCTCGACAATGTTCAGCCTGCTGTCCCTTATGACATCTGAATCTTTCCTGAGGAGATTGTAATAGTATATAAGCGGCGCCTTTTTGTAGCTTGTCAGGGAGCCGAGCTCGATAAATACCTCTTTCGGCCTGATTTTTCCTTTCAGGCTCTCCTGCTCGACAATCCCTATTATCTCCTTTGTTATCGCAAGCTCATGCATATTATCCTCTATCTAGTCAGCAGATTCGTGGGACTATCCTTCCTGACGGCACAGGCATTACCCTCCTTCCGATGATTGTCTGGACCATGACCCTGTCCCCGGCGACAACCTCGCCGATTATCGCTGCATCCCTGTTGAATCCCTTCAGGGTCTTCTCTACCTTTGCAGCTTCCCTGCCTGGGGCGATGCATACAAAGACACCCTCGCATGCAAGCGAGTGAAGGTCAAGCCCGAGGAGCTCAGCGACCCTCCTGACCTCTTTTTTTGCAGGTATCTTCTGCTCATCGAGCAGCATGCCGACTTTGCCTCTCCTCGCAATCTCATTGAGGACAGCTGCAATCCCGCCGCGTGTCGCATCCTTTGCGCATCTTATCATCCCCTTCACTGAGCCGATCTCATCAAGCATGGGTTTTGAATCGCTCTTGACAGCCGTGCTGAAGTTGAATCTCCTTGACAATAGTGCAGCAGCATGCTCGCCGAGACCGCCGGATATGATTATCCTGTCGCCCGGGACTGCTTTTTTTGTCAGCAGCCCATCCCTGCCGGCGACACCTATGCCTGACGTGTTTAGGATTATCCTGTCAAGCTTGCCGCTCTCCATGACCTTTGTATCGCCGGTCACTATCGGCACTTTTGCCTGGAGTGATATTTTCTTTACTGATGCCATGATCCTCTTCAGCTCTGCAACAGGGAAACCTTCCTCGATGACAGCTGCGACAGACATGCCCAGGGGTTCTGCACCCATAACAGCAAGGTCGTTTATCGTCCCGCATGCAGCAAGCTGGCCTATGTCTCCGCCTGGAAAGAATACCGGGTCGACGATGAATGAATCAGTCGTAAAGACGATCTGCCTGTCGCCGAATACCATGCTTGCTGAATCATCATCATAATTTTTCCACTTTCCCCTGAAGAACGGGCCGAGGGAGCTTATAAGCCTGTCCATCTCCCTGCCACCTGCACCATGGGCAAGTGTTATCATGTCATCTTTCATTTTCCTGCAATGAAGTATATTGCGCAAGAGCCTTCTCTTGAGACCATGCATGCGCCCTTTGGATCTTCCGGTGTGCAGGAATTCCTGTAAAGCCTGCACCCAACCGGTTCGATTGCGCCCATGAGGACCTCTGCACACATGCATGCTGTCTTTTTCGGCTCAGGCACACTGCTGAATATATTCCTGTATAAATATTTTGCATCCAGCTCCTTATCCCTGACTTCCATGCCTGATGCAGGAATGGTGCCGAGCCCGCGCCAGGCAGAATCGGATATGACGAATACATCCTCCAGCAGCCTCTGCGCCACCGGGTTACCTCCAGGTCTCACAGCCTCTGGATAGGAATTCACGACTCCTGTCTTCCCCATTAGAATCAGTCCTGCAATCGCATCGATTGCACGGAGGATCAACTCAGGTGAGAAACCTGCAATCGCCTGGGGAGCCCTTATGGCTTCATAAGGTCCGATGCCTGTGATTGTCGCAACATGGCCTGGGTCGATGAAGCCGTCGATTTTCACTTCGCCTGAGAGGAGCACTTCCAATGCTGGCGCAATGAGCCTGTGGACAGAATATACAGGCACACCTTTTTTCAGGAGAAAGCCTGTCATGGGTGCAGTTGTCTCGAAGCCTACGCCGAAAAAGACAATATCATGATATGTTTTTTTCAGGTCCAGCACCTCTTCAGCTGAATAGACCTCGAAGACTTCCTGTCCGCTTGCCCTTGCCATCTCAAGGCTTGAACTGCTGCCAGGAACCCTCAACATGTCGCCGTAAGTCGCAACAGCCACTCCGCTCTCTGCAAGAGCTATCATGCAGTCGATATCATGCCTGGGAGTCACGCAAACAGGGCAGCCCGGACCGGATATCAGCCTGATATTTTTCGGCAGGATATCCCTGATGCCGTATCTCATGATTGTGTTGGTATGCCCTCCGCAGACTTCCATCAATGTGATATCCCTCCCAATACTGGCTGCTTTTTCCCTGATGGATTCCAGGCTGTGGGCAATGGCTTTATCCATGCTCCATCATCCTCCTTGCTGCCCTGATGTTCTCCCTTGCTGTCCCTGCATCAATCCTTTGAATAGCAAATCCAGCATGGACAAGGACATAGTCGCCTGCTCTGGCATTTCCAAGAAGCGATACATTCGCCTGCTTCTTTACGCCGTCATAGTCGACAAGTGCAGATTCTCCATCGATCCTGATTATCTTACCGGGTATTGCATAGCACATCGCATGGCAATAATGGCATCTATAATAAATAATTATTTGTTTGCCGGCCTTTCCGGGCCGAAGAAATTAACAGCTGCATTGCAGCATCCGAGAAATCTTATGTCCTGCCTCTTTATCAGGTATACCGGGATCTTTGCAAGGATTTCAGACTCTTTCTCATGCTCCTCGAATTCTTTCATGAAATTCATCAGGATCTTCCTCTTGTCATCAAGCCGCCTGATATTGTTCCAGACTATCCTGTCAGTCATGAAGAGGCCTGAGTAGCATTCGCTTGTTAGAGCGATGTTCTTGCAGAACCTTGCATAGAAGCTCGTGAACCTGTCGATTGTCTTCCTGCATGTGCTGTTGAGATGGTAGCTGGTCTCGATCGCCCTGACCTTCTCCTCAGGCTTCAGCCTGCCTATATCTGCAGTCTTCCTGTTCCTGTCAGTCCTTGCATAGTAATCGAAAATATTGACAAGCCCCCTGTCTGAAAGCACCCTTTCATATTCAGGATGCGTTTTTTTTCTCCCGGGCGACTTTTCCCTGAGAAACCTGAGAAGCTCGATCTCATCCTTCAGGTCGATTATCGTGTCAGTATGACCGCCTTCTGAGGGCATCGGCCGATGCATCTTCATCCGGCTGTCATAAGGGGCGATGGTCAGGCCCAGGCCTGTCCTGATGCCGACAACTGCTACAGTGTCTGTACTGGTATAGGGCCAGGTCCTGTCCATGCCCACATGGGGTACCTTTATGACATCCTCTTCAAGATTGAGAAAATCTATCCCATATCCTACCGCCTCATAATTGTTAAGCAGAAGGACCTTCCGAAAGCCTGTCTTTGACTGCACCTCAATCTTCTCGATATCTATGTCTGAATTAGTTAGCCTGATACCAGCTCTCTTGCCGAATACCGGGCCCGGCGAGCCTATGACACATGTCAGGGCTGAGGCACTGAAATGCTCTTTTGCCTGCTCTTTAACAGTATTGAGAAAATCTGTTATGCTTGTGATATCCCTGATAGACTTTTCCTCCCTGAACAATATCGAGAAATCCCTCTTGTCACGGACACCTACCAGGGCAGCTTCAAGCATCGTCCCTGAGATATATGCTGCAATCACATAGTCTCTGAACTTTCCTGCCAGCCTCATACCTGGTTTCTTCATTTGATTCTCCTCTTTTTGATATCCTGAACTGCCAAAGTCATGACTCCTTATTATATAAATTTTATGAAAGACCTGTGTCTGTAGGATGTCTCATCTCAGCCTGTACTTTTCCCTGAGCTTTCCAGCAGCAATGATGATATCATCAGAATCGAGGCTGTAATCATAATCAAGCTCTCCAATCGAATGAGTGTAGAGCGGGTCGTAATACTTATCCAGGATAGCCTGCATGAATTCAGCTATCTCATCATTCTCAAGATGCTTCATAAGCTCAAAGACTGTCTTTTTGCCAAGCTTCTTCCTGAGGCTTCTTGCTGTGTCCCTGACATCCATTGTGCTTTTTGGGCTTCCTGTGTATATTGATGAAAGCCTCCTCACCCTGCTTTCCTGGCTGCACTGCACCAGGATGTTAATCCCCTTATTCATCGCCAGATACAGGAATTCCGGCATAATGATGTTTCCTATCTTCCTGCTTTCCCCTTCGATGACTATATTCTTTCTGGATTCCAGCCTCTTGAGCTCCTGGAGGAGAAGGGACTCGAACATCTTCTGGGTCCTCGGCACAAGGCCGATTGCTCCGAACACCGAGCTCCTGTGCTGTGCAAGGCCCTCAAGGTCTATCTTGTCATCAAACTCCTGAAGGATATCTGTCTTTCCGCTTCCAGTCAGTCCGTGAAGGACAATGAGCCCCGGTTTCAGCCTGAAATTTTCAAGCTGCTCCCTGACATGCTTCCTGTATGACTTGTATCCCCCGCTCAATTGGTTGCATGAGAGACCAATGCCCTCTGCAAGCTCAGTTATCGCCTTAGAGCGCATCCCGCCTCTCCAGCAGTAGATTATGAGTGTCTTAGCCCTGAATTCCATGAGCCTGACCCTGAAATCATCAATCTTCTTCTTGTATATGTCCAGGCCCTTCTCGACTGCCAGTTCCTGGCTGACCTGCTTGTACATGGTCCCTATCATCGCCCGCTCCTCATTGTCAAATATAGGGATATTGACAGCCCGAGGGACATGGTCTTTCTCAAACTCGACAGGCGCGCGGGTGTCAATATATAATATATCCTCCATATCCAGCGTGCTCGCGTAATCAATCTTTTCGACCATCTATTGAGGTATTTTGGGCTGATATATTAATATTTATGAAACCTTTATATAACCGGGACTTTTCCATGCAGCCATGGAAGGACTTCTAATCTGCCTAGGGGGTGTGGAGAGCACTGCACAGAAAGAGATAGGTGAGCTGATTGACAAAAAGCCAAAAGTGCATGAGACAGCCCTCTCTTTCAATGCAAAGGATGAGAAAGAGCTTGCAAAACTATGCTATAGGTCGCAGTCTGCTGTCAAGGTCCTCCTTTTCCTGGGGACTGCAAAAGCCAGTCAAAGCCCTGAGAAGACCCTTGATTCCTTAAAAAAAAGCATGGATATGATAGATTTTTCAGCGTGGCTTGCAGGCAGGACATTCAAGGTGAAATGCAGGCGAATCGGAAAGCATGACTACTCCGGCCAGGACATCGCAGCAGGCGCAGGGGAGCTCATAATAAAAAAGAGCATGGCAAAGGTCTCGCTGGATGAGCCGGACGTGATAGTATATATATACATACATGATGATAGTTGTTATATCGGCCTGGATCTTTCCGGGTTCGATCTTTCCAAGCGGGATTACAAGGTCTTCATACATCCTGATTCGCTGAATTCGACCATAGCCTACTCCCTTGTCAGGGAGGGCGGTTTTAATGAAGGGACATTGCTCGACCCTTTCTGCGGAGCAGGGACAATACCAATCGAAGCAGCCCTTTTTGCCAACCGGATCTCGCCTCATTTTTACAAGAAAGACAGGTTTGCATTCCACAGGTGGATGAAGTGCAGGCTTGAAGATTTTGATGAGAAGACGGATTCAGCCTCGGAAATCATTGCATCGGATCATATACTCAAATCAGTCAGGTCGACCAAGAACAATGCAAAGCTCGCCGGTGTAGGAAAGCGCATCAGGGCTACCAGGATGGACATCGAATGGCTAGACACCAAACTTGATGAAGAGTCAATAGACATGATAATAACAAACCCGCCTGCAGAATCGAAAAGCCATGACAGGAAACAGGTCGGGAAGCTATACAGGGAATTCTTTCACCAGGCTGAGTACATATTGAAGAAAAACGGGAGGATAGCGGTCTGCCTGCATAAGGATGATGCCCTGCGCACTGAATCAGGGAATTTCAGGATAGAGAGGGAGTTTTCCCTTTGGCAGGGAATGCAGGAGCTCAAATGCCTAATCCTTGCAAGAGCATGATAAATTTTATATACTCAGGCATCCTGACATCTGATGAATATGGCGAGAACATACCGCAAGATTAACTTCTTTGAGATTGTCCTGCTTGTCGTTGGTATCGGGGTTGGCATAACCGGTCTCTGGCTTATCGGAAGCCTGTACAAGTCAGAGCTGGTGACATCGTGGGGGCTGTTCCAGACAATATTCATCTGGCTTTCGCTGATAGTGCTCCTCATCCTTGCAGCCACAATGGAGGATGTGAAGGAGGAGCTTGCAATCGTCATCAGGGAGCAGGTCGAGGAGACCAGGCTGCTCAGGGAGATTAGCAAGAGGCAGCTGGATGAGACAAAGCTCCTCCGGGAAGACCTTGCAAGGAAAAAATAGCAATATTTTTAAATGAGCTGCCTGTTTCCAGGCATTGTAGGGGAGCTGCTTGACTGACGGACCGACATGTATGGGGCATCTGGAAACAATGTTTTACAGTGCCCCAGGGCATTATGTCTGAGGAAAGTCCGCCCACAACAACAGCCATGTATTTGGCAGCCACTCTTAAGAGATCCTGAAAAGGATGGCAACCACTCAGAAACGGGACCACCTCCGGAATGGGATGATGATGTGAAGCAGCAGGTGACTGATGCGAGTTAACCATCTGACGTCTCCGGCGGAATGGATGAAACGGTGAGCCCTGGCTTGTGCAAGCCTTTGCAGGCGCTAAGTAGAATGTCAAGGCAGAGCATCAGTGAAATCCTTAGGGATGGAGGCTCTGACAGAAGGCGGCTTACGGCTCCTCTACACTTCTCTATTCTTCCACGCATTTATATTCCCTGCAGACGAATCCTGCCTTGCAATGCGCATCGACGCCGCATTCCACACATTTATTGTTCTTGTAATCAAGAGTGCTGCCCTGGCATATCCTGTAGCCTGTCCTGCAGTCTTCGCACGGATAGTCCAGGCATGACATATCTGTGCATGGCGGGCTGACTGATATTATCTGCCTGTTTATGCACGTGCTGTCAGAGAAGCATTCGAACCCTTCATTGCAGTCGCTGTCCTGCCTGCATTCGACGCAGGCCCCGTCTTCTGACTTCACCAGTTTGTTCAGCCTGCAATCTGCGCATGGCATATCACAGGTCATGGGGCTGTCATCAGGATAACCTACCATCAGGTTGAAGAGCCTCCCTGAGCACCTGGATGTATCCTGTATGGCATCCTCGAAACCGAGAGTGTTGTCGTAGAGACAGCTCATGTTTATGTCCACCAGACTGCTGTCAGGGTTCTGCATGAACATAGACTCAACCATGCAGAGGCCATCGCTCGGCCCGATTATCCTGTAATAATATTCTGAGCCGTCGATGACAGAGGATGTGTACTCATCAGGACGGCATGCCATGAAACTGTCCTCAAATGCTGGATAATCATCTATGCTGGCAGTGTTTTTGTCAAGGACTGCCGAATCCGTGGTCATCTTGTCAGGAGAAGCCGGTGCGCTGTAGAAGAAGAGATAATAAATCGCACCGAAGAGCACGACCATCCCTACCACTATGAGGACTGTCTGCATGATATCCCCTTTTTTTGCTTCACCCTCGACCTGGTTCTCCTTGTTCACAAAATCGATGGCTGAAACTACCTCGTGCCTGCTGAACCCGTCTCTTGTCAGTTTGTCATAGATGCCTGATTCAGAAAGCCCCTTCTTCATCTCTTTTTTTACCAGGCTGACGAGCTTCTTGTCCAGCATGAAAATCCATTATCAGCACGCGTATATTTAAAGGTTTTTAATCAATCATAGCACTGCATCAGAAAAACCTGTCAAGCCTCGGCTGGGTCCTGATATCCCTGAGCATCCGGCTGTTGTCCAGGATCATGCTTGCATCAAAGCCGAATTTTTTTCTCAAGAGAGCATTCGTGTATTTGAGCATGAGCTCAAGCGAGCCGAATCTCAGGGGCCTCTCAGCCAGGGATTTCCTTGCAGCCTCCCGGGTGACCCACACCCCGAGCGGTGCGGCATATTCACCTGTTATGACCCTGATGACCAGGCATGACGCCTGCCTCTTAATCTTCCTGAGCTTCTCAAGCACCGCAAGCCTGACAGAGTAGTACCCGCCAGCGCAGTTCTCAGCATATGTCTTCCTCCCCTGCCATGTCTCGTAGTCAGTGGAATAATTTATATTATGCTCTGTGTTCCAGCTCGCGTTCGGCATGTATGTCTCGAAGAGCTCATAGCCCCAGATGCCAGGTATCATCATGACGAGGTAATAATTCCCCAGGTAGCTCCCGAAGTATGCAGCATGCTCGTCGGCCCGGGGATAGTCCCTTATCTCGCTGTACATGTCCTTTCCTAGTGTGTCGTCGACAGCTGTGATAGACCATCTCGAAGGCACGAGCTTCCTGTCCTTCCCGACACCTAGGTTGCCGACAGAGAAGAGCCTTGTCAGGAAATTCTCGTCGAATCCATGGCTGTAGAGGTATGTCAGCGCGTCTGCTGACTTCAGGTCAGTGTCGCTCACGACCTTGTCCACCTTTGTATGCACCCTGGGATTCGAGGTGATGTCTGCCTTCTTTAGCTCTCCCCTTGGGCCTGTCGGCGCCATGTCGTATCCTGCATTGAGCCTGAACCTGGGCTTCTCTTCAAGGGCTATCTCGACGTCAACCGGCCTGCTGGCCATGCCTATCTCCCTGCTTATGTCAAGAAACCTGCTGCTTTCCCTGATGTCCGCCCTGAACCTGGAATTGATGAGAGAGCTTCTCAGGTCGATTATCTGCGGAATCCTGAAATTCTCCCTGCTCCAGTGCCTGGGCGCGTCATAGAGCCAGGCGTCCTCGGGCTGCTCAGGCGGAGAGAGTATTCCGACATTCACATAAGGATAGCCATATCTCCCGACAAAGGGTGCCGGGCTCCGGCCTGAAAACTCGCTCGATGTAAGCCTGTCCTTGACCTTGAACATCGACTCCGACCTTGCAATGTGAGGGCAGAACGCCCTTCCGCAGAATCCCCTGCCTTTGCACTTTATGCACTGGATGTTCATAAGATGGAGAAAATGAAAAGAGAATAAAAATATTGCCATTATAGAATAAGGCTGTAATCGTTCACTTCCACCTGCTTGAAATTAAACCTCTTCAGGAGTTCCACATAAGGGCGGCTTCTGTCAAACTGGCTGGAGATTGTATACAACCCCAATATATTATTCTTCCTTGCATCAGATATCAACTTCTGCATAAGTGTATTGCCTGCCCCGTTTCCTCCATAAGGTATTTTTTCATTTTCCCCGTAAGGGAAGAATTTGCTTATGTCAGCTGCGAGACCGGTTGACGGCAGCTTGTCACATATGCAGGACTTTTTTACCGGTGTAAATATCATAAGAGCATTCCCGTCTGGCCTTTTATCATTGTATAGCACTGTATAGTCCATCCCATATATGCCATCGCCATTCTTCAATTTTTTTTTATATATTCTGAATAAGTTTTTCATGATCTGTCACCTTCCAGGTTATTTATCAGATATTAAGAAAACGATGAGGGCCTTTTACAGCAGTCTCAGCAGCAGGGCTGGTAGAAGCGATTTGATCTCGAGTTTATCTTGTAATTCTGCCTGCATGCCTGACAGAAGGATATAGAGGTATATAAATATTTTGCCTGCATGCAGGAGTGATATAAGGACCTCAAAAGCAGATAGAGAACTCATTTCGTTATTATGTCATGCACTTCAGAATCCCTTCCAGCTGAGGCAGACTGGAGCTCGACGACAGCATTCTGGTGAAGCTCCTCAATGTCCCTGCATCCTGCGCTTGAAAGCGAGCTCTTCATCTTGAGGATGGTTTCCCTGAGATTGGAATAGATCGAGCCGATATGCGGGACAAACCCCTCCACTCCTTCCTCGAAGAAGGTCTCTGCTGTCGAGGAATACCTTCCGTAGCTCTTTGCCCTTGCAGATGCCTCCATCCAGTATTCCTTGAGCGGACCGAGAGTCGGATGGTTCCGAAGCCCCCCCTCTGCCTCTGTGAACTGGGCGAAGAACCTGCCCATCATGACTGAATCTGTGCCGAGGCCGAGGGCGACCATTATCTGGCCTGAGTTGGATATGCTCCCGTCGGATATGACAGGGATATAGGTGCCTGTCCTGTTGAAGAACTCATCCCTTGCGCCGCAGACATCTATGAGCGCTGTCGCCTGGCCCCTTCCTGTCCCTTTCTGCGCCTGGGTCGTGCATCCAGAGCCTATTCCCATGCCGACCTTGACGCCGTCAAAGCCTGCCTCTGCGAGGAAGGTGAAGGCTTCGGCTGTGATGATGTTCCCGCCGATGACCGGGATGTCCTTTGTCCTGGACCTTACGTATTCCAGTGTCTCGACCTGGAACTCTGAATAGCCGTCAGATGCATCTATGAATATGACGTCGACACTGGCTTCCACAAGCGCATCCACCCTCTTCCTGTCACCCGGCTGGGTCGATACGGCGCCGCCGACAAGGTATCTCTTCTTTTCATCGACAATGCTGTCAGGGAAATACAGCTGTTTTTCCATGTCCTTCTTGAAGACCACGGATTTCAGGTTTCCTTTGCTGTCGACAACAGGAAGGACGTCGATTCCATGCTTGACCATCTTACTGTTCGCATCGCTGAGGCTTATGCCCTCATCCCCTGTCACTATCTTCGCAGCCATGTGGTCCTTGACCAGCTCTTCGCGGTGGATCTTGGGGTCAAAATTCTTGCTGGTGATTATGCCCAGGAGCTTCCCATTCTGCCTGCCGCCTGCTGTCACCGGAAACTTGCCGTAGCCTGTCTCCTTCATGAGCTTCACAACAGATGATATCTTATCCTCCTTTGAAACAGTCAGAACATTGTCCTGGAACCCTGCCTTGAACCTCTTGATGTACCTCACTGTCTCTGCCTGTTCATCTATCGGGATGCTGCATGGTATAACGCTTATCCCTCCCAGCTGTGCCAGGGCGATGGCCAGGTTTTTGCCTGAGACTGCCTGCATGGCTGCGCTTACCAGGGGTAAGTTTATGTGCAGGTGGCCGCCTGATGACGGAAGCCTGCAGAGCCTTGTCCTGAGACTTGTCTTTGACATGACATTCTTTGAATCAGTCTTCCCAGTGAGGAGCCTGAACTGGCTGAGGCTCCTGCTCGGTTCGTATATTATCCTTGTCATCTTGTCATCCCTTGTCATGCAATCCTAGAACTCTCTTTTTTTGTTGAAGATTGGCGGCTTATTTATATAGTTTTCTAATCCTCACGCTGTCCTGGCACAGTCATGCATGCACAACAGGGAGGTCTGCGTACTCCCATGCCATTATCCCTCCTTCCATGACATACACGTGCCTGAACCCGAGCTGCCTCATCAGTCCTGCTGCCGGGACAGTCCTGTTCATGGTCCTGCAATGGACAAGGTATGTCTTTCCTTTGTCAAGGCCTTCCAGCTCATGCCTGAATGTATCAGAGAAGAAATCTATGTTCAGAGCCCCCTCTATGTGGCCTCCCCGGAATTCGCCGGGAGTCCTGAAATCGAGGATGCTAAAATTACCATTTCCTTTGTTCTTGCCTATCAATTGCTCTGCTTCTTCAGGCGATATCGATTTTATCCCATCCATGTTGGGCATTGCCTTTCCAGCGAATATATATAAATTTAACCTAAAATATTTAAATAGATGTTATAATCCGGCTTGACATGAGGCTTGAGGACAGCATTTTCGAATTGATAGATTACTTAAAGCTGGTAGGATATTATGGCACATCCAAAGCACCTAGCCAAACCCTCGGAAGCATTGACCTGGATTCTGCCAAGAGGCTGTCCGGTGCCGCTTATGTAGTCCAGAAGAAAAAAGTGAATCTGCTGAAATTCGATAATCCGACCTACAGATTCACAGATTGCCAGCTTGAGCACATCCTCGAATTGAACAGGAGGGGAATTGAGCTCATTGAGTCAAACTCTTCAGGCAGCAAGCTTGATGATATAAATACTGAGCTTCTGCAGCCCTTGAAGGAATTTTACACCAGGAACGCGAGTATCGATGCTATCCTTGCAGGCAAGGCCAATGACAGAAATGGAAACAGGATAAAATATAATATCGACTCATATGAAAGCCTAATCAAAGCAAAAGCTATTGTCAGCCTGCAGTTGGGCCTTGATAGGAACAATAGTGACCAGGTGTTCTTGAAAAACCAGATTTATCACCTCCAGAGGAGGGCTGCAATAACAGCATATGAGATATCAAAGAAATTGCGCTACATGGACATTCCAGGGGAATTCATCTGGCTTGCGAAGAGCTATGTTAATGGAAAAGAATTCCTTGGCAGTTTTCAAAAAAACATGAATTATCTGAACAGAAAGGAGCACAGCAGATATGCCTCTTTCCTTGCATTCATGGCAAAGGTCACCAGCCATCTTGCTGAATATGAAGAGACAGAATATGAAGCTTTGGCTCCTGAGCTCGACCTGAATACGATGCTAGAAAAATCCTTAAATTATGACATTGAATGCGCAAAGCACATTGAAGTTTATGACATGGAGGCCGCCTTCAGGAGGCTTTTCACAGCCGCAGAAAAATCAGAGCGGCATTATCTCCAGTATCCGGATTCTTCAAAGGAACATAATGTAAGGCAAATGTATGCCACGATTATCGAGAGATTTGAGGATGTCAAAAATGAACAGGATGAAATACCTGCGTATTCTGAGACATTATTCACCTATCATAGGGCAGTCAGTGCATTGCACAGGTTCTGAGCAGAGGGATGTTCCCTGCTGTCATAAGGATGGGCTATGATGCGCAATCGACAGTCACCTCCGGATCAATTATCCATATGATTTCAAGGTGGCAGGCCACCGATCCTTTTATATACAATCCTTTTATATATTAAGATGTATTAATGTTCCAAATGCAGGCAAATATCCTCATGATGCTGCTCATGCTCCTACCAGCCATGGTGTTCTGGATAATCCTCAAGATCATGCGCATCAGGCTATACTTATACAAGCGCAGGAAATACCCCGAGGAGTACAGGGCATCAGGGTACCAGACCATGGGCATAGGTTTCGCAAAGGATGTGTTCAAAAATCCCCATCCAGAGGACAGGAGATATGCAGCCATGCTCAGGAACGCAAGGGTCGTCTTTCTCATAACAATATGCATTCTTGCTATAACATTATATGCTGTATACATGTACGTCAGCAGGAGGCTTTACTGATGGACCATTTCAGCCAGTTCAGGGAGAGCATCACCAAGATTTTAGTGACTGGCCTTTTCAGGAGGGATGCACCTGGGTTTGACATCAAACAAATCATAGACGGCAATAATTCCTTGTTCACCCATCTTCATAAGTACGATGAGAACATCTCAGGCAGCCATGTATTCCGGGCGCTGAGAGATGGTGTTCATTATGTGAATGCGATAGACAAGCCACAAAGGCTGGTATTTCTCATGGCATTCTCGAATTTTGATGAATACAGGAAATTCCTGGATGATAAAAAAACGATATAGAGGATAATCGTGCAGGCCTAGCAGCCAGACTTCCACTTGCCAATAGCGTCTATCAGGCTTCCGATTGGAACGCTTCCAGATTTCCATCGGGAGATGGAGCTGATAAGTTCAGATATCGTGATTACACCGTCATTATCTGCGTCTGCTGAGCTATTGCACATGCTTCCAGTTGGTCCTGGGGTGACAAGCTGAGAAGAGAAGATCGCATCACCCCAGCCGTCAGGGCTGTTGAACCCGCCTCCGTCAGTGTTTGACCATGCTGTCTGGATTACTCCGGCATCTGTCTTATCGTCCATTGACAAGTCAAAACCCCACACAGCATCATCCGAGGGTGCTGCAAAGTTTGTCCAGGGAATCATCGCCTCAATCACATACCCTGAATCTGCATCTGCATTATTGTTTACTGTTCCTGTCACTATGACAGCCGATCCCATCCCTGAATCCCAGCCCATGCCTGATGCTTGGCTGTCTGAGTGGATGTTGTTTATGTTCACGTAAAATTTATAGTCGTCTGACTGCAGGGATGCCCCGCCGTTGTTCAGGGTGTCAACAAACAGCTCAATAGAATCGTCTGAATATAAGCTGCTGTCTTCCTGGTGGGACAAGTCTGCATTGAGCCTTGTATCAGCCACCTCTGCAGCAACATATAATGCCCTGCTGTCCCATAAAAATCTGAAGGTCCCTCTTGTTTTGTCCGGGTTTGTAATTGTTATTGAGTTTGCGTTTGTGAATTCGTTTATATTCCCGTCGATGACAGGTGGTGCCTGCGTTTTCAGTATCGTGTAAGTTTCTGTCGTGTGCTGCGGGATGCATGCACCTGCGTTCCATGCAAAACCTGAATTGCAGCGGAACTGGCATTTTGCTGCTGTGTCATCTGCTGAATATGTCCATGGAGTATCTATTGCCAGGCCGGTGCTTTCCTCAGGGCCGTATGCCTCTGCATCAGATGGGATTGAACCAGTGCAGGTGTATGTTTGTGCTGCTCCGCCTGTATAGGCATAAGCTCCCCTTTCCCAGTCTCCGTAATTATTTTGGTCTGCAACCCTGATTGTTTGAGGCGACGGGAATCGTGTCCAGTCCGTCGACGGGTCCAGTGCATCGCTTGTGCAGATATTATAATCCTGTCCCTGGATGAAAACATCGAAGCATTGGCCTAAATCTGCTCCGTCGTCGATATTGCTTCCATCAAGCCTGTAGTCGTCATCCACAGTACCATAGGTATTGTCAGCCCCATCAGGATCCTTGAATCCATAATCCGCAACAGCACCTGAAGGTACATCGTCTTCGAAACCATATGTGTCCTGCATATAAGCCAGGGTCCTGGAAGCCCCGTCATAATAGACAGGAGTGGCAGATGAAGAATGGTAATATGTATCATGCTCTAAAGCTGATGGGATGACTGATGAATATACCTGATAGTATCTAGACCCTTCTCCTCCTGGCCGGTTGTTCCATAATACATTATTCTGAACATTGATATCATTTCCGGAAGAAAGGATTATCCCTCCCCGGGTTTTATCAGTCTCTCCGAGCACCCCGTTTCTTGCAATTATATTGTTGTAGATAAAGATATTTGCCGGTGTAAAGCCGCCGCCAGTGTCCCAGTAGCTGCTGACTATGCCATCACGCCCCTGATCCGTAATGATATTAGACCAGATATATATCCCATCTGAACTTGGTCCAACCAATATACCATACCATTGGTTGTGGTATATGTAATTTCCATAGATGTATAAATTTGAATTTTTATGCCCTTTATTATTGAGTGACTGGATCCCCTTCCCCGCATGTTCTGCCCCATTTGCCTTTGCGTTTCCAAGATTATCATGGATCTTGTTGAACCTTATGATTATATCTGAATTATCATCATCTTCCTTTGGGACAATCCCATCCTGATTAGGGGCACCATAGATATCATTGTATTGAAGTATCGCTCGTTTTGTGGAATGGATCTCGATGATGTTTGCGGATATGCAACCTGACGGGAAGTTCTCTTCATCATGTCCTGCCACATTGCCCTGAAAAACGAAATCATCGAGAGCGGCCAGGTCAATCCCCTGTGTGGCGTCGGTTCCATCCTGGCCGAAATTTGTGAATTTGTTGTCTTCTACTGTTCCATAATTTCCCTGGCGGAAGTAGAACATGGTCCCTTTAGTCTGATAGACATAATTGCGTCTGATGGTGATATGGTCAATGCTGCCCGAATCAGTCGAGGACTGATATAAAGGATATATCTCGAGGCATGATGATGTGTCCTCGTCTTTAGTCATCCTGAAATCCTGGATTGTGATATAATCCGGTCCATGGGCTCTGTTGCCCACGCGCATGCCTTGTTTCAATAATGCTGAAGATGTACATACTGCATCTATCGGGTAGCAGTCACCGTCCTGATAGCCATCCAGGACGACCGGATGGCCCAAGGTCCCATGGATGCCTTCTATGTCTATCCTGGTGGTGAAAGTCCCTGAAAAATAAAAGATATCGCCGGAGTAATCTCCAGTCAGGGCATTGAACTGGGAAGCGCTGTAATCTGCTCCCGCCCCTGTCTGTGTCACGTGGAATTCCTCTGCAGATGCGAAACCTGCAAGAAGCATGGCAATCGAAACAGACAAAACAATGATAAATCTCATATTGCTGACATCATAATGTTATCGAAATAAAAAGTTTTCCATGAACCCTATGTCTTCAGGTGGCCATGGTAATGATAATGCCCCTTGCCTCTGTTGTGGCTGCTCTTCGCAACGATAAGAAGCATCACAGCCATGGTGTAGAATGCTATTGTCAGCCAGGGGTCTGCATCCTCGAGATGGTACCTTATGCCCTGCACAAGGAAGAATATGAAAAGCACGAGGCTCACGACCATCATTATGTAATAGAGGTTTGCATGGCTGAACCTGTGCCTTATCTCCTTTTCGGTTATCTCCTGTCCTTTTTTTGCCATTTTCACCTTGTCACATAGATCAGGATGAAGAATGCAACACCGATGACGACGAATGCACCGATGCCGATCAGGCCTGTCCTTGCTAGCCTGTTCGCCACGACCTCGCCAATCTCGTTTATCTTGAAGTTGACATTCTCGAGCACCCTCTTCTGGAAATACATAATGTTGTCGTTTATCGTGCCTGCGTTCTGGTTGAAATCGCGCAGGGCCTTTGCCAGCGCACCCATGCTCTGCTTGTCAGCAGCATCGAACATCTCGATGACGCTGCTGAGGCGTTTGACGACAGTATCCAGCTCCATCTTCTGCCTGGGGAATGCTGCATTTATCTCAGACATCTTCTGAAGAGTCGTCTTGATGTAGTCAAGCTCCTGGTTCAGTAGCTCCCTGAGCTGGTTGTCATTGTTGTCGACCTTCTGGTTGAGCCTCCTGAAATTGTCAAGCATCTCCTGGTATTGCTGAGGAGAGATCCCTCCGAACCCCTCGCCTGTCGCAGCTGCAAGATTCGGATCCCTGACAAGCATCTGGTTGATGACCTCAAGATTGGTGGCAAGTATCTTAATCTGCTCCTCCATCTTGCTGTTGTCCTTATTGTCCCCAAGAATGCTCATCTAGCCCACCTCTATATGCTCAGGGACGACGTATATAAAAACATTTCTTATTATTTGATAATGACTACAAAGGTTTTTAAAGTCATCTTTCAAGAATCAGAATGTGGTACGGGGAATATGATTACAACTGAAAACACAGTGGTCCAGGTCGACTGCGAGGACTGCAAGCTGTCTCTTAGCTCTGTGTTCATGTCAGAGGAATGCAAGAAATGCATCAAGGGTAAGGAATATGACAGGCTCATGCTCAAGTCAAGGCTCTTCACAAAGGAGTATGACAAGCACAACAAGCTCCTGAGCGTCATTCCGTTCTTCATCGATGTGAGGCTAGGGGTGGTGACTGAAAAGATAAAGGTCGTCTCCAGCTACACCATCGAGCGCACCGGGGCAAAGGTCTACATCCTTCAGAGGCTGGAGAATGTCGGATACATTTACTACATCAAGATCCCCGAGGTCAATGTCACATTCGGCCAGCTCTTCAATTTCTTCGATGAGGTGGAGGAATTCAAGAAGACAGGCGAGACCACGAATGAATATATTAAGAGATGGTATCTGGAATACGGGATACTCGAGCATCTGCTTTTCGACGACAAGGTGCTTGAGATCAATCTCAACCCGCCGGGATACAAGACAGCGGTAAGGATTGTCCACGCTGAATTTGACGAATGCATATCAAACATCTATCCGACAGACGACCTGCTGAATTACCTGGCAACAAGGCTCAAGATATCGACAGGCAGACCTCTAAACAAGGCCCAGCCCCAGCTTGACGGCGAGATAGTGATTGAGCATGAGAAAGGCAGGGTAGCAGCGATAATCGACCCTTTCAGCATATTCGGCACAGGATACTCCATCAGGAAGCACAGGGACAGGCCGTGGACACTCCCTCTTTTCATGTCAGTTAAAGCAGTCAATCCCTGGTTCTGCGGCCTCATGTCGCTTGCGATAATGCACGGCAGGACATTTCTCTGCGCAGGACCGAGAGGCTCGGGAAAGACGGCTCTTCTCGGAAGCCTACTCCTTGAGATCCTTCCCAAGTACAGGATACTCACAATAGAAGACACCCAGGAACTGCCCATAGAATCCTATAAGAGGTTAGGCTATGACATACTTCCCTTAAAAGTGAGGAGCGCGCTTCTTGAGCATGGCATGGAGATGCCGTTCGACACAGGCCTGCGTACATCTCTGAGGCTTGGCGACTCGTGCCTGATAATCGGGGAGATAAGGAGCAAGGAAGCAAAGGTCCTCTATGAGGCCATGAGGGTGGGAGCGATGTCAAACTGCGTGGGCGGAACCATACACGGCGATTCACCTTATGGTGTCTTTGACAGGGTGGTGAACGACCTCGGCGTGCCCAAGGGCTCTTTCAAGGTGACTGACCTCATAATCATAGTAAACCAGATAAAGTCTCCAACCGGCCTCAAGAGAGTGAGGAGGGTGCTGAGCGTTACTGAAGTCACCAAGCACTGGCAGGATGAGCCCGAATTCCAGGAGCTGCTCGTATATGACCCGAAGAACGACTGCCTGGAGCCTACTGATATGCTCCTCAAGGGCAAGTCCCTTGTGCTGAATGAGATCCTTAAGAGGTCGAAGGGTTATAAGAATTATGCAGCAGTGCTCCAGGACCTGGAGCTGAGGGCCTGGGCAAAGAAAAGGCACCTTGAGCTTGCGCCGACAAAAGCCCATCTCGAGGCGGAATTCCTGTCAGCTGCCAATATCATATTTGCAAATCTCTTTGAATTTTACAAGCCGCTGGACGGTGCATCAAAAGAGAAGAAATTCAAGGAAGAATTCGAGAAATATCTCAGGCAGAATTTTTATACCAGGAAAAAGTAGTGGGGTAAATGGATTTACTTAAGATCTATGGGCTCGGAGAGAGGTCTCCATTAAAATTTTCAATCCCTGATGTAGACAAGAAGCTAAAGTTCGTCGAGTTCCCATACTCAAGCAGCGGAGTAGTCGGCGTGACCCTTGGCATATTCTCAGTCTTCTCCCTGCTTACCCTCCTGTCTATCAGCATGAAGGCCTCTGAATCTTTCAGCAATGTCGCTGATTTTCTGTTCTATTTCTTCGCATTCGCAGGGATCATCCTCACGCTTGCAGCATATATGTACCCTGTGAACATATTCTACACACAGAGGATGATAAGCTATAGAGAAGAGATGCTCAAGGCCATAATGCGGCTGTCGACCTATATCACCATGAACATGAGCATGGAATACGGGATAATCAACACGACAGAGCACCTGTGGGGCACACTTAGGACCCAGTTCAGGGACATTGTCAGGCAGCTGAGGCTCAGGGTCAAGAACACCCTTGGAGAGGTATTTGAACAGTACACGCCGATATGGAACGAGGCGAACCCTGATTTTGTCAAGGCGCTCAGGCTCGTCGAGACAGCTGCGATGTCGGATGATGATGACAGGAGGAAGATCCTCGACGAGGTCCAGGAGACGCTCATCATAAGCTACCAGACAACAGGCAAGAGATTTGCAGAGGAGCTTGCCTCAAATGCAAAGACACTTGTAGCTGTGGGTGTGCTTTTCCCGATAATATCTCTGATGCTCCTTCCTCTGGTATCAGTATTCATGCCTGAATTCCTCAAGACACCCCTCATAGTCTTTGTATATGATGTCCTGTTTCCGGGATTCCTCCTACTCATGGCCCTGAATTTCTCAGCTAAGAGGATACAGGTCGACACCATAAGGCTCAATGATTCGCCGATGTATCAAAAGCCCCCTGTCTGGATTCTCGCAATCGGCGCACTGATAGTGGTAAGCTGCGCTATACCCACCATTGTCCACCTGACCTTCATAGACATGAGCTCCCAGAGCTTTGCGTCAAGGGAATATACTTTTGGAGGGATTCTTACCTGCTGGCTTCTCGGAGCAGGAATATCGATAGCCATCTACCTGCTTTGCTATATATACGTCAGACGGTATGACACCCTCTGGCATGAGGTTGACGAAACAGAACGGGACATGCCTCATCTCCTCCAGACATTCTCGACATACCTTACCCTCAACAAATCTGTCGAGAGCATCATACCTGAGATAATCGATGATTACAAGACCCACGGATTCTCAAGCCACCCTGTCGTGAAATTCTTCTCAAAGCTCATGCACAACCTCAAGGTCAGCAAGAAATCCATAGCCGATCTCACAGAGAACTATCTTCCCAAGATCTGCCCGTCGAAGAAGGTCAGCGGTATCCTTGCCCAGATAATATCATTCACGGATGTCTCTACTGACAGCGCTGCAAAGGCTGCAAAGATGGTGAGGAAGCAGACTATCGCCATATACCAGCTGGATGATTATATAAGGACTATGCTCAGCGAGACAGTGTCTCTCATCAACATCACCACTTCGATGCTTGCACCCATGCTCTGTGCTGCTGCCATACTCATGTCGATGGCGATAGTCAAGTCACTGGTTTATATCGGCCAGGTGCTCTCAAGCCTATCCATGAGCCAGGCTATAGAGCTTTCACTTGTCCAGATCGAGCTCATCATCCCTCCAACAGTCGTCGAGGTGATCGTGTCAATATATCTCATAGAGATGATTCTTGTCCTCTCATACTTCTCATCAAACATAAAGGTGGGAAGCGACCAGTTCCAGCTGATTAAGGCAGTTTCAGTCAATGTCCTGATAGGATTCCTGATATTCTCCATCATCCTTCTCGGTGGATACTACGGGCTTGAGAAATACATATTCCAGCAGTTCTTTGCAATAGGGTGACATGTTTGATGCACCTGCATATGATGGGCTGAAAACAGAAATTATTTAAATGCGCTTTTCCTGGATTGGAGGCAATGAACAGGACATTGATGATGATAATCGGGCTGGTAATAGCAGTGATTGCCATCGGTCTGGCGTTATACAGGGTAGCGCAGGTGCTTGGCTAGATGGAGGCTGTGGAGATCCTGGTGTTCCTTGGCTTTGCTGTCCTGCTTGGTGGACTAGTCCTCGGGTTCATAGCCGGCTGGGACTACATGACTGCATACAGGGATTTTCAGAAGATGATGGGAAACGATCCTGTCAAGGGATTCGAAAAGGTGGACAAGACAGGCTTTGCTACGAGACTGTATGACTTTTTCGATGAATGCAGCAAATCCGGGCTCAACATGACGCTCACCCTCTATCTTGCTGATTCAGGCAACCTCACCAAGACCGGGCTGTTCGGATTATACAGCGAGCTTGGCTGGTGCAGTGTCATCCAGTCCAGAGAGAACAGCTGCGGAACAAGGGAGGATGTGGACATGGCAGATATAGCGCTCCCGAAAGTCGTGAAGATCAATTGCACTGGAGGATTCCTGCACATAAGATAAGATGGAGATGACTGTCGAACTCATAGTGTTCCTTGGGATAGGGATGATATTTTTGGGGCTGGTCACCACATTCGTCTACGAATGGAAGTTCACCGATGATGTAGGGATGCTCAAGACAATGTATGAGGATGATACGGGTGTCCAGGCATCTGTCCGAGCCGACAAAGTCGGATTCATATCCATGGCAGCGGATTTCTGGGATTTCTGCAACCATTCATATTCAGCAAAAGACAGGGTTCTGTATGTATATAACAACCAATCGGAAATGGAGGGAACCCTGACCAAAAAAGACATGTTTGACCAGTACAGGATCCTGGGCTGGTGCAAGGGCATACAGTCAGCAGTCCAGTCCTGCGGAAAGCGAGAGGATGTCAACATGACAGACCTTGAGCTTCCGAAAGTGGTCAGGCTGTCGTGCAGTAACAACACCCTGTACATAAGATAGGAGTTCATGCCAAGATGCAGTCGATAGAATTGCTCGTGTACATCATCATCGCCATAATAGCCGCTGGCTCGATAATCGCTGTGATACAGTCTGTCAACTATGTGAAACAGTACCATGATTTCAACAAGGCATTATCCACAGAGAAAGGGGAAGAATACAGCATCGAATCAACCCAGCTTGCAGGGGAGATCGCAAATAGGTGGGAAGATTGCCGGTACGGGTTTGACAACATGAGCTTCTCTGTATACGTGAAGGATGCTGCAAACATCACCAGGGAAAGCATTTCAGGAGAACTGCTGAGGCTTGACAAGTGCGACATGATAGACTGCAGGAACAGGACCGACAGCTTTTTTGTCGCTCATGGCCTCCAATCACCAAAAATTATAAATATCCGCTGTTTCAATGATACTCTAACTATAAGCTGAAAAGAGGTATTGCATGGAGCTCCCGATAAGGATCATGATAACATTGTTCGTCGCCCTGGCTGTAGGGAGCATGATTATAGTGTTCTCTCAGCAGATGATATCGAAATCCAGGGATGATATCGACAGGAACAGGCCTGGCATGAACATCGCACAGGAAGACGAGCAGAAGATAATCGAACTAAACACCATTGACAGGATCCAGATGGCGGACCTCATGACAGAGTGCTACAACAGGAACCATGGCCAGACATTTGAAAGGCAGCTCTGTTTTGCTGTAATTGCAAAGAGTGGTGACTGGACATGGAATGATGTCAGCAGCCGGTTCGACTCAGGCGAGGGCATCAGGGCAAATGCCACGAAAACAGATGATGTCAATGACAATGATTTTGCATTCAGCATATATTTTGACCCCTTCGGCAAGACTGAGTCAATAGAGATAACACGATAGGGTAATCTGCAATGAAAAGAGGTGAATCACATGAATATATTCAGAGGGAAACTGGGCACGGACAAGCCCATTGAGATATTTATCGCCCTGTTCGTCATCCTTGCTGTCGCAATGGTGATACTCAAGATGTTCTCCAGCCAGATAGAGCAGAAGAAGACCGAGATGGAGCAGGAGCAGCAGGCAGAGGCTGCAAGGCAGGCTGTCGCTGACCTTGACATATTCTGCGACTCGGCATGCTCGAAGGCGACCAGGTCACTCAAGGACAAGGTGTCATATTGCACAAGCTATTATAAGGGAGAGATTGACATCAACAAGAACAGCATGGCGGATTACACGACTGATCTTGACAATATCCAGGGATACTGCGAGGACAGGATATACTGCGCAGCGTACAGGCCTTGCGGCTCGCTGGACATGCAGAACTGCAAGAAGCTGACATGCGACTACCTCGAGAACAACATGGGAATCACTAATGACATTGACAAGGCAGACAGGCTTGTTGGGTTTGACGGGGTAAATTATAACGGCCTTTTCGAGCCGGGCGATTGCTGGACAAGGCTCACAAGCGAGCAGAAGAAGAGCCACTGGTTCTATAATTTCATGCTAGAGCCGGATATCCTGAGCGCCCAGGACAGCGGAGACAGATGTTTCTTCGAATACGGCACATGCCTGGATACATGGTCTGACATAAACGGGGTCTACGACCCGACATCCTGGCAGGACCAGTGCATACCGACGACTGAGGATATCTAGATGGAGCAGGCAGTATGGCTTGCATTCGGAGTGATTGCAGTCGTACTCGGCTTCTCCATCATTGCGAACCTCGTGATGCAGAACAAGGAGGACATGCGCTACAACAAGTTCATGGAGTCCATTGACGCTCTAAAGAACCAGTGCGATTTCGTATGCGATTCACCTCTTGACACATACCTGTCGACTGACGTGGAACTCCCGTCCGGCATGCGTCTGTATACACAGCAGGACAGGATATGCGCGAACCTCAACATTACAGAAGAATACAGCGATGAGACCAAATGCGAGCTCTGCAAGTGTCCGGTGAACGGCTCCCTGGACCTGCAGACTGAAACAGCGCGCAGGTCATTCTCACTGCACAGGTATTCATGCTATTTTGAGCGCAGGGAAAATGACATTCAGATGGTATGCAAAGGGTGACACTGTCCCTTCCATGGTTCTTTGGCTGGGCAGCATGATAGCTGCATTCATCTGCATAGCATGGCTTGCGAGGAATTTCAGCCCTGACCACCAGATAGTCCAGAAGGCTGACAATGAGCTGACCAGCCTCCAGAGGGATATGGATACAGCCTGCAGGATGAGCGATTACTGGAAAAGGTACTATCCGAGGCTCAACCAGGGAAACCTTATCATATCCGATCTCCAGGTATGCATCGACTCGTCAGAATGCAGGGTGGTTTATTATTCCGCCCAAAATTCCACTGAGCCGGATTTCCAGGGAGATGACATAATCCTCGACAATTCGGGGCCATGCACTAGCATAGGAGTATGCAGGCCTTTCTATTTCCAGTCAGAGAGCAGGCCAGTGTTCGAGCCTGGCAGGGTCGTCCTGCCAAATGCCACATCCTGCACAAATTCCCATGTGCCTGTCATCCGGTGCAGACTGCTCCTTTGCAATATAAGCACAAGGGATTATATCAACCTGGATGAGATAACTTACATCAATATCACCAGGGACAGTCAAGGGGTGTTCTCGATTGTTGCGAAATAGGGGAGTCTATTCCATGATCACGACATTCCTCTTCATCATGGTCATGCTGTTCGTCGTGATCGGTTTCATGTGGGTAAACGCTGTTCTCAAGAAGGGCAAGGGTGAGATCAATGACGGCCTGGCGAAATACAATTATTTCATAGACGCGAAGAACAGGCTGCTATCTTCAGGCTGTTACGGCCAGGTCATAAGCGAGACAGGCGGGAAGTTGGCGGCAAACGAGACATGCAGCTTCCCTCCCGGGACAATAAAGGGCTATGTAATCGAGATGCTCGCATACCCAAACTGCACAGACACGACAAAGACCTGGAAGCACATGTTCAAAGATGAGAACGGCCAAATATTCAGCGAAGAGGACTGGGATGCTTATCCTTATTTTGTTCCGATTCTGGCCAACAGCACCGGCAACATCTGCCCGGGAAGGCTAAAGGTGATATACTGATGGGAGTTGTCGAGAATGTCGTAGGCTCTGTCGTCCTCATAATGCTTCTCCTAATCAGCGGGCTAATCTACCTCGCGGCATTCGCCCACAACACCCAGTTCAACGAGGGAGTGAAGCTGGACATATTCTATGACGACTCGAGGATAAACGACCTCAACACAGTGCTCAAGATTACAGAGCCTACATCGGGCCGGAGCATGGGCGTCCTTCTTGCAGATGCAGTGTTCTTCAGAAGCGAGGTCCAGAAATTCGGCAACAAGTCTGTAAATGTCACCAACAGGACGACTGACCTTCTCAGGATGTCATTCGGGACAAACAAGTACTACATGGTCGTAAAGCCGAGGATAGTCAAAGTCAGCCTCAACTTCATCATCGACGGGTCTGACAGCCTGTCTGATGAAAGGACATTCCTCGCAGGCAACCTTAAGGGTATATTGTCCAAAATCGAGGCGAAGCTCAATGAGACCAACAGAGGATACCAGAACAGCCCTGGCAGCACCGATGTGTTGGCCACTGTCTACATACTGAGCTCAAAAACCCAGAAATGTGATTTATTCAACAATCTCCATGATAACAGGATAGAGTGTATTACCATTGATGACAAAGACCTCTATCTCCAGAACGGCTCAGTCAATTCAAGCTCTGACTTCATCAACAACACGCTCTTCAATACAGAGGCATTCCAGAAGCGCTATAACATGACACCTCCATTCGGTTTTGCATGGTTCAATGGGACTTATTATGCGAATCCCGCATATTATTATGAATCAGATTATGGTTATGGGACTGGTTTTGCTTCAAATTTTGACAAGAAGACCACTCTTTCAAAGCTGACCCTGCTGTTTCCCATGAGCGACGAGCTTTCGACAAGCTCTTATGCAGATGAATGTTTCTACATAAACAATTCGGAGTGGCCGTCTTTTCTGGAATGCCAGCTGTGTAGGGATGACTGCCCGGTAAGCCGTTCAATGAAATCAGTAGAAAAAGCCATTGAGATCGCAAAAGATAACAATCATATAATAAATCCCATATACAGCTATTCATGCGATTTTGATTACCTTATTCCGGATTATAATATAGGCTATGACAAATTTTTCGGTAATCCACCAGGTACCACAAGCAATGCATGCCAGGATTCAAATTGCCCAGGCTGCGAGTTGACCGGTCCGAATCCGACAGATCCCATGTGCCTTCATCCGGAATGTGCTGGGGACATCATTGATGAGATGGAATTGATGGCAAACGATACAGGTGGTGAAGTGATAAATCTTGCTGATATCGGCTCGATGGACATCAACATAACAGACACGATAAACAAAAATATCGACCAGTACACTCTGGAGATAGGTGAGATGAACAGGTCTATTGAGAGGGATGTCATTCAGACAAGCCAGCCCTTGCCAAACGGCCAGCTGGTGGATATAACGCTTTGGGTCTATAAAAACTGAAAAAACTTTTAAATAAGTATGTGCACAATAATAAAATAATTGCAATAAAAGGTGGTGGAGTATGGGAATTGATAAAAAGGCTAATGTTCTTGCTGCAGTGATTGTAGGTGTAGTCCTTCTGGCTGCAGGCGCGATTCTGGTCCAGCAAATCGGCTCGAACGAGCAGAAGGTGGATGACCAGCAGAAAATAACCACAGAGGCTGACACAGCCATGAAGCATGCGGTATCCCTCGGGATCAGCGAATGGATGCTGAACGGGTTCTCTGACCAGAACAAGGTCTGGTACAGTACAGGTGCCATCCCCCCTGATATCACGGAGGCGAATGACTCGCTTAAAAAGATCGTCAATGATAAGGTGACAGAGTACATGGACCGGCTCAGGAATGAAGACGATGATTATTACATCTCCCCTGATTTGCATGTCGATTTCGACGTGAAGGAGCCGCTGGATTATGATTTCAGCCAGATGGATGCTGATGTATCTGATTTTGAGGTGGGCATTCATACAGAGGACTCGTCACAGTCTGAAAATCTGTCGACGAATATAACGTTCCCTTACAAGGCATGGGAGATTTACAGCAATCTTCATGACTGGATGGAAACCAATGCAGGTGACATAATACCTGCCCTTGGCCAAAATGCTTTGGAGAAGAACGCATGCCAGCTGGTGACAAGCGGCTGTGAATGCACTGATACAGATTTTGACAAGGCCATGGTAGAGTCCTTGAAGATGAAGAATGATGATGTGACAGCAGTCCTTGACGACAGGATCGCTGCCCTGAACTCGGAATATTTCGGGGATGACGTCGAATGCAGCTATCAGATTGATATGATGGATATACAGAACACAGAGAAAATCCGGTGGACATTGAGCGATATAGCTGCTAACGATACAGTGGTTGTTGATTATCAGCCAGATGTTTATGATTATGTGCTGAGGCAATGGGTCGAGGACAAGACCCTGCCGAAGGGGGACTCATGCGGAGGGCTTCCTCAGCCTGAGGGCGCCACTGACATCCCGGATGATTGCACTGTCCGTCCCAACCTGAATATTCCAGAAGGGACCACGCATGTCTACACAGAACCTGATCCAAATGACAACGAGGTTTGTGCTGGTTATACTGCCTCGAATCTTGCGCAGCCGATGAAGGTTGGGAAGCTTGCAATGGACAAGAAGCTTTCAGTGCTTCTCACTGTCTCATGCAGCGACAAGAACGTGCAGATTGAGACTGTCCACGGCCTTGAGCCGCTGACAGCAGAGATAAAGATGAGGATCTCAATCGCTCTCGACTGCCCTCTCCCTGACGACCTGTCTGACATTGCCGGGGACGACCCCAAGACCTGCCCAGGAGGGTCATGCTTCCCTGCGGGGACTATGATAAGCATGGCAGACGGCTCCAAGAAGCCCATAGAGGATGTCTCTGTCGGCGACAAGGTGCTCAGCTACAACACCTATACAGGTGAGCTTAGGCCCGGGATAGTGATGGAGCTGGAGTCCCCTGTCAGGGACGGGCTGTATGACATCTCCTTCTCGGACGGCACGTCAATCAATGTCACAAACGAGCATCCTTTCTACACAAAGAAGTCTACAGGGGAGGTCGGTTGGGCATCCATCATGCCTGAAGAGACTTTGAAGGAGACAAAATCAATAGACAATGTGATGAGCCTGGAAGTTGGAGACTACATAATGAAAGTGGATCAAACCTGGAACATGATAGACAGTATAACAAATGTGCCAGGCATTGTGCAGACCTACAACCTTAAGGAGGTAAGTTCCTATGACAATTATTTTGCAGACGACCTTCTAGCACACAATAAGTGCTGCTTTGCTGCGGGCACGCCTGTGACCATGGCTGATGGCACGACAAAGTCTATAGAAGACGTCAATATCGGTGATTTTGTGCTGTCATACAACCTGGATACCGGAAAGCTGGAGCCCTCTGAAGTCCTGGATCTCCAGCAGCCCATACGGGAAGGGCTCTACACAGTCACATTCGAGAATGGAAAAGAGCTAAGTGTCACGAATGACCACCCGCTCTACACTGATAGGGGCTGGGCTGCCATAGACGTGGACGCAGCATACAGAGGCTATGCACTTGACAAGATTGCAAAGCTCGAGGTCGGAACCGGTGTTCTCCAGCAGGACATGACATACTCAAAGGTAAGGAGCATTGCATATGTGCCAGGGGATGTGCAGACATACACGCTGAAGAAGGTTTCGAAGAACCATAATTTCTTTGCAGACGGGTTCCTCGCCCACAACCAGAAACTGATTGGTTACGTGGGCCTGGCATGCCCGATAACGTGCCCTACATGTGAAGGTTGTCAGCCTAAAGTAAGCGATCCCAGCCCTACAGATGAGAATGATTGGGAATGCGTAGGGCCTCTGCCAGGGATGATATGCGGCGATTGCGAAGTATGTGATGCGGACGGCAACTGCGGAGCAGACGTATCAACCAGGCAGACGCCTGGATTCCCCTGCTTCGACATCAATGGTGATGATATGGAGGAGGGAAATGAAGGCAAAGGAATATTCGGCGGTGGTGGCAGTGCTGATTTTACAAGCTGCATGGCATGCGATTCAAACTACAACTGTGTGCTCAATCCACCAGAGATAACAAGCCGCATGGAAGTCTCCTGCAACGGGGGGGATACACCCTGCGCCAAATGCAGCGGTAATTATGCATCACCTTCCGAAGGCGGGTGCAATACTGCCCTTGACCAGGACATGGACTGCAATGACGAAAGGCTAGGTTTCAGCAGGTTGTGCCAGATATGCCAGGCAGGTAGTCCCGGAGCCTGCGTACCTTCGAGCTCGACAGAAGAATGCGGTCCTTGTCTTTCATGTCAGGGAGGTTTATGTCAGGGTGCTGCTCCAGGTACAGAAGGTAACTGCCAGACTGATGACACTCCGTGCATGAAATGTGGGACAGTGCCAGGAGTCTGTGTACCTGACCCGGGCGGGAATGAGTGTGGGAAATGCGGTACATGCGGCTCTGATGGTACGTGCGCTGCTGCTAACAACGATGCCTCCTGCGGTTCAGTACCTGATTGCAATCATTGCGAATCAGGCAGCTGCATACCTTACACTGGATGGCAGCAGAAAGATTCTGACGGATGCATGTGGACTTGCGACTCCAGCGGTAACAAGAAGATTGCCAACCCAGATGCTACGTGCACTCTAGATAGTGCATGCAACCTTAAGGGGATATGCACTGACTCAGGATGTGAGACTGATCCAAGCAAGGCTCAGCAGAGGTGCTGTGGTAGCCAAGCATGTCCTCAGTCAGGTGAATGTTGTCCTGACACTAACTCCTGCCAGCCGTGCGCGACCCTGAAATAGAATCAATTTATTTTTTTTTATTTATTATCCATCCAGCGAAACTGACTCAGCTATATTGACCGAACACTGCCAAGTATCATTTCTTTGTCAAGACTATCTGTCAATCCTAAATAGCTCGTTATGCCCAACCAGCCAAGCATTGCTTTCCTGAATTTCATCATCTCATCTGTTAGCAAGAGTTTTATATTCCAGTTTAGACCATCATGCCTAATTGAATCTTTTCAGAACCATCAGCAGATAGCATTCGCCTTAAACAGCTCATGTCCGATATGAGATCCAGATGTCCAATCTTTATAGCCAGATACATATACCTGAATCCCTTCTTTTAAATAAGGAACATAGGCGATTCAATGAAAGTGATATGGGTCTTCCTCATAAGATACCCTGTTCATTACATGCAATCGGAGTTTAATCGGAAAGATAATCCAGAATAAACAAGAATGTCCTAGTGCCAGAGGCTTAAAATGGTCTGAACTTGTTGTTGTCCTGGGTGTCTTTGCCCTGGTTATCTATGAATCTCCTCTGTGCTGAAAGGTCCACTTTCGTGGGCCTGTTGAAATGCACACCTTTTCTCCAGAAATAGAGTCCGCCGCCGACTATCATGAGTATGAGTATCACCAGAAGGAAATTGAAAAGGCTCCCTGCAGTCTCTGCATTCTCCTCAAGCATCTGGTCAGAGGTCTTTGGCTCGTCCTGTGTTGCCTGGGTTGTCCTCTGCCGTCCAGCTGCCGATGTTGTGTCGACTGACTGAGCTCCGGCTGATGACGAGGTCCTTCTTGAGCCTGTAGTCCCGTCGGAAGATCCGCTTGAGTCAGTCACAGTCCTTGTAAGTCTCGTATCAGCCGTTGTGCTGCCCTGGTCTGATTTTGTCGTCCTGGTTGATGTTGTTGTGCTTCCAGATGATGTAGTCGTGGCCACCCTGCATCGGGCTGTTTCTGTTTCGTCTTCTTCACAGCCATTGTTGTCTGTACAGGTCCTTCTGCGGGTCATCGTATCTGCGGGGCATTCTGCAGGTGACCATTCTGTGCAGACCCAGTCAGGGACGCATGTAGCAGGGCTCAGGCATATATTGCCAGAGCATTCCTTGCCGACCCCGCACTCACTCAGCCTGCAGGAGCTTGTGCAGATGTAGTTTCCTGTACAGGCTGCAGTCGTACAGTCGATATCATCAGTCCTCTCACAGTTGCTGTTGAGAGGGCACCAAGCGCATCCTTCAGCCGAGGTCGAGCATGCATCCTGGTCTCCGTCGAAATCAGAGCATTCGTTAGGTGGGATGTCCATTACCTCTACAGTCGTATCCGGGATGCTGTCTTCTGTGCCTTCTGTGTCGAACATATACACTCCGGTTAATGTCGCTGTCTGGGGGCTGGAGGGTGCCTGGAGAGTGTATGTATATGTTGTATCTTCAATACTGTCAATGCAGCAACTGACCCCAGAGCACTGGTAATCCCCGCCCGACTGTCCGCAAACCAGCCACATGACATGGTTGTCAGTTATCATCGCCCCTGGAGCATCGACCAGGCTCCATCCATCCGGAACTGTCTCATCTATGGCATAAGCATCAGAATCTCCAACATAAACATGAAGAGTCACTGTCACTGTTGTGTCCACCTCAGTCGGGGTAGGGTTTACAGACCTTGTCACTCCATAACCCAAAGAAAAGGCAGTTGAGACTAAGGTAAATATCAATAGCATTACAAATAAAGCAAGCCCCTTTTTTGCCATCAATCTTTTACAGGCTTACTTTTATTTAAATATTTCGGATTCTGGAAAATCCAGTCTAGTTGCAGAATTTTCAGGATTCCCACATGTTGTCGGAAACTTTTTATATTAATCGGATGATTTGTAGCATCTTAGAAACTATTCCGGATTATTCTTATCAAATCATATTAAACATAGAAGCTTGCCTATCCTCATGGGAGTGATAAAAACACTGGCAATCGGGGCATGCCTGGTAGTCTCTGGGATGGCAGGTTACCATGTGGGAAGCACATATTCAAGAGAAGGAGCGGTCCATCTGAATATACAGAGTCCACGCCAGCATGATGTGAATTATATGAGAGAAGAGTGGCATGAATTTCCTGATGAGCTCAAAAAAAGCCTGGTGCTCCAGACCCTTAAGTCAATGTCCAATGACGAGCTATACAGGGCAGGGAAGGATATAATCATATACAGGCTCAATACTGTAAAAGGTGTAACAAAGCCTGTATCCAGGGACAATATTGCAGATGTCTATGTCATGCTGAAAAAATATTCAGAGGTTGGAAAATGAGGATGTTCGGAAGAAGATCAGGCATATCATTCACTGGTGTGCTCCTGACGGTAGCTGCCTTGTACGGTGGGTACAGGGCATGGCAGGATTACAAGAGCCCCTATAGGCTGACTGAGGAGAATGAAATCTACTTCCTTGTCGAGAAAGCGACGCAAAGGAAGGAAATGATAACGAAGAATTTCCAGCTGGGACCGCTCGATTACAGGATAGACGGGATTCTCCAGGAATCAAAGGAAAAAGTCAGAGACACGCTTGATAGCCTCGCTAGGAAGTATGACCTAGACCAGAGACGAACTCCCTGACATCCGTCTTTGCTTTTTCAAGGTCTTTTCTCGGCTTTATGAATTCTTTCTCGCTTAAGATTTCTGATCCTGGCATGCATTTCCGGGTCTCGTCAAAGCAGCCTTTAAAGCCTGAGCCGTCAAGTGTGCAGAACAGCGCAATGTTTTTTCCTTTCAAATCGTATTTTTCGATCAGAGTCCTGATTGCAGGCACCATGGTCCACCCCCACACAGGCTGGCCGATGATAATTGTGTCAAAATCCTCTATCTTTTTTTTCAGCAGGCCTATCTCGGTAGATTTTTTCCTCATTGCATCCCTGCCAGCGGCAATCCAGCCGACTGGGCCTGACCTGTCTTTCTTGTCGATAACCTCCTCAATGTCAGCTTTTGCCTCTTTAGCGATCATCTCGGCGACAAGTTTTGTTGTGCCTGTCCTCGAATAATAAAGTATGAGAGTCTTCATGCTAGGTCGTGAACTGCTTTATGTTTTAAATTTTTTGGTCTTCTTCAGATGATTTGAGAATTCATCAGGCAAATTGAAGATAAATCATCATTTCATTCTGAGATGCTTGTCAATGGACCTTGCTGCTGTCCTGCCGTTGCCCATGGCCTTTATCACTGTTGCGTTGCCGCCGATGATATCTCCGCCGGCAAAGAATTTCGGGTTTGTCGTCTGCATATTCCCATCTACCACGATGGCACCCCTTGGGTCTGTTTTTATGCCTGCTTCCTTGAGGTCATTTTCAAGGATGGGGTTGGGCTTCTGGCCGATTGCGATAATCACCTGGTCGCACTTAATTGTCCTTGTTTTGCCATTTGCAACTGGTCTTGGCCTCCCTGAAGAGTCAGGTTTGCCTAATTCCATCTCCTGGCACCTAATCCATTCAACAAACGTTTCTCCAATTATCTCTACAGGGTTTGTCAGTTCGAGAATCTTGACTCCTTCTTCAATCGCATGTCGGACTTCTTCAGCTCTTGCAGGCATCTCTTTTCTGGTCCTCCTGTAGACGATGGTCACGTCAGAGCCTAGCCTCTTAGCGACCCTCGCCGAATCGACAGCCACATTGCCGCCGCCGATGACGACGACATTCGGGTTCCTCTTTATGGGAGTCCTGTACTGCGGGAAATCATAGGCCTTCATCAGGTTATTCCTTACGAGAAATTCGTTCGCAGAGAAGATGTTGAGCAGGCTCTCCCCTGGGATGCCCAGGAATTTCGGCAGGCCTGCGCCGTTGCCAATGAACACAGCATCGAAATCGAGATCCTCCAGGCTTATGAGCTTGCCTATCACATGATTGAGCCTGATGTCCACGCCGAGCTTCTGTATATCGCTGACTTCCCTGTCAATGACTGTCTTCGGCAGCCTGAACTCCGGTATGCCATAAGTTAGCACGCCCCCTGCGTGGTGGAGCGCTTCAAAGATTGTCACATCATATCCAAGGACTGCCAGGTCTGATGCGCATGTCAGCCCCGACGGCCCGCTGCCTACGACAGCAACCCTTTTTTTATTCGGAGGAAGGAGAGTTAATCTTGCCCTGCCCATGTCTGCTGCGAATCTCTCAAGCTTCCCAATCTCTATCGCGTCCTTTCCAAGGACACAGGCTGCCTGGCACTGCTTCTCCTGCGGGCATACCCTCCCACAGATCCCCGGCAGGTTGTTTGTCTTCTTTATCTCGAGGAGCGCTGCATCATAGTTCTTCTTCCTTATCTGGTTAATAAATCCCCTTATATTGACCCTTACAGGGCATCCATCGATGCATTTAGGTTCCCTGCATTGGAGACATCTTCCAGCCTCTTTTAGGGCTTGCTCTTCTGTATAGACCTTCACGACCTCTTCAAAATTCATTTTCTGCAATTGCACTCCTTGTCATAGCATGTGTTCCTGTCAAGAAGATTGTCCCAGTCTACCTTGTGACCGTCAAATTCCGGACCTTCGACGCACGCGAACCTTGACTCACCACCCACGATGACCCTGCAAGCACCGCACATGCCTATGCCGTCGACCATTATTGGATTGAGTGAGACGATGGTCTCTATCCCCTTAGTGATGGAGCAGACATTCTTCATCATGACGACAGGACCGATTGCGATGACCTTGTCAATCTTCTCTTTTTTAAGCAAGGTTTTAAGAGGGCCGGTCACAAAGCCCCTGACCCCTGCCGAGCCGTCATCTGTGGCGATTATGATACTATCAGATACTTTCTCCATCATGTCCTTCCAGACAATGTGCTCTTTTGTCCTTGCGCCGATAATGGTGACAACTTTATTGCCCCTCAGCCTGAGCTCTCTTGCGATCGGATAGCAAGCCGCAGCCCCGCAGCCCCCACCTACAACCACCACTGTCCCTGATCTTTCAATTACAGACGGCATACCGAGAGGCCCGGAGACATCAAGCAGCCTGTCACCAACTTTAAGAATGCTCATCTCCCTGGTGCTCTCGCCGACAACTGTTATAACCAGCACCAGCTGCTCATCGCTCCAGTCGGCAATAGATATGGGTATCCTCTCGCCTTTCTCATCTGTCCTGATCATCACGAACTGGCCAGGCCTTGCCTTTTTAGCTATCTCCGGGGCGCGGATGCTAATCTGGAATGTTGCGGGAGAGAGCTGGACCTTTTCTGTAATGCTGAACATGAGAAGCCGAATTCCGAATCCTTTAAAAATATTACCTTTAAGTCCGGAATTTGCAAGGATTCTGCATATAAAAGCTTATAAATGATGAGATTTTGCAGGAATCAGCATGCTCACACAGACATTCATCCACATCCCTGGCTTTAGCAGGAACAGGGAAGAACAGCTGTGGAAAAGCGGCATCCGCACATGGGATGATTTCCTTGAAAGGGGACATACGCTCGGCCTCCCTGAATCTACAAGACAATACATATCAAGGAACCTTGAGATATCTAAAGAGCAGCTGAAGAAGGAGAATCATGCATTTTTCTCTGGGAACCTTCCCCTGAATGAGCATTGGAGAGCCTACAGGGATTTTTCCAGCACCTGTTTTCTAGACATTGAGACGACCGGCCTTTGCAGGGTCAGGAACAAGATTACCACTATAGGCATTTTTGACGGCAAGAAAAGCAGGGTGTTTGTCAGGCACAGGGATATGGACGCTTTTGCGTCCGAGATAGGGAAATATTCCACTATCATCACCTTCAATGGAAGGTGTTTTGACATCCCTTTCCTCAGGGAGAAATTTTCAGGACTGAGGCTTTCGCAACTTCATATCGACCTCCGGTTCCTCCTCAGGGAGCTCGGATATACAGGCGGGCTCAAGAACATAGAGAAGCAGCTTGGCATCGCCAGGGATGGCGGCATCGCAGATGTCGACGGCTATGAGGCTGTCAGGCTCTGGCACAGGTACAGGCGAGGGGACGAGTCAGCGCTCAATACTCTCATCGAATACAACAAGGCTGATGTTGAGAACCTGAAATTGCTCATGGACATGGCATATGAGAAGAAGTTGAAGTCTTTGCCCGGAGCTGTTCAGCGAGACTCCCTGGACAGCTCCTGACCTATCCTGTCCCAAAAAGCAAAGACATCTTTCGGGTTCTTGTAGCTGTTCATATATCTCAGGGATTGGATTTGCTCTTCAATATCCATAGTCAGCAATCCTGTAATGAGCCCATCAACGATATCAAAAGGGATGTCGAGCATCTCCTTCGGAATGTCTTTGAACATATCATGCAGCAATGCCCCTTTTTTCTGGACACGCAGGTAGCCTTTATCAGACCTGGAATTCTTCTTCCAGTTTTTGTACAGGCCTTTCATATAATTGTAGTTGGACCTGAAATGCATCATCTCTGTCGAGTGCCTGTCGAATTCACTGCGGATGTGCACAACTGCCCCGACAAGCTCGGACTTGTACCTGCTGATGTGATAATCAATGAGCCTGATGTTGTTTTCCCTTTCTGCCCTCTTTGTCTTCGATTCGAAAATTTTGTAATACGGCATTGTTTGCCTGAGGTGGTCATACCTTTCATGAAGCCCGGAATAGTTCTCGTCCTGGAAGGTTGCTCCAAGAATCACTTCAGGCAGCGCTATCATCCTGCACCTCAAGATGAAGAAAGGGCTTTTTGCCATCTTCTCAAGGGAAGAGCCTTTCTTAAACTGAAAATCTACCCTGAGGTCGGAACTGCTTCTCAGCCTGTTGACAGAATCGCAGCTTATTTTGTGTATGTAATTGTTCAGCATGAAACTCATATCCTGATTGAGGTCAGAATTTTTCGCCCCCAGGTCACTGATAAGAAAGTCAATCATGTGCTGTATCCTGTTAAGCGTGCCTGACTTCTCTTTCAAGTACTGGTTGAATCCTCCTTCCAGGGTCCTGAGTCCTTCCTTAATTGCATTAAGCTCTCTGGCATGTTTCCTGACTGCCCTGAAGTCGTCAAATGAACCGAACTCGACGAGCCCCTTGAATACAAGGTATGGTATGCGCGTCTCGTCAATGCGAGTACTGCTGAAGATTTTCGTCAGGTCTTCAACCACGTTGTACAGGGAATAATCTTCATATGTTCCAGATGCAATGTCTTCCAGCATGTGGGGGTATCCGACCCCATAAAAATTATCGGGTTCCATATATCAGAAAGGGATTTAATCCTGTATAAAAACATTACCATTGACTGATAGTCACTTGTTCGAAAGGAACTGGTACGCAGAATAAACAGCATTCACACCGTCAGCCGCCCCTGTTATCGCCTGCTTGAACCTCTTGTCTGTCACATCGCCTGCTGCATAGACCCCTGGGACATTGGTCTCGCTTCTCCTGTTTATCACAATCTCCTCTTTCTCATTCAGCCCGACGCCTATGCCCTTTACAAGCTGCGATAGGGGGATGTGGCCTATGTCGATGAAGATGCCGTCAAGGGCAAGCTCTTTCTTTCCATTGAATTCCTTGTCAAGAACGACCTTATCAACTACCTTGTCGCCCTTTATCTCCATCACCATCGTGTTGTTTATTATCTCTATCTTTGGATTCTCTGTAACGCGCTTGATATTGATGGGCTCGGCCCTTATCTTCTCTTTCCTGTATATCAGGTAGACCTTGTCTGCATACTCAGTCAGGAGCATAGCCTCCTTGGCAGCGGAGTCAGAGCCACCTACTACACAGACAGTCTTTCCCTTGTAGTTGAATCCGTCGCAGAGAGCGCAATAGTGCACACCATTGCCTGCGAATTCCTCCTCTCCGGGAACCCTGAGCTTCTTCCATTCTGTCCCTGTTGCAATCAGTATTGTCCTTGATTCATATGAACCTTCCTTAGTCTGGACAGTGAAGAAAGGGCCTTTTTTGGATATCATTGCAGCTTTCTCTTCTGCAACCTCTATATCATATTTCATTGCGTGGTCCTTTATCCTGTCGAAGAGCTCCTGGCCTGAAATGTGGCTGAAGCCAGGAAAATTCTCGACAGTATCAGTGAGGGTAATGGCACCGCCTATTAGCTCACTTATAATCAGGCTCTTGAGATGATATCTCCCTGCATAAATTGCTGCAGAAAACCCGGAGATTCCCCCGCCTATTATGATCAGATCGTACATCGTCATAATCCAAGGGCGCCGGATATTGCATTCTGGTCAAAGCCGATTATTATCGTGCCGTCTATGTCAAGCACTGGAACCCCGCGTTGGCCTGATTTCTTTATCATCTCCTGGGCAGCTTCAGAATCCATCGACACGTTTATGTCCTCGAACTCAACATTGTTCTTCTTCAAATATTCCTTTGCCCTCATGCACCATGGACAAGTGGTCGTGCTGTAAACTTTGACTTTTTTCATCTCAATCACCTCGCTGTAACCTTAAATCTCATGCCTTGGCACTGCTCCTTCCTTCCCTATAGCCGCATCTGTCACAAAGCATCCTGTTGAAATTATTTACCTCTATACGCCTGTTGCAGCTTTTACAGCGTATAATCTTCTTAATCCCCTTGATTTTTTCAAATCTTACCTGTGCTCTTGCCATCCTTCTCACCTTCAGTATACAGCTTATTAAGTAACTTTGCTTGAAGAATTAAATTCCCTGTTTAATAACAGGAATTACCAATGATATATTAATATTATGAAAGTGAAATATATAAGTCCAATGATTCAGCCGGTTTTTTAATCATTAAAAAAATAACTATATAAACCAGTGCTGTGTTCTATAGCCGCGAGGTGAGTGAAATGAAGAATATCGTGATAGCCCCTGTCGGCAAGCACATGGATGCGCTTTATGTAGGCATCAGGGAGTTTCCGACTGAGAGGATTATCCTCATCACTCCTGAGAAGAAGATGGATGAGGCGAATGATGCAAAGAAAGAGCTGGAGAAATTCAGGATCCCTGTCCAGATCAGGGAGATAAAGGGAAACGTCTGGGAGGAGACCTTCAAGGCAGTCGCAGAGATAAAGAAGATAGAGAAGGACGCCAATATCCTGATAAATGTATCCACAGGCGACAGGGATTCGAGGTGTGCCGCCACGAGCGCGGCTTTTGTCAACGGCATACGGGCATTCGGAGTCTCTGAGGAGAATAATGAGGCGATGCTCCTTCCCATACTGAAATTCTCATACTACAATGTGATAACTGACAAGAAGATGATGATACTGAAGACCATCATCAATGAGAAGGACTGCTGTGCGTCGCTTGAGGAGCTCTCCAGGATGACTGGCATGAGCCTGCCGCTTATTTCCTACCACATAAACGGGACACTCAAGAGCGAAGGGCTAAAGCAGTTGGGGCTTGTCGAGACAGAGGAGAAGAAAGGCAAGGTCAAGGTCATGCTCACCATGCAGGGGAGGCTGCTTGTCAAGGGATACATATGACATCGCTCATCGCCTGTGTTGGTGCAGGGAAAGGGACCTGGTCACATGTCATCAAGCTTTTGACCGAGGAGAACTGGGACAGGATATTCCTTGTGACAAACCAGTTCGGCAGGGAGAAGTTCCTGCCAGCAAAAGAGGCTGAGTTCATTGTCTTCGACGAAAGCCGGACCCTGGCTGAGATCACAGAGGATATAAGGAGGCAGCTCCAGGGAAAAATCTCAGGCTTCGAAGTCGCTCTTAACCTGATTTCCGGCACCGGCAAGGAGCATATGGCTGTCATATCGGCTGTGCTCAAACTCGGTCTTGCATTAAGGCTTGTCAGTGTAGGTGATAACGGAGTGACAGAAGTCTAATTCTCGCTCACATACACCCTGAACCCACCCTTCTTCGCGATGTCCCTGACATTGCCGAAGACCTCATCCATCTTTTCTGATAGGGCCATACCACCCTTGTTGTGCCTGGCCACTATCTGCAGGAGTCCGCCTTTTTTGAGGTGCTCCTTTGCCCCTTCTATCATATCAAAGCACAGCTGTTTGCCTGCAGACTGCGGCGGGTTGAGGAGTATTGTGTCAAATTCACCATTGACCTTCCCAAACTTGTCAGAATGAATCACTTCTGCGTTTGAGAGCCCATTCCTCTCGATATTCATCCTCGAGACCTTGACTGCCCGCCTGTTGATGTCGGACATCACTATTTCAGAGCCTGGAAATGCGATACCGACAGCAATCCCGACAACTCCGCAGCCGCAACCCAGGTCAAGCACCCTCCAGCTGTCATTGAGCATTGACTTCTGTATCAGGAGCTCTGTTCCCTTATCCACTTTTTTTGATGAGAATATGCCTCCTGCAGAGACAAGCGAAAACTCCCTGCCCAGAAACGTCACAACAATTTCATGCAGCCTGAGCTCGCTGTCCTGCCTCTCGCTGTAGTAATGAGTCATTTCATGATACCGTACATGCTGTAGAGGAACCTGTCAGACGCCCTCACCATGTTCTCACCTATGCCTGATATTATGGCGCAATTGCCGCTTATGACCACAGATGTCGTGTTGGTATGGTAAAGATAAATCACGCCCCTGTCCGTATTCTGGCATGTGATTATGGATGTATTCGTCTCATTGCATACAGGGTCAGGGAATGCGCAGCCTGCTGCGATGCCCTTACCGAAATGCGCGACCAGGTTCGTCGACAGCTCAGTCACAGACAGGGTCACGTATCCATCATGATTCTCTTGTCTCGGGTCGAAGGTGATGTACATGAAATCGTTCCTGTCCCTGAAATCAGTTATGTTGCCGACGACCGAGATGTTCTCAAGTTCCCTTGGCCCGTGCCTTAGCGATACCCTGACCAGGTTAGGACCTTCCTGGGCTGTTGTATACCATACATCGTTGACCTCTATGAAATCAAAATAATTGTATGTATAGCTGTCCTGTGCACCTGGAGTGCTGCTGTTGAAGAAGCGGGGGACTATTATTATGATTGCGATGAATGCCAAAAGTGCACCCAGGAACACCAGGAATGCGTATGTCGACTTGCTGTCGCCGTCTTCCTTGTCCTCAGTCTTTTCAGCCTGTTGTGTTTTCTTTGCCATCCTGTGGTCCCATTATCCCGTAAAGCCCGTAGAGGAGCCTGTCCTCCAGCCTTTGGACATCATACCATTCCCTTGCCTGGAGTATCACACAGTTGCCTTCCTGGATAATCTTTGTCTCGTTGCCCTGCCTCATCTCAAGCACAGGCACTGAAGAAGTTGCGTTTTTGCATGTCACCATGGGAAAAGCTGCGTACTGCGGGCTTGAGTTGGTCACAGCAGGCACAGTATATATCCCCAGGTTGCTGTCCAGTTGGAGGGCAAGCTCCATCCTCGCAACCTCGAAATACTGGACCAAGCTGCTGGCAGGCTCAAATGAAAGGTAGAGCATCTTTGTACTGTTTATCACTCTGACAGAACCGCCGATATCGATATCCTGGATCTCTGTCGGATGAAAATCCAATTCAACAACTTTTCCGTCGACATCCACATACCACTTGTTACCAGAAGAGACAAACTTATGTCCGTTGTAGTCTGCACTGCCAGCAGCTTTCTGGTCGCCCAGCATGTAACCCACGCCTGAAAGCACCATCAATGCCACTATGCCGATTCCTATCAGGTTTGTCTTGTTGAAGATGGTTTTCTTTTTTTCCTTTCTATTTTTCCGTCCTGCCATCTGCGAATTGAAATAAGGGTGGATTTAAATATTTTATTGATTGCCTGCCCACTTAGTCGAATCGTAAAATATATAAACGAGTAGGTTTTACAACTTTCAATATTTATAAAAAGTAATGAGATTTAATAATAAAGACTGAAAATGAAGCCGCTGGAAAAGGATTTTGTGGATTTCCATGTCAAGATGGGCCAGGCCTACGGCATGGGAGACCTTCTCATGACCATATTCGGGCTCCTCTATATTGAACCGGCAGAGATGGCAATGGAGGACATCGCCAGGAAGACAGGCTATAGCCTTGCGACGATATCCAATGCCGCTAAGACCCTGGAGACAGCAGGCATAATCATGAGACGGAGCAAGCCCGGGACGAGGAAAGTGTTCTTCTATATGGACAAGAACCTGCTCAGGATGAACATCGCCAAGCTGCGCATCATCCAGGAGACCCAGATAAAGCCTGCAAAGCTGATGATACCTGCCATGATAGAAAAATATAAAAACAAGGCTCTCGACGGGGATTCAAAGGAAAAGCTAAAGCTTATCGAGAGCTATCTCAAGCAGATGCTGGAGTTCGAGAAACTGCTGCAGGACTGGATAAGGGAACTTGAGAAGCTGTCAGTAAAATACTAGGAAAAAGGTAAGAAACATGAAGGACGATGTGATAATCGCGCTTGAGGATGTCTGGAAGATATATAAGATGGGGGAGGTTGAGGTCCCGGCGCTGAGGGGACTTGAACTGTCTGTCAGGAAAGGGGAGTTTGTTGCGATAATGGGGCCGAGCGGCTCAGGAAAAAGCACTGCCATGAACATGATAGGCTGCCTTGATGTTCCCACGAAGGGAAGGATCCTTCTCGACAAGAAGGACATCTCGAAGCTTTCAGAGAGCAACCTGGCACAGATACGTGGAAGGAAGATAGGTTTCATTTTCCAGCAGTTCAACCTGCTCAATACCCTGACTGCGCTTGAGAACGTCATGCTTCCAATGACATTCCAGAGCTTTTCAGAGAACAGGAGAAAAAAAAGGGCAGTCGAGCTCCTGGAGCTCGTCGAGCTTGGAGACAGGCTCGGGCACAAGCCGACTGAGCTTTCCGGTGGCCAGCAGCAAAGGGTCGCGATTGCAAGGGCCCTCGCAAATGATCCTGAGGTCATCCTGGCTGACGAGCCCACAGGGAACCTGGACTCGAGCACAGGGCAGTCAGTGATGGGATTCCTCAAGAAGCTCAACAAGGAGGAGAAGAAGACCATTGTCATGGTCACTCATGATCCAAATCTCGCAAAGCATGCCGAGAGGCGTGAATTCCTGAGAGACGGAAGGATAGTCAAGAACATAAAAGATGGAGGTAGCATGTAAGATGAAGAAAACTATTATTTTAGTGATGGTACTGATGTGCGCTGTCCTTGTACATGCGCAGACGGCATTCGACAACCAGGGAGTGATTGTCGTGAACATGGTCAACCAGGAGCCGGACCCTGTCGGGCCGGGAGAGTACGTGGATGTCAGGTGGATGGTCCAGAACCTGGGCTCAGACTCCATCAATAACATAGAAGTGGAGCTGATGCCTGAGTATCCTTTTTCCCTTGACCCGGGCGATGACTCTACCAAGTTGATACCGTCCCTTTCTCCGAGACAGAATGACGCCTCAAGCTATGTCGTGAAGTACAAGGTCAGGGTGGATTCCAATGCGATAGAGGGAAACAACACACTGAAGCTGAGATACAAGGTAGGGAATTCAATCTGGACAACAGCTGAATACACTATCAATGTTCAGACAAGAGACGCGAACCTCGGCATAATGTCAGTGGAGACCGTACCGACCGTAGTCATGCCGGGCGACAATTTCAACCTCAACATCAAGGTCAAGAACCTTGCAGATTCCACTTTGAAGGATGTCAGCATCAAGATGGACATGCTCCTTTCGACAATATCAAGCGGGGCGACATCAAGCACGACAAAATCCGAGATACTCGACTCACTGCCATTTGCGCCTGTGAAGAGCGCAACTGAGCAGAGGATAAGGAACATAGCTCCAGGGCAGGAAGTGACATTCACCTACAGCCTTGTAGCATATCCTGATGCGCAGGCCAAGGTCTACAAGGTGCCTATCGAGGTCAATTATTATGACACACTGGGCAAGCTGTACAGCAAGGACGATGTCATCGGCCTGATTGTCGAATCCAAGCCGGACCTGAGCGCGCTCCTCGAGCAGACTGACATAACATCGAGCGGCCAGAAAGGCACAGTCACTGTAAAGATTGTCAACAAAGGGCTGGTCAATGTCAAGTTCATGGACGTGAAAATGGCGCCGACAGACCAGTTCGAGCTGCTTTCGCCTGACGAAGTTTATATCGGCAACATAGATTCAGACGACTATGAGACAGCTGATTTCGACATCTATGTCCAGCCGGGAGTCACCGGAGATGTGGCCATCCCTGTAACATATCAGTACATGGATGCTAACAACAACAAGTACACAGACACGGCTGACCTGACCCTCAAGCTGTACACAAAGGAGCAGGCTCAAGCCCTGGGTGTCCAGAAGAGCAACACAACTGTCATTGTGATAGCAATTGTTGTCGTGCTCATCATCGGGTTTTTGATATTTAGGGCAGTCAGGAAAAAGCGCAAGGTCTAGTCCTTGCGCTTCATTATTTTCTTTTTTTATATCGGAGACTGATGAAGGATGATCCTAGATTATTTCAGACTGGCGTTCCGCAACCTCTCTAGGAGAAGGCTCAGGAGCTGGCTCACCATGATCGGGATAATCATAGGGATAACCGCAGTGGTCTCACTCATCGGTATGGGCGAGGGCCTGAAATTTGCGATAACCTCCCAGTTCGGCCAGCTCGGAAGCGACAAGATAACGGTCCAGGCATCAGGGGGCTTCGGTCCGCCCGGGACTGCTGTGCTCAGGCCCCTGACAAAGCACAATCTCCAGAGGCTTCTGCAGGTGAACGGGGTCATAAACGGCGCAGGAGTGCTGGTGAGGGCGGGGAAGCTCGAGTACAATGACATCGTCGGGTTCGGGTATGCTGTCAGCATGCCAGGGGATGCGCAGGCAAGGAAACTTGTAGTGGAATCCAATGACCTTAAGGTCCAGGGCGGCAGGCTTCTTGCAACATCTGACATAAACAAGCTGAATGTAGGGAGCAGGCTAGGAGGGGACAGCAACGGGTTTGATAAGCCCATATCTTCAGGCTCCAAGGTCCTGCTCAATGATAAGCCTTTCCAGGTCGTCGGGGTCCTTGAGTCGCAGGGCAGCTTCATAACAGACAGTGCGGTATTCATCAATGAGGATGATATGAGAAAGCTCCTTGAAATACCGGGTGATGTATATGACACCATCACACTCCAGATAGATCCTAATGGGGACATGACGAAGATCCAGGCTGACATAGAGAAGGTGATGAGGAAGGAGAGGGATGTGAAGGTGGGCGAGGAAGACTTCACTGTCCAGACCCCGCAGCAGATCCTCAACCAGGTCAATTCGACACTTTTCGCTGTGCAGCTCTTTGTATACATCATCGCAGGCATCTCCATCGTCGTCGGCGGAATCGGAATCATGAACACCATGTTCACGTCTGTTATAGAGAGGACCAGGGACATTGGGATAATGAAGTCCATCGGCGCAAGGAACAGCGCAATATTCTTCCTCTTCTTCATCGAATCAGGCCTTCTAGGAAGCGTCGGCGGTCTAATAGGCGCAGGACTAGGCGTTGGACTCGCAGAAGGCATGGCATATGCAGCCAGGACAGCGCTCGGCGTAGACCTTATCCAGGCAAGGATAAGCCCGCTGCTCATCATCTTTTCAGTCGGCGGGGCTTTTTTCCTTGGCAGCATATTCGGAATAATACCTGCACTCAATGCATCCAAGCTGCATCCTGTCGACGCCCTGAGGCATAAAAAATGATAGCTGATTTCATGTCATTCATAATAAACAATATCAAGGACCGGTTCGTGAGGAGCTCGCTAACCATCCTTTCGATACTCATAGGCATAATGGCCGTTTATGCGCTCGTGAGCTTCGGCCAGGGTGTGGGCAAATATGTAAATGACGTCGGCCAGCAGGCAGGCGCTGACAAGATATTTGTCCAGCCCAAGGGTGCTGGAGCGCCCGGAAGCACAGGCACTTACCTCACTGACCATGATCTCAATGTAATACTGAAAGTCAACGGCGTCAAGGGCGCATCAGGGCTGATAATGGGCCAGGCTGAGGTCAACAACAGGGACACGGGAACAGGCAAGTACGTCTTCGTGATGGGGCTCTCGACAGACCCGCAGGAGCGCGAGATAGTCGAGTCGGCTTTCGCAGGGTTCAAGATAATGGAGGGCAGGCCGCTCAAGAAAGGAGACACGAACAAGGTCACAGTGGGATACAGCTACATGGTTGCGAACAAATTGTTCCCAAAGCCCCTCAATGTCGGCAACAAGCTGTATATCAATGAAATCCCTTACGAAATAGTGGGCATATACGAGTCCATAGGCAATGCAGGTGATGATTCAAATGTCTACATGACAAAAGAATCTGCAAAGGCGCTCTTCGGGATGAAGGAATATGAGTATGGATATATCTATGTCCAGGCCCAGCCTGGCGTGGACACAAAAATCCTTGCAGACAAGATTTCAGAGAAGCTCAGGAAAGACAAGGGCGAGAAGAAGGGCCAGGAGACAACCTATGTAGCATCATACCAGGAGCTTCTCAAGACATTCAGCACAGTATTGAATGTTTTGAATGGCATACTTGTTATCATCGCGGGTATATCTGTCCTGGTCGCATCTGTCAATATAATGAATACCATGTACACTGCTGTGATGGAAAGGACGAGAGAGATAGGGATAATGAAAGCCATCGGGGCAAGGAACAGCTACATCATGCTCCTGTTCTTCTTTGAGTCAGGGATGCTCGGGCTCATCGGCGGGGCATTGGGGATAATGCTCGGCTACGGCCTAGCGAAGATGGGTGGAGCAATTGCAGCTGGGGCAGGGTACGGTCTTCTCAAGCCTTATTTCCCATGGTGGCTGACTGTCGGTTGCCTGGTGTTCTCTTTCTTGATCGGAGCAGGCTCAGGGTTCTTCCCGGCAAGGCAGGCGTCGAAGCTCAAGCCGGTGGACGCGCTCAGATACGAGTAGGTTCACTTTTTCATCTTCTTCAGGTATTGCATGACTCTTTTCTTTATCTCTGATTTTAGTGAATCTTCTATGTCGAGCCTGTTCAATTCAGAATCAATGTTGATTTTTGGCGTGACCGTGAACGTGCCCATCAACTGCTTTCCTGCAATCTTTATGCCTGCTTCTATCTCACTTGCCTGCCTGCTGTTGAATAATTTTATAGCAGGAAACTTCGTAAAATTGTCTGAGCCTGCTTTCAGCAATCTTGGGTAGTAGCTTATTTTGTCATGCCATGCTCCTGCTGTTATGTGGAGCTTCGGGAATGCTTTTCTTGTCTTTTTTATCCACTGCTCATAGTATTCTATCTTCGGTGATTCTTTGTATATTGTCCCTTGCTGGGGATTGAGTGAGTAGAATGTTATTCTTTCCAAATTGTTTTTTCTTATGAAGCTTTCCAGATAGTTGAAATCAGCGATTGATTCTCCAAGACCTATAATGACTGTGGCTGCTTTTTTCAGGTTAAGTTTGTCACAAGCTTTGAATGTGTTTTTAATGTCCTGCATGGGTTTTGACGGGCAGACTTTTTTCCTGATTTCTGGATTTACGCATTCCAGTGTGCCGACATAACCTTCGATGTAGGGTAGGAATTTTTTGAGTTCTTCCTCTTTCAAGGTGCCAATGTTGAGCCACTGCTTCTTTGCTGTAATCTCAGAGACTGTCTTTGCTATGAAGACCAGCTCTCCTGTCGTGAATGACTCATATCCTCCTGAGAGGAACTCAATCTCCCAGCCGCAGGCCTTTGAGATTATTGCCTCGGCGAAGATGGAGGCGAACGAGCGCCTTGCTTTCTTCGGGTCTTTAATCAGGTCCTTCTGTGTTGACATATAGCAGAATGCACAATCTGCTTTGCTGCAATACCAGGAGAGGAATAGGGCGCGCTCGAAGCGGGTTATATTGGGGAAATTTTTTTGGTAGATTGTGTTCACTTCTCTGATTATATTATTCATAAAGAAAAGGAATTGTGAAGGGTTTTAAAAAGGTAGTTATGCTTTAATTTAACATTATTTATGTTAAATTTAATCCTATATGTACACATTTTTGAATATATCACTTTAGTAAAATATATTGACAATCAATCGAAAATTTTCGTCTTCAAAGAGAAAAAATAGAATAAATTAATGCTGAGTAATGTTTTGGCTAATATCCATTAAAAGAAAGTTCTCGTTAAAATTCATGTTCTCTATATATTAATGCCTTCTAGGGAAACTTCGCCCAAATCGAAACCTTTAAAGCCTATCCTTTAATCCACCAGACCACGGAGGGTTGTTGGTTTGAGCAGGGAAATAGCTATCGGGAGCAAAAAAATAGGAGGAGGGAAACCTGTGCTCGTGCAGTCGATGTGCAACACAATGACTTCTGATGTGAAAGCGACTGTAGCGCAGATTCATGAGCTCGAAAAAGCAGGCTGCGAACTAATAAGGGTCGCTGTGCCTGATGAGAAGTCAGCCCAGGCATTAGGGGAGATAAAAAAAAGAATAGATATACCGTTGATTGCTGACATCCATTTCGACTACAGGCTTGCTATCCTGAGCGCTAAGCACGCCGACAAGCTGAGAATCAATCCCGGAAACATAGGTTCAGAAGAGAACATAAAAAAGATAATCGCTGAGGCGAAAAAATACGACATCCCGATACGAATAGGAGTGAACCTCGGCTCATTGGAAAAAAGTATTGAAAAAGAGTTAGGCAGGACACCGGAAGCATTAGTAAGCTCAGCTATGAAATACATCAAATTCTTCGAGAAGAATGATTTCCATAAACTTGTCATCTCAATAAAAGCCTCCGATGTGAAGACAACAATCGTAGCGAACAGGCTCCTCTCAAAAGAGACAGACTATCCCATTCATCTGGGAATAACAGAGGCCGGAACATGCTTCGACGGCACAATCAAGTCAGCCATAGGCATAGGAAGCCTGCTAGGCGACGGAATCGGCGATACAATAAGGGTATCACTTACAGAGGACCCGGTTGATGAAATCCCTGTCGCATATTCCATATTAAAAGCATTGGGACTAAGGAATGGGAGGAAAATTATTTCCTGCCCGACCTGTGGAAGGACGCATGGTGATTTAATCCGCATAACAAAAGAAATTGAAGAGCTCACAAAAGGCCTGGATAAAGACATCACCATCGCTGTCATGGGCTGTGAAGTGAACGGCCCCGGGGAAGCCAGCAATGCAGATGTCGGCGTCGCTTTAGGAAAAACTCACAGCCTTATCTTCAGGAAAGGGAAGGTAGTAAAAAAAATAAGCCAAAAGAGCATAATCACTGGATTGATGGACGAGGTAGATGCAGCATGAATGATATTGGAAGGCTCGAGCTATGCGTACATCCCTTTGACAATATTAACACTTATTACATAATGGCAAGACAGGAAGGGGTTGTAAGCACAAAATATAAGGCTGATTATACAAAGGAGAATGAAAAGATGATGATGCAAAGATACAAAAGACGGATTAGGGCAGTATCATACCTCCCTGACACGCATCTGATATTCATTGCCCACAGCCCGATAACCAAAGGCATCATGCATGAGAACACAAAGGAGATGCTATATTATATCCTTGATAATGTACCTGAACCAAACTATACAATCCTTGAATATTACCTGGACCCGGATGTATTCAATTTCAAAATCAAGCCAAGGCTGTCAAATAATCTTATTGTCAGGGCCTGGGGAGAGAAGACAAGCGGCTGCGTTCTTGATGACCTGCTGAATCTCTATATTCTCACTGGAATGGAAATCGACATAAACAATATCATCAGTTCTCTTGCTGCGGACAGCAGTGTCGATTTCGATGAGGGCTTTCCCAGGCTATGGGAAAAGTTAAATTCCAGGGAAGAGGTCAACAGGCTCAGTTATTTCAGAAACATGGTCTCAAAGAGGATTAATCAAAAGATGGCAAATGGATATCAAAGTCGCTGAGCATGCAGGGACATGCTTCGGTGTCAGCAATGCGATAAGCATCGCGTTCGAGGCTGCAAAGAGGGAGAAGAGAATCTTCATACTGGGCCAGCTGGTCCACAATCCCTATGTCGTTTTTGAGCTTGAGAATCTCGGGGTATCTATAGTGAGCGATGTTTCAGACCTCAGGGAGGGTGACAACCTGATAATAAGGGCGCATGGCGAACCCAAGCATGTCTATCATCATTGCAGAAAGAACGGCATAAACATAATCGACTGCACATGCCCGTTCGTGAAAAGGACACAAGACCTGGCATCAGAGCTTGAGGGTAAAGGATATCAGGTCGTGCTTGTGGGTGACCCGGACCATCCAGAGGTCAGGGGCATAACTGCCCAGGCCAAAAACTCAATCGTCGTCTCAAAACCCGAGGACATCTTCAATAAGATAAAGAAGCACCAGAAAGTTGGGATTCTTTCCCAGACAACCCAGAAGATGCAGAACTTCAAGGACATAGTCTCCAGCATCCTCGACTACCAGAAAGAGGTCAAGGTCCACAATACAATATGCAATGCTACCTCTTCAAGGCAAGGTGCAGCTTTAAAACTCTGCAGGGAAGTCGACACGATGGTCGTGATAGGCGGAAAGAACAGCGCAAACACAAAAAGATTATACGAGATATGCTCTGAAAAGGTCAGTACGCACTGGATCTCGGGCAGGGATGAGCTAAATATGGATTGGTTCAACAATGCAACCAGAGTAGGCATAACAGCCGGTGCATCCACCCCCCGGGCAGTCATCAATGAGGTTGTCACAAGGATCAAAGGGTTATAGCAGGATAATTCTCTAATTCAGTTAAATTTTTATATAAGCTTTCACTTTAGGCGTCTCATAGGGACATAAAATGAGATACGAGGCAAAAAGCATCATAATAGGGCGGATGAAGCGGAAGAACGACGATGAGGAGTATCCCTGCTTTGTCCATCTCTTCAGCATGAACGACCCGCACAAGAGCGGCCAGGTGCCTGACAGCATGCTTGATTTCGACAAGATTCACAAAATAATCATAAAAGGCCTTGACATCAACTACCTTCTTGAAGGCAATGACATCGTGATCAACGACCTTGAGAATTTCGAGATTGAGCAGGACGGACCCCACCTGTATCTCAATGGCAAGCAAAAGAAATGATCAGCCCAGCCTTCTGATAAGAGCATCATCCAGTTCGTCGATCTTATGGATGACTGCATCAGCCATTGTGAATTTCCATGCAGGTGTCGTGTTTGTGATGGCGACTGCCTTCATGCCTGCCTTCTTCGCTGCGTTGATTCCATTAATAGAGTCCTCGACGACAATGCACTCTGCATAGGGGACTCCCAGCATCTCAGCGCATTTCATGAAGATGTCAGGCGCGGGTTTTGAATTCATGATGTCATCATCAGTGATTATTGTCTCAAACAGGCTGAAATGCTCACCCAGGATCACCTTGACAAGTTCCATGTTCGTGCTTGTCGCAAGGCCTATATTCAGCCCGGATGCCTTAAGTCTTGTAATCTTTTCAGCAGCACCCAAAAAAAGCTCAGCCCCGCCCCTGAACCTCTCCTCTGCGGCCTTCCTCTTGTATCCGACAATCTCATCTATGCCTGCACCAAGGGAGAACTTCTCTATCACGGCTCTTGCGATGTCCTTTGTGTCCATGCCGTTGAGCGTGTCAAAAAGATCACGGTCAAGGATAAATCCGAACCTGTCGCCCACAGCCTTCCATACCTCATAGTGGAGACCGACAGAATCGACTATCACTCCGTCCATGTCGAATATAACTGCCCTTATCATCATTCAACCAGAAACCTGCTCATTAATAAATCTTACCATGCCTTGATGAAATGCGTGACAAATTCTCTGGGCTCTTTGCCCTTGTAGAGGACATTGTGGATATCATTGAGCAAAGGAGCCTTGATACTGTTCTTCTTGAGAAGCGAATGCACGACATCCGTAGTTATATATCCCTCGACTGACTTGTTCCCCTTTGCCATCCTATCAAGGGCCTCGTCCACAGCGACACCCTTTCCGATGAGCTCGCCCAGTTCCCTGTTTCGTGACTTTCCGAAGCATGTGGTCATGAGGTCGCCGAACCATGCCTGGCTTCCCGGGCCGAATGTCTGCCTCTTCGCTCCCATGGAGATTGCAAGCCTCCTCATCTCTCTTGAACATGCTGAGACGAATGCTGATTTTGAGCTCTCACCATATCCCAGGCCGTCGAATATGCCTGCGCCGATTGCAATCACATTCTTGAATGCGCCTGCAAGCTCGACACCTATCATGTCGTCAGAAGTCTCGATGCGCAGGTAATCGCTCCATAATAATTTTGCAACCCTCTTTGCTGTTGCCTTGTTCCTGCATGCGAGCTCAGCGCATAGCGGGTTCTGGAGAGTCACTTCCCTTGCTATCATCCCACCCGACAAAGTCAGGGTCTCATGCTCCTTCCCAAGCTCAGACTCGATTATCTCTGAGACGCGCATATCTGTACCTGTCTCAAGCCCCTTTGCAAGGTTGACAAAAACTGCATCGCTGCTTATATATTTCGTGTATTCCCTCAATGCAGAACGGAGGAATTTCGATGGGATGGCAAGCACGATAAGCCTTGCATCCTTGAGAGCAACAGACACGTCTGTTGTCGCCTGAACATTGCCAGGGAGTGTAGTCCTTCCATGGAATATTGGATGCTGTCCCTTCTGCTGGATATGCCTGATATGCTCTTTGTTGACGTCATAGAGGCTTATCCTGTTCCTTTCCTCGTTCTCGCCGATTACCTTTGCCATTGCAAATCCGAATGCACCTGCGCCGAGTATGGCTATCTTCATCTTCAAACAGAATTAATCTTGATATTTAACTTTTATCATCTGACAATGTCCCTTATCACTTTGCCATCCTTCACAATGCCGTAATCGCAGAACCTGGTCCTCATGGTGCGCTCATAAGCGATATGGAGCTTGCCAAGAAGCCCTGCAAAATACATATTCAGCACAATCCCATGTGACACCACCATAATCTTGCGGTTATTGTATGCAAGGTCGAGCTCATCAAGCTTGGCTCTGAACCTGCCGAGAGCAGCGCTTGCCTTCTCCCAGTCGAATTTGGACTTGTCTGGGTTCTTGATTGCGTATTTGACAGCAAAATCAAATGCCTCCTTCTCGAGAAACCCGCTCCTGTCCCTGTTGAGCTCATCCAGGGCGCTGAACCTGTCAATCTCTTTTCCGAGCTTTTTAGCGAGGGGGAAGGCTGTCTCGTATGCCTTTGCCTCTGAAGAAGTTATGATGACATCAGCCTTTGAAAGCAGGCTGTCCTTTGCAAGCATCTCAGCCTGGAGTTTCCCGCGCATAGAAAGCTTCCACTTTGATGCAGCCACATCCCTCTCAATCTCGGTCTCAGCATGACGGACGAGGTAAAATGTGTTGTTCATCTTATATCTTGAATTTGATCAATTCCATATCCGGATTGTAATGCTGCCTCCTGACTGCATCCATATCTGCTGTAAAACAACTATCATATCCATCAGTTATCACTTTTTTTATTATTAAGTTTTCCATTTCAGTGTTGTTTAGCCTCCTTTTTGTCCATCTGCCTGTGGATTCGCTGTGAACCAGGATTATCGTGTTGTATCTCAGCTGTTCGACAAAATCCATCATGCCTTTGAGCGGAATCATATAAGGCAGGAATGGTATCTCCCTGTCTTTTTTATCATGCATCTTCCTGAGGGTGTGCATGCTGCCTATGAAATGCGCACATGCAAAATCCTCGTCCTGCCCCGTACCTGCCTCTCTTATACGCCTGTCGCTCCTGAAAGCCTTGTCCCTGCATGAGCAATATCCTCTATTATCCCAAACCATTGAATATGCAGTCTCATCACCCGTATCCAGTGCTGGTATGCTGGTTACCTTGAACTCATAGAACCTTCTCTGCAATGTGCGTGAAGGGGTCCTCATTATCCTGCCGGTGCCCTGAGCAAACGGCTCTCCTATCGCATGGATCATATCATCAATTGTCACATCCATTGAATTCAGTATGCCCTGGAGATTATTGGACCTTATGTATTTGTCATACCTTACCAGTTTTTCCCTGATATTGCTCAGTCCTTCCTCACCGATGACTGTCCCATCCTTAAGCCTGATTCCTGTCCTTGACTCTTTTCTCAGCATCGGGCGGATAAGTTTGTATGCAGAATAATTCTGGAAAGCCCTGAGCTCTGCACCTTGTATGGCCCTGTAGGCAGACACTATCCTCCTGTGCCTGTCAGAGCCCCACCATGCATAGCTGGAAAACTTATTCTCGATGACTTTTGTTTTTTTTTCATGCAATAATTCGAATGCAGTTCTAATGACTTTCTCAGGCTCCCACCTCTCCTGCCTCTTCCTTTTCTTTGAGAGGGGTCCATCGGGAGCAGATTCTCCAAGCAGCCTTTTCTTGACAGCCATTGAATCAAGCAGGACAAGGCTCTTTTCAGAGTAAGCTACAATATTCTGTGCCTGCCCTAAATCAATCCTGTATTCAGGTGGAAGGACTATAAGCTTTGGATCATGATTCTTGTCCATTCTTTCTATAAGTGAAAGCGAATCAACAGAATAATCACGGTCCAGAAGCCGATCAAGGCTGCCTTCGCCTGTCCCTACAATAACTCTGCCATAATCATCAAGCCCTTTAAGGTCATTCAATGTTATCTGGGATTTTCCATCGTCTTTGGAGACATAGGACCGCAGGATCTCTGCTACTGTGGGCAATAGGAAATATCTGCTTCTTGGCTTGTGCACATCGATTATCATGGTCCTGTCCTGAATACCATTAAATCGGAAACCCTTTAGAATATTTATATTTTACCACTTTAAAATAGCATTATTTCTATATTGTCCTGCATAACCATTCATAATACAGTCATTATAAAATAATCAGAAGAAAAAAAATGAAAAGACCATGCAAAGTCATTGAGTGTTAAACAAGTATGAACTGTTGGGGGCTGCATGCTGAATGCCTTGTTACCTTGGCACTTACACACCAGCTCCATCAAACCCATCTTCTGTGGGAGTTCAGGATGTCTCTTTTCAAGGGTTGCTTCATGCTTAGATGCTTTCAGCACTTATCATTTAAGGCGTAGCTGCCCTGCCTACCCTATCGGATAACAGGTGGACCAGAGGCCTCGAGACCTCGTTCCTCTCGTACTAGAAGTCCCTTCCTTTCAGACATCCAACAATTCCAGTAGATATCAAACAAACTGTCTCACAACGTTCTGAACCCAGCTCACGATTCCTTTTAATGGGTGAACACCCCCACCCTTGGCAGCTTCTGCACCGCCAGGATAGGAAGAGCCGACATCGATGTAGCAAACCGCGCCGTCGATAGGAGCTCTCTGGCGCGACAACTCTGTTATCCCCGGAGTAACTTTTCTGTCATCTCAAACCCCCATCAAGGAGGTATTGAGGTTCGCTAGACCACGCTTTCGCGTTTGCTTCCCTCATTGTCTGGAAAGCAATCAGGCTGGCTTTTGCTCTTGCACTCTACACAGGATTTCCGACCCTGTTGAGCCAACCTTTGGGCACCGCTGATCTAAAGTTTGATATCAGTGACCTTGAGTGTCTCTGATAACCAATATCTTTTCAGCGGTGTGCCACCCCAGCCAAACTGTCTGCCAATCGCTGTCCTGACCAGTAATTGATCAGTTAGCAAGGTAGACTCTGAAGGATGGTGTTTCATTTGCGTCTATTCACGAACTGGCGTCCGTAACTTAGCAACTACCATCTACGCTGCACAACAAAACCCACTTTACAACAACAGGCTACAGTAAAGTTTCACGGGGTCTTCGCTTCCCACTGGAATTCCCTGGCCTTTGCACCAGGAAAGAGTTTTCAGAGGATTCTAACTAGGGACAGTGGGGATCTCGTTACGCCATTCATGCAGGCCGTCATTCAAACGGCAAGGCATTTCGCTACCTTAAGAGAGTTATAGTTACCCCCGCCGTTTACCAGCTCTTCACACCGTTGGAACGGAGCTTAAAGTACTGGCACTGGGCAGACGTCACCTCCCGTACGCACCTTTACAGGCTAGCGAGAGGTTATGTTTTTGTTAAACAGTCGGACCCCCTTTGTCACTGCGCCTTGCAATCGCATCCATGCGGACACAATCACAGGGACCCCTTATACCGAAGGTACGGGGCTAATTTGCCGAATTCCCTTAGTTAGATTAGACCTTCACACCTTAGGCTTCTTACCTAGGGGCACCTGTGCTGGTTCTGGGTATGATTGAAAAAGATCTTTTCTGATTCTCTTTTCACGGACTCCAGGTCTCGGCCGAATCCCCCATACGAGGAACCGTTCTCAGGTTTAATCAAGTTCTCATCATTACGATACTCCCTTGATTTATCCTGATTAGCATAAACGATGGTTTATGTCGGCTTAACCCGAAATGTCGAAAATCAGACTTGCGTTGCCGCGCATACTAATTCAGTATAGGAATATTAACCTATTTCCCTTTCCCGACTCTCAGATTATGAGGCCGGTTAGGATCAACTAACCCTTGGCTGATCTGCATTGCCAAGGAACCCTTGCCCTTTCGGTGACAGAGATTCGCACTCTGCTAAGATCCTACTACCGCCAGGATTTTCATTCCTCTTGAGGTCCAGATATGCTCACGCACACCCTTCTGCCCTCAAAGGACGCCTACCTACCACACATCGCATCCGCGATGGTCTATAGTATCGGTAATCAGTTTAGCCCCGTCCATCTTCAAGGCCCAGATACTCGACAAGTAAGCTGTTACGCACTTTTTAAAGGATGGCTGCTTCTAAGCCAACCTCCTCGCTGTTTTTGTATCTAGACACTTTTCACCCTTTAACACTTAACTGATATTTTGGGACCTTAACTATAGTCTGGGTTGTTCCCCTCTTGCAACATAAGCTTACCCCATGCTGCCGTTTCCCGGCTTCTATGACGCTGAAAGATTCGGAGTTGGACAGGAAACCGAGGGATTTCTCCCCCTAAATCTCCAATCCGTAGCTCTACCCTTACAGCTATCTCGGCCGGGACTTGACTACGGCCAATTTCGGTAGGAACCAGCTATCACGGGTCTCGATTGGCTTTTCACCCCTAACCCAAAGTTAGAAGAACACTTGCACGTAGAACCTCTTCAGGCCTCCACGATGTTTTACCACCGCTTCACCTTACCCTGGGTTAGATCGACCCGCTTCGGGTCGTATTCCAATGACTCAAAGGCACTTTCATACCTTGCCCCTCGCAAGCTGCGGGCAATTGCTTTCGCTGTGGATGCTCCAATTCTAGGATTATCCTTGCCACTGAAATACACTCCCTGGCACGTTATTCGAAACGCACGGCACAACTCCGAAGAGCCGTGCCCCACTATGGCTGTCAGGATTCAGGTTCTTTTAACTCCCTTGTTAGGGGTTCTTTTCAGCATTCCCTCACGGTACTGTACTCTATCAGTCTCGAGACGTATTTAGGGTTGGAAGTTGATGCCTCCCATTCATGCCACATATCCAAGTGACACTACTCAGGATACTGCTAAAATCCACCAGCTTCCTATCACGGGACTATCACCCTCTAAGGTCCTGCGTTCCAGCAGAGTTGATATAGGCTGGTTAGGATAAAAAAGCAGTCCGCAACACCACATCTCCCCCATATTACTATGAGGGATTCAGTTTGCCCATGTGCTGTTTTCAGTCGCCCTTACTAACAGCATCTCAATTGATTTCTTTTCCTCCGGGTACTAAGATGTTTCAATTCCCCGGGTTCCCCATCCTTACGGATCATATGCGAAGTCGCATTCGGAAATCTCTGGTTCAAAGGCTACCTGCACCTCGCCAGAGCTTAATGCAGCTTGTCACATCCTTCATCAGCGTCTCGAGCTTAGCCATCCACCTGACAGCGTGTTTAGGTCTAACACTCAATTTTCTTTGCATGGTCTCATCAGCGTGAAGTGAAACGAGCATGGCTCTTCTTCAGCCTTCTCCGATGGTCACGAGTCCAACTCAATGACCACCTGTGAATAAATGAACATGATTTGTGATTATGTCTTCCTAATTTATTTTTTCCCGACTCCGCCGGGAAAAACCATTTCTCGAATGGACCCGTCGATATCGAGAATCATAGATTCTCGGAACCGCCGATTCCCTTCCTTTCGGAATGGACCCGTCGGGATTTGAACCCGAGGCTTCCGCCTCGCCTGAAGTTTGAGTCGCTGTTTTTGCGACGAAAACTATGCAAGGGCAGCGCTCTGGCCGAACTGAGCTACGGGCCCGAACATTCTGCTGCTCAACTGCGTTGAGCAATGAATATGAAATGAGAGTTGCTTGAATGAAATGGGATGATGATCTTCAACAAAAGTTGAAAAAAATAAAAGGAGGTGATCCAGCCGCAGGTTCCCCTACGGCTACCTTGTGACGACTTAACCCACCTCACTGAGCTCTGATTTGAATTGGTCAATAAACCAAGCCTCATCAAAACCCTGCTCGGTTGGTTTGACGGGCGGTGTGTGCAAGGAGCAGGGACATATTCACCGGAACGTGTTGAATTCCGATTACTAGGGATTCCATCGTCATGAGGGCGAGTTGCAGCCCTCAATCTGGACTTGGATAAGGTTTAGAGGCTTGACTTCTCCTTTCGGAGTTGTATCCCATTGTCCTTACCATTGTTGCGCGCGTGTAGCCCAGAAGATTCGGAGCATACAGACCTACCGTAGCCTGCACCTTCCTCCCTGTTTCCAGGGCAGTCCCTACAATGTGCTCAATCCTGCAAGCAGTCGTTAGCAATTGTAGGTGCAGGTCTCGCTCGTTGCCTGACTTAACAGGACACCTTACGGCACGAGCTGACGACGGCCATGCACTACCTCTCGGTTCGTCAAGTAAGGTCTTCAGCCTGACTTTCATCCTACCGTCGCTTCTGGTGAGATTCTCTGCGTTGAGTTAGATTAAACCGCACGCCGCACCCCTTGTTGTGCTCCCCCGCCAATTCCTTTAAGTTTCAGTCTTGCGACCGTACTTCCCAGGCGGCGAGCTTAACACCTTCGCTTCGACACTGCATACTCACGAAGAATATGCAACACCTAGCTCGCAGCGTTTACAGCTGGGACTACTCGGGTATCTAATCCGGTTTGCTCCCCCAGCTCTCGTCCCTCACCGTCGAATCCGTTCTAGTCAGACGCCTTCGCCACAGGTGGTCCTCCGGGGATTATAACATTTTACCGCTCCCCCCAGAATACCTCTGACTCCTCCCGGTTCCAAGCCCTGCAGTGTCTCCTGCACGACATGGAGTTGAGCCCCATGATTTCACAAGAGATTTACAAAGCCGGCTACGGACGCTTTAGGCCCAATAATTGTGATTGCCACTTGTGGCGCTGGTGTTACCGCGGCTGCTGGCACCAGTCTTTCCCACCACTTATTCGCCAAGGTATTTACTCTTGGCAAAAGCCCATGCATTACATGAGCACTTGGGATCCCCTTATCACACTTTCGTGCATTGTAAAGGTTTCGCGCCTGCTGCACCCCGTAGGGCTAGGGTCAGTGTCTCAGTACCCTTCTCGGGGCTACCTCTCTCAAGGCCCCTACTGATCTTAGGCTTGGTGAGCCTTTACCTCTCCAACAACCTAATCAGCCGCCGACTCATCCTCAGACCTTGCGTTTCAGAGAAAGCACATTCCAGTGCAGATCTCCTATCCAGTATTAGCCCCAGTTTCCCGGGGTTATCCTGAATCTGAGGGCAGATTATCGACGTGTTACTGAGCGATATGCCGGTGTTCCGAAGAACCCCTGGACTTGCATGGCTTAGTCGAATCCCAATAGCAGCAATCTCCCGCAGGATCAACGGGAATTATTGTTTGGTCGCAATTATTGTATTCCTGATTTAATGGAATTTTTGGTCCATTTCATTCAAACACAACACTCTCATTCATACCTGATGCATAACATCCGGTACACACATTGAAATTTCCTCATAAGAGAATATGAGTGGGAGATGATTGAAATTTGATTTGCTGTCAAATATTCATTTAGTATTTAAAGCTTACTTTTTTGCACGGCGCTTCTTCTCTTTCTTCATCTTCTTTCTCTGCCATTTCCATCTCATCTGGCCTTTCTTCTTCCAGCGCCTTGAACTTCTTTTCATGTTGAAATTACCCGCAAAATCTCTAAAACTTTAAACACTCTGCCATTGGAAAAAGAGCCCCTTTATAAATCTATTGGAAACTTGTGGGATTTCCAATCCAGCAAAAAAGGTTATTTTGCATGTATCGGGGAAAAACGTATAATTCCTTTTTTGCCGGCTATAATAAATTATTTATATGGGTTTATCTTTTGATATCCAAGGGTGATTGCGATGAAGGATCCTATGATAAAATATATACATACTGCGATTGATATCGAAAAGAAAGGCCTTGAATTTTACAGGAAGGCGATAAAGAAGGTAAATGACCCGAATTCCGACGGCCTTTTGAGACTACTTGTGGAAGAGGAGACAGCGCACCTGAAATTCTTCAGGAAGATGCTCAAGGACCCGGAATACAGGGATCATGGCGAGGTGAAGAAGCTCAAGAGCCCGCTATTCAAGAAAACTGCATATAAGAAGATAGGCAACAGGAAGGCCCAGATAATCAATATATTCACGACAGCGCTTGAGATGGAGGAGATAGGCATCAAGTTCTACAGAGGCCTCTCGAACAAGGTCAAGGACAAAAAGCTTAGCAAATTCCTGCTAGGTCTGAGCGAGATGGAGAAGCGGCACTTCGACCTGATCAGACAGCACCAGGACTCTGTATACGACCAGTGGTACTGGGAAGCCATGGAGATGCCTGCGCTGAACACTTAAGAAAAAATATACCCTGTCCAGGATATTTGAAAATATAAAAAAAATTCTAGTGATTTGTAAGGTATTTTCCCGTCTTTGCAGCTATCCTAACTGGGAGCTGGAGGATATTGTCTATCTTATGCTCCATAGGACTCTGCTCTAGCCGCTTGACAAGGCCGGGCGAGAATCTATAATACAGATCAACACCTTTCTGGCATGCGCGGTGAATCAGGCTCTTGCCTGACAATATCTGGTTTCTAAGGTCATACAGGGACGCTAGATCCTCTGCCGAGAGCCTGCCATTCTTCATGAGGTGGGTCGCTGCATAGCATCCTCCACCACCACCTCCGTTAGATGAACTCTGTGTTCCGGTATTATTATTATTATTATTATTATTGTCTGGAGGTATGTTTGATTCAGGCACTACCATGTGCTTTTCTAAGAAATCAAATGAGGCCTGCTTCATTTCTATGGGATATTCATGGCCATACCCATTCCATACTTCATATCCGATTCGGTCAAACCCAAGTCCTGCAAGGTATCCAATGATATTCCCTTCAATCTCTGGATCAATGTCTCCGAATTCTGATTTTAGAAAATTAATTTCATCAGTAGTATACATATCATGATTAGTTGGCCATAGAAAGGAATTATCTTGTTTATAATCTTCACTGCCCTGATAGATAAGCTGGAAAATTTCCTTGTAGGATATATCATTGAATGGCTTTCCGATAAGTGATTCCAGGTCGTTAATACCAACTTCCCAATCGAGGACATAACCGTCATTCGGGGATCCTGGGTTGTCGTACACTGCAAGGGGCATCGTGAATGAGCCGCCCATACCTCCAGCAGCGATTGCACTTACCCGTTCAGGCATTATCAATGAATATTTCTGTGCGAAGACGCCGCCATGTGAGAATCCTGGGATATAGACCCTTGGATTAACATCGAATCCTTTCTTATCAAGTTGTTCCATGAATATATCCAGGATGTCATTAACTTTTTCATGCGGGTTAGTTTGCATAGGATCAAGCGTACCACCAAAGGAAGCTCTTGGAAAAATAGCTGTATATTCGTCACTTGTGGGGCCTCTTGGAAAAGCTATGCCTATCTGGGGCATCATCAATTTATCTGACCATTGCCTGACATAATCCACCAGATCCCTGATATCTGAGATATTAGTATCGTAATCAAATGTCCCACCAATGACCTGCAACAAGATATTCGCCTTCTGCCCTAGCTCAAGGCCCTTGGGCACATACGACCACCATGTATATTCGTCATCATGTCTCTGTATCTCACCAGGGATGATATCTGCCCGGGCCTTTGGTATGAATATTGTTGGCGCTATCTGGTAAGCTAAAGCTCCAACACCTAAAGCTGCAGTTTTTTTAAGGAATTGTCTACGGTTGACTGGTCTGATAATTTATCACCTGCGGGTGGTTTATTATATTTATTATATAAATATTTCGAAAATTCATGCTCTGTAGAATTTCCTTCTGGTATTCTATGATTACATAAGCAATTCAATACTATTGGGTTCTTATCTGCAAGACATATTTTCTCTTCAGCGATTAGAAATCCGATTCAATAATTATTCTTTTGCCAAATTGTCCAAATTCCGGGAATGTGGAATTTTTATCTTTTAAGATAATATGCCCCGTGCGGGATTTGAACCCACGTCCTCGGATCGAAAATCCGAGATGATTGGCCGGACTACACCAACGGGGCGTGATGTTGTTGTGTTTTTTGAGCTCCTTTTTATAATCTTCGATTTCCACCGCAAGTAATATATATTATGATATCAATATGATCAATATGGATGATTTTACTACAGCATCATATATAATAGGCGGTGCGTTTGTCGTAGTCGGGTGCATCCTCCTACTGGTATACAGGCTCGAGAAGCAGAGGACAGAGGCCATGAGAAAGTCTGCGAAATCGATTGGTTTTTCATTCAGTGATAAGAAAGATATCAAAGATGTTGGAGATTTCAGAGGATTCAAATTATTCAGCATTGGCCGGAGCAGGAAAATAAAGAATTTCATGCAAGGGATGAGGGACCAAATCTCATGGAGCATATTTGATTACAGATACACCACAGCAGGGGGAAAAAATTCACAAACATACAGCCAGACAGTCACAGCTGCGAAGCTCAATTCACCGCTGCCTGAATTCTTCCTGGGAAAAGAGCAGTTCTACCACAGGATTGCAGAGAAATTCGGCTATCAGGACATCAATTTCGAGAACAATCCCGGATTTTCTGGAAGATTTCTCCTGAGGGGGCCCGAGGCTGAAGTGAGGAGGCTTTTCAAACCTGAGGTGCAGGAATTCTTTGAAAGGATGGCCGCAATATATACAATAGAGGCAAAGGGGCATAACATGATAATATACAGGCGCTCCAAAAAAATTAAGCCAGCCCAGGTGCGACAATATCTGGATGAAATGGCTGGGATTGTGATGATTTTTGAGAAGGCTGCGCAGAAAGGCTTTCAGTAATATTTATAAACAAGGTATTTTTCTTTTCTAACATAAAATGGGCCCGTAGCTTAGTCTGGTGATAATCTTATTCCATGATAAGATATCGGACGATTGGAGCGCTGCTCTTATATGTGCGCGTTTCGTACAATGCTGCTGAGTGAAGCAGTGGTCGGGGGTTCAAATCCCCTCGGGCCCACTTTATTCTTTTTATTAATTAATAATTTCGTGCTATATGGCTTTTATCATGCACAGGCAATGGCACTTGATTGTCCTGCAGAACAATAAAATTTATTAATGGGTAGTTCCATGGATAATGATATGGCAAAAAAGGGGGGAAGGAAAAAAGTAGGCAGGGCTGTGAGAAAAACTGTCAGCAAGCCGAAAGCCAGGGTCATGAAGCCATTGAGAAATCCTTTAAAAAAAACATCCAGGAAGCCTATAAAAAAACTGCATAATAATCCAAAGAAATCTACAGCCAAGACCACCAGAAATATTATCAGAAACCCGAAGCAGAAAGGCAAACTGCAGAATAAGCCGGCAAAAAAAAAAGCCGGCAACACAAAACCGCTGTCCCAAACAGCAAGGAAGCCTGATTCAAAAAAATCATTTTCGCCGGATTCGGGCATTGCGAAACCTCCAAAGCCTGCCTACTCCCTGACGGCTGAAATGCATCATGCAAAAGCACCGGGATGGATCTTTGTTCTTAAGATCCTCATTGTCCTTGATGTGATTTCATACAGTTACAGCTCATTCCTCATGATAGCAGATTATCCATCACTCAGCATGCTCTACCTGATAGCCATAGGGTATTTCTGCGTGCTCTATGTCGGCGTTGCAAACAGGAAGGAATGGGCCTGGCATCTTGGGGTCTATTTCACTGCCATCATCCTAGTCGCAAGCATATGGCTCGGTGCTGGCCTCGGCATAGCGCTGACAGCAATGATTCTATTCATAATCTTTTTCCAGCGCGACTTTCTTAATGAATGAGCCGAGTGTACACAAGAATTAAATATACTGCCCTATTCTTCTTGTAATGATCATCCAAATCAAGGTCGGCGGGGTAATATATGATGACGCATATCGCGTGTTCCTTATGACCCATCGCGACTGGGACGGCTACATTGTCCCTGGCGGGGGAGTGATTGGCGAAGAGACATTCGAGGATGCTTTCAAGAGGGAAACCAGAGAGGAGATGAGGATCGGCCTGTCTAATATCATCCAGGTGAATGATAAGATTGTGAGACCGGGAAAATATTATAAGGAGCCAGGGGCCGTGTTTCGTTTCATTGATTATTTTGCAAGGGCATCGAGGACGCATGTGATTCCTAATGAGGAAATCCTTTCATGGGGATGGTTCAACATAAGGGATGCGAGAAACCTTCCGAAACCGGATTCCATATGCAGCCTGCTGGAGCAGTATGCAAGGGTGTTCAAGATTTGAAAAAAGCATGCTTGCTCACCTGCTAAATTTCAGAAGATAGGCTTTCTTCTTGTCAATAATTGCAACGATCTCTTTTTTCTGCAGGTGTTTTATGGTCTTTCCAAGAAACTGTCCAGATAATCCTGATTTCTTACCGAGCTCATCGAGCGTCATGCCCTCATGAGTATGCAGGAGTTCAATCACATCTCTTTCTTCTTTGGAAAAATCCTTCAGAAAGTCCTGGAATCTCTCTTTTTCCCTCTCTTTTTTCTTGGCCTCCTCGAATTCCCTGTTCATCTTCAGGCTTGATTCAGCAATTATCCTGCCGATCTCACCAGACCTCCTGAGCATGAGTCCTGTCACGAGAATGAGCCCTGAAATGAACCAGATGATTGTATATACCAGATAGCTGCAGCTTATGCATGAATTGAGGACGTCCCTGTAGAGCTTAACTAGTATGCTGATTGCAGTCATCAGGATTGCTATTATGACAAGAAGAGTGCCCAATTGTCTTTCTTTCATCAGGGTGGATATGTCAATTATGTATTTATATTTATGGAAAAAAGAATAATGGGTATACAAGAAAAATGCGGCAGCCGGGATTCGAACCCGGATTACCACCGTTCTGACCCCGAGAGCGATGCTCGAGCGCAAAAGGCTGGCAGGGTAGTGTCCTACCGTTAGACTACTGCCGCAAACAGCGTCATCAGGCGAGAATCGGCCGGGGTATTTAAAAGTTTTGGATAGTCATGCAGCATACAAACAACGGATGGTAAAATTTCAAAAAAGCAAAATTTATATAACAATACTCCTCAAAATACTCCAATGACAAAAAGAGGGAGGGGTAAAAAAGCCCCTGATGAAAAGGATGTCCTGAGAGATATCCTTGACGAGGAGGAATTTCTTATCGATGATGATGATAAGGCCGAGAGTGTCAGCCTTGACCATCCAGTGACCCATGAGGAGGAAGCCCACGCTCAGCCAGGTCCCAAGGATCAGAGCATGCCTCCCGCAGATGCAAAGGGATTTGCAGAACAGATGCCCAAGTCAAAATCAACAAATAAAAAGACATCTGTAAAAGGCAGGAATCATAGCAGGAACAGGGAGGATGTTCTCAAGGGCCTTCTTCGGGAGCAGAACAGGAATTTTGACCCGGATGATGGCTATATAAGGATTGCACCATGGAAAAAGCCTGACAAGAAGTCAGATGATGAGGGAATGATAAGCAGGCTGCTGTCAGGCAGGAATGATGATGGGCTGCCTATACCCAGGAAACAAAGAAAACCAAAGAAGCACCTGGATAGGGATATCATGAGGGCAGGAGGAGGCCCTGACTCCAACCATAAGTCAGAGCTTGACAGTGTGTTCATCAAGTACCCTTCTGTCCACAGGAGAAGGGTAATAAAGCTTGTCATACTCACAATTTTGCTTGTACTCGTGGTTATCCTTGTATTTGACAAATACAGCCTGTTGGATGTGAGCAGCGGGAAGGATTCAATCATCTCTCCTGTGGGCGACAGGGCTCTGTCTGGGAACTCCAATCACGATGAAAGTGTCAGCAGGACAATCCCTCAGAATATCTCTTTCAAGGGATTTGGCATGGACAATGACAGCAGCGTGGTTTCAGTCATTGGTTTCCTGAAATTCGAGCTTGTGAAGATGGGCGATAACAGCCTTTACAATAATGTATATTCCATTGTCGATGATTATGGCGATGAGATAATTCTCAGGAATCTTGATAGCAGCCAGAAGATGCTCTTTCATAAAGGGACAATCACTAGGTCACTTTTCAAGGTGACAGGAATTTTCATTTACTCTGAGCATGGCAGCGAAATGAAGGTCGAAGACATAAGCGAGACAAAAAGGCCGACAAGGGTTGTCAATAAGACTGTCGTGGAATAGAGTGTAGGCAACCAAAAAAGAAATATTTTTTAAATGATAAGAGATAATTCTTCCTTATGAAGGCTGTTATCTTCGACCTTGACAATACGCTTATCGACCTGATGAGGATGAAAGGATACTGCGTCGATGCCTCAATCGATGCGATGATAGATGCAGGGCTTGCGATGCCCAAGCAGAAGGCAAAAAAGATCCTTCATGAGATGTATATCCAGGACATCGAGGACCAGAGGATTTTCCAGAGGTTCCTGAGAAAAGTCAACGGGAAGGTCGACCCGAAGATACTTGCCCATGCAATCCTCGCATACAGGCGGGTCAAGTCCGGGTTCCTGGCACCGTATCCAGGTACAAAACCCACCCTCATCGCTCTAAAGGAGATGGGGCTCAAGCTCGCTGTCGTCTCTGATGCACCCAGGCAACAGGCATGGCTAAGGCTTGCGGCGATGTCCCTGGATGATTTTTTTGATATCATTGTCACATTTGACGATACCAAGGCGAAAAAGCCTTCAGAGAAGCCGTTTTTGAAGGCATTGTCAGTGCTGAGGGTAAGGCCGGAAGAGTGCCTGATGGTCGGAGACTGGCCTGAGCGGGACATCGCCGGGGCAAAGAAGCTCGGCATGAAGACAGCGTTTGCAAGGTACGGCAACACCACAGGGTACAGGGGTAAAAAATCGTCAGATTATGTGCTTGATGACATAACTGACCTAACACGGATCCTCAGCCACTAGACAACCCTGCATAAGATTTTTAAATGAATAATGCCTTCTCATCCTTCATGGCGTTGTATTCTTATTCAAGGCTCTCAACATTCGAGCAGTGCAGGCTGAAATTCAGGTTCCAGTACATCGACAAGGTCAGGACAGAGATAGAGACGACTGTGGAAGCATTTCTCGGGTCGATGGTCCACAGGGTCCTAGAGAGATTGTACAAGGATGTCAGGTTCCAGAAAATACCCGGCCTTCAAGAGCTCATTGATTTTTTTCACAAGGAATGGGATGAGAATTGGAATGATGGGATATTGGTCGTGAGGAAGGAATACACTGCTGAAAATTTCAGGAAGATGGGTGTCAGGTTCATAACAGATTTCTATAGCAGGTACAAGCCTTTTGACCAGGCAAGGACTGTCGGGCTTGAGACCAGCAACACAGCTGCGCTTGATGACAGGAACAGGATACACATCAAGATAGACAGGCTCTCCATCAGCCATGAGGGTGAATATGAGATACATGATTACAAGACCTCGAACACCCTTCCTACCCAGGAGATTCTCGACAGCGACAGACAGCTTGCAATCTATGCATACGGTGTCAGGCAGATGTATCCGGATGCAAAGAAGATAAGGCTCATCTGGCATTATCTTGCATTCGACAAGGAACTGGAATCATCAAGGACAGAGAGCGAGCTTGCAGACCTCAAAGAGGAGATACTGGAGCTCATAAGAATAGTCAAGGACGCAAGGGAATTTCCGGCGACAAGGTCAGCGCTCTGCGACTGGTGCCAGTTCAGGCCGATATGTCCGGAATTTGCCCATCTGTTCCAGACAGAAAAGCTCGATAAGAACGAGTACCTCAAAGAAGAGGGCGTGGCCCTTGTCAAAAGATATGCAGAACTTTCTGAGAAGATAAAGGCGGACGAGGCAGAACTTGATAAGGTGAGGGACGCTCTTCTTGCCTACTCTGAAAAAAAAGGGGTCGATATAGTCTACGGCGAAAAATTCTCTGCAGCTGTGAGGTCGTATCCACGCCTCAGCTTTCCGAAGAAGGACGATCCTCTATTGGATGCATTCTTTGAGACAATCAGGAAGGCAGGGATGTGGGATGAGCTTGAAACAGTGAATGTCTACGAGCTTGCAAAGAAGATAAACAAGGGAGATGTCCATCCTGACATCCTGAAGCTTCTTGAGCCTTTCATCACCAAAGGCAGGACTATCAAGATCTACCTGCGAAGGCGGTAGTACCATCTGACTACATAAAGATATGGCGTATCTATCACTGCAACCAAAAGCTTGAATGTATAGAGCCCGATTATCATGCCCGTTATAGGATAGACACCATAGAATGCGATAGATACAAACACCACGGTGTCAAGGAGCTGGCTCGCCATTGTCGATGCATTGTTCCTCAGCCAGAGGTGTCTTCCCCGGGTGAGCTTTCTCCAGAATTCATATGCCCATATGTCGTGGTTCTGGCTTAGCAGGTATGCTGTCATGGATGCAAGCACAATCCTCCAGGTATTGCCGAGCACTGCTGCAAAAGCTTCCTGGTTCCCCCAGCTTGCGGAGGGCTGCCAAGCTATGGCTATGAGGACACTTAAGAGGAGCATAATGTTTGCAAAGAATCCTGCAAAGACTGCTTTCTGGGCTGTCTTTTTGCCGTAGAATTCAGAGAGCATGTCAGTCAGGAGGAAAACCGATGCATAGACTATGGTCCCTGCGTCGAATTCCCACCAGAGGAATACAACGATCTTGCTTGCAAGGACATTGGCGACAACCACCATCCCTGCATAAAGTCCTATGATGTACTCAGGCCCGTGCTTCTTTGCTACCACAGCGCTTAAGCTCGCCACAAGAAGGGTGAGAATTATCCAGGCAAGCACTTCTATCATCTTCCTATTGAAGCAAGCCTCTTATCAAGCTCATGTTTCAGCCTGTCCCCTACGAACTCTCCCCTGAAATAATCTACCTTTGCAGCGATTGCAATCTTGTCAGCAAGTGCCCTAGCAGCCCTTCCCCTCTCTTTCGGAATCGCTTTCTGCACTAGTGCATGCTGGAGAATGAACCCATGCTTTGGGGCTTTTGATCCTGTCTTCATATGCCTGAACAGCGCCTTTTCTGCGCCGAGAAGCTGGATCCTTGATGCAGTCATCTGAGATAGCCTCTTGAGGGTGCCTGCATGCGAGAGAAGCCTTGCACCGATAAGGCTTCCGGCGACAGCTGTGATATTTGGGCAGTGTGCAATCATCTTTGCTTCCAGATAAGTTTCCTGCCCTCCCCTGAGCCTGTAAAGTGATGCAATCTCCTCTGCAAGCCTGATGACCGGCTCATAATCCCCCTTCTTCCATTCTGCACCCATGGAATCATCTGCCCTGACATCCTTTTTGTCAAGGATTAGGGTGACAAAGCTCTCATGATGACCAACCTGCCGGGAAAACTCAGGATTGCCGAGCTCATACCACTCCCTCAGGCGCTTGGAAAGGAGGTTTGCAGCCTTCTCGGTCTCTTCTATGCTGCTGACACACTGCCTGATGAAATTATCATCTGACACGGATTTGCGCAGCCTTATCTTCGTAGCGGCAAGATTATCATGGTAATACCTTTTTAGGGTTGCAACATCTTTCATGAAGCTGAGAATTTCTGCATATTATTAAAATTTTAGCATTTTGTGATAGTTAAATAAAACAGAAAATTATAAATATTAATTCCTGAACGTCTTGATTAATGTATGAGATTCGAATACATGGAAGGGGTGGCCAGGGGGGCGTGACGACAGGCCAGCTCATGGCTATCGGGGCATTTCATGATGGCATGTATTCCCAGACATTCCCCATGTTCGGGGTTGAGAGGGCAGGTGCGCCTGTCCAGGCATTTGCCAGGCTTGACAAGAAGCCAATCCAGCTCAGATCAGAAGTATATGAGCCTGATATAGCTGTCGTGCTCGACCCGTCGCTCCTTGCGACAGTCGATGTGACAAGAGGTCTGAAGAAAAAAGGAGCCCTGATAATAAATTCGAACAAATCTGTAAAAGAGCTGGGAATCAAGGGGGATTTCGATATTCACATTGTCAATGCGACAGAGATCGCTCTTGGCATATTTAAGAGGCCCATCGTCAATACACCGATGCTTGGGGCATTCTCAAAGATAACCGGGCTTGTAAGCATCAAGTCCCTCAAGAAGGCTGTCGACGAGGTTTTTTACGCTACAAAAGGGCCAAAGATTGCAGATCTCAACAAGCAGGCAATCGAGGCTGTATTCAGGGCGACAAGATGAAAAAGAAGCAAATTGTCAAGGCAGGGCTCAAATTCAACCTGGGAGCTGTTATAACCGAACCAGGCAACTCGATGAACAACAAGACTGGGAGCTGGCGGGTCATGAAGCCTGTCAAGGACCCGAAAAAATGTACGAATTGCAGTTTCTGCTGGATGTTCTGCCCTGACATGGCCATAAGTGAGAAATTCGAGATTGACTATGATTATTGCAAGGGCTGTGGCATCTGCGCAAGAGCATGCCCGTTCGGTGCGATAATAATGACAAGGGAGGAGAAGTGAACAGGCAATGACTATGGGGATGATTGATGTTTATATACCATGCAGGGACGAGGAAGAAGCGAGGAGGATATCGTTACACCTACTGGAGAAGAGACTAATCGCATGCTCGAACATCTGGCCTGTAAATTCCCTCTACATATGGAAGGGACAGCCTGCAGATGAGAAAGAGTTTGTCATCCTCGCTAAGACAGCAGATGAAAAATACCCGGAGATCATCGTGGAGACAGAGAAGCTCCACTCTTATGAAGTTCCTGGAATCACAAAATTCAATATCGAGGCAAATGAAGCATACGGAAAATGGCTAAGAAAAGAGGTAAGTCAATAAGAAAAGTCATCGAGACTTCGATGGGTGTCGCAATAGCTGCAAGACTCTGCGAGCCGGCAGTCATACCCATGTACCCCATCACTCCCCAGACACACATAGTCGAGAGACTCGCAGATTTCATCAATGATGGCGACATGAACTGCGAGATGATCCATGTAGAGTCAGAGCATGCTGCCATCTCTGCAGCTCTCGGGGCGAGCGCAGCAGGCTCAAGGGTGTTTTCAGCTACAGCCTCGCAGGGGCTTGCGCTAATGCACGAGGTCCTCCATATTGTCTCAGGCATGAGGCTGCCAGTTGTCATGGCTGTGGCGAACAGGGCACTTTCTGCACCGATAAACATATGGAACGATCACCAGGACTCTATATCTGCAAGGGATACTGGCTGGATACAACTCTATGTCGAATCAGCCCAGGAAGCTCTTGATACGACGATAATGGCGTTCAAGATAGCCGAGGACCATAAAGTCCTGCTGCCTGTAATGGTCTGCATTGACGGATTCACATTGAGCCATGTTTATGAGCCTGTTGATATCCCTATCCAGGCCCAGGTCAGGAGATTCCTGCCGAGGTTGAGGCCATTCTATACTCTGGACCCGAAAAAGCCTGTTACAATGGGTCCGGTCGGTTTTCCTAATTCATTCATGGAGTTCAAGAAGCAGGAGCAGGATGCCATGGAAAGGTCAAAGGATATCATCAAGAAGACGAACAGGGATTTCAAAAAGGAGCTGGGCAGGGGATACGGCGACGGGCTCATCGAGACTTACAATATGGCAGGGGCCAAGACAGCAGTAGTCGCGATGGGGACCATCTGCAGCACTGCAAGGCATGTGGTCGATGAGCTCAGGAAAAAAGGGATTAAGGCAGGCCTCATAAAGATTAAATCATACAGGCCATTCCCTACGGATGAGCTGAGGCGAGCTGTCAAGGATATCAAGTATCTACAGGTTATCGACAGGGACATATCCCTGGGATATCATGGCGCACTGGTGACTGATGTCAGGGCTGCCCTCTTTACAAACAAAAAAATCAATGTCAATGGTTTCATAGCAGGTCTCGGTGGCAGGGATGTCAGACCACAGGATCTCGAGCATATTATTAAGACGAAGAACAGTGAATCAGAATGGATAAATACGCAGTGATACAGACATGACAGTGCATCACCTGGTAAATGAAGAGGAACTGCAGACAAACTGCCCGTACTGCATGCATATATTCAGCATCGCAGAGGTCAGGAAATGGAGATCCAGGTTTTACCTGAGGAAGCATTACAAGGAGCACACATGCCCGAACTGCGGCAAGCTCGGCAAGATCAGGGTCAGGTTCGAAGGCTCAGGCCATGATTCCTGGACAGAGGACATAATAAGGAAGAACCGCATGGGAACCATTGAAGACATGGTAGATTGAAAATGAAGCAAATCAACAACATACCTACTGAAGAGCATTTTGCATCAGGCCACAGGGCGTGTGCAGGCTGCGGCCCGGCTCTAGCAATCAGATACGGGCTCAAGGCAGCTGGAAAGAACACGATAGTTGTATCTGCGACAGGATGCGTAGAAGTTTTCTCGACACCATATCCAGAGACTAGCTGGCGTGTGCCATGGATACACGGGGCATTTGAGAATGCCGCTTCGATAGCCTCAGGCATACACAGGTCGCTGAAGATGCAGGGCAAGAGACAGAAGATGAATGTGCTCGTATTCGGTGGAGACGGCGGCACTTTCGACATAGGCTTCCAGTTCATCAGCGGCGCATTCGAGAGGGGAGAGCATTTCACATACATTTGCTATGACAACGGCGCTTACATGAACACCGGCATCCAGAGGAGCGGGGCAACACCAAAGTTCGCATCTACGACAACGACACCTGCAGGAAAGAAGATCCACGGAAAGCAGGAATTCAAAAAACCCCTGCCCCTGATATTCGGCGCGCACGGCGCATATGTCGCGACAGCAAATATTGCATACCCGCAGGATTATATCAAGATCGTCCGAAAGGCCCTGGCTTTCAAAGGGCCGAGCTATGTGCAGGTATATTCTCCATGCCCTACTGGATGGAAGCATCCTACCAACCTCACAATCGAGGTTGCCAAGAAGGCTTTCCAGACGAAGATCACCCCTCTTTATGAGATTGAGGACGGGGCCCTTTCATTCTACAGGAAACCTTCGAACCCTCTTCCGGTGGATGAATACCTCAAGCTGCAGGGAAGATTCAAACATCTTTCACCGAAGGAGTTCAAGAGCATCCAGGATCACATAGACACACAATGGGACAGGCTCCAGCAGCTGGATGCGACAAAGGTAAGGATAAAGATATGATTGGCTGGGATATGACAGGTCAGCCTATGACTGTACCTGTGAATCCGTTTCCTTCGATGCAGTTTTTAAGATTATCAAGGTCTTTGCCATTGAGGACAATGACATTAAGGCCAAGCTTTTGAGCTTTCCTGCTCGCAACAGGATCAAATGGTGTGTTCCTACCGGGAATCCATTCCTCTCCGATGATGTCAAGAAATCCGTCCCATCCTATTTCCGGGAGCGGCTTTGCATCTGGATTTTTGTTAGGGTCTTTCTCATAGACCATGTCGATGTTGCTCATGTTGATGACTGTGCCTGAATCGAAGTTCTCCGCAAGAAGCACTGCACCCATGTCTGATGAGTGGCCCGGCTCGAATCCCGCACCAATGATTATCTTCTTGTCGGTCTCAATCTTTTCTGAAGGGTGGGCTATGACTTTTTCATATGCATGAGAAGAGAATGTCGCCCTCACCAGCTCAGCGTTGAGTTTTGTCGACTGTATCCCTATCCAGTCCCCATCCTTCTGGCTTATTTCCGCTATCTTCTCAGCAGCCTCCAGGTATCGCCTGCAGACCTTCCCCCCACCGCAGCAAATTATGAACCTGTCTCCCTTTTCAATAAATGAAAGCACAAGCTTCCTGAACTTCTTAAGAAATCCTGTGTCTATGCTGTCCGGCACGATGAGGGAGCCTCCCAGCGAAAGCACTATAGTTCTCATACTTATTTTGTATAAATAAGTTGTATAAATAAGTAACGATTAATAAACCTGATTATGGATATATTATACTCCATTATGTAGTAGTGAATACAAAAAAGCTTATATATAATCAATGATTAAACTATTACATGAAACAATGTCCTGAAGAGGAAAACATAGAATTCATCACAAGATATGCACCGGATGATTTCTTTAAAAAATCGGTGAATGAGACATTTAATGATATGCATATGAAAACGAACCTTGCCTCTTATCACAAAGAATTGCTGCTGCAGCAGAGCCTTCAGGGAAAGGCAAGAAATGGGTTCCAGGAAGTGTCCCATAGCAATGTAAAAAAGGGCAGAAGAAATGTTGACGACAAGCTGAAAATCCACAGATATCCGAATACTACCATAGAGGATGTGATACGTGTGATGGACCTACCTGTATTCCCGGTACTCAAGGACAGGCAGGCGATTATTGACGATATCCCGGAATATTTCACCAGATACTTCAACAGCCTGAAAAACAGGGACAAAAATAACCGCAATGGATACCGCTGGAAACTGATTAATGATAAAGGGATGCCACTTGCAGGCATCATGCCCTTTGAATGGACACTCATCAGCAATCCCCTCAAAGTCCTCATCGGTGCATATATAGGTGGTTGCGTGGACAGCGCTGCATGGCGCACAAAGACTGAAAATAAATACGGCATCAAACTACATAAGGGCAGGAGCAGGGCTGTCAACCTGGCAAGGCTCAGGAGAGCAGGGTATACGCTCGAGGACCTGGCAAACAGGGCAAAGAGAGATGATATAGATATCAGGCAGCTTGAAAGAAAGAGGATAATCTCAAACAAGAACATCGTTAAGAGCTCTAAAAACATAGTCTCGGCATATATCGAGCTTGAGAGAGGATATGGGATAAGCGATGATGCGGCATTTCTCTCTGTCGGGCTTCTGTTTGGGATCGAGGCTGCTCTCGGTTTCCTGCTCATTGATGCAATCGACACCTGGGACAAAGCAACGCCTTTGATATACAAGGACGGCCAGGATGAGAAGATAGGACAGGAACTGAAAAAGAGATATGAAGGCATAATGGGCATAGGCTCGTTCCCATGCACAGACAGGGATGTGATGAATGTCATATACCTCTCTTCAATCGAAATCGATTGCAGGGATTCATTCCCATCATGCTCGCAGAGAAGGTTTGTCGAGAGAAGTTCTGATACAAGCTACATACCGCTGGAAAGCCACATACTCTGGTTAAGGTCAGTCAAGGAAGGAGGTGCCATGCCCCCTGACATGCGGATTGCCTTCCAGAAGTATTCAACAGTCAGGTTCTACAAAAAATTCAAGGAAAGATATGACAATCTCGTCAGAAGCAATGACATCAGGAGGTCATTCACGCTCCCGAAAGGTGATGCCTACAACGGCATCAATGGAAATTCCAGCAATGGCTGAATGATATTCTGATTATCTTCCTAAAAAAAATAATCAGTCCTTCAATAGTATCTCGACAATCGCACCGAATGCAGGTCGTGATACGAATACCCCGAACGACACTCCGAATATTGTCGTGATTGCAAAACCCCTGACAAGGCCTGCCCCTGCCCACCACAACGGCAGCATAGCGACTACTGTCGTGAAGTATGCTGCCATGATAATGAAGAAAGCGCGCTTGAGCCTCTCTGTCCAATTCAGCAGGGTCTCCTTCCTGCTGTGCTTCAGCTCGTCGATTATGACTATCTGGTCGTCAACGCCTGTGCCGACAGCAACAAGGATTCCTGCAATCGCTGCAAGGTCCAGGTTCCAGCCGATGAGGGATGCCAGCCCTAGGAGCATGACTATCTCAGATCCCATTGTCAGGAGCATTGGGATGGCAATCTTGATGTCCCTGTACCTGATGACGACGACAAATGCAACAGCTAAGAGGGCAAATAGCCCGACGAGGAGGACGTTGTTTAGGAATTCCTTGCCTAGAGAGGGAGATACCGTGTCAATATTCACAATGTTCAGGGCGACCGGAAGGCTGCCTGTGATGAGTATGGTCTGGAGGTTCTTCATGTTCTGTGCGCTGTCCTGGACAGCTTCCTGGTATGACTCTCCTGACCCGCTTCCTGAAATCGCTATGTCGGTTGTAGGTGTGCCCCTGAGGTCCGCACCTATCTTCAGGGTGTCCACAAGAGAATCGTCAAGGAAAAGGTCGATGGATTCATTCAGATACTCCTGGCCGTTATCATTTACCACCTGGAGGTTTCTTGTAAGGTCTGCCTGCCTCTGGGCAGCTTCCGGGCTGAGGGTGATGCTGAACTGGAATGTGCAGTGCCATGTTCCATCACTGTTCTGGCCACACGGACTTCTCGGATCCTCAGCGTAGCTGCAGTCTGCGCTCCTGCAAACATATTTGATATCCTCACCGCCCCTAAATACTGTATCGTTCCTGATCTTAGCCTCGAATTTGCCCTGGCTGGCGATGAGGTTCTTGACTTCCTCCTCATTCGCCCCGGCAACCTCTATCAATATGTAGTTGTTGCCTGTAAGGTCAGTGACTTTTCTCACGACGATGTCTGAGAGGCCGTATACATTGAGGCGCTGCTTGAGATTGTCCATTATCAGGCTGAAGTCATCGTCGCTCACCTGCTCCTGAGGCTGGAGGAGCACTCTTGTGCCGCCCTGGAGATCCAGGCCCTTCTTGATATTGCTTGTCGGCGCCTGGTAGATCTTCAGTCCCAGGTCCTGCGCACCTACCAACTCCTTCTTTACCTTATGCCTTGTTACAGTTTCATTTACAGTCCTGTTGACCAGCACCACTGTGCCGTTTATTGTTTCATTCTCCTCGATAACCCTGGGGACTATTACTTCTTCTGTCTCATTGAGGACAGTAGTATTGTATTCCGGAAGCACTGTCAGGGTGTACTTATGGGCCTGTGACGTGAGGGATAGCTTTCTCTCATCGCCAACCTTATTGAAATTCGAAGTTGTCCTGATTGTGACTGTGTCACCTGGTTTCAAGCTGCTTGTAATGTTGTAATAATCACCTTCATTGTTCACAGCATTGCCGTTTATGTCGAATATGACTTCCCTGAACATCGGCTTGTCTGATGGCAGCGGGCTGGATATCCCTGCAATCTCAGCAGAAGAGTTCTTGAGCACGGTCCTGATTGCTACACCTGTCCTTCCGGGATCAGGGTGTATGGAGATTATCATCGCAGCAAGGATGACGATGAGTATGATAACCCTCACATTAGTGAACAGCTTCTTTATCTTGCTCAATTTCTATGCCTCTCAAAATACAGCCTCAGGAGGCCTGCGTTCTGTATCCATGTGTTTATTATGTCAACGACAAGCCCGATCAGAAGTATTGTCATTATCTGCGTCAGGACCTCTGATTTGGAGAATACCAGCACCACAGTGACAGCGGCAAGCGTAGTGAAGGTCATGGTGAGCCCTGTCTTTGCAGAATCTATCAGCCTGTCGAATACAGTCCCTTCCTTCCTCTTCAGAAGCCTCGTCGAGAGAAGGATGTCTGTGTCGATGCTGTAACCGATGAGCATCAGGAACGCTGCCACGCCTGCAGTCGACAGCTTGATGCCTAACACATTGCTTACAGCGACTGTCACGACCATGTCAGAAAATGCCGCGAGTATGACAGCTGCTGACGGGTAGAATGTCCTGAAATAGAGGAAGACCACAGTGCCCATGAATATGAATGCAATCAGAAGCGCTATCATTATCTGGGTGAAGAAGCTCTGTCCGAGCGACGATCCAATCACATCCACGCTATAATTGTCCTGGCTGATGCCTGTCATCTGCTCCACAGCGGCAATGAACCCGTCAGTCTCTTCCTTTGTGGAAAGGTCGGATTCGATGACAATCGCTGTCTGGGTTCCTGCTGTGTTGAGGACCCTGACTTCGGTATCCGCACCAGGGAGCATGCTTAAGAGCTGATTGTTCAGGGCTGTTGTGTCAAACACCTTGTCAGTCGGTATAGTTATCGTGGTCCCTCCCTTCAAGGATACGCCGCGGGTGATGAACTGCCCGGTCGTTGCTGTCTGGTATGCAATCTGGCCTAGTGCAAGGATAAGCATCAGGAAAGGTATTATGAGAAGCTTCTTGTAATTCTTGTCATAGAATCCTAGAATAGCACCGTACTTTTTCCTTTCAGGAGCTTGCTCCGATACCACCTCTGGGGCCATATTATTTAATTCCCTTCTTGGCTCCCTATCGCGCCTTCGGACTTTCCTGAATCTTCGTTTGGCCACCTTGGAAGTCTGGACAAACCGGTTGTTTTTAAATTTTTTGGATGTGCCCTGTGAGCATGAGAGCCACCAAATCTGTGTCCGGGCTTATATTCGATTTGTTATTATCTTTTTCCTGCTGACTATATACAAGCAGATTCAGGACATTATTATAGTCCTTTGAAACCTTACCCAATACTTCAGCATGCCTGTCCCACCTGAATGAATAACTTTCCTTCTCGGATACTATGACTCCCTCTTGATGAAGAAGATCAAGGTACTGGCTGAATTGCATGGGAGTTATCCCATATGGCGTGGACCTTGTCATCTGATAACCTAACAATATCTCCTTGGCTATTTGTGTTTCAAAATTTGTTTTGAGCAATTCCTTTATAGAATCAGGTTCAACATTTGATTTCTTTGAATATTTGTTTATTTTATCGATAACCTGTTGCCTCAATGCCATGTCTTCAGTACTCATCTGTTCCGCCCCCGTGTGGTTTGTTTAATCTTCAATGGTGTGCTTCAATTATTTATAAGTTTTTCTATTTTGTAACTACGTTACAGTACTCAAATAATGATAATATGCTCAAAATCAATCTTTGAGCCTTCCTGGAGTTTTTCATATATAATATTTTCGGCATTGGTTGAAGCCTGTATGTCTCTCTTCACGAGCTCAAAATCAGCTTCTGAAAGCTTTGCCTTCAATGTCAGGCTCTTGACCGGGGTCTTCAGAGATATGTTCTGCTCAGATTTCGACTTCCTGACAGCAGCGACAGCCTCGACTGCAAAATCCCCTGTCTTTTCTGATCTTTCATCTACAAAACCTGCCTTGTATTCAGGCCATGATGTTACGTGGATGCTCTTCTTCTTCTCAAGCCTGATGAAATACTGGTGATAAATCTCTTCTGTTATATATGGCATGATGGGTGCAATCAGCTTGAGAACTGACAAAAGGCCTGTATACAGTGCGAATTTCGCTGATTCCAGGGCCTCTTTCGGATATTTATCCGGGTTATATATCCTGTCCTTGACAAGCTCGAGGTAGAAATCACAGTAGGTATGCCAGAAGAACTTCTCTGTCTCCTGCTTTGTCCGGGAGTATTCATAATTATTGAATGTCCTTGTCGCTGCCTCTATCATCTTATTGAGCTTTGTGAGCAGCCACAGGTCGATTGTCTGAAGCTCTTTCGGCTCCTTGGGTGCATAACCTTCAAGGTTCATTATGACGAATTTCGATGCATTCCATAGCTTTGTCGTGAACCTGAGGCCTGTGAAGAGATCCTTCTCCTGGAAAGGAAGATCATCGCCGAGTTTTGAGCCTGCTGCCCAGAACCTTAATGCATCTGCAGAGAAATTCTTAATCATATCCTGGGGCTCGACAATGTTACCCTTTGATTTTGACATCTTCTTGCCATGGGGATCCAGTGCATGGCCTGAAATAACCACATCATGCCATGGATTTACATTGTTGTGCAGCTGCGACTTGACAACAGTGTTGAAGAGCCAGAATGTTATAATGTCATGCGCTTGGGGCCTGAGGTTCATTGGATAAAGCCTCTTGTAGAACGGTCTGCCCCTGTATCTCTCTACTGCAAGCTGTGGAGAGAGCGATGATGTCGCCCAGGTGTCCATCACGTCTGTGTCAGGCGTGAACTCTTTCGATTTGCATTTCGGGCAAGACATGACTGATGGCTCATGCTTTGTCGGGTCCATTGGCAGATCAGACTCTTTTGCCAGTATGACTTCATCGCAATTCCTGCAATACCAGACAGGGAATGGAATCCCATGGAACCTCTGCCGTGATATGAGCCAGTCCCATTGCAGGCCCTGGACCCAATGATCATATCGCACCTTCATGTGCTGGGGGAACCAGTTGAGCCCTGCACCCCATTTCAGCATGTTCTCCCTTATGTCCAGGTATTTGATGAACCACTGCTTAGAATGCATTATCTCTATCTCGCTACCGCATCTTTCATGGACATTGACAGGATGGAGTATTTTTTTTTTGCTTACCAGGAGGCCCTCTTTCTGAAGATCGTCCAGGATGTTCTGCCTTGCAGCCTTTATCTTCTGCCCCTCATATTTTCCTGCCAGGGCTGTCATCCTTCCGTCCCTTGTGAATGCTTCCTTGAGCTCCAGGTCGTAGGCAAAATACCATTCCATATCTGTCTGGTCGCCGAATGTGCAGCACATGACAAGACCTGTGCCTTTCTCAGGGTCGACCCTCTTGTCTTCCCTGACCTCGACCTTGAAATTGAATAATGGTACAACAGCCTTCTTGCCCTTAAGGATCCTGTAGCGTTCATCATCCGGGTGATAGAACACAGCGACGCAAGCAGGAATGAGCTCAGGCCGTGTCGTGCCGATGATGACGTCCTTTCCGTCTATTTTGAATATGATGTCATTGAAGCTCGACTCAAGCTCCCTATCCTCACACTCGACCTGCGAGACAGCTGTCTGGCATTCAGGACAGTAGAGGGCTGGAGCGTCCTTGCGATATTCCCTGCCTTTCTTGTAGAGGTCGATGAAGGACTTCTGGGATATCTTCTGGGACGCAGAATCTATGGTGGAATAATTTATGCTCCAGTCGCAGCTCATGCCGAGGTTCTTCCAGTCCTGTATGAACCCCGGCCTCATCTTCTCAAGCGTGTCGAGGCAGAGCTTCGTGAACTTGCCCCTCTCCATCGACACAGCTCTCACATTGTGGGTCTTCTCCATGAGCCTCTCTGTCGCTATGCCATTGTCGTCTGTGCCAAACGGGAAGAAGATGTTCTTGCCTAGCATCCTCTGGAACCTTACCATGAAATCCTGCTGCGTGTATGAGAACGCGTGACCTATATGCATCTTGCCTGATACTGTCGGCGGAGGTGTGTCGACTGAGTATATCTCAGCATCAGACTCCTCATCGAACCTGTAGACCCCTTCCTTCTCCCAGTACTCCTGCCACTTCTTCTCTGAGATTTTCGGGTCGTATTTTTTCGGAAGTTCCATATTAAATCTATATATCCTGAGAATACGCGATAATGCACCTCAGAATAAGGGCTCTTGAGCTGTTGTCAGACCACCGCGATGATGATGTCGATTCTGCTCATGCAGTAATAGAATTAAATCATTTTTATTTAAAGCTTACTGTTTTGCCTCAAAGAAAATGTATCTTCATGCATAGGCATACATTTCAGAATCTCTGAATGTGTGCATAGGATCCATGAGTATTCCCGGCCGGAGTCCAGCCTCATCGATGAGATTTTCTATGGAATACATTGGTGCTTCAGAGCAAGATGGGATTAGATTCCTGCTGAATGGCTGCTTTAGGAAATCCGAATGGGCTTTCCTTATCTCCCCAGCGAATGACTCTACTGATTCTGTCTCTTTTTTCATGTCATAAGACAGGCCCTCTGCCATGCTTATTTTTGCATACATATTGACATAACCCAGGGCAATCTTCGTGTAATCCTCGATGAGCCTATTGATACTGCCTCTCTTGAGCATGTCTCTCACACCAAGCCCGAGCAGCGTCTCAAACCTGGACCTTGTTATGCCACCTGCCATCTCATCCATCTTGCCCTGGCTGCCGTGGTCATGGTCAAAACCCCTCCATTTCACATGCCTGACTGCATACTGCGGCTCGCCGCCGATGATCGGCGCTTCAAGAGCGCTCCTGAACTGATAATCGATTGTCCCGACCTCAAGTGGCCAGCCTTTGAGAAGCGGCATGTCAGAAAAGTTCTTTTCAGAACTACCATGCCTTCTTGAGCTAATGCCTATCTCTCCGGAGAGCTTGTATGGGAACCTGCTGAAAAATTCCAGGTATGCTGCTGCCAAGGTGTTTGCAGAACTGAAATTAAGCTTCATAGCATCGATGATCGGGTCGACAAGGAGGCGCTGGACTCTTCCGGCCAGCTTGAGACCGCCGTACCCATCGCTTGTCTCCCTCCTGTAATGTACCTTGCTGAAATCTCCTTCAAGAAGAGGATGGACAAGGCCTGTGACTATGCTTAGAACTTCCCTCTCACTGAGATATCTCGGGACAATGTCAGCATCAATGACAATGACATTGTAATCATGCCCTCTCTTGTGAAGGTTCTGGAACATCAGGTGGACATTGGTCCCTTTGCCGTTCTCAAGGCTGACTTTGTATTTTTTGCCAAACTTTTCCCTCATCTCCTTCATCTCAGCTGAAGAATTGTGCTGGACCTCCAGATTTGTTACATGCCCTGTCTGGCGCAGGATATTGTGGTGCTTGAAGGCAGTATCTGCCGTGTCAAGGCCCAATAATATGTCAATATTGCCATGGGTCTTGATGTTCAGGGAATTGCAGACATCCAGAAGATTCCTAAGAGGCTCCTTCAGCTTCCCGGTTCTTTTGTCTATGGCATCCTCGTATGTCGAAGGGATAAGTATTCCAAAGTATTCGTCAGGCCTTTTCATGACATCCAGTGTTTCACTCAATATCCTGTCGCTGGGGAGGCCTATGTCCAGGTGGGTCGAAAGTATCCTGTCCAGGCCGGATCCATGCCGGTCCATGACTCTGTTTGCATACGCTTCCTGCATCTGTTTTTTACCTCGGTCGATCATCCGTCCCAGCTTCAGCTAGGTCTTCATCATTATACACAGAATACAGTATAGATTTATAAGACTGTGCACCAATATTTTAGTAAAATAAGAATATTTATATATAAATATGCTTTTATTACCAAAATGGATGAGAAACATATCGGTAAAATCCTCTATCACCTGTCATCCGACTGCAGGATGACCACGAAGAAGCTGGGCAGGCACATCAGGAGGAAGCAGCAGGCTGCAAGCTACATGGCTAACACCCTCAGGAGCAGGGGGCTGATAAAAGGCTACCGGGCTGTAGCCGACCCTGCTAGGCTCGGTCTTATCAATGTCTTTGTCCTCTACAACTTCACAATCTTCGGCGAGAGGAGGATATCTGACCTGCAAAAGGACCTGGTGGCACACCCCCATGTAATAACAATCGACAGGGTCAGCCAGGGCGCAGACCTGCTCGTGGAATACAGTGTCCCCAACCTCTCGTATTTCAACAAGCAGCACAGGGAACTCCTCCATGACCACAAGTCTCTCCTCCAGGTGTCCGGTATATTTGTCGTAATAGTCAAGCACATTTTTGAGAGAAAATATCTCGTGGAGCACCCAAAATACGACGGTATAATAATCTGCGGAGACAGGGACATCTTCAGGCTCAACAGACGCCAGGATAAGGTTCTCGGCATGCTCCACAGGAATGCAAAAGAGCCTGTGATAAATATCGCAAGGAAACTCAACCTCGACCCCAAGACAATAATGCTTCTCAAGAAGCATCTGGAATCCAGGAAGATCATACTTAGGTATACAGTTACCCTTGATTATGACCTCTGCGGAATCAAGAGAAGCTATATCTTCCTTCAGCCTGCATATGAGGACACAGACAGCATCAACAAGCTGATCAACTTCACCCGGCGGCAGAGGAACATAACAGGAGTGTTCAAGATTATCGGCAGCTACGAGCTCATGCTTGTCGTCGAGAAGAAAAACCCTTCTGAGAGCGTGATCAAGGACATAAGGAAGCATTTCCAGGTCTCGAAATACTGGATACTCGAGTCTGACAGGCTTGTCAAGGAAGAGTATGTCCCTGACATCCTCTGATTTTTCTCTTGCAGATAAATTTTATAAATGATGATTGCATATGACAGATACACGAATAAGAAGAGGTTATGTGGGATGGAAGAGACGATATCACAATTCATGGGAGACGAGCACAAGATCATCGAGCAGAAGGTCGGTGAGCTGGAGGCGGGCAATATCTCATTCATTGAGCTCAGGGCTGTGCTTGAGGACCATTTCCGGCTAGAGGAGAAGGCGATATACGATTTCTGCGACATCGAGACATTCAACCAGGTAAGAACGCTCCTCTGGGAGCACAAGTCAATTCTCGGCCAGCTGGCAAGGTTGAGCCAGGAACTCAGCAGCACAGGGTCGATGGATTTTTCCAGGCTGAAATCTTTGCTGATGAAGCACAAAGAGGAAGAGGACTCTTCATTCTACCCTATGCTTGATGAGAAGCTGACCATGCTCCAGAAGGAGCAGATCATAACCAACCTGAGGACGATGTCCAGGTCACACAAGTGAATCCTCTCAGGCAAAATTTTTAAATAAGCTGGCTTATTTGACTTCAAGATGAACCAGAGACATATCGGCGCGATCGTCATCATCATTGGGGTCCTTCTTGGGGTATTTGTCTACATGGCAAAGGCCAGGGAGGACTGGTACATAAACAACATAATTATGCAGACAGGCTCATGCTTCCTGTCAGACGGCACGTGCCTGCATGCACAGCAGAGCATGGGGACATTTGTCTTCGGCGGAGCGCTGGCTTTCGGGCTTGTGCTGCTGGGAATCTACCTGATCGTGTTTGACAAGACCCAGAGGGTGCTTGCAATGCAGCATGAGAGGGTGTCTTCTGCGCTTCTCGAGGCAAAGAAGGATGAGAGGTTCAACGCATTTCTCTCAGGATTCAATGCAGATGAGCAGAAAGTCCTTGGAGCAATAAGGGAGCAGGACGGCATTTTGCAATCAACACTGAGGTACAGGGCAGGGATGTCCAAGGCAGGGCTCTCAATCATGCTCAAGTCGCTCGAGGAGAGAGGGATTGTATCGAGGAAGGTTTCAGGCAGGACGAATGCGGTGTATCTGAGAAAGACGTTTTGAGCTGAAGTCAATATGAAAAAATAAAAAAATTATCCACTTGGGCAATCGCCCTCTGTCCAATATGCCACCTTTGCGTCTGCGCATGCCATGCACTTGTTGCCGTAGGTCATCGCGCACGGGTACCTGATGCATTTTATGCTCTCGTTCCACCAGCCGCAGACAGGGGTGTTCTCTTTTGTGCAGAGCTGGCCACGCTGGTCCTCGAGGCAGTCATATGTCTTCAGTTTCCCTGTGGAAGCAGGCTTGCAGCCGCAGCCGAACTCATCTGAGAAAGGCTCCTTGCCCTGGATGCACATGAACCTTATGACCTCGCACTGTGCAGGGTCCCTGTAGATGTATGTCGTATTGGGGCACTCTCCGGCTTCATAGGAATCGATCCTGCCACCTGAGCAAGCCTGGCAGCTGTTGGGGTAGGTCACTCTATCGTCCCCACAGACCGGGCTGTATATCATCGGGCAGATCTCTGCCTGCTTCTCCTGCTCTGTGCAGTTCTGGGGTGCAGGGCATTCTCCTCTGAAATATGCCCATTCCTCGCATTCATTCCCATATGCAAAAACGCAGTACCCGACCTGGCCGCCAGGCTCGTCCCTTATATCAAGCCTGCCTCCCATCCTCTCGCAGAAGACAGATGCCGGGTTTGCCAGGCCAGTCTCATTCTGAGCAGGGGGGCATGGAGCGAACTCGCAGTTGTTCGCAGGGTCCCTTCCGACTGCTGAACCGTCAGGACAGAGCTTTGCCTCTTCTGTGCAGGCGATAAGGCATCCCGGCGGACCAGTACATCCGCATGAGTCTGTCTTTCCCGGAACAATTGTCCCGTCTGCGCAGAACCCGGGCGCTGGTTGGGATATCAGGGGGCATTCCCCGCACTCTGGTGCTGTTATGTTCATCCCGTTGAGGGTAATATTGAGCACAGCGAGATTATCATTCCTCTGAAGAGTGACAATATAGCATCCATCGCAGTCCTGCTTCTCGACGCTTAAGACAGTAACCGGATAGCTCAGCGGAGCGACAGCTTTCTGCGCAGCCTGCTTCAGGTCGCCTGTTATCTCCCAGCTTCTTGTGCAGGCTCCAACATCTGAATCCCATGAATAACCAGCAGGGGTCAGGCATCCATGCTCATCCTTATCTCCTCCAATGATACCTGGCTGGCCAGCGCATCCAAAAAACATCATGGCAATGAATACTAATCCAGCAATCAAAATATTTCTTTTCATGATAATCACCTCATTATGGATTTTTAATACTGAAATATGGCAAGCATCGGAGTATTTAAACCTGTCCAAGGCTTCAAACCGGACTGAAGCTAACTTCTCATCTCTTTGCAGTGTTTATCTTCAATAACCTGTACAGTCCGCAGTGCCCGAATATACCAGTTATCAGGAGCACAGCAGTGATGATATACAGCCATGGCGTATAGACATATCCGAAATACGCCACAATAACTGCGAGGACAACCCTCACAATCCTGTCTGCTGTTCCTTCATTCTTTTCCAAAAGATCACCCCACTACAAATCAGGGGTATGCATGTAGATTATTAAACTTTTTCATTTTCAGCCAGATCTAGAAAAACCATCCTTAAACCTTCTCAGCAGCGAATTCAGCATCCCTGAACAGTCCCGGGCTTGTTTTTCCAACCGGATGTTTAATATCTATGCACGATTATGGGAGTCTGCATAATGGTGAGGATGATAACATGAAGACACAGGGATTCATCATAGAAGGCACTTCGTGCCATAACTGTGAAAAGACAGTAAAAGAGCAGGCTCTCAAGATCAAGGGAGTGAAGAATGTCGAATTTGATTATGCCACTGAGACTGGCTCAGCAACCTTTGATGAGAATAAGACAGACATCGACGAGATTCTCTCGAAGATAGAGGAGAAGGGATACACAGGCTTCATCCTGGATGATTCTCCTGACAGCAGCCTGAATGAGAAGAAAAGGTCGATGCTCGGCTGGACAATAGGCATAATCGGTATTGCTGTTGCAGGATATTTCCTTTACAGCCTTGTTGACAAGGTAAGTTTCCCGAGCATCAGCCAGGGCATGGGCTACGGGCTGCTTTTCATTGTAGGCTTGCTGACCGGGTTCCACTGTGTAAGCATGTGCGGCGGGTTTGTCATAAGCTACACAGCTGATGATGCAGAGCAGGGTAGAAAATCCCATCGGTCGCATTTCATGTACGGGGCAGGCAAGCTGATATCATACACAGTAATAGGTGCATGCTTCGGCCTCCTTGGTTCGATAATAGCATTCACGCCTGTGATGCGGGGTGTTGCAGGAGTCATTGCAGGGATGTTCCTGATTCTCTTCGGCCTTAAGATGCTCAACATCTTCCCGGTTCTCAGGCGGTTCACGCTCAGGCTGCCTGCCTCCATCTCAAGATTTGCTGGAAAAGAGTCGGGGAAACATTCGAGCCCCATGGTCATCGGCCTCCTCAACGGTCTCATGATTGCCTGCGGACCTCTCCAGGCGATATATGTCATGGCTGCAGGGACAGGCTCGATGATAGAAGGGGCAAAGCTCCTGTTTGTCTTTGCCCTGGGCACCCTGCCTGTGATGATGGGGTTCGGGTATTTTGCAGGACTTGTCTCGTCAAGGCTCACGCAGAAGATCCTGAAGCTGTCGGGAGCTGTCGTCATGCTCCTAGGCCTCATCATGCTCAACAACGGCCTGGTGCTCACAGGGAGCGGATATGATTTCGGCTCCATGGCAGGCAGGGTCAGCGCACCGGATTCCGGGCCAGCCTCTGCCCAGGTGACGACCATCGAGGACGGCTACCAGGTGATAAGGATGAATGTGACAGCAGGCGGCTGGGAGCCTGACAAGTTCGTGCTCAAGACAGGTGTTCCTGTGAAATGGATCATAGACGGGCAGGAGATTACCAGCTGCAACAATGCAATCCAGGTCCCTGCATATAACCTCAAATTCGACATACACCAGGGCGAGCAGACAATAACCTTCACTCCTGACAAGGAAGGGACAATAAGGTGGAGCTGCTGGATGGGCATGATCCCCGGCACATTCGTTGTGAAAGACGACATCGATCTTTCTGATAAGGCAGAGGTGCAGCAGGAGCTAGAATCTGTCCCTGAACAGCAGCATGGAAGCTGTGGCTGTGGAGGATAAGGATATATTTCAGTTTATGGGATGTTAAAGCGAATCTTTAATACCCTAATGGAAAATAATTAAAAGGAAGAAGAGATAATCATTGAACATGGAGAAGACAACCCTTGATATCGAAGGCATGCACTGCGCTAGCTGCGTAGCAAACATCACCAAATCCCTCAATGGGACTGACGGAGTCACCTATGCGAATGTCAATCTTGCCACAAGGAAGGCGACTATAGAGCATGACAGCCAGGCAAGCCTCAATGACCTTATCAATGCTGTAGAGAAAAAGGGATTCAAGGCAAGGCTCGCTGAGGAGAGGCTTGATTTGCAGAAGGAGAAGCTTGCCCGCAGAAAAGAGCAGAGAGGGCTACTTTTAAGGTTCATTGCCGGCGCTGTGTTGTCCCTGCCAGTATTCATCCTTGCAATGTTCTTTTCAGGAAGCCCGGTGCCGTACCAGGTTCTCATCATGTGGGCTCTTGCGACCCCTGTGCAGTTCATTGTCGCATATCCACTGTACAAGAGCGCATTTGCATCCCTGAAAGGCTTCTCAGCGGACATGGACACTCTTGTAGTGCTCGGGACATCAGCGGCATATTTCTACAGCGTATATTCTGTGCTCACAAGCGGGAGCCATGTATATTTCGAGGCAAGCTCAGTGCTTATCACTGTAATACTTCTCGGCAGACTCCTTGAGGAGAAGGCCAAGGCAAGGACAAGCGAGGCTATCAGCAGGCTTGTCGGCCTGTCGCCGAAAGAGGCAACTGTGATAAGGGACGGAAAAGAAGCCAAGGTAAAAGTCGATGACATCAGGGAAGGGGACATAGTGGTTGTGAAGCCCGGCGGGACAGTCCCTGTCGACGGCATCATCACAAGAGGCGATTCGTCTGTCGACGAGAGCATGGTCACTGGCGAGAGCATCCCTGTGGAGAAGAAGAAGGGGAGCATCGTGACAGGCGGGACAATCAACAGGACAGGGATGTTCGAGTTCCGGGCGACAAAGGTGGGTGAGAACACCACGCTTGCAAGGATAATCAGGCTTGTCGAGGAAGCCCAGGGCTCGAGGGCGCCGATACAGAGGTTTGCTGATACTGTAGCATCATATTTCGTTCCTATCGTCATCGTGGTTGCAGTGCTCACTTTCATCGCATGGTTCTGGGTTTTTGGCTCAGTGTTCAGCTTTGCCCTTACCGCAGGCGTTGCAGTGCTGGTCATAGCCTGCCCGTGCGCCCTAGGTCTTGCGACTCCGACAGCGATAATGGTAGGCTCTGGCAAGGGAGCAAGGAACGGGATATTGATAAAAGGCGGGGAAGCCCTCGAGACAGCACACAAGGCAGCAATAATAATGCTTGACAAGACCGGCACTATTACAGAAGGCAGGCCTTCTGTCACAGACTTAGTATCCTTTGGAATCGATGAAAAGGAACTGCTCTCTGTCTCTGCTGCATTGGAGAAAGGCAGCGAGCATCCTCTTGCAGAGGCGATATTGAAGAAGGCAGAGGAGGATGGTGTCAGCCTGAAGAAGGCCTCAGGTTTCAAGGCAGTGCCTGGCCAGGGCATCACTGCATCCATCGGTAAAAAAACATATCATTTCGGTAACATCAGGCTCATGCACAGCAGCAATGTTGACCTGGGCTTGCGTGACAAGGATATATTGCGGCTCGAGGAAGATGGAAAGACAGTCATGGCGCTCGCTTCAGGCAAAGAGGTCCTCGGGCTGATAGCTGTCGCAGACAGGATAAAGGACAGCTCTGTCGATGCAGTTATTGAGCTCAGGGGCATGGGACTGAGAGTTTGCATGATAACAGGCGACAATGAGAGGACTGCAAAGTCGATTGCAGCCAAGGCAGGCATCGATGAATATTTTGCAGGCGTCCTGCCAGAGGAGAAGGCAGGGTATGTGAAGAAGATGCAGGAGAACGGGGTAGTGTGCATGGTCGGCGATGGGATAAACGATGCACCGGCAATTGCCCAGGCAGACATCGGCATCGCAATGGGCTCTGGCACAGATGTCGCAATGGAGACAGGCGACATAGTTCTCATGAAGGACGACCTCATGGACGTCGCAAGGGCCATAAGGCTCTCCCGGATGACAATGTCGAAGATAAGGCAGAATATGTTCTGGGCTTTATTCTATAATTCATTGGGCATACCGATAGCGGCAGGAGTGCTATATCCATTGACCGGCTGGCTGCTCAACCCGATGATTGCAGGCGGGGCAATGGCTCTCAGCTCTGTCTCTGTCGTGTCGAACTCTCTCCTCCTGAGGGGAAAAAGGTTGTAATCATGATATTAATAAAGATCAAACAATAATCGATGCAGATCAAGCCTATTTCTTTCCAATCAATTAAATATTTATATGACCTCCTACATGACGAAGACTATGAAAAAATATCTGGATGTCAGCGAGATCATGCACAGGATGGAGAGCCGGCAGAAGACGTTTTCAGAGAGGCTTGACAGGTTCGGATTCTTCCATATCCTGTTGATTTGGGCTTTTGTCGTAACTCTTTTCGGGCTGGTCTATGCTTTCCTTGCTGGCAAAGATACTTTCCTCTACTCTCCTGTGACAGGCAACAGCATCCGAAGTGTCTGGGACACCCTGTATTTCAGCTTCATCGCTGCGACGACGACAGGCTTCGGCGACATAGTCCCGTTCGGGCTGTTCAAGATAGTCTCCATAATCGAGGTCATATTCGGACTCCTCCTGCTTGCCTTTGTCACATCGAAGCTGGTCTCCATCAAACAGGATGCGATACTCACTGAGATATACGAGATATCATTCAACGAAAGGATGACTCGTCTTCGCTCTTCTCTCCTATTGTTTAGGCAGAACCTTGACAGGGTCATCGGGAGGGTTGAGGAGGGCAGGGCAAAGAAGAGGGAGCTTCAGGAGCTCTACATGCATATAACTCTCCTGGAAGACACGCTGTCGCAGATAGAGGAATACTTCAAGAAGAGCAGGGGCAGGTTCTCGAAGAGCATCGACCCGCTCAATTCGCAGCTCATATTCAACAGCATAGACTCAAGCTTCAGGAAGCTCACTGAACTCCTGAAGGCATGCGAGGAAAGCAAGCTCGACTGGAAAAGGGATGTGACTGTGACGCTCATCAGGAACTGCCTGAAGAAATACGAGACAATCTGGGAGCCTCTCAGCGCAAAATACCTCACTGAGACAGCTGGGAGGGATGCAAAAGAGCAGAAGAAGACGACGACAGAAGAGCTTCTGAAGCTGCTTGATCAGGACCCAAAATCAGGTGATGATACAGCGAAAAAAGCGCAGTGAGCAGCTGATAAGGGCTGTGCAGGTTTGGAGCTGTGTAGGTTCCTGGCTGAAACACACAAAAAAAAATCGAGGTTTTCAACACTCTGGTTTCTTTAATCTCCATCTGTTACTACCGAAAGATTAATAAATATCCAAATTACCCCCAGTGTGAATGTTTTTAAATATTGGGGGGTAAAATGAAAAAAATATCAGTTATTATAATAGTTCTGTTGGCCGGATTGTTGTTTGCATCGTCTGCCACGGCAGAATGCGAGAACCAATGCATTCCCTCTTTAGAGAATCTCGGGGAATGTCAGGGATATCTGCCAAATTACGGCCCTTGTACTGATGATTTTAATCCATGTACAACCGATGGGTGTAGCGGAACAGGTGGAGCAGTAGGTACCTGCCTGCATACGCCTGTACCTGACGGCACTGCCTGTGGAGTTACTGGAATCTGTTCCAGCGGTACATGCAATTGCAATGATAATAGTATATGTACAACCGATTCATTTGTGGGAGTTTGTATTAATGCACCTATAACTTGCAATGATAATATAGCTAACACTGTTGATTTATGCGATCCTGTTACAGGGTGCTATTATTTTCCTATATGCACTCCTTCCGGGCCTGAGCTGTGCGATGGCATAGATAATGATTGCGACGGGCAGATTGACGAAGGTGTCTCTTCAACATTCTACAGAGATGCTGATTCAGATGGCTATGGAGATCATTCTCAGACACAACAGGGATGTTCAGCCTCTATTGGTTATGTGGCAGATCATACAGATTGCAATGATGCTGATGTATCTGTGCATCCAGGTGCGACAGAAGTCCCTGATGATGGCGTGGATCAGAATTGCGATAGTATAGAATTGTGTTACAAAGATGCTGATGATGATGGTTTCAGACCAGATGCCGTAAGCACTGTTGTAAGTTCTGATTTGGATTGTTTAGATGCCAATGAGGCATCAGCTGCGGATCCAACAACGGACTGTGATGATGCTGATGCCAGTGTACATCCTGGAGCTACAGAACTTGTGGATGATGGCGTGGACCAGGATTGCGATAGCATAGAATTGTGTTACAAAGATAGCGATGATGATGGCTACAGGCCAGATGCCAGCAGCACTGTGATGAGTGTTGATCTTGATTGCTTTGACAGTCAAGAAGCTACATCTACTGATCCAACTACTGATTGTAATGATAATGTTGGTTCAGTCCACCCCAACGCAGTAGAGATACCGGATAACGGCATAGACGAGGACTGCAACGGTCATGATGCAATCACATGCTATGTTGACAATGACAAGGATGGATTTGGGACTGATATCGGAACCACTGTGCTTGCTTCGGATGGTACATGCGATACACTACAGTCAGAGTCAGTGACATCTGATGACTGCGAAGATTGGAATGCTGCTGTACACCCAGGCGCATTAGATGATACTCCAGATGGCATTGATCAGGATTGCAGCGGTGCTGATGCAGATTCTGTCGTGTCCACAGACACTGACGGCGACGGAGTCGCAGATGATTCTGATGCAGACGATGACAATGACGGAGTGACGGATGTAAATGACGTTTCTCCACTGGATCCACAGGTATGTGAGGATGATGATATAGATACTTGCGATGACTGTTCACAGAATCCGACCTCTTCAGCATCACCTCTTCCCTGGCCGCTATATTATCCTGATATGGCAAATGACGGGACCGACACTGACGGCGATTCTGTATGCGACGCCGGCGATGTATGTCCTGGGAGTGATGATTATATAGATAATGATGCTGACGGAGTTCCGGACGGATGTGATAATTGTCTGGGCGGTGATAATAATGCAGATGCTGATTCTGATAGTGTTCCAGATGCATGTGATGCTTGTCCAGGTCATGATGACTTTGAGGATATTGACGGTGATGGAGTTCCTGATGGCTGTGATGCTTGTGCTGGGAGTGATGATAATATAGATACTGATTATGACGGCATTCCAGACGGATGTGATATCTGTCCTGGGTTTGATGATTCCTTGGATAGTGATGGAGATGGCATCCCTGACGGATGTGATTCATGTTCGATGATATTACCAGAAGCATGCGATGGCGTAGACAATGATTGTGATGGAGATATAGATGAAGATTTTACAGATCTTGGAGACAGCTGTTCAGCTGGGACAGGTCAATGCCAATCATCCGGACATATTGTCTGTTCTCTTAATGAATGGTCAACAGAATGTGATGCCATTCCTGGTGTTCCAGGTGTAGAATTGCTAGGCAACGGAATAGATGATGATTGCGATGGCCAAGTGGATGAGACAGATGGCAGGGATTATTTTACCATATCAGAGCTCAGCTCGACTCTTTCAGGCATGGGTTCAGACCTAATAGGCTTCAGCGGTGATTGGGTGGATTCGACTGTCTTTGACGCACTGCAGTGGCTTCATGACAAGGTCATTGACCTTCAGGATCAGATAGACAATATACAGTTGATACCAGGCCCGAAAGGCGACACAGGTGACCAGGGCCCTCAAGGACAACAGGGTGAACAAGGTCTTCAAGGAGTTCAAGGTCCAATAGGTCCGCAAGGTCTACCAGGTGCAGATGGAGCTGACGGTGCAACAGGTCCACAAGGAGATGTAGGTCCTCAAGGCCCTCCTGGTGTTGATGGTGCAGATGGAGCTGACGGTGCAACAGGTCCACAAGGAGATGTAGGTCCTCAAGGCCCTCCTGGTACTGATGGTGCAGATGGAGCTGACGGTGCAACAGGTCCACAAGGAGTTCAAGGTCCAATAGGTCCTCAGGGTCTTCCAGGTGCTGATGGTGCTGACGGTGCAACAGGTCCACAAGGAGATGTAGGTCCTCAAGGCCCTCCTGGTACTGATGGTGCAGATGGAGCTGACGGTGCAACAGGTCCACAAGGAGATGTAGGTCCTCAAGGCCCTCCTGGTACTGATGGTGCAGATGGAGCTGACGGTGCAACAGGTCCACAAGGAGTTCAAGGTCCAATAGGTCCTCAGGGTCTTCCAGGTGCTGATGGTGCTGACGGTGCAACAGGTCCACAAGGAGATATAGGTCCAGCAGGTCCACCAGGAGCTGATGGTGCAGACGGTGCAGTAGGTCCACAAGGAGATATAGGTCCAGCAGGTCCACCAGGAGCTGATGGTGCAGACGGTGCAGTAGGTCCACAAGGTCCTGCAGGTGCAGACGGTGCAGTAGGTCCACAAGGAGATATAGGTCCAGCAGGTCCACCAGGAGCTGATGGTGCAGACGGTGCAGTAGGTCCACAAGGTCCTGCAGGTGCAGACGGTGCAACAGGTCCACAAGGAGATATAGGTCCAGCAGGTCCACCAGGAGCTGATGGTGCAGACGGCGCAGTAGGTCCACAAGGAGATATAGGTCCAGCAGGTCCACCAGGAGCTGATGGCGCTGACGGCGCAGAAGGTCCTCAGGGTCTCCAAGGTGAAAAAGGGGATACCGGAGAAACAGGTCCGATGGGTCCACAGGGCGAACAGGGTGAACAAGGTCCACCCGGAATCCTTTCCATGTCTTTAAAGACATACACCTGTAACAACCTTGGAAAAAGCAAAGAGAAGAACTGCAACCTCGGGACGCATATGCTTTGTTATCTGTCAGGCCAGAAGTCGAGCGGATCAGCCACGAATTACTGCAACATCGACGGGAATGTCAACAGCAGGTGGCAGGTCAAAACTCAAAGGGCATGGTGCGAGGTCAAATGCATCGATGACTGATTTTTTTCTTTTTTTTAGAAATGTTTTTATATCTGGCATGCCAGGATTGCCAAGCAGATAACACATTGAGATATCTTCCAACTCATCGATTCCAATACTCATAACATTCATTCTGCCAGTGCTCTGTTCCTATCATAGGGCATACTGTGCTATCTTTTCCATTAAGGCTGTAGATGTACAGGCAATTGTCCCTGTAATATTCATTATCGAACCTATTGCAGAAATCGATGCTTTGGTTCCAGAATATCTGGTTTGCCATCCTCCAATTACAATCTTCAGATTTGCTTTCGTTCATTGCATTGGAGCATATTGACGGGTCGTCTGTAGAATAGGCCATATCAATATAGCAGACATCCTTCTCATTTGGCCTGATTATTCTTTCGCATATAGCCTTATCGCCTAATGAGACTGCAACGTGATAATAGCAATCGTCCCTAATCTCATCTTCTTTTGCTGAGCCACATATGCTTTCATCAGCTGAATATTTCCGAGCGGATCTCATGCATTCATGCCTGTATCTCTCGTCTGTCTGTTCAATACAATATGACATGTTCTCAAACAATCCATATTCAATCTCACAATCTATCCTCAAAGGACTGCCTGATATGCTGAGGCAATTCCCGGGGTCCAGATCACGTATCGCATAATAGCATTCATCCCTTCGGCGCAGATTGTCGATTGCCTCGCATGCAGAAGAGACATTGCCCAACGCAACCTGTTTGAGGCAGGAATATCTCACTTCACCTGTCCCGTTGCATTCCGGAAACAGGTGAGTCTGTGTAACTTCAGAACAGCCTGCGAGCAACAGCAAAGTTATCAACAACCATCTCATCTTCAATATCCTGTATAAAGTAGTATAAATAATTTTCTTGACATGCCTTATCAATGTATCCAATGACTTGTTGATGGGGTAGTCCTATCGAATCTAAGGAATAATAATTTAAGTACCAACAAATTTTCTAGCTTTGCATGAATCAAATCAAAAGGATTTACAATGGACTGTTCAGGAAATATGGTCCTCAGGGCTGGTGGCCGATAGTGGACGTGAAGAAGAGCAGTTCTGTGTATGGTCTGGGCGCTCCGCGGAATCCTGCAGATGTATTTGAAATCTGCACAGGCGCAATACTGACGCAGAACACAGCATGGAAAAATGTCGAGAAAGCACTCCTGAATCTGAAGAACTTTCGCTGCATGAGCCCGGAGAAAATAAATGCCATGAGCATCGAAAAACTCGGCAATGCGATACGGCCTGCAGGCTATTTCAATCAGAAGGCAAAAAAACTTATGCTGTTTTCAGAATTCTATATCACCCTAGAAGGAAGGACACCGACCAGGGAAGAGCTTCTCTCTGTCTGGGGCATAGGGTCTGAGACAGCTGACTCCATGCTCCTATATGCCTACAATGTCCCTGTCTTTGTCGTCGACACCTACACAAGGAGGATATTTTCCCATCTGGGAATAGTCGACAAAGGAGCGACATATGATGAAATCCAGAGTCTGTTCATGGAGAATCTCGAGCATGACCAAAGGCTCTTCAATGAATATCATGCTCTCATTGTTGAACATGCAAAGAGGCATTACCAGAAAAGGCCGTATGGAACCGATTGCTTTCTGAAGGAGAAGATAGTATAATGTATATCCCGAAACGATACGGTCAGAGCAAGACTGAAAACTGCCCTTTCTGCGGCAGACAGGCGACAGCCAAGAACAGCCAGGAGGTTCCTGTATGCAGGGAACATAAAAGCTCTGTCATGAATGAGATGAGATGCATATGCGGAGAGCATCTTCTTATGATGAAGGGAAAATTCGGATTATTCTTCAACTGCCCAAACTGCGGGAACATGAGCATGAGAAAAGTCATGGAATTCAATGACGTAAAAGATGTGAATATGCATGTTTCGGATAAAGAGCCAGGCGAAAAGAAAGAGTTCACCATCAGGTCAGATGATCCTGATTATTTTGACTGAGAGATTTTCGCCATTTAAGAGTTAAGAAACATATTTATATATTAATAATAACAGTCCAAGGTATATGAGCTTTATGGACAAGGTGATGTTCTGGAAAAAGGAGCCTAGGCTTGACCTGGATACAAGTGTCGATTTCTCAGCACCTGGCTCCTATGATTCAGGCCTCGGCCCGAACACGGCATTGCAGGATCCAATGCTCGATTCAGGTTTCGGGAGCCAGCAGCCTTATCAACAGCCAGGGATGGGCCATGATCCAATGCGTGATCAGGGTTTTTCGAGCCCGCAGCCGTATCCTCATCAGCAGATGGCACCTGCCCAGGACCAGTACAGGATAATCAGCGAAGCCAGGCCTGAAATGGGACCTCAGTCCCTCAGGAATGATTCATATGATAAAAATCTGGAGATAGTATCCATGAAGCTTGACAACCTCAAGGTGGCGCTTGAGAACATAAACCAGAGGCTGATGAACATTGAGAGAATCGCCACAGACAGCCAGGGCCAACAGAAAAGAAGGCCCAATTGGTAATCTTTATATATCCATTGCCATCCTTCTGAATAGATGAAAAAGATGAAAATAAGGTTCCCTATAATCATAGCAGCAATTGCCCTTGCTGACCAGCTCACCAAGTTTCTTGTGAGACTTTATCTTGCACCTGTCCATGATATCGCTTTGCTTGGGCCGTTGCTTCACCTGACCTATGCTGAGAACACAGGGGCGGGATTCAGCCTTTTTCAGGATATGAATTCAATCCTGCTGTTCGTCAACCTGATTATCATCGGGATGCTCATGTATTTCTTCTTTGAATTCAGGGATGATGAGAAGCTGTTTGTATCCCTGATAATAGGCGGTGCTGCGGGAAACATCATTGACAGGATATTCCTTGGTCATGTCATAGATTTCATACATTTACCCTTGTGGCCTATATTCAACCTTGGTGACAGTGCTGTGACCATCGGTGTGGTTGGCCTGTTGTACCTGTCAATGAGAAAGACGCTTTGGAAATAGTTGGAATGCTCAGGCTGCTTTTTCGCGCCTTGATGTCTTCCTGGTCGCTTTCTTTGCGGCGGACTTCTTCTTTGCAGACTTGCTTTTCCTTTTCAACCGTCTCTTTTTTGCAGGTCCCTTCTCTGATGACTCCAGTGCAGGTTTCCTTTCTGGTATAGAGACGACTTCCAGGTCTTCAGAAGACTCTTGAGCTGACGGCTTTTCCCTGTTGACACCTTCATATATTTTTGGCCTGACTGCACGCCTGGGCATGATATTTGATATGGACACGAAGAATCCAAGGAATGACGGCACAATCACAGCAAGCAGAAGAAGCATTCCTGAACCGACACTCTCGAAAAGATACACAGAATTAAAAACCATGGTACCAAAAAGAAGTACAAACAGCATCCAGCCTGAGTTCATGTTCCTGCCGGCTGCAAAAAGAGCAATGCCTGCCATTATTAGAAGGAATAGTAAAAAATATAACTCTTTAATGAACAGGACCACACTCGCATCAAGTATCATCAATGATATGCCGAAAAAACATATCACTGTCAAAAGCAGTACGAAAAAGTATCTTGAGAGGCTCATCATAAAATGTAAGTATATTTTATATATAAAGGTTTCCATTAAATAGTAGTATCAATCAGAACTCTTCAAAATCATCGAGCTTCGTGAGATAGCCCTTGTTCCTGAGGAACTGGACCTGGTTGGGCCTATACTTGAATATTACATCGCCTTTCTTTTCGCCACCGAATTCCCATGGCTGTATGAGGAGGATATCGCCTTCCCTTACCCAGAGCCTTCTCTTTAGCCTTCCGGGTATCCTGCAAACCCTGGTCTTACCGTCAAGGCATCTCACCTGGGTTCTTGAGCCGCCAAGCCTCCTCTCCAGGACTCCGAACACCTGGTCGCCCCTTGGAAGTTTGACCCTGCTAATCTCAAGCTCCATAGCCTCTTCCTTGGCTTTGATGTCCTTTTTACTCATTTTTTCACTAGGTTCTGTTGTTTTATTTAAAGCTATCGGATAGAGACATAGGCTCAGAAATCTGGCATTTATTAAAGATAGCCTGTATAGCAGGATTTAATCAGTAATCAAATGTCAAAAAGCTTTATATATGGGTTATCAGCAGATTGATATTGTGTGTTTATCATGAAAATGCTTTCCGTATTGCTGTTGCTGATCATGTTTCTTCCAGGTGAAGCCCTTGCCATATCCTGCATCACATTCAGGGACTGCCCTGTCAGAGATTGCGCAGGAACTGCCAGGCTGTGCGAGAGCAACATATGCCAGGATACCCAGTGCATTGTGCCTGCAGCATCTGATATCCGGCAAATTGATGTCGAGACTTTCGGCGAGGCTGTCAAGCCATACGAGGCAGGCATAAATCTGAGTGAAAAGACAAAGAATCCGAGCCTCATCCAGAACAACATGCTCGCATCATTGGGCATCCAGGGAATCCTCATGCTTCTACTCAAGGGGATGGTTGTTCTGTTTATCGCGCTCGCGGCCGCATTGTTCTTTGTATTCGCAAAAGAGAAAGGGATTCTTGGCATAGTCCTTGTGGTTTTCGGGGTCACGATCGTGGCTGTTGCAGGGTTTGCAGTCATCAGCGGAAAAGGCGGCCTGCAGGAAGCGTTCGGAAGAGGTCATACCTGGAATTCAGCTTCAGCCAAAGATTTTGTGGCTTCATATGCCAGAGAGACTGGTCTTGAGACTGTTCAGAACGACTACTTATCCCCAAGGCTTATCGCTGCCAGGGATTATAAGATTGACACGGAAAACAGCGAGACGGATGTCATGGTGCTTGAGATGGACAGCGCTGCATATCTGAGCAGCCTCAGGATAGGAAGCCTGAGCGGTGACAAGATCACGATTGCAGGCGAGCATGTCCTGAGGCAGGATTCCGGGTCAGCCATCAGGTATATTTTTGATGAGGATAGATTTGTATTCATAGTCACTGCAAAAAAAGACGATATAGACAGAATCTCTGAAGGGATTATTGGCAGATACCCGGGCGAGCCTACTGAAAGCAGGTTGTTTGCAGAGGATTTAATCCCTCCTGAGATATCAGGCTTAACTCCGGGAACCGCCCAAATCACCAACAACGACAGGCTGTCATTCACTGTTACAGATGCAGGCTCTGGCGTGGATGCATCGACAATAAGAGTCAAGAACCTGGCAGGGCTCACAACTGAATCATGCAAGACTGCCGAAGGCGGTTATCAATGCTCATTCACCCCAAAGGAGCCTCATCAGGGCGAGGTGGATTTTGAGATATGGGCATCGGATAAAGCAGGGAATCCAAAGAAGTTACAGGGAAATTTTATATTCGACAGCTCTCCTGCAGAACTTGAGATGTTGTCTCCTGAAGATAACGGATATACCAATTCCAGGAGGGTAAGTTTCTTGGTTGCCGATAGCGTATCAGGGATTGCGAGCCTTGAGATTGACGGGGCTCTGCCGGATTCCCAGACATGCAACAAGACAAAGTTATATTGGAAGTGCAGCATTGAAACGAATCCTGCAGAGGGTGAGAAAACCCTGCTGGTTTATGCTCAGGACAATGCAGGAAATTCCAGGGTCCTTCACAGCACCTATCATTATGACACTGTTCCACCCAGGATAACAGCAGGGGATTATTCTTTTGACATCACAGATTCTTCGCCCCTTGCTGCAATCAGGGTCAATGGCGAGAATTTCCCTGCATCTGACTGCACAAGGGAGGACATTGTTCATCACTGCATGAGTGAAGAGAAGATAGATACAGTATATGCTGAGGACATGGCAGGCAATTCTGCAGAAGCATCCTAAACAAAACATTAATAAATGATGCATTATAACAAGCTTTCAAAGGGGGTTAATGTGAAGACCAGAACCATTGTCCTGATATCAGTATCAGCTTTTCTATTGATTTTTCTCATCTTCATATTTAGCATCTTTTCCATACTGTTGTCCGGTGGCAATCCCGGCGGAGGGAATGTCGCCCTAATACCAGTCAAAGGGGTCATCATGAGCGACGGGTCAAGCTCAATATTCAGTGCGGATATAGCATCTTCGACCGATATAGTAAATGCAATCGAGAAGGCAGACAATGACCCTGCAATCAAGGCCATGATCCTCGAGATAAACTCACCAGGAGGGACTGCTGTAGCTTCTGATGAGATAGGACAGGCCCTCAAGTCTACGAACAAGACCAAGGTTGCATGGATAAGGGACATGGGAACAAGCGGTGCTTACTGGATTGCGTCGAACTGCGATGTGATTGTAGCAAACAGGATGTCTATCACAGGAAGCATCGGGGTGCTGTCATCCTATCTCGAGTTCTCAGGGCTGATGGATGACTACAATGTCACCTATGAGAGGCTTGTCTCTGGCAAATACAAGGACATCGGCTCGCCATACCGAAAGCTGACAGATGAGGAACAGGGCATGCTCCAGACACAGCTTGACAAGGTCCATGAATACTTCATTGAGGAGGTCGCCCAGAACAGGCATATCCCCATTGAAAATACCAGGAATTTCTCAACAGGCATGATATTTTTGGGATCAGATGCCATGGACATGGGTCTTGTCGACATACTGGGCGGAAAAAGAGAGGCAATCAGCTATATCGAGGACGCCCTGGGGATAAAGGCAGAGATTGTCGAATACAGCAAAAAGACAGGCCTGCTAAATATGCTAGCAGGCATCATGTACCAGGGAGCTTTCACAACTGGGAGGGGGATCGCATCCCAGATCCAGGACAGCCAGAACCTCTATTCACTGAATCTTGTCTCTTGACAGAGACAAGAACCCTATATGGAAAAACAAAAGGTTTATATATTAGTTTCTTCAAAATAATTTTTGAATATGAATCAAGACATAACAAAAACATCGCTTGCAGTGCTTCTGGTGATGGCGATGGTCATATCTGTCCTTGGAACCCTGACTGTGATTAAGGCCTATGAAAGCACCAAGATGCCATCTGTGCAGAATCCAGGACCTACAGATAACCAAAATCCGCATCAGGGAACTGTCTCATTCTCAATCGTGCCTCCAAGTGAGAAACAAACAGTCTCTGATTCAGGCACAATTTCTTTTTCAATAACAAAAGGTGATAATCAATGAATGAAGAAATCTCAAACAAGACACTTGCTTTCCTCCTTGTGGGGGCTATTGTTGTATCATTATTTGGAACATTCATCAGCCTTGACAAGCTGAACAAGCTATCAGGGCCAAGCAGCATAACTGGCATGTTGACCAAAACAGGGACTGTCCAGCTGGATGTGGGAGGCCTGGAATCGTTCAAGGTCAACACAAATATAAATTTCGGAGCTCTCAGCCCCAACGCCTCAAAGCTTTGGGCAAGCACCGACACAACCAACGACTGGCTGGGAACAAATGCCAATGACTGCACCGACATATCCGGAGGAGTAAATGACTGCAATGGGATGATCATCGAGAATGACGGCAACGCAGTCCTCAACATCTCATTCAACACTACATCCAATGCAGCATCATTCATCGGGGGTTCTGACCCAGTCGCACCACAGTTCAGGTATTATGCAAGGGAAGGCAACCAGTCAGGTGCGGGAAATGAGGATGGATGCTCAGGTTCAGTCACAAACGGTGGACCGGGTTGGACAGAGATAGCAGCTGACACTGATTACGCCATCTGCACAGGCAACAGCGGCCAGGGATTTGACTTCGCGGCAGGCTCAGATAAGTTGGCTCTCGAATTCAACCTGACAATCCCGACGGATGCACCGCAGGCATTAAAGTCTGCAACAATCACCATATTCAACACATAAAATGAAGTTTTTTTTTTTCTTCTGATTCTCGGAATCCTTCTTTCCAGCAGTGCTCTCTCCCTTGGGATATCAACACCTCATTCAATAACATTTGAGCCTAATCTCAAGGAGGAGTTCCAGCTCTGCGTCAGGAACAGCGAGGATTATGATTTCCCTGTGTATCTAACTGTTGAAGGTCCTGTGGCCGAGTATGTCACTCTCGAGAAGACTGAATTAACCCTAAAGCCCAATCAGATGGCCTGCCAGAACTACATAGTCCAATTACCCGAGAAGCTCGATTTCTACGGGCCAAGCACCACAAAGATATGGGTAAAGCAGAAAGCAACATCCGGAACAGGCTCTATCCAGGTCCTCACCAGCGTCCACCACAAGCTCAAGGTGTTTGTCCCGTATCCTGACAAGTATGTCGGAATAACGCTCTCAGCAGAGGATGTCAATTCCAATGAGCCTGTGCAGTTCACGATAACTGCAAATAATCTGGGACAGGAGGATGTGGATAAAGCCAACGCGAGGGTCGACATTTACGGTGCAGACGACTACAAGAATTTTGTGACAACCCTCTATACCAGCACCAAGCCCATTGCGAGCATGGAATCTGCTGATTTCTATGCAGTTTTTGACACAGTAGGCATTGTCCCGGGATATTACCAGGCTAATGCAGTAATGTATTATGATGGTAATTCAGCAAATGCAAGCGGGATATTCAAGATTGGTACTCTGCTCGTGAGGATCGACAATCAGACCGATAAGGCAGTCGCAGGCAAGATAGACCCATTCGATATCACAATAGAGAGCAGGTGGAACAATGGCATTGACGGCGTGAGTGCAAAAGCTGAATTCGAAAGGATCAAGGAGCCTGTCGTGACAAGGACAGTCAATCTCGCCCCTTGGGAGAAGACGACCCTTAAAAACTTTATCGACCTGACAGGTGTCAAGCCTGGTGAGTACGAGGGAAAGATTACTGTATATTATGCAAATGAATCCAGTTCAGAAGATGCAGTCCTGAAAGTCATATCAGAGGCTGAGGCAACTGTCGAAGTTCCAGAGAACATTGGAGCTGTAAATAAAACAGGTCAGCCCGACCAGGGTGTTGGAAGCAGCCTATCCCTGACAAACATACTGCTGATAGTGGTGATCCTGATGGTCATAGCAGACCTATTATATATATTCTACAGGAAGCGAAAAAATGAATAAGAACAGGAAGAATATGAAGGTAATCATACTGGTTGTATTATTGTTAGTCATAGCAATATTTTTGACATTGATTGTGTATTACAGGTTCATCTTCATAAAATCAGAGAACATTTACATGGATTTGACTGTAGGCAACAATATAGGTTTCAATACAGATACCGATGCCCTGCATTTCGGAACATTATATCCCGGAGGCGAGGCAAGAAGAACGATAATTATCAGGAACAGCAACAATTTTCCTGTCACTGTCAGCATAGGGGTCTCAGGTGAGATGGCCGACTGGGTCACTGTTGTCAATGATGATATATTGGTCGGGCCGAAAAGCAATTCATCGATTGATTTCATCGCAAGTCCGCCCCCAGGGACCGGACTCGGCACATACACAGGAAACTCTTTAGTTGTTATGAAGAGAAAGTTTGACTGATGGCAACATGGCTTCATATCTCAGAAAAACATTAAACTACCTTGGTGAATCCATCGAAGAGGTCATCCTGACAGGGATAATCATCCTCAATGTGATTGATTTTCTCGGCATGCTCAACCCTGACTGGGATTATTTAAAGAAGATAGTATCATGGACTGCGCTCGGCTATCTCCTCTACAGGGCAAGCCTTACAAAACTGTTTTTCGGCGTCAAAAAGAAGTTCCCTGATTTTCTACTGGTCGTCTCCTACTTTCTGCTGAGCATCAAGAATGTACTTTCAGTTTCTTTGAACTCCATAACCAACCTTGCTGCCAAAGGCGCGGGATTCTGGGCAAACCTCCACCCTGTTTCAGGAGGGAATTTGGCAGGCAGCGCAAGGGTTATTGATATAAGCTCATCCCTCAGTAATGTCGATCTCAGGACAGTGACCAGCATCCCACTCGGGAGCGCGATGGACAACCTGACCAGGGCAGTCACTTACAATGCCGGATTCCCTCTCAAGCCAAATGAGATATTTGTAAGGATAAGCAACAATGTGGGCAGCGGCCTTTTTTATGTCGAGCCAAGGTTCATTGTTCACAGGTGGCACAATTTCCTCATCGACCATATGTTCAATCTCCAGAAATATGCCCTTGCTGCAGGCTTTGTAATGCTGTTGGCACTTACAATCTATTTTGTGGCAAGGATAAGGATAAGGGGTCCGAGCCTGATGAATATCATCGAGGAAGAAGGCGAGCCGCCGAAAAATCTCGGGAAGTTTGCCGTGAGGCTTGCAATAATATTCCTGCTGCTGAATTTCTTCTATATCGCAGTTTTCAACCTCACCCTGGAGTGGCTTGGGTTTGCCGTGGATGCTCCTATACTCATGATAGCAATATTCTTCTATCTTCTTGTATGGCTCAAGCATCATAAGAGATTTAGCACTGAAAGCATCATCTACAAGGTCGGCAATTTCGGCCAGGATTTCTACATGAAATTCATTGAACTTTTCCAGACGAGGAGAGGGCTGCTTCTCGGCCTGTCAGGGATGCTTGTCCTGCACATGCTCACAGACATTGGAAATTTTATTTTGCCTTACGTGACTGGCCTCTACCCTCCTCTGTATTTTCAGGAGCTCGGCGCAGGCCACAGCCCGATTTTCAGCATTGGTGGCCTGTTCGGCATAGGGGCAGCAAGCCTTTATCATGCTGACTTATCGATGGTATCAGGCATTGGGGAATATGTGAAAGTGACTTACCTTTATGCAGCTAATGTAATCTCGATCCTTTTGATATTTGCCGCGCCGGCAGTGATTTGGTATGCCATATTCAGGAAGAGGGAGGTTGATGTCCCGGGTTACGTGCTTGCGGCATTTTTCGGCTCATTTGTCTGTTCAATAGCAGCTCCTGCATTCAGCATGGGAAGGATCAACTCACCGCTGCTTGTAGGAGTGGACATTACAACACACAGCATAATCAATTCGCTCCTCTATCCAGCAACATCCGTGGTGGCGGTCTCTGTGATCGTATTTGCTGCATCGCTGGCTATCTCATACAGCGAGAGGCATAAGCCAAAGCTCATAATAGCTGCACTCCTTGTGTCATTCTATTTTTTCGGGAGATATATCTACTATTTCTTCATCGATACCGGCAGCTATTATGTCAGGATAGTTGCAGGCAACCTGAACAACGGAGAATATTTTCTCGGATTCTACCTGTTCATATTCCTGGCCCTGACCATAATATTCTATTCGGGCGGGTTTTTCTCATTCATATATGAATTCGTCAAGGGCTAATCCCTCCTCTTACCCTGGAACCTGTAGAAATATATGTAAAGAAATGCAATGAGCGGGACTATGATGAATGGGATGAGCAGCCTGGAATTACTCTCGATGCATGTGCCTTCCGGGATGCTGAAAAGGCCTCTTGTGCATGTGCTGTTCCCGTTTATCACATATTGGGTGCCATGGACCACTGCCACTGTTGCAGGTGTGAAGCTTACCTTGCTGTTGATCTCATAGGAAAGGTTGAGCACCTGGCCTTCTGTGACGCTCGGGAAATACCAGACAAATAAGGGGTCAGGCTCTAGTATGCTGAGAGGCCTCTCTTTCAGAAACGTGATGTTGTCTATGGACTGGGCGATGCATTTCGGTACAAATTCATATACATAGAGATCCTTGATCTCTCCATTCACCCGTATGATTGTGCTGATAATAGTCCTGTCTGTTGACGGGTCAGACATCAGCCTCTTCTCGATATGCAGCCTGTCTTTAGTTAGCCTGAAATCTTCTAACTTCTTTTCAAGCTCATCCTCGAGGCCTGTCCCGTTCAATCCCTGGAGAATCAGTGCTTTTCTCAATATGTTTAGTGACTCAATCTCATCAGGCAGGGGAAGCTCGATTGTTCTTGTTGAAGCATCATCATTGTCAGTTGTGGAATTCCCTGCTGGCATGGGCAGGGATTCCGGAGCGTCATCTGCCGGATTTTCCATGACATCTTCTGTCACATTGTGTGAATCTGTTATGTTTTCTGGCTGACCTGTCTGATGATCCGGTGGATTGCATGATGGTCCTATTGCGCCGTCCATATACCTGTTGCCCTGGTTTTCAATGCAGTAGATATTGCCTGTATCCTCCATGACCTGCGCTGCAAAGCCTGTATGATGGATATCATTCGAATACATCAGGTTGCCTGTGTTTTTCTGGTTGAGATAGAATCCTAGAAGTCTCCCGTAGAGTATGTTCCTTGATACATTGTTGTTGTCAGATGAGCTCATGTATATGGCATAATCGCTGCCATTGACTTTGTTCTTGATTATAGTATTTATCCCTGATCCAGAAAGCACTATCCCTGACTCTGAATTGTTTGATGCAATGTTTGAGATTATCCTGTTGTGGTCTGAACCGGAGATGAGGATCCCTATGTTATTGTCTGTCAAGACATTGCCTGCAAGAATGCTGTCTGTTGCATATGTCAGCGCGATTCCGACCTGGAAATTCTTCAACCTGCAATTCCTTACAACTACTCCCTGCTTGCTGTTGATGAGCAAACCGAACCCCTCATCATGCCCGATAATTATGGTGTTGTTGCAGATGATAGAGATGCTGCTGTTGTCGATTGTCAGCCCGTCATCCAGGTAATATGTTCCCGGGCATAAGGTGCTAGTGTCCCTGATGACCATGCTTGCTTTGGGTTCTATGCAGCTGCCAAGTACGGCTGATGATAAGACTGCAAATGCCGTAATAAAAGCAATTATCCTACGCATCATATGATATTGCTTAACATTATTTAAATAATTTTTGATATTCTGCTTGAATGCTCTGTCTTTGTGACCCTCAGTACAGAATCCACGAAAGCCTCGATCTTTGCCTCATGGCTGACAATGATTACCTGGGGGATGCTGATCATGTCAAGCAGTCCCCTGATCCTGTCGAGCTGCTCATCAGAGAATCCGTCTGTTGGCTCATCCAGGATTATTATGTCTTTTGTCTTTATATGAGAGATGAAGTCATTTATGACCTTGTTGAGAGCCAGTCGGTAGGCAAGGGCGATGGAGGTCTTCTCCCCTCCTGACATATGCTCAAGTTCCAGATCGTATCCGTTCTGCATTATTGCTGGCGAGAACTCATCATCCAGCCTTGCGGATATGGCATCATCCTCGATGAGGGACTGGAACCATTCGACAAAATACTCGTTGAATTCCATGTATAATTGGCTCATGACATGCTTCTCCATGGAATGCATCAGGTTGATGAAATGCTCCTCGAGCCAGTTGACCAAAGCATTGATATCCCTTATACCCTGCTTTATCTCAAGCTTTGATCTTATCTCGTCAGCAAGCACGTCAATCGTCTTCTCAATCTCCTCTTTTTTGTTGTTGAGCCCTGCAAGCTCCAGGTCAAACTGCCTCTCAGTTTTTTCAAGCTGCACAAGCTCTGTTTTTGCTGCATTGAACTTCCCTTCAGTGTCCAAACCTTTTGAAATCATCTCTTTCAGCGCCAGTTTTTTCTTGTTGATATCCCCAATCTCTCTCTTCAGGCTGTCCTGGCGCATGGACAGCTTTTTTATAGACTCCCTGTTCTTTAATAGAGCCCTTAGCCTCTCATCCGACCTGATAGCCTCTTTTTCCTTCTCCCGAAACATGATGAGCTGGCTCCTGTGCTTGGATATGACCTCCCTTATTCCAGACTGTTTTCTGCCAAGATTCTCAAGCTCAGACTCTGCCTTTACCTTTTTCTCTTGCTCCCGTGTCCTTATCCTTTCCTTGTAATCATCGCCCACAGCCTGTTCACAGGTCGGGCAGATGTCAAGCCTTGCTATCTTATCAGCCGCTTCAACCGAAAGCTTTGAGACCATGTCAAGCTGGCTTATCCTCTTTTGGATTGTCTTCTCATCTTTTTCCGATTCAGATATCCAGGCCTCTATCTTATCTATCTCTGTCCCGATCTTTGCTATGTCCTGCCTGTCTTTTGGCACAGTATCTGTTATCCTGCTGTTCTCTTTCTCAAGCTCCTCAATGTCAGAGCTGTTCCTCTTATGTTGCAGGAGCCTGTCCCTGAGGTCATGGTCGTGAATCTCCAGCTCCTTTCTGCACCTGTTCAGCTCTTCCATCTGCCTCTCAACAACTGCTATCGCTTGTTTTTTTTCCAACAGGTCTTTTTTTGCCTTATCAGCTTTCGGGACAAGCTCCCTGGCATGCTTTTCAGCTGCCTGGGACTCCTCATTTTTTCCCTTGAGCTGCTCGAGCTTCTCAGCCAGGTCATAGATTCTTGCTGCATCCTCCCTGGCCCTGCCTCTTAACTCCCTGATGTATACAAGGCAGTTCTCCCTGACTGTCTTGTACTTGTCTATTCCGAAAACTTTCCTGAGCGTGCCCAGGCGGAGCTGACTGTCCTCGAAGAGGATTGCCTTCATCTGTTCCTGGGGTGTGTAGACTGTGTACCTGTAGATCAGCTCCTTGTGCTTAGTCAGCAGGTCCTTCGGGTAGCCGAGAAGCTCAAGCACCCTTGCCTTGAGCTCGACAGCAGTCCCGTCCATCCTCACGCCGTTTATGATGATGTACCCGGCATCCTGCTTGATGTCATTTTTGGTCTTTTTCAGCACCCTCCTGATTATTATCTCATCATCATCTATCTGGAGCTTAAGCTCGACAGAGCCTGTCTTTGCCCCTTTCCTGAGGAGGGCCTGGCCTGTGAGATCGGGCTTTCTCACTCCGAAGAGGGCGAATTCGACAGAAAGGAGGATCGATGACTTGCCAGAGCCGATGTCGCCTGAGAGAAGGACTGTCCCTTTCGGGAACTGCATTTTCTCACTCGTGTATGAGCGGATGTTCTCAAGCTTCAGGGATTTGAGCAGCATAGAAATAGGAATGCGCAAAGCTTTAAATTACTTATGCCTCTCTTCTCATCCTGAATGAGATGTCCTTGGATTTCTCGACCTGGGGCTGGTCGAATGGATCTACATCACGAAGCCTGCATGAGTAGACAGCAACATACTGCCAGAAAGCGATAAGCTCTGTAATGCTGTCCTCATCAATCTTCTCCAGCCTTATGATTGCTGCAGGGATCTTCTCTTCGAGCGCATTCTCATACGTGCCTGTAAGCTCTGCATCGAATGACTTATACAGCTTGTTGCGGCTGATATGTCCAAGCGTCCCGTCCCTGAGATTGATGCCCTGGAGTTCCTCAGGGAAATCGACTTCTGATTCCCTGTCATCCTGCCCTGCTGTAAGGAAGAGCACACACATGTTTCTCCTTCCACCGAATAGCCTCTGGTTTGTGTGGTGCTGGGACTCTGGGGCAGGGACCACCAGGAAATTCTGGCCCTTGCCCTGCTTGCACACAGACTCGTGCATGAGCTGGGTTATGTATATCTCAAAGCCCTCTAGCCTGTATGAATAGATTGGCATGAATACTTCAGTCATTCCCCTTGATTCGAGGTCTGCCAGGGAGATGGAGAGACTAAGCGCGTCATTATTGTCCTGGGAATATTTTTCATAAGCCTTTTGAAGTGCAGCATCAATCTTATCGATATCCATTCCAAGAACAGCAAGGGGAAAATAAGCAAGCGCCCCTCTTGTCAGGAACCTGTCAGTCTTGTGAGGGACAAACAGGACAGGGATACCCTTCTTCTCTGCAATCTTCCTGAGTGCGCCATCATTCTCTGCTGTGATGACTACCATCCTGTATCCAAGAAACCTGCTCATTATCTCAAGAGCTCCGACATTTGTGCCTGAGGTGCTCGATGTTATCACAAGGGTCTCTTCAATGCTGTTATTTCTGATGGTCTCATCAATCAGGTCAGGCTCCATAGAATTGAGTATGGTGACTTGTTTATCTCCTTTGTAGAGGGCTTTCCAAAGCACGAGGAAACTGTTGACTGCGCCGCCGTTGCCGATGACAATCATCCTGCTGTATGCCTGGTATTGGCGGGCAAGCTTCATGATACTTCCCAGATCAGGCCCGAGGTCATGGAAAAAGGGCTTTTCTCCTGTGCATGGCCTTGTCGCTATTTCTCCAAGCCCTGAGAAATCAATTTCCAAACCCTTCACCCCCTTGTTTTCAGTATGTCTTGAACTCTTCCCTGTACTTCTGCACCAGGTCTTCCTCTATCTTGTAGTATTCGCTGAGGTAGTATGATGTGATGTCTGCGATGAATGCGCATGTCATGAGCCTTGAAAGCTTGTTCGTCCCCTTAATCAGTATCTCTGTCGTACCGTGGCCCTTGTTCCTGATTATCTTCTTTGCTGTCGCCATTGACTTATTTATCAGGTCAGAGTCCCCCTGGTCCCTGATGAACACCAGGTAGAAGTCCCAGATGTCTTTGATATAAGCGTTAAGGTCGCTGTATGCTGCGTCAGAGAATACACCTGAGAAGCATGGGATCTTCGCATTGAGGTTGAACTGCATCTTCCAGTAGTTGGTGATCACTGAGAGCTCAGGCGAGCTGTAGATAACTGGCACCCTGTCCCTGAGCTTTTCGTAGAGTACCTTTGCCATGTCCCTTAGCTCCTGGCTCTTGAGGCTCTTTATGGTTTCATCCATGATCTCCTTCTGGGGTTTTATCAATGATGAGTTCTCGAGTATGGCAATCAGGGGGAAGAGGATGTAGCACAATGTCGTGCTCTCGACAAGGTTCTTCGGCAGTATGATATGCTCTGTATTGTTCCTTGTGAAACCCTCGACAAGCCTTCCTCCAGAGGACAGCCCGACAATCCTGCATCCCTTCCTTAGTGCGTTCTTGTAACAGCTTATGGCCTCCTCGTCATTCCCTGTGTATGACGCGATGACAGCAAGGGTCTTCGCATCGACATCCTCAGGGAGCGAAAAATCCCTCACTACCCTCATGTCGAACCTGTATTCAGAGAGGTATTCCCTGAGTATCTCCCCTGCTTGTGCATTTATGCCGATTCCGGCGATGACAATCTTCTCGAACCTGTCGAGGAGCTTGAACTCGCCTGTCAGCTTGAGGGCATTCTGTATATGGAACGGGAGGTTCTGGATGATGCTCTTCTGGGTCGGCCTGTACTTATCTGCCATCTGCTTTCTCTTCCTGAGCCCCCTGAAGAGGCCTTTTTGCTCCTGCTGCTTGATGTCATCGATAAGTTTTGAGGTGTCGACCATAAGTCTAGGATAAACAATTGTTCTTTATAAATTTATATGGTAATAAATATTCTATTAATAGAAAAATTTATATATTAATATAGTATATAGTATATCTATGCGTAGATATGGTAGATTAAAAAAGAATATAACAGCTGTCGGACTCGTGATTTTACTTGTTGTTTTTGTGTACGTCGTGACCACTGCAATCAATGCAGTGAGTGCCGATGACCCTCCTGAATGCAGTGATGCGTTAATCATTGTGAAGGATGCATGCTTCAACACACAGAAGTCAGCTTTTGACAATTTCCAGACCACTGTGAGGCTAAGCCTTCAGAACAGGGAGAAGGACATAAACGGTTTTTCCATCAAGATATTCGGGGAGAGGGGAGTCCATCCTGTCGTCATCTTCAGGACACTGGGCTCGCTTGCAGAAGCTACCCTCTCAGCTCCCTATGACAAGGCGGTGTATGGCGAGATAAGGAAGATAGAGATAGACCCCATAATCAACCTGAACCAGAACATTGTCTACTGCGCAAGCTCTCACGGGAGCTCTTATGAGGAAGAAGTCCTTCCATGCGGGGAATAACTTTAAATACAACCTGTCCTTAACCGGCCCCAGCATTGTGATACTGATGGGAAGAATAAAGACGCAGCTGGTAAAAAGGACTACTCTGAGCCTATATAGTGACCACAGGGAGAAATTCAAGAAAGATTTTGCCGAGAACAAGACCATAGTTGCAAAACTGCTTGATTTTCCGTCAAAGAAGATTAGGAATACTGTTGCAGGATACCTTACAAGGCTTGTGAAGACCGAGAAAGAGATTTAGCAGGGGGGGTGCGAAAATGACTCTTGACAACTCTATTTTTATTGGAGGCAAGCCCTTCATGAATTATGTTACAAGCGTGGTGATGCAGTTCACGACTAAGGATGCAAATGAGGTCATTATCAAGGCCCGGGGCAAGTTCATATCAAGGGCAGTGGACGTGTCTGAAGTCGCCTCAAAACGGTTTCTCAAGGACCAGGTCAAGCTCAAGGAAATACTGATCGATTCCGAAGAGTTCAAGAACAAGGAAGGACGGGACGTGCGGGTATCGACTATTGAGATTGTCCTTTCAAAGGCCTAGGGTTCTTTTGATTAACTTTATATATAAATCGTGATTTGATTATGTCATGGGCCTGTGGTGTAATGGATAGCGCAGTCAGCCAATTTTTTAAGAAAAACTTATCAAGAATCAAAGATTCTTGGAAGGTCTCGGGAATGCCTGAAATTCCCTCAACCTGGTAAAAACAAGGGCGACATTCTGCTTGCGCAGAAGTCCCCCCAGGACTCCTTCTTTTGGCAAAATATTAAAAGGATGACAGAACAACTGTCAGTTATGGGCCTGTGGTGTAATGGATAGCACAATCGGCTTCGGACAACTTTTTGTGTTCATCCTTCGGATGAAACAAAACCTTGACTAAAATTCCGGGGGTTGGCTTTCAGCCAAGCCCCCTAATGGTTGGAAGTTACCGGTTAATCGGGGTTCGAATCCCCGCAGGCTCATCAATTCTTCATGTTATTATGTTATATAGAAGTCTCTAAATGTAAACGCCTTTCATTCTCTCGTTTTTTATCTTCTTCTTCGTCCTCTGCCCGATGTCTTGCCTGATCCTGCTCCATGACATTCGTCCCGTATTGCACATTTATTCTCTGTGTCTCAAGATCAATGCGTTTCCTCTCATCATCCGCTTTTTGGATTTCTCTTTGCTGTATTACAAGTTCTGCTTCCCACTCTTTCTGTTGATCCCATTGTACCTGATTCTTCTGTTTTGCAGCCTCATTCTCATCAATTTCTGCCTGCTCTGCTGCCTGATTAGCTGATGACTGCTGCATACGTGAAAACATTTCCTCTTTTTCAATGAGCCGGTCCATGAATGTGTTAGTGAGAATCTCTTTTAATAATGCCTTATCATAGCCCTTTGCAATCAGTGCCTGCTCAATATCATGTCCGGATCTACCGATATGCGAAAGGTTGTTTATCTCTTCCCATACCTTATTCTTCTCAACCAATCCCATTGATATCCCTTTCCGGTCCTGCATCAATTTACGATTGATTGCTGCGCTTCCTTCTCATCAGAACTGCTGTCGTAACTGCACCGGCAACAACGCCAGTACCTACAGCAAACATCACTGTTTTTTTCGGGTTCTTTTTGATGTATCCATCGACATTCCCCCTGATCAATATTGCCTTGTCTTTTACATGAGCAAGCGTTTCTTTGCCGCTTTGTCTGAGGTTTTCAGCCTTGTCCATTATCTTGTCAACGCTTTCGTGAGTTCTCTGTCTTAATCCATTAGATTCATCTGAATTTTTTTTTGTCATTTTTTCACACCCCTGTTAGTTCGTTTTTAATATCATTGTATTCTTTTTTTGAGATATCTCCTCTGGCATATCTCCCTTTGAGTATTTCCAGAGAATTTGCTGGTCTCTTAATCTTAAATTCCACAAACCAGACTATCAGCCAGATTACTGCAACCACAAATAGGTATCATGAATATAAATCCAAAAAATACCCATACATTTCCGAAATCATAGTATCCTATCATTTTGTTCAACCCTGCATCATTTTGTTTAACCCATTTGAACAGGACTTACCTGGTGTTTGTTTCCCATGGAGATCATGAACAGGAATCTCTCTTGCTCTCTACATCTCCATCGAACACCTATGGCAATCAGCCCTATTGTCGCATTACTCTATTTAAGCGAACCTATTATAGATACATCTCTTCTTGGGGAATATGTATCTCATGGTTTGTGCATTTCATGGTCTGAAGCAAAACTTAAAAATATCTGAAAAACAAAACCAAGATTACTAACACTACCACTACGGCCCCTATAAGTGAGAGCATTCCGCCTTTAATATTAAGAGTCTTTTTCATTTTCTTTCCTCCTTCATCTTTTTCTGATTATTAATTAGTAAATTATTGCAGTTATCATGCCAAAAAATTTTCCAAGATTATCCCCAAACCTTAATGCAGTCAGGTTTTACCCATATGTCGGCGATAATTATCTGATCACCAATATTGTGCTGATAAACATCTTTGCATTCCTCTTTGTTCTTATAGGGGTCCTGCAATAGTTGGCAGCACCAGGCTGACAAGGGTTGCAATAATCCATATGACCACTGCTATGACAAAAGCTTTCATCCAGCCAATCTTATATAGGCTGCCAAGAGCAATAAGCCATGCTAACCCGCCAACCAAAGCAGCAATCCAACCGACACCCAGGAAATAAGACACCAGCGCAAATATTATTGCACCGATAAATGCAGCAAATACCGCTGTGCCAAATCCCTCCTTCTCACCCAGTATTCTTGCAGCTAAAAAGATAATAATTGCTGAAATTACCAAGCTTATCAAAAAACCTAATAATGTTCCAAATAATGCCATCATGAACACCTCTGTCCCTCTATCATTTCATTGTCATTTGTTACATAATGAAAAAATAAAAACCTCATCTATGAAGAAATGAATCTTCCTCATCTGGTAATTAAGTTTTCATTATCCTTTTTCCTGCCGGCCTGTTCTTTACCATCCCTTTGCCGCCTGGAGTCTTTGCAGCCCTTTTCTTCGCTGCTGTCATTCTTCCCCCTCTGCTTTTCTTTGTCATTTTGTCACCTCCGAATATGATTTGATTAATCTTAATGATAAAGGATCTGTTAAAAAAAGCTTAAACGTCCTTAATCACATGGGCTACCACTGTAATTATCAATAATACTGTAAAAATTGCTGTAAACCATGTGGCAATTGCATATGAAAATGATACTCTGGAAATGAGTCAAAATCCGAATATTTCTGTATCAATAGAAAGTACCAAAAACAAAATTGCCCAAAATTATTCTCCTGTGCCTGTTAAACCTTTATTGTTTAGCATATCAACTTATGCCAAACATCATCATTCATCCTATCTATCCTTTAGTGATGTCTCTTATGTTCTAATAGGTATGGTAGTGAATATTAACAGATTGATAGAAATATGTTGATAAAATGTCATATTTATCAGCACAAGAAAAGGGTATCATAATTATTAACGATAAGTATCCAAGAATAAGCCATTCTCTGCAGATTTGATCTCATGCAGGCGTTTCCGTTCCTGGAGATGAATTTATCCCCTCATCAACTCTTTATGCTTTTCCTGAATTATCAAGAAACTGTCTTGGATATGGTCACTGAATCACTTAGCCCCGGCATCTGCCTTGTGCCTGGCATGCGCAGGATGCTCTGCATGTGCGTGGCTCGGCACATGGTTCATGTTGAAATGACTGTATGCCGCAATCGCCAAGAATATCAGGGCATTGTTGCATTCCTTTATCTCAGTTATGGGGTCTATCATTGATCTAGTGATGAACAGGGTCTTGGAAAGCATGTAATTGAGGACAAAGAACATCCCGAGCCATAATGGGAAAACAGGAAACCTGATGCGCTCCATCAGGTGCGCGAACCTGGCGCTGATATATGCGAGCAATGGGATGATTATGAAGAATCCCAGAATGAAGAGCGCGTACATCCTGTCGACAGTGAAGAATAGCGCAAGCCCTGTCTTTTCCTTGCCCTGCGGAGTCTCCCGGTCGAATAGCCAGAGGTTGTGGATGTTGAATTCCTGCTGGGCATTCTCCTTTGCTATTGTCGGGGGCGTGATGAAGCCGAACAGCCGCTGGCCCCAGCTAATCTCCTCGCCGAATGCCCCGAACATCAGGAGCGCGAGCATCAGCAGGATGATGTTTCTCCTTGTCAGGAACCTGCGGGATTTTTGGGTTTTTGACCCCATATATGATATGAAAAAAAGCATGGATGATGCAAGGAATCCCAGGGCTGTTATTGTCTCGAAGAAACCGTCCTCCCTAGTGAGCTCCAGCAATGTGTCTGAGCCGAAGAGGAGAAGGAATGCCCCGTACGATGCTGCCAGCAGCGCGATTATTATCATCGCATAAAAAATCGGCTTATGTATCTTTTCATTCATCATTTATGTCGCTATATAACGAATGGAATCTTAGTATATTAAAATTTTTTGCTTATGCCTGTCTGGGTTGACTCTTTAGAATTTGTCAAATCCCCGTGATGGCTGCCTGAAAGGCGGAAAGAAACAGCAGGTAAGCCCTTGCGGTATATCAGGCATTGCTTGAGGCTTCATGCAGGCAATCGTCGCAATAAATCCTGTCATAAGGTATTTCGCATCTGCATTTTAAACAATCATTTCTCATCATGGTCACCTATTGCTATTAAATCTCTGCTCCAGCCTGATCCGGTCAACTATGCTTTGATTTTCAAACAGGCCTTCAAATTCGTTTCGAAACCTCGGGACTATCATATTCTCGGTCTCGAACATCTTGCTATGATTATTGAATGTCTTGTGCATCATATTTCCACCCCCTCATGAAATATATATGCCGCCTTAGCGGCCTGGAAAAAATCCATATACCTTCCATTGAAAAAATCCAGTTTTCCCTGGAAATCATCCCTGTGCATCATGTCTTTTTCCTGGTCATCAAATATCGGTTTCATCTTAAACACCTCCTGATGCTCATTTGATGTGATTTGCCTGGGGAATTAATTCCTGTAAGCACATTCAGATCTCAGATATCCCCTGCATCTGAAAACCATCTGCTGTCAAAGGATCCTCGAATACATCCGGCCTATCGTACTGATTATATATTTCTCCTGCCAGGAGCCTGTTATATCCGCCATCTTTGTATCTCATGTTTCTGCCTCCGTGCTAAGCCAATTCAGGTCATGATCAGTCGGGATGCTATGGTGCTTCTCCCAAAATCTGGCCCTTTGTTCCTTATGTAAAAATTCAAGTTCAACTGCTGTATTTTCACGCATCTTTACCCCGCATTTTTTTCCAGGAGGACTGATTGGAGCCATTCCAATTTTTTTTGTTCAATCACATGCTTATCGACATCGGGCTCCTTCAACAATCCATCTTCCCTGGATCTGTAATCTTAATAGCAAATCCTGGTATCGCTTCTCAGCCTGGACCAATACTCATCACTGATCTCTGCCCTATCCGTATTGGCAGACACTGATTTGATATCAGCCTGGCTCTCAGCCCTATTCATTTGACCCGCCTCTTCCTATAAAATGCAGGATTAGGGCAGACTTATTCCGCCCTAAGCTGCCCGGTGTCTCTCTTTTTGATTGCATCCACCTTTTTCCCCATGTCACTCTGGCCAATCTCCTCGACCAGCAATCTATACAATCGGTTATTATTCAATCGGTTTTTTGCAATAAGGGCAGATGATTGAAAGCCCGACAAGCACTGCCTTGCCATTGTTCTGCCTCTTGCAGTGCTTGCAGACAGTTCCCTTCATTGCTTTTACCATGTGTCTTTTTAAGGGAGACAGGTTTAACTACTTATGGTAGTCATAATAAACCGGCAGGGCACAGAATGTTGTTATTTATCTATGAAAAATTCATCTGAGAAGGACTCTTTCTGATTCAATACCGAGCCGAGCAGTCCGATGTGGTTAGATTTGATTATCCTGTCCACAGAAAACGGGTAGACATGGACCACATCAACCTCTTTGGAGTATCTGCTCTGCAGCTTCATGAGGTACCTGTCCTTATGGTCTATGTTCCTGAATCCCATCACCAGAAGGTGAGAGATCCTTGATTCCGGAATCCTGTATGCAGTTATCACCTGGGGGATCTTCTGTATCCTTTCTGATATCTGCTCCTCGGAATACTTCTCCCAGATGTAGCTGGTTAGCTTGATGCCGACGACGACCAATGTCTCGATCCCTATCTTCTTGAAATCTATGATGGGCATATATCCTTTTATGACCCCGACCCTTTCCAGCTTGTGCCTGATCTTGAATATCGCCTGCTGGGAAAGACCCATCTTGTTGGCAATCTCCAGGTCAGGGATCTTGGCCTGCTCAATGATCTTTTTCAGGACTTTCTTGTCGTTTCTTGTGAATTTCGGCAACTCCATATCAGGCTTTTCCATATCATCTTAGAAGCCTGCATTCTTTATAAATGTTCTTGCTTTACAGGACATCTGGTCATGCCTGATTAAGAACTTATCCTCCTCGGCTTCCGGCTGTCACTGCCAGTTGTTCTGCCTGCTGGTATCCTGGAAATCAATCTCTTCAATCCTTGCCTGCAGGACCTTTCCCTGTTCCATGTATGACCTTACAAGGCCGAGGCTTATGTCATTATGCAAGGATTTTTCAAAAGGTGAATAGTACCTTTTGTCCTTTCCTTTCAGCCATTTCTTCAGGTCCTGGAAGACTGTGATGCTCTCTTCGAACCTGCCTGCATCCATGAGCAGGGCGCCCAGATTGTACATGTCAGCCGGGGTATTGGTATATTCGATTATCTTCCTGTAAAGCATCTCTGCATTTTCCAGGTCCCCTTCGTCATGGTAGATACCTGCAAGCGATTTCATGGCCTTGAGTTCTCCACCCTTCGAAAGTGACTCTTCGTAATATCTCTTTGCATTGGCATTGTCGCCTGTATCCCTGTACATTTCGGCAAGCTCGGCGATGACTGCATGATTCGCGCCATTCTCCACAGCAGTCTTCAGGAATCTCTCTGCAATCTCAGGATTATTGAGATTGTTCCTGTAAATAGTGCCCATCTTCTGGTTTGCATAGAGGTCGTTTGGGTCTCTGTGAAGCAGCCTCCTGCAGAATGCCAGGACCTTGCTTATGTTTTTCCTGTTGTAGAGCTCATCGATTATGGCATGGATGCCTGACTGGTGAAAGTCGATTTCCCTGTCTATTAGGTCCTTGTGGAATCTGTAGGCTATGTGTGTGACTGACATTGTGAATGGGTTCCAGGAATGGATATTTAAGGCTTTTGGAGGGCGCTGCATGGAAAAGCCCGGGATCAAGGCAAATCATTTTTGGGAATCATGCCTGATATTGTTCTTATAATCAAGCAAGAACCTTTTTACAGGCCTTTTTTTGGCATGGATCATCGCACAGCCCTTGATGCTTGAGATCACAGCCTGCTTCATGAATGGAGAATCTTGGTAGTCGACAATTGCAGATACAGACCCGACCTGGAGGTACTTGTCAGGAGGGAAATCATACATGTGTATTAAGTCAATATTTGATTCGGCCAGGCAATACCTCAGGTGGTTTGTGATGATGACGTCTGAGCAGATTATCTTGCCCCTGACAGAATCCCCGACAAACAGCAGATGGTTGAATGAGTAGCTGGCTATGTCGTAGATGATCGAGACTGAATTCTGATTGACTATGGCAGTGGCATCATGGGATGTTATCAGGTTTCCCCGTCTCTCTGATTCGATAAGGTAGGTGCCCAGCTCTTTCTGGCTCGGTCCCTGAACTTTCCCATTGCTGTCCGGTACGTAATATACTCTGGATTTTCGCAGAAGGTCCTCCAGATACATCTTTGCATTCTGGTGACCTGTCGTGAAATCATGGTCCGGGACATGGCTTACAAGGTCCATGAGGTTGAAAAATGCTGTTTTCATGCTTCGATCATTTTATTACTTATATTTAAATTTTACCATTGGATAGTAAAGATTAAAGAAATATTTAAATATTCCATTGCATTCTCTGTACGGATGCCAACAGATATGAAGGTCTACAGCTCGGATCCTGTCCAGTATGAGTTCTTTATCAATAGACTAGACGAGGTCATTGCCGAGGTTGTGAATTACAGCATCCAGGCTGCTCTGGATGCATGGAATTATAAGGCTGTCAGAGAGCATGTTTCAAAGGAGCTCCTCCTAAATCTTCATTCTTCAATGGGGCTGTTCCGGCTCAATACCATAACACTGGATGAGCATGGATACCAGTCAGGCAATGCATGCCTGGTGCAGATCCATCAGAACAAGGATTCCCCCAATATGAAGATATATGCACTTGAGAGGATGCTGATCGACCCGAAGGGGCTTTACAGCATCGGCGAGATGCTCAGGTGATGAGTCCCCATCTTTTCGGTATGTACCTTGTAAGATTTGAAAGGTAATCATCGAGGCCCTCTCTCTCTGCAATGCTCTTTAGGGCTGGATGGTACTCCACCCCTATCCACCTGTCGAACCAGCGGAAGCTGAAATTCCCCATGTGTTTTTCCAGGCTGTAGCCAAGGAGCTCCTCTATTGTCTGCTTATCGATGTTTTCTGATTTGATGTACGTAGGGGATTTTGCGTCAATCAGTTCAAGGCCGAAATTTTCCGGATGCTCTGGATGGAATGCAAACCCGTGGACCAGCCCGCCTGCCTCAAGCTTCGGAAGGAGGTTTATCATTGACATCATGATGACATCCCTGATAGGCAGGGCGTTTGCATACAAGGCCTGGATTTTCTCTTCCAGAGGGATGTTGAATGCGATGTCGCCATGGCTTCCTGACATCCATGGCTCTGCTTTCTTGCCCCCATGGACAGCCGTTAGGGTCTTATGCATCCCCTTGTAGCCAAAGCTGATTGTCGAAGCGAATCTTTCCTTATTCAAGATGCCGCAGTCCTGGACAACCCCATATCTCATGAGTTCCCCTAATGCAGGCTCAAGATCGACATAGCCCAGGTCCTGGTGGATGAAATTATCTGCATTCTCAAAGAGGAAGAGGGTCGAGAGGTCATTTCCGCAGCCGACATAGCTGACTGTATTCTTGATGCTGTCGAAGATACGGCCATCCACATTTGGGAGCCCCATGCATTTCACCTGGTAGCCCATGGGCCTCAGGATATCCTTTGCTTTTCTCGCAAGGTTTTCATCGACCATTGAGAGGGGGTTTCATGAGCGGTATTTAATCCTTTTGCCTGCCGGAAACATTCATGGAGCCATCATATATGCAATGCCTAGCGAAATGCTTTTATGCATCCTGCGCTTCCCTCTTTCGATGGCAAGGATCCAGGGATGGGATGGCAGGCATTATGCTTATTCTCCTTCCAAGCTCGAGCAGTGGGTCGACGACAAGAGCCTTGAATTGAATTTCTCAGCCCCGGGGCCGGGCTTCAACATGATGAAGGACAGGATATACATGTACAAGATATCCGGACCGAAGACAGCAAGCCTGTCCTATGAGAGGCATCCCATCGGGTTCTTCAGGAGATTCCCTGAAAGGACGGACCTGAACAGGTTCGGGGCGTATGACTACGAGGCATTGTGCTCTGATGAGGAGTTCCTCGAGACTGCTTCATATGAGAGCGGTCTTGCGAGGGTGTGCCTCAGGTTCGATCCTGGCGAGGTCCTTCTGACAATGTCAGAAGACGGCGATGACTCAAGGCTGAACCTGATGTCACAGACTATCGAGGCCATGACAGGGTTCTATGAGATGGATGCGAAGAAGAGATATGTCATCGCTGTCGCGGATGATTTTATTCTAAAGCAGAGATTGAAGCAAGGGATCATAGGGTATGTTCCGGCGAATATGTGAGGGGACCAGCCCGGTGATATTTCTGTCGTCGGAAAACTTCGGGAAATTATTAAATCGAATTCTTAAATGATGAGAGAATGAAAAAGAAAGCCTGGCTGATGTTTGAAATGCAGAGCATTTCTAACAAGTTAGGAATCTTCTATTCCAAACTAGACCAGGTTGACGTGTAACCCAAATGTCATGCGGGTTCAAATGTCAGCTTACTGGCGGAAGTTAACTGAAATATCAAAAATCGAAGATTTTTGGGATGTAATGAAGCTCCGCTTCAAAACACTCCCGCCTCCGGCGCCCAAAACCTTTGTTTTATTCTTACAGTAGTAAAAAGCAAAATCATTAAATATTCCACGCTTTTTTTCCTGCAAATGATAGTCGTCAGCAGTTTTCTGGATCATGAACTTGCAGGCAGACTCGAAGAGATCGTCAAAGACAAAGCAGGGACCCTTGGCCTGAAATATGATGGCCTGACCCTTGGCCCTAAGGATGACCTGCCGATGGAATTCAGCGGGGTCGGCGAGGAGATCCTTGTCAGGTATGACGATGGCAGGGTCATCCTGATGTTTGACACCGGCCAGGTTAGGAACATCCACCCAGATGCCTGGGAACGCATCATTGAGCATGAGCTGTGCCACTGCAAGGACATGGAGGAAGGGGTCTATTTGAATAAGGTATTCATCTTCGGTGAGCCGGACGGGAACCGATTCTATCCCCTTGTCATGGAGATGGACAAGTCCTACTCAGATTATTTCTGCTCGCAAAGGCAGATAGATGTCTTCGGGCTTGATAATTTCAGGGAGTTCCATACCAGGGGGCTTGAGGAGTTCTTCGGGACCATAGACAAGGTGATCATGGACTCGGAGAAAATACGGGGGCTCGTCCCTGATGCAAGGACCAACCAGTATTTTGTTGTATTCGGGCTGTTCAAGGAATACATTAAAAGTTCACTCATCGATTATGAGAGCCCGCTGATAAAAGAGCCCATCATGGACATCTCAAAGATGCTTATAGAGGGTTTTGAGGCGATAAATTCCACAGATGCCGGCTGGATAGACAAGACCAAGATGCTCTTCTACACAGGCCTGGCCTTGAGCATGGAATACGCGCTTGTCGACTCATATCTCGAGGGGAGGCTTTTGAGGACAGGCAGACCTGGAAAGGACAGGTACCTGTCTGCGCTTGCAGGAAACCTTGGGCTTGAGAGCGACTGCTCAGCCACGCTCGGGAAGATCGGGAATATTTTCGGGTGATGTTCTGCTTCTAAACACTCCCTTCCCCCAAAAAATATCCCCTCAACACTTCCTGAAGCCCGGCAGGCTCTTTTCCAGGAGATATTGTTCTTTGCTTGCAGAATTTAGATCCCCCATGTCCCTGTATGCGCTGATTATGTTGTTGCAGACCTGGACATAGATGAATGCATTCTCCTGTTTTATCTTTATCCTGTTCCTGACTGCATTTAGCAAAAATATCCCTTCCCTGCACTTTTTTGTCCTTGCGAGAAATGAGCCGAGCATGTACATCTCCCTAGGGTGCCCGGTCATGTCCAGGGCTTTTCTGTAGAATGCCTCTGCTCTTTCATTGTCACCTTTGTCCTGGCTGACCTGCGCAATCAGGCTGCATGTCTCCGGATCCTGCCTGATTCTGTATGCCTTCTCATAGAAGTATTCTGCATTGTCCAGGTCATAGTCATGGTTGAAGAGGATGTCGCCCATGGATATCAGGAACCTTGGCTCGCCAGGATATCTCATTATCGCCCTTGCCAATATGGCCTTTGCCTGGTCAGGGTCGTATGCCATCTCCTCATCGACAGTCTTCAGGATGAAATCTGCTTCGATTATTGAATCCAGGCCCATCTGCACGGGTATGGACAGAGGATATTTAAGTGTTTTTAAGTTTACTCAGCCTCTTCTTGTTTTTTGCCAGCCTTTTGTAATATTCATCCTTCAGCATAAGGTAGTATTCGACATGCCACCTGTTCGGCCAGTAATCCTTGTTTGGAGGGGGCCAGTCCTGGTGAGGATAGATGCCCTTTCTTTCCAGGTAGCCTTTTAACATGTCTATCCGGAATTTGATCTGTTTTATTGTCAGGCGCATGGAAATTATATCTGGTTGTTTTAATAAGAAGGTTACGTGAAGATGTCCAGTGGATTATTCATTAGGAGAAATAATATTTTCGATAGAATATTGTATTTCTGAAAATTTTAATTAGATAAATGATGGTTTGACCGGAAATGTTCCTGTTCTTACCTGGGAATATTTTTAAAAGGTCCTGATTCAACAGAATCAATGAAGAAAATGGTTAGTATTTTATGTTGTATAATACAACTTATAAGGGTTCTGCCTAATTTTTTGTTGTACAATACAATTGGATGTACTATACAACCGAAAACTTTAAATACAACTTATGTGTTGTATATTATAACATGAAGGAGAAAGAAGACATACTGATAGAGAATTTCAATGAGTATTCTGGTTCAGCAGAAAATGCATTGGATAAAGGGAGGTATAATTCTGCAACTACATTGTTTTTCAAATCTATTGCTGCTTTATGTGATCTTTTTATCCTGAGAAATGAGGGGATGATCCCTTCATCTCATACAGCAAGGTTTCGGCTTCTTGAAGAGAAATATCCGGAGATTTATCTGATAATAGACAGGGATTTTCCATTCTATCAGGACAGCTACACAAAAAAGATGGACAAGGAGGCGGCAATGCTTTTGAAAGAAGATGCTCAGACAATTAAAAAAATACTTGGACTCTGAAATTTTTGATATCATCCTGTATGGCTCGAGTGTCAAAGGAGCTGCCAGACCTAGGGATATCGATGTCCTGGTTGTTTTCAGGAAAGGGTCTTTGAGAGAACGTCTTGACAGGCTCCAGGCGATGAAGAAAGGGATCAGGGATAAGGTTGACATGAAACAGGTACTTCTGGAAGAGCTGTTCTCTGCTGCTTTTCTTGCAAGGACAGGGGTGATGCTTGAAGGTGTCAGTGCAAGGACAGGGAAGCCTTTTTCAGAGTCTCTCGGTTTTAGGGCATATACTCTTTTCTGGTATAGCCTTTCTGGTCTTACTCATACAGAGAAGGTCAAGTTCAATTATGTGCTCGCAGGCAGGAATTCTGAAGGTGTGTTAAAGTCCCTCGGTGCTGTTCGGCTTGTAGGTGGCGTTGTGAAGGTGCCTATCTCAAGGTCGCTTGAGCTTGAGGAAGTCTTGAAGAGGCACAGGATTGATTATAAGAAGAAGAATATCCTCGAAGAGAAGTGAGGAAGTGCTTTCGGTTCTTCCGGAAATATCCTGAGGATTTATGAGATTCATATTGGTTATTTCGGCACTTCTGCCTGGCTTGTTGAATTAGCCAGAATTATTCTGAAAAATTCCTGATTAAAGCATATAATAGATACAGAATTACAAGATGATAATAAATAAATATAAATATCATCTTACATATCTTACTTGTAAGGTGATAAACATGATGATTGATATGAGAACGGCAACAATAACATCAAAGGGCCAGATCGTGATTCCAAAGGATGTAAGGAAAGGAGATTTCAAGACAGGATCGAAGATAGCTATTATTTCTTTCCAGGACAGGATCGAATTACGTCCTCTGAAACATGTCAGTGATAGCATGCGAGCTGCTTTTGCATCAGAGAAAGTCCTTGGAAAGGCATGGAATACAGAAGAGGAGGAAAAAGCATGGAAACACTTATGAAAGGTGATATTGTAGTGATACCCTTTCCTTTTTCTGACCTGACTGATTCTAAATTGAGGCCCGCGATGAGGCTGCAGTGCTCAAAGGTGATGACTGCATCCTGTGCCAGATAACCAGCTCCAGATATGATGAATATTCTATTTCTGTTTCTGATGATGATATTGCCGGAGGTAAGCTCAGGAGGAAGAGCATGATAAGGCCGAATATGATATTTACTGCAGACAGGGAATTGATCAGGTATAGGATAGGGGCATTGAAGAAGCAGAAACTGGATTCTTTCATCAGGTCATTGGTAAATATATTCAGAAGCTGATGCCTTAGACTCCCGCCCCCGGCGCCTATCCCCTCAACACTTCCTGAAGCCCGGCAGGCTCTTTTTTAGCCGGTATTCTTCCCTGGCTGCAGAATTCGGGTCGCTTGTTTTGAATTTTTTCAGATTAAGCCAGGGAAACCTCATATTCATTTATTTCTTTTTTTGGTATTTAATAGCTTTATCGAACTATCTGCCAGTTTCCTTGCCTTTTCATAGGATAAGCTGAATTTTTGCTGGATCACCTTCTGAAAGTCAGCTAGCATGAAAAAAAGGATCAATTGTGCCTGCTCTTCCATCTTCTTGTCATTGTGGCAGTCGCAGCTCTTCCCGTAATAATTCGCAATCATCATTGAGTGTTGCGATTTTACGATTATCCCCTTGCATCTTTTGCACTGGTGCTTTTTTATGAGCTTCTGGGTCATGTGCTGTCTTGTGAACTTTCTTTCCTCAAGCTTTCTGAATTGCGGGAAAAACATCTCTGGGTTGAAATTCATCACGTCATTGCAGAATATTTTGAAAAACCCTTCATCGAAGCCGATGCTTAATCCTTCAAGGTCCATGAATATGATATATATCTTCTCCTCGTCAGGCGCGCCGTAGACCCTTATGCAGTCGAAATCCTCCCTGAATTCAAACTCATCACCGCTGTCATACTCAAACTGGATAAGGTCTTTTCTGAAGTCAGAGAATTTCTCGCATGAAAAGCTCAGCACGACAGGATGGTCCCTGGGCTTTAGCTGGAATACATCCTCCTCTACATACCAGGCCCCGAATGTCTCGCAATTATATTCTTTTCTTGCCATTTTCACAACCCCTATCTCGATTTTTCGATTTTCACAACCTCAATCCTCATCCGAACATCGCATCCTTCTCCGGATTCATGTTCGTGTGCTTCAGGGCATCTGTTATTGTTTCATGCGTTATCTTCTTGCTGGTCTCCAGGTGGCAGTAGACCAATTCATTCCATATCCTCTCGATGTCCCTGTATGACATGTCCTTTGTCCGCCTGGCAAGGAAGTCATAATCAATGCTCAGTGGGAGGTGTTTTTTTGTGTGTTCAATCTTCCTCTTGCAGAAGGTTTTTCTCTCCTCATAATTCGGCTTGTCAAACTGAATCTGGATGAACCTGTCTGTGAATGAATTGCCGAACCTGGTGATGTCGTTCATCGCAAGGATGAATATCGCCTGGACCTCTGCATCGTCAATGCCCTCTATGCCATCATTGAACTCAGCTATCAGCGGGGAGTCATCCCCGAATCTGCTGTTGCCGAACATCTTGTCAGCCTCGTCTATGAATACAATGCAGTTCCTGTATCTCTTGGCAAGGTCTGTTATCTCGCCTATCATGAAGAGAGGGTCCCTGTACATCCTCCTGGCCTGGATTTTTATTATCGGAAACCCGATTTCACCTGCCAAAGCCCTTGCCATGAAGCTCTTGCCTGTCCCGGCCTCTCCATGGAAGAGGAGCAGGTTCGGCCTGCTCAGGCCCAGATTCCTGACCAGGTTGCTGTTCTTGTATAAGAGGGCTATCCTCTTGACTGTCTTTACAGCCGGCTCTTTTCCAATGACATCTGAAAGCTTTGTATCAATCCCGTTTCTGATGTCAAACCCATAAAGCTCAGTGCATCTGTAGGTCTTAATAGCCTCTTTTATCGAATCTTTTGTCAGACGCCCTATCCTGTAGGCCAGCTTTATGAGCTCAGGCAGGTCCCTGTAATTGTAGCCGATTGAGTTCTTGGCGATGAAATCTATCTTGCCCGGAGTCAGAATGCCTTTGAACATTGATATTAAAAAATCCCTCTTGTTGGTCTCATTTGGCAGGTCAAAGCTGACCTTGACCTCAATCCTGTCAATCATGCTCCTGTCCAGCTCATACATGTTGTTGATTGTCGCAAGCAGAATCTTGTTTGGGTTCCTCTTCACAATCTCGAGGATCATCATCATGGCCCTCTTGTGCTCTGAATCAACCTCGCCGCAATCATCTTTCTCAAGCAGGTAGTTCAGGTCGTCGAGAAACAGGATCTGCTCCTCATCGTTCTCAAGCTCAGGTATCGCGCCTGAAAGGGATCCGCATTTTTTGCTTTTTCTGAACTGGAAATCTGCGCAGCCGACAGTCACGACCTCTTTGTCCAGGACATTGAGGAGCTTTTCTGCAAGATAGGTCTTGCCGATGCCTGCCATGCCTGCAAAAAGATAGCTCCTGCTCGCCAGTTTCTCTGGATGTTTCTTCTCGAAATACTCGAGGATGAACAGGATGTTTCTCTTGTTGACTTCTGAGAGCGAGGTCCTGTTGAGGATTTTTCTGAACTCTTTTATCTTTTCCATCGGAAAATACAGGGGGTGTATACTGATATTTAAACTTTTCTATCATTTATCAGATATTATAGTATATAATAGAAAGTTATATATATACCGGAAAATATCCTATTATTATGGAAAATTTTATTAACACGGATGATTTAGCTTCTTCAGATAGGGGTGATAACTTGAGCAAAGTGCTGATTGCTACACTTTACAATGCTGATCCTGTATTACTTGCTGCCACGAGGCTTGGGGCTGAAAGATTGATTCTATTGACAGACAAGAAAGTTGACAAGCAGCAGCAAAAGGCCTTCGACCTGATAAATAAATCCCTCGGAAGGGTCATTGACATCAAAGAGGTAAAGACCGATGTATACGACATTGTATCTGTTGCCGAAGAATGCGTAAAGATAATAGATATGCAGCCGAAAAATGATGTCATCTATGTCAATATCACTTCTGGTCGTAAGACAAAGGCACTTGGCCTTTTATACGCTGCTTATTGCCGTATAAACAAGGTCAAGAAAATCGCTTATAATCCTGAGGAAGACAAGACTGCTGTCATCTATCTGCCTAAATTAGGCTTTAAGCTTACAGATTCCCAGAAGGCAATCCTTAGGCTGATTGCTCAGGATGATTTCAAAACACCAATGGAGCTTGCAGAGAAGGCAGAGATGTCTAGGGCAATGCTTTATAGGGGCATTGATGATTTGAAGTACATGGGTTTGATTGACGTCGAGAACGGATTCACTCTGACAGATGCCGGGAGGATTGCGAGACTATGAACATGAGTCAAAATATTAGAAATATCAATACTGAAAAATTAAAAGAGGAATATGATAAGTTTAAAAGTTCAGAAGATTATGATAAAAGAAAAAATCAATTGAAATTTCGAAATATTGCTAATTTAATTTTAAAAGAAGTATTGAAAAAAAGAAGTATTACAAATAATCATCTAACTGCTTTAATTCAAATGTTCGGTTATAACTGTAAACAGGAGAATTTTGAAAAATATTTAAAAATTTTAAAATTGTCAAACGAGAGTCGCATTTTAAAATTATATAATAAAACGAATGAACAAGGATTTACAGGAAGAGGTAAGGCTATCATTGAAAAAGCCAATACAGAACAATTAAAAAACATAAGAATTTTTTTATTAACAATTGAAAAAACAAATTCTGTAAAAAAAATTAAAGATGCAATAGAAAAATATCAAAAATTTAAGATTCCTGAAGTTAAAGAAGGTATATATTCACCTTGGTTATATTATCTTAAACCAACAATATGTCCATTAGTCGCAGCTCATGTTAGAAATGAATTTTTACCAAAGATTGGATTGAAAAAAAGTGATTACAGCTCTGCTATTGATGTATTTCAAAGTTTAAATGAAATTATTGGAGAAAAAGACTTGGGTTATATTGATGCATTTTTGTGGGAAAAAAACAGAAGAGTAAAAATTTATGAGAATTCGGAAAAAATCTCCAATCAAACAAATAATATATCTATTGATAAAAACAAATTAAATATAATATTATATGGTCCACCTGGAACTGGTAAAACCTTTACAACTAAAAGAATGGCTATTGATATTTTGGGTGTTAATAATGAGTAATGTTTATATTGTATCTACGTCTCCGTTTCCTTTAAAAGAAAGGAAAAAAGAAACATTAGAGAAATATCAAGAGTATATAACAAAAACAGGATATCTTGCTTTGGGCTGGGCAAATGATCTTGGAGATTTCAGAGAAATTTCTGATGGTGAGTTAAAAAATAATAATTTAAGCGGTCGAGTTGTAAAAGATATTCGAAGATTTTCGGATATGAAAAAAGGAGCATTAATTATTGCTCCCTTTAGTACCAATTATCCTTTAAAGTTTGTTGGAAAAGCCGTTGTGGGAATTTTAGAAGAACCTTATAATGGACCAAAAAATGAGAATTTCAATGAATTTGGATTAAGACAACTCGTTAGAGTAAAGTGGATACAAGAAGGCCAAAAATTATTTGATTTCTCAAATGATAATAATCTTACAAATTGTCTTTCCTTTAAACTTAGAGATTTTTGGTTTCCAGGTAAATATAAAGATACTGACTCTAGAAAAGCTTCATCAAGATTTAAAATGGAAGATGAACTTAAAAGAATTATTAGTAAACATTTGAAAATTAAAGAATCCACATATGTTGTTAAAGAAAAAATAATGTCAAAAAATATTTTACTTTATGGTCCACCAGGAACTGGAAAGACATTCAATACGAAAAGATTAGCAGTTGAAATTATATCTGATGCTAATAAATTAACTTAAAATGACTATACCAAAAAACATATCAAGGGATGATATTATCAAAGCAATTGAACAAATTGAGAAAAATGGGTTAAAAGATAAATTAATTAAATCCAAAAAATTTTTTATTATATTCAATGGAAAAACCTATCCTCCAAAAGAAGTGATTAGATTAGCTAATCAACATGCAGGAAATAAGTCTAGAGATGTCGAAAATTTTTCAGGAGGTAATGAGAGTAATAATTTCTTAGAAAAAAGAGGTTTTCAAATAATAAAGAAAGTGGATGATATTCAACCTCAATATCATATCTGGGATCATGGAAAAGATAAATGGGAAGCTGATAGTATTGATAATTATTTATATGATAAAAAAAGAATTAGTTATGTAAAAAAGGGAGATTATGTTATACTGAGTCATACAAAAAAACAAACAGGTGATGAACGAGAATTTTTTGCTTATGGAACTGTTTTAAAATTAATGGAGATTCCAAGTGATGATGATATTAAAATTCAAGTAAAACTTAGTTCAAAAATGATTAAACCACCAATTAAACTATCTGAATTACCTAATAAATTGAAAAAAAATTATAATCAATACGGCATGGTAAAAATTGATGAAGATGATTATAACATGATTTTAAATTCAAGAAAATTATATGGGGGTATCTTAATGGCTAATAAAACACTTTCACAAGAAGAAATTGATAAAGAATTCAAGAAATATCTAAAAAATAGACAAATAGAATTTATAACCTTTCATCCATCGTATAGTTATGAAGAATTTGTAGAAGGCATAACCTATGATACAAATGATAAATCTAATAAAAAAATTATTATTAGACAAGGATTATTTAAGCAAATTTGTTATAGGGCTCTCAAGCAGGCACTTAAATTAAATAATTTACGATCACAATTTGTTGAACAATCACCTATAAGTGAATGGCAACAAGCATATAATGTATATAAAAATTGGTCAATGAACAAAACAGAAAAAGATATAGATGGATTTTGGGAAAGAGCAAATAAGGAAAAATTTATTATCATTATTGATGAAATAAATAGAGGGGATGTTGCAAAAATATTTGGGGAATTAATTACTTTAATTGAAGAAGATAAAAGATTAGGGTGTAATAATGAATTGATATCAAGACTTCCTATATCAAATGACGAATTTTGTGTACCTTATAATGTTAATATAATTGGTACCATGAATACTGCAGATAGAAGTCTTGTCCAAGTAGATGTTGCATTAAGAAGAAGATTTTCGTTCATTCCCAAATGGCCCATTCTTTCTAAGGAAGATTGGACTTCTGAGACTGATAATAAATTAAAGGAACTCACAGAAGATCCGAAACTTATAGGGTGGAGAAATTGGTTAATAGAATTAAATGGCAGAATTACCTCTGATCCCCATCTGGGTCCTGATAAAATGATAGGTCATTCTTATCTATTTAAATTGAAGGATAAATATAATCTTGAAAGTAAACCTTGGCTAAAAGAATGTATTTTACCATTGATATATGAATATGCAAATGGAACTAAGGATATTTATTTAAATATTCTTAACATTAGTGAGGAAAATATTACTAAAGATAAATGGTTTGATTTTGATAATATTATAATTAATTTACTTACAAATGGAAAGAACTCGTCAAATGAAGACAATTAAACTTTATCCCACAAAGTTTAGTCGTATGCTTAATATTGATAATATTTCAAATAAACCTTGTTTAAAATATCCATATAATACCCAATGTGTTGGAATAATAAATATTACAGAAATTGATGATGATATAGTATTTTCTGATAGAAAATTATTCCCTAAGAATCGAAAAAATCAGGTGTTATTTAAGTTAATAGAATGTATAATTAATGATCATAATGAAAGAAATATTCTGGAAAATAATTTTATTATTGATCCTACCAACACAATTAAATTAAAAGATTCTGAATTTACTATATTAGTTCCAGAATTATTTTTAATTGAGCTTAAAAAAATTATGGATCATGGTTTAAAAAGAGCATATGAATTGAAGGAAGATAATTTGGAATACATGAGAGGTAAGCTCCAAATAAAACAACAAATATCAAATGAGATTCATTATAGACCAAAAATTGCATGTCAATATTGGGATTTAACAACAAATATTTTTATAAATCAAGTAATACTACAAGCATCTAACATCATTTCAAAAGATCCAAAGATTTCTTTAAATATTCGATCAAGAATTACTGCATATATAAATCAAATTCGTCAGGAATTTGTTGAAGAAAGAGAAATTTTTGAATATGAATTTCTAAAACCCAGATTTATACCAAAAAGGTATGAATCAGCTTTCGTTTTAGCTAAGGCAATAATTTGTAATAAATATCATGGAATTGATAAAGCAGAATTAGATAGTCCTTCATTCTTAATTAATGCTGCTAATGTTTGGGAGGCTTTCTTAAGATCATGCATTAGAGAGGCATTTACAGATTGGGATCCAAGAAAATTTACTGAAGAGCATTATTGTCTATATAAAGAAGATAGAGCGATAAATATTACTCCAGATATTATATGTTCAAAAGAAAATAAATTTCGAATAATGGATGTAAAATATAAAGCGCCAGATAAAGTACCTGCAACAGACTTATACCAGATGTGTGCATATATATCACATTTCAAGTACTTTGATTTGAGGCATAAATCATTTTTACTATATTTAAATAATAAGGATACTAATGTGAATACAGAAAAATATGAATTCAAACCAGAAAAAGACAAATATCCAATATATATTATATATTTAGATTTTAATGAAGTTGAACCTGTAAAAGATAGTAAAGAATTTAAATTACTATTCTCAGAATATTTGAAAAAAAAAATTAATGAATGTAATTAAAATGCCACTCCTCACAAAATCCAAATACATGTCCAGCCTGAAATGCCAGAAATTACTTTGGGTTATCTTCAATGTCCCTTCTCGAATCCCTCCTGAAGATGAATCGACACATTTTACCTTTGACCATGGGCTTGTTGAGGGATGTTATATAAGCAAGAATTATCCATATGTTGGTTTTAAAAATGTCAATCAACCCAGAAAAGCAATCCATAATCAACCATGAAGGAAATATCCTGGTGACAGCCAATCCAGGCACAGGTAAGACTCTTCTATTGGCTCACAAGTACGTCGACCTGTTGAAGAATGATGTCCCTGCCGAGCAGATCCTCTGCCTGACTTTCACAGAAAAGGCCAAACGGGAGATGGAGAACAGGATAATAAAAGTCCTCAAGGAGGAGAAACAGAAAATAGACCTATCAAAGCTTAATGTTTACACATTCCACTCATATGCCCTGGAGAACATCGAGGAAAAAGAGGTCCTGAGCCCGAACCTGCTGAGGTATTCGATTTTCGAATACCTCAAATCCCACGAGGTCCTAAACTATGGCGATGAATATCTCATCGAGACAATAGTGCCGAAGATCGAGAGTCTGATAAGGTATCTGAAAAGCTTCGGTGTCATGCCGGATGATATCAACCTGGGCGAGGTCAGGCAGCATCTTGAGGAAGGCAAGAGCTATTCAAAGGAGGAGATAGACAAGTTCGCCGGAGACTTCCTTGCGATATACAAGCATTATGAGGAGCTGAAGAACAAAAGGGGGCTTGACTACAATGACATGCTGATTAGGTTCCACAGCCTCAAAAACCCCCCCAGATTCGATTATGTTCTTGTGGATGAGCTCCAGGATGTAAATGTGCTTGAGGCTGACATAGCCCTCAAATCAGCCAAAAGCTTCTTCTGCGTAGGTGACAAGAAGCAGGCCATATTCGGGTTCCAGGGCGGCTCTATACTGAATTTCTCCAAATTCGCTGATTCCAAGGCCTTTGTACTGTCTGAGAATTTCAGGAGCACTGACCAGGTCCTGGATTATGCAAGGAGCTATTTCACGTCCCATACCAATGATGAGGGCCATGCAAAAAATGTCAAGGACCTTCACAGCGCAAAAAACAAGTCAGGGCCTAAGCCAGTCATCTATGATGTCAAGAAGGACAATATGCATGCCCTGGCCTGCGACATTGCAAATGAGCTTGAGGGAAAGACAGCGATAATCACAAGGACAAACAGCCAGATAGCATCTGTCTGCGCTGAATTAAAAGCCAGGGGGATGGACCATGCAACGACCTTCTTCTCTGCATCTGATGAGGCCAGGATGCATATTATCGACTTTCTTCGGGGGATATTCAGCCCTGATGTGCAGGATGTCAAGAACTCGATGTTCACTCCCTTTTTCCCGTGCTCTTTGCAGGAGGCTTTCCAGGTTTCCCAGGAAGACCTGGGTCTGGATGGATTGCTAAACAGGCTTCCTGCTTTTAAGAAGCTAAGGGAGTCTGTGTCCAATATCGAGGATGTGAACAAGGTGTTTTTGGAAAAGATCATCCCTGTGTCCATCACATACGGCAAGGAATATCTCATCTCAGCCATGGGCATGCAGGAAGCCTTTATCGAGTCCTTGTCTGTGCTTGATGCCAGGAATCTTGAGAATTTTACGAATTTTCTGAAGATATCAGACCTTCTTGCCCAGGATACTGAGTCAGAGAAGAGACTGGTCGTCTCAACTGTGCACAAGGCAAAAGGCAGGGAATTTGAGAATGTCATCTATATCCCTTCAAGGACAAACAAGAGGAGCAATTATGCAGACAAGGTTGTCGAGGCCGTCTTATTGACCAAGGGCATATCAGCTGAGGAAGAGCTTGAGGAAGAGACATTGAGGGTGAATTTTGTGGCATTCACAAGGGCTGAGAAGAATCTGTTTATTTTGACTGAGAAGATCCAGGATTATCTCAATGATGCTTCGTCTCTTGGCGAGAGACATGCTTCTGAAGAGGCTGAGGAGGTCTACCAGGAGTCCAGGAGAAGGGCGTATGATCTTTTCATCAATGGGCAGTATGATGAGGCAAAGTCACTTATTGAATCCAGAGAGAGCTGGATAAGGGATTTTGTCAAGAGCTATTTTGAGTCTCTTGACCATACATCGTTTTCAGCATTGCCTGAGTCTGCATTTGATTATTTCTGCAGCCAGATACTTTCCATTGGCTTTGTTTCCACTGCGACAAGCATCGGCAGTGAAGTACATTCAAATGCCCAGAATCTCCTTGAAGGCAGGGAGTTTGTAATCCGTGATGAAGTCAGGCCTTTTATGGATAATGTGAACACTTTGGTTTCACAGATCAAAAAAGAGTATCCCGAGGTGTATCATGCTGAGAAGAGGATACATCTGCCATTGTCTGATCTTGGGTTTGAGAGCTCTCTGTCTTTTAAGGGGTTTATTGACGCTGTGTTTAGAAATGGCGATGAGTACTTGATAGTTGACTGGAAGACAGACAAGAATGAGAATTATAATTCAAAACACAGGCAGCAGCTTGAGGTCTATCGCAGGGCTTTTGCTGCCAGGTTTGGTGTCCCTTTGGAGAATGTGAAAGTCGCTATCGGGTATGTCGGTCTTCGGTCAGCCATCAATACAGGTGAAGTTGGCTGTAATCTGGACATGCGCCAGCCGGCTAAATCAGCTTTTGAGACATTTTCCAAACGAGTTGAGAGATTACTTTCCTGGATTGGGGATGTCGATAAGTTCTTCGAGGAATTTGCCTCTGAAGAGGTTGATGATCTTATTTGGAGGAGCGTTGTTGAGGAGTATAGTAAAAATGAAAAAACTAAAATTACATGAAGCAATAATTCAGGTATTAAAATGGGAATAAATATTCATATTTATAACAATGTGGCATTAAATTTTTTTAGGAAATTGAATATTGATGTTAATAATAGTTATCTAATGGATGTAAAAAAGGCAATATTCAAATTTTATAATTTACCTGAGCCAGTTATTATTATCAAAAAATCTAGAAAAACTATAAGTCAACAAAAACCAAATCAATCTTATGGAATACCATACACAATAGAAGAAAGAGAATTATTTATTAGGAAATTTGGTTTTGATAAATCTGATCCCAATGTTGCTGAAAAAATAAATAAAAAAATAATCTCTGATATTATATCAAGTGAAGATCAACAAAAAATTGAATTAAATATTCCTGATGAATTAATAAATAAAGATATTAAAATTGAGCATGAAAAAATAAAACTGACCCAAGGAAACCTAAATTTTTCACCTCATATATATGTTACAAAAATTCGAAATTCAAACCCCTCATTTTTCCCATCTGATTCTTATGGTGGTGAAAATAAATCTTTAAAAGGGAAAGAATTTACTATAATAACTGATTTGGCTGACATTTTTAATACAGATATTGATACTAAGCCAATTTTAAGAAATCGGTCTGGAACCAGAAAATTTCTTGAAAATAGGTTTAAAGCTGGAGACACATTAAATATTTATCGGGTCAGAAAAGAATTATATTACTTTTCAAAATACGAAACTTCAGAAGATAAAATATTGAGTAATTGTAGAAAGGTTTTGGACATTCAGGGTATAGAATTTCCTGATTTGAAATTAAAAAATGATATAGATGTCAAAGAAGACTATTCTCTATCAGCAGTTGATTTAGAAGAACCTCCAAATAAATATAAAACTGTTGTCGACCGTATAATAAGAGATACTTCTTTAATTCGAGAACTAAAGGTGATTTATCAAGATAAATGTCAAATATGTGAGAAGAAAATCAAACTCAAAGACAAGAATTATTCTGAGGGTCATCACCTACAACCACTTGGTGGAATACATGATGGACTTGATATTAAAGAAAATATAATTATTCTATGTCCTAATCATCATGCTGAATTTGATTATGGGGCTATAGCAATTAATCCATATTCTTCTCAAATTGAACATGTTAATGTTAATAATGGTTTTATTGGAAAGAAACCTATATTAAAACACAATATTGATTTTAAATATTTTCAATATCATTTTGAGAAAATATTCAAAGATGGATACTCCATTATTTTTTAAAAATGGATGAAAATACAAAAGAATCAAAATATCTAGAAAAAATAGATAACGACATCCAGGAAAAGCTCTGGGACCTTTTAGTAATCCATCTTATGGATGTAAATAAGAAAATCAAGAAAGGGGGTGATAATCAGGAGAAATTGATCAAATTGCTTGATGGGGCAATAAATGAGTTGAAATCATTTATTAAAGACACCAACAAGAGATTCATTTACAGATATATTATCATCCTGATTAATAAAATTCTAAAATATGACACTAAAAGAAAGGATCTGAAGGATTATAAAAAAGAACTTATTGAGGATTTTACTAAGTCTGAAGAAGATATGAGTGATAAGATACCTTTGAATTACCAGATAAATGAGATAAGGATAACATATGATATTGATTATCTGAATTATCTCACAAAAAGGTTTATTGAGCAAAAATTGTGGGTTAAGGCTTTGTATTGCCTTATTGCTGTAAGATTATTAGAGCCTGATAATGAGAATATTGATGATTATTATAAGAAAATAAAGGAAAATATGGGTTCTAAAGCCATAGAAGAGAAAAGATTTGAAAATCCTAAAGACATGGTCTTAGCCCTGGATTCAAATGTTGTTATTTCTAGGATATTTTATAATGTCGGAGATTTTATAATCCATCAAGAAGGTGGATTTGATCTGGAAAAACTTGGAAATAACAACAAGTTCATAATTACTAAATCAGTGGCTGATGAAGTCAAGAAGCATATGGATTTTAGGTTAGATATTATTAAACAGACCTGTAAAAACTACCCGAAATTCAATTATCAAGAGATTACAACTTCATTGAAAAAAAGATATGAAAAAATCATTGGAAAATACTGCTGTGAGCCGGTTGAGGTCAGCGAAGAATTGATTGATGAGATTAATAAATTTTATCTGCAATATCTGGATAAGTTGGAAGAGATATTACTTCAGAAGATTCAAGGCAAATATGTTTCACAGAAACTCAGAAAATTAGCACAGAGAAAAAGCATGCTCCCAGAGGATGGAGATATCAGGCTGCTAGCTGAAGTCATTACTTTGAACAAGAAAATGGATCAGGAAGTGGGAATATTGACCAGTGATAAGGACTTTACTGAGTTTGTGGGGGGGATATGGAAGGAGTTTGGGGTGAAGGTGTATTGTTAGTGATTAAGCTCAGCGTGGATGGAAGGGTAAAAGAATTAGCTTAAATAAATAATTACTAGTACATAATTATTATTTGGATTTTTAAATCAATTTATCAATACATTTATATATTTAAAGATTAAATAAATTAGAAGCGGGTTTCAAGAACAATATGTCAAAAACAAATATAGATGAAGATATTGTAAAATTAATTTCTGAAAATCAAACCAGAAAGAAATTCATTGACAAACAACTCACCAAGGTTGGATGGGAAGAAAAACAATGGAAGGATGAAGTTAATTCTGCAAAATCAGATTTTAAAACCAAAAATTATGAATTTTTTGATGGTACTTTTGAAAAAGGAGTTGATCGATTTATAGATTATTTGTTATTAGCTCATGATAACTCTCCATTGGCTATTATCGAGGCAAAGAAATATGCTGTTGATCCAAAAGAAGGAACTATTCAGGCTAGAACATATCAAGAAGACATTGAAAACCAAATTGGGAAGAAAATCCCAATATTTCTAACTAATGGAGAAAGATGGTTTTTAATTGATGAACTTGGTAGAGAGGAAGAAATTAGAGGAGGTCCTTTTAGTCAAGAAGATCTTGAGAGACGAACAGAGTTGTTCAGGCAAAGAAAAGATCCTACAAAAATTTTTACAAAGGTTGTAGATAGAGATAGAAGTGTAGTAAATGTAAAGAAACTTGCTGAACACTTTTCAAAAGGTCATAAAAAAGCTCTCGTTCAAATGGCAACAGGAACTGGAAAAACAAGAATTGCTATGGCCATTATTGATATTCTTGTAAAGGCAAATTATATTCGAAACGTCCTCTTTATTGCAGACAGAATTGCTCTTGCTGATCAAGCTAGTGCAGACGGATTTAAGAAATTCTTTAAAGAACCTGTATGGGAACTACATAGAAAAGGTTTCAATACGACATCTAGATTTTATGCTTCAACTGTTCAAACTTTAATGGGGAAAAATAACAATAGGATGGTGGACAAATTTAGTCCAGGTTTCTTTGACTTAATAGTATTTGATGAATGTCATAGATCTCAATATGATAGAAATAATTACATACATCAATACTTCGATGCAATAAAAATTGGATTAACAGCAACACCGAGATCAGAGCCTCAAAAAGACACATATAATCTATTTGATTGTAAAGATGGAGAACCAACAGTAGATTATGATTATGAAGATGCCGTTAGGGCAGGTGATTTAGTTCCATACTCCCCAATAGTCATAGAGACAGAAAATCTAAAGTTAGGAATTGAAGGAAAAAAGCTAACATCAATCCTAAAAGACCAGCTGAGAAGACAAGAAGTTGATCCTGAAAATGTTGAGTTGGAAGGAACACAATTTGAACGGACTTTTCTTGACAAGAAAACAAATGAACTAATTGTATCTGAATTTATTCAGAACTGTTATAGATCGCCAGAAGGGCTACCTTGTAAATCTATATTCTTTTGTAGGGGGAAAAGACATGCAGATCGTATGAAGAAAGCATTTCAAAAACTAGATCCAAGTTTGAGCAATCATGTTCAAGTTATTGTTTCAAGATATAGGTCTCAAGATGAAGTCAAACGATTCAAACAGAAATCAGAGCCACGAATTGCTCTCTCTGTAGGTATGCTTGACACAGGAGTTGATATTCCTGAAGTTTGTAATCTTGTGTTTATCGGGCCTGTCTATTCACCAATTAGGTTCTGGCAGATGCTTGGTAGAGGAACAAGAAATTTTAAAGCCGCCTGTGCTCCAGGAAGGCATCCAGAATGGCTTCCTCAAGAAGAAGGTTTCCCTACAAAAAAAGATTTCTTGATGTTAGACTTCCAGCTTGGTGACGACAATAATGTGAAGTTACATCATTTGAATAAAACAAAAGAAAAGAAATCTGGTAAAGATATTTTGTCCATTATATTTGACAATAGAATCAATTTATTGAAGAAGAATTTAACCTATAATCAAAAGAAAATTATTGTCGACAAGATACTAACTGATATTAATTCATTAAACGAAGAATCATTTATTGTTAGAGAAAAACATTCTCTAATCAAAAAACTAAAAGGTACATTTGATCTTGACAAATATGTAAAAGAACTTCATGAAGAAATTCAACCACTGATGATCATGTTACATGGAAAAGATCCCAAAGTGACACCTTTCATCCTTCAAGTTGAAAAATTATTTTATGCAATAATTAAGAATAAATTGGATTTGATTGATAAAATTAAGGCATACGTTCAGGTTAGGATGGAAAACATACTTGATAAAGTAAATAAAATCAATGAAATCAAATCAAAGAAAGCAAGATTATTAGAAGTTCTTCGAGATGACTTCTGGGATGATTTAACATTCGAAAGAGTAGAAATTATACTAAAAGAATTAGCTCCATTGATGAAATATTATGAAGAAGAAATAGAAAATCCATTAGAAATAGATAAGCCAGATAATGTTATGAGTAGAACTAAGTTTGTGTATGAAATTAAAGAAGATCCTAAAATGGCAGAATTCATAAAGAAAAATCCTGTTGTTGAGAAAATTAAGAAAGGAAAAGGAATTACTTGTTTAGAGCTTCATGATTTGGAGAAAGATTTGATAAATCTAAACCCATCATATACAATAGAAAATATTCAAACTAATCTCCATAAAGACTTCATTAGATTTTTACATGAGATGATTGGATTGACATTTGAATATGATCCAAAGGAGATTATAGAAAGAGAATTTGACAAGTATGTTATAGATCACATTAACTACAATTCTAAGCAAATAGAATTCTTGCAACTGCTTAAAAAAGTGTTTGCCAACAGGAAATATCTTGAGTTAAAGGACTTTGCAAAAGACCCATTTAAAGACGCGAATCCAGTGGAATTGTTTAATGGAAAGGATGAATTGCAGAAAATTGTAGCAAAAGTCCAAGCAATCGCTATGAAATAGGTCTACCTAGGTTGACACACAAACTTTATATACTAGCTATCTTTTTCTATTTTCATGAGAGTATCAGAATATAAATCAATTTCAGCAAAAATCTCGAGAGAAGAGTTCACTAGAGTAGATGAGTATTGTAAAAAGAAAGGCATTACTCCCTCTTCACTAATCAGAGATTTATTGCTAAATGAAATAAAAATCTCTGTTCCTCACCATATTGCAGGGTCAAACAAAATAGATTATAATAAAGATAAAGATAACTTCAGATGGAAAATCTTGCTAGATGATAAAACAGAAGTAGAAGTTATCAAAAATATGTCTGCGAGATACTTGCAGCAATTACAGAAAACAATTACAGAAGAGCTAGATCTAAGAGAACACATAATCAAAAAGAAAAAGAAAGATTCTGTTCCTGTACCAAGCTCAATGTTAGGGGGTAAAAAATGAAATTACCAAATGGATGGGAAGAAGTACCAATATTCAAATATCTTGATCTAGTTAAATCAGGAGTTAAAAAATTTGAAGGAATCAAAGCATATATTGATACGAGATCAGTAGAAACAGGAATAATCAAAGATAAAACCACTAAAGTAGATTATGAATCTAAACCAAGCAGAGCAAATATGCAAGTTCAAAAAGGGGATGTTATCTTTGCTAAAATGAAAGATACTGAAAAAATATATGTTATAAGGGAAGAAGATTCAGATCACCTATATTCAACAGGTTTTGCAATACTAAGAGTTAATGATAAATCCAAATTACATCCAAAGTATGTATATTTCTGGTTACGAACTCAAGAATTTCAGAGAAAAAAGAATAAAGAATGTACTGGGGCAACTCAAAAAGCAATAAATGAAACAAAATTACGAGACTTTACGATTCCAGTTCCACCTCTTGATGTTCAAGAAAAAATAATAGCAGTTCTAGAAAAAGCAGAGCAAATCAAGGACTGGAGAAAAGAAGCTGACCAATTATCAAAAGATTACTTGAAGAGTGTATTTGTTGATATGTTCGGAGATCCGGTTATAAATCCAAGAGGATGGCAATTAAAAAAATTGCCGAATTTTATTTCTAATAATAAATATTCTTTGAAAAGGGGACCCTTTGGAGGTTCACTAACAAAATCTATGTTTGTGAAAGAAGGCTATTTAGTATATGAGCAGAATCATGCTATATATGGCGATTTTACGTATGGTCGTTATTTCATAACTGCAGATAAATATAAAGAAATGGAAATGTTTAAAGTTGAACCTGGAGATCTGATAGTTAGTTGTTCTGGCACAATGGGCAAAATATCTGAGATTCCCTTAAACTCAAAAAAAGGTATTATCAATCAAGCTTTATTAAAGATACAATTGGATCAAAATATAATGAATAATGAATTCTTTAAATTTGTTTTTAGAAATGACAATTTTCAAAAAAGACTTTTTGGCATCTCACATGGTAGTGGTATATCAAACTTCCCTTCAATGTCTAACATAAAAGATATTGATTTTATCTGTCCGCCTATAAGTTTACAAAGGAAATTTTCAGCTATAGTAAAAAAGATTAAAGAGTTAAATAGTTTTCAATTGGAGAACTTAAAGAATTCTCAAGATCTATTCAACTCATTAATGCAAAAGGCATTCAAGGGGGAACTACAATGAACCCCAAAATCAAGCCTGAATTGCAAGAGAAGTTGAATGAGCTTCTTGAGTTATTCGACACCATGAATCCTACTGAAGCATTAGAGCAGATCTCATTCCTAGTATTCTTGAAGAGACTTGAAGAAGAAGATAATAGAAAATCAAATGATGCAATGCTTGAAGGAAAAGAATTCAAGTCAGTATTCGAAGGCAATGATGAATGCAAATGGTCAGGTTGGATCAATAAATCTGCAGATCAGATTTTAACACATGTTCGGGATGTAGTATTCCCATTTATTAGAAAACTAGAGGATGAATCATTCACATATGCAAAATATCTAAAGAATGCAACATTTAATATTGAAAATCCTCAAACTCTGGTACAGGCAACCAAGATTATTAATTCTGAGGAGCTAAATCAAAAAGATAGTTTTACAGACGGATTAATCTACAAATATCTTTTGTCTAAATTAAACATTGAAGGTCAGAATAAACAATACAAAACTCCGGATCATATAATCTACTTGATGATGAAGCTAGTAAATCCAACAGTAGAGGATACAATCTGCGATCCCACTTGTGCCGCAGGTAATTTCCTAGAATCATGTCATCAACATATACTAAAAGAAAACACTTCTGAAGAATTCATTAAAACTGATGACTATGGAAATGAATACAATTACAAAGGTGACAAATTAGGAAATAAATGGGACAAATTCAATAACAACACATTCTATGGATTTAATGTCAGTCAGTCAATGACTAGAGTAGCGATAATGAATCTAATGATGCATGGATTGCATAATCCAAACATCAAACAAATGGATACATTATCTAGCCAGTATGAAGAAGCAGAGAAATACTCTTTAATCTTGTGTAACCCCCCTTTCAACAATAAAGTAAACACATCTGATCTAAGATCTGATTTCACAGTTACTGCATCAAAGAGCATATACTATTATCTTGAATTAATTTTTAATTTATTAGAACCTAGTGGGGGAAGATGTGCAGTAATTATTCCAGAAGGTATTGCGTTTGGAACAAAATCAAATGAAACTAAAGTAAAGAAATTACTATTGAACGATGCAAGGCTAGATGCTGTGATTAAACTCCATCCAAAGATATTCCAACCATTTGGAAAAGATGTATCAACCAACATTCTAATATTTACAAAAGGAGAACAAACTGAGAAAGTATGGTTTTATGAACTAGAATCAGATGGTTATACTAAAGATAAAAAAAGGAACTTTATTGATGGTTGGGGGGACATACCCGACATAATTGATAAATTCAATAAACGTGATACAGAAGATTTCTCTGATAGAAAATCAAAGTGTTTCTTCGTCGATATTGCTGAAATAAAAGAAAACAAGTATGATCTAAGCTTTAACAAATACAAAGAGATTGTATATGAAGAAGTAGACTATGGAGATCCAAAAAAATTAATTGAAAATATCACAGATTACGAAGAAAAGATACTCGCAACTTCTAAAGAAGTAAAAGAATTGCTAAATGCAGAGGTGGACAAGAATGCTTGATACTGAATTAAAATCAAAAATAAATCAACTATGGGATAAATTTTGGAGTGGGGGAATATCCAATCCAATCGTAGCAATAGAACAAATGTCATATCTAATTTTTATGAAAAGATTAGAAGATGAAGACAATAAAAGAGAACAGAATGCACAACTAAGTGGAAATGGACATACTTCAATATTCAAAGGTAAAGATGATTACAAATGGTCAGTTTGGACAAAAATGTCTGCAGAAAAAATACTAAATCATGTCAGAGATAAGGTATTTCCATTCCTGAGAACAATAGGTTCAGAAGGTAGTATGTATCAACAATATATGAAAGATGCAATATTTGTGATTCCAACGGCGTCACTGTTAATTGAATCTGTTAAACTAATTAATGAAATGCAAATTAAGGAACAGAATAGAGATACAAAAGGAGACATCTATGAATATTTACTATCTCAATTAACAACAGCTGGTAAAAACGGTCAGTTTAGGACACCTCGTCATATAATCAAGATGATGACTGAGTTAGTTGATCCTAAAATAGGAGATAATGTATGTGATCCAGCATGTGGGACTGCAGGCTTTTTAATATCTGCACTTGACCACATTCTAAAAGGAGCAACATCTAAAGATCTAATTAAGAAAGACAACGATGGTAATGAATATAATTTTGTCGGAGACAAACTAACAGAAGCACAATGGAGAATTTTAGAAGAAAGTACTATCCATGGATTTGATATAGATCAAACAATGGTTAGAATTGCATTGATGAACCTAATGATGCATGGTATTGAAAATCCGAAAGTTAACCAGGAAAATACACTCTCAAAAAGATATGAACAAAGCAATTATTTTGATGTAATTCTTGCTAATCCTCCATTCAAAGGTAGCATAGATGAATCGGATTTGAGTGATACATTTACAATCAATTCTAAGAAGACTGAATTATTATATTTGGAGTTAATGTTCAATCTTCTTAACCAAGGGGGAAGATGTGCAGTAATTGTTCCTGATGGTGTACTATTTGGGAATTCAAAAGCCCACAAAAATATCCGAAATATAATAGTGGAAGATTGCCGATTAGATGCTGTAATATCAATGCCTTCAGGAGTATTTAAACCATATGCTGGAGTTTCAACAGGAATTCTAGTATTCACTAAAGGAGAACCAACTGAGAAAGTATGGTTTTATGATATGCAGGCTGATGGTTTTTCACTTGACGACAAAAGAACAAAAATTGATGGGAAAGGAGATATTCCTGACATCATAGAAAAATTCAAGAAAAGAGAAAAAGAAAAATACGAAGACAGGGGTGCTAAATGTTTCTTTGTTCCTATTGAAGAAATTAAAGAAAAAGGTTATGATTTGAGTATTTCTAAATACAAAAAGATCAAGTATGAAGAAGTCAAGTATGAAAAACCTGAAGTAATCAAAAATAAAATATTGAAAATAGAAAAAAAGATAATTTCAACTTTGGAAGAATTAAAAATTTAGTATTTATTTTTTGTGAAAAAATTATTATTATTTCCAATAATAATAAAATCCAATAATTCTATTCCAATAATATTACCACATCGTCTTACAAGTTTATGAACAATTTTATCTTCAGGTGAGGGCTCAGAGTCACCGCTTGGATGATTATGAACTAATATAATAGAATTTGCATTCTCCTTTATTGCTGCCCTAAAAATTTCTCTCGGATGAACTATTGATGAATTGAGAGTTCCTATAGAAATTGTCTCTTTTTTGATCAATTTGTTGTTTGTATCAAGCAATAACACAATAAAATGCTCTTTATCAAGTGAAGACATTTGAGGTGTCATGAGATCACAAACATCCTTTGCACAAGTTATCTTATTAATATTAACTTTAGATAAACTGATTCTTTTAAATAATTCATATATAGCCTTTATTTGAATAGCTTTGGTAGCTCCAATGCCGTTTGTATTAGTCAATTCATGCATACTTTTCTTGAATAAAACTTCTAATCCATCAGATAATAACCTATTACTCATATCCACAACATTCTCTTCTCTTGTGCCCTTCTGAAGGATTATAGCAATTAATTCAGCATCACTTAGAGCTTCTGGGCCTTGGGAAATTAAACGCTCTCTGGGGCGGTTTTCTGAGGAGATGTCTTTTATTCGCATATAATCGTGTGGTAAATTGCATTTAATAAAATCGACTGAATATTTTTCGAAAATTCATTAATAAAAACCGGATAATTATTATTAGGCCAACTGTGCCTGGATTGATTTATAACCAGAATTTTTTAAAAGAAGATTAACAACATCATTATTCCCTATGACCTGCTGATTTACATCAAGTATATCTAATTTGGCCAAATCTTTAAGTTTATCTTGAAATTTCAATTTATTAATACCACAAGCATAATTGGTTTTATATTCTTCATATAGATAATCTATTGGTAAAGATACATTCTTATTTAGGTCTAAAGCTAAATTATAAAATGAAGTGACAATTCCAATAAACGGGACAATATTGGTTAATCTAAGATCTTGAATCAAATATTGAAAAGAATTTTTAAAAACATCAGTTAGAATTATATCTATAACTTGTTTTTTATCATCAACATCGATTCTATTTTTCAATTTCTTAATATATTCATTATGTAATGTATACTTGTTATTGTCAATTCTAAGATAATCATATTCAAGCAGAAATTTAATGTATTTTCTCTCCTTTGTATCAAAATTCTTAGATATCGAGTCAATTAGAAAATCCTTTGAATAAAATGCATCCAAAACAATCCTAAGTGGAGTTAATGTTATATGGACAGCAGGTAACTTTATCAATTTTTCTGCAAGAATCCTGATAATAAAAATTTCTCTTTTTTTATATAATTCTTTGTATCTTTCTAAAGAATTTATAACAACTTCATTTTCGTCTGAATAATCAATAATTTTGCCATTGTTTTGTAATTCAATACTCCCAACATCTTTAAGAATTAAAAAATATGTATTCAGTGTGTTTGATTCTTCATCATATACTCTTTTTGGAATCAGGAAATTAAAATAGAGAATCACTTTATCATTGAAGATTCCACTATCATGATCTATTGAAATACCATTCCAGTATTTATTCTGTATCACCTTTTGGGCTCTATACATTAATTCTTGTTTTTTCATTTTTCTGACCATGTCGTAATCTTTGAATCTTTCCCCTTATCTCTTAATTCAAACCAAAATAATATATTATTGAGTTCATCTGAATATTTCTTAATTGTACCAAGCGGACAAATCACCCTTATATTATTTTCGGTTAAAATCTCCTTTTCTTTAAAAATCAAATCTGGATCATAAATTGCAAGCTTATCCTCCATTATTCCATGAATTGCAATGCATGTGAATGCTCCTTTTGGCTCTCCTCGCATTCTTAATTTGAATTTATTATTAACCTCACTGTGGTTTATATATGCGGGATTCACCAGAAGAATTGGATATATATTCTTATCCAATAATTCTTTTATTATGTTAATATCAAATCCAGTCCTATGCTCTAATATTATGTTACAATCTTTAATTTTGGGATTGAGGGACATATGGAGATCAAGATTGAATGTTCCATGGAACATATCCTTCAAGATGCGCATATCTTTTCCAGAGAGCCTTTCTCTCTTCATTTCCTTTTTATAAGGGTTGTACCTAATATATTTCTTGATTACCGCATAAGAGAGTTTAGATATCCTGGCTTTTTTATCCCCTGAAAATTGATTTTTAATAATGGTATGTAATACACAAGGAACACACTGTTCCTCAGTATTATGCCTGGGATTTGATATATTGATTATCTTTGTTGTCATTAATCAATGGGATTGAATCCTTTTTTAAATACTTTCCGATGTTATTGCTCAGTCTATGTATATGAGATGGATCTTAAGCTATTGCAACCTATCTCATCGATCATAAGTTTTCCAAAACCTTTTTATATCCCTCTGAATAAGTATCCGCCATGTCCCACTCGCCCGAGCGCAATGCAATAAAGAAGCTCTTCGCCCTGTCTGGCAACGAGTGCGCGTTTCCGAAATGTAACAATAAGATCGTCGATCTGGAGTACGGGACAGTCGTAGGTGAAATCGCGCACATAAAGGGCAGGCACAAGCTTGCTGCAAGGTATGATCCATCCCAGACCGAATCCGAAAGAAACGCATTCGGAAACCTCATCCTCCTCTGCCCTGAGCATCACAAGATAATAGACTCAAACCCAGAGAAATTCACAGTAGAACGATTGACAAAGATGAAGCATGACCATGAGCCTCTGATAAGAGAATACATAGAGCTTACAGAGGAGATGGTTGATGAGCTTTTGAAAATGATGGTGGGTTGATTTCTCCTCCACTGCATGACTCAGACTTTCAGGATTAAACTGAAATATGCCCACTTTTTGAATAATTTTAAATATACATCTCTCATAACTTTTTCATATTGGGGTGTTTGGTATGAGTAGACGTAAGAGTAGATACAGGAAACCAATTCATATAGTAACAGAGGATAGGAAAGATTTCATAAGAAGGGAAAGGGAAACAAGCCTAATTTCATTTATATTAAGGTGGTTAATACCATTTACTATGATATTATTAGGTATTAGTTTCTGGAATATTGGCAAAGTATTTGGAGATCCTACTTTATCTGGATATCCTCAATCATTTATTCTGATAGGTATAATATGGATAGGGTTATCAGTATATTTCAAATTATATAAGAAAAATAAATGGCCTTTTAATAGGTCTTTTCAAAGAAGAAAAAATGAAAGAGGTTATCGAAGGAACAATTCAAAGAAAATATTATACTTAATTATTTTTGTGCTAGTTGCAATAATAATTTTCATACTGTTTAAACCATTTGATAATTTAGATATAAATAAATTAAAAAATTTAATCAGTAGTCCACATGATTCTGAAAGAATGTGTTTCTCATTATGTCAACTTGAATGTGAACAAAAGAATCAAAATCTCAATTCTTCTTCACTAATAACCGAAGGATTATGTAGGTGTTTATGTAATAACGGAGAAGAATTTTTACAAGGATATACAACTAATTAGATAATTACTGAAATAATGCCCTCTTTTTGACAAATTTTAAATAATTATCGTGTATCACTATTCACTGTTGGGGTGTTGATAATGGGAGAAACTTCAGGTTATGCAATTGCATCTTTAATATTGGGTATAATATCATTGATCATAGGTTGGATCCCAATTTTTGGATGGATATTTATTATCTTAGCATTAATATTTGGCTTCACAGCTCTAAAAAAGATCAAAAATAACCATAATATAACTGGAAGAGGATTAGCAATTGCTGGAATAGTGATGGGATTAATCCCTTTAGTTATAACGTTATTAATCACATTATTAGTGGGTTTATCTTTTTTTGGTAACAGGGAACCTACAAAATTCCTTCCAGATAGATGCGACTTTGGCTCTGAAATTGTATGCAAGGATTCAGCTGTAACTACAAGCGATGTGAGCTTGAGGTTGGTCAATAATATTGGAAGCAATATTAATGTCACAAATTTTACAATGATGAATCCTGATGGATTTGCTTGTACAAAAAAGAACACTTCAGAATAAGTTTTGGAGATACATTCATCTGGCAGAGAGATCAGACAGTTGACCTTTTTGGTACAAATTGTGTAGGAGGGGGTGTTGAAGACTCTATAGGAACGAAGTTCAAGTTTGATGTTACTATAAACTGGTATGATGTACAATCGGACGCGAATTATCTACATACCACCAAAGGTGAGGTCTTCAGGACAGTTCACTCAGACAATCCTTCCCAATTAATAGAAAAGAAACCTAATACTGACATGTCTGTAATTAGTAAATCATTCGATGATTTTGGTCTTTTGTGTGAATCAGATGCAACAAATCTTCAAAAACAATCTTTATTTGATGAGCAATTTAAAAATAAGTATGTTGAATGGACAGGAGAAGTAACATCTATCTCTGAAAGTTTAGGTAAATATGTCCTTCATGTAAAACATTGTCCAAATACATTTACATCTGATATTATGATTGATATGAAAGATAATCAAAAGAGTCAACTCCTTCAATATAAAGAAGGTGACACTATAACTTATAGAGCTAAATTAGTAAGGTATGGAAATATTTTAGGTATTAGCGCAGACGAAGGAGAGATTGTTAGTACATCTCAAAACATACAAACAACAACAGAGACCATTACTGAAGAAAAATCAACATCCACTGAAGATGTTGTTGAGACCTTAGATGGAGGTGATAATGCTCAACCTTCAATATCTCCATCACAAATCGCAACAGATTGGGTTAAAGCCTTAATTAAAGGTTCAGGGTCAGAGGAAATATTTGATTATTTACCCCAAGAAATCAAGTCAAAATATGATTCTTATGATGCTTGGAATGATGAATTAGCAAATATGAAATACGCTTGGAATATTCAAGGAGGATATTTTCAATTTATAGGTGTACAAAACGAAATAATAAATGATAATACAGCAAGTGTTGAAGTGAAGTATAAAGCAACGATTGTGGGTTATCAAAAAACAGTTACTCAAGTGTATGAGTTTGAAAAAGTAAATGATAAATGGAAGTTGAAGAAATATTATGAACTTGAAATTTAATGTAAATAGGAGTAAAAATACTTCATTTCTATATTAAAGCTTTAATCATAAAGTAATAATTAGGTAAACCTTGTAGTGCATATTTGCTGAATTAAGCACTC